>NZ_JARGNH010000003.1 GCF_029213205.1 Pseudooceanicola sp.
CCCCCCCCCCCCCCCCCCCCCCCCCCCCCCCCCCCCCCCCCCCCCGCGGCGCGGGCAACGCCCGCGCAAACCAATTGTTCCAGCTCTACTTGAACGGCGCCATCCCGGCCCGGGCCAGCTCATCGGCGCGCTCGTTCTCGGGATGCCCGGCATGGCCCTTGACCCAGGCCCAGGTGACCTCGTGGCGCGCCTGCGCCGCGTCCAGACGCTGCCAGAGCTCGGCATTCTTCACCGGCTTCTTCGCCGCCGTCTTCCAGCCGTTCTTCTTCCAGCCGTGAATCCAGCTGGTCACCCCGTTCTTCACATATTGGCTGTCGGTGATGATGGTGATCGCGGTGCCGCGTCCCAGCGCCTCAAGCGCCGAAATCGCCGCCATCAGCTCCATCCGGTTGTTGGTGGTATCGGGCTCTCCGCCGGACAATTCGCGTTCCTTCAGAACCCTGTCGCCATCCTTGGCCTGCATCAGAACGCCCCAGCCTCCGGGGCCGGGATTGCCGGAACAGGCGCCGTCGGTATAGGCAAGGTAATCTGGCATGGGTCGCGGCCTCGGCTGGTATTACGGGCGGTCAGGAGACACCACGCCGGTGCCGACCCGTCAAGCCCGTTCCGCCGCATTCGGTCCAGCCGCGGCGGATCAGCCCGGTTGGCGCAGCACCCGTGGCACCTTGAACTCGACGTTTTCCTTGGCGGTCTCCACCAGTTCGACGCGCACATCGAAACGGGTCCGCAGGGCGGCGATGACCTCATCCACCAGCACCTCCGGCGCGCTGGCCCCGGCGGTGACGCCCATCGCGCGGATGCCGTCCAGTGCGCGCCAGTCGATATCGGCGGCGCGCTGCACCAGCTGGGCATAGGCACAGCCCTGGCGCGCTGCGACCTCGACCAGACGTCGCGAATTCGATGAATTCGGCGCGCCGACCACCAGCATCGCGTCGATCTTGCCAGCCATCGCCTTGACCGCCTCCTGCCGGTTGGTGGTGGCGTAACAGATGTCTTCCTTGTGGGGCCCGACAATGGATGGAAACCGGGCCTGAAGGGCCGTGACGATCCCGGCGGTGTCATCGATCGACAGGGTGGTCTGGGTGACAAAGGCCAGCCGCGCGGGATCGCGGACCGCGAGCATCTGCACATCTGCCTCGGTTTCCACCAGCAGCACCTCGCCCGCAGGCAATTGCCCCATGGTGCCGATGGTTTCGGGATGGCCGGCATGGCCGATCATCACGATCTGCAATCCGGCGGCATGGTGCCGCTCGGCTTCGATATGCACCTTGCTGACCAGCGGGCAGGTGGCATCGACATAGATCATCTGGCGCTGCTCGGCCTCGGCGGGCACGCTTTTCGGCACCCCATGCGCGGAAAAGATCACCGGTCGATCGGGCGGGCATTCGTCCAGATCTTCGACAAACACCGCACCCTGTTCGCGCAGGCTGTCGACGACGAATTTGTTGTGCACGATTTCATGGCGGACATAGACCGGGGCGCCCCATTTGGTCAGCGCCATCTCGACGATCTTGATCGCCCGGTCGACACCGGCGCAGAATCCGCGCGGCGCGGCCAGGTAGAGGGTCAGGGGCGGTCGGTCGGACATCAGAGAGCCTTCGGAGATGCGGTGCGGCATCTCCGGATTAAGCCAGCCAGCGGCCCGCGTCCAGTGCGGGCCGGGGCCAGGTCAATTCGCGGCCGGGTCGCCGTCAGGTCGCAGTGGCGATCGCGCGCATCCGGTCTTCGGTCTGTTCACGTGGCGGGCGGCCAATGACATCGCGCAGCTCGTCCAGCTCGATGAAATTGTCAGCCTGACGGCGCAGCTCATCCGCGATCATTGGCGGCTGGCTGCGGATCGTCGACACCACCGAAACCCGGACGCCCGAGCGTTGCAGGCTTTCCACCAGGGGGCGGAAATCGCCATCGCCGGAAAACAGCACGATGTGATCCACCCGTGGCGCCAGCTCCATCGCATCGACGGTCAGTTCGATGTCCATGTTGCCCTTGACCTTACGCCGACCCTGGCTGTCAGTATATTCCTTGGCCGGTTTGGTCACCATGTTGAAGCCGTTGTAGTGCAACCAATCCACCAGTGGCCGAATGGGCGAATATTCTTCATTTTCCAGAAGTGCGGTGTAATAGAACGCACGCAGCATTTTCCCTCGCCGCATGAATTCCTGCCGCAACAACTTATAGTCAATGTCGAAGCCCAATGCCTTGGCTGCCGCGTAAAGATTGGAGCCATCGATGAACAGCGCCAGCCGTTCGTCTTTATAAAACATCAAAATTCCTTCCAAGCACTTGAGACCGGACGCGACCGTGAGTGTGTGAAACGTTTACGTTCAGCCTAAGGTGTAAAAAATACGTGCTTGCAGGCGACGCATCAAGCCCGCTGGTATGTTCAAAAGTATAGGAATCGTCCCCTTGACCCAAAGTTACTTCGCTGCAATCGGAGGGAATACTCCCAACGGGTCCATGCAATCATTGGATGTGGTGCGTCGCGCGGTTGTCGACCTCGGTTCGGTCGGGTTTCAGGTCACGGCGGTCAGTGCGCTCTATCAAACCCCGGCTTACCCGGCGGGATCGGGGGCGGATTTCATCAATGCCGCCGTCGCCTTTGACAGCCGCAAATCGCCCGACGAGGTGCTGGCAATATTCCATGATATCGAGCGGTTACGTGGTCGTCAGCGCCAGGAGCGCTGGGGCCCACGGACCCTTGACCTTGACCTGTTGGCGCAGGGTGCGCGGGTACTGCCTGACCGGGCGACATGGCGGCACTGGTGGGCGATTCCAGCCGCCGAACAGCGCGATTCCACCCCCGATCGGCTGGTTCTTCCGCACCCCCGGTTGCAGGATCGGGGCTTCGTACTGATTCCCCTTCGTGACATCGCGCCTGCGTGGCGGCACCCGGTGCTGGAGCGTTCGGTCGCGGAAATGTGCGCAGATTTGCCCGCTTGTGAGGTCGAATCCGTGCTGAAACTGGCCGATCCGCCTTGTGTTTGAGCGGGGCTGTGCCTATTACACGCTTTCTGCCGCCTTGATGAGTTGGAGTGACCATGGCCCGGGTGACCGTAGAAGATTGCGTCGACAAGGTTCCGAACCGGTTCGAACTGGTGATGCTGGCCGCACATCGTGCGCGTGAGGTATCTTCCGGGTCGCCGATCACCATCGACCGTGACAACGACAAGAATCCCGTCGTGGCGCTGCGTGAAATCGCCGACGAGACCCAAAGCGCCGACGAACTTCGCGAGCGCCTGATCGAGGCCAATCAGAACCAGATCGAGGTGGACGAGCCCGAGGACGACAACATGTCGTTGCTGATGGGCGCCGAAGTCGACAAACCGGCCGAGGACGACATGAGCGAAGAACGCTTGCTGCGTCAGCTTATGGAAGCCCAGGGGCAGGATTAACCGACGGGCGAACCCACTCAGAGAGGCACAAGGGCATCATGATCGCGGTTGACGACTTGATTGCTCTGGTCCGCGCCTACAATCCCAAGACCGATGAAAAACTGATCCGCAGGGCCTATGAATACGGCGCTGCGGCGCATGAGGGCCAGCTGCGCCAGTCCGGTGAGCCCTATTTCAGCCACCCGGTGGCGGTGGCCGCGATCCTGACCCAGCAAAAGCTGGACGATGCGACGATCATCACCGCGCTGTTGCATGACACCATCGAAGACACCGCAGCCAGTTACAGCGAAGTCGCCAAGATTTTTGGCCACGACATCGCCGATCTGGTCGACGGCGTCACCAAACTGACCAAGCTGCAATTGTCGTCGACCGAAACCCAGCAAGCGGAAAACTTTCGCAAGCTGCTGATGGCGATGTCCAAAGATCTGCGGGTGATTTTGGTCAAGCTGGCCGACCGGCTGCACAATATGCGCACCATTCGCGCGATGCGGAGCGAAAAGCAGGTCCAGAAGGCCCGCGAGACCATGGATATCTTTGCGCCGCTGGCCGGTCGCATGGGCATGCAATGGATGCGCGAAGAGCTGGAGGATCTGGCTTTCAAGGTGCTGAACCCGGAAGCCCGGCAATCGATCCTGCGCCGCTTCGTTACCCTGCAAAGCGATTCCGGCGGGGTGATCGAGCGGATCTCGGCGGATATGCAGAACGAGCTGGCCGAGGCCGGGATCGAGGCCGAGATCCTGGGCCGCGCCAAGAAACCCTATTCGATCTGGCGCAAGATGCAGGAAAAGGACCTCGGGTTTTCCCGGCTGTCCGACATCTATGGGTTTCGCGTCATCACCGGGTCTGAGGATGCCTGTTACCGGGCGCTGGGGGTGATCCACCGGCGCTGGAGGGCGGTGCCCGGGCGGTTCAAGGATTACATCAGCCAGCCGAAATCGAACGGCTATCGCTCGATCCACACCACGGTTTCGGGGCGCGACGGCAAGCGCGTCGAGGTGCAGATCCGCACCCGCGAAATGCATGAGATGGCCGAGGCCGGGGTGGCCGCGCATTGGTCCTATCGCGACGGGGTGCCGGCGGAAAACCCGTTTGCGGTCGACCCGGTGAAATGGCTGTCTGGTCTGACTGAGCAATTCAACAGCGAAGAAGATCACCAGGATTTCCTCGAAGCGGTCAAGCTGGAGATGTATACCGACAAGGTATTCTGCTTCACCCCCAAGGGTGAGGTGATCAAGCTGCCGCGCGGTGCCACGCCGATTGATTTCGCCTATGCGATCCACACCAGGATCGGCAACGCCTGTGTCGGGGCCAAGATCGATGGGATGCGGGTGCCGCTGTGGACCCGGGTCAAAAACGGCCAGTCGGTCGAGATCACCACCGCCGAGGGCCAGATGCCGCAGGCGACCTGGCTGGAGATGGCCGCCACCGGCAAGGCAAAATCGGCGATCCGTCGGGCATTGCGTGAGGTCGATCGCGAACGCTTCATCCGTCTCGGGCAGGAATTGGCGCGGTCGGGGTTTGAACATGTCGGCAAGCGCGCCACGGACAAGGCATTGGATACCGCGGCGCGGCATCTGCGCCTTGAGGACCGTCACGAGGTGCTGGCGCGCCTCGGTTCGGCCGAGATGACGGCGCGCGATGTGGTGCGGGCGGTCTATCCCAATCTGGTGCCCAACGACGGCCCCGGGATCGCCTGGGAACGTGCGGTGATCGGCCTGGCGGCGGGGCAGAGTTTCGAACGCGGGTCTTGTTGCCAGCCGCTGCCGGGCGAACGGATCGTCGGGATCACCTGGCGCGGGCGCGGGGTGGTGGTGCATGCGATTGATTGCGACAAGCTGGCGGAATTCGAGGACCAGCCCGATCGCTGGATCGATCTGCATTGGCATTCGGGCAAGCACAAACCGATCTATCCGGTGACACTTGGGATCACGATGGGCAATGACGCTGGCGTCTTGGGGCGAATCTGCACATTGATCGGTGAGCAGAAAGCCAATATCTCGGATCTTCGGATCGCCGACCGGAAACCGGATTTCTACCGGGTGTCGATCGATCTGGAGCTGAGTGACGTCGAACATCTGCACACGGTCGTTTCCGCGCTGGAGGCGGAAAGCGATGTCGCCGCAGTCGAACGGCGCCGATATGCGCCCGAGGCCGATCCGGCCCGGGCAGCACAGGGAGAGGCCGTTGGTCTTTAAACGCAGGGACAGACGACCGATCTGGAAAATCCTTTGGGATCTGCTCTGGCCCAAGGGCGGCTGGGCGCGGGCGTTTCACTATGTCCGCCACCGGCTGCGGCGGTTGCCTGACAGTCCGGACCGGATTGCGCGCGGCATCTTTGCCGGGGTGTTCACCGTGTTTTCCCCGCTTTACGGCCTGCATTTCGTGATCGCGGCACTGATCGCCAAGATCATGCGCGGCAATATCCTGGCGGCGTTGCTGGCGACCTTTGTCGGCAATCCGCTGACCTATCTGCCGATTGCGGTGGTGTCGCTGCAGACCGGGCATTTCCTGCTGGGGCGTCCACCGCGCCCGGATGACGAGGTGCACCGCACCATCGCGGGCAAATTCGCCGATGCGGCACTGGCGCTGAAACACAACTTCAGCGCCCTGTTCAACGACCGCGACGCCGATTGGAATGGGCTCAGCATCTTTTACCATGAGGTGTTCTTTCCCTATCTGATTGGTGGCGTTGTTCCCGGCATCATTGCCGGAATTGTGGCCTATTATGTGTCGCTGCCGCTGATCCGCGCCTATCAGCATCACCGCAAAGGGGCCTTGCAAGAGCGTCTGAAACGCATCAAGTCTGCGAAGACCGCCAAGGCCGAGGGCAAACCGCCCACGGCCTGACATCTGGAGGCAAGCCCATGACTCACCTGCGCCTAGGTGTGAATATCGACCATGTCGCCACTGTGCGAAACGCCCGTGGCGGCATCTATCCGGACCCCTTGCGCGCCGCCAGGCTGGCGCAGGAATCCGGCGCCGACGGGATCACCGCGCATCTGCGCGAGGATCGCCGCCATATTTCGGATGCCGATATCGAAGGGTTGATGCAGGTGTTGACGGTGCCGCTGAATTTCGAGATGGCGGCGACCGACGAAATGCAGGCGATTGCCCTGCGTCACAAGCCGCATGCGGTCTGTCTGGTCCCCGAAAAGCGCGAGGAACGGACCACCGAAGGCGGGCTGGAAGTGGCGCGCGAGGAAAACAAGCTGGCGCATTTCATCGCGCCGCTGCGCGAGGCCGGGTGCCGGGTGTCGATCTTTATCGCCGCCGACCGGGCGCAGATCGAGGCCGCCCACCGGATCGGCGCCGAGGTGATTGAACTGCACACTGGCGCCTATTGCGACAGCTTTGCCGAAGGCCGTTTCGAGGACAGCGCGCGCGAGTTGGAGCGGCTGCGCGAGATGTCGGGACTTGCCGATTCTCTGGGTCTTGAGGTGCATGCCGGTCATGGGCTGACCTATGATACGGTCACGCCGATCGCCGCCTTCCCCGAGGTGAAAGAGCTGAATATCGGTCATTTCCTGATCGGTGAGGCGATTTTCCTTGGGTTGAAGCCGGCGATCATCGAAATGCGCCGTCTGATGGATGCTGCCCGGGCATGATCCTCGGCATCGGCACCGATCTGGCCAATATCGAACGGATTCAAGGCACCCTGGATCGCTTTGGCGACCGGTTTCGCAACCGGGTGTTTACCGAGATCGAACAACGCAAGGCCGAGCGTCGCAAGGATGTCGCCGGCACCTATGCCAAACGCTGGGCCGCGAAAGAGGCCTGTTCCAAGGCGCTGGGCACCGGCCTGCGGATGGGCATCGCCTGGAAGGACATGGCGGTCTCGAACATGCGCAGCGGCCAGCCCAAGATGCATCTGACCGGCTGGGCCGCCGAGCGGCTGAAAGAGATGACACCGGCGGGCCATCACAGTGTGATCCATGTGACGCTGACGGATGATCACCCCTGGGCACAGGCCTTTGTGGTGATCGAGGCGCTGCCGATCGACGCCGATCCGCCGATGATACCGATGCCGCCGGGGCATTAAGCCGTCCTCGTGCCAGCGTCCGCAACCTTGACACTGCGCCACCGCCCCCGCATGTAACCCCCAAGGCAGCAGCAGGGACAATTCACATGGCAAGCGAAGGCGGCTTCGGCAGCGCGGTCTGGGAGACCATCAAGACTATCTTTTGGGCGCTGATCATCGCCGGCGTTTTTCGCACCTTGCTGTTTCAACCGTTCTGGATCCCCTCGGGATCGATGAAGGACACGCTGCTGATCGGCGATTTCCTGTTCGTCAACAAGATGGCCTATGGCTATTCCTACGCTTCATGCCCCTCGATCCGGATTCAGAAATT
The DNA here is from genome assembly GCF_029213205.1 of Pseudooceanicola sp. GTDB lineage: Bacteria > Pseudomonadota > Alphaproteobacteria > Rhodobacterales > Rhodobacteraceae > Pseudooceanicola. The sequence continues at coordinate 7,742 of NZ_JARGNH010000003.1, forward strand.
CGGCATCGACGTGGATGCCAGTGACATCTGCGGCGTGATCGACGGCGACAACACCCGGATCCTGGGCAGTGAGCCCGAGCGCGGCGATGTGGTGGTGTTCCGCCACCCGGTGACCGGACAGGATTACATCAAGCGGCTGGTCGGTCTGCCCGGCGATACCATTCAGATGATCGACGGCGTGTTGCAGATCAATGGCGCCGCGGTGCAGCTGGCCGATGGCGGTCAATTCAGCGAGACCTATGACCGTCAGGGCCCGGAAGGGCGCCCGCCGCGTTGCGAGAACGGCGCCGTCGGGCCGGGGGCGGAATGCCTGAAGTCGCGGCAGATCGAAACCCTGCCGAACGGGGTCGCGCATTCGATCCTGAATATCGGCAGCTTTCGCGGTGCCGATGAAACCGGCGTGTTCCATGTGCCCGAAGGCCATTACTTCATGATGGGCGACAACCGTGACAATTCGCTCGACTCCCGGTTCGCGCCGACGGCGGGCGGGGTCGGGTTCGTGCCCTTCGAAAACCTGATCGGACGGGCTGACCGGATCATGTTCTCTTCTGCTGGCCGTTCGATGCTGTTCTTCTGGACCTGGCGTGGCGACCGGTTCTTCAAAGGGATCACTTAGGCCTGCGGCGATGAAGCTGTCGCGCGACCAGATCGAATTTCAGCACCGGCTCGGGCATCAATTCGCCCAGCCGCAATTGCTGCAGCGTGCCCTGACCCATCCCTCACTGTCCTCGCCGAACCGTTCCGATAATCAGCGGCTGGAATTTCTGGGTGACCGGGTGCTGGGGCTGGTGATGGCGCAGGCGCTGCTGGCCGCCGACCGCGCCGCGACCGAGGGCCAGCTGGCGCCGCGGTTCAACGCGCTGGTGCGCAAGGAAAGCTGCGCCGACGTCGCGCGTGAGATTGACCTCGGCGCGGTGCTGAAACTCGGCCGATCGGAAATGATGACCGGTGGGCGGCGCAAAGAGGCACTGCTGGGTGACGCAATGGAAGCGGTGATTGCGGCGGTTTATCTGGACGCGGGCTTTGAAACGGCGCAAAGCCTGATCCTGCGGCTCTGGGGCAAACGGATCGAGTCGGTCGAAGACGATGCCCGCGATGCCAAATCGGCGTTGCAGGAATGGGCTCAGGCGCGTGGGCTGGCGCGCCCGGATTATGTTGAATTGTTGCGCAGCGGCCCGGATCATGCCCCGGTGTTCACCATCGAGGCCCGGTTGACGACCGGCGACAAGGCCAAGGGGCGTGATGCCTCCAAACGCAAGGCGGAACAGGCGGCGGCGCAGGCCCTGCTGGACAAGGTAGACAGGACATGACCCAGACACGTGCCGGTTTCGTTGCCCTGATCGGCGAACCCAATGCCGGCAAATCGACGCTGCTGAACCGGATGGTCGGTGCCAAGGTCAGCATCGTTACCCATAAGGTGCAGACCACCCGCGCCCGGATCCGGGGTGTGGCGATGGCGGGCGAGACCCAGATCGTGTTTGTCGACACACCGGGCCTGTTTCAGCCGAAGCGACGGCTGGACCGGGCGATGGTGTCGGCGGCCTGGGGCGGCGCGGCGGATGCCGATATCGTGGTGCTGCTGGTCGAGGCGCAGCGCGGCGTGACCGAGGGGGTCAAGACCATCCTCGGCAAGTTGCGCGACATGCCCGAGGGACACAAGGTGGCGCTGGCGATCAACAAGATCGACCGGGTCGAGGCCCCGAATCTGCTGGCGCTGACCGAAAGCCTGAACGCCGAGTTCGATTTCGTCCGCACATTCATGATCTCGGCCGAAAAGGGCCACGGGATCGATGCCCTGCGCGACTGGCTGGCCGAGGAATTGCCCGAAGGTCCCTGGCTCTATCCCGAGGACCAGATTGCCGATCTGCCGTTGCGGATGATCGCGGCCGAGATGACGCGCGAGAAACTGACCCTGCGGCTGCATCAGGAACTGCCCTATCAACTGACCGTCGAGACCGAGAATTGGGAAGAGCGCAAGGACGGCTCGGCCCGGATCGATCAGATCATCTATGTCAGCCGTGATGGCCACAAAGGCATCGTGCTGGGCAAGAAGGGCGAGACGATCAAGGCGGTTTCGACCGCGGCCCGCGCCGAGATCTCGGCCTTCATGGGACGTCCGGTGCATCTGTTCCTGCAGGTCAAAGTGCGCGAGAACTGGCAGGACGAGGCGGCGCGCTATTCCGAGATGGGCCTGGATATCCGCGACGGCAACTAGGCGACATTGCGGTTCCCCTGTTGATCTCTGGAACACAATCCGCGCAGCCCCCTTTGTCCATTCGAGTGAAAACACCCGTCATGCGCCTGACCGCTTCTTTCTGGGTTTCCGCCTATCTCGCCCGGCTCCGGCTGGCCGATATTCCGGCCTTCGTTACCGCGCATGGTGATGACACCGGCGGTTCGGTTCTGGTTAAGCTCAACACGCTGGACGGGCAGGCCGTCGCGCTCACCCGCAGTTTCGATCTGACCAGCGGCGCCCGGGTCTGGGTGGAACTGGCGCGCGGCGATGAGGCCGAGGTTGACGCCGCCATCGGGCGGCAGCGCGGCTTTGACCCCGATCTCTGGGTGATCGAGGTCGAGGATCGGCAGGGGCGACACCTGCTTGACGAACCGGGGCTTTCCGACTGAAGCTGGTAAATGTTTCTGCGTCGCAGAGTTATGCATAGGCATTTATGAATTTTTTGGTTTAGATTTCGGATATGGCACCCAAACAACGATTGTCCCCCGACGATTGGCTGAAAGCCGGGATCGATGCCCTGGCCCGGCTTGGCCCTGAGGGGTTGAAGGCCGAGCCGCTGGCACGGGGGTTGCAGACGACCAAGGGGTCGTTCTATTGGCATTTCGCCGATGTGCCGACATTTCAGCAACAGGTTCTGGAGTATTGGGGCCGTCTCAACGACGCCCCGGCAGACCCGCCCGCCAAGAAGAAAGAGGCGGTGGCCGAGCTGAAGACGATAATGGAACAGGGCATCGACGAAGACCTGTCGGCCGAGGCCGCGATGCGGGCCTGGGCGCGCACCGACCCGGCGGCGGCGGCGATGCTGTCAACGATCGACGCGCAACGGCTGGCGCGGATCAAGCTGCTGCTCGACAAGATCGGCGTCACCAACCCCGACATCGCGCGGGCGCTTTATGCGGCGCGGATCGGGATGACCCAGATTGCCAAAGGCAAGGACAAATCGAACCGGGCAGCGATCCAGACCCTGGTGGATCTGGTCTTGGCGCTTAGATAACGATCACTCTGAGGAGGAGACGATCATGCTGACCCTGTTCCATGCGCCGCGCAGCCGGTCCTCAGCCATCGTGCAGCTGATCGACGAAATGGGCGTCCATGGCGCGGTGACGATCCGCGAGGTCGGCATCTCCCGCCAGGACGGCAGCGGCGGCGCCGATCCGCAGAACCCGCATCCCGACGGCAAGGTGCCTTTTCTGACCCATGATGGTGTCGGGATGAGCGAGCTGAACGCGATCGCGCTCTACCTGACCGAAGTGTTCCCGCAGACCGGGCTGGGCTATGCCCCCGGTGACCCGTTGCGCGGCCCCTATCTGTCGTGGCTAGCCTGGTATGGCAATGTGCTGGAACCGGTGCTGCATTTCCATTTCTTCCAGATCGATTCGCCGCAGCTGGCCCGCACCTTTCGCGATTTTCCCACCGCCATGGCGCGGATCGAGGCGCAGCTGGCGCAAACGCCCTGGCTGATCGGGGATCGCTACAGCGCCGCTGATCTGCTGGTGGTGCAGATATTCCTGCGCTTCCCGGCCTTGATGCCGGAAACCGGCCCGGTGCCGGATTGGGTGGCGCGCTGCGCCGGCCGTCCCGCCGCCAAGCGGATCGCCAAGGAAGAGGCGGCGGGCTGAGCTGGATCAGGCCATAGCCGCCCGCAACGCCGCATCCAGCAGCATCTTGATCTGCGCTTCGCGGGTATCGGCAACCACGCGCCCGATCTCGGCCTTGCCTTTCAGGGCCACCAGGGTCGAGCGGCGCGGAATTCGCAGCCTCTGGGTAAAGGACGCCCGCGCGTAGGTGTCCCAATCGACATTGATAAAGGTGATGTTGGCCTCATAGGCCGGGTCCTGCGCCTTGAGCCGGTCCAGCACGGCCTCTTGTGCCTTGCAGGTCGTACACCAGCTGGCCTTGAAATCGAGGAACACGGTTTCACCGGCATCGAGGCGGGCCTCAACCAGCCCCGGCGTATACTCCATAGGCGCGGCCTGGCCGAGGCTTGGCAGCAGCAGGGCGGCGCCCCCGAGGGCGATAAAGTCGCGGCGTTTCATGGTGGTTCTCCTTTCAGATCGAAACAGACAGGTTGATCAGCCAATCGGGCATAAGAGTGAGCGCCCAGCCCTCAATCAGATGATGCAGACGAAACAGGATGGCGAGGCCGGTGGCGACAAAGACCACGCCCAGCACGGTTTTGGAGCGCTCGGCCAGCGCCCGCATCCAGGCTTGCCGGGTCACAAGCAGGCTGCGGGCGCCATAGCCGAGGCCGAGGATCAGGGTGGCGACTCCAGCGGCAAAGGCGGCCATGATCGCCGTCGCCCAGAGCAGGTTTTCACCTTGGCTGGCCAGTGAAATCGCGCCGCCCAGGGTCGGGCCGACGCAGGGGCTCCAGACCGCGCCGAGCAGCAGCCCGCCGAGGAATTGACCTCGCAACCCGCCACTATCGAGCCGCCCGATCCGGGCATCGGCGCCACTGGCGACACCGGCGGTCACCGTGGAAAATCCGGCCGACAGGCGCGGCACCAGCAGGATCAGGCCAAAGCCGACCATCAAGACCGCCCCGGCCTGGGCGATGGTCTGTTCGTCAATACCGATCAGATGACCAAAGCCAGCGATGCTGACCCCCAGCACCACAAAAGACAGCGCCATGCCCGTCGCCAGCGCCAGCGGCCCGCCACGGCTGGCCTGCAGCGACGCGCCCAGCACGATCGGCAACACCGGCAGAACGCAGGGATTGATGAGCGTCAGCAGCCCGGCGAGGTATCCAAGGAACAATTCCATCCCCTGACCTAGGTGCTGATGACGGCCGTTGTCATCCGGCAATCCGGTGAAGCCGATAAATTCAGCGTGGGAAATGTTACGATGCGGCCCGGCGGATTGCATTTGCGGCCTTGCCTCATGGCGGTGTTGACGGTCTTATCGCGGCAATCGTTCGGGGGGGGGCGGAATGACAAATCGCAAGCGCATCTGGGGGTGGTTCTTTTTCGATTGGGCCAGTCAGCCTTATAATACGCTGCTGATCACCTTTATCTTTGCGCCCTATGTCAAAGAGCTTATCGGCGACGGGGCCAAGGCCCAGGCGGCTTGGGGGTTCGGCATCGCCGCCGCCGGGTTCTGCATCGCCCTTCTGGCACCGATCCTGGGCGCGATATCGGACGTTTCGGGCAATCGGCTGCGCTGGATCTGGCTGTTTTCGCTGATGTATGTGGTCGGCGCTGCGGCGCTGTGGTGGGCGGCACCGGGCGATTTCGACCTGATCCGAACCTTGTTTTTCTTTGCCATCGGGCTGATCGGGATGGAATTCGCGACGATCTTTACCAATTCGATGCTGCCCGATCTGGGCAGCAAGGAAGAGATCGGACGGATTTCTGGCAGCGGCTGGGCCTTTGGCTATGTCGGCGGGCTGGTGGCGCTGGTGATAATGCTGGCGCTGTTGCAGGAAAATCCTGAAACCGGGCGCACGATGATCGGCATCGAGCCGATCTTCGGCCTTGATCCCGCGGCACGCGAAGGCACCCGCGCCGTCGGGCCGTTGAGTGCGATCTGGTACGCGGTCTTTATGATCCCGTTCTTTCTGTTCGTGCGCGACCCGAAAGTGGCCAAAGCCCCCAAGGGCGCGGTCAAGGCGGCGCTGACCGGGCTGGGCCGGACTCTGGCCGGGTTGCCGAAACGGCGCTCACTCTTTGCCTATCTGGGGTCGTCGATGTTCTATCGCGACGGGCTGAACGGCATGTATACCTTTGGCGGCATCTATGCCTCGGGCGTGCTGGGCTGGTCGATTGTCGATATCGGCGTTTTCGGCATCCTGGCGATTGTCTCCGGTGCCATTTTCGCCTGGATCGGCGGGCACGCGGATGTGCGCTTCGGCCCGAAACCGGTGATCACCCTCTGCATCGTGATCCTGACCCTTGTGGCGATTTCCATCGTGCTGGTGTCGCGTGAGAGCGTCTATTTCATTGCGGTCGGCCCGGAATCCGCATGGCCTGACATCGTGTTCTACGTTCTCGGCGCGCTGATCGGCGCGGCGGGCGGGGTGCTGCAAGCGGCCAGCCGGACGATGATGGTGCGTCAAGCCAATCCAGCCCGGATGACCGAGGCCTTTGGCCTCTATGCGCTGGCGGGCAAGGCGACCTCGTTCCTGGCGCCGCTATCGATCGGCATCGCCACCTCGCTGACCGGCAGTCAATCGTTGGGGGTGACGCCGCTGATCGGGCTTTTCGTTATCGGGTTGATCCTGCTACGCTGGGTCAATCCCGAAAACGCCAAAGCCGATCCGGCGTAGAAAGGCACAAGCCATGGCCCGCCATTTGATCCAAAGTACCATCGCCGCCCTGTTTCTGGCGGCCTGCGGCGGCGGCGGTGACGGTGCCGCGCCGAAACAATCCATCGTCTCTACCCAGCAGGAGATTCCCGCCGCCCTGCGCGGGGTGGCGGCGAAAAAGCTGTTCGGCGGCAAGACCACCGCCGCAGCGATGGCGCCCGCGCCCTATGGATCCTATGCCAAGGGCTGCGTCAGCGGCGCGGTGCAACTGCCCGAAACCGGCGCCACCTGGCAGGCGATGCGGCTGTCGCGCAATCGCAACTGGGGCCATCCGGAAACCGTGGATTTCCTGCAGGACCTCAGCCGCAAGGCGGCGGCGCTGCCGGGCTGGTCCGGCCTTTATATCGGCGATATCTCGCAACCGCGCGGCGGGCCGATGCTGACCGGCCATGCCTCGCATCAACTGGGGCTGGATGCCGATATCTGGATGTTGCCGCCCAAGCGGCTGGATCTGTCGCGGGCTGAGCGGGAAAACCTCTCGTCGATCTCGCTGCGCCGCGCGAACGGCGCCTATACCAACGACAACTGGACGCCGCAGCATATGGCGGTGATGAAGGCCGCCGCCGAGGATCCCCGGGTGGCGCGGATCTTTGTGTTTCCCGGCGCCAAGGTAAAGATGTGCGCCGAGGCAAAGGGTGACCGCAGTTGGCTGAACAAGATCCGGCCCTGGTGGGGGCATCATTACCATTTCCATGTGCGCCTGACCTGTCCGCCGGGCAGCAGGGGCTGTGTCAATCAGGCACCGCCGCCTGCCGGTGATGGCTGCGCGGATGCGCAGCAATGGGTGAACAATATCCTGAACCCGCCGCCACCCGATCCCAATAAACCCAAGGTCAAACCGAAACCGCGCCGGGAACTCACCCTCGCCGATCTGCCCAATCAATGCGTCCAAGTCTTGCAGTCGCGCTGATCGCGGCTTGCCTTTCGCCTGGATACAGCCGGGCGCAACCGGCCGAGCTGGTTGGCACGCTCACGCTGGACGGGGCCGCGCCCGATATTGGCGGGCTGTCCGGGCTGGAGCTGTCCGAGGATGGCAGCGGCATTACCGCCCTGTCGGACCGGGCGATCTTGTTTCGCGGGCAGATCCGGCGTGAGGATGGCCGCCCGGTCGCAGTTACCTTTGAGGCGCCACAGCCGCTGGCCTCGCGCCGCAACGGCCCGCTGGTGTTCCCGTTGAGCGATTCCGAAGGGCTGGCCGTTGCGCCTGATGGTGGCCTCTATGTCTCGTTCGAGCGCATCCACCGGGTGACCCATTACCAGCGGGCCGACGGGCCGGGCGCGCCAATGCCGCCACCGGCGCAATTCGGCCGGTTCCGCTGGAATGGCGGGATGGAGGCGCTGGCGATCGACGCCAATGGCGCGCTGTTCGCCCTGCCCGAAGGGGGCAGCCAGGACCGAAGCCTCCCGGTTTGGCGCTTTGCTGCGGGCTATTGGAACCAGGCGTTCAGCCTGCCGAAACGCGATTCATTCCTGCCGGTGGGCGCCGATTTCGGGCCGGACGGGCTGTTCTACCTGCTGGAGCGCGATTATTCCGTCGCCGGGTTCCGCAGCCGGGTGCGCCGCTTTGACCTGCGCGGCACCGAGGTGGCGGGCGAGGTCACGCTGCTGGAGACCGCCAGCGGCACCCATGACAACCTCGAAGGGATTGCGGTCTGGCGCGATGCCGCGGGGGCGATCCGGTTGACCCTGGTCTCGGATGACAATTTCTGGTTCTTCCTGGCCTCGGAGCTGGTCGAATATGTCCTGCCCCTTGCACCAGAGCGGCAAACCGACTAAACGAGCCCCGTCCCGGTCGGGGCACACAAGTCGCCGCAACCTTGTCTAAAAAACGGGCATCAGATGAACCGCAAATACCTTCCCGGCATTCTTGCCATGGCCGCGATTGTCGTGGCTTCGAACATCCTCGTTCAGTTCCTGTTTGGCCAGTGGCTGACCTGGGGGGCGTTCACCTATCCCTTTGCCTTTCTGGTCACCGATGTGATGAACCGGGTCTATGGCCTGGCCGCCGCGCGTCGGGTGGTGATCGCCGGCTTTGTCACCGGCGTCGCCTGTTCGCTGATCGGCACCCAGATTTCCGGCGAGTTCGGGCCGCTGGTGACGCTGCGGATCGCGCTGGGATCAGGCCTGGCCTTTCTGGTGGCGCAGCTGACGGATGTATTTGTTTTCAACCGCTTGCGCCAGGGCCGCTGGTGGCGGGCGCCGCTGGTGTCGACGCTGATCGGGGCGACGCTCGACACTACGCTGTTTTTCAGCATCGCCTTTGCCGCGACGCTGACCTTTCTGGAGCCGGGCAATGATATCGCCTGGGCCAATGAACCGCTGCCGCTGCTCGGCCTCGGGCCGGTCGTGCCGCTCTGGATGTCGCTGGCGCTGGCGGATTGGAGCGTCAAGCTGACCCTCGCAGTGATGGCTTTGTTACCATTTCGTGTGGTTGTCCGAAAAATGACCGCAAGACCTGCCTGATTTTGTTTGGCGATCCGCGAATTTTGTGAGACGATTCAGATATCGGAAACAAACTGAAAGGAGGTGCTCTAGTGTCTAATGGGACTTTGGAGAGAGGTGTTGGAACAGTTTGGAGGCAGGTCAGCTGAGGCAGCCCTCGGCTGAGTGAAATCCAGATTGGTGGGCAACCTAACCGACCCCACCTCCTTATCTCGACAAGGGCCGTTCCATATTCGGGGCGGCCCTTTCATATTGTCAGCACGCGACAGGCGCAGGGCAAGGCAACCATGCTGAAGATCACCGAGCAGATCAGTATCGAAGACTGGGAACTGACCGAGCAATTCATCCGCGCGTCAGGCCCCGGCGGGCAGAACGTGAACAAGGTGTCCACGGCGGTCGAACTGCGGTTCGAGGCCGAACGCTCGCCGTCGCTGCCCCCGGCGGTCAAGGCACGGCTGAAGCGGCTGGCCGGGCGGCGCTGGACCAAGGAGGGCGCGGTGGTGATCCAGGTCTCCGAGGAACGCTCGCAGGCCCGCAATCGCGACATCGCCCGGGAGCGGCTGGCCGAGCTGGTGCGCAAGGCGACGATGGTGCCGAAACGGCGGGTGCCGACGAAAGTGTCGAAGAACCAGAAGCGCAAGCGGGTGGAGGCCAAGAAGGTGCGCAGCGAGGTGAAGGAAGGGCGGGGGTGGGAGCGGTGAGGGAGATCTCGGAAAGCAGTCAGTGCCGGATGCGCCAGTGTTGTGCTCTTACGAAAGGATCACCGCTGAAGGGCTGGAATCTCTAAGCCCATAACCGTCCATCAAACCGGGGGAACTCCAACTACAGCCATTGGTATGCTATCGCCGGGTGACTTCGAAATAAGACAGCAGAAACTGAACCAGGCAGGTGTCTAGGAAGCTAGGGGCACCTCACTGCGTGACTGGCGCTCAGCGGTCAGGTCACCGCAAGCGCCAGTCCTAAATCAGCGGATCAGCGGGTAAACTTCTTGTATTTCACCCGCTTGGGTTCCATTGCATCGGGCCCCAGGCGTCGCATTTTGTCTTCTTCGTAATCTTCGAAGTTGCCTTCGAACCATTCGACATGGGCGTCGCCCTCGAAGGCCAGCATATGGGTGCAGATCCGGTCGAGGAAGAAGCGGTCGTGCGAAATCACCACCGCGCAGCCTGCGAAATCGACCAGTGCGTCTTCGAGTGCGCGCAGGGTTTCGACGTCGAGGTCATTGGTCGGTTCATCAAGCAGCAGCACATTGCCGCCGTCCTTCAGGAGCCGCGCCATATGGACCCGGTTGCGCTCACCGCCCGAGAGCAGCAAGACTTTTTTCTGCTGGTCTGAGCCTTTGAAGTTGAACGCGCCGCAATAGGCGCGCGAGTTGATCTCGGCATCGCCAAGCTTGATGATCTCGGCGCCGCCGGAAATCGCCTGCCAGACGTTGTCATCGGGGCTGAGGTCGTCGCGGGACTGATCGACATAGGACAGTTTGACCGTATTGCCGATGGTGACGCTGCCGGAATCAGGCTGTTCCTGGCCGGTGATCATCTTGAACAGGGTGGATTTTCCGGCGCCGTTGGGGCCAATCACCCCGACGATGCCGCCGGGCGGGATCGAGAACGACAGGTTCTCGATCAACAGCTTGTCGCCCATCGCCTTGCTCAGATTCTCGACCTCGATCACCTTGCCGCCGAGGCGTGGCCCATGCGGAATCACGATCTGTGCCTTGCCGACGCGTTCGCGCAGCGATTCATCGGCCATCTTTTCATAGGACTGGATCCGCGCCTTGGATTTCGCCTGCCGGGCCTTGGCCCCCTGGCGCATCCATTCCAGTTCGCGTTCCAGCGTCTTTTGCTTGGCCTTGTCCTCGCGGGCTTCGTGCAGCAGGCGCTTGGCCTTTTGTTCGACCCAGGCAGAATAATTGCCCTCGTAGGGAATGCCACGGCCACGGTCGAGCTCTAGGATCCAGCTGGTGATGTCATCCAGGAAATAGCGGTCATGGGTGACGATCAGGATGGTGCCCTTGTAGTCGATCAGGTGCTGTTGCAGCCAGGCGATGGTTTCGGCATCCAGGTGGTTGGTCGGTTCGTCGAGCAGCAGCATATCCGGCTCTTCGAGCAGCAGTTTGCAGAGCGCGACCCGGCGTTTTTCGCCGCCCGAGAGGGTGGTGACATCGGCGTCATCCGGCGGGCAGCGCAGCGCCTCGAGCGAGATGTCGATCTGGCTGTCCAGATCCCAGAGGTTCTGCGCGTCGATCTCGTCCTGAAGCTTGGCCATTTCCTCGGCGGTCTCATCCGAGTAGTTCATCGCCAGGTCGTTGTAGCGGTCGAGGATCGCCTTTTTGTCGGCCACGCCCAGCATCACATTGCCGCGCACGTCGAGGTTTGGATCAAGGTCGGGCTCCTGCGGCAGATAGCCGACCTTGGCGCCTTCGGCATGCCAGGCTTCGCCCTGAAAATCCTTGTCCCAGCCGGCCATGATCTTCAACAGGGTCGATTTGCCCGCGCCATTGACCCCGACAACGCCGATCTTCACCCCCGGCAGGAAATTCAAATGGATGTTCTCGAAGCATTTCTTGCCGCCGGGATAGGTCTTGGAGACCCCGGACATGTGGTAGACATATTGATACGAGGCCATCATTTCCCTCCTGGTTCGCAAGGCAGCTAGATACGCGCGATGCCCGGCAGGGACAATCACCCAAGGGGAGATTTCCGGGCGCTGCGACCTAGGGCTCGATTGTTTCCATTTTGGAGACAACTTGGGGATTGTTTCTGATTGTCGCCAAGTGGGCGTATGATCGTCTGCGCCCCTTTCCCAAGGTGGTGGCGTTGCGATACATCCGTTTCATGCGCTCTGGTTTTCCAAATGTTCGGGCCGGTCAGGTGGTTGGGCTGTTGGGTGGATCCTTTGATCCGGCCCATGATGGTCATGCGATGATCACCCGTGAAGCGCTGAAGCGGTTCCGGCTGGATCAGGTCTGGTGGCTGGTCAGCCCCGGCAATCCGCTGAAGGCCCGGCAACCCGCGCCGATGGCGGATCGGCTGCAGCGGGCGCGAGCGGTGATGGACCATCCCAAGGTTCGCGTTACCGATATCGAGGCGCGGCTCGGCACCCGCTATACCGCGCGCAGCTTGCGGGCTTTGATCGCGCGCTATCCCGGGGTGCGCTTTGTCTGGCTGATGGGGGCGGACAATCTGGGACAGTTTGACCAATGGCAGGAATGGCGCTGGATCATGGATCATGTCCCGGTCGGGGTTCTGGCGCGTCCACAGCAACGGATTTCCGCCCGGATGTCCAAGGCGGCGCGGATTTATCACGCGGCCCGTCTGCCATCGCGGCATTCCAGCGTGTTGGCGGATCATTCCGCCCCGGCCTGGTGTTTTGTGAATGTGCCGATGGTGGCGTTGTCGTCGACCGAATTGCGGCGCAAGGGAAACTGGGTGGCGGAGCCTGCGAAATGAAATCAACGGGGTTGAAACCCGGGGCGCTGACCCGACGGCTGTTTCTGGGCACCGGTCTTGCGGCTTTGGCCGCGCCGGTCTGGGCCGAGGTCCCGGCGCGGTCACTGCGCCCGGTGCTGCGTCCGGCCAATCTGGGCCAGCCAAGGGTGGATGCGGCCGCCGATCTGGTCCAGCGGGCCAAGCTGGGAATCCCGGTCGTCTTTGCGGTGGCGGATGCGACCAGCGGCAAGATGCTGGAAACCGGCGACGGAGCGCTGGCGGTGCCGCCCGCCAGCGTCGCCAAGACCCTGACCACGCTATATGCGCTGGACACGCTCGGCCCGGGGTTCCGCTTCGACACCCGACTGCTGGCGACCGGGCCGATCAGCAATGGCCGGATCGCCGGCGATCTGGTGCTGGCGGGGGGGGGGGATCCGACCCTCGACACCAATGCCCTGGCGGAAATGGCGGCGGCGCTGAAACAGGCCGGGGTGCGCGAAGTGGCGGGCCGGTTCCTGGTCTGGGGGGGGGGCTTGCCGCATATCGCCACCATCGACCGGGACCAGCCCGATCATGTCGGCTATAGCCCGGCGCTGTCCGGGTTGAACCTGAATTTCAACCGGGTGCATTTCGAATGGCGCCGGGTGTCAGGCAAATGGGCGGTCAGCATGGATGCGCGATCCGCCCCGTATCGCCCGGATGTGACCGTCGCCCGGATGCAGGTCGTTGATCGGCAAGTGCCGGTCTACACCTATGCCGACAGTGACGGGCGCGACAATTGGACGGTCGCCGAGGCGGCTTTGGGCAAGGGCGGGGCGCGTTGGCTGCCGGTGCGCAAGCCCGAGATCTATGCCGGTGAGGTGTTTCAGACCCTGGCGGGCAGCCATGGTATCCGGCTGAAAGCACCGGTGCTGAGCCATAGCGCACCGCAAGGCGAGATTCTGGTCAGCCATCAGAGCCGGCCGCTGACCGAAATTCTGACCGCGATGCTGAAATATTCGACCAATCTGACCGCTGAAATCATCGGCTTGCGCGCCAGCCTGCAGCGCGGCGGCACGATCACCAGCCTGGCCGGGTCGGCGGCGATGATGAACGCCTGGCTGGCCGCGGAATATGGTATCTCAGATATCCGGCTGGTCGACCATTCCGGTCTGGGCGGCGCCAGCCGGGTCTCGGCGGCGGCGATGGTCGGCGCGCTGACCGCCCCGGGCGTGCAACAGCGTCTGCGACCATTGCTGAAACCGGTGGTGCTGCGCGATAGAAATCGGAAACCCGACAAACATCATCCGATCAAGGTCGCGGCCAAGACCGGCACATTGAATTTCGTCAGCGGGTTGGCAGGGTTCATGACCGGCGCTGATGGGACCGATCTGGCCTTTGCGATCTTTGCCGCCGACACAGGGCGCCGAGAGGCCCTGGGCGAAGATGAGCGCGAGCGCCCGCCGGGGGCGCGATCCTGGAACGGCCGGGCCAAGACCTTGCAACAGGCCCTGATCGAACGCTGGGGCGCTTTGTTTGCCAACGGGCCGGTGTCCGGTCAGTAGTGATGCCCGAGGCTGTGGGTGCCGAGCTGGACGATCTGTTGTTGGCCTTTGCTTGTGTCGGCCAGGGTGCCGAGAACCGGCAGCAGGCAGAGCATCAGGGTGGCGAAAATCAGGAAATGTGAACGTTTCATCGGATCAGTATCCATAAGGCTATGATCTCAATGTGGGGTGGCTGTGCGATTCCGCCTATTCCGGTATTCCAGACCTAGCGAGATCTCGCCGAGCCCTGGGCAAGTTTCCGCTATGGGCGGATATGGCGGGCGCGGGCGCCGCGTTCGATCGCGGCGGCATGCAGCCGGTCGATATCCAGCTCATAGCGGATTTCTTCGAGCAGGCGCAGCTCGGCCTCGCGCAGGGTGCCATCAGCGGCGGCCACGTCACAGGCCAGGGCATAGGCGGTTTCAAACAGCCGCTCTGGCAGGTTGTCACGGATCAGCCCAAACAGGGCGTCGAGCCCGTCCTCTTCGGAAAACAGGTCAAACACGATTTGCGACAGGGTTTTCACCCGATCCAGGTCGAAGGTGGCAAAGATCGGCAACGTGTTGACGTTGTTTTCGATCTTCACAAGCTCCATGGTCCGCACATCGGCGTCAGAGACCGACACCGCGATCATCAGGGCGACCAGGCAATCCTGCGGGGTCAGGGCGTTGGGAACGGGTTCGGACATCTGTATCCTCGATCATGTGGTGCGGTGCAGATTATTGACCCGGCCGGGCCCGGGCAATAGGAAGCGGCCTTGTCCCGCCGATCAATCGGCGGTCGCTAAAGGAGTGTAGCAATGACTGATCTGCGCGAAACCGCGATGAATTCGAAGGCCTGGCCCTTTGAAGAGGCGCGGGCGTTGCTCAAACGCTACGAAAAGGCGCCGCCGGAAAAGGGCTATGTACTGTTCGAAACCGGCTATGGTCCTTCGGGCCTGCCGCATATCGGCACCTTTGGCGAGGTGGCGCGCACCACGATGATCCGCCGTGCCTTTGAGGTGCTTTCGGACATCCCGACCCGGCTGATCTGTTTCAGCGACGATATGGATGGGATGCGCAAGGTGCCGGACAATGTGCCGAACCCGGAAATGCTGCGCGAGCATTTGCAGAAACCGCTGACCAAGGTGCCGGACCCGTTCGAGGAATTCGAAAGCTTCGGCCATCACAACAACGCGATGCTGCGCCGGTTCCTCGATACCTTCGGCTTTGAATATGAATTCATCAGCGCCACCGAATATTATGCGACCGGCAAGCTTGACGCGGTGCTGAAACTGGCTTGTGAACGCTATGATCAAGTGATGAAGGTGATGCTGAAATCGCTGCGCGAGGAGCGTCAGCAGACCTATTCGATCTTTCTGCCGATCCACCCGGAAACCGGTCGGGTGCTCTATGTGCCGATGAAATCGGTGAACCCGACGGATCACACCATCACCTTTGACGATGCCGAGGGGCGGGAGTGGACGCTGCCGGTGACCGGCGGCAATGTGAAATTGCAGTGGAAACCGGATTTCGGGGCGCGCTGGGCAGCGCTGGATGTCGATTTCGAGATGTATGGCAAGGATCACTCCACCAACACCCCGATCTATGACCGGATTTGCGAGATTCTGGGCGGGCGCAAGCCGAACCATTTCTCATACGAGCTGTTCCTCGACGAGAATGGGCAGAAGATTTCGAAATCCTCGGGCAACGGGATTTCGATCGACGAATGGCTGACCTATGCCAGTTCGGAAAGCCTGGCCTATTTCATGTTCCAGAAGCCGAAGACCGCCAAGCGGATGTATTTCGACGTCATCCCCAAGATGATGGACGAATACCACCAGCAATTGCGCGCCTATGCCGGGCAGGATGCGACGCAGCGGCTGGCCAATCCGGTGTTTCATATCCACGGCCACAACGTGCCGGCCTCGGACATGGTGGTGCCGTTCTCGATGTTGTTGAACCTGGCCAGCGTCGCCAGCGCCGAGGACAAGGACACGCTGTGGGGCTTTATCCGTCGCTATGCGCCGGAAGCCAGCCCGCTGACCCATCCGGGTCTGGACGCGGCGGCGGGCTATGCGGTGCGCTATTACAACGATTTCGTGAAGCCGCATAAGGTCTATCGGATGCCCAGCGATGTCGAGCGGTTGGCACTGGTCGAATTGCGTGACGCCCTGAAGGATTGGGGCGGGCCGATGGATGCCGAAGAATTGCAAAACCTGGTGTTCTCGGTTGGGCGCGACCGGTTCGATCCGCTGCGCGACTGGTTCAAGGCACTCTACGAGGTGCTGCTGGGGGCCAGTCAGGGCCCGCGCTTTGGTGGCTTCATCGCGCTATACGGCGTGATCGAGACGGTGGCGCTGATCGATCAGGCGCTGGCGGGCGACCTCGTCTGATCAAGGGGCAGCTGGCGGCTTTGCCAAGTGGCTGGATTGTACCGTCCAAGACTTGGCCTTGCCCAGCGGCAGGGCTAATGTCGGGAGCAGGCCGAGGAATGGCCCGGTGACAGGACAATCAAACCCATGCCGCTTACGTTTTCCGACCCCCTGCGCGATACGATTCGCACCCGGCTGGAGAGTTTTCCCCGCTATGTCAGCCAACGCGACGATCTGCGCCGCGCCGCGGTCTGTCTGGCCTTGACCGATATGCCGGATGGCGGGGCCGGGCTGGTGCTGACCTTTCGTGCCGCGCGGATGTCCTCCCATTCCAACCAGTTTGCCCTGCCCGGCGGGCGGATCGATCCCGGCGAGACCGAGGTCGAGGCCGCCCGGCGCGAGATGGACGAAGAGCTGGGCTATCTGCTGCCTGAGGAGTCTCTGCTGGGGCTGCTCGATGACTACGAGACCCGGTCGGGTTATATCATCACGCCAGTGGTGTTCTGGGCCGAGCCAGGGATATCGGGCGGCTTCGTTCCCAATCCGGGTGAGGTGGCCAAGGTGTTTACGGTTTCGCTGGGAGAACTCACCGATCCCGAGCTGCTGAGCTTTGTCACCATCCCGGAAAGCGACCGCCCGGTGATCCGGATCAGCCTGGTCGAGTCCTATATCCATGCGCCGACCGCGGCCCTGATGCATCAGTTGGGTGAGCTGGTGTGCGGTCGGGAAACCCGGGTCAACGATTACGAAGAACCGGTTTTCGCCTGGCGCTGATTGCCGATGTGGCGCAGGGGGGCTGTCTGCCCCCCGCTCGGGCCTTGCCCGAGCCCCCCCGAGAATATTTTTGGCAAGATGAAGCCGGACTATGAAACCATGTCGCCTGTGCTGACGTATCTGGAGCAGCAAGGGAGGACAGGCCATGCGGCAGTTGATGGGGCTTATCGCGGTAATGATCGGGCTGGCGGCGCCGGCGTCGGGCCAGAGCGCGGCGATCCAATCAGTGATCAGCGCGCAGATCGCGGATTTTCAGGCCGACGATTTCGATGCGGCCTTTGAACATGCCAGTCGCCGGATTCAGGGCTGGTTCGTCACGCCGCAGAATTTCGGCGCGATGGTGCGTCAGGCCTATCCGATGGTGCACCGCCCGCGCGAGTTTCGGTTCCTCGATCTGCAGGCGCGTGAGGCCGGGCTGAACCAGATTGTCGCGATCACAGATGCCAGCGGCCACAGCTTTTTGCTGCGTTATGAGATGATCGTCAGCGACCGGGGCTGGAAGATCGATGGCGTCTATATTCTGCCGCCGCAAGACCTGGCCACCTGAACCGCAGATGCCGGGCAGGGCCGGACACCGTCACGGTGCTCTGAGATCGTGTTAAGGCGGCGCTGTTAGCTCCCGTTCCCCAAACGCCCGGCTGTGGGCCATCTGGAAGGGGAATTCGATGAACAAGGCGATCACCGACGGAATCGTGTTTATGCCACCGGCGTTTTCGGGGGGGCTGGCGGTCTGGTCCAAGGGTGACGGCACCCCGGGGTCGGACACATATGCAGGCGACCCGGGGGCCGCCTATGTTCCGGCGGATGCGGATTTTGCTGGCTGTCTGGAGCTGCTGAAGGGCACCAGCACCCAGAAGCTGCGCTATATGGGCGAGACCCCGATCCTGCCCGGCTGCTACCTGCGGATCAGCGCCCGGGTCAAGGCGATGAGTGGCAACCTGCCCAATGTGCGCATCGCAGGATGGGCGGGCGGTGCGGGCGACGTGCATGTGGCCGGGTTGACCGAGGTCGGGCCGAGCGTGACCCTGACCCAATATGGTGAGGTGGTCGAGATCAGCGCGATTGTCGGCAGCGGCGACCGGCAGGGCGTCGATATGGTCTGGGGCAATGCCCCGCTCTATGGCCATTTCGGGCTGGACCTGACCGGCGCCAACGGCGGTGTGGTGCGGATCGACGATATCACCATCGAGGATGTCACCGAGGTGTTCCTGCGCACGATGCTGCCTTGGGTGGATGTGCGCGACTACGGCGCCAAGGGTGACGGGTCGAGCAATGACCTGGCGGCGTTCCAGGCGGCGGATGCGACGGCGAACGGGCGGTTGGTGATGGTCTCCGAGGGGAGCTATTTCCTCGGCGGCAGCCTGACCATGGAAAGCCGGGTGCAGTTTGAGGGGACTGTCAGCATGGCCACCGCCTCGATCCTGTCGCTGACCCGGAATTTCGACCTGCCGAGCTATATCGATGCCTTTGGCGATGAAGAACTGGCCTTCAAGAAGGCGTTTCAATCGCTGTTGAACGACAGCCAGCACGAAAGTCTGGACATGGGCGGGCGGCGGATCACCGTCACCGGCCCGATCGACATGGCGGCGGCTGTGGCCAATAAATCCACCTTTTCGACCCGGCGCCATATCGCCAACGGCCAGTTCGACGTGGCGGACTCGAGCAATTGGGATGATGTGGTCTCCACCTCGCAGGCCAGCTATTCGCCGTCCAACGCGCTGAAACTGACCGGGGTGGTTAATGTCGCCAATGTGCGGGTCGGATCGCTGGTCACTGGCAATGGGGTGGGTCGTGAGGTCTATGTCCGGGACCGGAACATCGGCGCGCAGGAGATCACCCTGTCGGCGCCGCTCTACGATGCGGCGGGCACCCAGACCTATACCTTTACCCGGTTCCAATATCTGCTCGATTTCAGCGGCTTTGACGATTTCGACAAATTCTCGATGTCGGATATCGAGTTTCGCCTGAACGGGCGGTGTTCGGGGATCCTGCTGGCGCCCTCGGGGCTGATCTTTCACCTGCGCGACTGCGTGATGAACAAGCCGAAGGATCGCGGGCTGACCAGCCATGGCGAGGGCTGTCAGGGGATGCTGATCGACCGCTGCCAGTTCCTGTCGGACGAGGGCGGGGTGCTGAGCCCGAACCGGGTGTCGGTGGCGCTGAACGCCAATGCCAATGATGTGAAGCTGCGCGACAACCGCATTGTCCAGTTCCGCCATTTTGCGGTCCTGGCCGGGACCGGTACGATCATCACCGGCAATCACTGGTTCCAGGGCGATGACGCCAACAACGCGGTGCGTCTGGCGGGGCTGGTCCTGACCCATCCGAATACAAGGGCGACGATCAATGGCAATTATGTCGACAATTGCTTTATCGAATGGGCGAACGAGCATGATGCCAGCCCGGCGTTCAACAGCGAGTTCTCATTCTCGGGCCTGAGCATCACCGACAATATTTTCTTGTGTTCGGATGTGGCGCCCTGGTTCACCTTCATCGTGGTCAAGCCGCATGGCACCGGGCATTTCCTGAACGGGCTGGCGGTGACCGGCAATATTTTTCGCACCATCCATGGCCTGATCGACCGGGTGGAATCCGTCGACACCAGCTTTGCCGATTTGGATTATGACCGCTGCAGGAACGTGACCTTCAGCGACAACATGTTCAACAATGTCAGCGTCGGGGCGTCGAATCCGCTGATCCTGCGCCATGACGAGGCGACGGAGGCGGCGACTTGGGACGTCGAATGCGCCCCGAACCTGCCGTTTGGTGGCTGGGCGCAGACGGTGGAAAGCCTGGTCGCCAATGGCAAGATCACCCGCGCCAACAACACCGCGCATTGGGGGATGCCCTATGTGAAGGTGAAGGAGGGCGCGGCCAAGACCCAGGTGACGCTGAACTGGGAAGAGCCGGTCAAGGGCACCGCCACGGTGATCGTGCGGATGGATGACACGGTCTGACGGGTCAGCTCAGGATGTCGGCGGCGGTGAGGCGATAGGCCTTGCCGAAGCCGGCGTTCAGAAAGGCGCTGTCGATGTCGAATAGCGCGAAAAAGAAATCCGAAAATCCGGCATAGAGCTGTGCCTTGGGGCGCAGCGCCAGGTAATGGGCGCTGAGGCGGGCGTGATCGGCGTGGTCCTGACGGACCATCCGCACCCGGCATTGCAGGGTCAGCCGGGGATGGGTCAGCGGATCGCCCTTGTCGCCCGGCTCACCAACCAGCAGCGAGGCGGCGGGGTTGGATTTCAGCGCCACAGAATGGGCCGCGAGATCTGAGAGCAGGCTGAGCGGGCGCCCGTCCGCTGCGGTGGCCAGCGCGATCCGGCTGAGCATCGGCGCGCCACTGCCGGGGTCGATCACCGCAAGGGCGGCGAAGCGCGCCTGCTGCAACAGGGCCTGCGCCAGGGCGCGGGCGGCGTCATCAGTCTGACGGATCGGGTTGGTCTCGGCCATGCGCCAGCCTAGCCGGCACGTCGGGGCGGCTCAATCAGAAGCTGGTCCAGATGCCGATCTTGATCTGACGATCCACAATCGGGGTGATGCCGGTGGACAGGCCAAGATCGATCCAGCTGTGTTTGAAGATGCGCAGGGCGGTCGAGCTTTCCAATCGCAGATAGGGCTGCCCGCCGCGGGCCTGATAGGCAAAAACCTGGACATAGCTTTTGACCCGGGGGCCGGCCGACAGGCCAAGGGTCAGGTCGATCTTACCGGCCAGCCCCTTGGTGGCCAGATTGACCTCGGCGCCGATATTGGCCTCGACCCAGCCGTGCATCTGAAACAGCTCAAACCCATGTCCCAGCATGATCCGGGGCGAGATCGCCGGATCCCCCGACAGGGTGCCGCCGCCAAGCGCAAAGGTCAGGCGGGATCGGTGTTGTGGCGGCAGCAGGCTGATCTGGTAGAACGCCATCGCCTTGTTGAGCCGCCCGGCGGCGAGGTCGAGCTCGAATCCCAGGGTCATCCGGTTGCTGAGCCCGGATTCATGGAACACCGAGGTCAGCACCCGGGGCGCCAGCGGGATCGAGCCATCGGTGAGGCGAGTGGTGGTGGCGGTAAAGGAATGCCCGGTGCCACGTGGCCAGGCCCCGGCCAGCCCCGGCGGGGCCAACAGCAACAGGGCGACAATCGCCAGAGAGATGGGGCGGGCGATATTGGGCATGCGGCAAGCCTGCGCTGCTCGCCTTAACGGCCCGTTAACCAAGCCGGCCAAATCGGTGATGAAATGGCTGCGCGGCGTCGGCATCGGTGTCACCGGAAAACCGAACCTTGGGTTAATCGCTGAGGCCAGTATGGTATTCCGTTCCGCCAGTCACTGGGGTAGCGTCCGCGCCAACCCCCCAGATCAGGGCCCATTTCAGGAGTGACCCCCATGCAGATGACCGACACGCGCGATATCAAATGTGACCCGGCAACCGTATTCGCGGCGCTGATTTCGCCCGAAGTGCTGAAGGAATGCGTGCCCGGTGCACAAGAGGTCAGCGGCACCCCCGAGGACGGGTTCGAGGCGACGGTGGTGCAGAAGGTCGGACCGGTCAAGGCGACGTTCAAGGGGCAGGTGGTGGTGTCCGACATCGTGCCGGGGCAAAGCCTGACCCTGTCCGGTGAAGGCAAGGGCGGCGCCGCGGGCTTTGCCAAGGGCGGCGCCAAGGTGACGCTGGAAGCGATCCCTGAGGGCACCAGACTGACCTATGACGTCGAGGCAAAAGTCGGCGGCAAGCTGGCGCAGCTGGGCAGCCGGATAATTGATGGCTTTGCCAAGAAGATGGCGGATCAGTTCTTTAGCCGCTTTCAAGAGGTGCTTGAGGGCCCCGCCGATGACGGCGATGAGCCCGAGGCGGTCAAGAAAGGCTGGCTGGCGCGGGTCACAGGGCGCTGATGCGCATGATTGCCGCGCCACTGTGCAAAAACGCGAGGTGAAGAACGACGGCTCCGGCTTGCTATTCTCGCGCGCAGGGGTAGGGTCCCGGCGCGAGAACAGGAAGTGAACACCGGAGGTGCCAATGGCCCCGATCCTTCAGATCAAGAATTTGCGCAAGACCTATGAGGGCGGCTTTGAGGCGCTGAAGGGCGTGTCGCTGGATATCGAAGAGGGCGAGATCATTGCCCTGCTCGGCCCCAATGGCGCTGGAAAGACGACGCTGATTTCGACCCTCTGCGGGATCACCATTCCGACCTCGGGCAATGCCACGGTCGGTGGTTTTGACATTCAGCGCGACTTTCGCGCCGCCCGCAATCTGATTGGGTTGGTGCCGCAGGAGATCGCTCTGGAGCAGTTCGAGACGGTCGGAAATGCGGTGCGGCTGACCCGCGGGCTGTTCGGAAAGCGCCGCGATGACGCGCATATCGACAAGGTGCTGGGCCAGCTGTCGCTGCTGGACAAGAAGGGCGTGCGCACCATGGCCCTGTCCGGCGGCATGAAACGCCGGGTGCTGATCGCCAAGGCGCTGAGCCATGACCCAAGGGTGCTGTTTCTGGACGAGCCGACCGCCGGTGTCGACGTCAGCCTGCGCAAGGAGATGTGGGAGGTGGTCGCTGAGCTGAAACGCGACGGCGTGACCATCATCCTGACCACCCATTACCTGGAAGAGGCCGAAGCGATTGCCGATCGGATCGCGGTGATCAACAAGGGCGAGATCCTGCTGGTCGAAGAAACCGACAAGCTGATGCAGCGGCTGGGCAAGAAGCAGTTGATCGTGGACCTGCGCGACCCGCTGGCGGAAATACCCGCCGCGCTCGCAGGGTTCGATCTGGCGCTGGGCGCGGAAGGCCGTTGCCTGATCTACACCTATGACACCCAGTCCGAACGCACTGGCATCACCAGGCTATTGTCCGAATTGGCGGCGACCGGCATCAATCTGCGCGACCTGTCAACGCGTCAGGATTCACTGGAAGAGATCTTTGTCGGTCTCGTGAGGGAGGACGCGGCATGAACGTGATCGCGATCTGGTCGATCTACCGTTATGAAATGGCGCGGTTTTTCAGAACCATCCTGCAAAGCTTCATCTCGCCGGTGATCTCGACCTCGCTCTATTTCGTGGTCTTTGGCACCGCCATCGGCAGCCGGATTCAAGAGGTCGAAGGGGTCAGCTATGGCGCCTTCATCGTGCCGGGGCTGATCATGCTGTCGGTGATGATGCAATCGATTTCCAACGCCTCCTTCGCCATCTATTTCCCGAAATTCATCGGCACGATCTATGAGATCCTGTCAGCGCCGGTGAATTTCCTTGAGGTGGTGGTGGGCTATGTCGGCGCCGCGGCGACCAAGTCGCTGTTCATCGGGCTGGTGATCCTCGGCACCGCCTCGTTGTTTGTCGATCTCAGCATCGCGCATCCGCTGGCGATGCTGGCGTTCCTGGTTCTGACGTGTATCTCGTTCGCGCTGATGGGCTTTATCATCGGGATTTGGGCAAAGAACTTTGAACAGCTGCAGTTGGTTCCGATGCTGATCGTCACGCCGCTGGTGTTTCTCGGCGGCGCCTTCTATTCGACCTCAATGCTGCCGCCGGTCTGGCAAACCGTTACCCTGTTCAACCCGGTGGTCTATCTGATCTCGGGATTCCGCTGGGCGTTTTTCGAACAGGCCGATGTCCCGGTCGGGCTCAGCCTGCTGGCGATTGCCGGGTTCACGGCGCTTTGCCTTGGCGTCATCTGGTGGATCTTCCGCAGCGGTTGGCGGCTGCGCGACTGAACTCGACCGGAAATGTGCGCCTGCGGCGCATGCCTATATTTGCGATTTCCTCCGGAAATCGGGTGCCTCCGGCGGGAATATTTTTGGCAAGATGAAGCCGGAGACGGTGCCTGCTTCCTCTGGTTGCGAAATATCCCGGGGTTTGGGGCAGAGCCCCAATCCAGAATGGTGTGCGCCGCAGGCGCGCAATCTGGTCAGGGCTGGATTGCGAGACTCGGTCAGCCACGGTCGTGGAAATGGTCATAGATGGTTTCGGCCAGCCTGTCCGACACCCCCTCGACTGCTTTCAGATCCGACAGATTGGCGCGGCTGACCGCCTTGGCCGATCCGAAATGTGCCAGCAGGGCGCGTTTTCGGGCGGCGCCAACCCCGGCGATGTCGTCGAGCGGTGTTGCCGAGATCGCCTTGCTGCGCTTGGCGCGATGAGTGCCGATGGCAAAGCGATGCGCCTCGTCGCGCAGGCGCTGGATGAAATAGAGCACCGGATCGTCGCGGCGCAGGGCAAAGGCGCGGGCGCCGGGGCGGTGGAATTCCTCTTTGCCGGCGTCGCGGTCGATGCCTTTGGCGACGCCAATGAAAGGGACATCCTTGACCCCG
The DNA here is from genome assembly GCF_029213205.1 of Pseudooceanicola sp. Classification (GTDB taxonomy): domain Bacteria; phylum Pseudomonadota; class Alphaproteobacteria; order Rhodobacterales; family Rhodobacteraceae; genus Pseudooceanicola. The sequence continues at coordinate 32,086 of NZ_JARGNH010000003.1, forward strand.
GTCTGCTCCATGATCTCGCGCACCGCCGAGACCTGACCGGCACCGCCGTCGATCAGCATCAGATCCGGCCACAGCCCTTTGGAGCGATCCGGATCGTCCTTCAGCAATCGGGTCAGGCGCCGGGTCAGCACCTCTTTCATCATTCCAAAATCATCGCCGGGGGTCAGTTCGTCGCCGCGAATGTTGAACTTGCGGTACTGGGACTTCAGAAACCCCTCGGGCCCGGCAACGATCATCGCGCCGACGGCGTGACTGCCCTGGATATGCGAATTGTCATAGACCTCGACCCGGGTCGGCGGCGCCACCAAGTCAAAGGCCTCGGCCAGCCCGCGCAGCAGCTTTGACTGCGCCGCGCCCTCGGCCATCTTGCGGCCCAGGCTTTCGCGGGCGTTGCGGCTGGCGCCTTCGATCAGCTCGGCCTTTTCGCCGCGCTGGGGCACCAGGATTTCCACCTTGCGGCCGGCCTTTTCGCTCAGCGCCGCCTGCATCAGGTCGGGGTCTTCGATCGGGTGCGACAGCAGGATCTGTCGCGGCGGTTCCTTGTTGTCGTAGAACTGGCCGAGAAAGGCCTGCAGCACCTCGGCCTCGTCGACATCGGCCCCGGCGCGGGGATAGAAATCGCGGTTGCCCCAGTTCTGGTTGGCGCGGATGAAGAACACCTGCACGCAGGCCTGCCCGGCCTCCATATGCAGGGCGATGACGTCGGCCTCGGCGGTGCTGCGCGGGTTGATGCCCTGGGCGGTCTGCACCTGGGTCAGAGCGCGGATGCGGTCGCGCAGGGCCGCGGCGCGTTCGAATTCCATCGCCTCGGCTGCGGCGGCCATATCGGCGGCGAGCTGTTCTTGCATCTCGGTCGAGCGCCCAGAGAGGAAGCGTTCGGCATCCGCGACCGAGGCGGCGTAATCCGCGGCGCCAATCAGCCCGGTGCAGGGGGCCGAGCAGCGTTTGATCTGATACATCAGGCAGGGGCGGCTGCGGCCTTCGAACTGGCTGTCGGTGCAATTGCGCAGCAGGAACGCCCGCTGGATCTGGGTCAGTGTCCGGTTCACCGCATCGGCGCTGGCGAAGGGGCCGTAATAGGCGCCTTTTTCCTTTTTGGCGCCGCGGTGCTTTTTGATCTGCGGAAAGTCGTGATCCTTTGCGACCAGGATATTGGGAAAGCTCTTGTCGTCGCGCAGCAGCACGTTGTAGCGCGGTTTCAGCTGCTTGATCAGGTTCTGTTCGAGCAGCAGCGCCTCGGTCTCTGTCCGGGTGCTCAGGAACATCATCGCGGCGGTTTCGCGGATCATCCGGGCGATCCGCCCGGAATGGCCGGTCGGGCGGGCATAGCTGGAAACCCGCGCTTTGAGGTTCCGCGCCTTGCCGACATAGAGCACCCGGGACTCGGCATCGAGCATCCGATAGACCCCCGGCGCGGTGGTCAGTCGGCGCAGATGATCCTGGATCAGCGCATGGCCTGTTTTTGAGTCGTTTGGCATGAAAGCTTTGCGTTGGTCAGCTTCGAAATGGATGATTCTCGGGCCTGCCTGCAATTTCCGATGCCACGGAGCAAGACACAAGCTTTCCCCGTAACCTGTGGGTAAGTCTGGAGACAACTTTTGTCGGATCGGAAATTATTGTTGTTTTTGGCTGGCTTCCTCGGTTTGCCTAAATTTTAGGCAATTACGTAAGGTGTTGAAATTAAACGACATAAAATCGCATCATGGGGCAAATCTCTGATAACATTGATCTTTTGGTAACGATTCTGTGACCACATCCGCACCCGTGCAAAACTTTTTTGTCGCCGGACCAAATGAGGCCTATTCCAGCCCGACAATGTCCGGCGTGCGCCAACCCAGGTGCTGACCACCGTCAACGCAGATCAATTGACCGGTTACCGCAGGTGCGGAAAGTAGATAAATCAGGGCGGAAGTGACGTCGTTTGGGTTCGCGCCACGGTTGAGTATTGTTGCCTGCCTCTGGGTCTCGAAATGCGCCGCGCTCTGTCGGGCACCGACCAGGGTCGGGCCGGGACCGATGGCGTTTACCCGCACCGCTGGGGCCAATGCCTGGGCTGCGGTCTGGGTCAGAGTCCAGAGCGCCGATTTGGCCAGGGTGTAGCTCATGAATTCCGGTGTCAGCTTGCGGACCCGCTGGTCAATCATGTTGACCACCAATGCCTGGGCCTGCGGTTCGTCGTTGGCATCTGGGGCCGGCGCCGGGGCCTGGGCGGCAAAGCCCTGGATCAGTACGAAGGGCGCGCGCAGGTTTGATTCCAGATGCCGGTCCCAGCTGTCACGGCTGGCGCTGTGGATGTTGTCATATTCAAAGATCGAGGCATTGTTGACCAGACAGGTCAGGCCAGAGCCCAGCGCCGCAATTGCTGCCGGGATCAGCGCCTGCGTCTGGGCCTCGTCGGTCAGATCGGCCTGAACACAGACCGCCCGCCGCCCGAGGGCGCGGATCGCCGCGGCGGTGTCTTCGGCGGCGTCGTGCGAGGTGGCGTAATGCACAGCGACGTCATGCCCGGCCTCGGCCAGGGCGATGGCCATGGCGCGACCCAGCCGTTTGCCGCCACCGGTCACCAAAGCGGTTTGCATCGCGGTTCCTTTCGATTCAGATCAGCACCAGTATGACGTAGAGCAAATAGGCCGCACTCAAGGCAATGCCCCACCTGCGGGTCAGGTCACGGCGCAGCAGGACAAAGCCGCCCAGCAACAGCGCCGCGCCCAACATCACCCAGATGTCGAAACGGGCGATTTCCGGGGCCACCGGGATCGGCCCGACCAGCGCGGTAATGCCGAGGATTGCCAGCAGGTTGAACAGGTTTGATCCGATCACATTGCCGATCGCTACATCCGCCTGACGGCGCAATGCGGCCATCACCGTGGTCGCCAGCTCGGGCAGCGAGGTGCCGACCGCCACCAGGGTCAGGCCGATCACCGCGTCGCTGACGCCAAAGGCACTGGCCAGCACCGCGGCATTGGTGACCAGCAGATCGGCACCCAGCGGCAGCCCGGCCAGCCCCATCGTCAGAAAGACAGCAATCCGCCAGGCCGGCATTTCGGGATCGGCGGTGTCCGGCGCCATGCCGTCATCGCCGCGGCGCGCCTTGAGGGCGCCGCGCAGCTGATCAGACAGCGCCAGCGCCAGCGCGACCAGCAGGATGATCCCAGCCCAGAGGTCGATCACCCCGCGCTGGGCCAAAGCCACGAACAGCAGCGTCGCCGCCACCATGGTCAGGTAGCTGCGCCGGGTGTTGACCCGGCCGGTGTGCAGCCCCGAGATCAGCGCCGGCAGGCCGAGCACCAGCAGGATATTGGCGATATTCGATCCGACGACATTGCCCAGTGCCAACCCCGGCTTGCCCGACAGCACCGCGTCTACCGAAATCAGCAATTCGGGCAGAGAGGTGCCAAAGGCGACCACGGTCAGCGACACGACCAGCGCCGGAATCCCGACCCGCAGCGCCAGATTGACCGCGCCCCGCACCAGGAGATCACCCGCCAGCACCAGCAAGACCAGACCGATTGTGGCCATGACAGCCGCTTCGATCAGTACCATGTTTGATTAGCCTTTTTTGCAGGGGCAGGGCCCCTTGCCGATCCGATGGCGCCCGCATGCCGGGCATTTCGCGGCGGTGCGTCGCGGTGGGCGCGGCATCCGCAGTTTACCAAACATCGCCAGCACTGCCATGCCGATCAGGAACAGGGTGACGATCTTGACGATCATCCGCTCACAGCCCGAAGCGGGCAAAGGCGGCCCGTTCCTCAATCCCGCCGAGGGCGTCGTCGATCACCGCCGCACCCAGACGCTGGGCGATGCCCCGGCGCGGGCCGTATTGGCGGAACCGGACCTTGTCACCGAACCGGGCCTTCATGAAGGGCACCAGATGGCTGATGCCGTCGATCAGCCCCAGGTCCTGCGCCCGTCGGCCAAGCCAGACTTCGCCCTCGAACAGCGGCACCTCGGGTTTCAACCGATCGCCGCGCCGGGCTTTCACATGGTTGATGAAACTGGTGTGGATATCGCCCAGCAACGCCTCGAGCTTTTCGACATCCTGCGGGTCCTCGGGGCGGAACGGGTCGAGCATCGACTTGGACTTGCCAGCCGTGTGCACCCGTCGTTCAATGCCTTGGCGCGACAGGAAAATTTGCGCACCAAATCCCGAGGATATCACCCCGATCGAACCGATGACCGAGCTTTCGTCGGCATGGATTTCATCCGCCGCACAGGCCAGCCAATAGCCGCCCGAGGCGGCAACATCCTCGACAAAGGCAAAGACCGGGACCGACCGCTCGGCCGCCAGCCGCCGGATCCGCGCCGCGATCAACGAGGATTGCACCGGCGAACCACCGGGCGAATTGATCAGCAGGGCCACGGCGACCGGCTTGCCGCGGCGAAAGGCGCGCTCGATGGTCGGGGCCAGAAGCTGATCGTTCAGTGGGCCACGGGCGCCTGAGGCGATCAGGCCCTTAAGCCGGATCACCGCGACGCTGGGCGCGCGGTTCAGAAAGGGGAGGCGATCAAACATGTCCTGCATGTAGAGCGCCGCGGGGCAACAAACAAGGGAACCGCCGCGCGAAACCGCGGGGCGAGGCGGCCCCTGTCACCTGTGTCCGTCGGGGGTGTCCGGCTGGGGCGTTGGGCGCGCACTGGGCAAAGGCGCGCGCCGCGACGCCGGGCTCAGAAGTCTTCCGGCAGGTTGCGCCAATTCGGGCTGGCGCGCCAGCGGCCCCTGGGGTCGGGTTTGCCGCCGCGCAATTCACGTTGGTGCCGGGCCTCGCGCAGAGTTGCGGCGGCAAGATATTCCGAGAAGATCGCAAACATTTCAGATGATCCTTTTTGACCGGTTTCATGCCTGTAACATGAATGAATGGGGCGATTTCCGCTATTCAGGAATATCGCGACCATGTAAGCTGATCTTACAATGGATTGGCTGACGCTCCCCCCTCTGACCGCGTTGCGGGCCTTTGCTGCCTATGCCGAAAGCGGCTCGATGTCCGCTGCCGGGGCGCGGCTGAATGTCAGCCATGCGGCGGTCAGCCAGCAGATTCGCGCGCTTGAGGACCATCTGGGCCTGACCCTGCTTGAGCGGGGCCGGTCGCGCGGCGCCCTGACCGACGCCGGGCTGACCCTGGCCGAGGCCGCCGGCGCCGGGTTCGAACGGATTCAGCGCGCGGTGGCCGAACTGACCGGCGCCGATGCCGACAGGCCGGTGCAGGTGACGACAACCCCGGCCTTTGCCGCCAATTGGTTGATGCCCAGGCTGGCACGGTTTCGCGCCAAATATCCCGAAGTCTCTTTGATGATCGACCCGTCGCCGGAAACCCGCAGCCTGCGTCCTGGCGAGATTGATCTGGCCGTGCGCTATGGCACCGGCAGTTGGCCAGGGCTCGAAGCCGAGTTGCTGATCGAGACGCCGATCGTCGTTGTCGCGGCGCGGTCCCTGGTTGGCGATGGCGCCTATGTCTCGCCCGCCGATCTGTCAGGGTTTCACTGGATGCAGGAGATCGGGACCAATGAGGCGAGCGAGTTTTTCGAGTGCCACGGCGCGGTGCTGGACCGGGCCAGGGGGCTGACATCGCTGCCCGGAAACCTGATGATCGACGCGGCCCGCGAGGGGCAGGGCATCGCCGTGACCGCCGGGGCGTTTGTCGCGTCGGACGTGGCGTCAGGCCGGTTGCGGATTCTGTTCGAGGATCGGCGTAAAAAGGGCTATTTTCTGGTGTGGCGGACTGGGATGCTGCGCCCCCAGGCCCGCGCCTTCCGCAATTGGATAAGGGGGGAAGGCAAGCGCAGTTTGGATCGCTCTGACCGTGACCAGAAATAGATATCGCGGAAATGTGTGATTTGATCGAAGTCAAGGCTGGCCAGGCCACCGCCTGACAGAACATAGTCAAATTTCCGAACGGATGGGGTGAGTCCCGGTGACGTCCACTGAACCAGAACAACGGCTTTATGCCCCCCGCGAACCGATCTTTCCCAAGCGGGTCAAAGGCCGGTTTCGTAACCTGAAATGGCTGATCATGCTGTTCACCTTGGGTGTCTATTACCTGACGCCCTGGATTCGCTGGGACCGGGGGCCGAACCTGCCCGATCAGGCGGTGCTGGTGGATCTCGCCAATCGCCGCTTCTTCTTTTTCTGGATCGAGATCTGGCCGCATGAGTTCTATTTCATCGCCGGTCTGCTGGTGATGGCCGGGTTGGGCCTGTTCCTGTTCACCTCGGCGCTGGGGCGGGTCTGGTGTGGCTATACCTGTCCGCAAACCGTCTGGACCGACCTGTTCATGCTGGTCGAGCGCTGGATCGACGGGGATCGCAACGCCCAGCTGCGCCTGCACCGACAAAAGAAATGGGACTTCCGCAAGGTCCGGCTGCGACTGACGAAATGGTCGGTGTGGTTTCTGATCGGCCTCGCCACCGGCGGGGCGTGGGTGTTCTATTTCACCGATGCGCCGCAGCTATTGGTCGATCTGTTCACCCTGAACGCGCATCCGGTCGCCTATACGACGATCCTTGTGCTGACGATGACGACCTTCATCTTTGGCGGCTTCGCGCGCGAACAGATCTGCATCTACGCCTGTCCCTGGCCGCGGATCCAGGCGGCGATGATGGACGAGGACACGTTGGTCGTCGCCTATCGCGACTGGCGCGGAGAGCCGCGCGGCAAGCACCGCAAGGCCGAGGGCGCCGATCAGCTGGGCGATTGCATCGATTGCAACGCCTGCGTCAACGTCTGCCCGGTCGGCATCGACATTCGCGACGGCCAGCAACTGGCCTGCATCACCTGCGCGCTGTGTATCGACGCCTGTGACGACATGATGGAAAAGGTCGGCAAGCCGCGCGGGCTGATCGATTATATGGCGCTGACCGACGAGGTGGCCGAACGCGCGGGCAAGGCGCCGCGCAACATCTGGAAACATATCCTGCGGCCGCGCACGATCATGTATACCACCCTGTGGTCGCTGGTCGGGTTCGGCCTGATGTTCGCGCTGTTCATCCGCCCCGATATCGAGGTCACCGTGGCGCCGGTGCGCAATCCGACCTTTGTCACCATGTCTGACGGGTCGATCCGCAACACCTATGATGTGCGGCTGCTCAACAAACATGGCGATGACCGACCATTCCGGATTTCGATCAAGGGCGATCTTTCGCTCAGGGTGCAGCTCGAGGGCACGCCATATGAAACGGTGACAGTGCCCGCCGATGCGACCAAGCTGCAAAAGGTCTATATCGTCGCGCCGCGCGGTTCGGCCCCCGCCGAGGCGGAGCGGACCGAGGTGCGGATCTGGGTCGAAGACATCGCCAATGGCGATCGCGCCTACAAGGACACGGTCTTTAACGGAAAGGCGAATTGAGATGGCCCAAGCTGACTCCCCGGGATTCCGGATCACCGGCTGGCATGTCCTGGCGATCTTTGTCGGCGCCTTTGGCACCATCATCGCGGTGAATATTCTGCTGGCGGTGCAGGCGGTACGGACCTTTCCGGGGCTTGAGGTCAAGAATTCCTATGTCGCCAGCCAGACCTTTGACATCGACCGTGCTGCGCAGGAGCGGCTGGGTTGGAGCATCCGCGCCGATGAGGCCGATGGCCAGATCCGGCTGGCGATCAGCGACCGCAACGGCGCGCCGGTGCAGGTCCGTGATCTGCATGCGGTGGTCGGGCGTGCGACCCAGGTCGCGGACGATGTCGAGCCGGTCTTTGCCTGGGATGGCGGCGCCTATGTCGCGCCGCTGGAGCTGAGTGGCGGCCAATGGCATGTCCGGCTGACGGCCCTGGCCGAAGATGGCACAATGTTCAAGCAACGCATCGTGTTGCATGTGAAACGCTGAACCCCGGTCATGCAGCTGACGCGCGCACCCATCTCAGCCTGTCCGGCCTGTTCCGCGATGCCCGCGGCCGAGGCGCTGGCCGAGGCGCGCGCGGCGATGCAGGAGTCCACGATTTCGCTGTCACTGCCGAGCATCCATTGCAGCGCCTGTATTTCGGGGGTGGAGCGGGCGTTGAACGCGGCGCCGGGGGTGCGCGACGCGCGGGTGAACCTGACCCTGAAACGCGCCCGGATCGATGCCGCTGCCGATGTAACGGCTGCGGATCTGATCCGGTTGCTGGCCGGGGCCGGGTATGAGGCGCATGAGCTGGACGCCGGCGCCATCGCCGCCACCAAGACCGACAAGGCCGGACGCGACCTGTTGATGCGGCTGGCCGTGGCCGGGTTCGCGATGATGAATGTGATGCTGCTGTCGGTCTCGGTCTGGTCCGGCGCCGAGGATGCCACCCGCGATCTGTTCCACTGGATCAGCGCGGCGATCACCTTGCCGGCCATCGCCTTTTCCGCACAACCGTTCTTTCGCAACGCCTGGACCGCACTCAGGGCCGGGCATCTGAACATGGATGTGCCGATCTCGCTGGCGATCCTGCTGGCGCTGGCGACGTCGCTCTGGGAAACCGCGCTCTCTGGCGAACATGCTTATTTCGACGCGGCGATTTCGCTGACCTTTTTCCTTCTGGCCGGGCGCTACCTCGATCACCGCACCCGCGCCATCGCCCGTTCGGCGGCTGAGGAGCTGACGGCGCTGGAAGTGCCGCGCGCCTGGCTGGTCGAGGGCGGGGAAGAGCGTCAGGTGCCGGTGGCCGAGCTGCGCCCCGGCATGCTGATCCGGGTGCGCCCTGGCGGGCGGATGCCGGTGGACGGCGAAATTGTCGAGGGGCGGTCCGAACTTGATCGGTCTTTGTTGACCGGCGAGACCCTGCCGGTGCTGGCCGAGCCGGGCGGCAATGTCAGCGCGGGCGAGGTCAATCTGACCGGGCCGCTGCTGGTGCGTGCCTCTGCGGTGGGGGTCGAAACCTCGCTGCACCGGATGGCCGAACTGGTCGCCATCGCCGAAAGCGGGCGCTCGCGCTATACCTCGCTGGCGGATCGGGCGGCCAAGCTCTATGCGCCCGGCGTGCATATCCTGTCGGCGCTCAGCTTTGTTGGCTGGTGGCTTTATTCCGGCGATGTCCGGGTCGCGATCAATATCGCAGCGGCGGTGCTGATCATCACCTGCCCTTGCGCGCTGGGCCTTGCGGTGCCGGCGGTGACCACGGCGGCCTCGGGGCGGTTGTTCCGGCGCGGGATGCTGGTGAAGCATCAGACGGCGCTGGAGCGTCTGTCCGAGGTCGACACCGTGGTCTTCGACAAGACCGGCACCTTGACCGCAGGCGCACCAGAGCCGGTGGCGCTGACCGAACACAGCACGCGCGATCTGCAAATCGCGCTGGCACTGGCCGAAGGTTCGGCGCATCCGCTCAGCATGGCCCTGGCCAGGGCGATTCACGCCCAAGGGCTGAGCGCCGCGCCGGTCACTGGCATCACCGAATTGCCGGGCTATGGCACCAGTGGCACCTGGCAGGGGCAAACGGTGCGGCTGGGAAGGGCCGGGTGGACCGGCGGCGATGAGACTGAAACCACGGCCGCCTGGCTGAAGATCGGCAGTGATGCGCCGGTGGCCTTTCGCTTTAACGACGCGCTGCGCCAGGGCGCCGCCGAGGCGGTTGCGGCATTGCAGGCGCGCGGCATCAAGGTGATCATCATGTCCGGCGATACCCGTGGCGCGGTCGCGGCGCTGGCCAATCGGCTGGGCATCGCGCAATGGCTGGCGGGTGCCCTGCCGGGTGACAAGGCGGCGCAGATCGAAACGCTGCAGGCACAGGGCGCCAGGGTGCTGATGATCGGTGACGGGTTGAACGACACCGCCGCGCTGAGCGTTGCGCATGTGTCGATCTCGCCGGCCTCGGCGCTGGATGCGGCGCGGGTGGCCTCGGATATCGTGCTGCTGGGGGGCGACCTTTCTCCGGTGCCCGAAGCGCTGCAAATCGCGGCCAAGGCGACCCGGCGTATCCGCCAGAATTTTCGCATTGCGACGCTCTATAACGTGATCGCCGTGCCGATCGCGATCATCGGCTTGGCGACGCCGCTGGTGGCAGCGCTGGCGATGTCGATGTCGTCGATCACGGTTTCTCTGAACGCGCTCAGGTTGAGGTGAGGCAATGGATGTTCTGGTCTGGCTGATCCCGGTGTCGCTTTTCCTGGGCGGTATTGGCTTGTTGGCGTTCCTCTATACGGTTCGCTCGAATCAATATGACGACCCCGAAGGCGACAGCCGCCGCATCCTGTCGGATGAATGGGACGACCACCCGCGCCCCTGATCTTTATCACCCCGGACAAGTAAAAACGCCGCCCCTGTTGGAGGCGGCGTTCCTACTTGCGGACCGAGAAAGCTTCGAGGGAAGTCAGCTGGACGGACCGATCATGAAACAGGTTTGATTGCGCGCCTGCAGGCGGCGACAGGCCAGATCAGCGGTTTCCCGTGTCAGGCCCATGAAATTGGCGTCAAAGCCGGTGGGCTTGTTCACCACCTTGCGCAGAGACCCGTCGAGGGTCGAAATCTCGTTCAGGGCGGTTTGCAGCAGCACCCGCTCGGCCTTGTATTGGCTGGGGTAGCGACCGACGTTGATGCCCCAGTGCCGGCCGCCCGAGGTGGACACGCGGCTGACGACCTCGGGCCCGCTGGGGCGGGCCTTGCCGATCCCGGCGGCCTGAACGGTTTCTTCCTGCACCTCGGCCACTGTCGCTTCGATCACCGAGGCCATCGCCATCGCCACCGCAACCGGGGCGCCGTCGGCGGCGGGCGGCGCGGCGCTTTCGGGGCGCTGTTTCGGACGCAGGCTGACCTTGACGGCGGTCAGCAGTCGGATGGTCTTGCCCGCCGCGGTTCTGCCCTTGCCGGGTCCGGCATCGGCATAGAGCGGCAGCGCCGGTTTACGGGTCTTGGCATTGGACGGTGCCCGGCGGAACCCGAGGTCCAGCAGTTCAGCGACCTTGGCATTGCGCGCCGAGGAGGAGCGGCCGCCAAACACCGTGGCGATGATCCGTTCATTGCCACGTTCAGCCGAGGCGACCAGATTGAACCCGGCGGCGCTGGTATAGCCGGTCTTGATCCCGTCGGCGCCTTTGTAATTGGACAGCAGGCGGTGGTTGGTGTTGGTCACCTTGCGCATCCCCGCATCGGTGGTCTTGCGGCTGAACAGGTTGTAATATTCGGGGAAGTCATACAGCAGGTGCCGCCCCAGCAGGGTCATGTCGCGGGCGGTGGACAGGTGTCCCTCTTCGGTCAGCCCGTTGGCATTGCGAAACGTCGACCGGGTCATCCCCAAGGCTTCGGCGGTGCGATTCATCCGGCGGGCAAAGGCCGCTTCGCTGCCTTCCAGTGCTTCACCGATGGCGGTGGCGGCGTCATTGGCCGATTTCACCGCGGCGGCGCGCAGCAAATAGCGGAACTTGATCTTTTGCCCGGTCTGGAGCCCAAGTTTCGAGGGCGGCTCTGACGCCGCGTGGCGGGAAATCTTGACCGTCGTGTCCAGCGAAATCTCGCCGTTCCGCACGGCGGTAAAGGCGATGTAGAGAGTCATCATCTTGGTCAGCGAGGCCGGATGCAGGCGGGCATCGGCGTTGCGCGAATGCAGGATCTCGCCGGTGCGGGCATCCATCACCACCGCCGCCGACGGCGCGGCCGTGGCTGCCAGAGGCAGACCACATACAAATGCCAGTGTAAGAAGGAATGGCCCAACGAGGGCCAGCCGACTGCGCCGAACTGTCACGGTAATTGCCTTTTCACTGCCTCGCGCTCCCGGTTTGTCCGGATAGCAAATTGTTAAGTCTACGTTACCACAATAGCTTCGACCTGCAAAGTACGAGTTTTACTTAATAAATGCTTTGTTTTTCCGCGTTGGATCAACATCTGGTGCCTGCTGAAACCGCCTTCCCAAGATTGGCGATTGTGGCGAAAATGCGGCGGCGGATGATTGCCTAGGTGTTCAGTCCCGGCATTTGGTGGATCGGATTTAGGATGAATCGATCTGGTTCTGAAGTCCAGATCTTGCAGATGTATTCGTAGGGCGTGAGACCGTTGAGGGTCTTTAGCCTGCGTGCGAAGTTGTATGCGTCCATGAAGTCGGCGAGATGCGTGCGCAGCTGATCATGGCTGTCGTAGTGGTACCGCTTCACCGTCGCGTCCTTGATCGTGCGGTTCATTCGCTCGACCTGGCCATTGGTCCAAGGGTGGTTTGGCTTGGTTAGCCGATGCTCGATCTCATTGGCTTCGCATATCATGTCGAACCGCATCTGCCGTGAATATGCGGTGTTGCGATTGCGAGGCTGCTCGGCGAACTGGATGCCATTATCGGTCAGGACCGTATGAATGCGATAAGGGACGGCCCTGAGCAGAAGTTCGAGGAACTCCCATGCGGTCTTTCGATCTGCCTTGTCCACGAGTTGTGTGATTGCAAACTTGCTGGTCCGGTCAATGCCTACAAAGAGATAGAGCTTGCCCTCCACCGTCTGAACCTCGGCTATGTCGATATGAAAGTAGCCGATAGGGTATCGCTTGAACCGCTGTCGTTTTGGTTTGTCGCCCTCGACATCCGGCAAGCGCGAGATGCCATGCCGCTGGAGGCACCGATGTAGCGCCGACCGCGTCAGGTGCGGAATCGACGGTTGAAGGGCATAGAGGCAATCATCCAGCGGCAGCAGCGTGTGCCGTCGGAATGCTACGATCATTTCCTCTTCCGTCTCCGTGAGAACGGTTGAACGAGGTTCCTTCGGTCCGGTCTTCAAATCCTCCACCGTCGCACGCTTCCGCCACTTCGAAACGGTCTTGGGATTGATGCCCAGCTCCCGGCTCAGCTCCGAGAGCGAAGCTTGCGATCGCTGTATTGCTGCTCTGACGGCGTACGTGGTCGTGGCGCTCCCGTGACGAACTTGTCCCATAATGCTTCCTTCCATTCCAACGAAAGGATCACACCATCAAACCGTGGGATCAAACACCTAGGGTCGGATCGGATCAACCGGCTTTGACGCTCAGTTGCTGCCTTCATCTGGATATTTGACCCAGACTTCCAGCACGTCCCTGATCTCCAGGGAACGCGCCAGGCGTCTCTGCTCTTCATCGATGAGCTTCGAACTCGCACCTTTGTCGATCAACAGCTTGACCGATTTTCTCAGCAGGTTGATCTGTTTCTTGTTTTTTCCCACTCATACCACAGGCGTTTCTGACGGGCTTTGGTGCCTTTGATCTGGGCCATTTCCCGCAGCAGACGCCGCATGGCGCGATGATCGACCGCAGCACCATAGATGATCCAGGTCGTCATGTTGGGTGAAAAGCCTTCGATAACCACCCGATCATCTTTTTCCCTGCGCTGCGCAACGAGCTTGGCATAGTCGCGTCTATCCAGCTTCAGAAATTCGGATTGCGAATAGGTCCGCTTGCCGCCCTCGGCATAGGCGCCAATGGCTTCGTTGCCCGGATCGTTGTCGTTATCTTCGCCACCTGCGCGGGCAACGGCCGCGATCAACAAGATGCCCAACGCCAGGATTCCGGCGATAGCAATGTTCAGATAGTGCGACGGGCGATGCGCGTTGATCACCAGGGGCATGGCAATTCCCTCCCGGCTGCTCACCCAAGTAAACCACAAAAAGCGCTCTTTTCCAGTTGAGTGAGTCGCAGTGCAGCGGGTTATCCGATCCCGGCCACCAGATCCGGTAGGTGTTGCAGCCCGTCCAGGCGGTAATATCGCGGGGCGGCGCTGGGCTCGTCGGCATGTTCCAGCGCCCAGGTCAGCCCATGCGGCACGTAGACGCCCCAGCCACCGGCCTCCAGCGCAGGGACGACATCGGACTTCATCGAATTGCCGATCATCATTGCGCGGTCCGCGCCATCGCCGTGTCGGTCAAAGATCTCAGCGTAGATTGTGGCCGTCTTGTCGGACACGATTTCCACCCCGTGGAACAGATCGCCGAGGCCGGATTGAGCCAGCTTGCGCTCCTGGTCCAGCAGGTCGCCCTTGGTGATCAGCAGCACCCGATGGGTTTCGGCCAGCGCCTCGACCGCCGCCCGGGCGTCTGGCAGCAGGTCGATCGGGTGATGCAGCATCTCCTGCCCGGCCTCGATCACCTCGCGAATCACCCGTGCCGGAACCTGTTCGTTGGTGACCTCGATCGCGGTTTCGATCATTGACAGGACAAAGCCCTTGATCCCGAATCCATAGTGGCCAAGGTTGCGGCGTTCAGCGGCCAGCAGGCGGTCGTCCAGGTGGTCGCGGTCGGCATATTCCGCCAACAGTCCGGCGAATCGATCCTGGGTCAGGCGAAAGAATCGCTCGTTGTGCCACAGGGTATCGTCGGCATCGAAACCGATTGTTGTAAGTTTTTCTGCCATCTTGTCGCGGGCAGGGGCCCGGCCCTCTTTTCCTGCACCGGGCGAAAGTTATATAGGAAGGCCAAAGGCCGAAACCCCAAGGATTCGATCAGGGCAATGAACTGGCAACCGGTGCAGATGATGGCGCAGAACGGCAACGACGAGGGTGACACCTCGATCGTGGTCGAAACACGTCCGAAGACCCGCCGCCCGCCGCTCTACAAGGTGATGCTTCTGAACGACGATTACACGCCGATGGAATTTGTCGTCGCAGTGTTGGAACGGTTCTTTGGCATGACCCACGCCCAGGCGTTCGAGATCATGCTGACGGTCCATAAGAAGGGCCTGGCGGTGGTCGGGGTGTTCAGTCACGAGATTGCCGAGACCAAGGTCGCGCAGGTGATGGATTTTGCCCGGCGGCATCAACACCCGCTGCAATGCACCATGGAAAAGGAATAGGCGCAGGGGCATGAGCGCACCACGTCTGGAACTGGCCCTGGCGGGCGGCGGGTTGAGCCTGCCCGAGGATGGCCCGATTGCCGTCTTTGGTGCGCGCGCCGGGATGGATCTCACGGCGCTGCCGCAGGACCGGCTGGTGGTGTTGACCGGGTTTCGCCCGGATCACGACGCCTTCACCGCGGCAGGCTATACCACCGCACTTGCCCCCGAGGGGCGGTTTGCCGCCGCGCTGGTGTTTCTGCCACGCGCCAAGGCGCAGGCGCGGGCGATGATCGCCGAGGCGGTGGCGCTGACTGACGGGCCGGTGATCGTCGATGGGGCCCGCACCGATGGCATCGAGTCGATGATCAAGGCGCTGCGCGCCCGGGTGGCGCTGAACGGCCCGGTCAACAAGGCACATGGCAAGCTGGTGTGGTTCGAGGGCGGCGATTTCGACGATTGGGCGGTGTCGGGGCCGACGCCACTGCCGGATGGCTGGATCACCGCGCCGGGGGTGTTTTCCGCCGATGGCATCGATCCCGCCTCGGCGCTGCTGGCGGCGGCGCTGCCGGACAAGATCGGCGGAAGGGTCGCCGACCTGGGCGCCGGCTGGGGCTATCTGGCCGCTCGTATCCTGGACCGGCCCGGGGTGCGCCAGCTTGATCTGGTCGAGGCCGAGCATGTGGCGCTGGATTGCGCCCGCGCCAATATCTCCGATCCACGCGCCGCGTTCCATTGGGCCGATGCGACGCTGTGGCGCCCGGCGACGGCACTGGACGCCGTGGTCATGAACCCGCCGTTCCACCAAAACCGCAGCGCCGAACCGGGGATTGGCCAGGCGTTTATCCGCGCCGCCGCCGCGATGCTGCGCCCCGGCGGCCGGGTCTGGATCGTCGCCAACCGGCATCTGCCTTATGAGGCCGCGTTGAGTGCGGCCTTCGGCAATGCCGAAGAGGTCGGCGGCGACAACCGGTTCAAGATCCTGAGCGCGACACTCCAGTCTCGCCAGGCGCGACGTGATCGCGTAACCTGATCGAACGCCGCACGAGAGGCCCTTTATGTCGTTTTCCATCGCAGGCAAGACCGCCATTGTCACCGGCGCCGCCAACGGGATCGGATTGGCCATCGCCCGGCATTTTGCCGACCGTGGCGCCAATGTGATCTTTGCCGATATCGACGAGGATCGGCTGATCGAAGAGCTGGGGGCGAAGAGCGAAGACGACAACATCCGCTATTTCGCCGGCGATCTGCGCGAAAAGCTGACCGTCGCCAACCTGCTGTCTGCCACTATCGATGCATTTGAGCGGGTCGATATCCTGGTCAATGCCTCGCGCCAGATCGTGCCCTCCGACCCGTTGACACCGGATGAGGACGCGGTTGAATGCATGTTGCAGCAGAATCTGATGACCGCCCTCAGGATGAGCCAGATGGTCGCCCGCCGGATGATCAAGCAGGCTGAAGGGCAGACCGAAGGCAGCGCCGGGTCGATCATCAATATCTCGTCGATTGCCGGGCGCCGGGCGCATCCCAGCCTGCTGGGGTATTCGATTTCTGTCGCGGCACTGGATCAGATGACAAGGTCTCTGGCGCTGGCACTGGCGCCCAATCGGATTCGGGTGAATGCGGTCGCCTTTGGGTCGGTGATGAGCGCCAGCTTGCAGAGCGTGCTGAAGGAAAACAGCGATTTCCGCAGTGAAATCGAAGGCGGCACGCCGATGCAGCGGATCGCGGCACCCGGTGAGCTGGCCGAGGCGGTGCAATATCTGGCGGGCGAGGCCTCGGGCTTCATGACCGGTCAGGTGATGACCGTGGATGGTGGCCGCACTCTGCTGGACCCGGTGTCGGCGCCGATTCACTAGGCGGCTGCGGCGATCCGGCCACTGGCCGGGTCAGGGGCGGCACACTAGCCTCGCGCGCGGCAAAACAGGCCAGATATCAGACCACCGGAAAGGATCGCGGATGAGCGGGATGGACAGCGAAAAGGCGCAGGCCGCAACCTGGTTTCGCGATCTGCGCGACCAGATCGTCACCGCCTTTGAAGCGTTGGAGGACAAGGCCGGGGCGAATCCGGGCCGGTTCGAGGTCAGCGAGACCAGGCGCGCCGCGCCGGACGGCGGCGATGCCGGTGGCGGGCTGATGAGCGTGCTGCGCGGCGGTCAAGTGTTCGAAAAGGTCGGGGTCAATGTTTCCACCGTTTACGGCGAGCTGGGCGAACGGGCGCAGGCGGCGATGGCGGCGCGCACCGGGCTGCCGGGCATGGCCGGGGATCCGCGCTTCTGGGCCAGCGGCATCAGCCTGGTGGCGCATATGCAAAACCCGTATTGCCCGGCGGTGCATATGAACACCAGGATGTTCTGGACCCCGCATGGCTGGTGGTTCGGCGGCGGCTCTGACCTGAACCCTTGTATCGAATATGCCGAGGACACGGCGCATTTCCACGCGGTGCAAAAGGCGCATTGCGACCGCCATGGCGCTGACCTCTATCCGCGCTTCAAGGCCTGGGCGGATGAATATTTCTATATCCCGCATCGCCACCGGGCGCGTGGTGTCGGCGGCATATTCCTGGACGATTACAACAGCGGCGATTGGGCGGCGGATTTCAGTTTCATCCGCGATGTCGGCGCGGCGTTCCTGCCGGCCTTCCTGCCGCTGATCGAGGCCCGGATGGCGACGGAATGGGATGCGGCGGACAAGGACATCCAGCTGATTCATCGCGGGCTCTATGCCGAATACAATCTGGTCTATGATCGGGGCACCAAATTCGGGCTTGAAACCGGCCATGATGCCAATGCGGTGCTGATGTCGCTGCCGCCCTTGGCGAAATGGCTGTGAGCGCTTGCGCGACCGGCCTGCGTTGACCACTGCGCGGCTTTTCCATCCGGCTTGAAACAGGCCAGAGCCAAACCCGGTGCATTGGCGATGACGGGCCCGGTTGCGCCGATACCGCCGCCAAGGCCGGACGTCTGGGCGATCAATTCGGTCATCGGCTCTGGGTCGACGACCGGGGCCAAGCTGATCTGGGTGCTGTTGGTCCTTGTTCTGCCGATTGTCGGCTTTATCATCTGGCTTATGGCCGGGCCGCGGGGGGCCCGCTGAGCCTGATTTCGAAAGGACCGGATGAGTAGCGACCACAGCGTTGAATTCTCCCCCCTGACAGCGGCACCGATGCGCGGTGTCGCGCTGTGGTGGCTGGCCCTCAGGCGGGTCTGGGACCAGATCGGCGAGGCCAATATGGGGCTGGTCGCCGCCGGGGTTGCCTTCTTTGTGATGCTGGCGCTGTTTCCCGGCCTGGCGGCGCTGATTGCCATCTGGGGGTTGCTGGCGGATCAGGCGGTGCTGCTCGGGCAGATCGAATTGCTGCGCGGTATTGTCCCGGTCGAGGTCTTTACCCTGGTCGAGGCGCAGGTTCTGACGCTGATTGCCGCCGGGGGCGAAACGCTGGGCTGGGCCGGGCTGTTGTCGCTGGCCTTGGCGACCTGGTCGGCGCGCTCAGGTGTCGCTGCCCTGATGCTGGGGCTGAACACCATTCACGGGCAGGGGCGCCGATCAGGCGTGTTTCACTATTTGATGTCGCTGTTGCTGACATTGGCGCTGTTCGGGGTGGCGATCGTGGCGCTGGGCTCGGTGGTGGTTGCGCCGATCGTGCTGCAATTCGTGCCGCTGGGGCCGGGGGCCGCGCTGGTCGCGGCGGCGGTGCGCTGGGTCTCGGCCATCGGGGTGCTGCTGGTCGGGCTGTCGCTGATCTATCGCTATGGTCCGAACACTGGCGGGGCCCGGCATGGCTGGGCGACGCCGGGGGCCGGGCTGGCGGTGATCCTGTGGATGGCCGTGTCCTGGGGGTTCTCGCTCTACCTCGCCAATTTCGCTGATTACAATCAGGTCTATGGCTCAATCGGCGCAGCGATTGCGCTACTGGTCTGGCTCTATGCCAGCGCCTTTGTGGTGCTGCTCGGCGCCTCGCTGAATGTGCAGCTTGACCGGGCAAGGCAGGGCCAGAGCATAGAAAATCAGAGCAGCGGGCCAAGCTCGGCCAGAACCGATTCATAGACCGCCCGTTTGAACGGCACGATTGACTCGACCAGATCGCCCTTGTCGATCCATTTCCAGGCCGAGAATTCCGGATGCGCGGTGGCGATGTTCACCTCTGCGTCGCTGCCGTGATAGCGCAGGAGGAACCATTTCTGCTCCTGCCCGCGATAGCGGCCTTTCCACAGTTTTTTGATCATATTGGCGGGCAGATCATAATGGTGCCAGCCCTTGGTCTCGATCTCGAAACTGACCAGATCGGCGGTGATCCCGGTCTCTTCCTCAAGCTCGCGCAGCGCTGCGGTATGGGGGTCCTCGCCCGCATCGATACCACCCTGTGGCATCTGCCAGGCGTCGCTGGCAAAACCGATACGCTGGCCGACAAACACCTGACCGACTGGATTGGCCAGCATCAGGCCGACATTGCGGCGATAGGGCAGGCGGGCGATCTCTTCGGGGGTCATGGCGGTCCTTTCAATTTGTTTCTGCATACAACCCTCCGACGCCAAGGCCAATCGCCGGTTCGGGATGGACCTTGGCGCGTCGAGCTGTAATTTTGGCCCGAATCCACGAAAGGACAGAAACATGTTGAACGGCATCCGGATAATCGAGATCGAGGGCATCGGCCCGGGACCCTTTGCGGGGATGACACTGGCCGATCTCGGGGCCGAGGTGATTGTGGTGCAGCGCAAGGGCGGAGCCGGGGAGGTCGGCGGCGGTCGTCCGCCCTTGACCCGGGGCAAGCGGGCGATTGCGCTCGACCTCAAGGATGCGGCGGATCTGGTGCTGCTGAAACAGCTGATTGCCAGTGCCGACGGGCTGATCGAAGGGTTCCGCCCCGGGGTGATGGAACGGCTGGGGTTGGGGCCAGAGGACTGCCAGGCGATCCAGCCTCGCCTGGTCTATGGAAGGATGACCGGCTGGGGTCAGGACGGGCCAATGTCGCAGCAGGCCGGGCATGACCTGAATTACATCTCTGTTGCCGGGGCGCTCTGGTATGCCTCGCCCGCGGGCCAACCGCCGTTGACGCCGCCAACCCTGGTTGGTGATATCGGTGGTGGCGCACTCTATCTGGTGATCGGCCTGCTGGCCGGAATCATGGAGGCGCGCCAGACCGGCAAGGGCCGGGTGGTGGACGCCGCCATCGTCGACGGTGCCGCGCATATGATGAACCTGCTGCTGTCGCTCGGGGCCACCGGCAACCTGTCCTACGACCGCGGTCAGAGCCGGTTGGATGGGCCACATTACAGCCGCACCTATGTCTGCGCTGATGGTGGCTTCATTTCGGTTCAATGTCTTGAGCCGAAATTCTATGCCGCCTTCCGCGAAATTCTGGGACTCGATCAGGATCGGGATTTCGACGATCAGGCGGATCGGGCCCGCTGGCCGGAACAGACGGCAAAGTTGGCGACGATCTTTGCTGCGAAACCGCGCGATCACTGGGCCGGAGTGTTCGCCGGAAGCGATGCCTGCGTCGCCCCGATTCTGACCCCGGAAGAGGCGGCCGCGCATCCGCATATGCAGGCGCGCGGCACCTACCAGCCCAGCCTCGGCGGCCTGCAGGCCGTGGCAGCGCCCCGCTTCACCGGCTACGATCCGACGCCGCGCCCGGTGGCCAGCTACAACCAGCACGAGGCCGAGATTCGGGCCGAACTGGCAGCCAAGACTTGACCCATGTCAGGGTGAGGTCCGGCGCGTTCTGACAGATTCCCCCGGGTGCTGAAATAGAAAGGCCCCGGGTGAAGATCATGCCGTTCATCATGATGCCACTGGCCATCGGCCTGGCGCTGGCGCTGCTGGCCGGTCTGGCGCTGCGCTGGTCGGACCAGCGTGCGCTGGCACGGGAATGGGCGCGGCTCGCCGGGCTGGCGGCACCTGCACCGGCGCGGTTTGAGCCCGAGATGATTGCCGATTTGCCGGAACCGGCGCGCCGCTATCTCACTTGGGCGATCCAGCCGGGCACGCCGTTGGCGGGGCTGGTTGAGGTCACCATGACCGGGCGCTTCGGCCTCGGCGATCAGGTCGAACCGAGGTATCAACCAATGCGCGCCCGCCAGATCCTGACGCCGCCCGACGGGTTCGTCTGGGAAATGCACGGCACCGGCGCCATGCCGGTGTCGGGGTCCGACAGCGGCGGCTGGACCCGCTTCGCCCTGGCCGGGATCCTGCCGGTGGCGCGCAGTGGTGGCACCGCCGATCACCGGCGCTCGGCCTTTGGCCGGATGCTGGCCGAGGCGGCGATCTGGTGCCCCAGCGCGCTGATGCCGGGGCCGCATGTGACCTGGTCATCCCCGGCTGCGGATGTGGCCCGCGTCAGCCTGCGCGATGACGGGATCGAGCATGTGGTCGATCTCCAGCTGACCGCCAGCGGCGCCCCCAGTTCGGTGGTGATGCAGCGCTGGTCAAATGCCAACCCGGCCAAACGCTGGCAATACCAGCCCTTCGGCGGCGATCTTTCCGATTATCGCGAGGTCGCCGGTCATCACCTGCCGTTCCACGCCGAGGTCGGCAATTTTTATGGCACGCCGGATTATTTCCCGTTCTTCATCGCCGATCTGACCGGGGTGCGCTTTCCCGGCTGAGGCTCAGAACGGCGCCTTGGCGCGAAAGCTCAGGCCCTGGCCACCATCCGGATGCAGCAGCCGCAACTCCTCGGAATGCAGCATCATCCTGGGGTGATCGTCGCGGGCCGGGCCGCTGGCATAGAACGGATCGCCCAGAATCGGATGACCAAGCGCCAGCATATGCACCCGCAGTTGATGGCTGCGCCCGGTCTTCGGCATCAGCCGCACCCGGCTTTCACCATCGCCACGGCGCAGGCAGCGCCATTCGGTCTGTGCGGCGCGACCGTTTTCATGATCGACATGCTGGCGCGGCCGGTTCGGCCAATCGACGCAGAGCGGCAGATCCACCAGTCCCGATTTCTCCGCCATCTCGCCGCTGACCCGCGCCACATAGGTCTTGCGGGTGCGCCGGTGCTCGAATTGCAACCCGAGATGGCGCTGGGCATGCGGGGTCAGGGCAAAGACCATCACCCCGGAGGTATCGCGATCCAGCCGATGCACCAGCAAAGCCGAGGGAAACACCGCCTGCAACCGGGTCAGCAGACAATCGGCCAGATCCGGGCCCTTGCCAGGCACCGACAGCAGCCCGGCGGGCTTGTTGACCAGCAGGATCTGATGGTCCTCATGGATCACCTCCAGCGGGTCTTCGGGCGGGGCATAGCTCTGCATGCCGCCTGATAATCCCGCCAGCGAGCTTTTTCCAGCCGTCTGATCTTCCTCTGGTTTTAAATATCCCCGCCGGAGGCCCACGCCCGGCCCGGCCTCGATGGCCGGGCAGGGCGTTCCCTGCGCGACGGACGGCGCCCGACGCCAGTCAGCCCCGGCCAAACACCGCCGCCAGGATCGCGCTCAATTCGCGCGCATCGACCTCATCAAAGGCGGCGGGCTGGTTGCTGTCGATGTCAAGCACCGCGATCACCGTGCCAGCGGCATCGAACACCGGCAGCACGATTTCCGACCGGGTCGAGCTGGCACAGGCGATATGGCCGGGAAATTCGTCGACATCGGCGACCAGCTGTACCTGCCCTGTCCGCGCCGCCGTGCCGCAGACGCCGCGCGAAAACGGGATCACCAGGCAGCCGTGGCCGCCCTGATAGGGGCCGATCTTCAGCAGTTCGGGTGCCACCACCCGGTAGAACCCGGTCCAGTCGAACCGGTCGTCGGCGTGATGCAGCTCGCAGGCCAGCGTCGCCATCAGCGCCACCTTATCGGTCTCGCCCTCGGTCAGGGCGGCGATGGTCTTGGCCAGGGTTGGATAATCTACCTGCATGGCGCGGCCTTTGGTTGCGGGGCAGGGGGCTGTCTGCCCCCTCGGCCTGTCGGCCTCACCCCCGAGGATATTTTGGACCAGAGGAAGCAGGAGACCTGCGCTCAGCCCCGCTCAATGGCGATGGCCGTGCCTTCACCACCGCCGATGCAGATCGCCGCGACCCCGCGTTTCAGCCCGCGATTTTCCAACGCATTCAGCAGGGTGACGATGATCCGCGCGCCCGAGGCGCCGATCGGATGGCCGAGGGCGCAGGCGCCGCCATTCACATTGACGATGTCGCGCGACAGGCCCATCTCGCGCATGAAGACCATCGGCACCACCGCAAAGGCCTCGTTCACCTCCCAGAGGTCGACGTCTTCCTTGCGCCAGCCGATCCGGGTCAGCAGCTTTTGTACCGCCGGAACCGGTGCGGTGGTGAACAGCCCCGGCGCCTGGGCATGGCTCGCATGGCCGAGGATCCGGGCGCGGATGTTCAACCCCCTTTCGTCGGCCGTGGCCGCCGAGGCCAGAACCAGCGCCGCCGCCCCGTCGGAAATCGACGAGGAATTGGCCGCCGTCACCGTGCCATCCTTGCGGAAGGCGGGTTTCAGTGTCGGGATCTTTTCGGGCAGCGCCTTGGCAGGCTGTTCGTCGGCGGTGATGACCGTGTCGCCCTTGCGGGTGCTGATTGTGACCGGAGTGATCTCGCGTGCAAATCCGCCCGATTTCTGCGCCGCCAGCGCATTGGCGAGGGATTTCAGCGCATATTCGTCCTGGGCCTCACGGGTGAACTGACAGCTTTCGGCGCAATCCTCGGCAAAGGTGCCCATCAGGCGGCCCTTGTCATAGGCATCTTCCAGCCCATCGAGGAACATGTGGTCGATCACCTGATTATGGCCGATCCGGGCACCGCTGCGCATCTGCGGCAGCAGGTAGGGGGCGTTGCTCATGCTCTCCATGCCGCCGGCGACCATCATCGTGGTCTGGCCAAGTGCGATCTGGTCAAAGGCCGACATCGCCGCCTTCATCCCCGAGCCGCACATCTTGTTCAGGGTGGTGGCGGGCACCTCTTCGCCGAGACCGGCGGCAAATCCGGCCTGCCGGGCCGGGGCCTGACCCTGACCGGCGGGCAGGACACAGCCCATCAGCACCTCATCGACCGTCGCGGTCCTGGCATCGGCCAGCGCTGCGCGGATTGCAGCGCCGCCGAGGGTGGCGGCGGGAACCCCGGCAAACACCCCTTGAAACCCGCCCATGGCGGTGCGGGCCGCGCCCGCAATGACAACATCCTGCATGATCTATCCTCCAGAATTCGCCCCTGCATACCGAATGGTAAGCATTGTCGTCTAGCCGTGTCCCTGGCATCGGATCGAACGGAGCATGCGAATGGACCTGAAGGCAACGCAAAACGGCAGGGCGCTGGTGATCACGGCCGATGCGGCGCGGATCGACGCGGCGGTCGCCATCCGCTTCAAGGATCTGATGCGCGAGGTGATTCCGGCGGATGCCGGGCGGGTGATTCTCGATCTTGGGCAGGTGGGATTTATCGATTCCAGCGGGCTTGGGGCGATCGTTTCGGTGATGAAACAACTGGGCGCCGATCAGACCCTGGAACTGGCGGCGCTGCATCCGACGGTGGATCGGGTGTTTCGCCTGACCCGGATGGACAGTGTTTTTCCGATTCACGCAGATCTGACCCAGGCGCTGCGCGATCATGCAGGTTGATATGGCGGACAGCGACCCGGGGTGGCCCCCGTTCGATCGGGGCAGCGAGCTGTCGTTTTACGGCAATGCCGTCTGCGTGCGCTGGGCGCTGTCGTGGGTGATGGCCGGGCTGCACGACCTGCTGCACGACCCCGAAGACCGCGGTATCGTCGAACTGGTGCTGGCCGAGGCACTGAACAATGTTGTGGAACATGCCTATGGCGCCGGTCGGCAGGGTGAAGTGTCTCTGGCGGTGGATCACACTGCCAACGGCCTGCAAGTGCGGATTCGCGATCATGGCGCCCCGATGCCAGAGGGGAGATTGCCGCTG
Source organism: Pseudooceanicola sp. (assembly GCF_029213205.1). Taxonomy (GTDB): domain Bacteria; phylum Pseudomonadota; class Alphaproteobacteria; order Rhodobacterales; family Rhodobacteraceae; genus Pseudooceanicola. The sequence goes on from NZ_JARGNH010000003.1 coordinate 56,618, forward strand.
GGCGACCTCGCCAATGCCCGCACCGCCCGGATGGATGCGCCCGAGAGCGGCTTTGGCTGGTTCCTGATCCGCGATCTGGCCCGCGACATCGACTATGAGCGTCGGGGCGATGCCAATATCCTGAAGTTTCGCATCGCGGTCGGCGTGACTATTCGCCCGCATTGACGCGATTTGGCCCGCCACAGGCGGCGTGCGGCAACCTTGTGACGCTTTTATATCAGGAACACCCCGCGATTCTGCAGCCGCGATTGGCAACAACCAGGTCCGAATCGCCGAGTCTGTTGCTCGGATCACCCCTGACTGTTTCTCCAAATGCCTCTGACGCGGGTGAGGCCGGGGATTGTCGCCAGATCTGGTGCAACTTCCTGAAAAAGCCTTAATTCCAGCGAATTGCGGCCCGAAAGAAGGGTGATAACGAAGGGGTAGCTGCATAAGGCTTCCCTCGGTGCCGCGTTTCAACAGCCCCCACCCAGTGCGCGGCGCCGAGGTCTTTGCAGAAACCGCCCCCCGAACCACCGCACCCCAAGGCGGCCCGTCCTGAGTGTAATTACTCTGGACGGGGGGCTCCGGGCGTTTAGGATCCCCCCCAACTCGGATCCAAGCGATCGAAAGGAGCCTTGATATGCGTGATTTTCATCTTCCTGGCCGGTCTCCAGTTCTGGCGACCAATGGCATCTGTGCCACCTCGCACCCACTCGCAGCGCGCGAGGCGGTTGCGGTTCTGGAACGCGGCGGCAATGCCATGGATGCGGCGATTGCCGGAGCGGTCCTGCTGGGGCTGTGCGAACCGGCGATGACCGGGCTGGGCGGCGATCTTTTTGCCTTGATCGAAACCGCGCCGGGCGCCGGGGTGCAGGCGCTCAATGCCTCGGGGCGGGCGGCGGCCGCAGCCGATCCGCAGGTGTTGCGCGATGCGGGCCATGCGACGGTGCCGCTGAGCAGCCCCTGGGCGGTGACGATCCCCGGCGCGGTCGGAGGATTCTGTCACCTGTCCGAGGCTTACGGAAGGCTTGGCCTTGATGCGGTGCTGGACCCGGCGATCCGCTATGCCGAGGCCGGGGTGCCGATCGCGCCGCGGGTGGCCCACGATTATGCGGCGAAATCCGCCACCCTGAACGCCACCGCCCGGCGATTCTACCTGCCCTGGGGCAAATCGCCCGAGGTCGGCGCGATGCTGGCCATGCCCGGTCAGGCCGAGGTGCTGCGCCGCATCGCCCGCGACGGCGCTGCCGGATTCTATACCGGCGAAGTGGCCGAGGATATCGTTGCCAGCCTGAAAGCGCTGGGCGGCCCGCAGAGCCTGGCAGATTTCGCCGCCTCCGCGCCGACCCCGACCCAGCCGATCTCTGGCAGCTATCGCGGCATCGACCTGGTCGAGCATCCGCCAAACGGCCAGGGCGCCACCGCGATCCTGCTGCTGAACATCCTGTCGCATTTCGATATCGCCGCCATGGACCCCTGGGGCGCCGCCCGCGCCCATATCGAGGCCGAGGCGACCAAGCTGGCCTATGATGCCCGCAACCGGTTCGTCGCCGATGCCGATCACATGACCCGGCTGGCTCACATGCTGGCGCCGGAAACCGCCGCGAAACTGGCGGCGCTGATCGACCCGAAAGCGGTGATGGCTGCGCCCGCGCCGCTGACCGAAGCGGTGCATCGCGACACCATCTATATCACCGTGGTCGACCGCGACCGAATGGCGGTGTCGCTGATCTATTCGATCTTCCACGGTTTCGGATCGGGGATTGCCAGCGAAAAATTCGGCATCCTGCTGCAAAACCGTGGCTCAGGATTCAGCCTGACACCGGGCCACCCGAACGAGATGGCGCCGGGCAAGCGACCGATGCACACGATCATTCCCGGCATGCTGCGTGAAAACGGCCGGGTGGTGATGCCCTTCGGGGTGATGGGCGGTGCCTATCAATCCACCGGCCATGCGCGATTCGTCAGCAATCTTCGGGATTTCGGCCTTGACCCGCAGGCGGCCATCGACGCGCCGCGCTGCTTTGCCGAGGACGGGGTGCTGAAGCTTGAGCGCGGTTATTCAGCCGAAACCGCCCAGGGGCTGGCCGATCTGGGCCATGTTGTCGAGACGTCGCAGGACGCGATCGGTGGCGCCCAGGCGATCCTGATTCGCCCCGACGGGGTGCTGGTTGCCGGATCGGACGCGCGCAAGGACGGCTGCGCGATCGGCTATTGATTGGGCGGCTATTGATTGGGCGGTGAGGCGGTGAGCTGGCGGCGCCGCTGGGTCGCCGCCCAGCTCAGTTCAGCTGAAAATGCAGCGGATAATGGCCGTCGGTGAACGGGCCGAACAGATCGGGAATGTCGGGATGATCCACCGGTTCGCCGGAATAGTCCTCGACCAGGTTCTGTTCCGAGACATAGGCGATGTAATAGCTCTGATCGTTCTCGGCCAGCAGATGGTAGAACGGCTGTTCCTTGCGCGGGCGGACGTCCTCGGGGATCGCTGCGTACCATTCGTCGGAATTGTTGAATTGCGGATCGACATCGAAAACCACCCCGCGAAACGGGTGCTTGCGATGGCGGACAACCTGTCCGAGGTGATATTTGGCTCTCGCCTTCAACATGTCTTGCAGCCCCTTGCGCCCACTACTAGCGTCTTCCCCCGGCCTTTGTCCAATTTCGTGTTGAATTTTCGAGGAAACAGACTGTGAACCTTGCCCTGACAGTGCTGGAAATCGTCGCGCCGGTGTTTCTTTTGGCGGCAATCGGGCTGGTCTGGGTCAAGGCAGGCTTCGAATACCGGGTCGAATTCGTCACCAGGCTGGCGATGACCCTGTCGGTGCCCTGCCTGATCTTCACCGCGTTGATGAAAACCCGAATCGAATCAGAGGCGCTGACCGGGCTGTTGCTGGCGGCGATTGCCGCCTACGCGGTCCTGACCCTGGCCGCCGCCTTGCTGGTGTGGATCGTCGGGCTCGATGCGCGCAGCTATCTGGCGCCGCTGATCTTTGGCAACACCGGCAACCTCGGCCTGCCGCTGGCGCTGTTCGCCTTTGGCGAGATCGGACTGTCCTATGCGGTGGTGGTGTTTGCGGTGATGGCGGTCTGGTCCTTTACCTTTGGCATCTGGGTGGTGTCGGGCGGCGGCTCGGTGACCCGCGCGCTGAAAGAGCCGCTGCTCTGGGCGACCTTGCTGGGCGGTCTGTTCCTCTGGCAGGGCTGGGTGACTCCGCGCTGGCTGACCAACACGCTGGAACTGACCGGGCAGATGGCGATCCCGATGATGCTGATCACCCTCGGGGTGGCGGTGGCGCGGCTGAATGCCGGGCGAATGCTGCAGGCGAGCCTGCTGGCGCTGGTCAAGGTGGTGCTGTGCACCGGGGTGGCCTGGGGGCTGGGGCGGTTGTTTCACCTCGATGACGTGGCGTTCGCGGTGCTGGTGTTGCAGGTCGCCACCCCGGTCGCCGTCACCTCCTACCTGCTGGCCGAAAAATACGGCGCCGATTCCGAGGCGGTTGCCGGGCTGGTCGTCGCCTCCACCCTGGCCTCGGTGCTCTATCTGCCGTTGCTGCTGGCAGCGGTGCTTTAAGGTCACGTTGGGGAATCCGAACAAATCGTGATTTTCCTGACGCCCCAAATTCGCTAATATGTCCGAAAAAATATCGAGCAGAAAAAAACGAGGGGCAGATGGGCAGAACGCTTCGGGCTGTGATGATCTTGTTATTGGTCGCATCATGCGGTGGCGGGCGCTATTCGGCGCCGCGCGACTTGGACAATGCCTGCAATATCGTCAAGGAACGGCCGAAATACCTCAAGGCGTTCAAACGCGCCGAGCGCCGCTATGGTGTCGAACCGGCGGTGATGATGGCGATGATCCATCAGGAAAGCAAATTCATCGGCAATGCCAAGACCCCGCATCGCTATGCGCTGGGGATCATCCCGCTGGGGCGGCAATCTTCGGCCTATGGCTATTCGCAGGCGCTGGAAGGCACCTGGGAAGATTACAAGAAGGATTCCGGTCGCCGCCGGGCCAAGCGCGACGACATCGACGATGCGGCGGATTTCATGGGCTGGTATATGCGCCTGACCAAGGAAAAGCTGGGCATCAGCATGAACGACACCCGCAATCAATACCTGGCCTATCACGATGGCCACACCGGCTATGCACGGGGCACCTACAAGTCAAAAAGCTGGCTGATGGCGATCGCCGACAAGGTCGCGGCGCGCGCGCATACCTATCGGGCGCAGCTGCGCAATTGTTCGCGCCGCTAGCGCTGGTCGCGACCGGTCTGCGATTCCGTCAGGGCGATGTTGAACAAGTTGTCCGACAGGGGCAGGCCGATGTCTAGCGCGCCGAGGATCACTGTGGTCCGGGCGCCGGAATCATCGGTGATGACCCATTGACGCAGCTCCACCGGCGGGCCGGTGAACACCAGCTCCAGACTGCCATATTCCGGATGCGCCGGGTCCTGGGTGGTCACCGCGGTGGTGTTGCCGTCTTCGCGATGGCCGGTGACCATCCGGGCCCGGTTCAGATCGACCTTGGCGGCCAGAATGATCGACAGCGGCGTGCGCTCCAGCGGATAGGTCGTCGGCCCGGTGTTGGAATTGTTGTCAAACACCGCCACCGTATTGGCTCCGGCCAGCACCAGCGCCGCCTCGGGCGGATCATATTCGAACCGCACGCGGCCGGGCCGCTTGATATAGAGCGTTCCGGTGGTGATTGAGCCATCGTCATTCACCTGGGTGAATTTCGACTGGGCCGTGGTCATCGCATTCAGATAGCCCGAAATCTGGCCCAGAGGCAGCTTTTCAGCCGCCACCGGCAGGGCAAGGGCAAGGATCAGGGCGGGGGCCAGAGCCAGATGTTTCATCATCCTGCCAAGTTAATGCCTCTGCCGATCACGCGCCAGCGCCCCGGCATCACAAAGCCGTAGCCCGGGCTTCATCTTGCCGAAAATATTCTGGGGGGTGAATTGCGGTTGCTTGCAAACGCAAGAGGGGGGCAAAGCCCCCCCCTCGCTGATCGCCGGAAAGTTCCGGCGAAACAGATGCAGAACTCACTGCTGCTCGGGCACCAGGATTTCGCGTTTGCCGACATGGTTGGCCGCCGACACCAGCCCCTGATCCTCCATCTGCTCGACCAGGCGCGCCGCCTTGTTATAGCCGATCCCGAGCTTGCGCTGGATATAGGAGGTCGAACATTTGCGATCCCGCACCACCACCGCGACCGCCTGATCGTATAGCGCGTCATCGCCACCGGTGTTGCCGCCAAGGCCGAGCACCAGGTCGATATCGCTCTCGGTCTCCTCATCGGGCCCTTCAACCACGCCACCGATGTAATCCGGCGGGCCATAGGCCTTGAGGTGGTTGACGATCTCCTCGACTTCTTCATCGCTGACGAAGGGGCCATGGCAGCGCACGATTTTCGCACCCCCCGCCATGTAGAGCATGTCGCCCTGGCCAAGAAGCTGTTCGGCGCCCATCTCACCCAGAATGGTGCGGCTGTCGATCTTGCTGGTCACCTGGAACGAAATCCGGGTCGGAAAGTTCGCCTTGATGGTGCCGGTGATCACATCGACCGAGGGCCGCTGCGTTGCCATGATCAGGTGGATGCCAGAGGCCCTTGCCATTTGCGCCAGGCGCTGGATGCAGGCCTCGATCTCCTTGCCCGCGACCATCATCAGATCGGCCATCTCGTCGACGATGACGACGATATAGGGCATCTTTTCGGGTTGGGTCTCTTCGGTTTCAAAGATCGGTTCGCCGCTGTCCTCATCGAACCCGGTCTGCACGGTGCGGCTGAACATCTCGCCACGCGCCAGGGTATCGGCGACCCGGCCATTGTAGCCGTCGATGTTGCGCACCCCCATCTTGGACATCTTGCGATAGCGTTCTTCCATCTCGCCCACGACCCATTTCAGGGCAACGACCGCCTTTTTCGGGTCGGTCACAACCGGGCTGAGCAGATGCGGAATGCCGTCATAAACCGACAGTTCCAGCATTTTCGGGTCGATCATGATCAACCGGCATTCATCCGGCGTCAGCTTGTAGAGCAGGCTCAGGATCATCGTGTTGATCGCCACCGATTTACCCGAGCCCGTGGTCCCGGCGATCAGCAGGTGAGGCATCTTCGCCAGATTGGCCACGATCGGATCCCCACCGATATCCTTGCCCAGCGCCAGCGGCAGCTTCATGTTGCTGTCACCGAAATCCCGCGCCGCCAGGATTTCGCGCAGCACCACCATTTCACGGTTGTCATTGGGCAGCTCGATACCGATCACCGAGCGGCCGGGCACGGTTGAGACCCGCGCCGACAGCGCCGCCATGGAGCGGGCGATGTCATCGGCCAATCCGATCACCCGGCTGGCCTTGAGGCCCGGTGCCGGCTCCAGCTCATACATGGTGACCACAGGGCCGGGGCGGACCGAAACGATGTCGCCTTTGACGCCGTAATCATCGAGCACCGATTCCAGCATCCGGGCGTTTTCCTCAAGCGCGTCATCGCTCAGGTGGTGGCGGGTGATGTTTGCCGGATCGGACAACAGGTTCAGCGGCGGCAATTCGAAATCCGACACCCGGTCTTCGAATTTCAGCGTCGGCTGGGCCTCGGCCCGGGCACGGGCCGAAGGGGCCGGCGCGCGGCCCGTTTTCGGCTGTACCACCCGGCGCTGCGGTTCGGCGGCGGTCTGCGGCAGGGTCATCTGCGGGGCGACGGCGACCGGCGCGGCTTCGGGCAGCAGCAACGGGGTTTCTTCTGCGGCGTGATAGGAGTCGACCACCGGCGCGGGATCCGGCGTCGCCTGATGCGCGGGTTCTGCGGGGGTGAGCGGCGGCTCGGGCGGCAGCGCGGCCGGGGCCTGCGCCAGGATCAGCGGATCGGGCCCGCGTCCACGGCCCCTGGTCAGCGGCTGATGTGTCGGGGCGCTGAGCCTTGCCGAGGTGCGGGCGCGCTGGCGCACCGCATCGGCGATCTTGGCCTTGATCCGGTCATCCAGCGGCAGACCGTCGAGCGCGGTGCCATTGTCGTCGACCTCGGCAAACGGTGCCGGGCCGGTTTCAGGTTCGGCACGGCGCATCAGGTTCGGCAGGCGGCTGAACAATCCGGCCTTGGGTGCCGCTGTGGCGGGTTCGTGCTGGGTCGGCTGCGCGGTCGCGGCATAGGCCGGTTGCTCGGCCTCCTCACGCGGTCGGGTGACGCCGCCGAGGCGTGGCTGCGGTTGCAGGGCAGGTTGCGGCGCCGGGCGCTGCAGGGGCGGTTCGCTGACCTGCGGCGCCCGCGGTTGATCGATTTGCGCGGCGGGGGCGGCCATTCTGGGCGCGGTGATCGCCGGTGCGGGCCGTGTCGGTGCGGGCCGTGTCGGTTCCGGCATCTCGGGTTCCTGCCAGGCGTTGACCTCGGGCGCATCATGGGCGGCGGGGGCCGCGGCCTCTGCCGCAGGCATGGCGCGGCGGACGATGCCGGTCAGCCGGTCACGCAGATTGGGGGTGGCGGGCGGTTCGGACTCGGCGCTCCATTCGGGCGCGGCCTGGTGCGGCGACGGAACCGCTGCTTCGGCGGCGTGGATGGCTGCCAGTTCGGCGGCTTCGGCGCGTTTGCGGGCGCGGTGATCGGCGAGCTTGTCCTTGGCGATCAGGGTCGCCCGCCAGGCCATCTGCGCCGCTTTCGAGCCGAGCTTGGTGAGCGCAATATAGGCGACAATCACGCCATAGACGGCGATCTGAAAGCCGCGCGCCATTTCCCGACGGGTCAGGCCAAAGACATAGAGCCCAAGCGCGGCGGAGCCGAGGCCCAGCACCAGCGACAGCAGTTTCAGCCCGATCGAGGCGCTGACCGGCGCCACCCCGATCAAGGTGCCAAGCACGGTATCGCCAAACAACCCGCCGAGGCCAAAGGAATGGCTCCAGGCGTCGCTCGGGATCAGCGAGGCGGCATAGAGCGACAGCAGGGCGATCCAGATCGGCGCAAAGACGATGCGCGACAACACCCGTTCGGCGCCAAAATGCAGGCCCAGACGCAGGCCCCAGACCAGACCCAGCGCCGCAATGCCCCAGCCGCCCATGCCGAGAATCATGAAGATCGGCGCCGACAGACTGGCGCCGAGACGGCCCAGCCAGTTCTGCACCGGCGCCTCGGTCACCGACATCCACGAGGGATCGTCGGGGGAGTAAGAGACAAAGGCCAACGTCGCCAGCAGGCCGAGAAAGAACACGACAACGCCAATCAGCTCTTTGCCGCGGCGTTCGATGGCAGCCTGCATGTTGCTGTCGAACAAAGGATCGCGTCCCCGTGTCTGAAAGGCCATTTTGCTCGTTCCCTCAGTTATACAGACAGTCGCGAAGGCGGGTCAGCGCCTCAACCATCTCGTCTTTTGGGGCCACCATGGCGACCCGGATATAGGCTTTGCCGGGGTTTTCCCCGTTGGTGTCCTGGCCCAGATAGGTGCCGGGCAGCACCCGGATACCGGCCTGGGTCCAGAGTTTCAGCGCTGCCGCTTCGCTGTCTTCGACAGGAAGCCACAGGAAAAAGCCCCCCTCGGGGCCCTGATATCCGGGCACGCCTTGCATCACCTGATCCGCTGCGACGTATTTTTCCGCGTAAAGGCGGCGATTTTGTGTCACATGCGCCTCATCCGCCCAGGCCCGTTCGGCAACCCGTTGCAGCGGCAGTGGCATCGGCGCCCCGGCATAGGAGCGCAGGCGGCGGATGTGGGCGGTGCTTTCCGGACCGGCGGCAATGAACCCGGCGCGCAGGCCCGGCAGGTTCGACCGTTTTGACAGCGATTGGAACAGCACGATGCGTTCGGGATCGCTGCCTGCCGCCTCGGCTGCGGTCAGCACCCCCATCGGGGCGGTGTCGCCGCGATAAATCTCGGAATAGCATTCGTCCGAGAAGATTCGGAAATCGTGCTTTTCCGCCAGCGCCAGCAGATCCTGCCAGTATCCGGCATCGGCCACCGCGCCCTGGGGATTGCCGGGCGAGCAGATATAGGCCGCCACCGTGCGATCCAGCACTTCGGCGGGCAGGGCGCCGTAATCGGGCAGATAGCCGCCCTGGCGGGTCGCGGGCACGAACACCGGCTCGGCACCGATGGAAATCGCCGCGATCATATAGACTTGGTAAAACGGGTTCGGAATCAGCACCACCGGCCGTTTGCCGCGCTTTTGTTCCGGCAGCAGGGCCATGGCGACGTTATAGAGCCCCTCACGGGTGCCATTCAGCGCCATCGCACCGGTCTGCGCGTCAAATTCCACGCCATAGCGGCGTTTGATCCAGCCGGAAATCGCATCCAGCAATTCCGGTGATCCGTCATTCGGCGGGTAGACGCCAAATCCGTCGATATTTTCGGCCAGCACCGTTTTCACCCAATCGGGGAACGGGTGCTTTGGCTCTCCGATGGTCATATTGACCACTGGCCCGCCCGCAGGATGCGGGTCGAGAAGCCCGCGCAGACGCGGGAAAGCATAGGCCGGTAGGTTCGAGAACCGCTCGGGGTAAATCATGCACTGCCTCTGGATCGGGGTCGTTGATCGCCCCGTTACCCTAAAATTAACCGCAGACCCCGCCCGCGTCCAGTTGCGTTGACGCTGCGGGCGGGGTTTGTGGCTTTTAGGACAAAGCCTTTTCGGCTGCGGCACCAAGGCGCAACAGCGCCTCTTCACTGCCGGGTCGTGCGAGAATCATCAACCCGCATGAGGGCACCCCGGTCGGCAGGGTCAGGGCGCAGAGACCCATCAGGTTGCCGACCCTCGTGTTGCGCAGGGCCAGCAGGTTTTCGGCGACATAATACTCATGATCCGCCAGCATCCGCTCGGCATTCGGCGGCAGGATTGGCGCGGTCGGGCAGATCACCGCATCATAGGAGGCCATGCGCGCCAAAAAGATCCGGCGATAATGGTGCAGCAATTCCCAGGCGGCGACGTAATCGGCGGCGGCGTAATCGGCGCCACTGCGGAACCGGCTCAGGATTTCCGGAAACATTTTCTCCGGTGCCGCCTCGATATCGGCCTTCCACAGCCCGTAAGCCTCGGAGGTGAACAGGATACCCGACAGGTCATTGGCCTGGGCCAATTCGGGTGCCTCCACCGGGGTGACCAGCGCCCCGGCGCGTTGCAGCCGTTCGCGGGCCGAACGGAAGCCAGACAGCGGCGCGTCGCGGATATCGTCCAGCACCAGCGTGTCCAGCGCGGCAAAGCGAATCCCGTCCAGCGTCGCGCCGCGCAGATCCGCCGGCCTGCCGCCCTCGATCGCCGCTAGGGTCAGGGCGCAATCCTCGACATTGCGGCAGAGCGGGCCAATGGTGTCAAACGCCTTGGCCAGCGGCACGACTCCGTCCAGCGGCACCCGCCCGGAGGTGGTTTTTAGCCCGACGAGGTCATTCCAGGCCGCCGGAATGCGCACCGATCCGCCGGTGTCGCTGCCCAGCCCGGCGGCGGCCAGCCCAAAGGCCACCGACGCGGCGGCACCAGAGGAGGAGCCGCCCGGCACGGCCGTGGCATCGTTGCGATTCGGCGGCGTCGCGGTGATCGGGTTGAGCCCGATGCCAGAGAACGCCAGTTCCGACATATGGGTCTTGCCCAGGCAGACCAGTCCCATTGCCGTGGCATTGGCCAGCACCTGTGCGTCACGGTCCGGCACCCGGCCCTGCAACAGCGCCGACCCGGCCTCGGTCGCCACCCCGGCACTGTCAAACAGGTCCTTCCAGGACACCGGCACCCCGTCCAGCGGCCCCCGGCGCAGGCCCAGCCGCGCCCGTTCGGCGGCGTCACGGGCCTCGGCGCGGGCCCGGTCATGGGTGACGCGGGCATAGATTCGCGGGGTGTCAGGATGCGCGTCGATGGCGGCCAGATAGGTGTCGCACAGCGCCACCGGGTCAATCTCGCCCGCGCCGATCCCGCGGCCCAGTTCGCCCGCGCTCATCCACAGCCACTTGTCCATGCCGTTCTCCTATAGGTTCTCTGGGACGGTAGCGGCAGCCGGGCGCATGGACAATCCTGTGCATGGCGGCAATATGCGAGGGCAAGGGGGGCGCGATGGCACGCAGCACTGACATTCTGATCGTGGGCGGCGGGCTGAACGGCCCGACCCTGGCGCTGGGCCTGGCGCAGGCCGGGTTTTCGGTCACGGTGATCGACGCGCTGCCCGCCGCAACCCGGGGCGAAGTCGCCTTTGACGGACGCGCCTATGCGCTGGCGCTGGCCTCGGTCCGCTTGCTCAAGGCGCTGGGCGTCTGGGACAGGGTGGCTGAGCACGCCGAGCCGATGCTGGAGATCAAGGTCAGCGATGGCCATGCCGGGCAGGGCGGTGGGCTGTTCGGTCTGCAGTTCGACCATGCCGAGATCGAAGAGGGCCCGATGGGCCAGATGCTGGAAGATCGGTTCCTGCGCCGCGCCCTGCTTGAGGCGATGGACGATGAGCCGGCGATCACCCAAATCTCCGGCGAAACCGTCACCGCGCAGGTGGCGGATGGCGCGGGCATGCGGCTGACCCTTGCCTCGGGGACCGAACTGAGCGGGGCGCTGGTGATCGGGTGCGATGGGCGACAAAGCGGCACCGCGTCGCGCGCCGGGATCAAGCGCAGCGGTTGGGGCTATGGCCAGACCGCGCTGGTCTGCGCCATCGCGCATGAGCTGCCGCATCATGGCGTCGCGCATCAGTTCTTCATGCCGCCCGGGCCGCTGGCGATCCTGCCGCTGCCCGGCAATCGGTCCTCCATTGTCTGGAGCGAGAGCGCCGCGACCGCGCGTGATTTCATGGCGCTGTCGGATGACGATTTCCTGACCGCCCTGCGCCCCCGGTTTGGCGATTTCCTCGGCGAAATCCGGCTGGAGGGGCAGCGCTTTGCCTATCCGCTCGGCCTCAGCATCGCGCATGAATTTGTTGCAGACCGGCTGGCGCTGGTTGGCGATGCGGCGCATGGGATGCACCCGATTGCCGGGCAGGGGCTGAACGCCGGGCTGCGCGATGTGGCGGCGCTGGTGCAGGTGCTGCACGAGGCCGCACGGCGCGGTGAGGATATTGGCGCGGCCAGTGTTCTGGGCCGCTATCAGGAATGGCGCCGCTTTGACACCGCCAGCCTGGCGATGGCGACGGACCTGACCAACAAGCTGTTTTCGAACGACAATCCACTGCTGCGCCTGACCCGTGACATCGGCATGGGCGCGGTGAACGCGCTGCCGCGCCTGCGCCGGGGATTTCTGCGCGAGGCCGCCGGTCTGACCGGAGAATTGCCGGAATTGATGCGCTGAGGCGCGGGATTCTTCGACCAAATCGCTAGTCGATGAATTCCACCGGCCGTTCCCATTGGATCAACACGGTGCAACCGTCTTCGGACCAGACCCGGTGTTCGGAGCCTGCGGGATTGAACAGCAGCGCGCCCTGGAAATAGCGGCCCTTGTCGTCGCTCTGACTGCCTGACAGCACCAGGATCGTCTCAAGTCCCCGATGCCGATGCCGTGGCACCGAGGCGCCGGGCGCGTAACGCAACAGCGCCACATCCGGGCCGCCCTGCCACAGCCGCATGATCTCGACGCCCGGGTGAAACGGTTCGAACGGCTGATCGGCCCAGCCATCGGGCAGGAAGGCGGCAATCGCCTTGGGGTCAGCCATCCAGCGCCTCCAGAATTGTCGCGGTCGGTGTCACCCAGCCGACAATCGCGCCCTGGGCGGTGATCATTTCGATCGTCGCCGCCTTGAAGGCCGGGAAATAGCTTTCGGTGGCGTCACTGGCGAGCAGGCAGTCATAGCCGCGGTCATTGGCCTCGCGCATTGTCGTTTGCACACAGACCTCGGTGGTGACTCCGGCAAAGACCAGCTGCCTTATCCCACGCTGGGTCAGTTGCTGGCCCAGGTCGGTGGCGTAGAAGGCGCCCTTGCCGGGCTTGTCGATGACGATCTCGCCGGGCAGCGGCGCCAGTTCGGCGACGATTTCGGCCCCCGGCGCCCCGGCGATCAGCACCCGGCCCATCGGCCCGGCATCGCCGATCCTGAGCGCGGGCGCGCCGCGCAAGCGCTTGGCGGGCGGGCAATCGGACAGGTCGGGACGGTGGCATTCGCGGGTGTGAATGACCGGCAGCCCGGCCTTGCGGAATCCGGCGATCAGTTCCGCGACCTTCGGCACGATGGCCTGCACCAGCGCCACATCGTTGCCAAGGCTGGCACCAAAGCCGCCCGGTTCGATGAAATCGCGCTGCATGTCGATGACGATCAGGGCGATGGCATTGGGATCATAGGGGAATTCGAAAGGATCTGCGGGAATCTCGCGCATCAGCCATGCCCTGCCATATGCTGGCCGATCTCGGCGATATCGGCGGTTTCAATCGGAGTTTCAAAGGTCACCCGCCCCTCGGACATCACCAGAACCCGGTCGGACAATTCCAGTATCTCGTCCAGATCCTCGGAAATCAGCAAGATGGCGGTGCCGTTGTTTCGCGCCTCGATCAGCCGGTCGCGGATCGAGGAGACGGCGGCGAAATCCAGGCCGAAACAGGGGTTGGAGACGATCAGCGCCTTGACCGCGCCGGTCAATTCGCGGCCCAGCACCGCGCGCTGCACATTGCCGCCAGAGAGCGCGGCGATGCGCGCGGCGGGCGAGGTCGTCTTGACGTTGAACCCGGCGATCAGGTCATCGGCATTGCGCGCGATGGCCCCGGCGTTCTTCCAGAATATCGTGCCGCCATCGGCGGAGGCGTCAAACATCCGGAAGGCCAGGTTTTCGGCAACGCTCATCCTTGGGGCGCAGGCATTGCGCAGCGGTTCCTCGGGCAGATAGCGGATCTGATGCGCGCGCGCCTCGCGCCGCGTGGCGGAATAGGATGCGCCGTTGACCCGGATTTCGCCCCCCGTCAGCCGCCGCTGGCCGGTCAGAATCTCCATCAGCTCCATCTGGCCATTGCCGGAAACACCCGCAATTCCGAGGATCTCGCCGGAATTCAGGGTCACGTCGTCGATTTCGATATTGTGCAGTCCGGTGCGGTCCTTGGCGGTGACGCCGCGCAGTTCCAGCAGTGGCTTTTTAACCGTCGTCGCGCGGCCCCGGTCGCTGACAACCGGCGCTTCGCCCATCATTGCGCGGCTCATCTCCTCGACGCTCATCTCGCCGACCTTGCCGCCGCCGACATATTTGCCGCGCCGCAGGATCGAGACTTCGTCGGCAAAGGCGCTGACCTCGCGGAATTTATGGGTGATCATCAGCACGGTGATTTCGCTCGCCGTGGTCAGCGCCCGGACATGGCTCAGCACCTCATCGGCCTCGCCGGGGGTCAGGACCGAGGTCGGCTCGTCCAGGATCAGAAAGCGGTTGCCGAGGTAGAGCTGCTTGAGGATCTCGAGCTTTTGCTTTTCCCCCGCCGCCAGGCGGCTGACCGGCTGATCCAGCGGCACCGAAAACGGCATCCCGGCCATGAACGCATCCAACCGGCGCCGTTCGCTGCGCCAGTCGATCACCGCCGGGGTGTCGGCGCGGCTGATCACCAGGTTTTCGGCGGCGGTCAGCGACGGCACCAGGGTGAAGTGCTGATAGACCATGCCAAGGCGCAGGGTCTGCGCCATCTTGGGATCAGTCATCACCGCCTGACGGCCATCGACCAGCAATTCGCCCTCAGTGGCGTGATAAAATCCCATGATGCATTTGACCAAGGTGGATTTCCCGGCGCCGTTTTCGCCCAGAAGCGCGTGGAAGGTCCCGGCACGAATGGTCATCGAAACATTGTCGAGCGCGGTGAAATCGCCAAAGCGCATGGTCATATGCAGCGCCTCGACGCTGATAGCCCCGGCTTCGGTGGGGTCATAACGGCTCATCCCGGCAACCCGGCGATCAGGCTGGCGCTGTCGCTGACCGCGCCAAAGACGCCGCCCTGCATCCGTACCATATTGATGGCAGCCACATGGTTGGCCGGATCGGTGGCGCCGCAGCAATCCTCGACGATCACGCATTCAAAGCCGCGGTCATTGGCCTCGCGCATGGTGGTCGAGACGCAGACATCGGTGGTGATTCCGGTCAGGATGATATTCTCGATCCCGCGCAGCCGCAGGATCATTTCTAGATCGGTGGCGCAGAAACTGCCCTTGCCGGGCTTGTCGATGATCACCTCGCCTGCGGCCGGGTAAAGCTCGGGAATGATGTCCCAGCCGGGTTCGCCACGGATCAGGATCTTGCCACAGGGGCCTGCGTCGCCGATGCCCGCGCCGATCTGCTGTGAGCGCCAGCGTTTGTTGGCGGGCAGATCCGAGAGATCGGGGCGATGCCCCTCGCGGGTATGGATGATGTGATAGCCCTTGGCCCGCATCGCCGCCATCAGGGCCTTGATCGGTTCGATCGGTGCCTGGGTCAGCGTCAGGTCATAGCCCATGTGATCGACATAGCCGCCCGTGCCGCAGAAATCGGTCTGCATGTCGATGACGATCAGCGCGGTGTTGTCCGGGCGCAGATCTCCGTTATAGGGCCAGGCATAGGGGGTGCTGGTGATCGTGGTCATGGGCTGGGCTCCTATTCACCAAAGCGGCGGGTTGGCGCGGGAAAGCCGAATCCGGTGCCGTCGGTGATCTTGATGCTGTCCTCCCAGGGCAGGCGGTATTGCCCGGCGGCGAGGTCATTCATGTAGGTGTACGGACAATCCTGGGCGCCGCCTTTGACCGCGACATAGCCACGATGGCCGAATTGATAGGGGTTGTTCTCAACCCCCCAACCGGCGCGGGCCTCGCGCACCAGATCGGGGCGCACCTCGGCAGAGATGATCTCATCGGCGCGACCAGTCTGGCCATGGGCGATGACGCTGCCGTCGAAATTGACGATCATGCCTTCGCCCATGCTGTCAAAGCTGCCGTCGGACCCGCACATGCAGACATTGGCGGTGACCATCAGGTTGCAAAAGCTGTTGGATTGATTGGTGAAGCGCCAGGACTCGCGGATCGGGGCAGTGTATCCGGCGGTGCGGATCATGATCTCGGCCCCCTTGTAGGCCGCCTCGTGCGCCATTTCCGGGAACATGCCGTCATGGCAGATGATCAGGCCGATTTTCGATCCGTTCGGACCATCGCAGACCGGGATGCCCTGATCCCCCGGTTCCCAGGGTTCGACCGGCACCCAGGGGTGCATCTTGCGGTAGTAGAGGCGGACCTCGCCAAGGTCGTCGATGATGATGCCGCTGTTATAGGGATAACCGTCCGGGTTCGCCTCCATGATCGAAAAGCAGCCCCAGATGGCATTGTCGATACAGGCCTGTTTCAGCGCCGCGACCTCGGGGCCGTCCATGGTGCACATGATCTCGGGGTTGGTGTCCATCGACAGCCCGTGCAGCATGTATTCCGGGAACACCACCAGATCCATGGTGCCCAGATTGCGCCGCGCCTTGCCGACCAGCTCGACCACCCGGGCGGTCTGTGCGGTCAGGTCGGCCTTGGTTTTGACCACAGGCAATTGCAATTGCACCAGCCCGATGACCACGCCGTTTTCGGATTTGTTGAGACCGCCAAGTCCGTTCATCAGATTATTCCTTATTTTGTCAGGCTTAGTTCCAGCGGCGCGCCCTGCATGGCGCGGTCGGGGGAAGAGGTGAGGATCAGCAGCCCCAGGGTCAGCACATAGGGGGCGGCGAAGAACAGGTAATAGCCCTCGGACACGCCGACCGATTGCAGCGCCGGGCCAAGCGCCCCGGCCCCGCCGAACAGCAGCGCCGCCCAGAAGCAGTTGATCGGGTTCCAGCGGGCAAAGATCACCAGCGCAATCGCCATCAGCCCCTGGCCAGAGGACACGCCCTCGGTCCAGCTGCCGGGATAATAGAGCGACAGATAGGCGCCGCCGATCCCGGCCAGCGCGCCGCCCGCCCCGGTGGCCAGCAGCCGCACCCGGTCCGGGCTGAGGCCCATCGCCCGGGCCGCATCGGTGCTGTCGCCGACGACCCGCACGATCAGCCCGACGCGGGTGGATCGGAACATCCAGGCCATCGCCACCGCCAGCAATCCACCGGCGATGAACAGCACATTGACCTGAAGCGCCGCGCGCAGTTGCGGGATATCCGACCACCAGCCCAGGTTGAAGGCGGGCAGGTCTGGCGCCTGTGGCTGGATGTAGGGCTTGCCGAAAAAGAAGGCGAGCCCCATGCCGAACAGCATCATTGCGATGCCGACGGCAATGTCGTTGACGCCCTTGAACTTGCAAATCCAGCCGTGCAGCAGCCCGAAACAGGCCCCGGCCAGCGCCGCCGCCAGCACCCCGACAAAAGGGTTGCCGGATTCATAGGCCACGGCGTAGCCGCTCATGGCGCCGAAAACCAGGGTGCCTTCAAGCCCCAGGTTGATCCGCCCGGAGCGTTCGGTCAGGCATTCGCCGAGCGAGACAAAGATGAAGGGGGTCGAGACCCGGATCGCCCCGCCGAGGATCGCCAGCGGCACCCCCCAAAGACCGATTTCAACCTGATCCATCAGCGATGCTCCCAGAATGCCGGGGTGAAGATGCGCAACCGGCCATAGAGCGCCTCGCTCAGCAGGATGATGACAAAGACCATGCCCTCGAACACTTGGATGGTGGCGTCGGGCAGGTCCATCCGGCGCTGGATCAGGCCACTTGAGGCCTCGAAACCGCCGAGCAGCACCGCCACCGGCAGGATGGCCAGCGGGTTGTGGCGGGCCAGAAAGGCGACCAGGATCCCGGTATAGCCATAACCGGCGATCAGCGAGGCATTGGCCGAGCCATGCACGGCGGCGACCTCGAAATACCCGGCCAGCCCGGCGAAGGCACCGCCAAGCGCGGTAAAGCCGATCACCAACCGGCTGACCGGCAGGCCCTGAACCTGCGCGGCGCGGACGTTGTCGCCAGCGATCCGGGCGGCAAAGCCCAGGGTGGTGCGTTCGATCAGGATCCAGCAGAACAGGCAGGCCAGCACCCCGGCCACCACCCCCCAATGGGCCGCGACAAAGGGCATGTCGCCGACCCTCAGCCCGGCCTCCAGCGGCGCGGTCGAGGGTTTGTTGAGGCTGGCGGGGTCGCGGAACGGCCCCTCGACGAAATGGTTCATCAGCGCAATCGCGATATAGGCCATCAGCAGCGATGAAATCGTCTCGTTCACCCCGCGCTTGATCCTGAGTGCGCCGATCGTGCCGATCCAGAGCCCGCCGAGGGCCATTCCGGCCAGGGCCATGGTCACCATGCCGATGCCCGCAGGCAGGCCGGCCACCGCGGTGCCGGTCACCGCCGCCGCCAGACCGCCGAGCACAATCGCGCCCTCGCCGCCGATGATCACCAGACCCAGCCGCGCGGGCAGGGCGACGCAGAGCGCCGCCAGCACCAGCGGCGCCACCCGGCTGAGGGTGTTCTGCCAGGAAAAGGCCGAGGAGAACCCGGCCTTCCAGACCAGCGCATAGAACTCCGCTGGTGATTTGCCGATGGCCAGCAGAAACAGGCTGAACGCCGCCGCCCCGGCCAGCAAAGCGCCGACAGGGATGAGGACTGCCTCGGCCCGGAACATCAGGCCAATCAAGGTCTGCGCGCCGGTGCCATGGCCCCGCGCCGGTATCTGCGCCTGGCTGGTCATTTTAGCTGGTGGACCCGAGCACGCCCTCGACGAGGTAGTCCATGCTCTCCAGCTTGACGTCGGTTTCGACAAAGCCCTCGCCTGCGGCAGCGATGACATTGCCCTTGTTGTCCTTCAGCGGGCCCTTGATCGCGGCAAAGCCACCGGCCACGATCTCGGCCTTGACCGCCTCGAACTGGGCACGCGCGGTGTCAGAGACGGCCGGGCCAAGCGGGCTCATCTTGATGAAGCCATCGGCGAGGCCGCCGCGGACGAAGTTGTCGATCGGCTCGCCCGCCATCGTCTTGGCCACCATGTCGGTATAGACGCTGGCCCAGTTCCATTCGGCGCCGGTCAGATACATGTCACCGGCCAGCGGGCTTTGATCGGCGTGATAACCGCAGACATAGGCGCCGCGCGCCACGGCGGTTTCGCAGACCACCTTGGGCCCGTCGACATGGCAGGTGATGACATCACAGCCCTGATCGGCCAGCGCATTGGTTGCCTCGGCCTCTTTCACCGCCAGTGACCATTCGCCGGTAAAGATCACCTGACAGGTGATCGTCGGATCGACCGCGCGGGCGCCGAGCAGGAAGGAGTTGATGTTGTTCAGCACCTGCGGGATCGGCTTGGCCGCGACAAAGCCGATCTTCTTGGTTTTCGAGGCATGGCCAGCGGCGACACCGTTCAAATACTGGCCCATGCCGATATAGCCGAAATAGGACCCGGCATTGGTCGGATTGCCCTCGGTCCAGAGCCCGCCGCAATGTTCAAAGCGCACGTCGCTGTATTTCGGTGCCAGCTCAAGGATATGGGGATTGAAATAGCCAAACGAGGTCGGGAACAGCAGTCCGGCACCGTCGAAATTGATCATCGATTCCATGGTGTTCTGGACGTCCTGGCTCTCCGGCACGTTTTCCTCTTCCAGAACCGTCACCCCGGCCATCGCCTTGACCGCAGCGGCGCCTTCGGCATGGGCCTGGTTATAGCCGAAATCGTCCTTCGGCCCGACATAGATGAAGCCGACGGTCAGGTTGTCTGCGGCCATTGCGGGCCGGGACAGGCCGCCAAGGGCAGCAGCCCCCAGCGCGGCGGTCGAGGCGCCCAGAAAGCGGCGGCGATTGAGAGGGGTGAATGTGGTCATGGCATTGCTCCAGCAGCTGTTCCTGCGCCGACCTGCGGAAGGCGCGGTGGTGTGACACTCAAAGGTTAGGGTATTTGAGTGCTGTTGACGTCTGCTAATATTTTGCCAAAGCGATGCAAAAAATGCACCACTCAACCTCCGGGAGAATTGGCCTCGCGGAACGGTTCCATCGCCTGCGCCAGCCCCTGGGCAAAGCGGGCCGAGGCGACCGGCAGGGTGCGCCCGCGCATCTGCCCCAGCAGCAGATTGCCCGGGGGCATGTCGCGGGTGGATATCGGGCGCATCACACAGTCGCTGTCCGGTCCGCAGTGCAGGCCAATCGGGATCTGAAAGGCCACCGCGTTTTCGTGGCGCACATAATGACGCATGAACTCAAAGCTGTCGGATTCGGCAATCGGGTTCAGCGGCCGCGATCCCAGCGCCGCGGCGGTGTCCAGCAATGCCCGCACCCCGTATTGCGAGGTCGGCAGCACATGCGGATGGTCCAGGCAGTCGCGCAGCCGCACCACCGGCTTTGCCGCCAACGGATGGTCGCGGCGGATCAGAATGTTGATGATCTGCGGCACCGCCATCAGCACTTCAAAATCGACCAGATGCACCGGCTCGAACACCAGCGCCAGATCGCTGCTGAACTCGGCCAGCTCACGTTCCGCCGCCTCGCGGTCGCGGACCCGCACCGAAAACGACACGCCGGGGTGATTCTGCCGATAGGCGGCGATCTGGGCGGGCAGGAAATAGGGAATCAGCGCCTGCGAACAGGCAACCGAGACATGGCCGCGCCGTTCCCCCGACAAATCGGCGACCTGGCCCTGCACCCGCCGCAGGTCTGAGGCCTGCACGCGGAAATGCTGCATCAGCAATTCACCCGCCGGGTTCAGCCGCACGCCGCGCGGCAGGCGTTCAAAGATCTCATAGCCGAATTCCTCTTCAAAGCGCTGAATCCGCCGGTTCAGCGCCGAGGCGGTGATGTTCATGTCATCCGCGGCCTTGCGGATCGACCCGGCCCGGGCCACGCCTTCGACATAGTGAAAGGTCTGTAAATGTTTCATCCGGCGCCTTGTGCTGCAAAAAATGCATCGGTTTTGTGAATTCTTAGCATTTGAACTCAGCCCTCAAAAAGGGGGAGGTAGCAAACACACCACGCGCATTGCCGCCAAGAAGGTCCAGCTATGTCAAATCTTCCCGAAATCAAGATGACCATCCCCGATCTGCACCGGGCCTATGCCAGCGGAGTGTCACCCGAAGCGGTCATTGCGCAGGTGTTCGCCCGGATCGCGGACATCAACGATCCCGGCATATTCCTGGCGATGCCGAGCGAGGGTGCGGCGCGGGCCGAGGCAGCAGCGTTGGGCGCCTTTGATGCCGCCCGCCCGCTCTGGGGGGTGCCGTTCGCGGTCAAGGACAATATCGATGTCGCCGGGTATGAGACCACCGCGGCTTGCCCCGCTTTCGCCTATACGCCGGTGGAGGATGCCTTTGTCGTTGCTCGGTTGCGTGCCGCCGGGGCGATCTTTGTCGGCAAGACCAATCTCGATCAGTTTGCCACCGGTCTGGTCGGGGTGCGCACGCCCTATGGCGCGCCGCTGAATTCGATTGATCCCGAGATCGTGCCGGGCGGATCCTCGGGCGGGTCCGGGGTGGCGGTGGGTCATGGCATTGTTGCCTTGGCGCTGGGCACCGACACCGCCGGCTCGGGCCGGGTGCCGGCGGCGCTGAACAATATCGTCGGGCTGAAACCGACGCTGGGGGCGCTGTCGGCCAGCGGCGTGGTTCCGGCCTGCCGGTCGATCGAAACCGTGTCGATCTTTGCACTGACCGTCGCCGACGCCCATGCGGCGTTTCAGGCCTGTTGCGCCTATGACCCCGGCGATGCCTTTTGCAAACCCGTGGCAGCGCCGGGGCTGAGCCGCCGCGCCGCGCCGCCGGTGATCGGCATTCCCGATCCGGCCAGCATCCGGTTCCTCGGCGACGCGGTGCAAGAGGCCAGCTTTCAGGCGGCGGTCGATCTGTTGCGCGGGCAGGGCGCCGAGATTCGCGAGATCGATTTCACCCCGCTCTATGCGGTGGCCGAAATGCTCTATGAAGGCGCCTGGGTGGCCGAACGCTATACGGTGATCGCGGATCTGCTGGCCCGTGATCCCGAGGCGATCCTGCCGGTCACCCGGCAGATCATCGGCAAGGCCGAGACGCTGAGCGCGGCGGATGCGTTTCGCGGGCTCTACCGGCTCAAGGATCTGGCCCGTGCCGCCGAACCGGCGCTGGCCGGGCTCGATGCGCTCTGCGTGCCGACGATCCCGACCTTTTACACCGTGGACGATCTGGCGACCGATCCGGTGGGGCCGAATTCCAACTTCGGCACCTATACCAATTTCGTCAATCTGCTGGACATGTGCGGCATCGCGGTGCCGGTCCCGGCCCGCGCCGATGGCCGCCCGGGCAGCGTCACCTTGCTGGCCGCGGCCGGGCAGGACGCAGAGATCGCCAGCATCGCGCTGGGGCTCGAGGCGGCCGGGGCGCGCAACCTGGGCGCCACCGGCTGGCCGTTCACGCCAGCGACGGACCTGCCCGATGCCGCGCCCGAAGGGCTGATTCTGGCGGTTTGCGGCGCGCATATGTCCGGCCTGCCGCTGAACCATCAGCTGACCGAGCGCGGCGGCGCGTTTCTGGGCGCGGCCTGCACCAGCGATGCCTATCGCTTCTACGCGCTGGCCGGTGGCCCGCCTGACCGGCCCGGCCTGGTGCGCGGCACGGCGGGCAGCGGCGCGGAAATCGCGGTTGAGCTTTGGCAGTTGCCGCTGGCCGAGGTCGGCAGTTTTCTGCGCGCCATCCCGGCGCCGTTGGGGCTGGGCAGCATCGCGTTGGCCGATGGCCGGGTGGTGCAGGGGTTCCTGTGTGAATCTGCCGCGGTCGACGCCGCCAGCGACATCACGGCCATAGGCGATTGGCGGCGCTATATCGCCAGGATATAGCGGGCGACCAATCCCCCGGCTTCCTCTGGTCCAAAATATCCCGGGGGTGAGGCCAGAGGCCGAGGGGGCAGCGCCCCCTGGCTGCAGGCAATTACCTGTTGATCCGCCCGCCGCTTCCTCCTATACGGCGCTTTCTATCCGCGCGGCCGGCCCGAAGTGGCATGCCGAGTCGTGCGTTCGACCATCTTTAAAGGAGACGGAAATGCCCAAAATGAAGACGAAATCGAGCGTCAAGAAGCGGTTCAAGGTGACCGCAACTGGACGCATCAAGGTGGCCCAGGCTGGCAAGCGCCACGGGATGATCAAGCGGACGCGGAAATTTATCCGCAATGCCCGCGGCACGACCGTCCTGTCCAAGGCTGATGAACAGATCATCAAGCCGATGATGCCCTACGCGAAGAAGTAAGGAGGACAGGATATGCCCAGAGTCAAAGGTGGCACAGTCACCCACGCCCGTCACAAAAAGGTTCTCGATCAGGCGAAAGGCTATTACGGCCGTCGCAAGAGCACCTTCAAAGTCGCCCGCCAGGCGGTCGACAAGGCCAATCAATACGCGACCCGTGACCGCAAGGTGCGCAAGCGCAATTTCCGCGCCCTTTGGATTCAGCGGATCAATGCCGCGGTGCGCTCGCATGACGAGGCGCTGACCTATTCGCGCTTCATCAACGGGCTGTCGCTGGCCGGGATCGAGGTCGACCGCAAGGTTCTGGCCGATCTCGCCGTGCATGAACCCGAGGCGTTTGGCGTGATCGTCGAACAGGCGAAAGCCGCGCTGCCCGCTTGATTGCAACCGGATTGGTGAAATTGACAGGGCCGCCCGGCAGGGTGGCCCTTTTCGTTTGGAGTGAGGCCAGAGATCAGATGTCAGTTTCTGAGCGATCCGGGGCAGCGCCGATGCGCCGGTTCTTGTCCGATGTGATAGGGGTTGAGGATCAGGTGCCAGGTCGGCGCATAGCCCGGCGCCTGGGCGCGGCGATAGGAACAGCCGTCGGCGGTGGTGAAATAGGGCCGCTGGTCGCTGTCGGGCGGCGGCGTGTAATCCGACTTGCCTTGCATCGAGACCGCCTCGACGATCGGCTCGGCCTCGGCGGTTGGGCCAAGGCAGAGCAGGGTGGTGGCCACCACGGCGGCCAGTTTGGTGAGATGGTGCAACATTTCGGATGTCGTCCTTTGCTTACGAGATTTCTTGGCGCTGGATTGGCGCGCTACCGGGCCATTATCGCCGCCGGACAGGGCATGGCTAGGTCGGAAAAATGACCGGATCAGGGCGAACGACTAGAATTTTACCAAGCGCGCGGCGGGGCCACAGTCTTGCACCATTGCGCCGTGGCGAGTAGCACGGGCCGCGAAGGCATCAGGAGGATCGGATGGACGATCTGAAGGCAAAATGGCTGCAGTTGATCGGCGCGGCGGGCGATGAGTCCGCGCTTGAGGATCTGCGGGTGCAGGCGGTCGGCAAAAAGGGCGAGGTCAGCCTGAAAATGCGCGAACTGGGCAAGATGACGCCCGAAGAGCGCCAGATCGCAGGACCGGCGCTGAACGCGCTGAAGGACGAGATCAACGCGGCGCTGGCGGCGAAGAAGGCGGCGCTGGGCGATGCGGCGCTGGACGAACGGCTGCGCAGCGAATGGCTGGATGTGACGCTGCCGGGCCGGACCCGGCGGGCGGGCACGATCCACCCGGTCAGCCAGGTCTGGGAAGAATGCACCGCGATCTTTGCCGATATGGGCTTTGCCGTGGCCGAGGGGCCGCAGGTCGAGGATGATTGGTATAATTTCGACGCCCTGAATATCCCCAGCCACCACCCGGCCCGGGCCGAGATGGACACGTTTTACATGCACCGTGCAGCGGGCGATAATCGCCCGCCGCATGTGCTGCGCACCCACACCAGCCCGGTGCAGATTCGCAGCATGCAGGCAGAGGGCGCGCCGATCCGCACGATCTCTCCGGGCCGGGTCTATCGCGCCGATTACGACCAGACCCATACCCCGATGTTCCATCAGGTCGAGGGGCTGGCGATTGACCGCGACATCAGCATGGCCAACCTGAAATGGTGTCTCGAAGAGTTCTTCAGCGCCTATTTCGGCACTGCGGTGAAGACCCGGTTCCGGGCCAGCCATTTCCCCTTTACCGAACCTTCGGCCGAGGTCGATATTCAGTGCGCCTGGGAAGGCGGCACGGTGAAGGTCGGCGAGGGCGACGATTGGCTGGAAGTGCTGGGGTCCGGCATGGTGCATCCCAAGGTGCTGCAGGCTGGCGGGATTGATCCGGCGGCTTGGCAGGGCTTTGCCTTTGGCATGGGGATCGACCGGATCGCGATGCTGAAATACGGCATCCCCGATCTGCGGGCGTTCTTTGATTCAGACCTGCGCTGGCTGCGCCACTATGGGTTCTCGGCACTCCAGGTGCCGACGCTCAGGGGCGGGGTCTGAGGTGGCAATCCGGTTCGCATCAATAGGGCAGTCCCCGATTGCGGGTGCGGGCAAAGCCCCCGCCCGGGGGGCGGTCGGGGGCTGCCCGTGCAAGGCACGGGCGGGTCGTGCAACGCGGGACGGCGCAGGAAAAAGCTATGCGCATAGCGTTTTCTTCGGCGGTGGCGAATACGCGGCGGCGGCTCTGGGTGGCGTGCAATGACTGACGACATGGAAGACCTGCAAGTGACCTACCCCGGCGCGGGCACCTTTCGCTTTGGCGACAACGCCACGCTTTGTGCCGAGCTGCTGACGCTGGTGCGCAGCGGCGCGAAAACCGCGACCTGTGAGGCGGCGTCAGTCTTTGCCGACGAGCCTGAGGCGCTGCCCAAGGTCGGGCGCTGCGATATCGCTGCCAATTGGGACGGCACCCCGGCGCTTGTCATTCGGACGACGTCGGTGGAGCGCGTGCGCTTTGGTGATGTGACCGAGGCGATGGCGCTGGCCGAGGGCGAGAACACCTCGCTCGCCGGATGGCGCCGGGATCATGAAGCCTATTTCACCCGTACCTCAGGCTTTTCGCCGGACATGGAGCTGGTGTTCGAACATTTCGAGCTGGTTGAGGATTTGGCAGATCGCTGAGGCGGCGCCGAGGAAGGACACGACATGAAATTCACCCTCTCCTGGTTGAAAGACCATCTGGAAACCGAGGCCAGCCTCGACGAGATCCTGGAGACCCTGACCGATATCGGGCTCGAGGTCGAAGGGGTGGAAAACCCCGCCGCCAAGCTGGCCGGGTTCACTCTGGCCAAGGTGAAAACCGCCGAACAGCATCCCGATGCCGACCGGTTGCGGGTCTGCATGGTGGAAACCGACGAGGGCGACAAACAGATCGTTTGTGGCGCCCCGAATGCCCGCGCCGGGATCACCGTGGTGCTGTGCAAGCCCGGCGATTACGTGCCGGGCATCGATGTGACCCTGTCGGTGGGCAATATACGCGGTGTCGAAAGCCATGGGATGATGGCCTCGGAACGTGAGCTGGAACTCAGCGACGAACACAATGGCATCATCGAA
This sequence comes from Pseudooceanicola sp., assembly GCF_029213205.1. Lineage (GTDB taxonomy): Bacteria > Pseudomonadota > Alphaproteobacteria > Rhodobacterales > Rhodobacteraceae > Pseudooceanicola. The sequence continues at coordinate 82,693 of NZ_JARGNH010000003.1, forward strand.
CTGCCCTCGGGCGAGGTCGGGCAGAGCTTCACTGATTGGTTGGCCGAGAATGATCCGGCCAAGGTCGATCCGGTGATCGAAATCGCGATCACCCCGAACCGCCCCGATGCGCTGGGCGTGCGCGGTGTGGCGCGGGATCTGGCGGCGCGCGGGCTGGGCAGGTTGAAACCGGCGAAAACGGTCGAGATCAGCGGCCAGTTCCCCTGTCCGATCGACGTCAGCATCGACAAGGACGCCACCGAGGGCTGTCATGTCTTTGCCGGGCGTCTGGTGCGCGGCGTCAAGAACGGGCCAAGCCCGGACTGGCTGCAAACCCGGCTGCGGGCGATCGGGCTGCGCCCGATCTCGGCGCTGGTCGATGTCACCAATTTCTTCACCTACGACCAGAACCGCCCGCTGCATGTGTTTGACGCGGGCAAGGTCACCGGCGCGCTGCGGATCCATCAGGCCAAGGGCGGCGAAGCCTTCCTGGGGCTGGACGAAAAGGAATACGCGCTGCCTGAGGCGGCGCTGGTGATCTCCGACGACAAGGGCGTCGAAAGCATCGGCGGCATCATGGGCGGGCTCGACACCGGCTGCACCGAGGAAACCACCGATGTGTTCATCGAGGCGGCGTTCTGGGATTTCATCCAGATCGCCCATGCCGGTCGGGCGCTGAAGATCAATTCCGACGCGCGCTACCGCAATGAACGCGGCATTGATCCCGGATTCAACATGGCCGGGCTCGACCTGGCGACGCAGATGGTGATCGACCTCTGCGGCGGCGTGCCCTCTGAAATGGTGGTTGCCGGTGCGGTGCCGGATGTGTCGCGCGCCTATCGGCTCGACACCGCGCGCTGTTCGTCGCTGGTCGGTATGGATATCCCGGCGGAAGAGCAACGCGCGACGCTGGAACGGCTGGGCTTTGTCATGGACGGCGACATGGCGCAGGTGCCGTCCTGGCGCCCGGATGTGCTGGGCGAGGCCGACCTGGTCGAAGAGGTGGCGCGGATGGCCTCGCTCACCCAGCTTGAGCCGAAACCACTGCCGCGCAGCCAGCCGGGGGTGCCGAAACCGATCCTGACGCCGTTGCAAAAGCGCGAACAGGTGGCGCGGCGCACGGCGGCGGCGCTGGGTTACAATGAATGCGTGACCTATTCCTTCATCGATCAGGCCGCGGCGGCGCTGTTTGGCGGTGGCGATGATGCGACGATGCTGGCCAACCCGATCAGCGCCGAGATGAGCCATCTGCGCCCGGATCTGCTGCCCGGCCTGTTGCGGGCGGCGGCGCGCAATCAGGCGCGCGGCATGTCCGATCTGGCCCTGTTCGAGGTCGGCGCGGCCTGGCACGGTGGCGAACCGGGCGACCAGAAGCTGCTGGTCGCGGGCCTGCTGGTCGGACGCACTGGTCCCAAGGACGTGCATGGCGCCTCGCGGTCGGTGGATCTCTACGACGCCAAGGCGGATGCCGAGGCGATCCTGGCGGCCATCGGGGCCCCGGCCAAGGTGCAGATCCTGCGCGACGGTCCGGGGTGGTGGCATCCCGGTCGGCACGGGCGGTTCTGTCTGGGCCCGAAAAAGATGCTGGGCATCTTTGGCGAGGTGCATCCGAAAATCCTGGCGGAAATGGATGTGAAGGGGCCGGCGGTGGCCTTTACCATCTGGCCCGAAGAGGTGCCGCTGCCCCGCGCCGCCTCGGTCACCCGTGGCGCGATGCAGGTGTCGGATCTGCAAGCTGTGGAACGCGATTTCGCCTTTGTGGTGGCGGCGGATGTCGCGGCGCTGGACCTGGTCAATGCGGCCGCCGGCGCCGACAAGGCGCTGATCACCGATGTGCGCGTGTTTGACGAATTCATCGGCGGGTCGCTGGGGGAGGGGCAGAAATCCCTGGCCATCACGGTGCGCATCGAACCGCGCACCGCCACCCTGAAAGAGGCCGAGATCGAGGCGCTGTCAGCCAAGATCGTCGACAAGGTCGGCAGGGCCACCGGCGGCGTGCTGCGCGGCTGACATCTTGCCCGGCCACAGGGCCGGGCAAGTGAATCCGGTTCGGATCAGCTGCCGGGACGCGGCGGGATATTCGATCCCTTTTGCGCCGCCGGGCGCTGCATGAAGCGATCAACATAGGGCTGCAGATTGGCAAAATCCGCCCAGCCGACCGTGTCCTTGGCCTCGTATAAATCGAGCGCCTGCAGCCAGGGCACGATGGCGATATCGGCGACCGAATAGTCCCCGGCAACCCAATCGCGGCCCTGCAACGCCTGGTTCAACACGTTCAGCAGGCGGCTGGTTTCGCCGATATAGCGGTCACGCGGGCGCGGATCCTCGATCTCCTTGCCTGCGAACTTGTAAAAGAACCCAAGCTGCCCCAGCATCGGACCCAGCCCGCCCATCTGCCACATCAGCCATTTCACCGCCTCATGTTTGGCGGCGCCAGCGGGCAGGAGCTTGCCCGTCTTTTCAGCCAGATAGAGCAGGATTGCGCCGCTTTCGAACAGCCCGATCGGGGTGCCATCGGGGCCGTTGGGATCAAGGATCGCGGGGATCTTGTTGTTCGGCGATAGCGACAGGAATTCCGGGCTGCGCACATTGTCATCGCTGAGCAGGACCAGATGCGCCTCATAGGGCAATCCGATCTCTTCCAGTGCGATCGACACCTTCTTGCCGTTCGGGGTGGGGAAGGAATACAGCTGCAGCACATTCGGATCCTGTGCTGGCCAGCGGTCGTTGATTTTCATGTCGGTGATCGACATCGGCAACCTCATTTTGTGGGGGGGGGTGGCGCAAGGTAAGCCTTTGCCAGGCAAGATTACAGTATTTGGGCTGTGCGCAAAAATGCTATTCATTGTGCATTGTCGGATAAGGCAACGCGCCAAGAAACACTGGAGTGGGACATGTTGAAAGAATTTAAGGACTTTATCGCCAAGGGCAATGTCATGGACATGGCTGTGGGGATCATCATCGGTGCGGCATTTACCGCAATTGTGAAATCCATGGTCGATGACCTGATCAACCCGATCATCGGCCTGTTCATGGGCGGTGTCGATTTTACCAATAAATTCATCGTTCTGTCGGGTGACGACACCTATGCCAGCCTGACCGAGGCGCGTGAGGCCGGCGCGGCGGCGTTTGCCTATGGTGCCTTCCTGATGGCCGTGATCAATTTCCTGATCATCGCTTTCGTCGTCTTCATGCTGGTCCGCTTTGTGAACAAGGCCAAGGACGCCGCCAGCAAGCAAGAAGAGGCCGCACCGGCAGCGGCCCCGGCCGGGCCGTCGGAGCTCGACGTTCTGCTGGAAATCCGCGATTCGCTGAAAGCGGCCAGCTGAATCTGGTTTGTGCGATAAATCCGGGTTAGGCGGGGAAATCTCTCGCCTTTCCTGCCCCTGGCCGAATATCCTTCGATGCGACTCAGCTTTCTGCGCAGGATATTCGTGCCATGGCCCTCGATTCAATTGATTGCGCAATCCTCAGGGTGCTGCAGCGGCAGGGCCGGATTTCGAATGCCGATCTCTCGGACAAGGTGAACCTGTCGCAATCGGCCTGTCACCGGCGGGTGCAACGGCTGGAGGCGTCGGGCTATGTGCGCGACTATGTGGCGCTGCTGGACGCGCGCAAGCTGGGGGTGTCGACCACGGTGTTCGTCGAGATCACCCTGCAGGGCCAGTCGGATGAGACGCTGGAGGCGTTTGAGACCGCGGTGGCGCGGATCCCGGATGTGCTGGAATGTCACCTGATGGCCGGAACCGCGGATTACCTGCTGAAGGTGGTGGCGGAAAACACCGAGGATTTCGCCCGCATTCACCGCCAACACCTGACCCGGCTGCCGGGGGTGGCGCAGATGCAATCGAGCTTTGCCCTCAGGACGGTGTTCAAGACCACGGCGCTGCCGGTCTGAGCGCCCCTCACCCTGGCCCTCTCCCCCGGGGGGAGAGGGAAGGCGCGCAGTTCGGTCGATTGTGCGCCAAATGCCGCCCCGCGATTTCCCTCTCCCTCGAAGGGAGAGGGCCAGGGTGAGGGTGAAGGCAGGGATGTCTTGCCGTGGACATTGCCGCCCGGCATCCGCAAAGATACCGCCGGGAGAGAGCGCATGATCTGGGATTACATCATCGTTGGCGCTGGCAGCGCCGGTTGCGTGCTGGCCAAGCGGCTGGGCGAGGCCGGGCATCGGGTGTTGCTGCTGGAGGCCGGGGGCAAGGACAATTACCATTGGGTGCATATCCCGATGGGCTATCTCTATTGTATCGGCAATCCGCGCACCGACTGGATGTTCAAGACCGCACCCGAAGCCGGGCTGAACGGGCGCAGCCTGCTCTACCCGCGTGGCAAGTTGCTGGGTGGCTGTTCTTCGATCAACGGCATGCTTTACCTGCGCGGTCAGGCGGCGGATTACGACGGCTGGCGACAGATGGGGCTGACCGGCTGGGGGTGGGACGACGTGCTGCCCTATTTCATGAAATCCGAGGATTACGTCGAGGGCGCCTCAGAACATCACGGCGAAGGCGGTGAATGGCGGGTGGAAAACCAGCGTCTGCATTGGCAGCTGCTGGACGATTGGATCGAGGCGGCCGAAGCAGCGGGGATCCCCAGGACCGACGATTTCAACACCGGCGACAATGACGGGGTCGGCTATTTCCGGGTGAACCAACGCTCGGGCTGGCGGATGAACACCGCCAAGGCCTTTGTGCGCAGCGCCCAAGCGCCGGGGCTGAAGGTGGAAACCGGCGCCCATACCCGCCGGGTGCTGATCGAGGACGGGCGCGCGGTCGGGGTCGAATATCTGCGCGACGGCCAGCTGGTCAGTGCCAGGGCCAGCCGCGAGGTGATCCTGTCGGCCGGGGCGATTGGCAGCCCGCATATCCTGCAACTCTCCGGGTTCGGCCCGGCGGCGATGCTGGCCGCCAAGGGAATCGAAGTGATCCGCGATATCCCCGGCATCGGCCAGAACCTCCAGGATCATCTGCAACTGCGCTGTTCCTGGCGGCTGACCGGGGCCAAGACGCTGAACACCCTGGCAAATTCGGCCTGGGGCAAGGCGCTGATCGGGCTGGATTACGCGATCCGCCGCCGTGGTCCGATGACCATGGCGCCATCTCAGCTTGGCGCCTTCACCCGGTCGCGGCCCGATCTGGCGACGCCGGATCTGGAATATCACGTGCAGCCGCTGTCGCTCGAGGCCTTTGGCCAGCCATTGCACAGCTACCCGGCGATCACGGCCTCGGTCTGCAACCTGCGCCCGGAAAGCCGTGGCAGCGTCAGCCTGGCCTCGCCCGATCCGATGCAGGCGCCGGTGATCGCGCCGAACTACCTGGCGACCGAGGGCGATCGCAGGGTGGCGATCGACGCGATCCGGCTGACCCGGCGGATCATGACGCAACCGGCGCTGGCGCGCTACCGCCCCGAAGAGGTGAAGCCCGGCGCCGCCTATGACAGCGACGCGGATCTGGCCCGCGCGGCGGGCGAGATTGGCACCACGATCTTTCACCCGGTCGCCACAGTGCGGATGGGCGGCGATGACGCGCCGCTGGACGGGGCGCTGCGGCTGCGCGGCATTGGCGGCTTGCGGGTGGTTGATGCCAGTGTCATGCCGACAATCACCAGCGGCAACACCAATGCCCCCACCATCATGATCGCCGAGAAAGCCGCCGACATGATCCTGAAAGAAAGGGCCTGACATGGCCAAACTCGCCATCGCCTATTGGTCTGGCAGCGGCTCGATCTCGCTGGCCGCGCAGGTGATTGCCGACAGCGCCCGCGGCGCGGGCGTCGAGGTGGCGATGATCGATGTCTCGGATATGCGCCCGGCGGATTGGCAAGTGCTGGCCGATGCCTCGGGGATATTGTTCGGCACCCCGACCTATATGGGCGGCCCGGCGGCGGGGTTCAAAACCTTTATGGATGCCACCGGATCGGACATCTGGGTCGGCCGTCACTGGCTCGACAAGCTGGCCGGAGGCTTTACCGGCGGGGTGAATACCGGCGGTGACAAGCTGGCGACGCTGAGCTCTCTTGCGATCTTTGCCGCCCAGCACGGGATGATCTGGGTCGGTCAGGATCTGATCGGCGCGCCGGTGGTCGAGGGCAATGCCGGGCTGAATGTCTCGGGCACCTTTCTGGGGCTGGCGGTGAATTCCGACGGCGAGGGCGGGTTGACGGCGGGCTGCGAAAGCTCGGCCCGCCATTACGGCGAACGCATGGCGCTGATGTTGGCACGGTTGGGCTGATGCGGCGAGTGTGACCCGGCCAGATGACGCGGCCAGTCTGATGCGGCCAGTCTGATCCGGGCAGCCTGCCAAAACGATGTCATCTGTCGAAGGGGTTTGCCGTAGCCGGAATTGGACGCTAGCTTTCTGCAAAGCCACTTTTGCCAATTGCAATCAAAGGATCTCCCGGATGAAGTCGAAGGCCGCCGTTCTGCGTGAATTGTCCCGCCCCGCACCCTATGCCGACAGCCTGCCGCTCAGCATCGAAGAGGTCACCCTGCTGCCGCCGGCGGCCACCGATGTGGTGGTCAAGGTCGCGGGCGCCGGGCTCTGCCATTCGGACCTGTCGGTGATCAACGGCTCGCGCGGCACTGCGCTGCCGATGCTGATGGGTCATGAGGGCGCCGGCGAGGTGGTCGAAATCGGATCGGCGATCACCGATATCAAGGTCGGCGACCCGGTGGTGTTCCAGTTCTCGGTGTCCTGCGGGCGCTGCATCAATTGCCTGGCCGGACGGCCCAATATCTGCTCGGTGGCGCCGACAGCCCGCGCCAAGGGAGAGCTGATCTCTGGCGGCTCGCGGATCCGCGACGCATCGGGCGAGGTGGTGCGCCACCATGCGGGCGTGTCCTGTTTCGCGGAATATGCGGTGATGAACCGGGGCAGCGTGGTCGTGATCGACGAGTCCATCGCGCCCGAGGACGCGGCGATCTTTGGCTGCGCGGTGATGACCGGGGTTGGTGCGCTGATCAACACTGCCCGCATCGTGCCGGGGCAGAGCGTGGCGATCTTTGGCATGGGCGGCGTCGGTCTCTGCGGGTTGCTCGGGGCCAAGGTGGCGGGCGCGGGCACGATCATCGCGGTCGATCTGGATGACCGGAAACTGGAAAAGGCGATGCAGATGGGGGCCACCCACAGCTTCAACGCCAATGACCCTGAATTGACCGCGAAGGTGATGGAACTGACCCATGGCGGCGTCGATGTCGCGGTCGAACTGGCCGGGGCGGTGGCAGCGATGGAAGCCGCCTATGCGATCACCGTCCGGGGGGGCGAGCTGGTGACCGCTGGCCTGTCACCGATCGGGGCCAAGTTCGGATTCGAACACGGCGATCTGGTGTCGAATGAGAAAAGCATCATCGGCAGCTATATGGGCTCCTGCGTGCCGGTGCGCGACATCCCCAAATTCCTCAGGATGTATCGCAGCGGGGTGCTGCCGGTGGATCAGCTGATCGACGGCAAGATCGGCTTTGACGAGATCAACGCCGGGTTTGACCGGCTGGCCAGTGGCGGCGCATTGCGGCAAATCCTGGTGCCGCGTCTGGGCTGACCCGGCGCTGCGCGCGGCGCTTTCCACCCGGCGGGCTTGGCACTAGAACGCCCTGATGGAATATGACGCGATCATCCTTGGGGCGGGCGGTGCGGGGCTGATGGCCGCCGCCACCGCCGGGCAGGCCGGGGCCCGGGTGCTGGTGCTGGATCATGCCGACAAGCCGGGCAAGAAAATCCTGATCTCGGGCGGTGGGCGCTGCAATTTCACCAACACCGGGGCCGAAGCGCGGTGTTTTCTGTCCGAAAACCCGCATTTCGTCAAATCAGCGCTCAGCCGCTACAGCCAATGGGATTTCCTGGCGCTGGTCGAGCGGCACAAGATCGCCTGGCATGAAAAGACCCTCGGGCAATTGTTCTGTGATGACTCCGCCCGGCAGATCCTGGCGATGCTGTTGGCGGAATGCACCAGGGGCGGGGTCGAGATTCGGTTGTCGGCGCAGATAGGCGAGGTTCGCCATGCCGATGGCCGGTTTCACGTTGGTGGCGCGGTGGCGCGGCAGCTGGTGATTGCCACCGGCGGGCCGTCGATCCCGAAAATGGGCGCCAGCGGCAAGGCCTATGAGATCGCCCGGCAATTCGGCCTGAACGTCATCCCGCCGCGCCCGGCGCTGGTGCCGTTCACCCTGGGCGAGGCGGATATGCTGTTTCGCACCATTTCCGGCGTCGCCTGTCCGGCGGTGGCGCGGGTTGGCGCTGTCAGCTTTGAAGAGGCGGTGTTGTTCACCCATCGCGGGCTGTCCGGCCCGGCGATCCTGCAAATATCCTCCTACTGGTCACCCGGTGAGGCGATTTCCCTGTCGGTCCTGCCCGGCGCGGCGGACAAGCTGAAGGCGGCGAAACGGGCGATGCCGCGCGCGCATCTCAAGGCGGCCTTGGCCGAACATCTGGCCAACCGGCTGGCCGAGGCGCTGGCGACAAGGATCGCCATCCCCACCGAACTGGGCAATGTCCCGGATGCTGAACTGGAACGGGCGGCGGATATTCTGAGTAACCTGACCTTTCGCCCCAGCGGCACCGAAGGCTATGCCAAGGCAGAGGTCACGGCGGGCGGCATCGACACCGCCGCGCTGTCGTCCAAGACGATGGCCGCGCAGGCCGTGCCGGGCCTCTATGCGATTGGCGAGGCGGTGGATGTCACCGGCTGGCTCGGCGGCTACAATTTCCAGTGGGCCTGGTCCTCTGGCGTCGCGGCCGGACAGGCGATTGCAGCGTCGCGCGGCTAGGGTTTGTTCCGTTTCGGCACGTCATGTCCACCGTCGCGACGTTTGCCGCCCGCCCGGTCTGCGGGCTTGGCTTTGGCCGCGCCGCGGGGCGGTTTGAAGCGTTTCGAGGTGTCCGAGGCCGCCGGCTTGGGCTTGCCGCCGCCGAATTTGCCGGAACCGCCGGGTTTGCCCGCCGGGCCGCCCGGTTTGCCCTTGTAGCCAGAGCCACTTTTTGCGGCGCCGGCTGCGGGTTTTGCCCGATCCTGGCCCCAGACCCGTGCCGGGCTCTTGCGCTCGCTGCCTGTGTCTTTGGCGTGGCTATACGGGCGATCGCCTTTGGCTTTGCGCGGCGCGCTGGTGGCGGGATCGCCATCGCGGGGCGGATGGCTTTTCTTTGGTGCGTCATGCTTGGCCGGACGCGACTCATAGGCCTCACGCTTGGGCGCGGCCCTTGCCGGTTTCTGCGGTGCGCCCGGGTGCGCGGCATATTTTGCGCCCGCCCCGGCATGCGGGGCAGGTGCCGCGGCTTGCGGCGTGGGCGCAGGTCTTGGCGCGGCGGGTTTGCGCGGCGCGCTGGGGCGCGGCTTGGCGGCGGGGGGGCTGTCGGAATGGCGTGCGAAATCAGGGGTGCCTTCGATCCGGCGGATGGTCACGCCATCTTCAAGCTTGCCGTCACTGCCAATGGCTTTCAGGAATCCGGGCAGGCTCGACTCTGTCAGTTCGACAAAGGACTCGGTCGGCTGGATCCGGATCGCGCCGATCGAATCCTTTTCGATATTCCCGGCGCGGCAAAGCAGCGGCAGCAGCCAGCGCGGTTCGGCCCGGTCGTTGCGGCCCACCGACAGGGCGAACCAGACGCTGGGGCCAAAAGGCTTGCGCTCGCGCGGGGCGGCGGCAGCCGTTGGCGAGGCCAGATCTTCGGGCGCCGAATGACCGGCGCGGTAGAGGCGCAGATAGGCGGCGGCAATGGCCTGCGGCGGATGCATCTCCAGCAGCTTGGCGGCAAAGGCGTCTTCTTCTTCGCTGGCTGCTTCGGTCCAGACCGGATCGGCGAGCAGCCGTTCCTCGTCGCGGCGCAGGATCTCATCCGCGCCCGGCGCGGTTGTCCATTCGGCGGTGATCTTGGCGGTCTTCAGCAACCGGTCGGCGCGTTTCATCATCTTCGGCGGCACGATCAGCGCCGAAATCCCCTTGCGGCCAGCGCGCCCGGTGCGCCCCGAGCGGTGCAACAGCCCTTCGGCATTGGTCGGCAATTCGGCATGCACCACCAGATCGAGATTCGGCAGGTCGATGCCGCGAGCGGCGACATCGGTGGCGACACAGACCCGGGCCCGCCCGTCGCGCATCGCCTGCAGCGCATGGCTGCGTTCGGTCTGGCTCAGCTCGCCGGACAGGCAGACCACGGCAAAGCCGCGATTGGCGAACCGCGCCATCAGCCGGTTCACCGCGGCGCGGGTGTTGGCAAAGACGATGGCGTTTTCGGAATCGTGATAGCGCAGCACATTGATGATCGCGTTTTCCGCGTCCGCCTGCGCCACCTGCAGCGCCTGATAGGCGATGTCGGCATGCTGGCTGCGGTCGGACAGGGTGGTGACCCGCACCGCGTCGCGCTGATAATGCTGCGCCAGGGTGGCGATGGATTTCGGCACCGTGGCGGAAAACATCAAGGTGCGCCGCTCGGCGGGCGCTTCGCCCAGCATGAATTCCAGGTCTTCGCGAAAGCCGAGGTCCAGCATCTCGTCCGCCTCGTCCAGAACCACCGCCCGAATGCTGGTGAGGTCGAGCGATCCGCGCTGGATATGGTCGCGCAGACGGCCCGGCGTGCCGACGACGATATGCGCACCCCGGTCCAGCGCGCGGCGTTCGTCGCGCATGTCCATGCCGCCGACGCAGGTGGCGACGCGGGCCCCGGCCTTGGCGAACAGCCAGCCGAGTTCGCGGCTGACCTGAAATGCCAGCTCGCGGGTCGGTGCAATGATCAGCGCCAATGGTGCGGCGGCGGCGGGCAGCCGTTCCTCGGCGCCCATCAGCGTCGGCCCGATCGCCAGGCCAAAGCCCACGGTCTTGCCGGATCCGGTCTGCGCGGACACCAACAGATCGGCATCCTGCAACTCGGCTGTGGTCACCGCCTCTTGCACCGGGGTCAAAGTGTCATATCCGCGCTCGGCGAGCGCATCGGACAGGGTTTGGATCATCTGGAAACCGATCTGGCGAGTCTACACAAGGCCGCAAAAGGCGGCGCTTGGGGTGGCAGGAAAGCAAAGACATCCCGTAACCCGGACCGTCGACGATGTATACCACCGACTTCGCGTTACGGGTTGTCGCAGATCAAATCGGCGCCAGATTGGGGTGGGCGGGGGCAATGCCCCCGCGCATTTATTCGTCCTTGAACACCGGCTGGCGTTTTTCCAGCCGTGCGGTCCGCGCCTCGACGGCGTTTTCGGTCCGGCCCAGCTCAAGGGTATATTTCTGTTCAAAGATATAGCCGTCACGCGGCGACATCAGTTCGACCAGATTGGCCGAGCGTTTGGCGATTTTCATGCCGGTCGGGTTCTTTGAAGCGATGTCATGCGCCATCGCCATCACCGTCGGCATCAAATCCTCGTCATCCAGTGCCGCTTCGATCACGCCAAGGCGATAAAGCTCTTCTGCATCGAAGTTTTCGCCGGTGAACATCATCCGCCGCATCCGCGAACGGCCGAAATGCTGCATCAGCAACGAGGCGCCACCGGCCAGGCCGACGTTGATTTCGGGCATCCCGAACACCGCCTTTTTCGACGCGAACACGATATCGCAGGCCATCGCCAGCCCGAACCCGGCCCCGAGGGCCGCGCCCTGGACCGCGCAGATCACCGGCTTGTCATTGTCGCGGATCGGCAGCGAGGTTTCGCGCACGATCCGGCTGTGCAGCGGGCCATCGCCGGGCTTGCTGGTGTCGGGCCGGTCTTTCAAATCGGCCCCGGCGCAGAACACATGGCCGTCGGCGTTCAGAACCGCACAGCGCACATCCGGGCGCTCGTTGATTTCGTCGAATGCCTCGGTCAGCTCAAACCGCATCGCCCGGCTCAGGGCGTTGACCTTGGGCTTGGCCAGGGTGACCACGGCCACATAATCCTTAACATCGTAACGGATATTTTCCATTGCGCGTTCCTCCTGCTAATTGTGGGTGCCGATCAGCGCATCCAGCACCAACCCGCCATTTTCTTTCAGCCGGAACGGATTGATATCAATCTCGGCCACATTGTATTTCGGATCGGCGACCAGATGGCTGACCACGCTTACCGCCTGCGCCAGCGCCTCAAGATCCATTGCCGGGCCACCGCGCCAGCCGGTCAGCAGCGCCGAGGCGCGGGTCGACAGCACCATTTCCCTGGCCTGTTCGGGCGACACCGGGGCCGGGGCCAGGGCGACGTCATGGAACAATTCCGCTGCGGTGCCGCCAAGCCCGACCATCACCATCGGCCCGAAATTGGCATCCTGCGAGCCGCCGACGATCATCTCGACCCCGCCTTCGACCTGTTCGATCACCGAGATACCAGCGATCCGTGCGTCCGGTTTGGCGGCTTTGGCACGGGTCAGGATGCCGTCATAGGCCGCGCGCAGCGCCGCCTCATCGCGCAGGTTCAGGACCACGCCGCCGATCTCGGTCTTGTGCGGCAGGTCTTCGCTGACGATCTTGGCCACCACCGGCCAGCCGATTGCCTTGGCCGCGGCGACCGCCTCATCGGCGAATTGGCACAGGGTTTCAGCCGGGCCGCGCAGGCCTGCCTCGGCAAGATAGGCCTTGGCCGCGACCTCGTCGCCACCGGCAAAGGCGGCGGCGGGCAGGGCGGGGGCGGTGGAATCGGAGGCGGCGGCGCGTGCCGCGGCCTGCAGCTTGCGCGATTGCCAGGCCCCGGCGCTGGCACGAATGGCGCGGTCGGGGTCGAGCACATCGGCAATGCCTGCCGCATGCAATTCGGGCCGGTATTCATCGGAAAGGAAGGTGGACAGCACCACCGACAGCTCGGGATAACGGTTTTTGACCGCGATCACGTGTTCCTTGAACTTAGCGATCCGCTCACCCCGTCCGATAAAGGCCAAATAGAGGTAGATGGTGCCGTATTGGCCATCCTTGGCCATCGCTTCCAGCAGTGCCCCGGCCTTGCTGATATCGGTGCCGACATTGGCGGTGGTGTCGATCGGGTTGGCGCCAATGCAGAGCGCATAGATATCGTGCAGGGCCTTGCCGGTTTCCGGCCGCACCGGCGGTGTATCGAGGCCGATATCATCGGCGGCATCTGCTGCGATGATCCCGGCGCCGCCGGAAATCGTCAGGATGCCAACCCGGTCATTCTCCGGGCGTCCAGCGACCGAGGTCACCAGCGCAAATTCCAGCATGTCTTCGATAGACCGGACACGCACCGCGCCCGAAGCCTCGAACACCGCCGAAAAGGCGCTGTCATTGCCCGCCATCCGCCCGGTATGCGACAGCGCCGCCTGGGCGCCGACCTCGGAGCGGCCAACCTTGCAGATGAACACCGGCTTGTCGGCCATCGCAGCGGCCAGCAAGGCCCGCCGCAGTTTCGGCCCGTCGTTGCAGGCTTCCAGCGCCGCACAGATCACATGGGTTTCGGGATCCGCCGCCATCGCCTCGATGAAATCGGCGGCTTCAAGATCGCCTTCGTTGCCGCAGAAAATTCCGTGGCTCAGCCCCAGGCCCATATCAAAGGCACGGCCCATCACATGGGTGCCGAGGGCGCCGGATTGGGTGATGATCCCGACATGGCCAGGCTTTGGCGTATTCTCCATCAGATAGCCGGAGAAGGTCGCGCTGAACTTGTGCACCGCGCTGATGCAGCCCAGCGAATTGGGGCCGGAGAACCGCATGCCGGCATCCTTGGCGATGGCCTTGATCCGGGCTTGGGCCGCCTTGCCCTCCTCGCCTTCTTCGCCGAACCCGGCGCTGAGGATGATCGCGGATTTGACCCCGAGCGCGGCGCAGTCGCGCAGCGCCGGTTCAACCCCGTTCGATGGGATGCAGAGCACCGCCGTATCCGGCGTCGCGGGCAGGTCGGCAGTGGATTTATAGGCGGTCAGCCCCTGCACAATATCGGCCTTGGGGTGGATCACATAAACTTGGCCGGGATAGCCACCGGACAGCATATTGGCCAGGACGCGCCCGCCCATCTTTTTGGGATCGGTCGAGGCACCATAGATCACCACCGAACCGGGGTTGAGAAAATTATCAATCAGCATAGGGAATCCACCACCGTCCAAGTTGCCGGGACGATAGGGACGCGACTTCCAGCGTTCACGCCGGGGCAGGTGCATTTCACATTCTTAGCGAAGGGCGGATTTCCGGGTCGCGAGGGGGGAGCGGGGCCGGGGGCGTGGTTGCCGTCTCGCTCGGGGAAAAGAAGGAAGTATATAGTTTTCAATATGCTACAACGGCGAAGGCGAAAGAGTTCCTGGTCGTTGGCGCGACGGGATTGCCGGGCTGCAGGCTGAGCCGGGCGGGGCTTTCAGCCAGAGAGATGAGAGGCGAAGCGATCGGCGAAGGACTGTTGCAAGGCCATGTCGCAGGCCGAAACTCGGGGCAAATGGATCGCCGCGCATGTCTCGGGTGCGATGGCCTGGCTGCCAGATCCTGACCGCGCGGCTGAGATCGAGGCGCATCGCGCCTATCAGCGGCGAATTTATCTCGACAGCGGGCGCTATGTTCTGGAAGTTAAGCACCGCACCCACTCCGCGTAGATGAAGGCCGATATCGCCGCCGGACAGGCCAGGGCCAGATCGTTGCGAGGCTGTGCCGCACGACATAAAGTTGCCAAGCTGTGCCGCACGACATAAAAATGAGGGAAGTATCAGATGACCAACCGCCGCTGGACGCACCGCCCCGAGGGATCGAACTGGGGCGATTTCGGCCCTGACGATCAACTGGGCCGGTTGAACCTGATCACCCCGGAAAAGGTCCGTCAGGGGGTCGCCGAGGTCAGCGAGGGCCTCAGCTTCTGCCTGTCGCTGCCGCTGGACAAGCCGGGGGGCAGCGCGCTGAACCCGCGCCGCCATCCGCCGATCCTGCGCCCGACGCTGCGCGGCGATTCGGTAAATTTCCTCGCCGCCTCAGAGGATGGCGCGCCGGATGTGCTCTGCGACGATCTGGCGATCATCCATCTGCAATATTCCACCCAATGGGATGCGTTTTCCCATGTCGGCGGGCGCTTTGACGTCGATGGCAATGGGGTTGAGGAACATGTGTTCTACAACGGCTATCGCGCTGGCCAGGACATCAAGGGGCCGACTGACCCGCAGGATGCCGGTGTGCGTGCCGCGATGAAGGGCGAAAGCACCTCACATGCGGGTAAGCTGGGGGTCGAGAACGCGGCGGTGCACGGGATGCAGGGCCGGGCGGTGATGATCGACCTGCGCGCCCATTATGGCGATGCGCGGACCTATGTCGGCTATGACGAATTGATGCGGGTGCTCGAGGCCGACAAGGTCAGCGTCGAAACCGGCGATATGGCGGTGTTCCACACCGGCTTTGCGCAGCGGATTCTAGAGATGGCGACCCCGGACGAGGCGGTCCTGCACGGCGCTTGCGCGGTGTTGAACGGGCGTGATGCCAAGCTGCTGAACTGGGTCACCGACAGCGGTGTCTCGGCGCTGATTTCCGACAATTACGCGGTCGAGGGGCTTCCGGCGCAGCCCTGTGAGCATGGTCATACCTGTTCCAACCTGCCGCTGCATGAACATTGCCTGTTCAAGAACGGCATTCCCCTGGGCGAGCTGTGGCAGCTGACGCCACTGGCCGACTGGCTGCGTTCACACGGCCGCAGCCGGTTCCTGCTGACCGCGCCGCCGCTGCGTCTGCCCGGCGCCGTCGGCTCGCCGGTGACACCGATCGCGACCGTCTGAATCGCTTCCACAACCCTGTCATCGATTGCGGCGGCGTTGACCTGAACGCCCGCGGTGCGTGTTTCTGCAGTCAGAAGGACCCCGCAATGATCGACATGAGCCCGACCAATCCCGTTACCCCCTATGTGGGGCTGAAATTCCGCAGCCGAAGCTTGCGCTTTGACCGGGCTGAGGAAGACCGGATGATGATGGTCTGCGGCTCCAGCGCGGCGTTGTTCCAGGAATGCATCGACCCGGCGGCGTTCATTCCCCATGCGATCCGCGAAAGCGCGATCAACGGCATCACCGAAAATGGCGGCGTCAACATGCTGCAGTCGATCCGCATGGACAGCCCGCTGCGGCTGGACGAAGAGATCACCGTTTCCGGTGAGATCACCGAGATCGCCGAGGCGCCGCGCGGTCTGATCACGACCACCGACACCTGGTATCACGGTCAGGACGGGCGGCTGGGGATGTTTCTGCGCCGGGTGGCGCTGAAGACCGATCCGAACAAGATGGCCGATCCGTCATTGCGCGGCGCGGGTGAGCGACCGGCGCCGGTGGTGGCTGATCCGCTGGCGCTGGAACAGATCGGCAGCATTGATCTGACCCCGGATGACGTGAAAACCTATTCGCTGGGCACCGGCAATCTGCTGCATGTCGATCCGGCCTCGGCCAAACGCGCCGGCTATCGTGCGCCGATCGTCGGCGGGTCGCAGGGGGCACGATATCTGACTGCGGCGCTGTGGCGCGAAGGGGTGCCAAAGACACTCGATATCGACATCTACTTCCGCCGCCCGATTTTCTGGGACGAAAGTTTTGAGGTGCGCGCCGCCGGGCCGAAGGGCGCGCGCAGCGCCTTCTGCCTCAGCCGGGGACCGAAGGTGTTGACCGAAATTCGGGTGAATGCGCAGAGATGAGAGACCAGCGATCAGCCTGCCAGCCGGGACAGCGCGCCGCCGAGCAGCGTCGACACCTCGTTCAACCGGTCACTCATCCGTCCGGTCGGGCCTTCGACCGACATCACCAGCATGTCGCCCACCGCCGAATGGCGCAATTGCCGGGCCACCGATGCGGTGCCGGGCCCGATGCCGGGGCCGGTATAGCTGCCACGGCGGCGGCCTTCGCCGAGCCGGGTGGCGTAATCGGCACCGTCGATCAGCGGCGCATTGGCCGGACGGTCGGCATTGATCCGGGCAATCAGCCCGCGCAATTCGCGGTCATTGGACATCGCCAGCAGCGCCATTCCGGGCGCCGAGCGCGACACGCAATGTTGTTCGCCCGGCATTGGCACCGCCGGGTTGGTGCCGCCATCGGCGACATAGATGATCTGAACGCTCAACTCGTTGCGGCGCGTCAGCAACACGGTTTCCCCGACCAGCCCGGCCAGCGAATCCGCCAGGTTGACCAGGGTGCCACGGCGCACCAGCGACGGATCCACCCAGGCGCCCAGCAGGCCGGTGCGCCGGGTCAGGCGATAGGCGCGGGTTTCGCGATCATGTTGCAGATAGCCCATCGTCACCATCGACCGCAGCAGCGCCGAGGTGCTGGAGGCCGGGTAATTCAGCGCCGCCGCGACCTCGGAACCGCTGACATCGCGGCGCACATGGTCGATGAATTCGAGTATCTGGATGGTACGAGCGGCAGATTTGACCACTGAATCCGGCAATTCTGTTCGAAACGACGGCGCCTCCACCGGTACACTGTCGGCCAATTCCTGGATTGTGTTGTAGGTCACGCGCGTTCCTCCTCCGCTGTGGTCCGCGTCTCTCACACTCCCCGACGCGACCCGGGCCAAGTTAAATTACCGGCTTGAAGGCAAGTCAAGCGACTCTTTGCCGTCCGGCAAGTAAGTTGCCCCTAACAGGCGTGATCGGCGGGGTTTCGCCGGGTTTTCACAGTTTGAACTTTCGGCAGGCCCGGTTAACCTGCGGTAGAACAGAGCGCCGGTGCGGCGGTAGGAGAAAAGATGACCAAAGCGATACGTCAGGGCCGAATCGAAGATCGCAGGCTGATCACCGGCAAGGGCCGCTATGCTGACGACATCACCGAAACCGCCGCCCTGACGGTGGTGTTCATGCGCGCGCCGATGGCCTCGGCCCGGGTCCTTTCGCTTGACACCAGCACCGCGAAAGGGATGCCGGGGGTGGTGGCGGTGTTGACCGCACAGGATCTGGCCGATGACGGTATCGGGCCGGTGCAGACGCCGATGAAACTGGCCGGGCCGGATGAACGGGTCTGGGAGGCGACACCGCGACCGCTGCTGGTCAGCGACAGGGTGCGCCATGTCGGCGAACCGATGGCGATGGTGATCGCCGAAACCCGCGCCCAGGCAATGGATGCCGCCGAAGCCATCGAGGCCGAGATGGACGAGCTGGCGGCGGTAATCGATGTCGCCGAGGCGACGGCCAACGGCGCGCCGTTGGTGCACGAAGACCGCCCTGGCAACCTGGGTGCCGAATGGGAGCGCGGCGATTGGGCGGCGGTGCGTGCCGCCATCGACGCCGCACCGCACAGAGTGCTGGCGCAGGTGCCGGTCAGCCGGGTGACCGCGATGACGATGGAGCCGCGCACCGCCCTGGCCCGGCCTGAGGGCGCAGGCAAGTTCGCGCTCTTTGCCAGCCATCAGAACCCGGTGGCGATGCGCGCCGCGCTGGCGCAATTCCTGAATATGGAGCCCGAGGCGATCCGCTGTGTGGCGGGCGATGTCGGCGGCGCTTTCGGGATGAAATCCGGGCCGCTGCGCGAGGAAACCCTGGTGTTCTGGGCGGCGCGATATCTGAACCGGGCGCTGCGCTGGCGCGCCGATCGCAGCGAGGGCTTTCTGACCGACGAGGCCGGCCGGGATATGGCGATCGAGGTCGAACTCGGGTTGGACAATGATGGCACCATCCTGGCGCAAGCGGTGACCGCGCGGCTGAATATCGGCGCCTATGCCACCGCAAGGTCGCTGCCGCCGGTGCTGAATTTCGGTGGCGTCGCCGGGGTCTATCGGACGCCGCTGATCGCCGGACGAATGCGCGCCTATCTGACCCATACGGTGCCGGTCGCCCCCTATCGCGGCGCCGGGCGACCCGAGGCAACCTATGCGATTGAAATGGCTCTGGATATCGCGGCCCGCCAGATCGGCATGGACCGCATCGAACTGCGGCGGCGCAACCTGATCCAGCCGGCCGAAATGCCATGGAAATCGAAATTCATCTTTGACTATGACAGCGGCGATTTTCCGCGGCTGCTGGACCATGGGCTGAAGCTGGCCGATGCGGCAGGCTATCCGGCGCGCAAGGCCGCGTCGGAGGCGGCAGGCAAGCTGCGCGGCTTTGGTCTGGCGATGTGTATCGAAACCGCGGGCGGGCTCTGGGGATCGCCGGGACGCGATTTCGCCGATGTGTCAATCAATGCCGATGGCTCGGTCACCCTGGGTGGCGGCGGGTTCTCGGCTGGGCAGGGGCTGGAAACGACGTTGTCGGATATCGCCGCCGAGGGGCTGGATCTGCCGGTCGACCAGGTCGCTTACTACCAGGGCGATACCGACCGGATGCAACGTGGCGGCGGCATGGGCGGGTCCGGCGGCACGATCAAGGTCGGCTCGGCGGTGCGCGACGCGGTGGAAAAGGTGCTGGCCCAGGCCAAGGACCTCGCCTCCGACTCGCTGGAGGCCGATGCCGCCGATATCGAATACGAGGCCGGGGTGTTTCGCATCGCCGGGACCGACCGCGAGCTGGCGCTGGCTGAAATCGCCCGCACCGCCATCGACCGGGGCACGCCGCTGCTCGGCAAAGGTGAATTCGTCACCGACGGGCCGACCTTTCCCAATGGCTGCCACATCTGCGAGGTCGAGCTGGACCCGGAGACCGGGCAGGTGCGGATCGACAGCTACACCGGGGTCGAGGATATCGGCCGGGTGATGCAGCCGCAGATCGCCTCAGGTCAGATCCAGGGCGGTGTGGCCCAGGCGCTGGGCCAGATCTTCATGGAAGAGATGCGCTATGCCCCGGGCGACGGTCAGCTGCTGACCGGATCGTTGATGGATTACGCACTGCCCCGTGCCGGTGATCTGCCGGCGCTGGTCACCGGGTTTTCCAACGTGCCGACCACCAAGAACCCCTTGGGGGTGAAAGGCGTGGGCGAGGCCGGATCGGTTGGCGGGCTGGCCGCCGGGATGAGCGCGGTCTGCGACGCGCTGGCGCAGGCCGGGGTGGACAGCTTTGACATGCCGGCGTCGCCGGGGCGGGTCTGGTCGGCGCTGCAGATGGTGTCCGAGGGGTAAGCTCAATGGCACGCGGGCAGGGGGCGCTGCCCCCGCGCCTGCGGCGCCCCCCCGGAATATTTCTGGCAAGATGAAGCGGGAGCGCGGCCAGAGACCTCAGCCGAGCAGCGCCATGAAGGCCGGCCAGGCGGCGGGGTCATTCACCGTTTTGTCGCGGCAGGTCGGATTGCAAAAGCCGAAGACCCGCCCGTCCAGTTCCAGGAAATCCGTCACCGGCTTGCCGGAATAAGGGCAGGCGGCGTTCTCTGAGGGGCCGTGCGGCAGCGCGCGCGCCGCCAGCGGCGCAGGACCGGGCCAGTCGCCACGCGGCAGATCGAGGCGATAGGGTTCTGGCGCATAGCTGACGGTCAGGCCGAGGGCGCGCCAGCGCCGAAACGCCGGATCGGCAAGGGCGGTGGCGACATAGGCGCCCGCCGCGGCGCTGACCGGCAGATCGAAGCCCGCGATTCGCGCAGCGACCGGGGCAAAGAACACATCCGCCAGCGAATAGCGGCCAAAGAGCCAGCGACCACCGGTGCCGTGGCGCTGCCGGGCCAGGGCCCAGAGATCTTCGATCCGGGCCAGATCGGCGCGCACCGCGTCAGAGGCCGCAAAGCCCTGATACTGTCCAAGCAATTGCATCGGACAGGCGTCGCGCAGGGCGGTGAAGCCGGAATGCATCTCGGCCACCAGCCAGCGGGCCAGCGCCCGCGCCGCCGGGTCGGCGGGCCAGAGCCCGAGTTCGGGGTGGCGTTCACCCAGGGTTTCGGCCATCGCCAATGTGTCGCCGACTATGGTGCCATCCGGGCAGCGCAGAACCGGCACCAGCCGGGCCGGGGCAAGGGGCGTCAGATCCGCGGCCATAGTGCCGGAATAGAGACCGATCATATGGCTGCGATGCGGCAGGCCGAAATTTTCGAGCATCAGCCAGCCACGCAGCGACCAGCTTGAAAACGTGCGGTCGCCGATGAAAAGATCATAGGTCATGGCGGCCCTTTCTGGATTGCACGCGGCGGAACCGGGCACAGCTTAACCGGCGGCGCGGAGCCGGAGAAAGCGACTTTTCCTGGCGGTGCCCATCACGGAAGGTGATTGATCGCCCCGAGTTGCCATTCCGCGCTGGTCCAGCGCAATTCGGTCACTGAGAAATTGGCGATCTTATGCGCCAGAACCTGACGCACCGGCTGGCCGGTCTGCGCCGCGACCCGGGCCAGGATCACCCCGAAATGTGCCACCGCGACGATGTCGCGCCCCGGATGTGCCTGCATCAGCCGCTCGACCGCCCGCCCGCTGCGCGTGGTCATCTCGGCCCAGCTTTCGCCGCCGGGTGCCGCATGCGCGCCGGGATCGGTCCAAAAGACGCGGCTGAGCTCGGGATGGGTTGCCGTGATGTCGGCGGAGCTCTTCAGTTCCCATTCGCCGAAATTCATCTCGCGCAGATCAGGATCATGCGGCAGGCGCTGGCGCCCGGCGGCGATCGCATCGGCGGTCGCAATCGAGCGGGTCAGATCGGAGGAGATCAGCAGCGCGTCATCGGGCAGATACTCCGACAGCCGGGCGATCTGGGCGCTGTCGCTGAGGTCGGCGGGCAGATCCGACCAGCCCACCATGCCCTTGGCATGGGTCGGCCCGTGACGGACCCAGAAAAACCGCATCAGAGGCTTCCTTTCAACGCGATTGGCAGGCCGGCGACGACCTGCACCACCTTTGTGGCCGCTGCTGCCAACCGGATGTTCAACCGGCCCTGTGCCTCGCGGAATTGGCGCGCCATCTGGTTGTCGGGGACGATGCCCTGGCCGACCTCGTTGCTGACGATGCAGAGCGCGGCGCGACAGGTGCTGGCGGCGCTGATCAGCTGATCGGTCGCGGCCGCAAGATCGCGCTCGGCCAGCATCTGATTGCTGAGCCACATGGTGGCGCAATCGACCAGCACCGCCTGTCCGGCGTGCAGTTCGGCCAGGGCATCCGCCAGATCCAGCGGGATTTCGCGGGTGGTCCAGCCACGGCCGCGCCGGGCCAGATGCATGGCGATCTTGGCTTTCATTTCGGCGTCAAAGGCCTGAGATGTGGCGAGGTAAAGCATTGGCAAGCCTTGGTTTTCAATGAAACCTTCGGCCCAGGCGGATTTTCCGGAGGCGGCGCCGCCAAGGACCAGAGTGAGATTGTTCTGCATCTTTGACACCACGTTGTGAACCGGAACCGCGATTAAAGCGTATACCCTGTACGAGTGATTGAACACCAGATGCGGCCAAGGCGCGACGTCAAGCACGGCGCTGCGCCGCGCGCCGATGGAGCCAAGAACAGGGGGGTGCAATGCCGCTGCATAGCCAGACCGACAGGACACTGTCACGCCGGGCCATGAAGGCCGAGATGCTGGATGCCGAAACCGAACGGGCGCTCGCCTGTGCCTGGCGCGACCAGCGCGACGAGGCGGCGATGCACCGGCTGGTCATCGCCTATATGCGGCTGGCGATTTCGATGGCGTCGAAATACCGCCGCTACGGCGCGCCGATGAATGATCTGATCCAGGAGGCCGGGCTGGGGCTGATGAAAGCCGCCGACAAATTTGACCCGGATCGCGGGGTGCGGTTTTCGACCTATGCGATCTGGTGGATCAAGGCCTCGATCCAGGATCATGTGATGCGCAATTGGTCGATGGTGCGCACCGGGACCACCTCGTCGCAGAAGTCGCTGTTTTTCAATATGCGGCGGGTTCAGGCGCAGCTTGAGCGGCAGGCACAGGCGCGCGGCGAGTCGCTGGACGGGCATCAGCTGCGCCAGTTGATCGCCACCGAGGTCGGGGTGCCGTTGCGCGATGTCGAAATGATGCAAGGCCGGTTGGCGGGGGCCGATTATTCGCTGAACGCGACGCAATCGGCTGAGGATGAGGGGCGCGAATGGATCGAGGTGCTGGAAGATGACAGCGCCCAGGCCCAGGAAATTGTCAGCGCCGATCACGACCGCGCGGCGCTGCGTGACTGGCTGGTCACGGCGATGGCCGGGTTGAGCGCGCGTGAACGGCTGATCGTGCGCGAGCGCAAGCTGCGGGCGGAGCCGCGCACCCTGGAGTCGCTGGGGCAAGAGTTGAGCCTGTCCAAGGAGCGCGTGCGTCAACTGGAGGCGGCGGCGTTCAAGAAGCTGCGCGGCCAGCTTGAAGCGCGCGGCGGCGAGGCACGGGCATTGCTGCACTGAACCGCGCTCTGACCATCGGCGCGCTTGCCCCCCCGGCGGCGCTCGCCTAGTGTCACCGGGCAAAGCGACCGGAGACCACAAGATGCTGGCGAACAAGCGGATATTGCTGATCATCAGCGGCGGGATTGCGGCGTTCAAATGCCCCGACCTGATCCGCCGTCTGCGCGAACGCGGCGCCTTGGTGACGCCGGTCTTGACCCGCGCCGCCGAGGAATTTGTCACCCCGCTGACGATTTCTGCGGTTGCCGGTGAAAAGGTGCATGGGGCGCTGTTCGATCTGACCGCCGAGGCCGAGATGGGCCATATCCAATTGTCACGCTCGGCCGATTTGTTGCTGGTGGTGCCGGCAACCGCAGATCTGATGGCCAAGATGGCACAGGGGCGGGCGGATGACCTGGCCTCGACCCTGCTGCTGGCCACTGACACCCCGGTGATGATCGCCCCGGCGATGAATGTGCGGATGTGGCTGCATCCGGCAACCCAGCGCAATATCGCGACGCTGAAGGCGGACGGGATTGATATGATCGGCCCGGATGAGGGCGACATGGCCTGTGGCGAATTCGGCCCCGGTCGGATGGTCGAGCCTTTGGATATCGTCGCGGCGGTCGAGGCGCATTTTCGCGGTGGGCCGTTGAAAGGCCGCCGGGTGCTGGTCACCTCTGGTCCGACCCATGAGCCGATTGATCCGGTGCGCTATATCGCCAATCGCTCGTCCGGGGCGCAGGGCACGGCGATTGCGCGCGCTCTGGTGGCGCTCGGCGCCGAGGTGGTGTTTATCACTGGTCCCGCCGATGTGGCGCCGCCCGCGGGCGTGCAGGTGGTGCGGGTTGAAACCGCCATCCAGATGCTTGAGGCGGTGCAGGCGGCGCTGCCGGCCGATGCCGCGATCTTTGCCGCCGCCGTCGCCGATTGGCGGGTTGCCAGCGCCTCGGGGTCGAAGATCAAGAAAGATGGCGGCAAGCTGCCGGTTCTGGAATTTGCCGAAAACCCTGACATTCTGGCCCAGGTCAGCCAGATGCCGGACGGGCGGCCGGGGCTGGTGATCGGCTTTGCCGCTGAAACCGACGATGTGCTGGCCCATGCCACCGCCAAGAGGGCGCGCAAGGGTTGCGACTGGATCATCGCCAATGACGTGAGCCCGACAACCGGAATCATGGGCGGCGCCGAGAACGCGGTGACCTTGATCACCGCTGGCGGCGCCGAGGATTGGCCGCGCATGGGCAAGGATCAGGTCGCTGCCCGGCTGGCGGCGCGGGTGGCCGAGGCATTGACCGAGATTTAAGGCCTCCGGCGGGGATATTTTTGACCAGAGGAAGGGTGGACCGTGGGCGAGATTGCGATAGTGCGGCTTGATGGGTTTGACCCTGAGATCGGCCTGCCGAGCTATGCGACTGCGGGCGCGGCGGGGGCGGATCTTCGGGCGAATTTTCCGGCGGATGCGCGGGACGGCGTGCGACTTGCGCCCGGCGCAAGGGCGCTGGTGCCGACCGGGTTGGCGATGGCGATCCCCGAGGGATTTGAGGTGCAGATCCGGCCGCGGTCGGGGCTGGCGTTGAAGCACGGGGTGACCCTGGTCAATGCGCCGGGGACGATCGACAGCGATTACCGGGGGCCGGTCGCGGTGATCCTGATCAATCTGGGTGAGCAGCCGTTTCAGGTGACCCATGGCGAGCGGATTGCGCAGATGGTGCTGGCACCGGTGACCCGGGCGCGGTTTGCCGAGGTCGGTGACCTTGATGAAACCGCGCGGGGGGGCGGCGGCTTTGGCTCCACCGGGCGCGGCTGATGCTGCTGGTTCTGGCTCTGGCGGCGGCGATCTGGTTCGGTGGCGGGTTTGTCGGGATCTCCCGCGGGCCGCGGATGGCGGTTCTGGCGGTCCTGGCCGGGGCGGTGGTGTTGGCGCAACTGACCCTGCCGCTGACGCATCCGCTCAGGCTGGCAACCGGCCGGTCGCTGGCGGGTTGGGCGATTCTGGCGGCGGTGGCGGCGCTGGTTCTGATCTATCGCTGGGGGCTGGGCCGTCTCAAGGCGCGGGCCGCTGGGCCGGCGGCAGCCCCCGATACGCCGCTGTTTTCCGAGGCTGAGCTCGAGCGCTATGCCCGCCATATCGTGCTGCGGGAATTGGGCGGTCCGGGGCAGAAGGCATTGAAACAGGCGCGGGTGCTGGTGATCGGCGCTGGCGGGCTCGGGGCTCCGGCGCTGATCTATCTCGGCGCGGCGGGGGTTGGCACCATCGGGGTGATCGACGACGATCTGGTCGAAAACGCCAATCTTCAGCGCCAGGTGATCCACCGCGCGGCCGATATCGGCATGCCAAAGGTGTTTTCCGCCGAAGCCGCGCTCAGGGCGCAGAACCCGCATATTGCGATCCGCCCCTACAACCGCCGCCTCGACGCAGAAAACGCCGCCGCGCTGTTTGCCGATTATGATCTGATCCTCGACGGCACCGATGATTTCGCGACCCGCTATCTGGCCAACCGCACCGCCGTTGCGCAGGGCAAGCCGCTGATTTCCGGCGCCTTGTCGCAATGGGAAGGGCAGGTGAGCGTGTTTGACCCAGGCAAGGGCGCGCCCTGCTATCAATGCATCTTTCCGCAGGCGCCGGCCCCTGGGCTGGCGCCCACCTGCGCCGAGGCCGGGGTGCTGGGCCCGCTGCCCGGCGTGGTCGGGGCGATGATGGCGGTTGAGGCGGTGAAGGTGATCACCGGCGCCGGGGCGGCGCTGCGCGGTCAGATGCTGATCTATGATGCGCTTTGGGGCGAGACCCGCAAGATCGGGTTGAAACGGCGCGACGATTGCCCGGTTTGCGGGCTGGAAAGCGGCGTCGCGCGGGCCTAGGTTGCGGGCAAAGGAGCCCCGCATGAGCAACCCCCTTCTGTCCGCCTGGGACACCCCGTTTCAATTCCCCGCCTTTGACCGGATCGCCGACAGCGATTTCGCCCCGGCGCTGGATCAGGCCCTGGCGGCGCATGACGCGGAAATCGCCGCGATCGTCGCCAATCCCGCCGCACCGGATTTCGAAAACACCATCGCCGCGCTGGAGGCCTCGGGCGAATTGCTCGACCGGGTTCTGTCGCCGTTCTTTGCGCTGTCTGGCGCCGACAGCACCCCGGCCCGCGAGGCGTTGCAGCGCGACTTCTCGCCGAAGCTGGCCAAGCATTTCGCGGCGATTTCCGCCAATACGGCACTGTATGATCGGGTGCGGCGAGTCTGGGAGGCGCGCGACGACCTCGGGCTTGATCGCGAGGATGCGCGCGAGCTCTACCTCGTGCATCGTGGCTATGTCCGTGCCGGGGCGGCGCTGACCGGTGCCGGGGCCGAGCGGATGCAGGCGATCAAGGAGCGGCTGGCGGTGCTGGGCACTGCCTTTACCCAGAACCTGCTGGCGGATGAGCGTGAATGGTTCATGGATCTGGCCGAGGCTGATCTGCAGGGGCTGCCGGAATTCCTGATTTCCTCGGCCCGGGCGGCTGGGGTGGAAAAGGCGCGGCCCGGCCCGGTGATCACCCTGTCGCGGTCGCTGATCGTGCCGTTCCTGCAATACAGCCCGCGCCGCGATCTGCGCGAACAGGCCTGGCGGGCCTGGGTGTCGCGCGGCGAGATGGGCGGGGCAACCGACAACCGCGCCCATGCGGCCGAGATTCTGGCGCTGCGCGAGGAACGGGCGCAGTTGCTGGGCTATGCGAATTTTGCCGCCTACAAGCTGGAAACCGAAATGGCGGGCGATGCGCAATCGGTCCGTGATCTGTTGATGCAGGTCTGGAAACCGGCGCGGGCGCGAGCTGAGGCCGATCAGGCGATCCTGGCCGACATGGCCGCCGAGGACGGGCTGAACGGCGCGTTTGAGGCCTGGGACTGGCGCTATTACTCTGAAAAGCGGCGCAAGGCGGTGCATGATCTGGATGACGCCGCGTTGAAGCCCTATCTGCAACTCGACCGGATGATCGAGGCGGCTTTCGATTGCGCCAACCGGCTGTTCGGGCTGGAGTTTTCCCCGATCGATCTGCCCGTCTACCACCCCGATGCCCGCACCTGGGAGGTGACGCGCAAGGGCAAGCATGTCGCGATCTTCCTCGGCGATTATTTCGCGCGCGGCTCAAAACGCTCCGGTGCCTGGTGTTCGGCGATCCGGTCGCAAGCGGTTCGACCGCGGCCACAGACGCCGATCGTGGTGAATGTCTGCAACTTTGCCAAACCGCCCGCGGGGCAGGCGGCCCTGCTGTCCTATGATGACGCGCGCACCCTGTTCCACGAATTCGGTCATGCGCTGCATCAGATGCTGTCGGATGTGCGCTGGGAGGGTGTTTCGGGCACCTCCGTCGCGCGCGATTTCGTCGAGCTGCCGAGCCAGCTTTATGAGCATTGGCTGGAGGTGCCCGAGGTGCTGCAGCGCTTTGCCACCCATATCGACACCGGAGAAGCGATGCCACAGGCGATGCTGGACAAGGTGTTGGGGGCGGCGAATTACGACCAGGGCTTCCAGACGGTGGAATATGTCGCCTCGGCCCTCGTCGATCTGGAGTTTCATGACGGTGCCGCACCCGCCGACCCGATGGCGAAACAGGCCGAGGTGCTGGCCGATCTGGGGATGCCCAAGGCCATCGTGATGCGCCACGCGACGCCGAATTTCGCGCATGTGTTCTCGGGCGATGGCTATTCCTCGGGCTATTACAGCTACATGTGGTCCGAGGTGATGGATGCTGACGCCTTTGCCGCCTTCGAGGAGGCCGGCGGGGCGTTTGACCCGGACGTGGCGGGCAGGCTTGAGGAATTCATCCTCTCCAAAGGCGGCTCGGAAGAGGCGGAGGTGCTTTATAAGCGGTTCCGTGGCCGGTTGCCGGGGGTCGAGGCGCTGCTGAAGGGGCGCGGGCTGGACCAGGCGGGATGATCCGGGAGGCACCGCTCGCCAATTTCCGAGACAGGGCAGGGCGCCCGGTTTCGAGGAGCGATATCGCCTCGGTGACCGCCACCGACGGAAGGCAACGCAACCCACTGGCTGAGGGCGGCGACTGGACGCAGAGGCAAAGCTGACTGTTCCACCCTTGGGCTGTGCTGTCTTTGCTCAGGCGCGGTTTGCGCTGAATTGTTGACCGGTGCGATCCCAACCAATATCAGAGGCTCAGGCGGGACGACCCGCTTTTCCAAATCATTCCGGGACGGCCCGGCCCAGTAGAGAGCGCCGTCTCATGGCTTGGATTTACCTTGTCTCCGCAGGGGTTCTGGAAATTGTCTGGGCGTTCTATATGAAGAAATCTGCTGGTTTCACGCTCATCGTGCCCAGCACGATTACCATCGTCGCGATGAGTGCGAGCTTCATCTTGCTCTCGATCGCGATGCGATCGCTTCCACTCGGCACCGCCTACACGATCTGGACCGGCATTGGTGCCGTCGGGGCGTTCGTCGTTGGCGTTGTCGTGCTGGGAGAATCCCTGACGACAATGCGTTTGATCGCGGCGCTTCTGATCGTCGCGGGGATTGTGCTGATGAAGGTTTCCAGCGCCGCAGCATAGGGCTGTCTCTGGCCCCCCCTGTCTGCGCGTGGAGGCCCTGCCGAAGGGCGCGGGCTGGACGGGGTGGGGTGTGAGTTTGGGGCGGTTGGCCGGGTGGTGCCGTAGCACCTTTCTGAGACAGGCCCGCGCGGTCATCGGACGTGTTCTTGTGGCCTCGGCTTCGTCCATTCGCAGACCAGCCCTGGCAAGCTTGGCGACAAGCCGCGCGCCGCCGTGTTCGCGGGGCGGCCCCCTTTTCGGCGCTTGCAAGCCATCGCCCGCCGGGCAAGGGGCGATGCCCGGCGGCCTGCGGCCCGTGAGTCCGCGCCTGTGTGCCGCCGCCCCAATCTCACCCTGCCTTGCGGATCTCCTCCAGCACCGGTTTCAGATAGGTCAGAAACACCTCCGGGTTTTCCGACATCGGGAAATGGCCCATCTTCGGCATCACTGTCACCTCGATCCCCAGCCGGGCGGCGAGTTCCTGACTGTCCTCGGGCCGGCAGGAGAAATCATATTCCCCGGTCAGCAGGTGCAGCGGGCATTTCGAGAGGTCGATCTTGTCGATCTCGGCCCGGAAATCGCCGTCGATCTGGTAAAAGAACAGATCGCCTTTGAACACGCCCGGCCCGCCCTGCATGTAATGCCAACGGGTCTCGTCCTTATGTGTCAGCGGGCTGTTCGGGGCCATCAGCCCGTCGGCAAAGGAGCCGCAGACCCGGCCGCCATGCACGTCGGGGCGGTCCAGCCAGTCGGCGTCGTAATAGCGCGGCACATGGGCGGCGCATTGCAGGCCGATCAGGGCGCGGAACGCCTCTGGATGGCGTTTGGCCAGATGCAGCACGATCCGTCCGCCGATCGAACAGCCCATGGCGACCGGGCGCTCCAGACCCATCGCCTGACAAAACGCCATGATCTGCGCGACATAGGTTTCGGAGGTCAGGGCATACTCGTCATCCACCGTCCCTGGCGCCGGGCTGGATTTGCCGTGGCGCGGCATGTCGAACACCATGACACGGTACTGTGCGGTCACCTCGGGATCGTTCAGGATCGCGCGGAACTGGCGCCCGTCGCTGCCTGCGGTGTGCAGGCAGACCAGCGGGATGCCCTGGCCGGCTTCCTCCCAATAGATGCGATGCGACACGCCTTCGATGTCGATATGGGCGTAGCGGCCAAGGATCGGTTCGATACGGATGCTCATTGCGCCACCTCCGGGCGCAGCGACGCCAGCAGGCGTTTGATATAAAGCAGGTTCTGCATCATCGGCAGCAGGTTGCCCTCAAACCGGATCGCCTCGGCGCGCAGCAGGGCAAAGATGTCGTGATAGCCGGGCCGCGGCAGAGGTGCGAGGAATTCGGCCCAGGCCTCGGGCGCGGCGGCCAGCCTTGTATCTCAGGAGGCCATCACATGCGGGCCGCTGTCGGTGGCGGTCACCGCGCCTTCGCGGATGGTGACCAGCGTGTCGGTGTCGCCCGCGCGCAGCATCAGGCGCATATCAAGCTGCGGCGCCATTGCCGCCAGGGCGCTGCCGGGGGCGGCGGTTCGGGTCAAATCCTGAAACATCTTTTCTCCTCCTCCTATCGTTGCGACGCAGTCTAGCGCCGTGTCGGGCGACCGTAAGCGCAAACTTGTGATCGCCCGGGCTTCGCAAGTCCGGCGGGATCGGCTAAGTTGCGCGGCAACACCGCCTCAAGGCAGGGACATGAGCAGGCTGATCCATCACATTCTGGGCGCGCTGGTGCTGGCACTGGCCACAACGGCACCGCTAAGCGGGCAAGAGCGGGATTTCACCGCCTTGGCCCGCGTCGACATGAGCCAGAGCCAGATCACCGATGCCGGTGCCGGGCTGAGCGTCGAGCTGACCCTCAGCCAGGGGGTGCCCTGGCGGGCCTTTACCCTGACCGATCCGCCGCGTGCGGTGTTCGATTTCCGCGAGGTCGACTGGACCGGCGTCGACAAGCGGGCGCTGCTGAATGCTGACCGGGCCACCGATCTGCGTTTTGGCGTGTTCCGGCCCGGCTGGTCGCGGCTGGTGCTGGATCTGGCCGGGCCGCTGGCGCTGGACCGCACCGGGATGAGTATTGCAGAGGACAGCGGCCGCGCCCGGTTGACCGCGCGGTTCCTGCCCGCCACCGTCGCCGATTTCGCCGCCGTCTCAGGCGCGCCGCCGGATGGTCCCGGCTGGGCGATGGCGCAGGATGGCAGCAAGGCGCCACCCAAGGGGCGCAGCGGGCCGCTGGTCGTGGTGATTGACGCCGGGCATGGCGGCATCGATCCGGGGGCCGAACGCGAAGGGCTGGTGGAAAAAGACCTGATGCTGGCGCTGGCCCGGGAAATGTCGGAAACCCTGATCCGCGCCGGGGGCATCGAGGTGGTGCTGACCCGAAACGACGACAGCTTTGTCTCGCTCGAACGCCGGGTCGAGATCGCGCATGAAGTCGGTGCCCATGTGTTCTTGTCGCTGCATGCCGACGCGCTGGCCGAGGGGCGGGCGCGCGGTGCGGTGGTCCACACCCTGTCGGACACCGCCACGGATGCGGCCTCGGCCAAGCTGGCCGAGCGCCATGATCGCGACGATATCCTTTCAGGCATCGATTTGTCGGGCAAGGCTGACGAGGTGGCGGATGTGCTGCTTGACCTGGCGCGGCTGGAAACCCGGCCGCGCACCGACCGGCTGGCCGATGCGCTGGTCGCCGCCCTGCGAGCCGCCGGGGCACCGTTGAATTCGCACGCGCAGCGCTCGGCCGGATTTTCGGTGCTGAAGGCCGCCGATATCCCCTCGGTGCTGATCGAGGTCGGGTTCCTATCGGACAAGCGCGACCGCGCCAACCTGAACGACCCGGCGTTTCGTGCGCGTGTTGCCGGTGCCGTTCGCGATGCGTTGGCGGTCTGGCTGCGCGAGGATGCGGCGCTGGCGCCATTGGTCCGGCAATAGCCGTATCGGGCGCTTTGGCGCGGGCTTTGCGGCGATCATCGCGAAAATCATTGTTTGGTGGGCCGAAAACCGGTCTCCTGAGCGCAGAGAGCAGGAGGAGGCCCGATGCCTGACACCCCGAAATCCGGCGTGCCGCCGATCCGCAAGGTCGATTTCGCGATGCTGGCCACCGCGCTGCGCCGGGCGCTGCGCGACATGGCCCGGGCGCCGCTGCACGGGCTGGTCTTTTCGGCGCCCTATGTGGCCATCGGCTGGCTGCTGGTCTGGATCACCTATGCCACCGGGCAGAGCTATTGGCTGATCTTCGCCGCCGTGTCTTTCCCGCTGATCGGTCCCTTTGCGGCGGTCGGGCTTTATGACGTGTCGCGGCGCATTGAACAGCAGCGCAGCCTGGCGCTTGGCCCGATCCTGACCGTGGTGACCCGGCAGAGCCGTCGGCAATTGCCCTCGCTCTGCGCCATCATCGTGTTTCTGTTTCTGTTCTGGTTCTTCATCGGCCATATGATCTTTGCGCTGTTCATGGGGCTGTCGGTGATGACCAATGTCTCATCCTCCTACGACGTGTTCCTGACCATCAACGGGCTGACCATGCTGGCGGTCGGCACCATCGTCGGCGCCGGATTCGCGCTGCTGCTTTACATGATCACCGTGATTGCGTTGCCGCTGCTGCTGGACCGCGAGGTCGATTTCGTCACCGCGATGATCATCTCTTTCACCACGGTCACGCTGAACCCGGTGCCGATGCTGGCCTGGGGCGTGTTCATCGCCCTGACGACTTTTGTCGCGATGCTGCCGGGATTCCTGGGTTTGTTCGTGACCCTGCCGCTGCTTGGTCATGCCACCTGGCATCTTTACGACCAGATCGCCGGGGAACCGGCGGGCTGAACCTGCCCGGGTTCAATAGTCTTTCTGAAAGTACAGCCCGATGCCGGTGTCGCCGCGATCGGTGACCTTGCCGCGCGCGGTGATGCTGTCGCTGACATCAAGGTTGATCGACAGGCTGGTGTCGCCATTCGAGGTGACCTCGACATCGGTATAGACATTCTCGGTGATGTATTTCCCGGCGCTGAGCGTGGTTTCGCCATCTGCCGTCTGGTTGACGTCCAGATCATCCAGCGCAAAGGCCGACCGGATCTTGCCCGCCACCCCTTCATTGCCCGAGCCGGTCAATTCCGCCACCGCCGCCGCCAGCTTGGCCGCCTGCAGGATCGACAGAGACGACAGGTCGCGGTCAAAGAACAGCTGTGCCAGCACCTCGTCCTGGGGCAGGTCGGGCTGCGAGGCAAAGGTCACCTCGGGCGCCGAGGCGCTGCCTTCGACGGTGATGTCGATGGTGTAATCGGCGCTTTGATGCTGGGCCACCAGGCGGATCAGCGGATCGAATGCCCCGGCCATGCGCAGCCGCCCCTCGACCAGGTCGAGGCGCTTGGTCAGGATGTTGAGCCGACCGCGCACCAGGTCGATCTGGCCGACCGGGCGGACATCGGCGCTGCTGCCCAGCACCCGCAGTTCGCCGCGCATTTCGGCGTCGAGGCCGCGGCCGCGGATGAACATCGACTGATCGGTGCGGATCAGCAGATCGAGGTTGAGCGTACCGCCGCCGCCGCCGCTGCTGCTGCCGTCGCTGATCAGCCCGGCGCGGCTGCGGGTCAGGCGGCTGGCCGAGGGTTCACCGATATGGGTGATCTCGGGAATCGCCTCGACGCCGCCGAACCCGCCTGAGGGGATGCGCATTTCGGTATCGCTCAACCCGATGAGGCCGCTCAGCGTGGCGCCCGCCGCCACCGGGCCGTTCAGCGCCAGATCGGCGTTGATCCGGGTCGACAGCAGCCCCTTGCGTTCGATGCGGGTATTGGCAAGCTGGATGCCGAGGTCGGCAGGGTAGGGCGCGCTCAGCTGCAGCGGGCCCGAGACGCTCAGGCGACCGCCGCCAACACTGCCGGTCAGCGCCAGATCGGCGCGCCCGGCGGCCAGGGTGATGGTGCCGGAAAGGGCTTCGCCGATCAGTTGCAATTCCGGCAGGACCAGCCGCCCACCGGCCAGGCTGAGCGGCCCGGACAGCGCCGCCAGCCCCGGTTGGCCGTCAAGGCGCAGGTCGAACGTGGCGGCGCCGGTCGCCGATTGCGGCGCGATCAGCGCATTGGCCAGCGCCAACTGCGCCTGGCCCTTGATATCGAGGTCCACCGCGCCGCCGGGCAGTGCCACCTGACCGCCGATACTGGCGGCGATGCCGCCGGGGCCATCGGCCTGCAGTTCCAGGCTTGTGGCGCCGTCCGCCCGGTTGACCCGGCCGGACAGGCTCAACGGTCCGCTCAACCCGGTGGTCAGCCGCGCCACATCGTCAAGCCGGGCGTCAAAGCCGAGGTCGATCAGAGCCGCTGAGAGGCTGCCGCTGGTCTTGGCCGCAATCGCTGTGCCGTCAAACCGGGCCTCCTCAAGCGTCAGCGTGCCGCCGTCCAGCTGGGCACGGACGCTGACGGTGCTGATTCCGGCGAGCAGCGGATCGACCGCGCGATTGCCGATGCCGATGTCCTGGCCTTTGGCATCAAGCTGCAGCGCATAGGCGGTGCCCGCCTGCGTCGCGCTGGCGGTGAAGTCGAGCGGCCCGGCCCGGCCCTTGGTGAACAGCGCGGTGTTCGCCAGCCGTCCGGTGGCCTCAACCCGGCGCGCGCCGGCGGTCAGATTGCCATTCAGCGCGATATCGAGTTCGGCCGTGGTCAGCGCCAGCCGCTCAAGCAGCAGCTGCTCCCCGGCGCGCAGGTCCAGCGCCAGCGTGGTTTCCCCGGCAAACAGCGCATCCACGGCGGCGCTACCAATGCCGATGTCGCGCCCGCCGCCATCGGCGGTGACATGCCAGCCGTCGGTGCCCTCTTGGGCCACACCACTCAGGCGGATCGCCCCGGCCGTGCCGCCGGTGAACAGCGCCGAATTGTTCAGCCCCGCGGCAAAATCCACCCGGCGCTGGCCCGCCGTCAGATCGCCCCGGGCGGAGAGGTCGACCGCATCGGTTTTCAACCGGATGTCGCGCAGGAGCACCTGTTTCCCGGCGATCACGTCATATCGAAAACTCGCTTCGCCGCCGAGCAGCAGGTCAGCCTGTGCCATGCCGGTCTTCAGATCGCGCCCGCCGCCGAGCCCGTGGATCCGCAGCCCTTCGGCACCCATCTCGACCGCGCCATCCAGGGTGACCGGGCCGCTGTCGCCGCCGGTGAAGATCCCGGCGTTTTCCAGCCGGGCGGCATAGCCGATGCTGCCGGACTGGCTGGCCAATTGGCCCGAGGCCTGCAGCGACAACTCGGCATTGCTGAGGTCGAATTGGGTGATGTCCAACGCCTCGGTGCTGCGCGCGATGTCGAGGGAGAGCTTGGCTGGCGGGGTCAGCAACGGGTCCAGCGCCGCGATCCCGGTCGAGAGGCCTGTGGTGTCGCCTGCGGCGGTCAGGTGAAAGGTGCCGCCAAGGGCATCGGCGGCCAGGGTCAGCTCCAGCCCCGCCGCGCCGCTCAGATCGGTGCCGCTCAGCGCCGCAAAGGCCGAGAGGTCGCGCGCATCCAGCCCTCCCTTGGCGTCGATCAGCAGGGTGCCGTCGCCCGGTGCCAGGCTGGCGTCCAGCACCGCACCATAGCTTGCGCCGTTCAGCTCTAGCCCGGTCAGGCGAAACGGCGTTCCCGCCTGCCAGGTCATCCCGGTGCGCCCCGTCAGCTGCGCGCCGATCGCCTGCGCCAGCGCCGGGTCATCGGCGTTGAGGCCGCTGGCGTCAAAGTTCAGCGCGGCGTCAAAGGCAGGGTCGCGACCCAGGGTGATGCGGCCATCCAGGGTCAGTGCAATCCGCTCTGCCGCATAGCCCGGCAGGTCCAGCCCGGCGAGGTCGAAACGCCCGCTGACGGCATCGCCTTGGGCCGCGTCAAACCGGGCTTCGATCAGCGCATCGCGCAGGTTGATCCCGGTGCCGAACGGCAACAGCACCTCTGCACCGTCCGGGCTGGCGATCCGCCCGGTCAGGGCAAAGGCGTGGGGCTGGCCAGCGGCGTCGATCTGGCCCGCGCCAGCGAGGCTCAGCGCCGCGGCGCGCAGGTCGAAATCGGCCAATGTCAGCGCGCCGTCCGCGGCCCGTACCCCATCGGCATGCAGCGTCACCTCGGGGCCAAAGAAGTCACGGTATTGCGGCAGGATCAACGCGGTAACATCGCCGTCGAGATCGGCGGCAAAGCCATGACCGCCGTCGCTGGTGCCGGTCAGGGTCACTTGGCCGTTCAACCGGTCGTCGCCGTCGGTGTTGAGCGCCAGCACCGCCTTGAAATCATCCAGCGGTCCGGCGCCGGTGACGCTGAGGTCGACCGAGGGCAGGCCGGGCAGATCGAGCATCCGTGCCGCCAGCCCGTCGGCGGGTTCGCGCAGCTGCAGATCCAGCGCCAGAGTAGCGGCACCGGGGTTATAATCGCCTTTCAGCAAGAAATCGCCGGGCTGATCGCTGCGCGTCACCACGATATCCGCCGCCGCGCCACCGTCGATGAGAGACAGCGCGCCGGAGAGGGTGAAGTCCGCCGCTTCGCCCAGCACTGCGGCGCCGAGGCTGACCTTGCCCGCCGTCACCGCGCCAATGGTGACCGAGACCGGCAGATCGGGAATGGAGAAGCCCGAGGCCTCGGGCTTGGTGGTGGCCTCGCCCTTGGGCAGCCGGGTCAGGGTGATCGAGGCAGCGCTGAGTTCGCGCACCTCCAACCGGCCCGACAACAGCGCCGCGCGGGTCCAGTCCAGCACCGCGTCGTTCAATTCCAGCCAGATGCCATCGTCGTCGGCGATGGTCATCCGCTTCAGCGTTGCCCGCGACGACAGCGCGCCCTCAAATCCGGTGATGTCGACCACCCGGCCGGTGCCAGAGAGGCTGTCCTGGATCAACCGGGTGAGGAACCCCTCGCCATCATCATCTTGCGCCAGCGACGGCGGCGCCATGGGCAGGATCAGGGCCAGGATCAGGGCCAGGGCGAGACCAGCGCGGCGCATCAGAATGCCTGCCCGATGCCGACATAGACGCCAAGGCCGGAGGGGCCGGTGACCGGCACGGCGACATCGACGCGGATCGGCCCGATCGGGGTGTAATAGCGCCCGCCGAGGCCGGCGCCACCATGCCAGGTGCCGCCGCCAAACTGGGTATCGGCGGCGACATAGCCATAATCGACAAAGCCGACGAGGCCGATCTTGCTGGTGATCTTGGCCCGCACCTCGCCCGACAGCCCGAGGAAACTGCGCCCGCCAACCTGCTGCCCGGCGATGGTGGAGCCGCCCAGCGATTGATAATCCTGGCCGCGCACGGTGCCGCCACCGCCGGAAAAGAACAGGTATTCCGGCGGGGTCCCGGACAGCGGCGCCATCACCACTGACCCGGCCTGAACCCGTCCGGCCAGTGAAAACCGGTCGCTGCCCAGCGGCACATAGGCGCGCAGATCGGTGAACAGCCGCGCCCCGGTGTCGGAGCCGTCAAGACCAAAGAACGGCTTGGCCTCGGCGTTCAGGAAAAAGCCCCGGGTCGGATCAAGGTCATTGTTGCGCCGGTCCCAGGTGATCGCGGCGCGACCGATCAGATGGTTGAAATTGCGAGTGCCGTACGCGTCCGAGACATGCGCCAGCCGCAGGCCGATATCGGCGTCGAGGGTGATCTCCTCGCTGACAAAGCGCTGCACGCCGATTGTCGCCTCGGCCAGGTTCGACCAATAGGCCGGTTCGTCGACATGCTGCAGATTGGCGGCAAAGCGCAGGTTCATGTCCGGGTGGCGAAAGGCCGGGCGGATCAGCGAGGCGGTGATCCCGTAATCAATGCCGTCGGTGTCGCCACCCAGCGTCCCGGTGTCCAGCCCCTTGAGTGAGGCATCGACCCGGAACCGTTCGGCGCCGCCCAGCAGATTGCGGTGCAGCCAATAGGTGGTGACCGAAGCGCCCTCGGTGGTGCTGGCCTCGACGCCAAAGCCAAAGCGGCGCGGCTTGGCATCCTCGACTGCGACGATCATGTCGAGGCTGGCATCGGGGTTCGGCTGTTCGGCCTCACTGACCACCGCCGAGCGAAAGGCGCCGGTGCGGCGCAGGCGGCGTTCGGCGGCGGCGACCTCATCGGGGGAGAATTGGGTGCCGGTTTCGATCCCGGCGATGGCGCGGATCCGCTCGGGGCGCACCTTGCTCGGGGTGGCGTCGCTGGCAATCTGCGTGGCACCAAAGCGCAGGCGCGGGCCGGGGTCGAGCGCGATGGACGCGCGGATCTCGGTCTTGGTATGGTTGGCGGTGATCTGCTGGCCCGCAACCCTGGCCTTGGCATGGCCAATCTCGCGCCAGCCGGTCACCCCGGCCTCGGCGGCCTTGCGCATCGCCGGGGTGGTCGCCAGCGCGCCGACGGCAAAGCCCGGTGCAGGCGTCGCGCCGCCGGGCAGCGGCGCGATCCGCGCCTCTGCAAAGCGATAGGCCGGGCCGGGGGTCACGGCGATCTCGATCCGGTCGATCTCGGGCAGTTTGTTCAGCACCGACAGCGCCGCGGCCTCGCGCCCGTCGACCTTGATCGATACGGCACCGCCGAAGCGCCCGGCGGCATAGAGCGCGGCGACCATGCGTTTGTAATCGGCCTGGGCCGCGGCCAGCAGCTCTTGCCCGTCACTGACCTCGCGGGCGATTGCCCCGACGCTGAGCGAGGCGTCGCGCAGCGCGCTCAACAAGGCCTTGTCGGCGCCCTCGGCTTTCACCTCGACCGTCGCCGCCGACAGGTCGGTGACGGAAAATAAGCCTGCGGCCAAAGCGGCCAGGAGGGGGCGAAACATGGGGCCTGCTGCCTCAGCGATCTGTGTTGATCATTTTCAGCATAGATAGCACTTTTGCGGGCACTGACCAGCGTATCCGATCACTTAGTCCGGCGCTGGCCCGACTTGGGCGAAAAAGCGCGGGTTTGTGCCACCAGCGACACCGCGCCCCTGCGGTTCAGGGCGTGTTTTTGCGACACAGTTGACCTTGTCCGCCGCACAGGCTCTGATTGCCGGGTAACAGTCGGAAGGGGCGCAGATGATCGGACCGGTGCATGAGGAATTGTTGATCGGGCTCGAGGGCTTTACCGCCACCCGGTTCAGCGACGACAATCTGGCCGCCGCACGGGAGGTCCGCCGCGACGCGGTGCTGCCGATCGGCCCGCTGCCCGGGGTGATTTATGAAGAGCGCCATATTCCTGGCCCGACCGGCGCGCCGCAGGTGCGGGTGCTGGTCTATCAACCCGAGGCTGAGGGCGAGGACCGCCCGGCGATCCTGCATTTCCACGGCGGCGGTCTGATCGTCGGCTTGCCGGAGATGGGCCATGAACGCAACGGTCAGCTGGCGCGCGAGCTGAATTGCGTGGTGGTGTCGGTCGATTACCGCAAGGCGCCCGAAGCACCGTTTCCCGCCGGACCCGAGGACGGTTGGGCGGCGCTGAGCTGGCTGCGTGCCAATGCGCAGGATCTGGGGGTCGATCCGAGCCGCTGGGCGCTTCT
The DNA here is from genome assembly GCF_029213205.1 of Pseudooceanicola sp. Lineage (GTDB taxonomy): Bacteria > Pseudomonadota > Alphaproteobacteria > Rhodobacterales > Rhodobacteraceae > Pseudooceanicola. Next base: position 121,640 of record NZ_JARGNH010000003.1, read on the forward strand.
GGGCGAAAGCGCCGGGGGCTGCATGGCCGCGACGATGGCGTTTATGGCGCGCGACCGCGCCGGGCCGGCGCCGCTGCTGCAGGTGCTGGTCTATCCGATGCTCGACGACCGTAGCGGCCAGGACCCGGTGCCTGCGGAAGCCGAGTGTCTGGTCTGGACCGACACCTCGAACCGCTACGGCTGGTCCGCCTATCTGGATCAGGCCGCAGGCGGCGCCGATGTGCCGGTCAAGGCGGTTCCGGCGCGGCGCGACGATCTGGCCGGGCTGGCCCCGGCCTGGATCGGGGTCGGGTCGATCGACCTGTTTGCGCAGGAAAACCTCGATTACGCCCGCCGTCTGCTGGCCGCCGGGGTGGATTGCGAATTCCTGATGGTGCCGGGCGCCTATCACGCCTTTCAAAAGCTGGTTCCGGACGCCCCCATATCGCTCAGCTTCGAGGCCAATTATCAGGTCGCCCTGCGCCGCGCACTGACCCGCGCGCCGGGCTGATCCGGGGCGCTGCTTTGTCTGGTCCTGACCGGAACGGCGACGGGTTGACGCCACGTTACCGGGGCGGTGAAACCTGCCAAAACCGCGAAGATGCTGAAAAAAATATCATATGAGAAAGTGGTTTATCCGCTATCATGGGGGGGAATTGACGTGACCCTTGTGCCGGATGCTGGAAATGGCGCAGGATCAACTCATGGGCTGGCGTGGGGATGAGACAAGCCGATTACCTGCGGTCAGCCAAAACCTGAAGTGTCCACCAGAAGACGAGGCGGAATGACCGGAATCGAATTCTTCGACGAGATGCTCGACAGCGCTGGCATGGCGCGGCGACCCTATTCCGATTACGCCGAATGGTTTGCGGGCGAAGACCCGAAATCGCTGATCAAGACCTCGACCGAGGCCGAAACCTTCTTTCGCCGGATCGGCATCACCTTCAATGTCTATGGTCAGAAGGGCGCCGACGAACGGCTGATCCCCTTTGATATCGTGCCGCGGATCATCGCCGCCCAGGAATGGCGACAGTTGGAACGCGGCATCGAACAGCGGGTGCGGGCGATCAACGCCTTTCTGTCCGATATCTACAACCGGCAGGAAATCCTGAAAGCTGGTCGGCTGCCACGGGAAATCATCACCAACAACGCGGCATTCCTGCCGCAGATGATCGGGGTGTCGCCGCCGGGCGGCGTCTATACCCATATCGTCGGCACCGATCTGGTGCGCACCGGCGAAAACCAGTTCTATGTGCTTGAGGACAATTGCCGCACGCCGTCCGGGGTCAGTTACATGCTGGAAAACCGCGAAACGATGCTGCAGATGTTCCCTGATCTGTTCTCGAAAATGCGGGTGCGGCCGGTCAGCAACTATCCGATGGAGCTGCGCCGTTCGCTGTCGGAATCCGCGCCGCCGGGCTTTACCGGCTCCAAACCCTGCCTGGCGGTTCTGACCCCGGGGATCCACAATTCCGCCTATTTCGAACACAGCTTTCTGGCCGATCAGATGGGCGCCGAGCTGGTCGAGGCCTCGGATCTCAGGATCGTCGATGGCCGGGTCGCGATGCGCACCATCCGGGGGTACAAGCCCATCGACGTGATCTATCGCCGGGTCGATGACGATTACCTTGACCCGCTGAATTTCAATCCCGAAAGCCTGCTGGGGGTGCCGGGGATCATGGATGTCTACCGCGCAGGCAATATCACCATCGCCAATGCGCCGGGCACCGGGATCGCCGATGACAAGGCGCTCTACAGCTACATGCCGGATATCGTGCAATTCTACACCGGCGAAAAGGCGATCCTGCAAAACGTGCCGACTTGGCGCTGCTCGGAACCCGACAGCCTGGCCTATGTGCTGGACCATCTGCCAGAGCTGGTGGTCAAGGAGGTGCATGGATCGGGCGGTTACGGCATGCTGGTCGGCCCCGCTGCCAGCAAAAAGGAACTGGCGGCATTCGAGGCCAAGTTGCGTGCCAAGCCGGACAATTACATCGCCCAGCCGACGCTGGCCCTGTCGACCGTCCCGATCATGACGAAATCCGGCCTGGCGCCGCGCCATGTCGACCTGCGCCCCTTCGTGCTGGTTTCACCAAAGTCGATCTATATCACCGCCGGCGGGCTGACCCGGGTGGCGCTGAAAGAGGGATCGCTGGTGGTGAATTCCAGCCAGGGCGGCGGCACCAAAGACACCTGGGTCCTGGGGGATTAATGGCCATGCTGGGACGCAATGCAGGTGGATTGTTCTGGATGTTCCGTTACCTGGAACGCAGCGAGAATACCGCGCGCCTTCTGGACACCGGATTCCGGATCGCGCTGACCGCATCGGATGGCGCGGAAACGGAATGGGAAAGCATTATCAGCACCACCGGGGTGCGCGAACAATATCTGGAAAAGTTCGACACCTTCGAGCAGGCGCAGGTGATCAATTACCTGCTGCGCGACAAGGACAACCCATCCTCGGTGATGTCGATGTTTGACGGCGCCCGCACCAATGCGCGGATGGTGCGCACCGCCCTGTCGTCCGAGGTCTGGGAGGCCACCAACGAGGCCTGGATGAACATCAAGCAGATCCTGGCGCGACCGGTTTCGGTCAAGAATCTGGCGCAGGTTCTGGCCTCGATCCGGCAGCATTCCAGTCAGGTGCGCGGCGCCCTGCACGGCACCATGCTGCGCAACGAGATTTTTGACTTTGCCCGCATTGGCACCTTTGTCGAACGGGCGGACAACACCGCGCGGATCCTTGACGTCAAATATTATGTGCTGTTGCCCTCGGCGGCCTTCATCGGGTCGAGCATGGACAATGCGCAATGGGAAACCATCCTGCGCTCGGTCTCGGCCTTCCGGTCTTTCCGTTGGCTGAACGAGGCCGAGACCACGCCGATGGCGATTGCGCAATTCCTGATCCTGGACCGGCGGATGCCACGGTCGCTGGCGTTCTGCTATTCCAAGATCAGCGGCAACCTGCGCTATCTGGCGCAGAACCATGTTGGCGAACTGCCCTGTCTGGAAATGGCGCAAGAGGCCTATGCCCGCCTCGACAATTGCGAGATCGAGTCGATCTTTGACGAGGGGCTGCACGAGTTTCTTGAGGCCAGTATCGGTGGCACCGCGCGGCTCGCCAGTCAGATCCAGCAGGATTTCCGATTCACCCGATAACAATGGGACAGGGTGCGATGCGTCTGAAAATCTCTCATAAAACGGTCTATTCCTATGACCGGCCGGTGCATTACGCGCTGCAACAGCTGCGTCTGACCCCGCGTGAATCGATTGGGCAAAAGGTTCTGTCCTGGTCGCTCGAGGTGAGTGGTGCCAATCGCGAATTGTCGTTCGAGGACCAGTTCCGCAACCATGTCGATCTGCTGTCGATGCAGGAGTCGCAAAAGGTTGAAATCATCAGCCAGGGCGAGGTCGAGATCGAAGACCGCACCGGGGTGATCGGCAAGGGCCGCAGCATCACGCCGCTGTGGCTGTTTCAACAGAAAACCGATGCCACCGCGCCGGGCGCAACCATCCGGCGCTTGGTCCGCGACCTGGGCAAGACCGTCGAAGAGGATCAGCTGCAGGCGATGCACGACCTCTGCGCCGCGGTCGGCGAAGCGGTGGCCTATACCAAAGGCAGCACCGGCGTCGCCACCAGCGCCGAAGAGGCCCTTACCGCCGCACAGGGAGTGTGCCAGGACCAGGCGCATGTGATGATCGCCGCCGCCCGGCTGATGGGGCGCCCGGCGCGCTATGTTTCGGGCTATCTGATGATGGACGGGGCCACCGACCAGGAGGCCAGCCATGCCTGGTGCGAGGTCTGGGTGGACGGGCTCGGCTGGGTCGGGTTTGACGTCGCCAACGAGGTCTGCCCGGATGATCGTTATGTCCGGGTCGCCATCGGGCGCGATTATTCCGAGGCGGCGCCGGTGCATGGCCTGCGGCAAGGTGTGGCCGAAGAGGAGCTTTGCGTTTCCTTGCAAGTTCAGCAATAGAGTGCTCTCGCAGACTCACGGGCCAGGAGAGCCAAAGCGATGACCTATTGCGTCGGGATCCAATTGCAGGCCGGGATCGTGTTCATGGCCGATACCCGGACCAATTCCGGCGTCGATAACGTGTCAATCTTTCGCAAGATGTTCACCTTTGCGACCCCCGGCGACCGCTCGATCACTCTGATGACCAGCGGCAATCTGGCGACCACCCAGGCGGTGGTCAGCCTGCTGCAGGAACGCTCCAAGCGTCCCTCGGATCGGGCGCCGGATATTCTGCAATGTGAATCGATGTTCCAGGTCGCACAGCTGGTGGGCGCGACGCTGAAAGAGGTGATCGCTGCGCACAGCGATGCCGGCATGCGCGCTGACAGCGCCTTTGGCGCGACGCTGATCCTGGGCGGTCAGATCAAGGGCGGCGAACCCCGGCTCTATCTGATCTATCCTGAGGGCAATTTCATCGAGGCCAGCGAGGACACGCCGTTCTTTCAGGTTGGCGAGACCAAATATGGCCGCCCGATCATCCTGCGCGCCTATGATCCCGCGATGAGTTTTGAAGAGGCGATCAAGCTGTTGCTGGTGTCTTTTGACAGCACCATCAAGGCGAACCTGTCAGTGGCGTTGCCGCTGGATTGGCACGTCTATGCGCGTGACTCGCTCTGCACCGGTCGGATTGGCCGGATCGAGCGTGACGATCCCTATTTCGAACTGATCTCGAACGGCTGGGGCGGGGCGCTGCGCGATGCCTTTGACGCATTGCCCGATTTCGAGATGCCCGATTCCCAAGTGTCGGCCGAATCCTGACCTTTTTGGCGGTGTTCTGACCCGTTTCAGAGCCATCCCGGCCCCCGAATGTTGACCTTAAGGAAGCACGACTCGCGGTGGTTTCACGCTTGGGTTGAGAGGTTTTTGGGCAGGTTGATTAGTCGAGCTGCCCAATTATCAGGCGCCGACCGAAACATCGCCCATTATTCAGGCAAGATCCCCGATTCTCCACCTCGGACAGCGCCCGCCCGATTTCCCAGCTGCAGCAAAGCGGTTTTGGTGAGTGTCGCGCCACATGGCGCACCGAAAAACTGCGACGGCACGCTGACTAGCCAGACACGCCCGCCGCCGCAGTGACGCAACAAGACGTCGCCCGGGGACTTAAGGGGGGATCGTGACGGCTGCAATCGTCACACACCCGTTTCCGCGAAGGCGATATTCATAAGGGATACTTTGTTATCATGTCGCAATTTCTGAAAACCATGCTGGGCGCTGCCGCCGGGTCGCTGATGTTGAGCACCGCCGGTTTCGCCGCGGACACGATCAAGATTGGCGTTCTGCATTCGCTTTCCGGCACCATGGCGATCTCTGAAACCACGCTGAAAGACACCATGCTGATGCTCATCGATGAGCAGAACAAAAAGGGCGGTGTCCTGGGCAAGCAACTCGAAGCCGTGGTTGTCGACCCGGCCTCTGACTGGCCGCTCTTTGCTGAAAAAGCCCGCGAATTGCTGACCGTCTCGGATGTCGATGTGATGTTCGGCTGCTGGACCTCGGTGTCGCGGAAATCGGTTTTGCCGGTGATCGAAGAGCTGAACGGCCTGCTGTTCTACCCGGTGCAATATGAGGGCGAAGAATCCTCGAAAAACGTATTCTACACCGGCGCCGCACCGAACCAGCAGGCAATCCCGGCCACCGATTACTATCTTGAAGAGCTGGGCGTCGAGAAATTTGCGCTGCTGGGCACCGACTATGTCTATCCCCGCACCACGAACAACATCCTGGAATCCTACCTGAAAACCAAAGGCATCCCGGCCGAAGACATTTTCGTCAACTACACGCCCTTCGGTCACTCGGATTGGTCGAAAATCGTCGCCGACGTCGTGGCGCTGGGCGCTGACGGCAAAAAGGTCGGTGTGATCTCGACCATCAACGGCGACGCCAACATCGGTTTCTACAAAGAACTGGCGGCCGCCGGTATCTCGGCTGACGACATCCCCGTCGTGGCCTTCTCGGTCGGCGAAGAAGAGCTGTCGGGTCTCGACACCTCCAACCTCGTCGGTCACCTGGCCGCCTGGAACTACTTCCAATCTGCTGAATCCGACGCCAACGCCGCGTTCATCAAACAGTGGAAAGCCTTTGCTGGCGAAGAACGCGTGACCAATGACCCGATGGAAGCGCATTTCATCGGCTTCAACATGTGGGTGAATGCCGTCGAAGCCGCTGGCACCACCGATGTCGACGCCGTGCGCGCCGCGATGTGGGGCCAGGAATATCCGAACCTGACCGGCGGCACTGCGGTGATGGGGACCAACCACCACCTGTCCAAGCCGGTTCTGATCGGTGAAATCCAGGCCGATGGTCAATTCGACATCATCTCGGCGACCGAGCCGGTTCCCGGCGACGCATGGACCGACTTCCTGCCGGAATCCGCGGTGCTGAAATCGGATTGGAACGACCTGGATTGCGGCATGTACAACACCGCCACCAGCAGCTGCGTTCAGCAGAAATCCAACTACTGATCGGATCATTGATCCCGACCTGGCGGCGGGACTATCCCCGCCAGGTCACTGCCTCTGCCTTCGCAAATGCTCCCAACTTACCCGAGCAGGTCCAAAATGAACCGCATCCTCCGCGCGGCCCTGATGCTGCTCGCCGTTTCGGCCATGCCGCTCGTGGCCCAGACGACGCCGACACCATCCCCGATCCAGGCCCCGATCCAGGCCCTGCTGCAAGAGCATCGCGAGACGATTGAAAAATCCTCACGCAGATCCATACAGCCCGCCATCGACGCGATCCGCGACAGCGGTTTGCCCGCCGCCAAGCTGGTGCTGGAAAAATGGGGCGCCCGTGACATGTGGCAACGCAAGTCCGACGGGTTGTTCTTTTATGTCGAAGAGGTGGCTGGATCTGATCTGACCCTGTTCGACTTTGCCGACAGCACCCAGATCGGCAACCTGCCCAAATCCGATTTCAAACAGATCAAACCGAATTCCGGCATCCAGGGGCTGATCGCCCTGAGCCTGGTCAAGTTTCAGCTGAGCGATCCCGATCCGGCCCGCCGTGGCGCGGCGTTGGACGCGCTGGCGCGGATCGGCGAGGCGGCGCAATTGCCGGCGCTGCGGGCCAGTATCGACAGCGAACCCGATCCCGCCCTGAAGTCCCGCAAACAGCGGCTGGAACGGCTGATGACCATCCGTTTTGGCGAAACCGACGCCGAGCGGATCGCCGCCATCCGCCATTTCGCCGGTGACCTTGGGGTCGATGTGCGCGGCGCGCTGAACCCGATCACCGCCACCACCCGCCGGGCCGCGCCGGGCTCGGTTCCGCCGCAAGACATGAATGTCGCGCGGATCCTGCGCCCGGGCGGCGAGGCGCTGAGCCGGACCGAGGCCTATGACCTGCTGATCGCCGCCGGGTTGGCCCCGGCGCGGCTGACCATCGCCGATCAACGCGCCGCGCTGATCGCCAATATCAACGCTGGCTCATCCGGCGGCGTGGCGGTCAGCGCGCTTGACGACCCGGCGGCCCGCGACCGCGCCTATGCCGGTCTGGTTGTCGCCGGGCTGGCCCCCGCAGCGGCCACCGGCACCGAGATTGACGCCGCCCTCGCGGCACATGTGTTCTTTGATACCTTCGCTGAACCGGCCAGGCCTGTCACCGATGCCGCCCAAGAGACCCTGCGCTCGATCGAACTGAAGGTCGGAATCAATCAGAGCCTCGATCTGGCGCTCGACGCATTGTCGCTGGCCTCGATCTACTTCCTCGCCGCGATTGGCCTGGCGATCACCTTTGGGGTGATGGGGGTGATCAACATGGCGCATGGCGAATTCATCATGATGGGCGCCTATACCGGCTATGTCGTGCAGCAGGTGATCCCGGATTACACGCTGTCGCTGATCGTCGCGATTCCCTGCGCCTTTGCCGTAACGTTCGCCGCCGGGGTGGCGATGGAGCGGCTGGTGATCCGCTGGCTCTATGCACGGCCGCTGGAAACCCTGCTCGCCACCTTCGGCATCTCGATCGCGCTGCAGCAGCTGGCCAAGAACATCTTTGGCACCCAGGCCCGGCCGCTGACCTCACCCGCCTGGCTCGACGGGCAGATGGTGATCAATGACGTGGTCAGCATTTCCTATATCCGCATCGCGATCTTCGTGTTGGCGTTGATCTTCCTCGGCTTTTTCCTGTTCCTGATGAAGAAGACCCGCCTTGGCCTGGAAACCCGCGCCGTCACCCAGAATCCGAAAATGGCCGCCTCGATGGGGATCAACCCGGACCGGGTGAACATGCTGACCTTCGGCCTCGGCTCCGGCATCGCCGGCATCGCCGGGGTGGCGATCGGACTCTACGCCAAGGTGACGTCAGAGCTCGGCGCCGATTACATCGTGCAGAGCTTCATGACCGTGGTGGTCGGGGGTGTCGGCAATATCTGGGGCACCCTGCTGGGCGCCACGATGATCGGTTTTCTGCAAAAGGGCATCGAATGGTTCAACCCCTCCAACACCCTGGCGGCACAGACCTACATGATCGTTTTCATCATCATCTTCATCCAGTTCCGGCCACGCGGCATCATCGCGCTCAAGGGCCGGGCTGCGGGAGATTGACCATGCTCAGAGCCGCCGCCAACCGCGACCAGCCGCCACTCCGCCTGCTTCCTCTGGTCAAAAATATCCCGGGGGAGCGCCAAAGGCGCGGGGGCAGCGCCCCCCCTTGCGCCCCCCCTCCATCTGCCTCTCCCCACCGGGGAGGGGGTCGGGGTGAGGGGGCCAAAGCCGCGACCCCAGCGTCACACCACCCCCACCAAAGCGCCACATGCGCTCCCCATCCAACTCCCTCTCCCCAGGGGGGAGAGGGTCGGGGTGAGGGGGCCAACCGCTGCAATTGGAGCCATCCGAAATGAGACAGAGCTTCATCTTCCGCAACCCGTCACTGCTGATCTTCCTCGCTTGCCTGGCCGGTTTCACCCTTGCCATAACTCTGCTCAGCCATGCCTATGGCAGCGCCTTCATCTCGACCTCCTTCGTCAAGACGCTGGGCAAGACCCTGTGCCTGTGCCTGGTGGCCATCGCGATGGATCTGGTCTGGGGCTATTGCGGCATCCTGTCCCTCGGCCATTTCGCCTTTTTCGGGCTCGGCGGCTATATGATCGGCATGTGGCTGATGTATGCGCGCACCGAGCTGATCATCGTGCAGAGTCTGGCCAATGCGCCGATCCCGGCGACCCCGCAAGAGCTGCGCGATGCCATCGGCACTCAGATCTTCGGGGTGGTCGGCAGCGCCGATTTCCCGGCGATCTGGATGTTTGCCCACAGTTTCTGGGCGCAGATGGCGCTGGTGGTGCTGGTCCCGGGCCTGTTGGCGTTGGTCTTTGGCTGGCTGGCGTTCCGCAGCCGGGTCACTGGCGTCTATCTGTCGATCCTGACCCAGGCGATGACCCTGGCGCTGTCGCTCTACCTGTTCCAGAATGAATCCGGACTGCGTGGCAACAACGGGTTGTCCGGCCTGCAAAACCTGCCCGGGGTCACCGCGTCACAGGATTTCATCTCGATCTGGTTCCTCTGGGCCTCGGCGCTGGCGCTGGGCCTCGGCTATCTGCTCGCCGCCTGGGTGGTCTCGGGCAAGTTCGGCTCGGTGGTGCGTGGCATTCGCGACGACGAGGCGCGGGTGCGCTTCCTTGGTTATTCGGTCGAGGGCTACAAGCTGTTCATCTTCACGCTCACGGCCATCATCGCAGCGATTGCCGGGGCGCTCTATTATCCGCAGGCCGGGATCATCAACCCGGGCGAGGTGGCACCGATCGCCTCGATCTATCTGGCGGTCTGGGTGGCAATCGGCGGGCGCGGTCGGCTCTATGGCGCGGTCATCGGCGCCGCCTTGGTCAGCCTGGTTTCGACCTGGTTCACCGGCGGGCTGGTGCCGTCGATCCGGCTCGGGTTTTATACCATCGACTGGGTCGATTGGTGGCTGGTGCTGCTCGGCCTCAGCTTTGTCCTGGTCACCCTGTTCGCACCCAAGGGCATCGGCGGGCTGGTCGATCTGATCGCCGGGCGACTGGTTCCGAACCGGCACGGCGCCGATTACGGGCCGGACACTGGATCGCTGCAGGAATCGGAGGGCCGCGAATGAGCAATCTCCTCGAAGTTTCGGGTGTCTCGGTCACCTTTGACGGCTTCCGCGCGATCAACAACCTCAGCTTTCAGATCGGCAGCGCCGAGATGCGGGCGATCATCGGGCCGAACGGCGCCGGCAAGACCACCTTCATGGATATCGTCACCGGCAAGACCCGGCCTGACTCGGGCAAGGTGCTCTGGGGCGAAAAAACCCAGAACCTGCTGAAGATGTCCGAGGCGCGCATTGCCCAGGCCGGAATCGGCCGCAAGTTTCAGCGCCCGACGGTGTTCGAGGATCAGAGCGTGCGCGACAATCTGATGATGGCGTTGCAAAACCCACGCGCCCCGGTGCCGGTGCTGTTCTGGCGCCCGGCCCGCAAGGACAGCACGCGGGTCGAGGCGCTGGCCGAACAGATCGGCCTTGCCGACGCGCTGGCCCGCAAGTCGGGCGAGCTCAGCCATGGCCAGAAACAATGGCTGGAAATCGGCATGTTGCTGGCCCAGGAGCCACGGCTTCTGTTGGTTGACGAACCGGCGGCGGGGATGACCCTGGCCGAACGCGAACACACCACCGATCTCCTCAAGGAAGCGGCCAAGAGCCGCGCCGTGGTGGTGGTTGAACATGACATGGAATTTGTCCGCCGCCTGGAGTGCAAGGTCACCGTCCTGCACGAAGGATCGGTCCTGGCCGAAGGCAGCCTCGATCATGTGACGGCCAACCAAGAGGTGATTGATGTCTATCTGGGGCGCTGAACCATGCTGAACGTGACCGACCTGACCCTGCATTACGGCCAGAGCCAAATCCTGCATGGCATCGATATCGAGGCGGCGACCGGTCAGGTCACCTGCATCATGGGCACCAACGGGGTCGGCAAGACCTCGTTGCTCAAGGCGATTTCGGGAACCCACATGCGCTCGGGCGGCACCATCACGCTGGACGGGGTCGATCTGGGCCGCGCCCCCGCGCATCAGCTGGCCCGCGCCGGGATCGGCTATGTGCCGCAGGGGCGGATGATCTTTCCGCTGCTGACGGTCAAGGAGAATATGGAAACCGCCTTTGCCTGTCTGCCGAAATCCGAACACCATATTCCAGATGAGATTTACGAGCTGTTTCCGATCCTCAAGGATTTCCTCGGTCGTCGCGGTGGCGATCTGTCCGGCGGCCAGCAACAGCAATTGGCGATTGCCCGGGCGATGCTGACCAAGCCGAAGCTGCTGCTGCTGGATGAACCGACCGAGGGCATCCAGCCCAATATCATCCAGCAGATCGGCCGGGTGATCGAATACCTGCGCGACCGCGGCGACATGGCGATCATCCTGGTCGAGCAATACTTCGAATTCGCCTATGGGCTGGCGGATCGTTTCTACGTGATGAAACGCGGTGCGGTGACCGCCTCCGGCGCCAAGGGCGATATCGCCAAGGAACGGTTGATGGCCGAGGTCTCGGTCTAGAAGGCGATCCCTTTGGCCTGGTCCTCGACGCCATCACCCGGCGCGGCGCCGACGGGCTGGCGCCCAACCCCGGCACCGGCCCGGCAGCGGCTGGCCGGTCATATGCTGCAACCCTGCGGATAGAGGGTATGGAATGCGCTGCAACCCAGGTGCCTAGATATCCAGGCCCTCAACCTCTTGCATCATGTCGGCGACGTTTTCCGCGATCATCATCGTAGGCGCATTGGTGTTTCCGGCAATTAGATTCGGCATGATCGAGGCATCGACGACCCGCAGGCCCTGAACGCCACGCACCCGGGCTTGCGGATCGACAACCGACGCAGAATCCTGCCCCATCCGGCAGGTTCCGACCGGGTGATAGATGGTCTCGGCGCGGGCTCTGATATCGGCGATCAGCGCGGCATCCGATTGCAGGGCCGCGCCGGGCACGATTTCGGCCTTGATCCGCAGCGCCAAGGCAGGCGCGGCCATGATGCGCCGGGCGATTTTCAGACCGCTCAGCAGGGTTGCGATGTCGTCGGGGTGGCTCAGATAATTGGCCTCGATCTTCGGTGGTGACAATGGATCGGCGCTGGCCAGCCGGATACGGCCACGGCTCTTGGGGAGGAGGTTGCAGACATGCAGGGTAATCCCGTAGCCCCAGGAAACCCGGCGCCCGTGGTCCCGCAGATAGGCCGGAATGAAATGGAACTGCAGGTTCGGGCGGGGCTGGGATGGGTCGGATTTGGCGAACCCCCCGGCTTCGGCCACGTTGGAGGTGAGTTCACCGGTATTTCTGGTCATGAACTGCCAAGCGGCCTTGATCGCGCGCGGCAGAAAGCGCGGCGCCAGACCGATGGGTTCGCGGCCTCTGGTGGAGGACATGACGCTGATATCGAGGTGATCGGCCAGGTTCTTGCCGACCTCGACGGCGTCGTGAAGCAGCGGGATGCCATGTCGCGCCAGCTCGGCGGCCGGACCAATGCCGGACAACATCAAGAGCTGCGGAGAATTCACCGCACCGCCCGACAGGATCACCTCGCCGCCCGGGTTTAGCCTCAGCACTCGCCTCCCGAGCTGCACGCCGATGGCACGCCGGTTTTCGAAAAGGACGCGTTCGACCTGCGCCCCGGTTTTGATCGTCAGGTTGGACCGCTGCCGGATCGGATCAAGAAAGGCCCGGGCGGCGCTGAGACGTTTGCCGTCGCGCTGGGTGACCTGATACAGGCCGACACCCTCCTGTCGAGCGCCATTGAAGTCGGGATTTTCGGGAAGCTGGCAGGTGACACCCGCCTGCACGAAGGCGCGGCTCATCGGGTTCACCGCGCGCAGATTGCTGACCGAAAGCGGGCCGTTGGTGTTGTGATGCGGGTCCGTGCGGGCGGTGTTGCCTTCCATCCTCAGGAAAAGGTCGCGCACGCGCTGCCAGGACCACGCCGGGCCAGCGGAGGCGGCCCAGCCGTCGTAATCTGCGGGATGGCCCCGGATGTAGATCATCGCGTTGATCGAACTGGACCCGCCCAGGGTCTTGCCCCGCGGCCAATACAGGCGGCGATCATTCAACGCGGCCTCGGGGGCGGTGGCGTAGCCCCAATTCAGCTTTTTCATGCGTGCCAGTATCGCCAGCCCAAGCGGCAGGTGGATCATCGGGTTCCAGTCGCGTGTGCCAGCCTCCACCAGGCAAACCCGCGTCTTCGGATCCGCCGAAAGCCGGTTTGCCAGAACGCAGCCCGCCGATCCGGCGCCGACGATGATATAGTCATACATGCGCTATCCCAGAAATCGCTTGGCAAGGCCGATCAGCCGTTTCACCCGCGCGGTATAGGGCGGAAACAACAGAGGGAGCGACGAGAAGTGATTGGTGAGAATGGCGCGTTCGTGGCTGAAGGCGCGGTAGCCGTCCTGGCCGTGAGACGCGCCAATGCCAGAGGAATTCACCCCGCCAAACGGCAATCCGGTGTGAGAAAAATGCGCCATCGTCAGATTGACGCCAACCCCGCCAGAGCTGGTGGTGGCGATGATATGGTCAATGCGTTCGGATGACTTGTCAAAGACATAAAGGGCCAGCGGTTTGGGCCGGGCATTGATCCGCCGGGTCACCTCGTCGATATCGTCATAGGTCAGTATTGGCAGGATCGGGCCAAAGATTTCTTCTTGGTCGATCTTCATCTCCGGGGTGATCGCCTCGATCAGAGTCGGGGCCATCCGCCGCTCTTGCCGGTCGCTGCCGAGGGTGACCTGTGCGCCCTTTGCAATGGCATCGCGCAGCAGCCCGGACAGGCGTTCGGCGTGGCGATCATTGATGATCCGTGCAAGGTGCGGGCTCTTGGCGCCCGTGCCATAGGTCCTGGCGATCCGGTCGCGCAAGGCTGCCAGGAAATCATCCTTGACCGACGCGTGGACGAACACATGGTCAGGGGCGATGCAGGTCTGTCCGGCATTGGCGAATTTACCAAAAGCGATCCATGATGCTGCACGTTTCAGGTCGGCGTCGGGCCCGACGATCGTTGGTGACTTGCCACCCAGTTCCAGCGTGATCGACGCCAGTGTTTTTGATGCGGCAGCCATCACGATCTTGCCCACAGCGGGGCTGCCGGTGAAGAAGATGTGGTCAAAGGGCAGGGCCAGCAGGGACTGCGATGCCTCCACACCGCCTTCGACGACTGTCACCAGCTCGGCCGGGAAGGTGTCTTTGATCAAACGCGCCACCACAGCCGATGTCGCCGGTGCCATTTCGGACGGTTTGATGATGGCGCTGTTGCCGGCGGCTAGGGCCGAGACCAAAGGGCCGATTGCAAGGTTGAACGGATAGTTCCACGGCGCGATGATCAGGCAGACACCTCGCGGCTCTGACCGCACCCGCGCCCTGGTGCCGAAGGTCACGAGGGTTGGCGCAACCCGGCGCGGACGCATCCAGCGCCGCAGCTGACGTGAGGCGTGGCGGATCTCCTGCATTACCGGCAAGACTTCCGTCAGGATCACCTCGGTCTCGGGTTTGCCGAAATCCGCAGCCATGGCGGCGACCAGCGCGGATTCGTTGACCCGGATGGCGGCAGCAAGGCGGTCCAGTGCCGCCCGGCGTTCGGCCAGGCCAAAGGTCAGCCGACGCGTCACAATCCCCGCGCTTTGCGCGGCAAAGGCCGCGGTTGCGCGCTCAGTGAGAGGTGCGGTGATATCTGTCATTCGATCGCCAGTTCTGTCCGCGTCACGGGCTGCGACGACATGTCAAAACCCACTAAAGAGAGCGGACCGACGACCGTCAATTCCGCAAACATTCTGAGGCGCCGGATGATCTGGCGGGTTTCGGCGGCGGCCAGGAAAATCCAGCGCCTGTCCGCAAGACGATCCTGAGTCCCAAGCGCCCTATGCAGGGCTGTGCTGTCGCTTTCGCCGGGTGTTGGTCGGTCGCTGTCATCGCTCAGCCTCAGATGCCAGTGCCGGTCATTGGTTTGTGCATTTCGATCCAGCGCCCGGATGACCGCATCCGGCCTTCGCTTTCCAGACGTTTCATCAGGCGGGACAAGGTTTCCGCCTGAACCCCCAGAATATCGGCCAGATCCTGACGCGAGATCGGCAAACGCATCCGCCGGATGTCGTGTTTCTCTGTGCCGTGGCTGGCCATCAAGTCGTCCAGCAACTGCGCCAGCCGGTCCTTGTTGGACGAGCGGGCCGCGTCCTGAATGCGGTCGTGGCAGCGGTCGAGCTCATCGGCGCAGTGTATGGCCAATCCGGCGAGAACCTCGGGACAGGCCCGCAGGACATTCTTGGCGTCACGATGTGCGACAATGCAAACCCGCGACGGCAACAGGGCCTGAGCTTCGGTTCTGTGATCCCGCTCGGTCAGAAACGCGCGGTAGCCGATCAGCTCGCCAGGATAGGCCAGCCGCAGCAGGCTTGAAGACCCGTTCGGGGCAAAGCTGCGGATGGCGATCAGCCCTTGCGAAACACAATAGACCCCGTCGCTGGGCGCGCCCTGGTGATAAAGCACGTGTCCGGCATCCAAATTCCGCCGGGTAAAGCTGCGATTGAGGGTTGAGATGTTGCCGCCAGCAACAGGCCGCCACAAGCTGTGCTCGTAGAAACTGCAATTTGCGCAGGGATGTGCCTCAATCGCCATTATGTAATCCGGCCACACCTCGTGCAGCATTGTCCAATGCGGTCAGCCGCATATCCGTCGGAACAGAAACCAGACTTCAACCCCGTGACATGATCTGAATCAAATCCAGAACTCGAAAACCCGCCTGTTTGTGGACGGCCGGCAAATTTTGACGACCGTCAAGGACGCGCGACCCTGCGATGACCAGACTGGCCAAAACGCCCGACCCTGATCGGTCGGCTTGCAAGAAGGTCATCCGCTTGTCTGACACCAACGCTATAAAGCCGCTGCCGCCCAAGCCGGCATCCCGGGCCGGGAATGTCTCGCTCTGGGCCTATTTCAAACTGTTCAAAAGGGATATCCTTTCGGCGCAACCGGCGCGACTTTACCACGCCTGGATGGCCGAATTCCGGACACCTTTCTTTCGCTCCTATTTGTGCAATGACCCGGAGCTGGTCAAACTCGTGCTGCGCGAACGACCAAGGGATTTCCCCAAATCCGAGCGCATCCGCACCGGGTTAAAGCCGCTGTTGGGCGAGTCGATCTTTATTTCCAACGGCGCGCTCTGGGAGCATCAGCGCCGCATCATCGACCCGGCCTTCGAGGGCGGGCGCCTGCGCAGCGTTTTCCCGGCGATGTGGGACAGTGGCGTTGCCGTGGTCGACCGGTTGCGCCCGCTGGCCGATGGCCGCCCGGTCGAGATCGAGGGCCATGCCAGTCATGTGGCGATGGACGTGATCTTTCGCACCCTGTTTTCGGTGCCGGTCGAGCATGAAATCGCCAGTGCCGCCTTTGCCACCTTCCGCGAACATCAGCAGGAACAACCGGTGGCCAACCTGTTCTCACTGTTGCCGTTGCCAAAGTGGTTCCCGCGCTATCATTCGCGCCGCACAAGGCGAACCGCCGCCATCATTCGCGGGCTCATCGCCGAGCTGACCGAGACCCGTGCGCAAGAGATTTCCGCAGGCCGCGCGCCAGATGATCTTGCCACCAAGATCATGACCACGCCCGATCCTGAGACCGGTCAGTGTTTTGAAACCGACGAGATGATTGACCAGGTCGCGATCTTCTTTCTTGCAGGGCATGAAACCTCGGCTGCGGCGCTGGCCTGGGCGCTCTATCTTCTGGCCATCAACCCCGACTGGCAGGACCGCCTGGCCGCCGAGGCGCAGGCGTCGTTCGATCCTGAAAAGATCTATTTCTCGACCCTTGGCAAGCTGCGCCATTCGCGCGCAGTGTTCCGCGAAGCGATGCGGCTGTACCCGCCGGTGCCGATGTTCGTTCGCGAAGCGACCTGCCCCGAGCGGCTTCGCGAGCGCGATGTGCCCTCGGGATCGCAGGTGATCCTCAGCCCCTGGCACCTGCACCGCCATGACCGCCTGTGGGTGCGGCCCGATGAATTCGATCCCGGCCGCTTTGACACCCCGAA
The DNA here is from genome assembly GCF_029213205.1 of Pseudooceanicola sp. Lineage (GTDB taxonomy): Bacteria > Pseudomonadota > Alphaproteobacteria > Rhodobacterales > Rhodobacteraceae > Pseudooceanicola. The sequence continues at coordinate 138,641 of NZ_JARGNH010000003.1, forward strand.
TGGCAAGGATTGTCTGCGCAACGCCTATATCCCGTTTTCCGCAGGTGCGCGGGTCTGCCCCGGGTCGGCCTTTGCCATGGCCGAGGGGCCGCTTTTGCTGTCGATGCTGGTGCGGGCCTACCGCTTTGAGCCGGTAGAAGGCCGCGTGCCGATCCCCGAGGCGCATCTCACCGTGCGCGCCCGCGACGGGATCCATCTGCGCCTGATCCCGCGTGACACCGACCGTTTAACAAACAAGGCCATGCAATGACAAAATCACCCGCCGCCGCCCTCAGGGCCTGGCCTTACTGGCTGACCCTGACATTCGTTCCGCTGGTGGTTCTGGCGCTTGGCCAGGGCGGCTGGACCATCCTTCTGATCCCTGCCTATGGCTGGCTGCTGATGCCGCTGCTCGACACATTGCTGGGCAAGAACCTGACCAACCCGGATCCCGACACGCCCGACAGCGAGCTGTTTTGGTTCCGCCTGCTCACCTGGATCTGGTTTCCGATCGAATTCTGTCTCGTCTTCGGGGCGATCTGGGCGCTGACCCGCTGGGACGGGTATTCGGGTCTGGAAACCTTTGGCATCATGTTCGGCATCGGCGTCACCACCGGCACGGTCGGGATCGTCTATGCCCATGAATTGTTTCACAAACCCGCAAGGTTTGAGCGCGGCCTGGGCGATTTGCTCATGGCGATGGTGCTCTATGGTCATTTCCGCACCGAGCATCTGTTGGTGCATCACCCGCATGTCGGCACCCCGCGCGATACGGTGACCGCGCGCTATAATGAAGGCTTCTTGCGGTTCTTTCCCCGCGTCCTGCGGCAAGGCCCGGGGTCTGCGTGGCGGGCCGAGCGGGCGCTGCTGGCGCGGCGGCGACGCGGCCCCTGGCATCCGGCCAACCCGATTTTCAAATACGCCGCGTTGCAGATCACCTTTCTTGGGCTTGCCTATGGTATCGGTGGCTGGACCGGCGTCGGTCTCTTTGTCCTGCAGGCGTTTCTCGCCGTTTGGCAGCTCGAACTGACCAATTATGTCGAACATTACGGGCTGACCCGGAAATACCTGGGCGACGGCAAATACGAACCGGTGCGCGCGCATCATTCCTGGGATTCGGCGCATCGGGTTTCGGGTCTGTTGCTGATCAATCTTCAGCGCCACGCCGATCACCATCTGCACCCGCTGCGCCGCTTCCCGTTGCTGCAAATCTTTGATGAAACCAAGGCGCCGCAATTGCCCACAGGCTATCCGCCGATGACCTCGATGGCGATGATCCCGCCGCTTTGGCGTCGTCATTTCAATCCGCGCGTGCGCGCCTGGCGCAGGCAGTTCTATCCCGAGATCGAGGATTGGGCGCCCTACAAGCAGATGGCCTTTCCGCCGCCACGCGGTGCCGGCTGAGAAGTCTCAGTTCAACCGCGCGGCGGCCATGCACCATGCGCTGATCGCGGCGGCATCGGCGGGCAGAGGCTCGGCCAGCCCGTCGGTAAATTCCTCGAAGCCTGTGTGGCTGGACCGGCTCAGCCCCACGACGATGGGAAGGCCAAGCGCCAGCGCCCGACCGATCACATCGCGAAACCCGCGCCCTGCCGCCTCTTCGGGGCCGAACTTGTTCAGGATGAACACCTGCGCCAGCGACAGATCGCCGATTTCGACCTGCGCCACGGCGTTGGCAATTGCCCCTGGATCAAGCCGACAGGCGTTTGAGCCTTTGCCCAGATACTGGGTGATCTTGATCACCGGCCCATCCGGCAGCACCCGCACCTTCATGTCACAACCGTTGTCAAAGGCGCTTTCATACGAGAGGTCGCGGACAATCCCGGCGGCAAAGACCCGCTGGCGGGCCAGCAGGGCCGCAGTTTCGGCCAGAATCCGGTCGGTTTCGCCGGGCTCCATGGCGTTGACAAAGGCGATGTTCACGGCAGTTTCCTTTCAGGTTGTGGAAGAGGTCCGAGCGGAGTCGCCCGACCATTCGGCGCCGCGCGTGCCGGTCAAGAAACCGTCGCTGAGCGGAATTCCCGGTTGCATGGTTTTCAGCGCCCCGGCGACCGCGCCGCGCTCGATCTGGCCGTCGATGCGCGCACGATAGAGCGCGCAGACCGCCGCGAAATCGCCGCTATGAGGCGACAACCGCACCCGCGTGACACCCGTTTCCCTGAGCCGTTCAATCTGGTGATCGGCGCAGGCAAAACTGTCTGACAGGGTCTGCACGCCGTTTATCGCCAGAAAATCCTGCCCCTCCAGCGTCGCCAATTTCAGCCCGTCTGGATCATCCTCGCAGGCGAACCGGCAATTGTCCTTGCTGTGCCCGTGCAGGCGCGCGTGATAGCAGCGCCCCGAAATCGCCAGCGGCACCCGGCCATGGCCCCAGACCTCGATCGCCACGCCAAGATCGCGGCCCAGGTGCGCCAGCCGCTCCACCGAGTCCAGCGGCAGTTCTGGCGGCAGGCAGATGCTGGTTGCGCCACGCCCGGCCAGCCAGCTCAGGGTGCTGTCGTTATAGACATTGACCAGCGGCCCGACGGAAAAGCCCGCGCCTTCAGGCAGGTAGGCCAGCATCGTCAGGTCGTTGATTTCGACCTCGACCCCGGCCTCGATCAGTTCGGCGCTGAGCTTGCGTTCGCGTTTCAACGTGATCAGCGCCAGCGAGGTCACCGCCACCGCCTTGCCCGCGCCCTGCAGCGCCTCGATCGCGGCCGGGATGCGGTCCTGGTAAAACGGCAGGCGTTTGGAACAGACGAGCTCACCCAGAACAACCCGTTCCACCGGTGCCTCTGCCAGGGCCGTATAAAAGGCGCTCCACTCTTCGGGTTTCCAGAAAAACTGGTTCGGCCCAACTGTCAGTTTCATGGCGCTACCTCCAGGTTTTCTTATAGGCCCCGGCGGTGGCGGCCTGGCCTTCGGTGAGGCTGGCCAGCATTCCCTCGGGCATCGGCAATCCTGCCGCCTGCGCATCGACCGCGGCGCGAAAATTGCGCACCACCTTGGCCACATAGGCGCGCGACCGTTGCCGCCCCTCGATTTTCAGCGCGGTAACCCCGGCCTCGGCCAATTGCGGGATCAAGGTCTCGGCGTTGAGGCTGACCGGGTCCTCAAACAGGTGGCCGGTCTTTTCCCCGGCCTGGAAACACCCTTTGCAAAGGGTCGGATAGGGCGCTGGCTCTCCGGCCGCGACCTGGTGGATCGTATACCCGCCCAGCCTGGCCGAAAGCGCGCCCGCTTCGTCGTGATAGTCAACATGGCTCGCCGGGGAACAGACCCCGTTCATGTTGGGTGATTGTCCGGTGGCATAGGACGAGAGCATACAGCGCCCCTCGGCCATGACGCATAGGCCACCAAACACGAACACCTCGGTCTCGACCTCGGTTTCGGCGTTGATCGCGGTGATTTCCTGCACCGAGAGCACCCGCGGCAGCACCACCCGTTTCACGCCAAAGGCACGGGCATAGAAATTGATCATGTCGGCATTGGCGGCGGCCGCCTGCACCGACAGATGGCGGCGCAGGTTCGGGTGATGCTGCGCGGCATGGGCCAGCAGCCCCAGATCGGCCAGAATGACCGCATCGGCGCCCGCGCTTTCGGCATCGGCGAGGGCGCGATGCCACAGGGGTTCTGCACCGGCGCGTGGAAAGGTGTTGATCGCCACCAGCACCTTGGCGCCGTGATCATGGGCAAAGGCGATGCCGTCGCGGATCTCGTCACGATCAAAATTCAGCCCCGGGAAATTGCGCGCATTGGTCTCGTCGGCAAAACCGCAATAGACCGTATGCGCCCCGGCCTTGACGGCAGCGCGGAGCGAGGCCGGCGTACCAGCCGGGCAGACGATCTCCATTACCATCCGTCGATCTCCTCATGCCGGGACAGGGCCACGCCGGTTCTGGCTTCGGCCAGCGCGATCAACCGCTTCACCTGCGCGGCAAACGGCCCCGACATGGCCTGCGCCTCTGCCGAGAGGTCCAGTTCGGCATCGTCAATCGCATTGCGCAGCGCCAGCACGGCGGCGGTGTCGCCCTCGATCAGCAGATCGCGTGAGAAAAACAGCGCGTCGCCATCATAGGTGCCATGCACCATGCCCAACAAACCGGCCAGAGGTCCGGCGATGCGGGCATCTCCGCGCAACTTCCGGCGCGATAGATAGAGCCGGGGTTTGCCGCCGCGCGGTTCCAGCAGAATCGAAATCGGAAGGTCGGTCGGATCCAGCACAAAGCGTGTCTGATCATAGCGGCCAAGCCTGCGAAACATCCCGGGATGACGCTGGGCCAGGTGCCGGGCAAACCCGGCAAGCGCCATCGAAAGTGGGGTCACAGGCACCCAGCGCAGCGCCAAGGCCGGCAAGCGCGGGAACAGGGGCAGATGAACCGATTGAGATGACATAAGGGCAGCTCCGTTTCGGGGAGGCAACGCCTGAGGCGGCGGCGCTGCAGCGGTCCTAACGGGTTTGACCGGTTCAAAACTTGACGATGGTCAAGTTTTCCCGGGCGACCCGATGTTAGGGCGGCAGAAAGCCCAAAAGGAATTCTCCAATCCGCTCGCTGCCCGCCTTTGCATCCCTGCGCGCGTTTCTGGATTGGAATGCGGCGCAAGGCGATCTGGTCACCATTCCCGATGCGGTTTCGGTGCGTCATCAGATGACGGCCGTTCATCGTGCGGTGCTGGAAAGCGGCGGCCCGATCCTGCGCTTTGACAATCCGGTTCTGGATGACGGAACCCGCAGCAAGATGCCGGTGGTGGTGAACCTTTTCGGAAGCACCGAACGGGTCGCTGCCGGGCTTGGCGTGGCGCCGGAGGGGCTGGACGATCTGGGGGCGTTCCTGGCCGCCTTGCGCGCGCCCAGCCCGCCCGAGGGCATGCGCGATGCGATGTCGCGCTGGCCGATGCTGAAGGCGGCCCTGGCGACACGCCCCAAGCTGGTGAAGAACGCGCTGGTGCAGCAGAACGTGATCGAGGATGTCGATCTGGCCCGCCTGCCGATCCAGACCCATTGGCCGGGCGATGCCGGGCCGTTGATCACATGGCCGGTGGTTCTGACCCGCCCACACGACAGCAAGCCCGACGAGATTGGCCGCTATAACGCCGGTGTCTACCGCGCACAGGTGATCGGACGCGACCGGATCATCCTGCGCTGGCTGGCCCATCGCGGCGGGGCCGCACATCATCGCAGCTGGCAAAAGGCGGCGGCACCGATGCCCGTCGCAATTGCCCTTGGGGCAGATCCCGCGACAGTGCTTTCGGCCGCGCTGCCACTGCCCGAAACCATCAGCGAGCTCAGCTTCGCCGGGGTCTTTTCCGGCGCCCGTCCGCGCCTTGTTCCCGCCAGAACCGTGCCGCTCATGGTGCCAGCCGATGCGGAAATGGTGATCGAAGGCTGGGTCGATCCCGCCGAAACCGCCCCCGAAGGCCCGTTTGGCGATCACACCGGGTATTACAACGCGCCCGCCGCCTTTCCGGTGATGAGTGTCAGCGCCCTGACCACCCGCGACGATCCGCTTTATCTTTCCACCTATACCGGCCGCCCCCCGGATGAACCGTCCATCATCGGCGAGGTGTTCAACCGGCTGGCCTTGCCGGTGATCCGGGGCCAGATCCCCGAAATCCGGGATCTCTGGCTGCCACCGGCGGCCTGTTCCTATCGCATGGCGGTGATTTCGATCGACAAGCGGTATCCCGGACAGGCGCGTCGCGTGATGATGGCGCTGTGGGGAATGTTGCCGCAGTTCAGCTATACCAAGATGATCATCGTGGTCGACGGTGACATCGACCCGCGCAACTGGGATGACATCGCCTGGGCGCTGGCCACGCGGATGGACCCGGAACGCGATGTGATGATCGTGGAAAAGACACCCATGGACTATCTCGATTTCGCCTCGCCCGTGGAAGGGCTGGCCGGAAAGATCGGCATTGATGCCACCAACAAACTTGGCGCCGAGACAACCCGCGACTGGGGCCAGGTGATGCAGACCGCCCCGGAGGACGCGGCATTTGCCGCCGATCTTCTGGCGCGCCTGAAAGGAATGACATGACCCGTATTGTTCTTGGCGTTTCCGGTGCTTCCGGGGCCGCGCTTGCATTGGCCACCGCGCGCCTTCTTGTGACTCTGGGCATCGAGATTGATCTGGTCGTTTCCCCGGCCGCCGAAAGGACCCTGCGCGAGGAATGCGGGGCCGGGGCATTGGCCGAACTGACCGACCTCGCGGATCAACGACACGGGTCCGGCGATATTGGCGCGCGCATCGCCTCGGGCTCGGCTCCACTCGCCGGAATGATCGTCGCCCCCTGTTCGATGCGCAGCCTTGCAGCAATAGCCAACGGGCTTGATGACAACCTGATCACCCGCGCCGCCAGCGTGCAACTCAAGGAACGCCGCCCGCTGATCCTGCTGGCACGCGAGGCACCACTCACCCTTGCCCATCTGCGCAACATGACCGCCGCAACGGAAATGGGGGCGATTGTGCTGCCGCCGGTGCCCGCCTTTTACCTCAAACCGCAGGGCCTGAACGCGGTGGTTGACCAGATCGCGGCACGGGCCGTCGATCTGTTGCGGCTTGGGCCACAGGTGGCGCAGGGCTGGACCGGATAGAGATTGCGGTGGTTCTGGAGTGGGGGCCGCCCGCGCGGCCTGCCATGGCACAGTTTGCGCAGGGGGCAGGGCGCTGACCGCCGGTTTCACTGGCGGACCGCGCCCGCAGGCGATGGTTTCGAAAATGCGCGGAGGGCCTGTAAGCCGGATTCTGTTCCCCGGGGTCGCCCCCGGTTCGATGACCATTCCTCTTGACCCGCGGTTGCCCACGCGCCTCTAGCTGCCAACCCGGATCCCGGGGCCAAGGCGGCCCTGCGGCGGTATCGCCACCTCCCGAAGAAGGCCCGACCGGCCCGCAATGGGATCCCTATTCGGCATTGCTCCCGGTGGGGCTTGCCGTGCCGGTCCGGTTGCCCGTCCCGCGGTGCGCTCTTACCGCACCGTTTCACCCTGACCACGGCGGACCGTGGCGGTCTGTTCTCTGTGGCGCTTTCCCTGGGGTTGCCCCCGCCGGGCGTTACCCGGCACCGTTGCCTTGTGGAGTCCGGACTTTCCTCGAACGGTCGAAACCGCCCGCGGCCATCCGGCCCTCCGCGCAGCGTGTCGCCTATCGCAAAACCCGGCGCCTGGTCAACAGAAACGACATCGCCAGGGGAAATGGTTTTCGACGAAAACCATTGGCAAAACTCTTGGCCAAGAGTTTTCGCCGCGCCGTTCCCGCCGGAATTCGGTGATGGACGGATTTGCGTCCATGCGTCATCATTGCTGCCGGGAGACCCAAAAATGATGCGCAAGTTTCTTGTCATCCTCGATGACAGCCGCGAATGCCTGAACGCCATGCGCTTTGCAGCGATGCGCGCCGCCAAGACCGGTGGCGGTGTCGCCATCCTGTCGATCATCGCGCCCGAGGAGTTCAGCCATTGGATCGGCGTCGGCGAGGTGATGCGCGAAGAGGCCCGTGAGCGGATCGAGGTGCATTTCGAGGTCTTTGCCAAATGGATGCGTGACCGGCAGGGGGTCGACCCGACGCTGATCATCCGCGAGGGCGAGGCGGTGCCGGAAATTCTGGCGCAGATCCGCGAGGATCCGGATATCGGGGTGCTGGTGTTGGGGGCGGGGAGCGACAAATCCGGTCCCGGCCCGCTGGTCAGCCAGCTGACCAAAAGTGCCGGCAGCTTGCCGATTCCGGTGACCATCGTGCCGGGCGATCTGTCGAAAGAGCGGCTTGAGGCGATCACCTGACCCCAATCCGGCCCGGCGGAGAATTCAAACCGCCCGATTGTTGACTTCCCCGGCGCCGAGGCCCATATCAAAGACCTCAGGACAAAGAGGCATTGCCGATGTTCATTCAGACCGAATCCACCCCCAATCCTGCGACGTTGAAATTCCTGCCCGGGCAATCCGTGCTGGACACCGGCACCGCGGATTTTCCGGTTGCCGAGGCCGCCAATGCTTCGCCGCTGGCACAGCGCATCTTTGCCGTCGAGGGCGTCACCGGCGTGTTCTTTGGCACCGATTTTGTCACCGTCACCAAGGCGGATTCGGTGGAATGGGACCATATCAAGCCCGCGCTTCTGGGCGCGATCATGGAACATTTCCAATCCGGCGATCCGGTGATGGCGGTGGATGGCAAGGCGGCTTCCGGCCATGCCGATCACGATGGCGAAGATGGCGAGATTGTCAGCCAGATCAAAGAATTGCTTGACACGCGGGTGCGCCCGGCGGTGGCCCAAGATGGCGGCGACATCACCTTTCACGGCTTTGACCGCGGTGTTGTCTATCTGCATATGCAGGGCGCCTGCGCCGGTTGCCCGTCCTCGACCCTGACCCTGAAGATGGGCATCGAGAACCTGCTGCGCCACTACATTCCCGAAGTAACCGAGGTGCGACCGGTTGCCGTCTGATCATCTGACGCTGGGCTTTGACACATCGGCCGCGCATTGCGCGGCCGCTTTGCTGTCGGGCTCCGAGGTGATTGCCGCCCGCGCCGAGGCGATGGGGCGGGGTCAGGCCGAACGGCTGTTTCCGCTGATCGAGGAGCTGCTGACCGAATCCGGGATCCGCTGGCGCGATCTGAGCCGGATCGGGGTCGGCACCGGGCCGGGCAATTTCACCGGCATCCGCATCGCGGTTGCGGCGGCACGCGGTCTGGCGCTGTCGCTGGATGTGCCCGTGATCGGGATCAGCAGCTTTGCCGCCACCCGTCTGACCCGCCCTGGCGCCGCAGTTGCGGTGTCGGCACCGCGCGGTCAGGTCTATCTGGAGCGCCCGGGTGATCCCCCGGTGCTGGTCGATGCCGCCGAAGCGCAGGGCGCCGCCATGCCGCCGGCGGCGGTGGACCTCGCCATCGCCATCGCCCGCGCGGCGAATGCGGTGGCGTATCAGGCCAGTGATCCGTTGCCGCCGCCTGCGCCGCTTTATCTGCGCGCTGCCGACGCCGCGCCGCCGCGCGATGCGCCGCCCGAGATCGTCGATGACGCCTGAGGCAATGACAGCCGCTGCGGTCAATCCCGTCGATCTGGCGGCGCTGCATGCTCGCGCCTTCACCACGCCGCGGCCTTGGGGCGCAGAGGAATTCACAGCGCTTCTGGCCAGCCCCGGGGTGTTCTGCCTGACTGCCCCTGCCACCGCCACCGCTGGCCTCGGCGCTCTGCTGCTTGGCCGGGTGGTCGCGGATGAGGTGGAGTTGCTGACCCTGGCCACCGCCCCCGAAGCGCGGCGTTGTGGCCATGGCCGCGCCCTGCTGGCCGGGTTCGAGGCCGCAGCGGCAGGCCGTGGCGCCGGTTCCGCCTTTCTCGAGGTCGCCGCCGACAATGCCGCAGCACTTGCGCTCTATCAAAGCGCCGGTTGGATCGAGGCCGCACGGCGCCCGGGCTATTTCCGCGCGCCGGACGGGCACCGCAGCGATGCCGTGATTCTGCGCAAATCGCTGGTTTGATGTTACGCTGAAACCGGTGGGACCGTCTCTGATTGCCGGATTTCACTATTGACGCGGTTTCGCGGCATGGTCCTAACTTGACCGCGTGATCAAAAATGATCTGCTAGCATAACGGGCGCCGGGCCTGGCCCTTTGCTGAACCAACCGGGAGAACACCAATGACCGTGATGACAAGAATCCTCGGCGCCGCCGCCGCACTTGCGCTGAGTGCAGGCGCGAGCTTGGCTGAGCCCGCGCTGATCTTTGACCTTGGCGGAAAGTTCGACAAATCCTTCAACGAAGCCGCGTATAACGGTGCCAAGCGCTGGGCCGAAGAAACCGGCAGCACCTTCCGTGAGATCGAGCTGCAATCCGAAGCGCAGCGCGAACAGGCGCTGCGCCGCTTTGCCGAAGCCGGGGCCAACCCGGTGATCATGACCGGGTTCGCCTTTGGCAATGTGTTGTCCGAAGTCGCCCCCGATTACCCGGACACCAAATTCGCGATCATCGACATGGTGGTTGATCAGCCCAACGTCCGCTCGGTGGTGTTCAACGAACATGAGGGATCGTTTCTGGTCGGGATGATGGCGGCGATGGCGTCGAAATCCGGCACGGTCGGGTTCATCGGCGGCATGGATATCCCGCTGATCCGCAAATTCGCCTGTGGCTATGTCCAGGGCGTCAAGGCGGCGAACCCCGACGCCAAGGTGATCCAGAACATGACCGGCACCACCCCGGCGGCCTGGAACGACCCGGTGAAGGGGTCTGAGCTGACCAAGGCGCAGATTTCCCAAGGCGCCGATGTGGTCTATGCCGCCGCCGGTGGCACCGGGGTCGGCGTTCTGCAAACCGCAGCGGATGAGAACATCCTGTCGATCGGTGTCGACAGCAACCAGAACTACATGCATCCGGGCAAGGTTCTGACCTCGATGCTGAAACGGGTCGACAACGCGGTTTATGACGCGATGACGGCCGGGCCGGACATGGAAACCGGGTTCAACGTGATGGGCATCGCCAATGGCGGTATCAGCTTTGCAATGGATGAAAACAACGCATCGCTGGTGAGCGACAAGATGCTGGCGGTCACCTATAAGGCCGCGCTGGATATCGCGACCGGCGCGGTTTCTGTGCATGATTACATGTCCGACAACACCTGCCCGGTCGAGTGATCTGAGCAGGGCAAGTTAAAGCGAAGCGGCGGGCAACCGCTGCTTCGTTTTTGTCGCGGCGGGGCGGCGCCCCTCCAAACCATTGACGCAAAAAGATTGCGCGCCCGGCGCAGTCAGGCATGGTGAGCGCATGACCGACACAGCCCCCGCCATCGAACTCAAAGGCATCTCCAAGGCCTTTGGCTCGGTCCAGGCCAACAAGGATATCTCGATCCGGGTGATGCCGGGCACGATCCACGGCATCATTGGCGAAAACGGCGCCGGGAAATCGACGCTGATGTCGATCCTCTACGGGTTCTACAAAGCTGACCGGGGCGAGATTTTCATTTCTGGCAAGAAGACGGAAATCCCCGACAGCCAGGCCGCGATTGCCGCCGGAATCGGCATGGTGTTCCAGCACTTCAAACTGGTCGAAAACTTTAGCGTTCTGGAAAACGTCATCCTTGGGGTCGAAGAGGGCATGCTGTTGCGCCCCTCCCTGGCCAAGGCGCGCAAGTCACTGAAATCGCTGGCCGAGGAATATGAGCTGAACGTCGATCCGGATGCGTTGATCAAGGATCTCAGCGTCGGGCACCAGCAGCGGGTCGAGATCCTCAAGGCACTCTATCGCCAGGCCGAAATCCTGATCCTGGACGAGCCCACCGGGGTGCTGACCCCGGCCGAGGCCGACCACCTGTTTCGGATCCTCGACAATCTGCGCAAAGAGGGCAAAACCATTGTCCTGATCACCCACAAGCTGCGCGAAGTCATGGAAATCACCGATACTGTCAGCGTGATGCGGCGCGGTGAGATGACCGCGACGGTGAAGACCGCCGACACCGATCCCGAACATCTGGCCGAGATGATGGTGGGCCGCAAAGTGCTGTTGCGGGTCGATAAGAAGCCCGCGACGCCGGGTGATGTCGTGCTCTCGGTCAAGGAGCTGCGGGTGGTTGACGATAGCGGTGTCGAGCGGGTCAAGGGCATCTCGTTTGATATCCGCAAGGGGGAAATCCTTGGCCTCGCCGGGGTTGCGGGCAATGGCCAGTCCGAATTGATGCATCTGCTGGGCGGGATCGCCGACGGCACTGGCACGATCACCGTCAATGGCGCGGCAATTGATCTGACCGGCAAGCAGTCCGATGGCCAGTCACGCCGGGCGCGTGGCATTGCCCATGTGCCCGAGGACCGGCAGCGCGAAGGCCTGATCATGGATTTCGCCGCCTGGGAGAACCTGATTTTCGGCTATCACCGAGATCCGCGCTGGGGCGCCGGGCCGCTGATGAACAACGCGGCGATCATCACCGAGGCCGAGGCCAAGATGCAGCGCTTTGACGTGCGCCCGCCCAATCCCAAGCAGTCGGCCAAGAATTTTTCCGGCGGCAATCAGCAAAAGCTGGTTCTGGCCCGCGAGATCGAGCAGAGCCCGGCGCTGTTTCTGGTCGGCCAGCCGACACGTGGGGTGGATATCGGCGCCATCGAATTCATCCATCAGGAAATCATCCGGCTGCGCGATCAGGGCGCGGCGGTGCTGTTGGTGTCGGTTGAGCTGGAGGAGATCCTGTCGATGTCAGACCGCATTGCGGTGATGTTCGACGGGCGGATCATGGGGTTTCGCGATCCTGTCGCGACCGATGAAGGCGAACTTGGCCTGCTGATGGCCGGGATCGACAGTCAGAGCGCAGATCAGTCCGCAGGACAGGCGGGGGCGACAGCATGATCCTTGTGGCCGCCATCCGCGCGACCAGGGCCCCCCGGGGGTCATGTGAGCCGTTGTCGCTCTCCTTGCGGGGGGCATTCTGATGGAGCGCATGCCAGTCTGGGCCGATGTGGTCCTGATTCCGCTGATCTCGCTGTTGCTGGCCGCGGGTCTGTCGGCGCTGGTCATCCTAGCGATTGGCGAAAGCCCGGTGGCGGCCTTCCAGCTGATGGTGGACGGGGCGCTGATGCGGTCGGCCGGCTGGGGCTATACGCTCTATTACGCCACCAATTTCATGTTCACCGGTCTGGCGGTTTCGGTCGCCTTTCACGCCCGGATGTTCAACATCGGCGGCGAAGGTCAGGCGATGCTCGGCGGGCTTGGCGTGGCGCTGGCCTGCCTCTATATTCCCTGGCCGCATTGGAGCCTGGCGATCCTCGGCTCGGCCTTTGGCGCGGCGCTGTTCGGGGCGGCCTGGGCGCTGATCCCGGCCTGGCTTCAGGCCAAGCGTGGCAGCCATATCGTGATCACCACGATCATGTTCAATTTCATCGCCGCCGCCCTGCTGAACTATGTTCTGGTCAATGTGCTGCGCCCGGTCGGGGCGATGGACCCGGCCACGGCGAAATTCCCCGAGCCGACGCATCTGCCGACCTTCCGCGATATGTTTTCAACCGCCGAAACCATCCTGTTCCGGGGCGCGCCGGCGAATGTCAGTTTTTTCTTGGCGCTGGCCGCCTGTGTGCTGGTCTGGCTGCTGATCTGGCGCACCAAGCTGGGCTATGAAATCCGCGCCCAAGGGTTTTCCGAAAGCGGCGCCCGCTATGCCGGGATCTCGCCCAGCCGGATCATCGTCATCTCGATGCTGATTTCCGGCGGGCTGGCCGGGATGATGGCGGTCAACTCCACCCAGGGCGAGGCCGAGCGGCTGATCCTGAACATGACCGAAGGCGCCGGGTTCATCGGCATCGCGGTGGCGCTGATGGGGCGCAATCATCCGTTCGGGGTGTTCCTGGCGGCGCTGTTGTTCGGGTTTCTCTATCAGGGCGGCGCCGAGTTGGCGCTGTGGACCAATATTCCCCGCGAATTGATCGTGGTGATTCAGGCGCTGGTGATCCTGTTCACCGGGGCGCTCGACAATATGGTGCGGATGCCGCTGGAGCGGATATTCTTGGCGCTGCGCCGGAAGGAGGCCTGAGATGCTGGAGGTTCTGCCCGGGGTCCTTGCCGCCTCTTCCATCCTGTTGATCGCGGTGCTGTCGCCGGGCCCGGCGGTTGCGATGCTGCTGGCGGCCTTCGCCTTCAAACGTGCATCTGCGCGGGGCTGAGCATGGATTTCGCCACCCTCCTTCAGCTCCTCGACGCCACCATCCGCCTTGGCACGCCGCTGTTGCTGGCCTGTCTTGCCGGGCTGTTTTCCGAACGTGCCGGGATTTTCGATATCGGGCTGGAAGGCAAGATGCTGATCGCCGCGTTCTTTTCGGCGGCCATCGCCTATATGTCCGGGTCGGTCTGGCTGGGGCTGCTGGCCGGGATTCTCGCCTCGATGGCGCTGTCGGCCTTGCATGGCCTGGCCTCGATCACCTTTCGCGGCAATCAACTGATCTCGGGCGTCGCGATCAATTTTCTGGCCGCCGGGCTGACGGTGTTGGTGGCGCAGAGCTGGTTTTCCCAGGGCGGGCGCACCCCGTCGCTGATCGGTCAGGCCCGGTTCGAGCCGGTCACCCTGCCGCTGGCCGAGGCGCTGCGCGAAGTGCCGGTGCTGGGCCCGATCTATTACGATCTGATTTCTGGCCACACGATCCTGGTCTATTTCGCCTTTCTTTGCGTGCCTGCGACCTGGTGGATCCTCTATCGCACCCGCTTTGGTCTGCGCCTGCGCGCGGTCGGTGAAAATCCCGCCGCGGTCGACACCGCCGGGGTGTCAGTGATCGCGCTGCGCTACAGCGCAGTGGCGATCTGCGGGCTGCTCTGCGGGGTTGCCGGGGCTTACCTTGCGACCGCGCTGCAGGCCGGGTTCGTCAAGGACATGTCGGCGGGGCGCGGCTATATCGCGCTGGCGGCGCTGATCTTTTCCAAGTGGCGGCCTTGGTATGCGCTGTTCTCCACCATGCTGTTCGGCTTTCTGCAAGCCTTGGCGCTGCGTCCCGACCTGATCGAAAAGGCGACTGGCGTGAAGGTGCAGGTGCAGCTTTTGGATGCGCTGCCCTATATCCTGACGGTGATCATCCTGGCCGGGTTTGTCGGCAAGGCAATTCCGCCGCGCGCCGGTGGCGAGCCCTATGTGAAAGAGCGCTGAGGCGGGCAGGGCGCACGACACGGGGTGAATCCGACCTCAGCGGCACGCATTTCCGACTTGCCCCGTTGCGGCAACGCGGCATTCGGGCATAGTGAGGACCATGCAAATCTACCTGCCCATCGCCGAGGTCTCAGTGAATTTCTTCACTCTGCTTGGCATTGGCGGGATCGTTGGCATCCTGTCGGGGATGTTCGGGGTCGGCGGCGGCTTTCTGATCACGCCGCTGTTGTTCTTTGCCGGGATTCCGCCTGCGGTGGCAGTGGCCACCAGTGCCAATCAGATCGTCGCCTCGTCGTTCTCCGGGTTGCTGGCGCATCTGCGGCGCAAGACCGTGGATATTCGTATGGGCGTGATCCTATTGGTCGGCGGGCTGATTGGATCAGGGCTTGGGGTGCTGGTGTTCAACTGGCTCAGGGCGCTGGGCCAGGTCGATCTGCTGGTGCGGCTTTGCTATGTGATCTTTCTGGGCATTGTTGGGGCGCTGATGCTGGCGGAAAGCCTGCGGGCGATCCGTCGGGCGCGCGGCGGACGGGTGCCGTCGAAACCGCGACGTCAGCGCAACTGGGTGCACACCTGGCCGCTGAAGATGCGGTTCCGCACCTCGCAACTTTATATTTCAGCGATCCCACCGCTGCTGGTCGGGCTGGCGGTCGGGGTGCTGGCGGCGATCATGGGGGTCGGCGGCGGCTTTATCATGGTGCCGGCGATGATCTACCTGCTGGGCATGCCGACCAAGGTGGTGGTCGGCACCTCGCTGTTCCAGATCATGTTCGTCACCGCCTTTACCACCTTGCTGCATGCCACCACCAACCACACCGTCGATCTGATGCTGGCGCTGGTGCTGATCATCGGCGGGGTGATCGGGGCGCAATTCGGCACCCAGATCGGGCTCAGGATGAAGGCCGAACAATTGCGGGTGCTGCTGGCCAGCCTGGTGCTGCTGGTCTGCGGCAAGCTGGCGTTCGACTTGTTGCTGCGCCCGGCCGAGCTGTTTGTGATCGGTGGGGTGGGCGGATGAGCCGGACGCTTCCGATTTGGGCTGTGTGCCTTGGCCTCGGTCTCGGGCTGGGGGCGCTGATCGGGACGGCATCGGCGCGCGAGGATGTGGTGCTGGGCCTGTCGCAGAACCGGGTGCAGATCAACGCCAATTTCGACGGCTCGGAAATCCTGATCTTTGGCGCGGTAAAACGCGAGGCGCAGATCCCGGCCACACCGCTTGAGGCGGTGATCACGGTGGCCGGACCTTCGGCACCGGTGGTTGTCCACCGCAAGGCGCGCCGCGTCGGCATCTGGGTGAACGCGGAAACCGTGCAGATTGACAGCGCGCCCAGCTTTTATGCCGTCGCCACCACCGGGGCGATGCACAGCGTGTTGAGCTACACCGAGGATCTGCGTCATGCGATCACGGTGCCACGGGCGGTGCGCTCGGTCGGGGCCGAGGCCGAAGACCCGGCCAGCTATACCGAGGCGCTGATTCGCATTCGCGAGGCGGATGGCCTTTATGCGACGCTGGAAAACGCGGTGGTGATGGAGCAACAGACGCTGTTCCGGACCCGCATCGCTCTGCCGTCCAATCTGACCGAAGGCGGCTATCAGGTGCGGGTGTTCCTGACCCGTGATCGCCAGGTGGTGTCGCAACTGGATACCATCATCGATGTCCGCAAGGTCGGACTGGAACGCTGGCTGTTTGCGCTGGCGCAGGATCAATCTCTGATCTACGGGCTGCTATCGCTGGTGCTGGCGGTGTTGGCCGGTTGGGGCGCCTCGGCGGGGTTCCGGTTGCTGCGCGGCTAGGATGGTGCGGGGCGGTGGCCGGTGAAAATTTTTTGAAAAATTTTCGCCACCCGCTGATACGGCGGCGCCCGAAAAGCCTTGGCCAAGGCTTTTCCCAAGACTTTTCGAGAAAAGTCTTTCCCGGCCTCAGCCGCGCGCCTTCTGTCCGGCGATCCAGACTGCTTTCACCGCCCGGTCATCGCCCATCATGATGGTGGCAAAGACCTGTTCCCAGATGTCGTCGGCCCGCGCAGCGCGCTGGGCGATGGCCGGGGTCGAGGTCAGGTCGAGGGCGATGATATCGGCCTCATGGCCGACCTGCAGGTTGCCGATCTGCCCCTCCATCCGCAGCGCCTGGGCCGATCCGGCGGTGGCCAGCCACAGCAATTGCGCCGCATGCAGCGGGGTGCCGGTGAGCTGGCCGATTTCATAGGCCGCCGCCATGGTGCGCAGCATCGAAAAACTGGACCCGCCGCCGGTGTCGGTGGCCAGCCCGACGATCTGGCCCTCGGCCTTGCGTCGGGCCATGTCGAACAGGCCCGAACCGATGAAGGTGTTCGAGGTCGGGCAATGCACCAGCGCCGCACCGGCTTCGCGCAGCCGGTCGCATTCGCGCGGCTGCAGGTGGATCGCGTGGCCGAACAGCGCCCCGGGGCCGAGGAGCCCGTGGGTTTCATAGGTGTCGAGGTAATCGCGGGCTTCCGGATAGAGGTCGCGCACCCAGGCGATTTCATCGGTCTGTTCGCTGAGATGGGTCTGCATCAGGCAATCGGGATGCGCCGCCCAGAGCGCGCCGAGCGAATCCAGCTGTTCCGGCGTCGAAGTCGGCGAAAACCTTGGGGTGACCGCATAGGTTGCCCGCCCGCGTCGATGCCATTTCTGCAACAGCGCCAGACTCTCGTCATAGGCGCTTTGCACATCGTCGCGCAGCCCGTCCGGGGCGTTGCGATCCATGCAGGTGCGCCCGCCCGCCACCCGCTGACCGCGCTTTTCGGCTTCGGCGAAGAACGCGTCGACGCTCTCGGGATGGATGGTGCAGAACGAACAGATCGTGGTGGTGCCCTCGGCCAGGGTCAGGTCGAAATAGCGGGCCGCGACATCCCGGGCATAATCGGGATCGGCAAATCGGGTTTCCTCGGGGAAGGTATAGGTGTTCAGCCAGTCGATCAGCCGTTTGCCCCAGGAGGCGATGATTGCGGTCTGCGGATAATGGGCATGGGCGTCGATGAACCCGGGCAGGATCAGCGCCTCGCCCATCGCCTCGATTGTCGCCAACGGATGCGCCGCCCTGAGCTGCGCCGCCGTGCCGATCGCGGCAATCCGCCCTTCGCGGACCAGCACCGCGCCGTTGCTGTCAATGCGCACGGAATCGGCCAGCGGCCGCGCAAAGGGATCACCCTGCCAGCTGAGAACCTGCCCACAAATCAGCCGTTCCGTCATCCGTGCTCTCCTCGCGACATGATGGCAGGCTACCCTTGGTCGCGACGCAGGTAAATCGCTGCTGACCATTGTCGGCGGGGGGGGGCGGCCTCTATGCTCACCCCCAGTCGGCAGGGGGCGCGAAAATGAGCGAAGACACGGATCAGATCGCGGAAATCGAGCCCGAGGCCGAGGATGACGACGCGGCCTATGCGCTGAACCGCCGCGCCGTGGCGGCGATTCTCTTTGCGGTCGATACCGGGGATCGCGAAAAGCTGATCGAATTGATGGAGCCGCTGCACGCGGCCGACATCGCCGACCTTCTGGAACAGATCAACACCTTTGACCGTCGCAAGATGGTCGAGCTTTATGACCGCGAATTCGACGGGGAGATCCTGTCAGAACTCGACGAATCGGTGCGTGAAGAGGTCATCGGCCTGCTCTCGCCGCAGGTGCTGACGGACGCGGTGCGCGAGCTCGACAGCGACGATGTCGTCGATCTGCTCGAATACCTGGAAGAACCGCAACAGGAACAGATCCTCGACGCGCTGGAAGACAGCGATCGGGTCGCGGTCAAGCAGGCGCTGACCTATCCCGAGGAATCCGCCGGTCGCCTGATGCAGCGCGAGATCGTCGCGGTGCCCGAACATTGGAGCGTCGGCGAGGCGATTGATTTCATGCGCGCCCGCGAGGATCTGCCGGATCAATTCTATCACGTGATCCTGGTCGACCCGCGGATGAAGCCGGTGGGCTATGTGGCGCTGGGCAAACTGATGGCCTCGCCGCGGGTGCGGGCGCTGTCCGACCTGCTGGAACCTTCGTTTCGCACCATCCCGGTGGATCAGGACGAGGGCGACGTGGCCTATGCCTTCAACCAGTATCACCTGATCTCGGCCCCGGTGGTGGATGAGGACGAGCGTCTGGTCGGCGTTATCACCATTGATGACGCGATGTCGGTTCTGGACGAGGAACACGAAGAGGACATTCTGCGTCTCGCCGGTGTCGGCGAAGGCTCGCTCTCCGACAGCGTTGTCGAAACCACCAAACAGCGGTTTCCCTGGCTGGCGGTGAACCTGGCCACCGCGATCCTGGCCTCGCTGGTGATCGCGCAATTCGAGGCGACGATTGCCAGTTTCGTGGCCCTGGCGGTGTTGATGCCGATCGTCGCCTCGATGGGCGGCAATGCCGGCACCCAGTCGCTGACCGTGGCGGTGCGCGCCATCGCCACCCGTGACCTCACCGGCTCAAACGTCTGGCGGGTGATCCGCCGCGAGGTGCTGGTCGGGCTGGTGAACGGCGTGGCCTTTGCGCTGGTGATGGGGGGGGTCGGCGTGCTGTGGTTCGGGCAGCCGCTGCTGGGCGTGGTGATCGGCATCGCGATGATCGTCAACCTCGTGGTTGCCGGTCTGGCGGGTACGGTGGTGCCGGTGGTGCTGGAAAAAGCCGGGGTCGATCCGGCCCTTGCCTCGGGGGCCTTCGTCACCACGGTGACGGATATCGTCGGGTTCTTCGCCTTTCTCGGGCTGGCCGGGGCGGTGCTGCTGTGAGGGCGGCGCAGTGACGCTGGCCAAGAGCAAGGCCGCCGCCCGCGCCGAGGCCCTCGCCCGCCGCGCTGCGGCCTTTGCCGCGGGCGGGCCGGGGCAGGCCGGAGTGCTGTCCTCGGTTCTGGCCGGGTATCGCGGGGTGCCGCTGGCGGGATACATGGCGATGCGGACCGAAATTTCGCCGCTGCCCGCAATGGAAGAAGCCGCCGCGCATGGCCCGGTCTGTGTGCCGGTGATCGAGGGGGCGGGAATGCCGCTGCGCTTTGCCCGGTGGGAACCGGGGATGGCCATGGTGCCCGGGCCTTTCGGGGCGGCGGTGCCCGAATTCTGCGACTGGATCACGCCCGAAATCCTGATCGTGCCGCTGGTGGCCTTTGACCGGACGGGCAACCGGCTGGGCTATGGCGGCGGCTTCTATGACCGGACACTGGCCGCCCTGCGCGCCGCCGGGCCGGTGCTGGCCATCGGCTTTGCCTGGGCCGCACAGGAAGTCGCGGCGCTGCCGCTCGAGCCGACGGATGAAAGGCTCGACATGTTGGTCACCGAGAAAGGGATCGTGAAAGGCTGAGCCATGAGCGCGAACAAGGCACAAGACCGATCGGGACGTCCGGGCCTCTCTTGACGGGGCCTCCCTTGACGGGGGCGAACTGTGCGGCGGCGAGACCACGACCGGCGCCTTCCCGCCCTGACCATGGGGCGAGAGCATCGTCGGCGACGGGCGCCATGAGTCTGCCTAAGCATCGGGGCGCAGCGGGTCCTGGCCCGCCACCGGCTTTTCCCCGCGCAAAGCGGCGGTTTCGGGCTATATTGATTGTGCCGGGCTAGGCGGATTTCGATACCTTGCTGGCGCGGGTCAGGCCGCACCGGATCGGCAGATCCTGCCGCTACCTGGCCAACCCGGACCGCAACGACTTGGCTGCAGTGGCCGGGTTGATCCGCGCCGGTCTGGATCACCTGGCAAGCCGCAGGACGATCCATCCGCAGTCGCGCCGCCATGGACAAACCGCGCCGCATATGGAATGGGAGCGGCCAAGGAGACCCATCATGACAACCACCCGCTTTGCCCCGTCACCGACCGGCTATATCCATGTTGGCAACCTGCGCACCGCGCTGTTCAACTGGCTGATCGCGCGCAAGTCCGGCGGAACCTTTATCCTGCGTATCGACGACACCGATCCCGAACGCTCGAAAGAAGAATATGTCGAGGCGATCAAGGAGGATCTGACCTGGCTGGGTCTGACCTGGGATCGGGTGGAACGGCAATCCGAGCGGCTGGATCGCTACGCGCGCGCAGCGGATCAGCTGCGCGGGATGGGACGGTTCTATGAGGCGTTTGAAACCCCGGTCGAGCTTGATCTGAAGCGCAAGAAGCAACTGAACATGGGCAAGCCGCCGGTCTATGACCGCGCCGCGCTGGCCCTGTCCGAGGCCGAGCGCGCCAAGCTGCGCGGCGAGCGCGGCGATGGGGTCTGGCGGTTTAAGCTGGATCAGGAGCGGATCGAATGGGTCGACGGGATCCTGGGCGACATTTCCATTGATGCGGCCAGCGTCTCGGACCCGGTGCTGATCCGGGCCGATGGCCAGGTGCTCTATACCATCGCCTCGGTGGTCGATGACATCGAGATGGGGGTGACCCATGTGGTGCGCGGATCGGACCATGTGACCAACACCGCGACGCAAATCCAGATCATTCGCGCGCTTGGCGCCGAACCGCCCGCCTTTGCCCATCACTCACTGTTGACCGGCCCGCAAGGCGAGGCGCTGTCGAAACGGCTGGGCACCCTGTCGATCCGCGACCTGCGCGCCCGCGGGGTGGCGCCGATGGCGCTGCTCAGCCTGATGGCGCGGCTGGGATCGTCGCAACCGGTCGAGCTGCGCGACAGCCCCGAGGCATTGGTCGAGGGGTTCGAGCTGAGCCATTTCGGCGCGGCGCCGACGAAATTCGATGAAAACGACCTGTTCCCTCTGACCGCTCATGTGCTGCGGGCGACGCCGCTGGCGGAGGTGGCCGAACGGCTGACCGCGGCGGGGGTTCCGGCAGGCCAAGCGGAACGGTTCTGGCTGGTGGTGCGCGACAATATAACCACCTTGGGCGAGGTCGACGACTGGTGGAAACTCTGCGCCGAGGGCGCCGATCCGGTGATCGAGGACGAGGACCGTGACTTCGTCGCCGAGGCGCTGGCGCTGCTGCCGGATGGGCCCTACACCGACGAAAGCTGGAGCCAATGGACCAATGCGGTCAAGGCCGCCACCGGGCGCAAGGGGCGCGGGCTGTTCATGCCGCTGCGCAAGGCACTGACCGGTCAGGCGCATGGGCCGGATATGGCGCAGCTGCTGCCGCTGTTGCAGGTCATCCGCGCGAAACAGGGGTAGTGGGCGAAAACTTTTAGCTAAAAGTTTTTCACCGCGTCGATCCGAGGTCTGTGTGGGTCGGCAAGAAAGGACAAGCGATATGAGCGATCTGTTCAACTCATTCATGAGCGGCCCCGATGAAAACGGGCGCTTTGGCCTGTTCGGCGGGCGGTTTGTCAGTGAAACCCTGATGCCGCTGATCCTTGAGCTGGATGCGCAATATCAATTCGCCAAGACCGACCCGACCTTCTGGGCCGAGATGGACGATCTGTGGAAACATTACGTCGGTCGCCCCAGCCCGCTTTATCACGCCGACCGGCTGAGCAAGCATCTGGGCGGCGCCAAGATCTATCTGAAACGCGACGAGTTGAACCACACCGGCGCGCACAAGATCAACAACGTGCTCGGACAGATCATTCTGGCGCGGCGGATGGGCAAGACCCGGATCATTGCCGAGACCGGCGCCGGGCAGCACGGGGTGGCAACGGCGACGGTCTGCGCCAAGTTCGGGCTGAAATGCGTGGTCTATATGGGCGCCCATGATGTCGAACGTCAGGCGCCCAATGTCTTTCGCATGCGTCTGCTGGGGGCCGAGGTGGTGCCGGTGACCAGCGGCCGGGGCACCCTGAAGGACGCAATGAACGACGCGCTGCGCGACTGGGTGACCAATGTGCGCGATACCTTCTATTGCATCGGCACGGTGGCCGGCCCGCATCCCTATCCGGCGATGGTCCGCGACTTTCAGTCGATCATCGGCAAGGAAGTGCGCTGGCAATTGGCCGAGCAGGAGGGCGAGGGCCGTCTGCCCGACACGCTGATCGCGGCCATCGGTGGCGGCTCGAATGCGATGGGGTTGTTTTACGAATTCCTCGACGACAAGGACGTCGGGATCATCGGGGTCGAGGCCGGGGGCAAGGGCGTCGACGACAGGATGGAGCATTGCGCGTCTCTGACCGGGGGGCGTCCGGGTGTGCTGCATGGCAATCGGACCTACCTGCTTCAGGATGACGATGGTCAGATCCTTGAGGGGTCTTCGATTTCGGCAGGGCTCGATTACCCCGGCATCGGGCCGGAGCATGCCTGGCTGCACGATACCGGGCGGGCGGAATATGTAGCGATCACCGACGCCGAGGCGCTGGAGGCGTTTCAGCTGTCATGTTCTACCGAAGGGATCATCCCGGCGCTGGAACCCAGTCACGCGCTGGCCCATGTGATGAAGATCGCACCGAAGCTGCCGCCTGAGCATATCATCGTGATGAACATGTGCGGGCGCGGCGACAAGGACATCTTTGCCGTGGCCAAACACCTGGGGTTTGACATCCGCACTTGATCCCGGCGCACGTGATCCCGGCGCCTGTGCGGGCGCCTGGAGCGGCTCAGCCTGTCTCAGGACTGCATTGTTCCTGCAGCACCGCCAGCGGCACGATCTCCAGCGCCTGGGCGTGGGTGGCGTGCAGCGACACCAGCGGCGCGCAGCCCTCGTCATGGGCCTGCAGGAAGCGGCTGGCGCAGAGGCACCAGCGATCCCCCGGCTTCAGCCCGGCAAAGCCGAATTCGGGCCGCGGGGTGGACAGGTCATTGCCGACATATTTCGAATAGGCGAGGAATTCCGCCGTCATCACCGCACAGACCGTATGGCTGCCGGCATCCTCGGCGCAGGTGTTGCAATGGCTGTCGCGAAAGAACCCGGTGACCGGGTCGGCGGAGCAGGGCCGCAGAGCCCCGCCCAGAACATTCACTGAGGGTGCTTTGTTCATCACCACGATCAGTAATCCGTCGGCAGGCCGCGCAGCGCCTGATCGAGCGCGGCATAGGCCCAGCTGTCCCCACCGCCGCGTACCTCGATCTCGCGCAATTGCGCCAGCGCGCCGGTCAGATCGCCCTGGGCGATCAACCCCTGGCCCATGTAGGAGCGCGCCAGCACATAATCGGGATCGGCGGCGATGGCCTGTTGGTAGAACACCATCGCGACGTCGAGGTTGCCCAGCTTGCGATTGACGAAACCGCGATAGTTCAGAATGCGCGGGTCGCTCTGATCCTCGGCCGCGTCCAGCACCATCATCGCGCTCTGATAGCGTTCGCCATAGGCCAGTTCGCGCGCCGCCAGGTAGCGCATGTCGTCATTCAGCAGCGAGGCATCGGCTTTGACACATTTCTTGGTGGCCTTGTCATAGACCATCCCGTCTTCACATTTGGTGGTGGTCTCGGTCGGCTTTGGCGGGTCCGAACTTTCGCCGCCTGCGGCCAGGCCGACGCTGGCAAAGCCGAGCGACAGGATCGCGGCAGGGAAGAGGCGGGCAAGGCGCATCAGAGGTCCTTTCAGGGGCGAATTTCAACCCAAGCCTAACACGGTCAGGGAGACCTGGCGTTCACGGCGTCGTGACAGGAAAATCGCGGCGCTGGCGGCGGCGGAAAAAATTTTGAATGCGGGCAAAAATTCCTCTTGATCCGACTCACGTTTGGCCCGATATGCGCTCTCAAGACGCCAACGCACGCGCCTCTGGCGAGAGGGGTTCACCCCTGCGGTTACGTAGCGACGGTAACGTCTCCCTTGGAACTGAGCGGTCATATATGGCCGAGTCTATTGGAGATGACCATGAACGCCTACGTAGCCGAATTTTCGGCGCGCGCCGCTGTTGCACGCGCCGCTCGCATCGAAGACTTCATCAACACCCACGAATTTGATCGCCCCACCTTGGTGCTCGACGTTGATCGCGTCGAAGATCAGTATCACATGCTGGAGGCTGGTCTCGGCGATGCGCGCATCCATTACGCGGTGAAAGCCAACCCGCAGCGCGAGATTGTCGAGCGTCTGGTCGACCTCGGCTCGGGCTTTGATGCCGCCTCGCGCGCCGAGATCGAGCTTTGCCTGTCGCTGGGCGCCCGCCCCGATCACATTTCCTTTGGTAACACGGTCAAGAAACCCCGCGACATCGAATTCGCGTTTCACGCCGGGGTCACGCTGTTCGCGGCAGATGCCGAAGAAGAGCTGGCAAAGATCGCCGAATTCGCACCTGGGTCCGAGGTCTACATCCGCCTGATCGTCGATGCCTCTGAGGCCGATTGGCCGCTCAGCCGCAAATTCGGCGTGTCGCGGGGCAAGGCGGTGTTGCTGCTGGATATGGCTCGCGATCTGGGGCTGAAGCCGGTCGGCTTTTCGTTCCATGTCGGCAGCCAGACCAAACGCGCCACCATGTGGACCACCACCCTGGATCAGGTCGCCGCCATCTGGAATGCCGCCAAGGCCGCCGGTCACGACCTTACCCTGCTGAATATCGGCGGTGGTTTCCCGGCCTATTACGGCGAAGAAATCGACGGCCCGACCCCCTATGCCCGCAAGGTCATGGAGTTGGTCACCGCGCGGTTCGGCAAGGTTGCCCGTGTCATGGCCGAGCCGGGCCGTGGTCTGGTTGCCGAAGCGGGCATGATCGCCGCTGAAGTGCTGCTGGTGTCGCGCAAATCCGACGATGACCTGCACCGCTGGGTCTATCTGGACATTGGCAAGTTCTCGGGTCTGGCCGAAACCATGGACGAGGCGATCCGCTATCAATTCGTCACTGAGCGCGATCATGAAACGATGGCGCCCTGCATTCTGGCCGGCCCGTCCTGTGACAGCGCCGATGTGCTCTATGAAAAGCGCCCGGTGGAACTGCCTGTCGGTCTGAAATGCGGCGACCGGATCCTGATCCGCAACTGCGGCGCCTATACATCGACCTATGCCTCGATCGGTTTTAACGGCTTTCCGCCGCTGGATGTCGTGGTGATCTGACCGGCATCGCGCCGCGCGCTCCCCTCGGGTGCGCGGCGCGGGTGCTGAACATGTGCGTCACGCAAGTGTGACCCCTGTCACGGGCAAGAGCCGTCGATTTCATTTACATTCCAAAAGCCGCATGCGACGATTGGCGATCAGCCGAGGAGGGCGCAGATGGCGAATACCCTATTTCACAGGTCCCGGACCCGGATCATCGGCACTGTGGCGGTCGGGGTCGCGATTGGCGGTCTGGCGCTCTTTGGTCCCGGCGCGATGGCGCAGATGGCGGGCCATGGCGGCGGCATGGGCATGCACCGCCATGGCGCGGATGGCACCGGCCATGACGAAGCCATGATGCCGGGCCTGCGTGGTCTGGACGCCACGCCGGAAGAAAGCGCCGACCTGGCGACCATGTTCCGCAATTTCCCCGACATCACCCGTGAGGTGACGAACCTGCCGGACGGCATTCGCACCATCACCTATTCCGCCGACGAGGCGCTGATGAATACGGTGGTCACCCATGTCGTCGGAATGATCGACCGGGTTGACGAGGGTCGCGATCCGCAAATCTTTATTCAAAGCCCGACGCTCGATATCCTGTTTGAACGCCGTGACCGGATCACCACCGAAATCGATGTGACCGATCTGGGCATCGTGGTGGTGCAGACCTCGGACGACCCCGATGTCGTCGCCGCGCTGCAAAAGCATGCCGGCGAAGTCTCGGACATGGCCAATCGCGGCATGGCGGCGGTGCATGACATGATGATGGCGCGCCCCGGGAACTGATCCGCCGTTTCGCCGGGATGAAACCTGAATTGACCTGCATCATTTCGCACCCGCCCGCATGACCCTAGGTTAATCCATCTTTTACGCGCCAATTTATGGCGGCGCTGCATTGCGATTATTCAAAGGAGGTTATCTATGGCACATGTTGTGGTACTGGGCGCCGGACTTGGCGGCGTCATCATGGCTTACGAGTTGCGGGATCATCTGGGCCCGAAACACCAGATCACCACGATCAACCAGGGGTCGGTCTATTCCTTTGTCCCCTCCAACCCCTGGGTGGCGGTCGGCTGGCGTGACCGCGAGGATATCGAGGTCGACCTGACCACGGTCATGGCCAAGCGCGATATCGCCCTGCGGCCCGAAGGTGCCAAGCGCCTGCATGCGGACGAGAACCGGATCGAGCTGAACAATGGCGACAGTGTCGACTATGATTATCTGGTCATTGCCACTGGCCCGGAACTCGCCTTTGACGAGATCGAGGGGCTGGGGCCCGAGGCGCATACCCAATCGGTCTGCCAGATCGACCATGCGCTGAAGGCCAAGGACGCCTTTGACCAGCTGCTGGCCAAACCCGGCCCGGTGATTGTCGGGGCGGTGCAGGGGGCGAGCTGCTTTGGCCCGGCCTATGAATTTGCCTTTATCCTGGAAACCGCCCTGCGCCGCGCCAAGAAGCGCGATCAGATGCCGATCACCTTTGTCACCTCGGAACCCTATATCGGGCATTTGGGCCTGGATGGGGTGGGCGACACCAAGGGGCTCCTGGAAAGCGCGATGCGCGAGCGACATATCAAATGGATCACCAACGCCCGGGTGAAATCGGTCGAAGACGGCACCATGCATGTCGAGGAGGTCGGTGAGGATGGCGAGGTCGCCAAGACCCATGATCTGCCGTTCAGCTATTCGATGATGCTGCCGGCATTTCGCGGCGTCGAGGCGGTGCGCGATATCGAAGGGCTGACCAACCCGCGCGGCTTTGTCCTGATCGACAAGTATCAGCGCAATCCGAAATACGGCAATATCTTTGGCATCGGTGTTGGCGTTGCGATCCCGCCCACCGGCAAGACTCCGGTGCCGATCGGGGTGCCCAAGACCGGGTTCATGATCGAAAGCATGGTGACCGCGACCGCCGTCAACATCGCCGCGCTGGTCGAGGGCAAGGACCCGCATGAGGTGGCAACCTGGAACGCCGTCTGTCTGGCGGATTTCGGTGACACCGGCATCGCCTTTGTCGCGCAGCCGCAGATCCCGCCGCGCAATGTCAATTGGTCGTCCTCGGGCAAATGGGTGCATTATGCCAAGGTCGGGTTCGAGAAATACTTTCTGCGCAAGATCCGCCTCGGCAAATCCGAACCGTTCTATGAGCGCCTGGCGTTTCAGGCGCTGGGTATCGACAAGCTTAAGGAAACCCATTCAGAGTGAGGACAAGGCCCGCCGACATCTGCGCGGCGGGCCTTTCACATCGCTCGAAGTCGTGGGTGTTCAGCCTTCCAACTTGTCCTGGGTGCGCAGGTCGAAATCGCTGGCGTCATGACGTTCGTGCAGTTGCTGGCTGAGCTCGCCGCTGGTGCGGTTGACGATCCGCCCGCGTTTGACGGCGGGGCGTTCGGCGATCATGTCGGTCCAGCGGATCACATTGGTATAGCTTTCAGCGTCGATGAACTTGCCCGCGTCATAGGCGATGCCCTTGACCAGTGATCCATACCAGGGCCAGACCGCCATATCGGCAATCGAATAGTCGCTTCCGGCGAAATATTCATTGTCGGCCAGGTGCCGGTCGAGCACGTCGAGCTGGCGCTTGACCTCCATGGTGAAGCGATCAATCGGATATTGCCATTTTTCCGGCGCATAGGCGTAGAAATGCCCGAAGCCGCCACCGAGATAGGGGGCCGATCCCTGCAGCCAGAACAGCCAGTTCAGCGCCTCGACCCGGGCCCGGCCCTTGGGCAGGAAGGCGTCGAATTTTTCCGACAGATGCAGCAGGATCGCGCCGGATTCAAACACCCGGACCGGGGCGCCATCGGAATGATCCATCAGCGCCGGGATTTTCGAATTCGGATTGGCATCGACAAAGCCGCTGCCGAATTGATCACCCTCATGGATGCGGATCAGCCAGGCGTCATATTCGGCACCCGAATGCCCGGCAGCCAGCAGCTCTTCGAACATGATGGTGACTTTTTGCCCGTTCGGGGTGCCGAGGGAATAGAGCTGGAACGGGTGTTTGCCGATCGGCAGTGGCTTGTCATGGGTCGGCCCGGCGACAGGGCGGTTGATATTGGCAAAGCGGCCACCGCTTTGCTGTTCCCAGGTCCAGACTTCGGGGGGCGTGTAGCTGTCTTGCGGCATCGTGGTTCCTGTCATTATGGGGGGCGAGGGACGGTCCAGTTCGGGGCCGGACTAGACACTGATTGCGCCGCCGCCTCAACCCCGCCGAAACCGGTCACCTATTTGTGACGTCGCAGCCTGGCCCGCGCTGCTGCGCGACTAGGCAATGTGAAATCCCCGGAGTTCGCGAAACAGCGGCATGGTGTAAAATGCGGTGACATAATCGCCCAGGCTGATCTGACCCGGCGCCAGGGTGGTGAAGCAATCGGTATAGCTGTCCGCTTGGTGGCGCAGATGTTGCAGCAGCGCGTCGCCGGGCAGCGGGCAGGGTGGCCATCTGGTCTCTCCGATTTCGGGTGCAGGCGCAGGATACCCGCGTTCGTACCTTGGCCAGCCCGCATGGCGAAATCTCATGGCGGGGTTTGCGCCGCGCGGTCAAAGCGACCATGCTGCGCGGATGAAGCCACCTGATGACGCCAAGGCCCGCCGCGCAATCGCGCCGGTGATCTGCTATCCGACCGAGGCGCTGCCGCAGCCCGATCTGGCGCTCTACCGCGCCGCGCGGGCCGGGGCGCGCAAGGTCGGCGCGGTGGTGGTGCCGCCGCGCGACGCGGCCATGTTCAAGGTGGCCGCCGGACAATTCTTTCGCATCAGCTGCAAGGCGGGGCCGCAGGTCGGCGATCTGAACCTCTGGCAGGCGGAGAATCACGACGAGGCGTTCTATTCCGGCAAGACCCGGGCGTTGCATGGCACCCATCTGGGGCTGGGCGATCGGATGTGGTCCCGCTTTCCCTATCTGCGGCCGATGGCGACGATCATTGCCGATACGCTCGACTGGTATGGCCAGGATGACTATGGCGGCCGGGTGCATGATGTGATCGGCACCCGCTGCGATCCCTATACCCATCACCTGCTGAGCGGGCAGGATTATCACCATTGCTGCCATTCCAACCTGACCCGCGCCCTGGCCGCTGAGACCGGCCAGCCCATCGCCGAGGCCGCGGCCTTGGTGCATGACGTGCTGAACGTGTTCATGTGCACCGGGTTTGACCGGGGAACGGGGCGCTATTTCATGAAAGCCTCGCCGGTGCGGCGCGGCGATTACATTGAATTCTTTGCTGAAATCGACCTGATCGGCGGGTTGTCGGCCTGCCCCGGTGGCGATTGTTCGACCGAGCATTCCAGCGATAGAGCCGCCTGTTACCCGCTTCTGGTCGAGGTGTTTGCGCCCGATCCGGGCGCGCTGGCTGGTTGGCAAAGCCCGGCCGTCAACGGGTATTCAGGCAGTCATGGGGCCTAGGCCGAGGCCGCGATCAAGTCAGAGAAACGCCGTTTCCAGCGCGATCTCGACCATGTCGCCAAAGCTTTTCTCGCGCGCGTCCGAGGGCAGCGATTCGCCGGTCAGCAGATGGTCGGACACCGTCAATATCGCCAGTGCCTGCACCCCGTAGCGGGCGGCGAGGGTGTAAAGCTCACCTGCCTCCATCTCGACCGCCAGAATGCCGTGCCGGGTCATCTGTTCGGTCAGGTCGGGGCGTTCGTCATAGAACACGTCCGAGGAATAGATCGGCCCGGTGTGCACCGTCACGGCCTTGTCCTGGGCCCGGTGCCAGGCCTGGTGGGTGAGGCGAAAATCAGCGGTCGGGGCAAAATTCAGCTCGCGGAAAATGCCGCGCGACGGGGTCGACACCGTCGTCGCACTCAACCCCAGGACAATATCGCGGAGCTTGACCCGCTCTTGCATCGCCCCACAGGACCCGATGCGGATCAGGGTCTTGGCGCCGTAATCGCGGATCAGCTCGTTCACATAGATCGACAGCGACGGCATCCCCATGCCGGTGCCCTGAATGGTGACCCGGTGGCCGTTCCAACTGCCGGTAAAGCCCAACATGCCGCGCACCTGGTTCACGCATTCGACATCTTTGAGAAAGGTCTCGGCCGCCCATTTGGCGCGGTAGGGGTCGCCCGGCAGCAGCACGGTTTCAGCGATCTGGCCGGGTTCGGCGCCGATATGGATGGACATGGACAGGCTCCGCCTTGGGTGGATTTCAGGCGAACTATTCCTGTGGACGTGCTGAATTGCAAATGGTGGTTTGCGCGGCGGGGCCGGGCGTCAGGGTCAGCCGCGGCCGATATAGGGCATGTTGGTGGCCATGATCGTCATGAATTGCACGTTGGCCTCGGGGGGCAGATCGGCCATGTTCTGCACCGCGCTTGCCGCGTGGCGCACGTCCATCGTCTGCGGCATCTCCCCGGCGCGCCCCGATTTGATCGCCTCGTCCAGCAGCGGGGTGCGGGCATTGCCGATGTCGATCTGCCCGCAGGCGATGCCAAAGCCACGGCCATCCAGCGACAGGGTCCGGGTCAACCCGGTCACCGCGTGTTTGGTGGTGGTATAAGCCACTGACTTTTCCCGTGGCACATGCGCCGAGATCGAGCCGTTGTTGACGATCCGCCCGCCCTGCGGTGCCTGGGCCCGCATTCGGGCAAAGGCGGCGCGGGCACAGAGGAACATGCCGGTGACGTTCAGGTCGACAATCTTGCGGAACTCGTCCGGGCTCAGTTCATCAATCAGCGCCGCGCGTCCAAAGGCCCCGGCATTGTTGAACAAAACGTCGATCCGCCCGGCCCAGTCGATGAATTGGTCGAACGCCGCCTCAACCGCGCTTTCGTCGGTCACATCGGCGGGCAGGCAGAGCGCGTTGGCATGGCCCCCGGCGACGGCGGCGAGCGCGTCGGCGCGGCGCGCCAGCAGGCCGACCCGCCAGCCCTGGGCCAGGAACAATTCGGCGCAGCTGGCACCAATGCCCGATGACGCACCAGTGATCAGGATGGTTCTCATGTCGTTTCCTCGTCTTCGGCAATCAGCGACAGCGGCGCCGGCGCCACCCGCAGATCATCGACCCTGAGCGGCCCGGTCGGTTTCGACAGCCGGTTGCGCACCACCCAGTACAGCCGCTCTTCGGCCCGGGTGATTGCCACATAGGCCAGCCGTTTCCACAGCGGTTGCCCGGCCTCGCTGCGCCCGGCGCGGGCGGCGGCATAGAGGTCGGGGGCAAAGACCTGCACCGATTCCCACTGACTGCCCTGCGCCTTGTGGATGGTCACCGCCGCGCCATGCAGAAACGCCGCGCCCATGCGGGCGGCAAAGGGGATGAACGGCTCTTCCTCACCGGGTTTTTCGATCTTGACGATGGAGGCGGCCGAGACCTGTGGATTCTCGGCGCCGATCACATGCAGGCGTGAAAATCCGGGCTTTGATCCGGGGCCGAGATAGATCACCTGCGCCCCCTTGATCAGCCCGCGCGCCTCAAGATCGAGGCGTTTCTTGCGGTGTTTCAGCGGCAGCTCGATCCCGTCGCAAATCAGCGGCTCGCCCGCAAGCAGGGCATCCTCGGGCGCGTGATGGACATTGCGAAAGGCGTTGATCAGCCGGATCCGGGTGACATTGCGCCAGACCAGAACCGGTGAGCGCGCCATCAGATCGACCTCGACCCGCTGCGCCCAGACCACCCGGTCGTCGCGTTGGGCAATGTCCTGCACCATCTGTTCGAAGTCCTCGAAATCAATGGCGGGATCGGCCAGCGCATGCGCCAGATCGAGGATCGGATTGTCGGCGTCTTGCCGGTGCACCCGGTCCAGATGCATCACCGTCTCGGCGGGCAGATCGTCAAACACCATCTTGCCGGATTGGTTCACCGGGGCGAGCTGCGCCGGGTCGCCAAATACCAGCAGGGTTGGGAAAATCTCTTGCAGATCGGCAAATTGGCGCTCGTCCAGCATCGAGGCTTCGTCGACCAGCCCCAGATCCAGAGGATCGTCGCGGCGTTTCCAGCCGGTGATGAAATCCGACCCGCGCAGCCCGGCGGCGGCCAGTGCCCCGGGGATCGAATTGTTGGATTGATAGAAGGTATAGGCGCGGTCCAGCGCGGTCTGTGACAGCCCGTCGACCACCGGCCGCTCGCCCTCTCCGGCCAGCCATTCGGCGATCCGTTCATATTCGGGGTCATAGACCGGGGTGTAGAGGATTCGGTGGATGGTGGTGGCAGGCACCCCGCGCAGCCGCAATACCGAGGCCGCCTTGTTGGTCGGCGCCAGAATCGCCAGCGTCCGCTTGTCGGGGCGCTTTTTGGGTTCGTAATCGCCGCTGACAATCGCCACCCCGGCGGCACGACAGGCGCGCACGATTTCCGCCAGCAGCAGGGTCTTGCCCGATCCCGCCTTGCCGGTCACCGCCAGCACCCGTCCCTTGCCAGCCCCGGCGGGGCGGGTGCTGGCCGAGTCGATATCGACGCCAGCAGCGCGCAGCGCTTCGGCGATGCGGTCATGCGCATCGGCCTGGTCATGGCTGAGGGTGAGCGGGCCGGGCGGCGCGGAGGGACCATTCATCGGCCCAGACTAACGCCCCGCGACAGGGCGCGCCAGCATGCTCAGACCACAACAGTGCCGTCAGCCACCGCGCGGGCCACAGCATGGATGGTGGAAGTGGCGCCGAGCTTGACCCGGGCCGAGCGCAGGTGGTCGCGCAACGTGTGTTCCGAGATGTTGAGCCGTTGCGCCGCCTTGGCCCGGCTGAGGCCGCGGGCGATCAATGAAATCACATCGATTTCACGCGGCGTCAGGGCGCGCGGCTGATTGTGTTCGGCCGCTGTCAGACGCCTTGCCTGCATATGGAAGTCGCGGGCGATGAGTTCGATATCGGGGCGCCGATCAGCGACGAAAATCGCCCAGGCGTTGTCGTCACATTCCATATGGGCCGACAAGATCGCGAATTCGCCATGCGGGCCATGGATCGGCACCGACAGCGCTTGCGGGGACAGGCCATGGGCGCTCGATTGCGCCAGAAATTCACGGGCCATGTGGTCGTTCAAATACAGGGATTTCCAATTCCGCGTCTCGAATTCATGGATCAGGCTGCGGGCGATCGGATTGCTCCGATCCTGGCCGGTCGACAGATACCAATCGATCCAGGCCTGGCTGTAGGTCTGGACGCTCACCGGTTTGCCGGGGGCGTTGAACCAACGGTACGACAAATCATCCAGGCCAAGATGGTCACGGGCCAAGAGCACTGCAGATTGCAATGCTGCGAAACTATCCGCGTTCGAAATTGCGCATCTTAGGGCGCTGATTGGCGATATCCGCAACACCTTCATTTTCGCCTCGATCCTCTGCTCGCGGCGTCTGGCTTGACGCAGCCTGTGCCGCCGCCTCAATATGGGCGGCCACATCGGCGAGCCCATGCTCGACCGCATAGCGTCGGACGTCTGACAATACGTCGATGATCCATTTGTGTTTCATGACCGCTACCATCCGAAAGTCTTAATGGAAGTTATTAACAGGCCGTTAATAGCGTAGGCGTCAATACATGTTTCAGGGGAAATGAAGTTTTATCAACACCCTCTTTTCGGGGGGTGCTGACATGTTCAAGTGCCTGCGATGATAGGATTTAACCAAAAAGTAACGCCCCCGATATCATTTAATTGATTCGGGGGCGTTGAATTTTCTCTAGTCGGAATTAGGGGCTATTTGCCCGCTTCGACAACATCCTCGACCGTGCGCAGGCCGGTGCGTGGCGATTGCACCAGAACCGCCATATTGCCGGGCTTGTGTTGATTGCGCAGCATTTTCAGATGCGCCGCCGGGATTTCATCCCAGGGGAACACTTCGGACATGCAGGGATCAATCCGGCGTTCCAGCATCAGCTTGTTGGCCGCCGCCGCCTGTTTCAGATGGGCGAAATGCGAGCCCTGAATGCGCTTCTGGTTCATCCAGACATAGCGGGCGTCCATCGTCAGATTGTAGCCGGTGGTGCCGGCACAGATCACCACCATGCCGCCCTTTTTGCAGACAAAGGTCGAAACCGGGAACGTCGCCTCGCCGGGATGTTCAAAGACCATGTCGACGTTCACGCCCTTGCCGGTGATGTCCCAGATCGCCTTGCCGAATTTGCGGACTTCGCCAAACCAGGTTTTGTATTCCTCACTGTTGACGACAGGGAGCTGCCCCCAACAGTTGAAATCCTTGCGGTTGATCACACCCTTGGCGCCCAGATCCATGACGAATTCGCGTTTGTCTTCGTCCGAGATCACGCCGATGGCATTGCCGCCCGCCGCATTGATCAGCTGGATCGCAAAGGATCCCAGACCACCGGAAGCGCCCCAGACCAGAACGTTTTGGCCAGGTTTCAGCTCATGCGGGTGATGGCCGAACAGCATCCGATAAGCGGTGGCCAGGGTCAGCGTGTAGCAGCCGGATTCTTCCCAGGTCAGGTGCTTCGGACGCGGCATCAGCTGCTGCGCCTGGACATTGGTAAATTGCGCGAATGAGCCGTCGGGGGTCTCATAGCCCCAGATCCGCTGGCTGGGCGAGAACATCGGGTCGCCGCCGTTGCATTCCTCGTCGTCGCCATCGTCCTGGTTGCAGTGGATCACCACCTCGTCGCCGACTTTCCAGCGCTTGACCTTGTCGCCAACCGCCCAGACCACGCCTGCGGCATCCGATCCGGCGATATGATACTCGGCCTTGTGCACGTCAAACGGGCTGATCGGAATGCCGAGCCCGGCCCAGACGCCGTTGTAATTGACCCCGGCGGCCATCACCATCACCAGCACTTCGTGGCTGTCCAGCACCGGGGTGTCGACCACCTCGACCTTAAAACTCTTGTCAGGTTCGCCATGCCGGTCGCGGCGGATCGTCCAAGCATACATTTGCTTGGGCACATGGCCCATCGGGGGCATTTCGCCGACTTCGTAAAGGTCTTTCTTGGGGGCGTCATACGCCGCGATGCCCGGTTCGTTATCGAGCGCCATTGCAAGCCTCCTGCGTGGTTTATGCCGCGATGCAGAATCGCGAGGGGATGCCGCACCGAATATCGACCGATGCGCAACAATGCAATGCCAACCGCGTCAAAATTGTAATTTTATGACCGAGCAGGTGCAGAAAGTGGCGTGTCTGATGATCTAGTGAAAGGCCAGGACCGCTCCGAGGATGATCAGCAAGAGCAGCGCGATATTGCTCCGTCCCAAGAGGCGGGCCCGTGCCGCCGCCGCCGCATCGCCTGCGGCACCGGCGCGGGCTGCCCGGGTTGCCACGACAATCGACAGGACCAGCAGGGCGACCAGCAACAGCTTGCCCCAGAACCAGGCCGATTTGTCCCAGAGATCACCGAGACCGGCCAGCGCCGCCCCGGAAAAGATCAACAATCCAATCGCCGCCCGACCGGTTTTCTGAATCACCGGCACCAGCGGCAGGATCGTCGTGCGCTGATCGACCGGCGTGCGCGCGATCTGCAACGCCAGCAGCGGACTGCCAAAAGTTGCGGCACCGCCCAGTGCCAGGGCGGCAAAATGCACAAACAGCATCAGGTCATACATGGATTTGTCCCATCCGGCCCGGTTTGGGCCTATCCTCACTGTCGCACCGGTGGCACGACTCGGGCAAGGGCTGGATTGCGCCGCAGCGCAGCACGTTGACATTGCCATAATCTGTCCGATATCTAGGCTTGCACGAAAGAATATTACCGACGCCTTGCCGTCGATGACATGCCGCCGATAACAAGATGCCACCGATATGATGACGGAGCGACTGCCATGACCGATACCAAAAAGGACAAGCCCTGGCTGTTCCGCACCTATTCCGGCCATTCGACCGCAGCGGCGTCCAATGAACTTTACCGCACCAACCTGAAGCGCGGCCAGACCGGGCTGTCGGTGGCTTTCGATCTGCCGACCCAGACCGGCTATGACAGCGATCATGTGCTGGCGCGCGGTGAGGTCGGCAAGGTCGGTGTGCCGATTGGCCATCTCGGTGACATGCGCCAGCTGTTCGATCAGATCCCGCTGGCCGAGATGAACACCTCGATGACCATCAACGC
Source organism: Pseudooceanicola sp. (assembly GCF_029213205.1). GTDB lineage: Bacteria > Pseudomonadota > Alphaproteobacteria > Rhodobacterales > Rhodobacteraceae > Pseudooceanicola. Next base: position 175,023 of record NZ_JARGNH010000003.1, read on the forward strand.
CACCGCGCCCTGGCTGCTGGCGCTCTATATTGCCGTGGCCGAAGAGCAGGGCGCGGAGCCTGCGCAATTGCAAGGCACGGTGCAGAACGATCTGATCAAGGAATATCTGTCGCGCGGCACCTATATCTGCCCGCCGGCGCCCAGCCTCAAGATGATCGCGGATGTGGCCGAATATTGCTATCTTGAGGTGCCGAAATGGAACCCGATGAACGTCTGTTCCTACCACCTGCAAGAGGCGGGTGCGACGCCGGAACAGGAACTGGCCTATGCGCTGGCCACGGGCATCGCGGTGCTGGATGAATTGCGGCCCCGGGTCCCGGCCAAGGATTTCCCGACCGTGGTCGGGCGGATTTCCTTCTTTGTGAACGCGGGCATCCGTTTTGTCACCGAGATGTGCAAGATGCGTGCCTTTGTCGATCTCTGGGATGAGATCTGTGCCGAACGCTATGGCGTCGAGGATCCGAAATTCCGCCGCTTCCGCTATGGGGTGCAGGTGAACAGCCTCGGCCTGACCGAGCAGCAGCCGGAAAACAACGTCTATCGCATCCTGCTGGAAATGCTGGCGGTGACGCTGTCCAAGAAGGCCCGGGCGCGGGCGGTGCAATTGCCCGCCTGGAACGAGGCGTTGGGTCTGCCGCGGCCTTGGGACCAGCAATGGTCGCTGAGGATGCAGCAGATCATGGCCTATGAGACCGACCTCCTGGAATATGACGACCTCTTTGACGGCAACCCGGCGGTGGACCGCAAGGTGGCAGAGTTGAAGGCGGCGGCGCGGGCCGAGCTCAACAATCTCGACGCGATGGGGGGGGCGGTCTCGGCGATTGATTACATGAAGTCGCGGCTGGTTGAATCCAACGCCGAACGGGTGAACCGGATCGAGACCGAAGAGACCGTGGTGGTCGGGGTGAACCGCTGGACCGAGGCCGAAACCTCGCCCTTGCTGGGATCAGACGGCGGCATCATGACCGTCGATCCGGCGGTCGAGGCGGATCAGGTTGCCCGGCTGAACGCCTGGCGTGCGGCGCGCGATCCGGCGGCGGTCGAATCGGCGCTGGCGGCGCTGCGGGCGGCGGCGGCGGCGGGCGACAATGTCATGCCAGCCTCGATCGCAGCGGCCAAAGCCGGGGTGACCACCGGCGAATGGGCCGCGCAGATGCGCAGCGTGCATGGCGAATATCGCGGCCCGACCGGCGTTGCGGCGGGCATGTCGAACAAGACCGAAGGGCTGGAAGAGATCCGCGATGCGGTGGATCTGGTCAGTGATCGGCTGGGTCGGCGGCTGAAATTCGTGATCGGCAAGCCGGGGTTGGATGGTCATTCCAACGGCGCCGAGCAGATCGCCTTTCGTGCCCGCGATTGCGGCATGGATATCGACTATGCCGGTATTCGCCTGACCCCGGAAGAGATCGTCGCCAAGGCGAAATCCGAAGCCGCGCATGTGGTCGGGCTGTCGATCCTGTCCGGCAGCCATATGCCGCTGGTCGAGGATGTGCTGGTGCGGATGCGTGCCGCCGGGCTGGGCCATATTCCGGTGATCGTCGGTGGCATCATCCCGGAGGCGGATGCGGCGCAGATGTTGTCGCAGGGGGTGGCCAAGGTCTATACGCCGAAAGATTTCGTGCTGAATGCGATCATGATGGATGTGGTGGCGCTGGCCGATCCGACGGCGGTGGCCGCCGAATAGGGGCGAGTCTGAATCGGGCGCAGTCTGTTGGCGGCGCGGTCTGGAGGACAGATGCCGAGAGAATGCCGCAGGGTTCGGGTGACAGGCCGGGTGCAGGGCGTGGCGTTTCGCGCCTGGAGCCGGGGTCAGGCCAGAAAGCTGGGGCTGAGCGGCTGGGTGCGCAACGACGGCGACGGGTCGGTGTCGGCGCTGATCTGCGGCGACAGAGCGGCGCTCGAGGCGATGATCACCGCCTTCTGGCAGGGGCCGGGGGCCGCCGAGGTGCGCGATGTGCAGGTCGTCGCGGCGGCGCGTGCCGAGATCACCGGGTTTGAAATTCTGCGGTGATGGCGCCGGGTTTTCCCGGCGCCCAAGGGCCCGCCAATCCGGCCATTGAGGCCGGATCAGCGGGGGCCTCCGGCGGGAATATTTAAGGCAAGATGAAGCGCAGGGCGTTCTTGGTGCTCGGCGCTGTGATCAACGGGTCGGCACCGGGCTGTCGCCACGGTAGTCGTAAAAGCCACGGTCGGTCTTGCGGCCCAGCCAACCGGCTTCGACATATTTGGTGAGCAGCGGGCAGGGCCGGTACTTGGTGTCTGCCAGACCGTCATGCAGCACGTTCATGATCGCCAGGCAGGTGTCGAGCCCGATGAAATCGGCCAGTTCCAGTGGCCCCATCGGGTGATTGGCGCCGAGTTTCAGCGCCTGGTCGATGGAGCGGACATTGCCGACACCCTCATAGAGCGTATAGACCGCCTCGTTGATCATCGGCATCAGGATGCGGTTGACGATGAAGGCCGGGAAATCCTCGGCCGAGGCGGCGGTCTTGCCGATCCGTTCAACGATGCCGAGGCAGGTGGCGAAGGTCGCCTCATCGGTCTGGATGCCGCGGATCAGTTCGACCAGCTGCATCACCGGCACCGGGTTCATGAAATGAAAGCCCATGAAGCGTTCGGGCCGGTCGGTGCGGCTGGCCAGCCGGGTGATCGAGATCGACGAGGTGTTCGAGGTCAGGATGGTGTGGTCCTGCAGATGCGGCACCAGCTCGGCAAAGATCGCGTCCTTGATGGTTTCGCGCTCGGTTGCCGCTTCGATCACCAGGTCGGTCTGGCCGAGGTCGGTCAGGGTCAGGGTGGTGCCGATCCGCGCCATCGTCGCAGGGCTGTCGGCCTCGGAGATCAACCCGCGGCTGACCTGCCGGTCGAGGTTGCGCTTGATCAGCGCCATGGCGCTGTCCAGCGCATCCTGGTTCAGGTCAGTGAGCAGAACCTCATAGCCCGCCAGGGCCATCACATGGGCAATGCCATTGCCCATTTGTCCGGCCCCGATCACGCCAATGCGCCCGATGTCCATGTTGCGGCTCTCCCCGTTTCTATGTCGGGCAAGCATACGCGGGGGCGGGGGCGGGCCACAAGGGCGGCAGGCCGCGCGGGTTAGGCGGGCGTTAGCAATTTTGCGCAACAACAGGCGCGGGTGAGGCGATTTGGCGGTGGGGTCGATGACCTACGAGATGCGGCGCGACGAGGCGCTCGATTACTTTTCATATTGCTATGACGGATCGAAAAGCCGGTTTCGCGGGCCGCGCCGGCGGATCGAGGGCAATTACATTGCTTTCCTTGGCGGCACCGACACCTTTGGACGGTTCATTCCGCGGCCGTTCCCGGCGCTTGTCGAGGATCGGATCGGGGTGCCCTGCGTGAATTTCGGTCGGGTCAATTCCGGGGCCGATTCCTATCTGCAGGACGAGGTTGTGCTGGCGGCGATACGCCAGGCCCTGATCACCGTGCTGCAGGTGCCGGGGGCGCAGAATTTCAACAATCGCTATTATTCGGTGCATCCGCGCCGCAATGACCGGTTCCTCAAGGCGACGCCGTTGCTGCGCCAGACCTATCCGGATCTGGATCTGGCCGAGGTGAATTTCACCCGGCATCTGCTGCGCCTGCTGGCGTCGGGCGGCGGCGAGCGCTTTGCGCAGCTGGTGGTGGAACTGCAGCGCGCCTGGGTGGCGCGGATGTCCGAGCTGATCCGTCAGATCGACGGCCCGGTGCTGTTGCTCTGGCTGGCGGATCATCCGCCCTGTGATCCGCGCAGCGCGAGCGGGGGCAGTGCGAGCGGGGGGACACCGGATGCTTGGCGCGATCCGCTCTTCGTCACCGCGCCGATGGTGCAGGCGCTGACGCCACAACCGGCGGCAAATGTTCAGGTGGTGGTCAGCCCGGCGGCGTTGGCGGCGGGCGGCGCGGGCATGGTGTTTGGCGAGGCCGAGGCGGCAGTGGCGGCGGGGTTGTTGGGTCCGGCGGCGCATGTCGAGACGGCGGATGCCCTGGCGCCAATGTTGCGGGCGATGTTGGCCCCGGCCTAGCGCGAAAACGCGAACGGGCCCGACAGAGCGGGCCCGTTCATCAGATCAAGTGACCGGGATCAGCCGGATCAGAGCTTTTCAACCAGCTCCGGCACCGCGTCGAACAGATCGGCAACCAGACCGTAGTCGGCAACCTGGAAGATCGGCGCCTCTTCGTCCTTGTTGATCGCGACGATGACCTTGGAATCCTTCATCCCCGCGAGGTGCTGGATCGCGCCGGAAATGCCGACGGCGACATAAAGGTCCGGTGCCACGACCTTGCCGGTCTGACCAACCTGCCAATCGTTCGGGGCATAGCCCGAATCGACCGCCGCACGCGAGGCGCCGACGGCGGCGCCCAGCTTGTCAGCCAGTTTTTCGATCAGGTTGAAGTTCTCTTCGGACCCGACGCCACGGCCGCCGGACACGACGATCCCGGCCGAGGTGAGCTCGGGGCGGTCAGAGGCCGCGACCTTGTCTTCGAGCCATTCCGACAGGCCCGGATCGCCAGCGGTTGCGGTGGCTTCGACTGCGGCCGATCCACCGGTGCCCGCGACATCAAAGGTCGAGGTGCGGAAGGTGATGACCTTGGTCGCGTCCTTGGATTTCACCGTCTGGATCGCATTGCCCGCATAGACCGGACGTTCGAAGGTGTCGGCATCGATCACCGCGGTCACGTCGGTCAGGATCATCACGTCAAGCAGCGCGGCAACGCGCGGCAGGATGTTCTTGGCGTCGGTGGTGGCGGGGGCGGCGATGTGGCTGTAGTCACCGGCCAGCGACACGATCAGCGCCGCGACGGGTTCGGCCAGGCGATGACCATAGAGCGCGTCTTCGGCGACCAGCACCTTGGACACACCGGCAATCGTCGCCGCCTCTTTGGCGGCATCGGCAGCCGAGGCCCCGGCACAGAGCAAGGTGACATCGCCCAGGGCTTTGGCGCCGGTCACAGCCTTGGCGGTGGCGTCCATCGCCAGCGCGCCATCATTCACTTCGGCAAGCAGAAGAACGGCCATTACACGATCCCCTTCTCTTTGAGTTTGGCAATCAGCGTGTCCACGTCAGGCACCATTTCACCGGCTTTGCGGGTTTCCGGTTCGGTCGTCTTGACGATTTCCAAACGCGGGCTGACATCGACGCCATAATCGGCCGCGGTCTTTTCATCCAGCGGCTTTTTCTTGGCCTTCATGATGTTGGGCAGCGAGGCGTAGCGCGGTTCGTTCAGCCGCAGGTCTGCGGTGATGATCGCGGGCAGCTTGACCTTGATGGTCTGCAGGCCGCCGTCGACTTCACGCGTTACGGAGGCGGTGTCGCCTTCGACATTCAGGTCGTTGGCGAATGTCGCCTGCGCCCAGCCGGTCAGCGCCGCCAGCATCTGGCCGGTGGCGTTCATGTCGTTGTCGATCGCCTGTTTCCCGGCAATGACCAGGCCCGGCGCTTCTTCGTCGATCACGGCCTTGAGGATTTTCGCAACCGCGAGCGGTTCGATATCCTGATGCACGTCATCGGCGGCAACAACCAGGATCGCGCGGTCCGCGCCCATGGCCAAGGCCGTGCGCAGGGTTTCCTGCGCCTGTTTCACGCCGATCGAGACGACGATGATCTCTTCGGCCTTTCCGGCCTCTTTCAGGCGGATCGCCTCTTCGACGGCGATTTCGTCGAATGGGTTCATCGACATCTTGACGTTGGCGAGATCGACACCGCTGCCGTCCGATTTGACACGGACCTTCACGTTATAGTCGATCACACGTTTGACAGGCACAAGCACCTTCATTGACGCGGTCTCCTTTGCTTCGACCCCGGCGCGGATTCGCGGTATCGGGGCCATCTCTCGCGTGTTGATATAGTCTCGAAACCCGACAGGACAGTGCAAAAACGCTCTAAAATTCCATGCGAACGCGGCGAATTGTCCGATCAGCGGGCTTAAATTCCACAATACGGAATGACTGGTGTGCCATTCAGTCGGTTCAACTGCGCCATCGGGCCAAACAAGTCCATCGGCCTGCGGCTGTTTTCACATTTTGGGCGAATTTGTCCAATAGGCTTGACGCCAGTCAAGGCCACAGCGCGCCACCAGTCAGAAAAGGGATCAGGATATGCCAATCAATTCGCGCAATTTTTCCCGCTTCGGGATTGCCGCTCTCGCGGTGCTGGCGCTGGCCTTCGGCATCGCGGCGCTGCTGCGGTCCGGGCCGGAGGTGCGCGTCGTCAGCCAGACCGGTATCGACACCGGCGGTGATGGCTTTGTTCAGATGCAGCGCTCGATCAGCGGTGGGGCGGGCGGGCCCATGCGTGACAGCCTCATCTGCGTTATCGAGAACGGCAATCAGCGCTGTACCCGCAGTTTCGACTGACAGCGCCAGCGGGTGACGCCCGAGCAGCCGGCGCGCTTGGTCGGTTTTGGATCATCATCGGTCGGATGACAGGTGCATTTGACGCGCGTTCAGGGGCATATCTGATCCTGCCCAACAGAACCGGAGCCGCCCGCGATGAAATCCCATGTCAAAGCCCTTGTCGTTGGCGGCGGTGCCGTCGGCACCTCGATCGCCTATCATCTGGCGCGGGCCGGTTGGTCGGATGTGATGCTGCTGGAACGTGACGAGCTGACCTCGGGGTCGACCTGGCATGCCGCCGGGTTGCTGCCGCTGTTCAACATGAGCTACGCGACCACCCATATTCATAAATACTCGGTCGAATTCTATAAATCTCTTGAGGCCGAGACTGGGCTGAACGCAGGCTTTTCCATCGTCGGCAACCTGCGGATGGCACAGAGTGACGCGCGGATGGATGAGTATATGCTCTATGCCGCCACCGCCGAAACCGCCGGGGTGCCCTATGAATGGATGACGCCGCAGCAGATCAAGGACCGCTGGCCCCTGGTGCGGACCGACGACCTGAAAGGCGCGATCTACCATCCGACGGACGGCTATATAAACCCGGCGGATGTCACCATGGCGATGGCCAAGGGCGCTCGTCAGCGCGGCGTGACGATCGAACGGCGCTGGCAGGTCGATGGCTATCACTGGACCGGCTCCGCCTGGCAGGTCACCTGCACCAAGATGATCGAACGCGGCGGCAATCTGGTGGCCTCTGACGAACACGTGGTGATCAGCGCCGAGCATGTGGTCACCGCCACCGGCAATCACGCGCAACGCACGGCGCGGCTGCTGGGGAGCAAGACGCCGGCGATTCCGGTCGAACATCAGTTTATCGTCACTGAACCCGATCCGGCGCTGGTCGCCTATCGCGCCCAGGGCGGCGGCGAACATCCGGTCCTGCGCGACGCCGATGCCAAATGGTATGTGCGCGAGGAACGCGGCGGCTGGATCCTCGGCCCCTATGAACGCGGCGCCCCGGCGCGCTTTGCCTATGGCGTGCCGGACTCGTTCCGTGCCGATCTGTTCCCGCTCGATCTGGATCGGATCGAGACGGAATATCTGTCGATGATCCACCGGTTGCCGTCGTCGGAGAATGTCGGACTGAAGGACGATTTCAATGGCCCGATCTGCTATACCCCGGATGGCAACCCGTTGGTCGGCCCGGCGCCGGGTCTGCGCAACATGTGGCTGGCTGAAGGGTTCTCGTTTGGCATCACCGCTGCCGGCGGCACCGGTCATTACCTGGCGCAGCTGATGGTGGCGGGCGAGGCCGAGATCGACATGGCCAGCCTTGATCCGAAACGCTACGGGGCCTGGATGACCACCGAATACGCGGTCGCCAAGAACGAAGAGGCCTATGAGCACGTCTTTATCCTGCACCACCCGGATGAGGAACGTCCCGCCGCCCGGCCGCTGCGCTGCTCGCCCGCCTATGACCGGCAAAAGGCCGCAGGCGCGCAATTTGGCCAGGTGAATGGCTGGGAGCGCCCGAATTACTACGCGCCGCTTGACTTTGACGACCACGCCGCGCGCAGCTTCCGGCGCGGCGGCTGGTGGCGCCATGCGGTGGACGAGGCGCAGGCGGTGCGTGCGGGCGTCGGGCTGATCGACGCCAGCGCCTTTACCAAGCACATCATCAAGGGACCGGGCGCGACGGCGTTCCTGGACTGGTTCACCACCAACAAATTGCCGAAGGTCGGGCGGATCAACCTGACCTATGCGTTGATGGGATCGGGCACCACCCGCACCGAATACACCATCGTCCGGCTGGCCGATGACGAATATTATCTGGTCTCCGCCGGCGCCTGGACCGCTTATGATTCCGATTACCTGCGCAAGGCGATCGAAGACATGGAACCGGAATTCGGCCGTATCGAACTTCAGGACGTCACCACTCAATGGGGCGTTTTCGCCATTGCCGGGCCGAAATCGCGCGAGGTTCTGGGCGCGTTGATCCGCGATGCCGATCCGGCGACGGCGCTGAGTAACAAACGCTTCCCCTGGCTGTCGATGCGCCTGATCGAACTTGGCATGGTGCCAGTGATGGCGATCCGGGTGGCCTATACCGGCGAATTGGGCTGGGAATTGCACCACCCCATAGAGATGCAGAACCACCTCTGGGATCAGCTGATCGCCGCCGGTGAACCGCAGGGGATGAAACTGGTCGGGGCACGGGCGCAGAACTGGCTGCGGCAGGAAAAGAGCTATCGCGCCTTTGGCACCGAACTGGGCCGCGACGCCACCCCGCTTGAGGCCGGGCTCGACCGGTTTGTCGATCTCGACAAGGAGTATCATGGCAAGGCCGCGATGCTGGCCACCGGCCACCGCGCGACCTGCGTCACCCTGCTGATCGACGGGCCCGGCGATGCCGATCCCTGGGGCCGTGAGGCGCTGTATCACAACGGCGAAAAGATCGGCCGCCTGACCTCGGGCGGCTATTCGGTGGCCTTCGGCAAGAGCATCGGCATGGGCTATGTCCGTCCCGATCTGGCGCAGCCGGGGCAAAAGCTGAAACTCAGGATGTTCAACGTCCTCTGGGACGCCGAAGTGACCGAAGATAGCCCCTATGACCCCGCCAATGCCAGCATCCGCAAGGATGGCTGAGGCCTTTCCCGGCTTCATCTTGCCCTAAATATTCCGGGGGAGTCGCGCCGCAGGCGCGGCGGGGGCAGCGCCCCCTCCGATCCCGGCCAGTTTCTCTAGGCGGCGGCCAGCTCGTCAAAGCATTCCAGCGCCTTGGCCGCGTACATCATCGCCGGACCGCCGCCCATCTGCAGGGTCATCGCCAATGCGTCGCCGACCTCGTCGCGGCTGGCGCCGCTGCGGATCAGCGTGTCGACATGCAGAACGATGCAGCTTTCGCAGCCCTTGGTGACGGCAATGCCCAGGGCGACGAATTCCTTGGTCTTGAAATCCAGCGCGCTGCCCGTCTTGACTGCTTTGGTCAGCCCGCCAAAGGCACGGGTGGCGTCGGGGATGGTCTTGTTCAGCACCCGCAATTGGGATTTGGTCTGTTCGAGTTTGTCACGCCAGGACATCTGCGGCTCCTTGTCGGTTTCACCGCTGTCAGAACATATCCGGGATATCGCGCGCCTTGATCGGGATCAGATTGCGGGTCTATTGCTGCCGCCGGAGCCGCCATTTCTCAAACCCCACCGCCGAGCCGTTGAACAGGTTCAGATCGACCCTGGTGTAGAATCCCGGCGCCAATCCGGTGCCGCTGTATTGCCAAAACGTCCAGCGATGGCCGGGATAGGTCTGTGCCGGGTGACCGGCGGTCGAGCGCAACCAGAATTCGGTGCCGCGCAGCAGATCCATCCGGTTGCGCTCAAAGAAATCCGGGGTCGAGTAGATCAGCGGACGGGTGCCGTAATGGGCTTCAAGCGCGTCGAGGAATACCCTGGCCTCGGCGCGCACCGCTTCGGCGGGCGGGCGCTCGGTACAGGTCGGCGAAAACGGCGTCCATTCCATGTCCAGAACCGGCGGCAAGGCGCCCTTGGTGCGCGGCACATTGGCAATGAACCAGCGCGCCTGTTCGATGGCCGGGCGGCACCAGTAATAGAAGTGATAGGCGCCCCGGGCGATCCCGGCCCGGCCGGCGCCGCGCCAGTTCTCGTGAAACCGTTCGTCCAGCCGGTCACCGCCCTCGGTCGCCTTGATCCAGGCAAAGCGCATCCCGGCCTTGGCGGCGCGATCCCAATAGGCCTTGCCCTGGAACCGCGCCACATCGGTGCCATGCACCGGGTAGCTGGCCGGTGTGCGCCCCGACCAGTCATGCGGATCTGCATCGCCAAATTGCGCGGGCAACCCCGCCACCGGGCGGATCTGCGGGGCTTTGCGACTCTCGCCTTCACCACCGCAACTGGCGATCAGCGCGAGGGCAAGGCAGGCGGTGGCGAGACGGGCCAACATGGCGAGACCCTCCGGTCAGGAAAGCGGCTTAGCGAAAGCGGGCAGGCGACAGGGCGGTGACAACGGCGGCGGGCAGGGACGGCGGACGGCCATCGGCCAGATCGGCAAGCAGTTGGCTGGCCGCGGCGGCGGTCTGAAACCCATAGCCGCCCTGGCCTGCAAACCACAGGAAATCCGGCGCGTCGGGATCCGGCCCGATCACCAGCGCCCGGTCGGGGGCAAAGCTGCGCAGCCCGGCCCAGCTGTGTTCGACCCGGGTGACCGGTTCGGTCACCATCTCCTCATAGCGGGCCAACCCCTCGGCCAGAACCATGTCATCGGCAAAGGCGTCATGCGGCGGCATCGGATGCGCCTCGGCGGGTGAGACGATCAGCTTGCCGGCATCGGGCTTGGCATACCAGCGCTCACCCAGCGCGTCGATGAATGGCCAACCCGAGAGGTCCAGCTCGCCGGGTGCCGGGATCTGCGCCATCGAGCGGCGGTATGGGGTGATGCCGATTGCTGGGACCCCGGCCATTTCGGCAACCGGATCGGCCCAGGCCCCGGCAGCATTCACCAACCGCCGGGCGCGGACCTCTTGCGCCCCGGCCCGCACCCGCCACAGGGCGCCGTCGCGGCTGATGGCGCTGACCGGCGCGTTGAGGCGCAGCTCGGCGCCATGTGCGCGTGCCGTGCGCGCGAAATTCTGGATCAGCAGATCGGTGTCGAGGGCCGAGGAATCTTTGCGCCATGCCGCCAGTGCCACCCGGTCCGGATGCAGGATCGGCACCAGCGCCCGGGCCTCTTTCAGGCTGATCCGGGTAAAGCCGAATTCGGCCGATTCGCGCTGAAATGCCACCTCTTCGCCGGGCCGGGCGATCAACAGAACCGGCCTCGGCGATAATATGCCAGTGTCCGAGCGGGTCAGGTAATCCTCGCTGGCCTCGTTCAGCGCTCGCACCGCCGGATTGCCATAGGCCTTGAGGAACATCGCAGCCGAGCGCCCCGAGGCGTGGTAGGCGAGTGCCGGTTCACTCTCAACCAGTAGTGTTTTGCCCAGCGGTGACAGCCGCGCGGCAGCGGCGACTCCAGCCACCCCGCCACCGATTATCAAGACGTCGAACAGGTCATCCATCGTTGGAATATGGCACGGATGCAGCCAATCCAAAAGCCGGGGCGCAGAGGGTGAGGAATTCCTGACTCGGCGCTGTTACAGTTTCCGGGTAACCTCACGTCAATTCAAAGTGAGGGATAATCATGTCTGCCAACATGTCTGCCAAAAATATTTCCGATATTATCCGTGGGCGCAGTCTTTTTCAGATCGCCCCCGACGTCCCGGTCAGCGAAGCCTGCGCGCGTCTGGCCCAACATCAGATCGGCGCCCTGCCGGTTGTCGAGAATGGCCGTTTGATCGGCATCGTCAGCGAACGCGACGTGATTGGCCGGGTCGTGGGGTGCGGCCTGTCGCCAGAAACCATCCGGGTGCGCGAGGCAATGACCGCCGAGCCCGAAACCATCAACGCCGGAAGCTCGGTGGCGCAAGCGGCGGGCGTGATGCTCGGCGGCGGCTTCCGGCATCTGCCGGTGGTGCGCGAGGGGGCACTGGTCGGGATGATTTCGCTGCGCGATATCCCGGCGCAATACCATGTGCTTATGGAACGTCAGAACGACTATGTCCCTGAGCGGCTGAGCGCCTGAGGCGCAAGCGTCGGAACCCGGCAAGCTGCGGTCGGACAGCCCCGCAAAGAAAAAGGCCCGGTGAGGTGATCACCGGGCCTTTGCTTTGCTGTGACCGCGCTTATTGCGGAATACTGCCTTCGATGCCTTCGACGTAGAAATTCATCCCCGCCAAGGTGCCATCATCGGCGGTTTCGCCCGCCGCCAGCCAATCCGATCCGTCCTGTTTCTTCAGCGGGCCGGTGAAGGGGTGATAGGCACCCGAGGCGATGCTGTCTTTCAGCGCCAGCGCTTCGGCTTTCACGTCGGCGGGCACCGCGTCGGTGATCTCGCCAATGCCGACCATGCCGGCGCCGATGCCGTCCCAGGTCATCTCGCTCACCCAGGTGCCATCCATCACCGCCTTGGTCTGCTTGATGTAATAGGGGCCCCAGTTGTCGATGATCGAGGAGACCCGCGGTTTCGGTGCGAATTCTGCCATGTCCGAGGCCTGACCAAAGGTATAGACATTGCCCGCCGCCTCGGCCGCCGCCTGCGGGGCGGTGGAATCGGTGTGCTGCAGGATCACGTCGGCGCCCTGTTCGATCAGCACCTTGGCCGCATCGGCCTCTTTCGCCGGATCGAACCAGGTAAAGGCCCAGACGATCTTGAACGTCACATCCGGGTTTACCTTCTTGGCGTGGATATAGGCCGAATTGATGCCGCGGATCACCTCGGGGATCGGATAAGAGCCGATATAGCCGACAACGTTGCTTTTGGTCAGGCGACCGGCAATCGTGCCCTGCACCGCGCGGCCTTCATAAAAGCGGGCGCTATAGGTGCCGACATTCGGTGCGGTCTTATAGCCGGTGGCGTGTTCGAATTTCACATCCGGGAATTTCTTGGCGACGTTGATCGTCGGGTCCATATAGCCGAACGAGGTGGTAAAGATCAGCTTGGCGCCACCCAGGGCCATCTGGGTCATCACCCGTTCCGCATCCGGGCCCTCGGGCACGCTTTCGACAAACACGGTTTCCACCGCATCGCCGAATTCCGCCTCGACCGCCTGGCGGCCCTTGTCATGCTCATGGGTCCAGCCGCCGTCGCCGATCGGACCGACATAGACAAATCCGACCTTCAGCTTTTCAGCATGGCTGGCCGCCATCGCGCCCGATGCGACAAGCGCAAGGGTCGCGGCGGTTCCGGCCAGGAAGCTACGTTTGTTCATCTTCATAATGGACTCCCTTCAGTTATTTTGATCCCGCCTCATTGCGCGGCGTGGAATATCCGGCCAAGTGCGGCCGGGGCGCGGCTCTTGTCCGCCGACATGATGACGAGCACGAGGATCGTGATCAGGTATGGGCTCATGGAAAGGTATTCGACAGGAATCGCAAGGCCCGCCGCCTGCAAGTTCAACTGCAGCACGGTGACACCGCCGAACAAATAGGCGCCGAGCAGGACGCGCCAGGGTTTCCAGCTGGCAAATACCACCAGCGCCAGCGCGATCCAGCCAGCGCCCGCGGTCATGCCTTCGGTCCATTGCGGCACCCGGATCAGGCTGACATAGGCGCCGCCGAGCCCGGCGCAGGCGCCGCCGAACATGATCGCCAGCACCCGCACCCGGCGCACCTTGTAGCCCAGCGCATGGGCGGCATCGTGGCTTTCACCCACCGCGCGCAGGATCAGCCCGGCGCGGCTGTAGCGCAGAAAGGCCCAGACCGCAGCGACCAGGGCGATGCCGAAATAGACCATCAGGTCATGGCCGAACAGGATTCGTCCGACCACCGGCAGATCGGTCAAAAACGGGATGTCGATGCGCGGCGTCGCGGGCGGTTTGATCCCGACATAGCCCTGGCCCAGCAGCGCCGATAGCCCCAGCCCGAACAGGGTCAGCGCCAGGCCCGAGGCGACCTGATTGGCCAGCGCATATTGGGTGAGAAATGCGAACAGCAGCGACAGCATCGCGCCGCCCAGTGCCGCCGCGACAAAGCCCAGCAAGGGTGAGCCGGTGATCACGGCCGCGGCAAAGCCGCAGATCGCCCCGGTGATCATCATCCCCTCGACCCCGAGGTTCAGCACCCCGGCGCGTTCGGTCACCAGCTCGCCGATCCCGGCCAGCAGGATTGGTGTCGCCGCGACCATCAGCGAGGCGATCAGCAGGACCGGGTTGATGGCGCTCAAATCCATGCTGCGTCCTCCGTTGTGTGCTGGGTCCGGCCTGGCCTTGCCCGGCCGAATTGCCCTGCAGGGCCTGGGCCGAAACCGGGCTCAGCCCGAGGAGGACCGCCAGCCTGGTCCGATCTGAACGTCGTATCGAACGGCGCATCGAAAACCGCATCCGAGAATCCCATCGCAAAAATCCTTGTTGCACCAGGATAGGATGGCTTTGGCGTCTCGCACATCATGCCTTGACCCTCCCGCCAAATCGCAGCCGGTAATTGGTCAGCACGTCGACCGCCAACAGAAAGAACAGCAGCATCCCCTGGAACACCTGAATCGCCGCGGCGGGCAGGCCCAGGGTGGATTGCGCGATCTCGCCGCCGATATAGGTCAGCGCCATCAGCAGCCCGGCCAGCAGAATGCCGACAGGATGCAGCCGCCCGAGAAAGGCGACGATGATCGCGGTAAAGCCATAACCGGCATTGAAATCGATGCTGACCTGCCCGGCAGGGCCCGAGACCTCGAACAGCCCCGCCAGCCCGGCCAGGGCACCGCCGACGCCAAGGCAGAACACCACCAGCCGTGCCGGAATCACACCGGCAAAGCGCGCCGCGCGCGGCGCCTCGCCGGTCAGCCGGATGTGAAATCCCAGCAGGTGCCGGTTGAGCAGGATATAGCCGAATATCACCGCGATCAGCGCCGTCGCCACGCCCCAATGCATGCCGGTCCCGGCAAAGATCTCGGCGTTATGGGCACTGTCATATTGCTGCAAATTGCGGCTGCCGGGAAACCCGAATCCCTGCGGGTTCTTCAGCAATCCCAAGGACACCGAGGCCAAAAGCTGCTCGGCCACATAGACCAGCATCAGGCTGACCAGGATTTCGTTGGTGCCAAAGCGCACCTTCAACAGTGCCGGGATCATCGCCCAGAGGAAGCCACCCAGCGCCCCGCAGATCACCATCAGCGGAAAGATGAACCAGCCCTCCATCGGGTAAAACGCCAGCCCGCAGCCGGCGCCACAGATCGCCCCGATGATATATTGCCCCTCGGCGCCGATGTTCCAGATCCCGGCGCGAAACCCCAGGCTCAGCCCGGTGGCGATCAGGATCAGCGGTGCCGCCTTGACCAGCAATTGCGGGCGATAGAAAAACGCGTGCTCGCCGAGCAGCGGGTCATAGAAAATCGTCTGCAACGCCACCAGCGGGTCCTTGCCCAGCGCCGCGAACAGCAGCCCGCCGAACACCAGCGTCGCCAGCACCGCCAGCAGTGGCGTCGCCCAGGCCCAGCCGCGCGACGGCTGGCGTCGTTTTTCCAGCCTCAGCATGCGCCCGCCTCCAGATCAAACCGGACCCCCGGCTTCATCTTGCCAGAAATATTCCCGCCGGAGGCTCCGACCCGTGCCAGGGGCACCAAAGCCGGGCGTGCGTGCGCGCCCAAACCAAATCTCCTGAATTCACCGGCCCTAGACATGCGCCACCTCCATCCCGTGGGCGCCGCCCATCATCAGCCCGATCTGTTCGACCGACAGCCCCTTGGCGGGGACCACCGTGCTCAACCGGCCTTCGTTCAGCGCCGCAAAGCGGTCCGAGACCTCCATCAATTCGTCCAGGTCCTGGCTGATCACGATCACCGCGGTGCCGCCCTCGGCCAGGTCAAGCAGCGCCTGGCGGATCACCGCAGCGGCGGCGGCGTCGACGCCCCAGGTCGGCTGATTGACCACCAGCACCCCGGGCCTCTGCATCACCTCGCGGCCAATGACGAATTTCTGCAAATTCCCCCCCGACAGCGACCGCGCCGCGTTTTCGGTGCCCGGGGTGCGCACATCGAACCTCTTGATGATCGCCTCGGCAAAGTCCCGCGCCTTGCCCCAGTATAGAAACCCGTGGCGTTCCAGCCCCTCGCGTTCGACCCCGGTCAGCAGCGCGTTCTCCGTCAGGCTCATATCCGGCGCCGCCGCGTGGCCCAGCCGTTCTTCGGGCGCGCTCAACAGCCCCATCCGGCGCCGCGCCGTCGGCCCCAGGTTGCCGATCTCGCGTCCGTCAAAGCTGACCATCTCCGCAGAACTGAGCATTTCGCCCGAGAGCGCCGCCAGCAGCTCGTCCTGGCCATTTCCGGCAACCCCGGCCAGGCCCAGCACTTCGCCGCCGCGCACCTCAAAATCGATATCTTTCAGCGATGTGCCGAATTGCGCCGGTGAGGCGATGTTCAGCCGGTTCACCGCCAGCCGCACCGGGCCGGGCAGCTTGCCTGCCCGTTCCGGCACATGCAGTTCGGCGCCGACCATCAGTTCGGCCATGTCTCGGGCGGTGGTGTCGCGCGGCACGCAGGTCGCCACCTTCTTGCCCAGCCGCAGGATCGTGGCCTCGTCGCAAAGCGTGCGGATTTCCTCAAGCTTATGGGAAATATATAGGATCGAGGTGCCCTCGGCGCTGAGCTTGCGCAGGGTGGCGAACAGAATCTCGACCTCCTGCGGGGTCAGCACCGAGGTTGGCTCGTCCATGATCAGCAGCTTGGGATCCTGCAACAGGCAGCGCACAATCTCGACCCGCTGACGCTCGCCCGCACTCAGATTGCCGACCAGGCGGTCAGGATCCAGCGGCAGGCCATATTGTTCGGACACCTCGCGGATCCGCTGTGCCAGGTCGCGCATCTTTGGCGGATCGGCCATGCCGAGCGCGATATTCTCGGCCACATTCAGCGCGTCAAACAGTGAGAAATGCTGAAACACCATCGCCACGCCCGAGGCCCGCGCCGCCTGCGGCTCCGCCGGGGCAAAGGGGGCGCCGTTCAGCACCATCTCGCCGCTGTCCGGTTTCACCAGCCCATAGATCATCTTGACCAGCGTCGATTTCCCGGCACCGTTCTCGCCCAAGAGCGCGTGCACCTCGCCGCGCAGGATATCAAGGGAGACGCCGTCATTGGCGACCACGCCGGGATAGGCTTTGGTCAGCCCCCGGATCGAAAGCAATATGTCTGTCTCGGTCACGCGGTCCTGTCCTTTCGGATATCCTGCTGCGCCACATTCATCAATAAGGCCGCAGCCACCCCGACGGCAATCGCCTGGGGATGTTTGCCGAGGCGTTTGTCGCCGATCGGGCACTGGATGCGGGAAATATGCGCATCCGCATGGCCCGCTGCTGTCAGCCGTTTGCGGAACCGCGCCCATTTGGTCTTCGATCCGATCAGCCCGGCCCAGCCAAAGCCGCGGCGCAGCAGCGCGTCGCAGATCGCCAGATCCAGCGCATGGGCATAGGTCAGCACCAGATGCGCCGCGTCCGGCGGCGCATGTGCCGCCAGCACCGCCGGATCGGCAGCCGGGATCGTCTCGACTCCCGCCGGGATATCCTCGGGAAATCGCTCAGGCGTGGTGTCGATCCAGGTGATCGCCAGGCCGGGCAGGGGCGCCATCACCGCAACCAGGGCGCGGCCGACATGACCGGCGCCCCAGATCCACAGCGCCCGCCGCGGTGGCGCCACGGATTCCAGCAGCCAGCCGCCCTCCAGCAGGGTCTCGACATCCGCGCCGCTGCCCCGGGCTGCTGCCATACGGCGCCGGATACCGAGCGGCATGTCACCGGGTTCTGCCGCGACCGGGCGCGCATAGGCGCCTTCCGGCAACGCCGCCAGTGTCGCGGCGTCGATGGGCTCATAGACCAGCGCCACTGAGCCGCCGCAGCATTGCCCGAGGTCGGGGCCAAGCGCGCTCCAGATCGTCATCGGGCCGTCCAGTTCCTGCGCCCGTCCGATCGCCTCATATTCCAACGCGCCGCCGCCGATGGTGCCGCTGGCGCCGCCGGGCCCGACGATCATCGCCGCGCCGACCTCGCGCGGCGCCGAGCCGCGCACCGCTGCCACCACCACCCGGACGACCCGGCCTTCGGCCGCCACGATGCGGCGCAGTTGCTCGAGCTCAATCGCCATCGCGCACCCGTGTCACCGCCGCCAATATCGCCTCGGGCGTCGCCGGGGCATCCAATGCCGGATAGGCGGTCCCGCAGGCGGCCACCGCATCGCTCAGCGCCAGAAAGGCGGAAATGCCCAGCATCAACGGCGGCTCACCCACCGCTTTTGAGCGCTGTACCGTCTCTTCACGGTTCGGGGCATCCCAGAGGCTGACCCGGAAAATATCCGGCCGGTCGCCGCAAGCCGGAATCTTGTAGGTCGAGGGCGCATGGGTGCGCAGCCGCCCGTTATCGTCCCAGATCAGCTCCTCGGTGGTCAGCCAGCCGGCGCCCTGGACATAGCCGCCCTCGATCTGGCCGATATCCAGCGCCGGATTCAGGCTGGTGCCGGCGTCATGCAGAATGTCGGCGCGCAGAATCCGGTATTCGCCGGTGAGCGTGTCGATCACCACCTCGCTGATCGCCGCGCCATAGGCAAAATAGAAAAACGGCCGCCCCTTGCCGGCGATCCGGTCCCAGGCCACTTTCGGGGTCTTGTAGAATCCGGAGGCCGACAGGCTGACCCGGTTCTCATAGGCCAGCTTGGCGGCTTCGGCAAAGCTCAGGGTCGTCGCTCCGGCCCGGACTTCGTCGGCCTCGAAGGCCACCGCGCTCGCCGGGCATTGATGCAGGGCGCCGATGATTTCGGCCATCCGATCGCGAATGGTTTCACAGGCCACCTGCACCGCCATCCCGTTCAGATCGGCGCCGCTCGACGCGGCGGTGGCCGAGGTGTTGGGCACCTTGGCGGTATCGGTCGCGGTGATCCGCACCCCGCCGGGGTCGATCCCGAACACCCGCGCCGCCACCTGCTGCACCTTGCGGTTCAGCCCCTGGCCCATTTCGGTGCCGCCGTGGTTCATCGCGACCGAGCCGTCCTGATAGACATGCACCAGCGCCCCGGCCTGGTTCAGATGGGTCAGGGTAAAGGAAATCCCGAATTTCACCGGCGTCAGTGCGATGCCCTTCTTCAGGATCGGCTGGCTTTCATTCCAGGCCGCGACCGCCGCCCGGCGGGCCAGATAGTCGCTCTCCGCCACCAGCGTCTCGGTCATCGCGTTGAGGATGAAATCCTCAACTTCCATACCATAGGGTGTGGTCTGAATGCCGCCATCAGCGTCCGGCTTCATCTTGCCGGAAATATTCTCGGGGGGGCTCGGGCGGATGCCCGAGTGGGGGGCAGACAGCCCCCCGCCAGCGCCGATGTCATCGGCATCGGCATAATAATTCAGCCGCCGCACCGCCAGCGGGTCCAGGCCCAGATGATGAGCGATGTGATCCAGCACCCGCTCGATCCCGATCATCCCCTGCGGGCCGCCAAAACCGCGAAAGGCGGTGGCGCTCTGGGTGTTGGTCTTCAGACGGTGACTCTCGATCCGGCAGGCGGGCAACAGATAGGCATTGTCGGCATGCAGCATCGCCCGATCCGCCACCGGCAGTGACAGATCCTGGGCCCAGCCGCAGCGCGCATACTGCACGAAGTCGACCCCGCTGATGCGGCCATCACCGTCGAACCCGACCCGGTAATCGATCCGGAAATCATGCCGCTTGCCGGTCACCATCATGTCGTCGTCGCGGTCATAACGCATCCGGCAGACCTGGCCGGTGGCCCGTGCCGCCAGCGCGCAGGCGACGGCCAGCGCATTGCCCTGGCTTTCCTTGCCGCCAAAGCCGCCGCCCATCCGGCGCATTTCCACCCGCACATCATGCATCGGACGGCCCAGCGCCTCGGCCACCTTGTGCTGGATCTCGGTCGGGTGCTGGGTCGAGGAATGGATCAGCATCTGCCCGGCTTCCTGCGGCACCGCCATCGCCGCCTGGCCTTCCAGGTAGAAATGCTCCTGGCCGCCGATCTCGAACCGGCCCTCCAGCACCTGCTCGGCCCCGGCAATCGCCGCTGCCGCATCGCCCTTTTCGTAGATCCGCGGCCCCTCTTCAAAGTGGCTATCGGCGGCCAGCGCCTGATCTATGCTGAGGATCGGCTCCGCTGCGGCGATCTCGATCCGGCCCAGCCTTGCGGCGGCGCGGGCGGCCAGATGCGAGCGGGCGATCACCAGAAAGATCGGCTGCCCGAGATAATGTACCTCGGCATCGGTCAGCAGCGGCTCGTCATGGACCGAGGGCGAGACATCGTTGGCAAAGGGCAGATCGGCGGCGGTGATCACCGCGACCACGCCGGGGGCGGCGCGCACCGGCTCCAGATCCATCGCGGTGATGGTGCCGCGCGCCATCTGGCTCAGCCCAAAGGCCAGGTGCAGCGCCCCGGCGGGCGCCTGCAGATCATCGACATAATTGGCGGTACCGGTGACATGCAGCGTAGCGCTGTCATGCGGCAGCGGGCGGGGGGCAGTCATGCTGACACCTCGCGCACCCGGGTCGCGGCACCCAGATCCTCAAGGTAATAACGCACCAGAAGGTTCCGCGCCGTCTCCAGACGGTAATCGGCCGAGGCGCGCATGTCGCTCATCGGGGTGAAATCCGCCGCCCAGGCGTCCCAGGTTCCGGCAATCGCGTCCTCGTTCCAAGGCATATCCATCAGTGCCGCTTCGACATGGCTGGCGCGTTTGGGCACCCCGGCCATACCGCCAAAGCCGATGCGGGCGCCGGTCACCACGCCATCGGTGACCTGCACGTTGAAACAGCCGCACAGGGCCGAGATATCCTGGTCGAAGCGTTTGGAGACCTTGTAGCAAGCCAGCCGGTCGGGCTGACGCGGGATGCTCACCGCTTCGACGAATTCGCCAGGCTGCCGGTCCTGCTGGCCATAGGCGACAAAGAAATCCTCTAGCGGGATCACCCGGCGGTCACTGCCCCGGCGTAGATGCAGTCGGGCGCCCAGGGCGATCAGCGCCGGTGGCGCGTCGCCAATCGGCGAGCCATTGGCGATATTGCCGCCAATGGTGGCGGCGTTGCGCACCTGGACCGAGCCAAAGCGCGACAGCATCGCGGCGAAGTCGGGATAGAGCGGGGTCAGCGCCCGGGCCAGTTCGTTGATCGTCACCGCCGCGCCGATCTGCAGGCCGGAGCCGGAGAGCGTGACCTCTCTGAGGTCGGCGCAGCGCCCGACAAAGGCCACCGGCCCAAGAGTGTCGAGCCGCTTGGTCACCCAGAGCCCGACATCGGTGGCACCGCCGACGATCACCCCGTCGGGATGCGCCAGGCACCAATCCGCCAGTTGATCGGCATCGGCGATCACCGCCGCGTCGCCACCGGTCAGGTCATCCTCGGGATTGGGGACTGTCGGGGCTTCGGCCGGCTTTGCCAGATGCGCGGGCACCGTCAGCTTTGCCGCCGCTTCGGCGGCGCGGATGATCGGCGCATAGCCGGTGCAGCGGCACAGATTGCCCGCCAGCACCGAATCGTAATCCTTGGCGCCGCTGCTGTGCGCGGCGGCCAGCGACATCACGATGCCCGGGGTGCAGAACCCGCATTGCGATCCGTGGTGATCGATCATCGCCTGCTGGACCGGATGCAGGCTGCCGTCAGGGGCAGGCAGGCCTTCGACCGTGGTCACCTCACGCCCATGCAGCTGGGGCATCAGCAGGATACAGGCGTTCAACGCCCGGCGGCTGGTGCCATCGCGCAGCATCACGGTGCAGGCGCCACAATCGCCTTCGTTGCAACCTTCTTTGGTGCCAGTCAGCCCGCGCTGGGTGCGTAAATAATCCAGCAGGGTCATCTGCGGCGAGACCTGGTCGAGTTCGACAGGCGCTCCGTTCAAGAGAAAGGAGATCTTCATAATAGGCACCGCCGCTGTCTGTTCCCTGAACGGTCCCGCCCGATGCGGCGTAAAGCGGAAGCCTTACCACAGTGAAGCCTCCGCTTGCCCGCAACGCAAGAAATTTGAAGCGTTTAGGTGCCCAAAGCCGGTCTTGGGGTCCTGCGCACCGACAAAATTGCCATCGCAGCAAGCAGACACAGCAAACCGGCGGTCTGAAGCGCGGGCATATAGGTGCCGGTTGCGGTGCGGATCGCGCCCGCACCCCAAGTGGCGGTCGCCGCGCCCAGCTGATGCCCGGCAAAGACCCAGCCGAACACCATGCCCGCCTGCTCGGGTCCGAACCGCTGGGCCGCCAGTTTCACCGTTGGCGGCACCGTGGCGATCCAGTCGAGGCCATAGAAGATCGCGAATATTCCCAGGCCGATGGGCAGAAACCCGGAGTAGCTGAGAAACACCAGCGACAGCCCGCGCAGCCCGTAATACCAGAACAGCAACCAGCGGCTATCGAACTTGTCCGACAGCCAGCCCGACCCGATGGTGCCGATAAAGTCGAACACGCCGATCAGCGCCAGAATGCTGGCTGCCGCCACTGGCAACAGCCCGAAATCGCCGCAGATCGACACCCAGTGGGTCTGAATCAGCCCGTTGGTCGACATGCCGCAGATAAAGAAGGTGCCGAACAGCGCCCAGAAAGTGCCCGTGCGCGACGCCGCGCGCAGCACCACAAAGGGGGCCGCGATCAGTGGCATCAGCCCTTTGGCCATCTGTGCGGGTGGCTTCACCTCGGTTTCGCCAAAGGCGGCAAGGCCAAGGTCCGAGGGGTGATCGTGCATCAACAACGCCACCAGGACAAAGGCGGCGGAGATCGCCAGCATGGTGCCGACCAGCGCCATGCGCCAGCCATATGCCTCGGATATCGCGGCCAGGGCGGGCAGGAAAATCAGCTGTCCGGTGGCGTTCGCCGCCGTCAGCACACCGACAACCAGCCCGCGCCGCGCACCGAACCAGCGGGTGGCCACCGTGGCGCCCATCACCAGCGCCGTCATGCCGGTGCCAGTTCCCGCGACAACGCCCCACCACAGCATCAGATGCCAGGCTTCGGTCATGAAGATCGAGCCGCAGACCCCGATGGTGATCATCGTTGTCGCCGTCATCGCCACCGCCCGCACCCCGAACCGCGCCATCAGCGCTGCCGCAAAGGGCGCGACCAGCCCGAACAGCCCCAGCCGCAGCGCCATCGCACTCGAGATCGTTTCGGTCGACCAGCCAAACTCTGCGCGCAGGGGCGGGATCATGATGCCTGCCGCACCCATTCCACCCGCGGTCGATAACGTGGTCAGAAAGGTCACTGCGACCACGACCCAGCCATAATGCCAGCCCCGGCGCGCCATCCGCTCCGCAATCCAGTTCGATATCATTGCTGTCCCTTTTCGCGGCCCTTTGGCCTGTCTTGATCTGGGCATATATCTGCATCTGCAAAAATTAAAGCGTGTTCAGCAACCCTTTCAGAGCTCGCATTTCGCCGTCTGCCGGATTCTCGCCGGTTTCATCCTGCACCGCGCGCCGACCTGCCGGGATCGACGACGATTGCAGTTTTGCCCCGCGCCAAGCCACGCTAATCTCACCCAATGAACAGCCAACCCCGATTCATCCACCTCCGCACCCATACCGAATATTCGCTTCTCGAAGGCGCGCTGCGGCTGAAGAAGCTGCCGGAGATGTGCGACCGGATGGGGATGCCGGCGGTGGCGGTCACCGACACCAATTCGATGTTCTGTGCGCTGGAATTCTCGGTCACCGCAGCGGCAGCGGGGATTCAGCCGATCCTTGGCTGTCAGGTCGATCTGGCCTATCTGCCGGTCGAACCGGGTCAGCAGGCCAAGCCACCGGCGCCGCTGGTGCTGCTGGCGCAGAACGCCGCTGGCTATGCCAATCTGATGCGGCTGTCCTCTTGCCTCTACATCGACCATCGCGGCGAGCTGCCGCATGTGACGCTGGACGAGCTGTCCGCCCATGGTGCAGGGCTGATCTGTCTCAGCGGTGGGCCGGACGGGCCGGTGGGTCGGCTGCTGCGCGCCGGTCAACGCGGCGCCGCCGAGGCGCTGATGCAGCGGCTCAAGGCGATCTTCGACGACCGGCTCTATGTCGAGTTGCAGCGCCATCCGGGCGAGGGTGGCCTGCCCGAGGCCGAGCGGCTGACCGAACGCGGCCATGTCGAAATGGCCTATGCGATGGATCTGCCGCTGGTCGCCACCAATGACGTCTATTTCCCCAAGGAATCGATGTATGAGGCGCATGATGCGCTGCTCTGCATTGCCGAGGGCGCCTATGTCGATCAGCAGGAGCCGCGTCGCCGCCTGACCCCGCAGCATTATTTCAAATCCCCCAGCGAGATGGTGACCCTGTTTGCCGACCTGCCGGAAGCGACTGAAAACACCGTTGAAATCGCCCGGCGCTGCGCTGTCGCGGCTGAGCGGCGCGATCCGATCCTGCCGAAATTCGCCGATGACGAGATCGACGAGCTGCGCCGTCAGGCCAAGCTGGGGCTGGCTGACCGGCTGGCGGTGATCCCGCATGCCACCTCGGTCGAAGAGTATGAGAAACGGCTGGAGTTCGAGCTTGGCATCATCGAGGGCATGGGTTTTCCCGGCTATTTTCTGATCGTTGCGGATTTCATCAAATGGGCCAAGGATCACAGTATTCCGGTCGGACCGGGCCGGGGCTCCGGCGCCGGGTCTCTGGTGGCCTATGCGCTGACCATCACCGACCTTGACCCGTTGCGCTACAACCTGCTGTTCGAACGGTTCCTCAACCCGGAGCGGGTTTCGATGCCCGATTTCGACATCGATTTTTGCATGGACCGGCGCGAGGAGGTGATCCGTTACGTCCAACAGAAATACGGCCGTGACAAGGTCGGCCAGATCATCACCTTTGGTGCCCTGCTGTCCAAGGCGGCGGTGCGCGACATCGGGCGGGTGTTGCAAATGCCCTATGGCCAGGTCGATCGCCTGTCCAAGATGATCCCGGTCGAAGGGGTCAAGCCGGTCAGCATCGAACAGGCGCTGGCGCAGGAAGAACGGCTGCGCGACGAGGCCAAGAGCGAAGAGGTGGTCAAACGGCTGCTCGACTACGGCATGCAGGTCGAGGGGCTGTTGCGCAACGCGTCGACCCACGCTGCCGGGGTGGTGATCGGGGATCGCCGGCTCGATCAACTGGTGCCGCTTTATCAGGACCCGCGTTCCGACATGCCCGCGACCCAGTTCAACATGAAATGGGTCGAACAGGCCGGGCTGGTGAAATTCGACTTTCTCGGGTTGAAAACCCTGACGGTGATCCAGAACGCGATTGACCAGATTCACGCTTCGGGCCGCCCCCTGCATGTGGCCGCCGATGGCACCCGGCTCTACGAGCCCGCCGAGGGCGCCGAGAACCAGATCAACGCGATCCCGCTGGACGATCAGAAATCTTATGAGCTTTACGCCGCCGCCAAGACGGTCGCGGTGTTCCAGGTGGAAAGCTCAGGCATGATGGATGCGCTGAAACGGATGAAGCCGACCTGCATCGAGGATATCGTTGCCCTGGTCGCGCTCTACCGTCCGGGCCCGATGGAGAACATCCCGACCTATTGCGAGGTCAAGAACGGCCTCAAGAAACTGGAAAGCATCCACCCGTTGATTGACCATATCCTTGAGGAAACTCAAGGGATTATCGTCTATCAGGAACAGGTGATGCAGATCGCCCAGGTGATGGCGGGTTACAGTCTTGGCGGCGCCGATCTGCTGCGCCGGGCGATGGGTAAGAAGATCGCCGAGGAGATGGCCAAGGAACGCCCGAAATTCGAAAAAGGCGCGATGGAGAACGGCGTCGATCAGGCCAAGGCGTCTGAGGTTTTCGATCTTCTGGAAAAATTCGCCAATTACGGGTTCAACAAATCCCACGCCGCCGCCTATGCGGTGGTCAGCTATCAGACCGCCTGGCTCAAGGCCAATCATCCGGTGGAATTCATGGCCGGGGTGATGAATTGCGATATCCACCTCACTGACAAGCTGGGCGGCTATTTCGAAGAGGTGAAAAAGGCGCTGGCGCTGCCCTGGGTGCCGCCCTGCGTCAATCGCTCGGCCGCGACGTTCACGGTGGTCGACGGCGCGCTGGTCTATGCGCTGGGCGCGCTGAAAAACGTCGGGGTCGAGGCGATGCGGCTGCTGGTCGAGGGCCGGATGGTGGACGGGGTCGACAAGCCCTTTGTCAACCTGTTCGACGTCGCCCGCCGGGTTGAACTGAAGCGTATCGGCAAGCGCCCGCTGGAAATGCTGGCCCGGGCCGGGGCCTTTGATGTGCTCGATCCAAACCGGCGGCGGGTGTTTGACAGCCTCGATGCGCTGACTGGCTATTCGGCGGCGATCTGGGAACAAAAGACCTCGAACCAGGTGTCGCTGTTTGGCGAGGCGGGCGATGATCTGCCGGAACCACGGCTGTCGCCGGTCGATGACTGGCTGCCCTCCGAACGGCTGGCGCAGGAATTCCAGGCGGTCGGATTCTATCTCTCCGGCCATCCGCTCGACGATTACATGGGCGCGCTGAAACGCAAGGACGTCAAGACGCTGGACGAGGTCACCAAGGCGGCACAGGGCGGCCCGCTGGTGGCGCGTATGGCCGGGGTGGTCGCTGGACGGCAGGAGCGTAAGTCGGCGCGCGGCAACCGCTTTGCCTTTGCGCAATTGTCCGACACCACCGGCGCCTATGAGGTGACGATCTTTTCCGACACGCTTGAGGCGGCGCGCGATTATCTGGAAAACGGCTCAAAGGTGGTGCTGACGGTCGAGGCAACCCTGGAGAGCGAGCAGTTGAAACTGCTGGCCCGTGGGATTCAGTCAATCGAGACGGTGGTGGCCGATGCCGGGGCCAGCGGGCTGATGATCTTTGTCGAGGATCCGGCGGCGATCCCTTCGGTCGCCTCGGTTCTGGCCGGGGCAGCGGAAAGCCTGAAACGGATGCCGCGCGGCCCGATCCGGTTCTGCCTGCTTGACGCCGGATTGCCGGGCGAGGTCGAGATCGACACCGGTGTCGAATACCCGGTGACCCCGCAGATCCGCGGTGCGATCAAGAGCCTGGGCGGGGTGATGGCGGTCGAGGAAATCTAGGCCCCCGCTGTCGCGCCGTTCGGCCATCGCACAGAAATGTGGACCGGGGCCGGGCCGGTCGTGTAGGCCGGGCAGGCAAATAGGGGGCTGGTATTGGTGTTGCGTCTGTTGTCGGTGTTCATTGTCTGCCTTGGGCTGGCCGGGTGTGGCAGCTCTCTGGATCAGGTGCCGCGCCTGTCCGAGGTCGATCTGCCCGCAGATGCTGGCCGGGTGTCGGCGCTGGCCGAGCCTGAGGCAGAGGCCCGTGAGTCGCAGGCCACCGAACCGCAGACAACAGAGGCCGCCACGCCGAAACCGCGCGGTCTCTTTGGCTTTCTGCGCCGCAAAGCGCCCGAGGCGGACCCGGTGGCCATGCCGAATCTTGCCGCCCCGGAGCCTGTCACCACGGAGGTGGCCAGCCCGAACCCCGAAGCCAGCCCGGCCCCCGAAACCGGCCCGGCCAAGCCAAAACCAGGGCTGTTCGGGTTCCTGAAATCCGCAAAGCCGCGCGATCCGCCCGTCGGGGCGGCGCCAGTGACGGCCAAGCTGAATGCCGCGGCTGACCCGCCTCCCGCCCCGACTGCCAAGCAACCGGCCACCACGCCGGAACCCCGGCGCGGCCTGTTCGGTTTCCTGCGCAAATCTGGCAACAAGGGTCAGGCGACGCCTGAGGCCGGGTCTGATCCGGCTGCCAGCCCCGCACCCGATGCCACCACAGAGGCAGCACCGCCCACCGCCCGCGCCGGGCTGTTTGCCGGGTTCGGGCGCCGCGCCGCCAAGCCTTTGGAAAAAGACGATCTCTCCGGCCCGCTGGTCTTTGGCCAATTGCGCCGCGCCTGTGGCGTCAGTCGCAGCACCATGGGCAAGCCGGTGGCGAAATACCCCAGCAGCGGCACCCGCTATCGGCTGCTGGACAGTGAGCCGGGCAATATCGGCGTGCATGATTTCTATATCACCGGCTTTGCCGATGGCTGCCCCCGGCAGACCCGCGCCACCTTTGGCATGTTTGGCGATGCGGCGGTGCATGAGACGATGCGCTACAGCGCCGAGTCAAAGTCGCGCGACTGGGGCGCGGTCGACAAGGCCTATGAGCGGATCAAGGGCCGAATCTGCGGCACCAGACGCGGCAAACCCTGCGGCAACCGCATCAGCCAGTTGCAGCGCAGCACCGCGTTTCTGACACTTTATGAAAGCTTTGCCGACGGGTCGCGCTGGGTCGATCTATTGATCCATGACGGTCAGTTGAGCGCCTCCGAGGTGCATCACCCCTGACCGCTGGCCCCCCGGTGCGGTTACCAATGCGGCGGCGGGCTGTCAGCGATATGGACCGAGGATTGCGCCTGTGATTCCCGCTCGGCCTCGCGCTCCATCAACAACTGGACCCGGCGGGCCAGCATGGTGATCTCGCTCTGCTGGCGCGCCACCACGTCGGACAGATCCTCGACCGTCTTATCCAAATGTGCCAATTTTTCTTCGATCACCCGCATCACCACCACCTCAAAATAACCTATTCAAAATCGACTCACCCCAATCCGGCGCATGTAGGGCGTCAGAACAGTTAATAGAGTGTTACCAACAATCCGCCTATGCCCAATGCTTGCTTGCCCCCGGTGCTTAAGCTAGACCGCGCCGCGTAGCCTGACCGGGACAAACGCATGGCCAAGATCAAGAAAACTCCACGCCCCAAGGCGGAAACGCCGAAGGGGTTTCGCGACTACTTCGGCGCCGAGGTGACCGAACGCGCCGAGATGCTGGCGCGGATCGCCGGGGTCTATCATCGCTATGGCTTTGACGCGCTGGAAAGCGCCGCCGTCGAAACCGTCGAGGCGCTGGGCAAGTTCCTGCCCGATGTCGAGCGCCCCAACGAAGGCGTCTTTGCTTGGCAGGAGGGCGAGGAAGAGGGCAAGGGCGACTGGCTGGCGCTGCGCTATGACCTGACCGCGCCGCTGGCCCGGGTCTATGCCCAGCACCGCAACGATCTGCCGACGCCCTACCGCCGCTACGCGATGGGGCCAGTCTGGCGCAACGAAAAGCCGGGGCCGGGGCGCTATCGCCAGTTCTATCAATGCGACGCCGATACCGTTGGCAGCGCCAGCCCGGCAGCGGATGCCGAGACCTGCGCGATGCTGGCGGATTGCCTGGAAGAGGTCGGAATCCCGCGCGGCGACTACCTGATCCGGGTCAACAACCGCAAGGTGCTGAACGGGGTGCTGGAGGCGATGGGCGTCACCGACGCGGCGCAGGCGGCGGACGTGCTGCGCACCATCGACAAGTTCGACAAGGTTGGCGAAGCCGGGGTGCGGGAGCTTTTGGGCAAGGGGCGGCTGGATGCCTCGGGGGCCTATATCGACGGGGTTGGTCTGAGCGATGCGCAAATTGAAATAGTCGTAGGTTTCCTCACGTCAAACCTGATCGTAGAAGAAGAATTGAGGAATGGGCCGCCTGAGCCAGACGGCAGGATCCCGGGTGGTATGGGGGAAACAATTTCCGGGCAACCTGAGGCGACTGAGCATGATGGTAGGGTGTGGAATTGGGCGATATTGGACCATTTGATGCGCTTGGTCGGCTCGACCGAAATTGGTTTTCAGGGGATTAAGGAACTCGGTGAAATTTCTGACTTGCTGGCTGCCCAAGGTTATGGCCCCGACCGCATCACCATCGACCCTTCCGTCGTTCGTGGCCTCGGCTATTACACCGGCCCGGTGTTCGAGGCCGAGCTGACCTTTGAAATCCTTGACGAAAAGGGCCGTAAGCGACAGTTCGGTTCGGTCGCTGGCGGCGGGCGCTATGACGATCTGGTGAAACGTTTCACCGGCCAGGAGGTCCCGGCCACCGGGGTTTCGATCGGGGTGGACCGGCTGCTGGCGGCGCTGCGCGAAAAGGGCCGGGTTGGCGGCACCGAGTCGGGGCCGGTGGTGGTCACGGTGATGGATCGCGACCGGATGGCGGATTACATGGGTATGGTCAGCGAGATCCGCGCGGCGGGCCTGCGCGCCGAGGTCTATCTCGGCAATCCCAAGAATTTCGGCAATCAGCTCAAATATGCCGACAAGCGCGGCTCACCCGCCGCAGTGATCGAGGGCGACGATGAAAAGGCGCGCGGTGTGGTGCAGATCAAGGACCTGATCCTCGGCGCCAGGATCGCCGAGAACGCGACGCTGGAGGAATGGAAGGAACGCCCCTCGCAATTCGAAGTGCCGCGTGACCAGCTGGTGGCCAAGCTGCGCGAAATCCTGGCGGGGCAGGGCTGATGGCCGCTGGTGAGCGCCCGGCCTTTGCCGCGATCCCGGATGCCCGCGCCGCCGCCCGGGCCGAGGCCGCGCGCCTGTCGGCGCGGTTTCAGGACGCCGGGGCGGTGCCGGTGGAAACCGCGGTGCTGCAACCCGCCGCCACCCTGCTGGACCTCTATGGCGAAGACATCCGCGCCCGCGCCTATGTGACCTCGGACGCGCTGCGCGGCGAACAGATGCTGCGCCCGGATTTCACCGTGCCGGTGGTGCAGATGCATATGGCCGACGGTGCCGAACCGGCGCGTTATTGCTATGCCGGTGAGGTGTTTCGCCGTCAGGAAGAGGACGAGGATCGCGCCAACGAATACCTTCAGGTCGGGTTTGAGGTCTTTGACGCCACCCGCCCGCCGGATGCGGATGCCGAGGTGTTCGCCCTGTTCCAGAGCATCCTGGCGCCGCTGTCGCTGCGCGCCGCCACCGGCGATATCAGCATCCTGACCGCGGTGGTGGCCGGGCTGCAAACCAGCGACAAACGCAAACAGGCGCTGATGCGCCACATCTGGCGGCCGCGCCGGTTCCGCGCGCTGCTGGATCGCTACTCCAGCACTGCACCGCTCTCTGACAGCCGCGCCGCGCTGCTCGCTGCCGCCGATCCCTTTGCCGGAACCGGCGCCGAGATCGGGCTGCGCCGCCGCGCCGAGGTGATCGCGCGGTTGGACAATCTGCGCGAAGACGCGGCGGCCGATCCGATCCCGACCGGGATCGTCGCGCTGATCGACGCGGTTCTTGCGGTGCGCGAAAAGATGCCCTTCGCGCTGGAGCGTCTGCGCGATATCGCCGTCGATCTGCCATGGATCGGCGTCGCCATCGACCGGCTGGATGCCCGCGCCACGGCGCTGGCGGATCGCGGGGTCGATGTCGATGCGCTGGATTTCGAGGCCAGCTATGGCCGCACCCATATGGAATATTACGATGGGTTCGTCTTTGGCTTCTACGCTGAAAATCGCCCCGATCTGCCCCCGGTCGCCAGCGGCGGGCGCTATGACGCGCTGACTCGGCATCTGGGCCAGGGCCGGGCGATTCCCGCGGTCGGCGGGGTGATCCGCCCGGGGCTGGTGCTGGAACTGGGGGGGCTGGGATGAGCATCAAACTGGGGGTGCCGTCAAAGGGACGGCTGATGGACAAGACCTTTGACTGGTTCGGCGCGCGCGGCGTGACCCTGGGCCGGGCCGGGTCGGACCGCGAATATGCCGGCCGGGTCGAGGGCGTCGACGGGGTCGAGCTGATCCTGATGGCGGCGGGCGAAATCCCCCGTGAACTGGCGGCCGGACGCATCCATCTCGGCGTCACCGGCACCGATCTGGTGCGTGAGAAACTGGCGCGCTGGGACATGCAGGTCGAAGAACTGGCCGAACTCGGCTTTGGCCATGCCGACCTGATCATTGCGGTGCCGGATTTCTGGGTCGATGTCGAAACCCTCGACGATCTTGACGCGGTGGCGGCGGCGTTCCGGCGCGCGCACGGCTTCCGGCTGCGCATCGCCACCAAATATCACCGGCTGATCCGCGATCACCTGCGCGAGGCCGGGGTCGCCGATTACCAGCTGGTCGACAGCCAGGGCGCCACCGAGGGCACGGTGAACAACGAGACCGCCGAGGCGGTGGCTGACATCACGTCGACCGGCGAGACCCTGCGCGCCAACCATCTGCGCCCGCTGACCGATGGCCCGGTGCTGCGCAGCCAGGCGACGCTGTTTCGCGCGCGAAACGCGCCCTGCGACGAGGGCGACCGCGCCGCCCTGACCGCCCTGATTGACCGGCTCGGCCTCGCCTGATCCAGCTCGACCAGATTGCGCGCCGCCAGCGGCGCATGCCTTGGCTTGGTCGGGGCTCTGCCCCGAACCCCGGAGTATTTGTCGAAAGATGAAGCACGAGCGTGTTTCCAATTCATCTTTCCTAAAATACTCCCGCCGGAGGCTCCGACCGTGTCAGCCGCGTTGCCGCCGGGCTACAGCACCCCGATATCGGCCAGCGCCGCCGAGAGCTCGGGCGGCAGCGCATCGTCGCTGATCCGCGCGACGCTCAGATCCGGCGGCGCTTCGCCCGCTGCCAGATAGCGCCAGCCCTGGAAGGCGCGTTTCGGCGCCGGGGTGGTGCGGATCAGCTCGGGGTCCATCGCGATGGCGCAGCGGCGGATGCCATCGGCGCGGGTGAGCTCGTCCAGCCGCAGGATCCGCTGACGGCACTGGATTACCCCTTTTATTACCCAATAGATCGAACCGCCCGCGATCACCTCGGCCTCGCGCCTTGGCCACATTCTGGTGACATGGCAAGGCAGATCATCGGCGCTGCGCAGGGCACCGGCCGCCTGCCATTCGATCAGCGACTCGACGCTCTCGGTTCCGACGCTAAGTTTCAGCAGATTTACAAAACTCGCCACGATACCCCCAAGATGTTGTGGTAACGCGGTCTATTTCCGCGATATGTTGCTTTCACTTAACCATATCGCAATTGAGGCCATTGGCAACCGGTGCTAGGGTAAGCTTCCCCTGCTGCCGCCACTGGATATTCCCATGACTCGATTTACCGCCCCAATCGCCGAGCAGATCTGGGATGCCAAATATCGGTTCAAAGAGGCCGACGGAACCCCGATCGACCAGTCGGTCGAAGACAGCTGGCGCCGCATTGCCGGGGCGCTGGCCGCGGTCGAGGCCGATCCGGCGGCCTGGGAGGGGCCGTTTTATCAGGCCCTGGAGGATTTCAAATTCCTGCCCGCCGGGCGGATCACCGCCGGCGCCGGCACCGGGCGCAGGGTGACGCTGTTCAACTGCTTTGTCATGGGCACCATCCCCGATTCCCTCGGTGGCATTTTCGAGATGCTGAAAGAGGCGGCGCTGACCATGCAGCAGGGCGGCGGCATCGGCTATGATTTCTCGACCATCCGCCCCAAGGGCGCGGGGGTCAAAGGCGTGGCGGCGGATGCCTCGGGCCCGCTGTCGTTCATGGATGTCTGGGATGCGATGTGCCGCACCATCATGTCGGCCGGATCGCGGCGCGGCGCGATGATGGCGACGATGCGGTGCGACCATCCGGATATCGAGGAATTCATCACCGCCAAGAGCGATGCCGCCCGGCTCAGGATGTTCAATGTCTCGGTGCTGGTCACCGATCCGTTCATGGCGGCGGTCAAGGCCGATGGCGGCTGGGATCTGGTGTTCGACGGCAAGGTCTATCGCACCCTGCAGGCGCGGGATCTGTGGAACAAGATCATGCGCTCGACCTATGATTACGCGGAACCGGGGGTGATCTTCATCGACCGGATCAACGCCGCCAACAACCTCAGCTATGCCGAGACCATTGCCGCGACCAACCCTTGCGGCGAACAGCCGCTGCCGCCCTATGGCGCCTGCCTGCTCGGCTCGGTGAACCTGGCACGGCTGGTGTCCGATCCGTTTTCGGACGCCGCGCAGCTGGACGGCGCGGCGCTGTCGAAACTGGTGCGCACCGCCATTCGGATGATGGACAACACCGTCGATGCCTCGCGCTTCCCGCTGCCGCAGCAACAGGCCGAGGCGCAGGCGAAACGCCGGATCGGGCTCGGGGTCACCGGGCTGGCCGATGCACTGCTGATGCTGGGCCTGCGCTATGGCAGTGACGAAGCCGCCGCGCAGACCGAGCAATGGCTGCACCTGATCGCCCGCGAAAGCTACCTCGCCTCGGTCGATCTGGCCAAGGAGAAGGGCGCGTTTCCGTTGTTCGATGCCGACCCCTACCTCGCCTCCGGCACCATGCAGACGATGGATGCGGATGTCCGCGAGGCGGTGCGCGACCATGGCATTCGCAACGCCCTGCTGACCTCGATCGCGCCGACCGGCACCATCAGCCTCTATGCCGGCAATGTGTCGAGCGGGATCGAACCGGTGTTCGCCTATGCCTACACCCGCAAGGTGCTGCAAAAGGACGGCTCGCGCAGCGAGGAAAAGGTGGTCGATTACGCAGTCAAGATGTGGCAGGACCTGAAAGGCGACGCGCCGCTGCCGGAGTATTTCGTCAACGCCCAGACCCTGGCACCGCTGGATCACGTCAAGATGCAGGCGGCGGCGCAGAAATGGGTCGACAGCTCGATCTCCAAGACCATCAACTGCCCCGAAGACATCAGCTTTGACGCGTTCAAAGAGGTCTATATGGCCGCCTGGGATCAGGGCTGTAAGGGCTGCACCACCTACCGGCCCAATGATGTGACGGGGTCGGTTTTGTCGGTGGAGGAGAAGCCGGTTCATTCTTCGATGGTCGAGCGACTAAGGACATTGATGGAAACAAAAGGATTCAACGCTAGTTCACTTGCTGAAAAGGCCGGCCTCAACTCAACTGGGGTCTACGATATCTTGAGCGGGAAGAGTGTTTCGCCCAAGATCTCAACTCTAACCAAGATCGCGGATGCACTGGGCGTTTCGCTGGGAAAACTGGCTGAGAATAATGACAGCGCCCCCGAAGCCCTCGCCACCTCCGACGACGAACCCAACCACCCCCACGGCGACGTCATCCACCTGCAGGAACCGCTCGACCGGCCGCAGGCGCTTGAAGGCAATACCTACAAGCTGAAATGGCCGGACAGCGAACACGCGATCTATATCACCATCAACGACATCATCATCGGCGGCCATCGCCGCCCGTTCGAGGTGTTCATCAACTCCAAGAACATGGAGCATTTCGCCTGGACCGTGGCGCTGACCCG
>NZ_JARGNH010000022.1 GCF_029213205.1 Pseudooceanicola sp.
AAAAACCCGTTGGCCCCTGAAAACCCGTTGGCCCCTGGGGTGCTTGGGAGTTACCAATAAACAAGGAATATTTCATATGTCGATGGCCAGTCATTCGGCTAGGAAGCCGACCAAGCGCAACCCTAGAATCGTGATCAATGCGGATGACCTCCCGCATCTGGAGGGCCTGGCCGATGGCATGATGAAGCGTCAGCCAGCCCTCGCGGACCGTCTTTTCGATGAGATCGGTCGGGCGCGGATCGCCGCACCCTCGAAGATGCCGAAGAACGTCGTCAGCATGGGAAGTACGGTGACCTACCGCGACGAAACCACCGGGCAGGAAAAATCGGTTACGCTGGTCTATCCTGAAGAGGCCGACATATCGCAACTGCGGGTGTCAGTCATGACCCCGATCGGTGTTTCCCTGCTGGGCCTGGCGGAAGGGGCAAGCTTTCACTGGGACACACGGGAGAACCAGCGGCGTATGCTGACGATCATCAGGGTGGAGCACCCCCCTTTGGACACCTGAAGCTGTGCGTCAGATCGGCGTGACGGTTCAGACCCATTATCGATGGCGCAAGGAATATGGCGGGACGAGCCACGCTCAGCTCAAGCGTTTCAAAGAGTTGGAGACGGAAAACACCCGGCCCAGGCACGCGGTGTCGGATCTGGCAGTGGATAGGATGATCCTCACCGAGGCTGCACGGGATGAGAGGCTATCAGGAAACCATTCAGCGGATGGTTTCCTGCCCCGAGCGCGCCAGCCCTGCCAAGCTCTTCCCGCCGTCGTCAGTGCATCGCCCCTGTGCGGCAGGCCCTTGGCGTATCTGAGCGCCGGACCTGCCGCACACTCGGGCAGCATCGATTGATCCCGCGCAAAGTTCTTTGCGGCTTGCCGGATGAAGCGCGGCTGACCGAGGACTTCATTGCACGGACAGAAGAGTTCGGGCCCGACGGGTATGCCGACCCGCACGATGCCACATAGGTATTTTGGTGAATGCCCGCCTTGAGGATATAGGCGCGCTGCAATGCAGGCGCAGAAGCGCGTCTTTGACGAGACCGGCAGGCGGATCGTGTCGGAAGGTCAGACCGATCCTGCGACTCCGACAAAGGACATCGCCGGCTGGCAAACGCATCCTATGGGCTGTTTGGCCGACGCGGCGAAGGATTACACAAAAGTGATGCTCCAAATTGTCGGCAACCTTATAAAGAATGAAGTCGAGGCGATGAAAAAACCGTGTAGATTTCGAACAAGGCGACGAGAACCAACCAATCAAAGCCATCTGCCCCGAAACCTCAGGAGGATATGACATGGATCGCAAAGACGCCTATCAGGACAAGTTGCAGGCGCAGCTTGACGAATGGAAAGCCGATATCGCCAAGCTGGGCGCAAAGGCCGAAAAGGCCCAGGCCGAGGCGCGGCTGAAATACATGGAAGAAATCGAGGAGCTTCGTGCACATCAGAAAAAGGCCGAGACAAGGATGGAAGAATTGCAGCACGCCCAGGGCGCGGCCTGGAAGGATATGCAATCAGGCATCGAATCCGCATGGGATGAAATGGGTGATGCCATGAAGCGCGCCTGGAAGCGGTTTTCTTGACGGCGCAACTTGATGCCTTAACAGGCCACAAGCGCCATGGCTGCCGCATTGGCAGCCATTTTTCGTTTCGACCCGATGCTATTTCAGCCGATCACCCGGTGCGATCCTTTGGCCCGAAGGTGATGTAGATCTGTCCGATCACAAACGGCAGAAAACTTGCCCCTCCGGCCAGAAGCAGCCCGGCGATACCAGGATCGGGAAGTTTCAGGACGTCCGACAGGCCGGGCACCCAATGCGCCGTGCCGATCAGCGCCAGACAAAGCGCGATCGCCCCCCAGACCCAAGGGTTGCGCGTGACCTCGTTGACGAACAGACCGTCCTCCCGCGTCCGCATGTTGAACACGTTCCACAGCTGCGCCAGCGCCAGTGTCAGAAAGGCGACCGTCACGGCAGGCGCAACAGCCAGCATCAGCCAATTCAGGGCCAGCCAGAAGGCGGCGAGCGTCGCCAGGGTAATCGCGCCCCCCAACACGCCGATCTTGATCCAGCGACCACGATCGATAATCGGTTCGGCAGGGTCACGCGGCGGTTGCTGCATCACGGAGACGCCCCCCCTTCCCAACCCCAATGCGAAGGCGGGAAAGACATCGGTGATAAGGTTCAGGAACAGGATCTGGAGCGGCAGCAGCGGCATCGGCAACCCCGCCCCGGCGGCCAGACCGACAACCAGAACCTCGCTGACATTGCAGGACATCAGATAGACGACAAATTTTTGGATATTGTCGAATATGATCCGCCCCTGACGCATCGCCGCAATGATCGTGCCAAAGGAATCGTCCCTCAGCACCATATGCGCCGCCTCGCGCGCCACTTCGGTGCCGCGCTGACCCATGGCGATGCCGATATCGGCCTTTTTCAGCGCGGGCGCGTCATTCACCCCGTCGCCGGTCATCGCCACGATATGGCCGTTGTGCTGATAGAGTGATGCAAGCTGCAACTTGGTCACCGGGGCAACGCGGGCAAAGACATCGGCGGCAAGAACGCGGTCGCGCAGCGGACCGTCCGTGCCTTCGGGATCAAGACCGGCCAGATCGCCGCCTTCGATCACCGTCAGATCGCCGTCGCCCGGCGCGCCATGGCCAAGCCCCGCCGCGCGGGCGATTGCGGCGGCGGTGTCGGCGTGATCGCCGGTCATCATCACCACGCGCACGCCGGCCGCACGGGCCGCGGCGATGGCCTGGGCCACGTCAGCGCGCAGCGGATCGCGCAGGCAGACCAGACCGGCCAGAGTCAGATCGTCGTATGGGTCAGCTTCGGCAGAGGTTGTTTGTTTCATCGCTAGGGCAAGCAGGCGCAGCCCGCCGCTGGCGGCGGTGCGGCTGCGCTCCCGCCAATCGGCGCGCACGCTGGCGTCGATCTGCGTTGTGCCGTCCGGTCCCAGAACATGGGTGCAAACATCCATCACCGCTTCGGGGGCACCCTTGACGACATAGAGAAATCCATCGCTATCGCCATGCACGGTGGCCATCATTTTGAGGGCCTGATCAAACGCATGTTCGCCAACTTTTTCAAACGTTTGCAATAGCGCCTCACGGGGCTGACCGACCTGCCGCGCGATCCGCAGCAAGGCCAGTTCCATCGGGTCGCCTGAGGCGTCATCATCCCCCGTTCCCAATGTCGCGCTGTTGCAAAGCGCCCCGATCCGCAGCGCCGCCTCAAGACGCGCATCACCGGGGTCAACCGCGCCCTGGGCGGTTTCAAAACACACGGTGTCGCCCTGCTGAACCAAATCGACCTCCGTTCCGGAGAGGAGATACCGGGCCACCGTCATCTTGTTCTCTGTCAAAGTGCCGGTCTTGTCGGTCAGGATGACGGTCGTGGCCCCCAGGGTTTCCACCGATGACAGGTTCGAAATAACCGCATTGCGCGCCGCCATCCGCCACAT
The DNA here is from genome assembly GCF_029213205.1 of Pseudooceanicola sp. Lineage (GTDB taxonomy): Bacteria > Pseudomonadota > Alphaproteobacteria > Rhodobacterales > Rhodobacteraceae > Pseudooceanicola. Next base: position 3,464 of record NZ_JARGNH010000022.1, read on the forward strand.
CCCGCGCGCCAGGCTCAGCGTGGCGACCACCGGCAACCCTTCGGGAACCGCCGCAACAGCCAGCGCCACACCGGTCTGGATCATCGTCATGGTTTCATGGCCGCGCAGGATGCCTGCCCCGATAACCAGCAGCGCAAGGGCCAGCGTCAGCCAGACCAACCGATGCCCCAACTGATCGAGACGCTTTTCCAACGGCGAAACCGACGATTCGGCCCGCTGCACCAGATCGCTGATATGGCCCAGTTCGGTGTCCATGCCGGTCGTGGTCACAATGCCGGTCCCGGACCCTTGGGTGATCGCCGTGCCTTTGAACACCATGCAGGCCCGTTCATCGATTGCCGCGCCAGGCGCGACCGGGTCGGTCTGCTTTGCCACCGACATGGATTCGCCGGTCAGGACGGATTCGTCGGTTTGCAGGTTCGAGGCCTCGGCAAGCCGCATGTCGGCGGTCACGACATCGCCGGCCTCCAGCAGGACGATATCGCCGGGCACCAGTTCATGCGCATTGACACAAACCGCCTGGCCATCACGCCGCACCCGTGTCGTGATCGTGGCGAGACCTTGCAGCGCCTCCATCGATCGTGCGGCGCGCAGTTCCGTGAAATATCCGATCGCCGCGTTAAGCGCCAACACGACAACAATAGCGACGCCTTCGGCGATATCCTGAAAGAAGAAAGACAGCCCCGCGGCAAACGCCAGCAGCCAGACGATCACCCCCTCAAATTGATGCGCCAGAATGACCAGAACACTTTTCTTTTGCGGCGCACGCAGCTGGTTTGCGCCATGCCGCTCTCGGCGCTGAACAACCGCGCTGTCATCCAGCCCACACGCCGGATCGACGCCAAGCCGATCTGCCACCGCTTGGGTGTGTTCGGTGAAAACGGAGGTCCCGTTCGTGTCATTCATTGCGTCTGCCCATTTTTCTATGCTGGCTTAGATTCAGTCGCCGGGCATCACGGTGCATTGACCACGATCAACAAAGTATTGTTCCCGCCCTTCCGGTTGGCCGAAACATCAAGTTCGGCCCAGAGTCCTGCCAGTTTTCCCATCAGCCCTGCGTGCGGGGCCGGTTCTTGTTCGGTCCTGCCTCCGGTCAGCGCCACTGCGTCCGCGGCGGCCTCGGGATGAGCGCTGGCAAGCGCCTGTCGGCCTGGTCCTGGTCCTGTAGGTCGGGGGTGTCGGCCTGCTCATGCCATTCAGCGACCCTGCTGACCTTACGAGATGACCCCCTCAAAGGATGCCTGCACCAGAGCCCCGACACGACTGAAACCGCCTGCAATTGATCACTCGCAAAAGTCTGGTCCGCAGCGCCCCTCATTCATTCAGGGCAACTGTTCCGTTGTCTTGCGTGTCGCGGCTCAGACCCTGCGCAATCTCTGCCAGTGCCGTTTTATCCAGCGTCTCGACCTCCAGAAGGCGCGTTGCCGCTTCATCCAACACACTGCGGTTGCGCGTCAGGATCTCCAGCGCCAGCTCGGACACTTCCTTCAACACCTCGCGCACGGCATCATCCATCGCCTCTGCCGTCGCCTCGCTGTAGCTGCGCTCGATGTAGCCTGGTCGGTGGTCGCCCAGAAAACCGCTTTTGTCAGACTCATAGCTGACACTGCCCAGGTTCGCGTCCATGCCGTACCGCGCCACCATCGAGCGCGCGATATCGGTGGCGCGGGCCAGATCGTCGGCGGCACCGGTGGACAGATGGTTGAACACCAGCTTTTCCGCGGCGCGGCCCCCCATCAGGACGGCGATCTTGTCGCGCAGTTCGGCCTCGGTCATCAGGAACCGGTCCTCGGTCGGGCGCTGGATCGTGTAGCCAAGTGCGCCGATGCCACGCGGGATGATCGACACCTTGTGCACCTTGTCCACGCCGGGCAGCGCCATCGACACCAGCGCATGGCCCATTTCGTGATAGGCGACGATCTTGCGCTCGCGCGGGTTGATCAGGCGGTTGCGCTTCTCCAGCCCGGCGACGATGCGCTCGATCGCACGGGTGAAATCCTCCATGGTCACGTGTTTGCCGCGTCGCCGCGTGGCCAGCAATGCCGCCTCGTTGACCAGATTGGCCAGATCGGCCCCGGAAAACCCGGTGGTCAGCGCGGCAATGTCGTCCAGCTCCATTTCCGGGGCCAGCACGATCTTTTTCATGTGCACCTTCAGGATCTGCACACGACCCGCACGGTCGGGCCGGTCGACCAGCACTTGCCGGTCGAAACGCCCGGCCCGCAGAAGCGCAGGGTCGAGAATTTCAGGCCGGTTGGTGGCCGACAGCAACACCACGCCAACACTGGGGTCAAACCCGTCCAGCTCGGACAGCAGTTGGTTCAGCGTCTGTTCACGCTCATCATTGCCACCCTGAATCGTTCCTGCCCCACGGGCGCGGCCCAATGCGTCCAGCTCATCGATGAAGATGATGGCGGGGGACGCCTTTCGGGCCTGTTCGAACAGGTCGCGCACCCGCGCCGCGCCGACGCCCACGAACATCTCGACGAACTCGGAGCCGGAGATGGAATAGAACGGCACGCCCGCCTCGCCAGCCACGGCACGTGCCAGCAACGTCTTGCCGGTGCCGGGTGGCCCGACCAGCAGGATACCCTTTGGCATCCGCGCGCCCAGGCTGCCGTAGCTTTCGGGCTCCTTCAGGAAATCGATGACCTCTTGCAACTCGGCCTTGGCCTCGTCCACACCGGCGACATCGGCGAAGGTGACCTTGGTGTCGCTCTCGACATAGATCTTGGCCTTGCTCTTGCCGATCGACATCATGCCGCCCAAGCCCTGTCCGGCCCCCATCTTGCGGATCAGCACCATCCAGATCCCAACAAAGATCAGCGCCGGCAGAACCCAAGACAGGAGCGTCGTGAACCAGGTGTTCTCGACCGCCCCGGTGTAGGTTACCCCGGTTTCATTCAGCCTGTCGGCCAGATCGGGCGCGACCGGCGTTGTTACGAAGCCAGTCTTGCCCTCCTGCGGTTCGGTGAACGTGCCAGTGATCGTGCTGCTGCCGATAACGACCTCGTCGATATATCCCTCGTCGAGATAGGCCTCGAATTGGCTATAGGGGATTGCCTCGATCGTCTGGCTCTGGACCCAGAGATCACGGATCAGGACAACACCCATGACGGCAAGCAGGATGTACCAGATATTGATTTGGGTTCCGCGGTTCATGGGTTTTCTCCGGTTGAAACAGGCGTCGTGTCGGCCGGGTCCCGCCGCCGCAATATCCATTTTGCAGGAAAGACCATCCAGAACGTTGCTAGCCAGAACAGAAATTCAAAAAGGACGCTGCTGTTCTCTGCCTTCTTTCCCTTAAGTCGTGCCGGGAAGGCATCAAGCGTGTTGCCAAATAGGTTGCCGAAAAAGATCATCCGGATCAGCAACATGATGTCGCGGGCGGTCTCGGTTCCGTAGAAGGCATTGAGCCGCGCCACCATATCCGGATCGGGGTTGCGGTTGGTCTCGGCGAAATGTTGGGCGAACAAAAGCGCCGGCAGCTCGTGTTCGCTGGCGGATGCCTCGAATTGCAGATCGAACATGTCACTGATTTCCTTATCGCTCATGCCGCTGGTGACGGCTTGCTGGGCGTGAAACCATGTGCAGTAGGTGCATCCGTTGACCGCCGTCACCACCATCATGATCTTTTCCATGAAGGCGCGCCCGATCTCAGGATTGCGCCTCGCCCGGGCAAGCGCCGGAACTCTTGAGATCAGGAAGCCCAGGTCACGGAAGAGGAGGCCGGGGGAGAATATTCTTCTGTCGTATGTGGTGTTATGCATACTGGCGGTCCCGTTCTGATCGGAATGCAATATCGGATTTTGCAGGCGCTGACAGGATATTCCGGTTCTGCTGACAGGTGCCGTCAGGGCAGGCGGAGGCATCGTGCTGAGCCCTTGACGTCGGGATGTCTGACGGTTCGGCCTGATCTGCATCCAGAGTGTCCGTTATCGTCGCGTCCAGAAACACGCCGACCAAATCGGAACCAGTTATGCCCTTGCGGGGGCGGTTCTGCCAAGATGCCGCGCGATCACCCCTGCCTGAGATAGCCTTTTTATTCGAAATGCCTTGTTGTTGAGCACAGATTTTGCGCGGACCCAAATGCGATCTGAAGGGCACGAGGTCATCATAGGGGCTCTGCTGCACAAATCCCGCGAGGAATTCATCTTGTGAATCCAGTGTGGTAGCTGGATGATATGAGCAGACCGCCCCCCCGACCTACAAGACCAGGAACTGGCCTGCCGATAACGAAGCGCGCAAGCGCCGGGGCTCGCTAACGATCCATTGGTCGGCAGGCGATTACCTGCTATCGCCAAAAGGCTGGTTCGACCCCGAGATGAGCGAGACGTCGTGCCGACAGGGCGACGAGGGGCATCGGGGATGATGATCGCCGTCGTCTCGAACGCGCCGCCCCGCCTGTGCGGCCGCCTTGCTGCCTTGCCGCCTGGCTGGTGGCCATTCGCGGCAGTAGCGAAAGGCCGAAACCGGGCCAAATATTCCGGTACGCTCTTTGACATCGGGAAACATTCGGTAGATCAATGCTTTACAGCAACACCCTTCCCCGCACACGCGGGAAAGAACCGGCGCTGTAGCGCAGGAAGCCCGCTGGGCGGACGATGCGGCCACTTCGCGAGGGACCGCTTCAAGAGGAACCTTGACGTGCGCCTGTGATATCTATTATTCTTGATGTATGGATAGAAATGATGCGCTCGGCGCTTTTTCTGCTCTCAGTCAGGCCACCCGCCTGGACGTGTTTCGTCTTCTGATCAAGGCTGGAGAGGGCGGCATGTCGGCTGGCGACATCAGCGATACGCTCGGGGTGCGTCAGAACACGATGTCGACCAACCTGGGCGTCCTTGCGCGTTCAGGGTTGATCCGGAGTGAGCGCGAGGGGCGCAGCATCCGCTATTTTGCGGACATGAACGGAATGCGCGGCCTGCTGGCCTTCCTGATGGAGGAATGCTGCGGCGGTCGCCCGGATCTGTGCCAGCCAGTCATCAACGAAATCGCCTGCGCCTGTTAGGAGACAGACATGACCAGGGAATCTACAACGTCCGGTTCCTTTGCACCGGAAACTCCGCCAGGTCGATCATCGCGGAAGCCATCATGAATCGCCAGGGGACAGACGAATGCCAAGCGTATTCCGCCGGATCGAGGCCGGGATCCGCACCGCACCGCTACACGCGTGATCTGCTTCGTGGGCGGCACCACGACACCAGCTTTGCACAAACCAAGATCTGGGGTGAATTCGCCCGCCCAGATGCGCCGCAGATGGATTTCGTGTTTGCCGCTTGCGACAATGCCGCTGCCGAAGAAGGTCCATTCAGGCCGGGTCAGCCGATGAGCGCACCTTGGGGGGCTGATCCTGTAAAGGTCGAAGGCCCGGACTCCGTCAAGCGGTTCGGGTTTTCGAAAACCTATCGGACGCTCCGTAACCGCATTTCCATCTTCGTCGGCCTACCGCCTGGCTCGCATGACCGGATGGCACTGCAACGCAACCTCGACGGCTTAGGTCGGTTTGCCGCCAAAGCCGACTGATCCCTCCCTCTCTTCTGAAAGCCCGACATGACCGATACATCGCTTCCCGCTGCGGCAGGACTTGGACTTTTTGAACGCTGGCTATCCGTCTGGGTGGCGCTGGCGATTGGCGCAGGGCTGTTGCTTGGCAATCTGTTTCCCGGCGCGTTTGCAGCGCTCGCCTCTCTGGAGATCGCGTCGGTCAACTTGCCCGTGGCGGTGCTGATCTGGGCCATGGTCTATCCCATGATGGTCGGTGTCGACTTTGGCGCGCTGCGCCAGGTGGGCGACAAACCAAAGGGGCTGGTCGTCACACTGGTGGTAAACTGGCTGATCAAGCCCTTCACGATGGCAGCCCTCGGCGTGCTGTTTTTCAACCACGTCTTTGCCGGCCTGATCCCGCCGGACGACGCGCAGGCCTACCTGGCGGGCGTGATTCTGCTGGGGGCAGCGCCCTGCACCGCGATGGTGTTCGTCTGGTCGAACCTGACGCGCGGCGACGCCACCTACACGCTGGTGCAGGTCAGTGTGAACGATGTCATCATGGTCTTTGCTTTTGCGCCGATCGTGGCCTTCCTGCTCGGTGCGACAAATATCGTCGTGCCCTGGGACACCCTGCTGTTGTCGGTTGGCCTCTATGTCATGTTGCCGCTACTGGTCGGATACATGACGCGACGGCGGCTGATCGCCAAAGGTGGCGAAGCGGCTGTCGATAGCTTCAAGTCCCGCGTTCAGCCGTTCTCGATCCTCGGGTTGCTGATAACGGTGGTGCTGCTGTTCGCCTTTCAGGGGGAGGTGATCCTTGAGCGCCCGCTGGTGATCGCCCTGATAGCGGTGCCGTTGTTGATCCAGTCCTACGGCATCTTCTTTCTGGCCTACGGGGCCGCGCGGGCTTGGGGCATCCCGTTCAATGTCGCGGCCCCCTGCGCCCTCATCGGCACGTCCAACTTCTTCGAGCTGGCCGTCGCGGTCGCGATCAGCCTGTTCGGTCTGGGATCGGGGGCGGCGTTGGCCACGGTCGTCGGGGTTCTGGTCGAAGTGCCGGTCATGCTTTCACTCGTCGCATTCGCGAACAGAACCCAGCACTGGTTTCCCTCTGAAAAGGGTTCCGCATGACCGTTGTCCCCCATCTCGCCACCGGCTGGACCCGTCCGCAGCTGTTGGCGCGGCTTGCCGCGATGCAGGTGCCCCCCAATCTGATCAATCGGCCCATTGTCCGCTCACCAAGAGCTGTCCGGCTCTGCCGCCCGAGCGCCTCCGTGCTGGATCGTCTCGACCGTCGGCCAGCCGGGCCAATCACGAAGGAAGACGGCACGCTGCTGATTGACGCGGAAGGAAACCGAGTTGTCTGATACCCCGAACCTTGAAGAAGAATATTTCAAAGCAATCGATATGGATCGCCTGATTGCACCTGCGCGGGCAACGCAGGCCCCACGCATTCTGCTGCTCTACGGCTCGCTCCGGGACCGGTCATTCAGTCGGTTGATGACCGAGGAAGCGGCCCGAATCCTGGCGCGTTTTGGGGCCGAGACGCGCACCTATTGCCCATCTGGCCTGCCGCTTCCCGACGATGCTGAGGCCACGCATCCAAAGGTGCAGGAGCTGCGCGATCTGGTCACTTGGTCCGAAGGGATGGTCTGGTGTTCGCCAGAACGGCATGGTGCGATGAGCGGCATCATGAAAACCCAGATCGACTGGATTCCCCTCGCCCTCGGCGGTGTGCGACCGACGCAGGGAAAAACGCTCGCCGTCATGCAGGTCAGCGGCGGCTCGCAAAGCTTCAATGCCGTGAATCAGCTTCGCATCCTGGGGCGCTGGATGCGCCTGCTGACGATCCCAAACCAGTCCTCCACCCCCAAGGCGTTTCTGGAATTTGATGATGCGGATCGAATGAAGCCATCGCCATTCTACGACCGGGTCGTCGATGTCATGGAAGAATTGATGAAGTTCACGATGCTGACCAGAGACAACACGGACTACCTGTTGGATCGCTACAGCGAGCGGAAGGAAAGCGCCGCCGAGCTGTCGAAGCGCGTCAATCAGAAAGCGATCTGATCGACATTTCGAACACAACGCCGCGCGACTCATCCGCCACAGGACGGCTGAGCCGGTCAGCGCTGGCCCGACGCTGCGGGTGCAACAACACCTGCTGCGCGACACTGGCATCACCCCGTACACCTGGGACCGGAAAAGCGCCGGGATCCGGGTGAGCCGGAACGGCGTGGCGACCGGCGCTGCGTCAAAGAGCTGAGCGGCTTTGCCACAGGGGGATCGTTTCGATGCGGGAACGCGGCGCGGTCACCGCCCTTCGAACCGGGGCGGGCGTTTTTCGCGGACGGCATCGCGGCCTTCACGGAAATCATGGCTTTCGCGACATTCCAGCGCGATCTCGGCGATCCGGGCCGGGTTGCGGGCGCTTTCGGGTTTGAGCAGGTCGGCGATGGTTTCCTTGGTCGCACGCACCGACAGCGGCGCATTGGCGGCGATCTGATTGGCGAAATTCAGTGCCGCAGGCCAGAGCGCATCGGGCGCATAGACATGTTCCACCAGCCCCCAGTCCCGTGCCGTTTCGGCATCCACCCGGTCACCGACAAACAGCAGGCGCCGGGTCCGGGCCGGGCCGATGGCGTCGACCAGGCTTTGCAGCCCTTCCGACCCATAGGACAAGCCCAGCCGCGTCGCCGGGATGCCAAAGCTCGAGTCGCTTGAGGCCAGGCGGAAATCGCAGTTCATCGCGGTCATCAGACCGCCACCGATGCAATAGCCCTTGATCGCGGCGATGATCGGGATCGGGCAATCGAGCAGCATTTTCTGGCGCGCGACAAAATCGACGCCGGTGGGACGCGGGCCTTCAAAGCCGCTGAGGTTGGCACCGGAGATAAAGGATTTGCCACCAATGCCGGTAAAGATCAGCGCCCGCGCCCCCGCTGCCACGGCGGTCTCCAGCGCCTTGACCATCCCGGCGGTTGCCGGTTCGTCCAGCGCGTTCAGTTTCTGCGGGATCTGGATCGCCAGAATGGCGACACGGTCGACAAGGCGCAGCCCGACTCGCCCGTCGCCAAAGCTTTGATCAGGGGTCCAGTCGGGCGGGAAATTGCTATCGGTCATCTGGGGGTTCCTTCAGGGTTTCAATACGATGGGAGCGGTGGTGGCACGGGGTTCCAGCAGCCGATGCGCCGCAGCGGCTTCGGCCAGCGGCAGCACCGCGCCGATGGCGGTGTTGCACACCAGGGCCTCACCCGGGGCCGGGGCGGGGCAGGTTACCTGTTCCAGCGCCATGACCTCCGCCATGGGCGTGGATGAGAATGGAATGTGTTTTCAACGACTTTCTCCCAGGTCAGCCACTCGAAACGCGGATCACCGTGCGGCCCTCTGCACGAGGATAGAATCCGTCAATGTATACTTGCAATGCCTTTACTTATACATAGAGCCGCATAGCGACTATGCCCCGATGAGAGGAAACCAAGTGGCCCGCGCCAGCGAAACGGTCCGGCTGAAACTGGAAGGTGAGATCAACGCGGGCACCTTGCGCCCCGGCGACAGCATCGACGAGAAATCGCTGGCCGCGCGGTTCGCAATCTCGCGCACCCCGGCGCGCGAGGCGATCATGCAGCTTGCCGCCTCGGGACTGGTCGAGATCCGGCCACGTCACGGCGCCGTCGTCGTCGCGCTCGGCGCCGAAGAGGCGGTGGCGATGATGGAGACGCTGGCCCTGCTTGAGGCCGAAGCCGCCGCGCTGGCCGCGCACCGGATGCGAGACGACGAGGTGGCGGCGATGATCGCGATCTATCAAGACAGCCGCGACAGCGTGGCCGTGTTCGACAGCGATGGCTACATCCGACTGAACACAAGGTTTCACCAAGCGATCCATGACGGTGCCCGCAACGGCTACCTCAGCCAAATGATCCGTCAGACTCGCAAGCGGATGAGTTTCTATCACGCCTCCAGCCTCAATCAAAAAGCGCGGCTGGACCGCTCTTGGCAGGAACACGGCAGGGTGGTCGAGGCGATCCGCCAGGGCGATGCCACGGCGGCGCGCGAGTCGATGTTCGACCACATCCTGTCCGGCGGGCGGGTCTATGCCGATCTGGTCGCGGCGCTAAAGGAAACCAACCCCGCATCAGAGGAACCCTGACCCCATGTTTGAGGCTGACGTATGACCCAATTGCCGCTGGACCGATTTACCGTTCTCGATCTGACCCGAATCCGCTCTGGTCCGACTTGCGTCAGGCAATTCGCCGATTGGGGGGCCAATGTCATCAAGGTCGAGCCGCCCGAAGACGCCGCCGGCTATGGCAATCGCGACACCTCGGATTTCCAGAACCTGCATCGCAACAAGCGCAGCCTGACGCTGGATCTGAAAACCCCTGAGGGGCAAGAGATCCTCGGCAAGCTGATCGACAAGGCCGATGCGCTGGTCGAAAATTTCCGCCCCGGGGTCAAGGCCCGGCTGGGGCTGGATTGGGAAACGCTGCACGCCCGCAATCCGCGGCTGGTGCTTGGCTCGATCTCTGGCTTCGGGCAGACCGGCCCCTATGCCGAACGCCCCGGCTTCGATCAGGTGGCGCAGGGCATGGGTGGGCTGATGTCGATCACCGGCCTGCCGGGTCAAGGACCGGTGCGGGTGGGGGTGCCGATCGCCGACCTGACAGCGGGGCTCTATTGCGCCATGGGCATGATGATGGCGCTGCTCGACCGCGAGCGCACCGGCAAGGGCCAATGGGTACACACCAGCCTGCTGCAGGCACAGATCGGGATGCTGGACTTTCAGGCGGTGCGCTGGCTGATCGACGGGGTGGTGCCCGAACAGGCTGGCAACGATCACCCGACAGCGGTGCCGATGGGGGTCTATCCGACCTCGGACGGGGCGATGAATATCGCGGTGAACGGCGCCCGGATGTGGAAGGATTTCTGTAACGTCATCGACCGGCTCGACCTGTTCGATCATCCCGATTACGCCACCCCCAAGGACCGTCAGAAAAACCGCGCGGTGCTGAATGCGCTGATCTACGAGATCACCAGCACCCGCAGCGTCGCAGAGCTGACCGAGGCGCTGCTGGCCGCCGCCATCCCCTGCGGGCCGATCAACCGGATCGATGCGGTGTTTGCCGATCCCCAGGTCCAGCACCTGCCGATTGTCGCCGAGGTCGATCACCCGACCAAGGGCCGCCAGCGCCTGCTGGGCCAGGCCTTTCAACTGGACGGGGTCGAACCGGCGATGCATTCCGCCACCCCGGATTGCGGCGAACATACGGTCGAAGTCCTGAGCGAACTCGGCTACACCGCCGAACAGATCACAGCATTCAGAACCGGAGGCATCGCATGAGCCAGCTCGCCAAAATCCCGCCCGAAGCCGAGGCCGACGGCTATACGCCGCAGATCCGCGTCGAGGTAAGGGACGGCATTGGCTGGATGATCTTTGCCAATCCGAAACGTCGCAACGCGGTGACCTTTACGATGTGGCGTCAAATCCCGGCGGCCCTGGCCGATCTCGCCGCCGATCCTTCGGTCCGGGTGGTGGCGCTGCGTGGCGAGGGCGAAAGCTCGTTCATCTCCGGCGCTGATATCTCGGAATTTGCCACCCGTCGCTCGACCCCCGAACAGGTTGCCGCCTATGACGTGGTCGGGACCGAGGCGAATACCGCCATCGTCAATTTCTCCAAGCCCACGGTCGCGGTGATCCGCACCTGGTGCGTCGGCGGCGGTGTCGCCACCGCGCTGGGTTGCGACCTGCGCATCGCCGCCGAGGACACCCGCTTTGCGGTGCCCGCTGCCCGGCTCGGTCTTGGCTATCGCTATTCCGGGATCAAGGCGCTGGTGGATGTCGTCGGCCCGGCCAATGCGCGTGAGATCTTCTTTACCGCCCGCCAATATACCTCGGCTGAGGCGCAGGCGATGGGCCTGATCAATCGCATCCTGCCGGTGGCGGGGTTCGATGCCGCCGCCGAGGCCTATCTCGCCCAGATCGCTGGCAATGCACCGCTGACCATGCACGCCGCCAAACTGGCGATCGGCGCCACCGGGCAGGACGCGGAGCAGCGCGACATGGCCACGATCGAGACCGCGATCCAGGCCTGTTTCGACAGCGAGGATTATCTCGAAGGCCGCAAAGCCTTTGCCAAGAAGCGCCCGCCGGTGTTCAAGGGGCGGTGACCCTGCTGGGGGTGAGTTGAGGTGCGCGCCATGCGGGCACCCCAACCGCTGTAAACCGGTAGGCAACTGTAAACCGATAGGCAGATATGCCTTGGGTCGCTTAAACCAAGACCTCCATCGACTCCTGCTCGCCGACCCCGAACACCCGCTTGTAGCGCGCGATCTGATCCGCCGGGCCCATCGCCTTTTCCGGGTTGTCCGAAAGCTTCACCGTCGCCCGTCCGTCCGCCGCGATGGCCTTGCAGACCAGCGAGAACGGCGCCAGCGCGTCACCCGGGACCAGGCCGCGGAAATCATTGGTCAGCAGCGTGCCCCAGCCGAAGGACACCCGGACCCGGCCAGAGAATTGCCGGTGCAGTTCCTCGATCTTGTCGACATCGAGCCCGTCGGAAAAGATCACCAGCTTGCCAGTCGGATCCTCACCGCGCGATTTCCACCAGTTGATCGCGATTTCCGCGCCGGCGGCCGGATCGCCGCTGTCGATGCGAATGCCGGTCCAGCCCGCCAGCCAATCCGGCGCCTTTTCAAGGAACCCTTCGGTGCCATAGGTGTCGGGCAGGATGATGCGCAGGTTGCCGTCGTGTTCGACCTGCCAATCGGCGAGCACGTCATAGGGCGCCCGGGCCAGCGCCGCGTCATCCTTGGCCAGCGCCGAATAGACCATCGGCAGCTCGTGGGCATTGGTGCCCACCGCCTCAAGGTCGCGGCGCATGGCGATCAGACAATTCGAGGTGCCGGTGAATTTCGGCCCCAACCCTTCGAGCATCGCCTGCACGCACCAATCCTGCCAGAGAAAGGAATGCCGCCGCCTTGTGCCAAAATCAGCGATCCTGAGGGTGTCGAGCGATTTCAGCCGTTCGATCTTTTCCCAGATCTTGGTCATGCCGCGGGCATAGAGCACCTGCAGTTCGAACCGGCCCAAGGTGCCGAGGACAGCCCGGCCGCGCAGCTCCATCAGGATGGCGAGAGCGGGAATTTCCCACATCATCACCTCGGGCCAGGATCCTTCGAATGTCAGCTCATATTGGTCGCCGACCCGTTCCAGATGATAGGGCGGCAGCGACAAGGTCTCGAACCATTCCATGAAATCAGAGCGGAACATCTGCCGCTTGCCATAAAAGGTGTTGCCACGCAGCCAGGTGGATTCGCCACGGGTCAGGCGGAGCGAGCGGACATGATCCAGCTGTTCGCGCAACTCGCCCTCGTCGATCAGATCGGCCAGCGGGATCGTCTTGGTCCGGTTGATCAGCGAAAAGGTGACATTGGTGTCGGGTTTGTTGCGAAACACCGACTGGCACATCAGCAGTTTGTAGAAATCGGTGTCGATGAGGGACCGGACGATCGGATCGATCTTCCAGCGGTGATTCCAGACGCGGGTGGCGATGTCGGCCATAGGCGGCTCTCCCTCAATAGCGAGTTCGCTTAAAGCAGGGCGGTCAGGGTGTTGGCAAGGCAGGCCCGGGCCAATGCCGGGCCAAAACCACATAGGGGCACAACAAACGCCCGGGCCATGGCAAGTCGTTTCAAGCGTCGCAGCCCTGCTGTTTTCCAACCCGGAGTCGCCAGTCCCCTTCGTTTCACCAAGGTGGCAAAACAAGTTGGCTCTAAGGTGCGATACGATGTCGATACGGCCCCGGTGCTCTCAGACCGCATGCGCACCGAATACCCCTGCCGCGTTCCGGCAATGGTAAGCTGGCCGACCCAGGTGATGGCGCAGATCCGCGGCAATGGTCGCGCGATTGTCGGCACCAAGGCGATGCTCCGGCGGCCTGTTCGGGATCACTCGGCGCAATAGGCCCGGTCGACGTTCTGAACCGGCTCACAACAATCGCTTGGGCACGTTCCTGGGCTTGGGCAGCGATCCTGCAGTGATCCGCACCAGATCGGTGAGCGCATCGGGCGCCTCCAGCATCTCGGGTGGCACCAGATGGCTTGGCTTGGCGCCGGGATAGGGCGCTGCCTGTTCCAGGCCGATATCGGCATTGGCCTTGGTGATCTTCACGAACAGAATGTCGTCGCAGATCAACGCGACCAGCTTGGTGTCGCAATAGAGACCGTATTCGCCGAACATCGGCAGCGCCCGCATCTCGCCGGCACCGGCCAGCAGGTCGACGATATGATCGACGGTCTGCTGTGAGCTTGCCATCTCAGGCGACCCGGACCCCGGCCTCGGCCAGGCCCGACATTGCCGCGGCAAGGCTGCCATCCATGTCGATGGCCCGGCACAGATCAGCGCGCAGGGTCACCGCAAAGCCCAGCCCGGCGGCATCTACGGCCGAAAAATTCACACAGAAATCGGTGGCCAGCCCGACCATGGTCAGATCGGTGATGCCACGGCTGCGCAGATAGCCCTCCAGCCCGGTCGCGGTGCTGTGATCATTCTCGAAGAACGCCGAATAGCTGTCGATCGCCGGATTATACCCCTTGCGGATGATCAGATCGGCGCGGTCGCTGTTCAGCCCGGGATGAAACGCCGCCCCGGCGCTGCCCTGCACGCAATGATCCGGCCAGAGCACCTGCGGCCCATAGGGCATTTCGGTCATTGCAAAGGGCGCCTTGCCGGGGTGGCTGGAGGCAAATGACGAATGCCCGGCCGGGTGCCAGTCCTGGGTCAGGATCACCGCCGGGAACTCCGCCATCAGGGCGTTGATCCCGGGTACAATCGCATCACCGCCCGCCACCGCCAGCGCGCCGCCGGGACAGAAATCATTCTGGACGTCGATAATGATCAGGGCGCGGGTCATGGGCATTCCTTTCACGGGTCCGGGCCAAGCTGACAAGCCAAGGGCGCGGCGTCAATCCGTTGCGCCGCGCCTCCCCCCCCCTGCGACCCGCCGCCGCGCGCGACTGCGTGCAGTTGCGGCAGGGCCCGCGCGGCGCTATTTCCAGGCTGATGTATACGATTGCCGCCCTTTACCACTTCAACCGGTTCGCCGACCCGGCCAGCCTGCGCGCACCGCTGCAGGCGCTCTGCACGGCAGAGGAAATCTGCGGCACCTTGCTGCTCGCCGATGAGGGGATCAATGGCACCATCGCCGGATCGCGCGCCGGGATCGACGCGGTGCTGGCGCATATCCGCGCCCTGCCCGGCTGTGCCGACCTGGAGTGGAAGGAAAGCACCGCCGCGGCCAAACCCTTTGCCCGGATGAAGGTCCGCCTGAAAAAAGAGATCGTGACCATGGGTCAGCCCGGTGTCGATCCGCAGGCCAGCGTCGGGCAGCATGTCGAGGCCGCCGACTGGAACGCGCTGATCAGCGCCCCGGATGTCGCGGTGATCGACACCCGCAACGATTACGAGGTGGCGATTGGCAGCTTTCAGGGCGCAATCGACCCTGAAACCAAGAGTTTCCGCGATTTCCCGGCCTGGTGGGCGGCCAACAAGGACCGCTTTCACAACAAGCGGATCGCGATGTTCTGCACCGGCGGCATCCGCTGCGAAAAATCCACCAATTACCTGCTTGGGCAGGGGGTCGAGCAGGTCTATCACCTCAAGGGCGGCATCCTGAAATATCTCGAAACCCAGCCTGAGGCCGACAGCCTCTGGCAGGGCGACTGCTTTGTCTTTGACCGTCGGGTCAGCGTCGGCCATGGGCTGGTCGAGGGTCCGCATCTGCTCTGCCACGGCTGCCGCCGTCCAATCCTGCCCGAGGATCGTGCCCACCCGGACTACGAAGAAGGCGTCGCCTGTCATCACTGCCGGCACGAGACCACCGAGGCCGACAAGGCCCGGTTCCGCGAACGCCAGCACCAGATCGCCCTGGCCCGCGCCCGGGGCGATCATCATCTGCCCGAGTAGCCAACAGCCCAGGCCCGCCCCCGCTTCTTCTGGTTCCAAATATCTCGGGGTCCGGGGCAGCGCCCCGGCGGCAACCGCCAGAGCCCGCCTCAGGCCAGGGCGATCCGGGGCCGCCCGCGGGTCAGAACCAGCAGCATGATCCCGATGTTCAGCAGGTTAAAGGCGATGCCGTTCAGGAATGCCGCCTGATAGCTGCCGGTCAGGTCATAGATCCAGCCCGACATCCAGCCGCCCAGCGCCATGCCTAGAATCGTCGCCATGATAACGAATCCGGTGCGCGCCCCGGCCTCGCGCGCCGGCATGTATTCGCGCACGATCACCGCGTAGGAGGGCACGATGCCGCCCTGGCTGAGGCCGAACACCAGCGACACGATATAGAGCGGCGTCAGCCCCGAGGTGGGCAGGTAGAGCATCAGCCCGATGGTCTGCAGCACCGACCCGATCAACAGGGTGCGGACCCCGCCCAGCCGGTCGGCCAGCAGCCCGGAGACCAGGCGCGAGGCCACCCCGCCGAGCAGCATCAGCGCCAGCATCTCGGCCCCGACCGCCGGGCCATAGCCGAGATCAACGCAAAAGGCGACGATATGCACCTGCGGCATCGACATCGCCACGCAGCAGCCGATTCCGGCCAGCCCCAGCAACCACATCAGCGCCCGCGGACTGAACCCGACAGCCTGGGCCCGCGCCGCCGAAGCGGCGTCAGAGCGGGTCAGGGCCTCATCCGGCAGGCGGCGGCGCATGAACAGGGTCAGCGGCGTCATGCCGAGCAGGATCACCGCCGCCAAGATCAGATAGGCAGCGCGCCAGCCGTCCTCGGCCAGCACCCCTTTCAGCAGATAGGGCCAGACCGCCCCGGCCAGGTAATTGCCCGAGGCGGCGATGGCCACGGCAATGCCGCGACGCCGCAGGAACCAGAGCGAGATATCGGCGATCAGCGGTCCGAACCCGGCGGCGGTGGCAAAGCCGATCGCCGCCTGCAACAGGCAGACCAACCAAAGCGATTGCGCCAGCGCCGCCAGTGCGAATCCGATCGAGGCAATCACCGCCGCCCCGGTCAGTGCCAGCGCGACGCCGAACCGGTCCACCACCCGGCCGATCAGCAGGTTGCCAAAGGCAAAGCCGAACATGGTAAAGGTATAGGGCAGCGAGGCCTGGGCCCGGTCCAGCCCGAAATCCGTCTGCATCCCCGGCAGCACCACGATGGACGCCCACATCCCGACGTTGATGATCACCGCAATCGCCAGCGACAGGCCAAGCCTGCGCCAGGAATATCCGCTGTCGAGAATGGTCGTGTCGCTCATTCGCGGACGCTACGGCGGCGCTGAGGCGACGACAAGAGTTGTCGTTGCGGCTTTTGGCTGAGTAATGTGCGCGACAGGAGGATCTGCCCCATGAAACTCATCGACCTTGCCCGCCCGCTGGAGAACACCACCTATGCCGATCCGCCGGGTCTGCATCCAACCATCACCTATATGACGCATGATCAGACCGCCGAAGGCATCCTGGCCTTTTTCCCCGGTGTGACCCGCGATCAGCTGCCCGGTGGCGAGGGTTGGGCGGTCGAGCAGGTGCAGCTTTCCACCCATAACGGCACCCATCTGGACGCGCCCTATCATTACCATTCGACGATGGATGGCGGCAAACGCGCGATCACCATCGACGAGGTGCCGCTGGACTGGTGCATCGGGCGCGGGGTCAAGCTCGACTTCCGGCATCTGCCGGACGGGCATGTGGTGACAGCGGACGAGGTCGCGGCGGAGTTCGACCGTATCGGGCATGAGCTGGCCCCCGGCGATATCGTGCTGGTGAACACCGCCGCCGGGGCGGCCTATGGCACCCCCGAATATGTCGCCACCGGCTGTGGCATCGGCCATGAGGCGACCTGCTGGATGACCGAGCGCGGCATGCGGGTCTGCGGCACCGACGCCTGGAGCTGGGACGCGCCGTTTGTTCATACCGCCAGGAAGGTGTCGGAAACCGGCGATGCCTCGCTGATCTGGGAAGGCCACCGCGCCGGCATGGTGCGCGGCTATTGCCATATGGAGAAGCTGGGCAACCTTGAAACATTGCCCGCGACCGGGTTCGAGGTGCAGTGCTTTCCGGTGAAGATCAAAGGCGCCAGCGCCGGCTGGTGCCGCCCGGTGGCGATCCTGCGCGACTGAGGCCGCGCGTCCGGCGCTATGCGGGCCGGGTTAGTCCACCACCCTGAGGGTGAGGTTGATCCGGCCGCCATCGCTGAGCAGCGACGACGAGCCAAAGCGGATCCGGTCGATCCCGTGATGCGCCAGCCGGGCGGCGCCGCCAATCACACAGACATCGCCGGACTCGAGCCAGACCGACTCCGTCTTGCCGCCGCGTTCGACATTGCCGACCCGGAACAGCGCTGCATCGCCGAGCGAGATCGACACCACCGGCCAGGTGAAATCGGCCTCGTCGCGGTCCTGATGCAGCCCCATCCTGGCGCCGTCGCGATAGAAATTCACCAGACAGCAATCCGGGCCAGGCGCCTCTGGTGCCAGCGCCCGCCAGACCGCCAGCACCGAGGCCGGGATCGGCGGCCAGTCGACGCCGCTGGGATGGCGCCGCTCATAGCGATAGCCGCGCCGGTCCGAATACCAACCGTATTTTCCGGCCGAGGTCATCGCCACCGACATCGGCTTGCCCCAGCGGGTTTCCGGCGAGAACAGCGGTGCCGCTGCGGCCACCGCGCGGATATCGGCCAGCATCGCGGCCTGCGCCGCCGGGTCCAGCCAGCCCTTGCACACCCGCACCCCGCGCAATTCCAGTTCCGTCTGCATCCGGCCTCCGCTGGCTCACTTTGCGGCAACCCTGTCGCAGGGTTGCGGAAAAACACCATTTTGCGGCGATTGCACCACCCCTGCGGCTTGCAGCGCCTATGCCCCCTACTTATATAGCCCGAGAGCGTGGCGGACAGGGTGCATGGCCCAAGCTATAGCCTGCAAACTGGCCGCTGCATCCGTATTGGATGGGGATGCCGCAACGGGTCCAACATCCGTTCATCGCCTGAAGTGAAAGGGATCGAAAATATGTCGAAAGTGATCGGTATTGACCTCGGGACTACCAACTCTTGCGTCGCCATCATGGATGGGTCGCAACCGAAGGTAATCGAGAATTCCGAAGGGGCGCGTACCACGCCCTCTATTGTTGCGTTCACCGAAGAGGAACGCCTGGTCGGCCAAGCTGCCAAACGGCAGGCCGTCACCAACCCGGACAACACCGTCTTTGGTGTCAAACGCCTGATCGGGCGCCGGTTTGACGACGCGGATCTGGCCAAGGACAAAAAGAACCTGCCCTATACCGTCATCGACGGTGGCAATGGCGACGCCTGGGTTCGCGCCCGGGACGAGAAATACTCGCCCAGCCAAATCTCGGCCTTCATTCTGGGCAAGATGAAAGAGACCGCCGAATCCTACCTCGGCGAAGAGGTGAGCCAAGCGGTCATCACCGTCCCGGCCTATTTCAACGACGCCCAGCGCCAGGCCACCAAGGACGCCGGCAAGATTGCCGGGCTTGAGGTGCTGCGGATCATCAACGAACCGACCGCCGCGGCGCTGGCCTATGGGCTGGACAAAAAGGAAAGCCACACGATCGCGGTCTATGACCTCGGCGGCGGTACCTTTGACGTCACCATCCTGGAAATCGACGACGGCCTGTTCGAAGTGAAATCCACCAACGGCGACACGTTCCTCGGCGGTGAAGACTTTGACATGCGGATCGTCAACTACCTCGCGGGCGAGTTCAAGAAAGAGCACTCGGTCGACCTGACCCAGGACAAGATGGCCCTGCAACGCCTGAAAGAGGCCGCGGAAAAAGCCAAGATCGAACTGTCCTCATCCAGCCAGACCGAGATCAACCAGCCGTTCATCTCGATGGGGGCCAACGGCCAGCCGCTGCACATGGTGATGAAACTGACCCGTGCCAAGCTGGAAAGCCTGGTCGGCGATCTGATCAAGACCTCGATGAAACCCTGCCAGGCCGCGTTGAAAGACGCTGGGCTGACCACCGGGGATATCGACGAGGTGGTTCTGGTCGGCGGGATGACCCGGATGCCGAAAGTCATCGAAGAGGTGACCAAATTCTTTGGCAAAGAACCGCATAAGGGTGTGAACCCGGATGAGGTTGTCGCGCTTGGCGCCGCGATCCAGGCCGGTGTGCTGCAAGGCGACGTCAAGGACGTGGTCCTGCTCGACGTGACCCCGCTGTCGCTGGGGATCGAAACCCTGGGTGGCGTGTTCACCCGGCTGATCGATCGCAACACCACGATCCCGACCAAGAAAAGCCAGGTGTTCTCGACCGCCGAAGACAACCAGAACGCGGTGACGATCCGGGTGTTCCAGGGCGAGCGTGAAATGGCCGCCGACAACAAGATGCTCGGCCAGTTCAACCTGGAAGACATCCCGCCGGCCCCGCGCGGCATGCCGCAGATCGAAGTGACCTTTGACATTGATGCCAACGGCATCGTGGCAGTTGGCGCCAAGGACAAGGGCACCAACAAAGAGCAAAAGATCACCATCCAGGCCTCTGGCGGGCTGTCGGACGAAGACATCGAGAAGATGGTCAAGGATGCCGAGGAAAACGCCGACGCAGACAAAGCCCGCAAGGAGTTGGTCGAGGCCCGCAACCAAGCCGAAAGCCTGATCCATTCGACCGAAAAAGCGGTCGAGGAGCACAGCGACAAGGTCGATCCGACCACGGTCGAAGCGATCGAGCTGGCCATCGCGGCGCTGCGTGACGAGCTGGAAAATGACGACGCGGAGAAAATCCGCTCGGGCATCCAGAACGTCACCGAAGCTTCGATGAAGCTGGGTGAGGCCATCTACAAGGCCCAGTCCGACGAAACCCAGGACGACGGCCCTGCCGCCGCCGATGAGGCATCCGCAGCTGACGATGATATCGTCGATGCCGATTTCGAGGATCTGGACGACAACAAACGTGCGTAAACCGCACGCTGGAACCTCTGGGGCCGGTCCGTTCTGGAACGGACCGGCCCATTACGTTCCTGAATAGGGGGATCCCCTGAATGTCAAAACGCGACTATTACGAAACTCTGGGCATCGCCAAAGGTGCCGCAGCGGACGAGATCAAAAAGGCCTATCGCAGCAAGGCGAAAGAGCTTCATCCCGACCGCAATTCCGGCAATCCGAATGCCGAAGCTCAGTTCAAAGAAGTGAACGAGGCCTATGAAGTGCTCAAGGATGGCGACAAGAAAGCCGCCTATGACCGCTTTGGCCATGCCGCCTTTGAGAATGGCATGGGCGGCGGCCGCCCCGGCGCCGGCAACCAGGCCGATTTCGCCAGCGCCTTTTCCGATGTGTTCGACGATCTGTTCGGCGATTTCATGGGCGGCGGGCGCGGCGGCAACGGGCGCCAGCGCGCGGCGCGCGGGTCGGATCTGCGCTATAACCTGAGGGTGACTCTGGAAGAGGCCTATTCCGGCCTGCAAAAAACCATTCAGGTGCCGACCTCGATCCAATGCACCGAATGCAATGGCTCCGGTGCCGAAGGCGGCGCCGAACCGACCACCTGCCCGACCTGTTCCGGCATGGGTAAAGTGCGGGCGCAACAGGGGTTTTTCACCGTCGAGCGCACCTGCCCGACGTGTTCGGGCCTCGGCCAGATCATCCAGAACCCCTGCAAGAAATGTCATGGCCAGGGCCGGGTCGAACGCGACCGGTCGCTGTCGGTGAATATCCCGGCGGGGGTCGAAACCGGCACCCGCATCCGCCTCGGCGGTGAGGGTGAGGCCGGGATGCGCGGCGGACCGGCGGGCGATCTCTATATTTTCATCGAGTTGGCCAAGCACAAGATTTTCGAACGCGACGGCAGCAACCTGTTCTGCCGGGTGCCGGTGTCGATGATCAAGGCGGCGCTCGGCGGTGACATCGAGGTGCCGACCATCGACGGCGGCCGCAGCCGGGTCAAGATCCCCGACGGCAGCCAATCGGGCCGTCAGATGCGCCTGCGCAACAAGGGCATGCCGGCCCTGCGCGGCGGTGGCCATGGCGACATGTTCATCGAACTGGCGGTGGAAACCCCGGTGAACCTGACCGCCCGGCAAAAGGAACTGCTGAAGGAATTCGAATCACAATCCGAAGACAACAACCCCGAGAGCAAGACCTTCTTCAAAGGCGTCAAAGGGTTCTGGGATTCGATGAAGGGCTGAGACGGGTCAGCCAGATTCCTGTGGAAAGCGCCCTGAACCGGGGCGCTTTTCTTTTTGTGGCGATACCCCGGCCTGGATTAACCGACCGCTAACCAATGGTGCCGCAGGCTGCGCCAATGTCGCCGCACCGCTCCTTTGACGAGGCTCCGTTGCCCCTGTTCAGCGCCACCTCGGGGCCTGCTGCCCCGTCGTCCCCGGCGCGGGGCGCGGCGCAGCCCTCCTATATCGCGGATCACCGCAAACGGCTGCGGCAGCGGTTCATGCAGGGTGGCGCGGCGGCGATGCCGGATTACGAATTGCTGGAAATGGTGTTGTTCCGGGCCAATGCCCGCGCCGATATGAAACCGCTCGGCCGGCGTCTGCTTGAGGCGTTTGGCGATTTCAACCGGGTGCTGTCGGCGCCGCCGGAGCGGCTGCGCGCCATCGAGGGGGTCGGCGATGCGGTGATCTGCGAGCTGAAGCTGATCGAGGCCGCCGCGCAACGGCTGGCCCGAGCGCGGATCCTGCAACGGCCGGTGCTGGGATCCTGGGACGCGCTGATCGATTATTGCCACACCGC
Organism: Pseudooceanicola sp.; assembly: GCF_029213205.1. GTDB lineage: Bacteria > Pseudomonadota > Alphaproteobacteria > Rhodobacterales > Rhodobacteraceae > Pseudooceanicola. Next base: position 25,661 of record NZ_JARGNH010000022.1, read on the forward strand.
GATGGCGCATCGGGAAACCGAAGAATTCCGGGTGCTCTACCTCGATCGCAAGAACGTGCTGATCGCCGATGAGGCGCAGGGCCAGGGCACTGTCGATCATGTGCCGGTCTATCCGCGCGAGGTGGTCAAAAGGGCGCTGGAGGTGAACGCCAGCGCGCTGATCCTGGTCCACAACCATCCCTCCGGCGACCCGAGTCCGAGCCGAGCGGATATCGACATGACCGAACAGATTGCCGATGCCGCCGCCGCCCTGGGGCTGGTGATCCACGACCATATCATTGTCGGCAAGAATCAGGAGCTGAGCTTTCGCCAGGCCGGGTATCTGTAAATCTGCGGAATAAGTGGGTCCGCCTGCGGCGAACCAGGCCTCCGGCGGGGATATTTGTGACCAGAGGAAGCCTGGGGCCTCGTCATTTGCCCGGAGGCTGTTAGAGTGGCGGCATCCGACAGGCGGGGGCGCAGTGCCGCACGATCACCATCATCACTTGGATGCCAAGGCCGGGGATCGGCGGGTCTGGTGGGCGGTCGGGGTGAATCTGGGCCTGACCCTGGTGCAGCTCGTCGCCGGAGTGTTTTCCGGGTCGCTGGCGCTGATCGCCGACGCCATCCACAATCTGAGCGACGCGCTGAGCCTGGTGATCGCCCTGGCGGCGCGGCGGATTTCGCGACGGCCAGCGGATGCGGCGATGACCTTTGGCTATGGCCGGGCCGAGGTGGTGGCGGCGCTGGTCAATTACACCACGCTGATCGTCATCGCGTTCTACCTTGCCGCCGAGGGCGTGCAACGGCTGTTCGCGCCGCAACAGGTCGAGGGCTGGACCGTGGTGATCGTGGCGGCGATCGCGCTGGCAATCGATGCCATCACCGCAGCGCTGGTCTTTGCGATGTCGCGCGAATCGGTGAACATCCGGGCGGCCTTTCTGCACAACCTGGCCGATGCGCTGGGATCCGTCGCGGTGATTGTCGCGGGCACGCTGATCCTGCTCTATGACTGGCGGCTGGCCGATCCGATCGTCACCCTGCTGATTGCCCTCTATATCCTGTGGCATGCCGGCACCGAGGTCGGGCCGGTGATCCGCATCCTGATGATGGGCAGCCCCTCCAGCCCGTTGGTGTCCGAGGTGCTGGAGGCACTGCGCGCTGATCCGGGCGTGGCGGGGATCCACCATCTGCATCTGTGGCGGATGCAGGAGCATGACACCGCACTTGAAGCGCATGTGGTGGTTGTGGACGGTGCATCAGCCGAGGCGCTGCGCGCCCGGCTGAAACAGATGCTGGCGCAGCGGTTTTCGATCCGCCATTCGGTGATGGAGATCGAGAGCGCCGAGGCCGCCTGCCACGACGTGCCGGTCATCGGGCATTAATCCGGGATCCGGCCCTGCCTCCGCTGGATTTCGTAATAGGCGGCGGCACTCTTGTCGCGCTCGGGACGGAAGCGGTCGCCCAGCGTCATCGCCGCCACCCGGTCCAGCCGGAAGGTGCGGAAATCCTGGCGCAGCTCGCACCAGGCCAGCAGGGTCCAGACCTTGCCCCAGAAATAGAGGCCGAGCGGGCGCACCAGCCGGTTGCTCGCCTCTCCGGCCTCGTCGAGATAGCGCAGATGCAGCCGCAACCGGTCGTTGCAGGCGCGATCGACCTGATCCAGCCGGTCGCGCAGATCCGGGGTCATCGCCGACATGCCAATGGCGTGGACCTGCACCGAATCTGCCCGGGCACGGGCGCTGTCGGGCAGCACCTCGTTGATCTTGACCAGCGCCTCTTCGGCAGCGGCCGCCATCGCGGTGCCCGCCCAGGCGCGCAACAGCCGCGCCCCGGCGACCAGCGCCGCGATCTCGTCACGGGTGAACATCAGCGGCGGCAGATCATAGACCTGGCGCATGACATAGCCGATCCCGGCTTCGCCCTCGATGGGCACGCCGGAGCCGATCAGATCGGCGATATCGCGGTAGATGGTGCGGGTCGAGACCTCAAGCCGGTCGGCCAACGTCGCCGCAGTGATGAGCCGACCGCCCCTGAGATGCTGAACGATCTGGAACAGGCGGTCAGTGGCGGCGGCCAACCCGTCGGGCACCGCCAGGTGAATGGTCGGACCCGCCCCTGGGGTGCCGGGGTAGAGGTGACCACCGACGACGCCGGGCGCGCCGCCATAGATTGCCATCGGATTCGGCCCCGACGTGTCCAATGTCAGGGTCCAGCCGAACACCTGGTTGTAGAATTCCATCGCCTTGGCCATGTCGGTGACCGGAATTTCGGTCGGGACAACAAAGGTTTGATCACTCATCGCTCATCTCCTTATCAGCGGTTGATGAGACGGTGATGACATAGCCCTCCTGACAACATCCTGTCAGCAGCATTTTGTCGGGGGTTGGTTTTCCGTTCAGCCGATGGCCTGTTTCAGCCAGCCGAGTCCGGCCGACGTGTCCGCCGCCGGGTGGTATTCGGCACTGACGAACCCGGCATAGCCCTGTTCATCAAGGCGGCGAAAGAACGCGGGATAATCGACCGGACCGGCCAGCGGTTCATTGCGGTCGGGCAGTCCGGCGATCTGGATATGCGCGGCGCGGGCACCGTGCCTGTCCCAGGCCGCCATCGCATCGCCGGTGATTTTCTGGGCGTGATAGACGTCGAATTGCAGCGCCAGATTCTTGGCCCCGACCTCGTCGAGGATGTCGTCGGCCAGATGATAATCGGACAGGAAATAGCCCGGCATATCGCCCTGATTGATCGGTTCGATGGTCAACATGTGCTTGGGCGCCACCTCTGTGGCAAAGCGCAGGTTTTCGACAAATGCAGCGCGGGCGTCCGCCCCTGTGGCAACCCCGGCCATGACATGGATATGGGTCGATTTCAGCGCCTGGGCGTAGCGCAGCGCGCGACGAAAATCGTGGCGGAACCGGGTCTCGCCGCCAGCGATCGCAGCAAAGCCACGGGCGCCCCCGGTGTAGTTTGGCGGGGGCGAGTTCATCAGCACCAACGGCAACCCGGCCATCGAAAGGGCGCGGGCGATATCGGGCACCGGATCGTCATAGGGAAACAGGATCTCGACCGCCTGAAACCCGGCCTCGGCGGCGGCAGCGATCCGATCCTTGAGATCCAGGTTTTTGAACAGGAACGATATATTGGCTGCGAATTTTGGCATGAGACCCTCCACCTCGATGCGCAAACTAAGGATACAAAGCCGTGAAATGCGGGCCAATACTCGTTATTGTGTCACTCAGCGGCCAATCGGGACCGCTGCAAATCAACTCGGATCCAGTTCGCTGGCCGGGATAATCGGAAAGAAAACTCCGCCTGACCAAAGGCCGAACCAGTCTTCGCCCTGATGCGGTTCGTTCACCCCGATCTCGACCAGCCGGTAAAAGCTCTTGCGGTCGATCAGCGCCTCCAGCCGGTCACGCACCAGCACATAGGGCGAGGGTTCGCCGGTTTCGGGATCACGCTCGACCCGGATCGGGCGGTCAGGGCCTGCGATGGTTTCGTCACCGACATTGGTGAGAAAGGTCAGGGTCTGCGCGCGGCCTGTCCCCTCAACCTCGAAATCCACCGCGACAAAGGGGGCGTCGTCGACGGTGATCCCGACCTTTTCGACCGGGGTGATCAGGTAATGCCGGTCGCCATCCTTGCGCAGGATGGTCGAAAACAGCCGCACCAACTCGGGCCGCCCGATCGGCGTGCCGAGATAGAACCAGGTGCCGTCGCGGGCGATCCGCATGTCAATGTCGCCGCAAAACTCTGGGTTCCACTTGTGAATTGGTGGCAATCCGCGTCCTTTGGCGGCGCGGATTGATGCTGCAATGGAATCGGCTGAGGGTTTCACGTGATTTTGTCCGTCGTTCAGTTTTGCCATTCGCCCGGATAGGCCTACACTCCGCCATGATATAGCCCGACAGGAACAATTCCCATGCCCGATTCCCCCAGTATCGTTCCCGAAGAAGACCTTGTTGCCGCAATCGAGGCGGTCGAGGCCAAGCTGGCCGAGGCCAAGGCCTCGATCACCAAGCGGTTTATCGGGCAGGAACAGGTGGTTGATCTCACCCTTTCGGCGCTGCTGTGCGGCGGTCACGGCCTGTTGATCGGCCTCCCCGGCCTCGGCAAGACCCGGCTGGTCGAGACGCTGTCGACGGTGATGGGGCTGAGCGGCAACCGTATTCAGTTTACCCCCGATCTGATGCCTGCCGATATCCTCGGCTCGGAAGTGTTGGAAACCGGCGCCAGCGGCAACCGGGCGTTCCGGTTCCTTGAGGGCCCGATTTTCTGCCAATTGCTGATGGCGGATGAGATCAACCGCGCCAGCCCCCGCACCCAATCAGCGCTGCTTCAGGCAATGCAGGAACAGAAAGTCACTGTCGCCGGTGAAGATCGCAGCCTGGGCCAGCCGTTCCATGTGCTGGCCACCCAGAACCCGATCGAGCAGGAAGGCACCTATCCGCTGCCCGAGGCGCAGCTCGACCGCTTTCTGGTGCAGATCGACGTCGATTATCCTGATCGCGACACCGAGCGGGCGATCCTGACCGCCACCACCGGCGCGGTCGAAGAAGAGGCGCATGCCGTGTTCACCGCTGACGAGCTGATTCATGCGCAGGCGCTGCTGCGTCGGATGCCGGTGGGGGAATCGGTGGTCGAGCAGATCCTTGATCTGGTCCGCGCCTGCCGTCCCGAGGATCCCAGCGCCTCGCAACGGGTGCGTGACACGGTCAACTGGGGCCCCGGCCCGCGCGCCGCGCAAGCGCTGATGATGACGGTGCGGGCCCGGGCGATGCTGCAGGGGCGGCTGGCGCCCTCGACCGAAGACGTGATTGCCATGGCACGACCGGTGTTGCAGCACCGGATGGGGCTGAATTTCTCGGCCCGGGCGCGCGGCGACAGCCTGCCGTCGCTGATCGCCGAAATCGCCAGCGCCGTGACCCGGACCGAGGCCGCTGCGTGAACCAGCCCCGCGCCCTTCGTGGTCGGGCCGAGGCCGAGGCCGCACGGCTGCCGCCGCTGCTGGCCCGGGCCGAGCATCTGGCAGGCACCGTCCTGCTGGGCGAACATGGCCGCCGCCGCGCCGGGCAGGGCGATGATTTCTGGCAATACCGCCCGGAACAGCCGGGCGATTCACAACGGATGATCGACTGGCGCCGCTCGGCGCGCGGCGATGACCGCTTTGTGCGGCAACGCGAATGGCAGATCGCGCAGAGCGTGATGCTCTGGGTCGATCAATCGGCGGCGATGAGCTTCTCCTCGGGCAAGGATCTGCCGCCCAAGGCCGACCGGGCCCGGCTGATTGCGCTGGCGGTCGCGATCCTGCTGATCCGTGGCGGGGAGCGAGTCGGGCTGACCGGCACCTTGCTGCCGCCCCGGCGCGGCACCGCCCAGGTCGAGCGGCTGGCGGACTTCTTTGGCCGCGACGACAGCTGCGATTACGGGGTGCCCGAACACCGGGCGATGATCCCGAATGCCCGGGCGCTGTTCGTGTCGGATTTCCTTGGCGATGTCAGCGAGGTGACGCTGGCCCTGACCAAGGCGGCGGATCGCGGTGTGCGCGGCGCATTGTTTCAGATCCTCGATCCGAGCGAAGAAGCGTTTCCGTTCCAGGGCCGCACGATTTTCGAAAGCATGGGCCGCACGATCAGCCATGAAACCCTGAAGGCGGGCGATCTGCGGGATCGCTATCGTGATCGTCTCGCGGCCCGCAAGGCTGAGCTGACCCAGCTTTGTGCCCGCACCGGCTGGCAGTTTCACACCCATCACACCGACGAGTCCGCGCAATCGGCGCTGCTTTGGATTTATCGGGCGCTGGATCGGGGGACCGGCAAATGATCCTTGGACCCATCGGGTTTGCCGCGCCCTGGCTGCTGCTGGGCCTGATCGCCCTGCCGATCCTGTGGATCCTGCTGCGGGCGGTGCCACCGGCGCCGATCCGGCGGCTGTTTCCCGGGGTGGCGCTGCTGCTCGGACTGAAGGACGATGAGAGCGTCACCGACCGCACGCCCTGGTGGCTGTTGCTGCTCAGGATGCTGGCGGTGGCGGCGGTGATTATCGGGCTGGCCGGGCCGGTGCTGAACCCGCAGGACCAGGCGGCGGGCGCGGGCAGCGGGCCGCTGTTGATCCTGACCGATGGCAGCTGGGCCGCGGCCCCGGATTGGGAGGCGCGGCAAGACACCATCGACACGCTGCTGGCCGAGGCCGGGCGCGCCGGACGCACCGCTGCCCTGGTGCGGCTGACCACCCCCGAGGAGCCGGAGTTTCGCGCCGCCGATGTCTGGCGCAGCCTGTTGCCGGGTTTTGCGCCGCTGGCCTGGGCACCGACCGAGGATCAGTTCACCACCCTGGCCGCCAACCTGGGCCGCGATGATTTCGAAACCTACTGGTTTTCTGACGGGTTGAACCATGAAGGCCGCGGTCGGCTGCTGTCGGCGCTGCGCGATCATGGCCCGGTGCGGGTGTTTCAGGGCGGCGCCCCGGTGATGGGGCTGCGCCCGGTGCAGTTTGACGATGGCAAGGTGCAGGTCTCGGTGCTGCGCGCCATCACCGGCGCCGAGCGCGATGTTTCGGTGAATGCGCATGGTCGCGACCCGGCGGGCGTGATGCGGCTGCTGGCCAGCCTGATGGTGACCCTGCCCGCCGGTGAGGCCGAGGCCAGCGCCGAAATCGCGCTGCCGGCGGAATTGCGGGCAAGAATCACTCATTTCGAGATCGGCGGCACCCACAGCGCCGGGGCGGTGACCCTGACCGACGACAGCCTGCGCCGCCGCGAGGTGGCGCTGATTGCCGGGCGCGAGGACCGCGAAGGGCTGGAGCTGCTGTCGCCGCTGCATTACCTGCAACGGGCGCTGAACCCTTCGGCCGATCTGCTGCATGGCACGCTGATTGACCTGCTGCCCGCCAATCCGGATGCGATCGTGCTGGCCGATGTCGCCACCCTGTCCGAGGCCGAAACCGAGGGGCTGACCGCCTGGATCGAAAAGGGCGGCTTGCTGCTGCGCTTTGCCGGGCCACGGCTGGCGGCCAGCGATGTCAGCCGCGACGCCGAAGATCCGCTGATGCCGGTGCGGCTGCGCGCTGGCGGGCGCAATGTTGGCGGCGCGATGAGCTGGGGCGAACCAAAGACCCTGGCCCCCTTTGATCAGGACAGCCCCTTTGCCGGGCTGCCCGTGCCCGCAGATGTGACTGTGTCGTCGCAGGTGATGGCGCAGCCCGACCCGACCCTGGCCACCCGGGTCATTGCCCGGCTCAGCGATGGCACGCCGATGGTCACCCGCAAACGCATCGGCACCGGGCAGGTGGTGCTGTTCCATGTCTCGGCCAATGCCGAATGGTCGTCACTGCCGCTGTCCGGCCTGTTCGTGCAAATGCTGGAACGGCTGGCGGTGTCCTCGGCCAACAGCCTGCCGGAGCCGGCGGATATGAAGGGCACCACCTGGCGCCCGGTGCAGGTGCTGGACGCATCCGGCCAATTGCAGACCGCCGGCACCCTGCCCGGCGTCGATGGCGCGACCCTGCTGACCGCCGCGCTCGGCCCCGATCTGCGCCCCGGCGTCTACGAGGGCGAAGACCGCCGCATCGCCCGCAATGTGTTGGGCCCTGATGCGGTGCTGACCCCGGCAGACTGGCCCGCCGATGTGCCCGTCGAGGGGCTGACCCGGGTCACCGAGGCCCCGCTTGGCGGCTGGCTGCTGGCCCTGGCGCTGCTGATCCTGATCGCCGATGTGGTGGCGACGCTGGCCCTGTCCGGGCGGCTGAGCGGACCCGGCTACCGTGCCACGGCGCTGGTCCTGACCGCGCTGCTGGTGATGACCGCCGCGCCCGGCGCCCGAGCCCAAGGCGACGGCGACCCCGGCGACCGACCCGGCCTCGCCGATTCCAAGGCGATCGAGGCCACCGCCGAGGTGGTGCTGGCCCATGTCCTCACCGGCGACCGCAGGCTTGACGATATGGCCCGCGCCGGCCTGCGTGGCCTGAGTGACACGCTGTTCTTTCGCACTTCAATCGAACCGGCGACCCCGATGAGCGTCAATCTGGAAACCGACGAGCTGGCGTTCTTTCCCTTTCTCTACTGGCCGATCACCCCGGATCAACCCACCCCGTCCGATGCCGCCTATGCCAAGCTGAACCGCTATCTGCGCTCCGGCGGGATGATCCTGTTTGACACCCGCGACGCCGATATCGCCCGCTTCGGCGCGGCCTCGCCAAACGGGCGCAAGCTGCAGCAACTGGCGGCGCCGCTGGATATTCCGGCGCTGGAACCGGTGCCATCGGATCACGTCCTGACCCGCACGTTTTACCTGCTGCAGGATTTTCCCGGCCGTCACACCGGCGGCAGCATCTGGGTCGAGGCGGCGCCGGTCGATGCCGAATTGATCGAAGGCATGCCGTTCCGAAACCTCAACGACAACGTCACCCCGGTGGTGATCGGCGGCAATGACTGGGCCGCCGCCTGGGCGGTGGATGAGCGCGGCAATCCGCTGGTGCCGATCGGGCGCGGCTTTTCCGGCGAACGCCAGCGCGAGATCGCCAATCGCTTTGGTGTCAATCTCATCATGCATGTGCTGACCGGCAATTATAAATCCGATCAGGTCCATGTTCCCGCACTTCTCGACAGGTTGGGCCAATGACCGGAACCTTGGTTTTCGATCCGCTTTTGCCCTGGCCGCTGCTGGCCGGGCTGGCGGCACTCTGCGGCGCCGGGATCCTTCTGGCGCTGTGGCGCGGGTTGTCGGGCTGGGCGCTCAGGGCGCTGGCGGCGCTGGTGGTGCTCGGCGCCCTGGCCGGACCGGCGTTCCGGCAGGAGGACCGCGCACCGCTGACCGATATCGTGCTGCTGGTCGAGGATCGCTCGGCCTCGCAGGGGCTCGCCGACCGCCCCGGCCAGATCGACAGTGCCATGGCGGCGCTCGAGGCGCGGCTGAGCGCGCGGCCCAACACCGAGGTGCGCCGGGTGCTGGTCAAGGACGGCGCCGAAAATGCCGGAACCGAAGCGATGAGCGCCCTCGCCGAAGCCCTGGCCGAAGAGCCGCGCGGCCGGGTGGCCGGCACCATCATCGTCTCGGACGGGCGCATCCACGATGCCGACCGCGCCCCCGATCTGCCGGCGCCGCTGCACCTGCTGCTGACCGGCCAGCCCGAGGATTGGGACCGGCGGCTGATCGTCGCCAACGCCCCGGCCTTTGCCATTCTCGGCGAACCGGTGACCCTGACGCTGAGGATCGAGGATATGGGCGCCGCCCCCGCCGGACCCGGCGAGGCGCCGCTCGACATCTCGGTCGATGGCGGTGAGCCGCAGCGCTTCATGGTCGAGATTGGCCGCGACATCGACCTGCCGATCACCCTGCCGCATGGCGGGCGCAACGTGATCCAGTTCTCGGTGCCCGAGGCGGCGGGTGAATTGACCGCGCGCAACAACACCGCGCTGGTGCAGATGAACGGGGTGCGCGACCGGCTGCGGGTGCTGCTGGTCTCGGGCGAGCCGCATGCGGGCGGACGCACCTGGCGCAACCTGTTGAAATCCGACAGTTCCGTCGATCTGGTGCATTTCACCATCCTGCGCCCGCCATCAAAGCAGGACGGCGTGCCGGTGTCGGAATTGTCACTGATCGCCTTTCCGACGCGCGAGCTGTTCCTCGAAAAGATCAACGATTTCGACCTGATCATCTTTGACCGATACAAGCGGCGCGGCATCCTGCCATCGCTCTATCTCGACAATGTCCGGCAATATGTCGAAGACGGCGGCGCCCTGCTGATCGCGGCGGGGCCGGATTTCGCCACCGCCGATTCAATCTACCGCTCGCCGCTGGCGGCGATCCTGCCCGCCCGGCCCAGCGCCCGGATCATCGAACGCGCCTTTCGCCCGACGGTGACCGATCTCGGCAGCCGCCATCCGGTGACCGCCGGGCTGAGCAACGAATGGACCGGCGATTGGGGCCGCTGGCTGCGCCAGATCGACGTGCTGCCCGAAGCGGGGCATGGCCAGGTGGTGATGTCGGGCGTCGACGACCGCCCGCTGCTGGTGCTCGACCGGGTTGGCGAGGGCCGGGTGGCGCTGCTTGCCTCTGACCACGCCTGGCTGTGGAGCCGCGGCTATGAGGGCGGCGGTCCGCAGCTGGAATTGCTGCGTCGCCTGGCGCATTGGATGATGAAGGAACCCGAGCTTGAGGAAGAAGCGCTCTGGGCCGAACCCACCGGGCAGACCATGCAGATCATCCGCCGCACCCTGGCCGAGAGCGTGCCACCGGTCGAGGTGACCACGCCGTCGGGCGAAATCGTGGTGCTCGATCTGCAAGAGGTGATGCCGGGGCGCTTTGAAACCATGTGGCGCGGGCCGGAGATCGGCCTGTACCGGCTGAAGAACGGCGACGCCGAGGCGGTGATCGGCCTTGGTCCGGCGGCGCCGCGTGAATTCGAGGCCACCATCGCCTCGGGCGCGGCACTGGAACCGGCAATCGACGCGGTGCGCGGCGGTGTGCAGGCGCTCTCTGACGGGCTGCCCTCGATTCGCGACGTGCGGATCGGTCGCCCGGCCGCCGGGCGCGGCTGGATCGGCCTGACCCCGCGCGATGCCTATGTCACAAGGAATGTCTCGCTGACGCCGATCCTGCCGGAATGGCTGGTGCTGCTGCTCGCCGCCGGTCTGATCCTCGCCGCCTGGCTGCGCGAAGGTCGCCGCTGAGGCAGCCCCCCGGGCAAAATCGCAGGTAAAATCTGCCCCATCATTTCCTCTGGTCGAAAATATCCGGCCTTATGTATCAGAGGTGGGTCCGGACATCTGAGCGGCCGGGACAAGTGGATTTTCCGTGCAACAGCGGCAGGATGCTGCGAGCAGGGAGAAGACCATGGCGAGACGACCCTGATCGAACTGGCGCAGGAGTTCGACAGCCATCCGAACCAGATCAAGCAGTGACGCGACCAGCTGCTTGAGGGCGCGACCGGGGTGTTCGGTGGTGGTCCAAAGCCCGCGCCGGGATCGGCCGCTATCTCGGCTTCTACAACAGCCGCCGACCGCATTCATCGCGTGACGGCCGGACGCCCGACCAGGCTGACTTCAACCCGCCGATGCCCGAGGCGGTGGCGGTGGCGGTGCAACCGGGGCGGACCGGACCGCTTCGCCAAGCGATCCATGCAGCCCTTCATTGTCGAGGACAACCGCACCGCACGCGCGCGCAGTTCGGGGAAGGACTTGTTCGTGGTCTTGCTCATGATGCCCCAACCCACTCAGGAGTTGGCGCCTCCGGCAAACTCGGGGCGGTTCAAAGCACTAAAGGCCTACGCGCGCATCGAAAACGCGATACGCGGCAGGCAATCACAATAGAATAAGCGGAAAATCGAATTGAAGTGCGGCGTAAGCTGCCCTTTTCTTGTTTGAGCACCACGGATCGCTGCGCAGCCTCATGTCAAGCCATGATGATGAGCCAATTCATCTCACACACTCTGCGGCCGACAAAAAGGCACGCAGATCGTAGCGGGGTGATGGGACCGACTTTGGGGAGAACACCGGGATGATCTCAGCCGGCAAAAAATTAGATTCATTTTTTGATCGCCGCCTCTTCGCACCATATCCCTTTAGGAAAGAACCGCAGCCGAGATTGCCGCATGATCAAGGCCGCCCTTGCCCCGTTGCTTTGCCGCGTGCATTAAGGCGCCGATGGCACAGCAGCTTTCCTATTCCGCGATGCGCGAGATCTTTGCGCGGTTTCAGACCGCCGAGCCCGAGCCCAGGGGCGAGCTCGATCATGTGAACGCCTATACCCTGGTTGTCGCCGTCGCCCTGTCGGCGCAGGCCACCGATGCCGGGGTGAACAAGGCCACCCGCGCCCTCTTCGCCATCGCCGACACCCCCGAAAAGATGCTGGCCCTGGGCGAGGCCGGGCTGACCGAGCATATCAAGACCATCGGACTGTTCCGCCAAAAGGCCAAAAACGTGATCAAGCTGTCGCGGATCCTGGTCGAGGACTACGGCGGCGAGGTGCCCAATTCCCGCGCCGCCCTGCAAAGCCTGCCCGGCGTCGGGCGCAAGACCGCCAATGTGGTGCTGAACATGTGGTGGCATTATCCGGCGCAGGCGGTCGACACCCATATCTTTCGCGTCGGCAACCGGTCCGGCATTGCCCCGGGCAAGGATGTCATCGCCGTCGAACGCGCGATCGAGGACAATGTGCCGGTCGATTTCCAGCGCCATGCGCATCATTGGCTGATCCTGCATGGCCGCTACACCTGCAAAGCGCGCAAGCCGCTCTGCGGCACCTGCCTGATCCGCGACATCTGCCTGTTTGAGGACAAGAACCTGTGACCAAATATGACGTGATCGGCATCGGCAACGCGATTGTCGATGTGCTGACCAAGGCCGATGACTCGTTTCTCGATCTGATGGGCATTCAAAAAGGCATCATGCAGCTGGTCGAGCGTGACCGCGGCGAAATGCTCTATGGCGCGATGCGTGACCGGGTGCAGGCGCCCGGCGGATCAGTGGCCAACAGCCTGGCCGGGCTGGGCAATCTGGGCCTCGCCACCGGCTTTATCGGGCGGGTGCGGGACGATTCCCTGGGCCGGTTCTATGCCGCCGAAATGGCCGCCGACGGCACCGATTTCGTCAACCCGCCGGTAGCGGGCGGTGCCTTGCCGACCTCGCGTTCGATGATCTTTGTCTCACCCGATGGCGAGCGTTCGATGAACACCTATCTCGGGATTTCCGCCGATCTCGGGCCCGACGACGTCTCGGAAGCCATCGCCGCCAATGCCCGCATCCTGTTTCTTGAGGGCTATCTCTATGACAAGGACAAGGGCAAGGCAGCGTTCGAGGCGGCCAGCCGCGCCACCCGCAGCGGCGGCGGTCGCGCCGGCATCGCCCTGTCCGATCCGTTCTGCGTCGATCGCCACCGCGCCGATTTCCGGCGACTGGTGCGGGATCTGGATTACGTCATCGGCAACGAGCATGAATGGCTGTCGCTCTATCAGACCGAGGATCTGACAGCGGCGCTGGACATGGCCGCCAGTGAATGCGGGCTGATCGTCTGCACCCGCTCGGGCCAGGACGTGGTGCTGCGGCGCGGGGCGGAACAGGCGGTGGTGCCGGTGCACCGGATCACCCCGGTCGACGCCACCGGCGCGGGCGATCTGTTCGCTGCCGGGTTCCTTTACGGGCTGGCCACCGCTGCCGATATGACCACCTCTGGCCGGATGGGCTGTGTCGCGGCGGCCGAAGTGATCTCGCATTTCGGCGCGCGGCCCGCGACCGACCTCAAGGCATTGTTCCGCGCCAACGGCCTGATCTGACGCCCCCGCCGGGGCGCCGACCCGGCGGCTTTGACCCGGTCATCGGCTCCGCAGGTCAACCCGGAAAGACCGGGCTTGAAACTCACATTCAAATTACATTATATGTCCGTCACCGCGCCCCTCGCGGAATGACAAGGACATCCGATGCATTTGCCAGCCCCCGTCAGCAAGATCGCCAAACGCTACCTGCCGATTCTCGACTGGGGCAGCCGCTATAACCGTGACACGCTGACCAGCGATCTGGTCGCGGCGGTGATCGTGACGATCATGCTGATCCCGCAATCGCTGGCCTATGCGCTGCTGGCCGGGTTGCCGCCCGAGATGGGGCTCTATGCCTCGATCCTGCCGCTGGTCGCCTATGCCATCTTTGGCACCTCGCGGGCGCTGGCGGTCGGGCCAGTGGCGGTGGTGTCGCTGATGACTGCCGCGGCGGTGGGCAATATCGCCGATCAGGGCAGTATCGGCTATATCGCCGCGGCCATCACCCTGGCCTTCATGTCGGGGTTGTTCCTGCTGCTGCTGGGCCTGTTCCGCCTCGGCTTTCTCGCCAATTTCCTGTCGCATCCGGTGATTGCCGGGTTCATCACCGCGTCGGGGCTGATCATCGCCACCTCGCAGCTGAAACATATCCTCGGCATCAAGGCCGAGGGCAATTCACTGATCTCGCTGCTGCTGTCGCTGGGACAGAACTTCGATCAGACCAATGTCATCACCCTGCTGATCGGTGCCAGCGCCCTCGCTTTTCTGTTCTGGGTCCGCAAGGGGCTAAAGCCGCTGCTGCTGGCCACCGGAATGCGCCCCGGGCTGGCCGCGGTGCTGTCGCGGGTCGGGCCGGTGGCCGCGGTGGCCCTGTCGACCCTGGCCACCTGGGGCTGGGCGCTGCAGGAGCGCGGCGTGGCGATTGTCGGTCAGGTGCCGCAGGGCCTGCCGCCGCTGACCCTGCCCAGCCTCGACCCGGATCTCTGGGGTCAACTGGCGATGTCCGCCGTGCTGACCTCGATCATCGGGTTCGTCGAATCGGTCTCGGTTGCGCAGACCCTCGCCGCCAAGAAACGCCAGCGTATTGTCCCGGATCAGGAGCTGATCGGCCTTGGCGCCTCGAACATCGCCGCCGCCTTTTCCGGTGGCTATCCGGTCACCGGCGGCTTTGCCCGGTCGGTGGTGAATTTCGACGCCGGGGCGGAAACCCCCGCCGCCGGGGCCTTTACTGCGGTCGGCATCCTGCTGGCAGCGCTGTTGCTGACCCCGCTGCTGTTCTTTTTGCCCAAGGCGGTTCTGGCGGCCACCATCATCGTTGCGGTCCTCAGCCTGGTCGACCTGTCTATCCTGAGCCGAACCTGGTCCTATTCGCGCATTGATTTCGCCGCCGTCGCCGCGACAATGTTGCTGACCCTGGGGATGGGTGTGGAAATCGGTGTCTCGGTCGGGGTCGGCCTGTCAATCGGGCTGTTCCTTTACAAGACATCGCGCCCGCATGTGGCCGAGGTCGGGCTGGTGCCCGGCACCCAGCATTTCCGCAATATTCATCGCCACAAGGTGCTGACCCAACCCAGCCTGCTGAGCATCCGCATCGACGAAAGCCTCTATTTCGCCAATGCCGCCTATCTGCAGGATCTGATCCTCAACCGGGTCGCCTGCGAGCAGCCGATCCGCGACGTGGTGCTGATGTGTTCGGCGGTGAACGAGATCGACATGTCGGCGCTGGAGGCGCTGGAAGAGATCAACCGGCGTCTGGGCGAGGAGAACATCCGCCTGCATCTGAGCGAGGTGAAGGGCCCGGTGATGGACCGGCTGCAACGCTCGCATTTCCTGCAAGAGCTGACCGGCGAGGTGTTCCTGGCGCAATATGACGCCTATCGGAAGCTGGCGGGTCAACAGGTCACCGCCGCCTGATCGGCCACCTGGCCCGCACCTAGCCCGCCGGTTGACCCAGCCGGGCGCGGCAGGGGCCAAACAGCGCCGCCAGCGCCAGGATCAGGCCGGAAACCGTGGCGATCATCCCGGCGGCGCTGACCGCATGCGCATAGCCCAGCCACAGCGGTCCATAGCCCGCCAGCACATAGCCCGACACCGCAGCGAGTCCGGCAAAGCCCTGGCTCCACGCCACCTGAAGCGACAGCCGATTGGTCATCAGCCGCGCCGCGGCCGGCGGGCAGATGAACATCGCGATGACGATGATCGAGCCGACCGCGTCAAAAGCCGCCACCGCCGCCATCGCCGCGATCACCACCAGGCCGAGCCCCAGCGGGCCGGTGGCGATGCCGAGGCTGCGGGCAAAGCCTTCGTCAAAGGTCGACAGCGCCAGCGGCCGCCAGAACAGCCAGATGAACCCGATCACCCCGACCAGCACCAGCGCCATACGCGGCAGTTCGGTCGGCAACCCGGCCAGCGCCACCGGGTCGAGCAGGCTGTTCCAGCCCAGCGCATCCAGCCAGATCAGGCTTTCCAGATTGCCATAGAGCGCGTGCTGCACATCCAGATGCACCGCCGAGGTGTCACTTTGTTCCAGCAGCAGCACACCGGCAGCGAACAGGGTGGTGAACACCACCCCCATCGCCGCGCCCGGCTCGATCTTGCCGGCCCGGCGAATCACCTCGATCATCAGCACCGCCAGCAGCGCCGCGCCACCGGCACCCAGCATCATCGGCCAGGTCGACACCCGCCCGGTCAGCAGGAACGCCACCACGATGCCCGGCAGCACCACATGCGATATCGCGTCACCGATCAGCGCCTGTCGCCGCAGCACCAGGAAATTCCCCGGCAAGGCACAGGCCAGTGCCGCCAGGGTGCCGATCAGCAGCGGCGGCAACGACAGCGGCACGAATTCTGTTCCGATCATACCAGACCTCCGGGGCGCAGTTGACTGTCGATCCTGGCGATCTGATCGGCGGTCAGCACGGTTTCAATCGGGGTCAGGCCATCATAGCGCGCCGCCGCCGCGCCGGTGCCTTCCGAGGCGCGCAGCCATTGCCAACGTCGCTCGTCCAGCAGCGCCTTGGCCGCCTGCGCCGTACCGGCACCGGTTGCCACCCCATCGGCGCGGATCAATCCGGCGCGGCGCAACAAGCGGCGGGTCAGCGCCTCATAGACCGGTTGACCCTGTGCCAGCGCCAGCAGGCCCTGACGCAGATGCACCCGATTGCGAAAACTCAGATGACGGATCAGCGCCGCCACCACCCCACGTCTTGGGGCGAACAACATCGACATGGCAAAGATTGCAAAGGCGACCAGCACGATGATTGGCCCGGTCGGCAGCGCCGGGGCCGACACCGACAACATCGCCCCGACCGCGCCTGAAACCCCGCCGATCCCCCCGGCGATCAGCGCCACCGATCCGGCCCGGTCCGACCAGAACCGCGCCGCGACCGGCGGCAGGATCAACAATGCTACGATCAGGATCAGCCCGACGATCTTTAGCCCGACCACCGTCACCGCCAGAACCAGCCCCATCATCGCCAGATCCGCCCGCCCGGTGTCGATACCGATCGAGCCCGCGAATTCCGGATCGAACGCGGTCACGATCAGCATCCGGCGCAGCAGCGCCACCAGAGCCAGCACCAGCGCGCCTCCGACCGCAATGATCAGCGCGTCAGTACGCAACATGCCTGCGGTGGACCCCAGCAGGTAGCCCTCCAACCCGGCCTGCCGCCCGGCGCTCATCGCCTGAATGACGGTCAGCAGCACGATACCCAGGCCAAAGAACACCGACAGCACCACGCCAATCGCCGCATCCTCGGCCAGGCGGGTGCGCCGTGTCAGCCAGCCGACCGCCAGCAGCCCGGCCGCCGCGCTCAGCGCCGACCCGGCCATCAGCCCGACCAGCGAGCGGCCGTCGCCACCGAAGGAAACCATCACGATAAACGCCAGCGCCACGCCGGGCAGGGTCGAATGGCTGATCGCATCGCTGACCAGCGCCCGTTTGCGCAGAAACAGAAAGGTGCCGGTCACCCCGGCGGCGAGGCCCAGCAGCCCGGCGCCAATCGCCACCAAGCTGGCGTTGTAGCCCAGATCAAACATCTCAGGAGGCCGCAATTCGGTCGATCTGCCCGCCCGACAACCGCCCGCCATAGGCCGCTTGCAGCATCTGTTGGGTGAACACCTTGGCCACTGGTCCCGCCGCGATCTTGCGCCGGTTCAGCAGAAAGACATGGCTGAAATAATCGGTGACCGTGGCCAGATCATGATGCACGCAAACCACTGTCCGGCCCTCGTCGCGCAGCGCCTTCAACACCGTGACAATCGCCTTTTCGGTGGCGGCATCGACCCCGGCAAAGGGTTCGTCCAGCAGGTAGAGATCCGCCGCCTGTGCCAGCGCTCGGGCCAGGAACACCCGCTGTTGCTGACCCCCGGACAGCTGACCGATCTGACGATCCGCGAAACCCTCCATCCCGACCCGCGCCAGGCAGGCCCGCGCCTGATCCCGGTGCGACCTGCGCACCCGGCCCAGCAACCCGAGGTCGCGGTAGAGCCCCATCAGCACCACGTCGATCACCCGTGTCGGGAAATCCCAATCGACACTGGCGCGCTGCGGCACATAGGCGATGCGTCGGCGTTGCGATGCTATCGGCTGGCCATAGACCGTGACCAGCCCCGACAATTTCGGGATCACCCCCAGCGCCGCCTTGAGCAGGGTCGATTTCCCGGCCCCGTTCGGCCCGATCACCGCCAGCATCGCGCCCTCCGGCACCGTCATATCGACCGAGAACACTGCCGGATCGCTGCCATAGGACACGGTCAGCCCACGGATCGCCAACGGGATGTCGGACAGGTCCTCCACCGGGGCCGCCCCCTCCTGTGCCGCCAGTTTCAGCTGTGTCATCACGATGATCCCTTAAGCAGCCCAGCCATGCCGCGCGGCGGCACCTTGCCACCCAAAGCAGCGGCGATGATGGTGATATTGTGGTCGATCATCCCGGGATAGGTGCCCTCATAGGTGCCCGGCACACCCATCGCGTCGGAAAACAGCTCACCGCCAATCCGCACCTGATGACCTGCCGCCGCCGCGCCTTCGACCAACGCCCGCATATTGCGATCCGAGACCGAGCTTTCGACAAACACCGCGCCGATCCGGCGATCCACCAGCAGCCGCACCAGATCGCGGATCCGGTTCAGCCCGGCCTCGCTTTCCGTCGAGATCCCCTGAATACCGACCACCTCGAACCCATAGGCGCGACCGAAATAGCCAAAGGCATCATGCGCGGTGAGCAGCACCCGCTCGGGCTCCGGCACCGTCAACAGAACCTCGCGCGCATAGGCATCAAGCCGCCTCAACGTCGCGATATAGCGCTCCGCGTTGACCGCGATTTCCTCGGCCGCCTCCGGCATCGCCGCGCTCAGCGCCCGCTGCACCACCGACACCGGCCCGGTCCAGAGCGCCGGGTCCATCCAGACATGCGGATCGAACTTGTCCTGATAGGTCGCATGGGCACGCAGCTCAGCGCGCGGAATCTCCTCCGCCACCGCCACCACATTCCGGCGCCGACGCAGATCCTCAAAGAAATCCTCCATCTGCGCCTCAAGGTAGAGGCCGTGAACCAGCACCAGATTGGCACGGGTCATCGCCACGATATCGCTGCGGGTCTGCCGGTAGGAATGCGGATCGACCCCCGGCCCCATCAGCCCGCGCACCGCCACAGACGTGCCGCCAATCGCCAACGCCGCGTCGGCAATCATCCCGGTGGTCGCCACCACCTGCAGCGGCGCCGCGGCGCGCAACGGCGCGGCGCTGAGGATCGGCAAGGCCGATGCGCTGGCCAGGAATTGGCGGCGAGACAGGGAATAGCGGCGGGTCAGGGACATGAAACAGGGCTCCGGTTAAGACCATCTGAGAATGCGAATGATTCGCAAAGAAGTCAAGACTATTGCGAGCCATTCGCAACTGTTTGTGCCGCCCGCCGATGCTTGCCTTGCGCTGACCGACGTGAGACGGTTTCGCCACAGACCGGGGAGGAACCCGCATGGATCAAGTCAAACCAACGCTGGCCCCCGGCCTGCCGCAGACCATCGAGTCGCGCAATCCCGGCATCGAGCTGGATATGGACTGGGTCCGCAGCGCCCAGGCCAACACCTCGGCGATCGAACGCCGGGCGGGCAGCCTGCCGGGCCGCCGCTCGGTCAAAAAGGAATTTCAGGCGGCCTGGTTGTTGCGGGCGATCACCTGCATCGACCTGACCACCCTGTCGGGCGATGACACCGAGGGCCGGGTGCACCGGCTCTGCGCCAAGGCCAGATCGCCGCTGCGCGCCGATATCCTCGACACGCTCGGGGTCAGCGGCCTCACCGTGGGCGCGATCTGTGTCTATCACGCGATGGTTCCGGCCGCCGTCAGCGCGCTGACAGGCACCGGCATCCCGGTCGCCGCCGTCTCCACCGGCTTTCCCGCCGGGCTGTCGCCCTACCGGCTGCGGGTTGCGGAAATCGGCGAAAGCGTCGCCGCCGGGGCCAGGGAAATCGACATCGTGATTTCGCGCCGCCATGTGCTGACTGGAAACTGGCAGGCGCTCTATGACGAGATCCGCGAATTCCGCGCCGCCTGCGGCGAAGCCCATATCAAGGCGATCCTCGCCACCGGCGAGTTGGGCACCCTGCGCAATGTCGCCCGCGCCTCGCTGGTCTGCATGATGGCGGGGGCGGATTTCATCAAGACCTCGACCGGCAAGGAGGGGGTGAATGCCACCCTGCCAGTGTCGCTGGTGATGATGCGGGCGATCCGCGCCTATCACGAGCGCACCGGCTATCGCATCGGCTATAAACCGGCGGGCGGGGTCTCCAAGGCCAAGGACGCGCTGGTCTATCTGGCGATGGTAAAAGAGGAACTCGGCGATCGCTGGCTGCGGCCCGACCTGTTCCGCTTTGGCGCCTCATCGCTGCTCGGCGATATCGAGCGGCAATTGGAACATCACGTCACCGGGGCCTATTCGGCATCCTGGCGACATGCGGCGGGGTGAGGGGAATGGCGCGCGACACCATCAACCGACCGCAGAAGCTTCCCGCCGACGCGTGCTTTGCAACGCCCGGCAGGGCTGACCTTGATCCGACCCGCCTTCAGGGAGGCATGACACCATGACCGTCAAGGAAATCTTCGAAAGCATGGACTACGGCCCCGCCCCCGAAAGCGCTGCTGACGCGCTCGCCTGGATCATCGATCAGGGCGCGAGCTTTGGGCATTTCATTGGCGGCGCCTTCACCGAGACCGGCGCGACCACCTTTGACACGAAAAACCCGGCGACCGGCGAGGTCCTTGCCACCATCTCCCAGGCTGGCCAGCCCGAGGTCAACGCCGCCTTTGCCGCCGCCCGACGGGCCCAGCCGGAATGGGAGGCAGCAGGCGGCCATGCCCGTGCCCGCATCCTCTATGCCATCGCCCGGCTGGTGCAGAAAAACGCCCGCCTGTTCGCGGTGCTTGAAACCCTCGACAATGGCAAGCCGATCCGCGAAAGCCGCGACATCGACATTCCGCTGGTGCATCGGCATTTCTACTACCACGCGGGCCTCGCCCAGCTGATGGAATCCGAACTGCCCGACCGCCGCGCCCTTGGCGTCTGCGCCCAGGTGATCCCGTGGAATTTCCCGCTGCTGATGCTGGCGTGGAAAATCGCCCCGGCCCTGGCGACGGGCAATACCGTGGTGTTGAAACCGGCCGAATATACCCCGCTCACCGCGCTGCTCTTCGCCGATATCTGCCGTCAGGCCGGGGTGCCGCCCGGGGTGGTCAATATCGTCACCGGCGATGGCGCGGTTGGCGAGATGATCGTCACCCACAAGGCCGCGAACAAGGTCGCCTTCACCGGCTCGACCGATGTCGGCCGCCGGATCCGGCGCGCCACTGCCGGTCAGGGTAAGGCGCTGACCCTCGAACTGGGCGGCAAATCACCCTACATCGTGTTCGAGGATGCCGATATCGACAGCGCCATCGAGGGGCTGGTCGATGCGATCTGGTTCAACCAGGGCCAGGTCTGTTGCGCCGGCTCGCGCCTGCTGGTGCAAGAGGGCATCGCCGAGGATTTCCTGCGCCGCCTCAAGGCCCGGATGGACAAGCTGCGGGTCGGTGACCCGCTGGACAAATGCATCGACGTCGGCGCCCTGGTCGATCCGGTGCAGCTTGACACCGTCACCCGGCTGGTCGGACAGAATGCGGCAGGCGCAATCTATCACGCCGCCTGCGCGATGCCGACTGGCGGATGTTATTATCCGCCGACCCTGATCACCGGGCTGGAACCCTCCGATCGGCTGATGCAGGAGGAAATCTTTGGCCCGGTGCTGGTCTCCACCACTTTCCGCACCCCGGCCGATGCGGTGACGCTGGCCAACAACACCCGCTACGGGCTGGCCGCCACGCTGTGGAGCGAGAACCTCAACCTCGCCCTCGACATCGCGCCGAAGCTCGCCGCCGGGGTGGTCTGGATCAACGGCACCAATATGTTCGACGCCGCTGCCGGGTTCGGCGGCCTGCGCGAAAGCGGCTTTGGCCGTGAGGGCGGTTGGGATGGGCTGATCGCCTATACCGGGGCAAAGGCAGAAACCAAGCCGCTGGCGCAGGTCAAAACGACGCAAGGCGAGGTCGCCCCGGTGCAGGGCCTCGACCGGACGCCAAAGCTCTATATCGGCGGCAAGCAGGCCCGCCCCGACGGTGGCTATTCCACCCCGGTCTTTGGCGCCAGGGGCGCGGTCCTGGGTCAGGTCGGGATCGGCAATCGCAAGGATATCCGCAACGCGGTCGAAGCCGCCCATGCCGCCGCGGGCTGGTCCAGGACCAGTGGCCACCTGCGCGCTCAGATCCTCTATTACATCGCCGAGAACCTCTCGGCCCGAGCCAAGGAATTCGCTGACCGGATCGACGCGATGACCGGCAAAGGCGGCGCTGCGGAGGTCGAGGCGAGCATCCGCCGCTTGTTCACCTATGCCGCCTGGGCCGACAAATACGGCGGCGACGTCCGCTCGGTGCCGATCCGCGGCGTGGCGCTGGCGATGCGTGAACCCGTGGGCGTGATCGGCGCGATCTGCCCGGATGAGGCGCCGCTGCTCGGCCTGGTCTCGGTGCTGGCACCGGGTATCGCCATGGGCAACCGCATGGTCCTTGTCGCCTCCGAGCCGCATCCGCTGGCCGCCACCGACTTCTATCAGGTGCTCGACACCTCGGATGTCCCCGGCGGGGTGGTGAATATCCTGACCGGTCGCCATGCCGAGCTGGCCCCGGTGATGGCCAAACACCTCGATCTTGACGCCATCTGGTCGTTCTCCTCAACCAACCTCTCCAAGACCATCGAAGCAGAAAGCGCCGGAAACCTGAAACGCAGCTGGGTGAACAATGCCCGCGCCACCGATTGGGCCAAGGCCGAGGGCCGCGCCTTTCTCGATGCTGCGACCGAGGTCAAAACCATCTGGGTGCCTTACGGCGAATAACCGCACCGGGCGCGTCGAGATTTAACAGATTGCCGAAACAGTCCCTTAACCGGAAGGCTGTCCCCGCTCCAGGGCTGTCTCGCCTGATCGCGATGCCCTTTGGCGGCTCGATATATGCCCCGTGGGCCGTCTCTCCGCGTCATGCGGCACGCAACCGGGGTGGTCTGGCGAGGTGGTTGGCGGCCATTGCCAGAATGAACCGCGACCGGACGCGTTCGACGCCGCGATCCATGGTCCGAGCCATGCCGCCGACGGTTTTCGCCCATCCGAACGCGTCCTCGCTCTTCTTTCGGAGCTGCGCCCGGATCAAGCGTTCCGGCGGAATTGAACCGCGACCCGCTCGTCTCGTCCGTCCCGCTCATCCTCCCCCCGTCGCTGCGGCCCAAAGGATGAATCATGTTCTCAAAGCCCTGTCGAGGCAGGGCTCGTTCAGCAACCTGTTAGAGACTGCTTGATGAATTTTTTGCCAATCACGGAAACAAGCACAGAAGGAACCCGGCGATAGTAATGCCAAGTTTCTTCACGCTTCTGTAGATGATGTGTTTCAGCCACCTTTTTCATCCTGTCTGTATACCACATTTGGGATCAACAGGCAGGTAGTAAGTAACTGGAAAATAATGAGTTCTGTAAATTCAGTACCCTAGTATGGAATTTGGTGGAGCCTAGGGGGATCGAACCCCTGACCTCTTGCATGCCATGCAAGCGCTCTCCCAGCTGAGCTAAGGCCCCAT
>NZ_JARGNH010000023.1 GCF_029213205.1 Pseudooceanicola sp.
GGAATTACTTCACTGCTGCCGGATATGTCGCAGGTTAAAGGCGGGACGCTTTAATCAACGTTGCAACACCCGTAGAGCGTTTCAGATCCGCCGCCCATGGCAGGCGTGGTTTGGGTCAGTGATGTGATCGGGTCCGCACCGTTGATGAGCGACCTATAGCCCACCGTGCGATCCCCGGCGATGGTCAGGCTCCAGAACGGTTCTGTTCCGCGGCATGTGAGGCCCAGCGGGAAGCCGTTCACCGTCGTGCCGCCACCGCTTTCGGCAGCGCGGGTGAGATAGCCCATGTGAATATAGCCGACCTGGCCGTTGAGCGTGATCTGCCCCCAGTCGTCGGAGACACGGTTGGTGATGTTCACCACCGAATTGGGCGTCAGGCCACCGAGCCGCACGCGCGCGCAGTTCGGGGGAGGACTTGTTCGTGGTCTTGCTCATGAGGCCCCAACCCACTCAGGAGTTGGCGCCTCCGGCAAACTCGGGGCGGTTCAAAGCACTAAAGGCCTACGCGCGCATCGAAAACGCGATACGCGGCAGGCAATCACAATAGAATAAGCGGAAAATCGAATTGAAGTGCGGCGTAAGCTGCCCTTTTCTTGTTTGAGCACCACGGATCGCTGCGCAGCCTCATGTCAAGCCATGATGATGAGCCAATTCATCTCACACACTCTGCGGCCGACAAAAAGGCACGCAGATCGTAGCGGGGTGATGGGACCGACTTTGGGGAGAACACCGGGATGATCTCAGCCGGCAAAAAATGAAATCCATTTTTTGATCGCCGCCTCTTCGCACCATATCCCTTTAGGAAAGAGCCGAACTTACATCCGCGCCACTTAGCAGGTTGCTGAACGAGCCCTGCCTCGACAGGGCCTTGAGAACATGATTCACCCTTTGGGCCGCACCGACGGGGGTGAGGATGCGCGGGACGGACGAGACGAGCGGGCCGTGGTTCACTCTGACAATAGCCGCCAACCACCCCGCCAGACCACCCCCGTTTCGTGCCGCATGACGCGGAGAAACGGCCCGCGGGGCACATATCGAGCCGCCAAAGGGCATCGCGATCAGGCGAAACAGCCCTGACGCGGGGACAGCGTTCCTGATAAGGGACTGTTTCGGCACCCTGTTAAATGTGATTCACACGGGTCGGGAAATCCACTATTCTATTGGTGCGTTTGATCCATAAGGCCGAAAACATTCCCGCCGGAGGCAATGCGCCGCAGGCGCGCATTCAGATCAGGCGCGGTTCAAACATCCGACAACTTGACCACCTGCTTGCCGACATTGCCGCCCTTCAGCAGCGACATGAACGCGGCGGGTGCATTTTCCAGCCCCTCGGCCACGTCTTCGACATGGGCGATCTGCCCGGATTTCACCTTCGGCCCGACCTCGGCCAGGAATTCCGGGAAGCGTGAGACGTGATCGGTCTGCAACAGCCCTTGCACGGTCAGCCGGTTCACCAGGATCATCCGCCACAGCTTGCCCACCGGGAACGCGGCGGATTCATCGACCGCGCCGTTATACCAGGCAATCATGCCGCAGATGATCACCCGGCCATGCAGGTTCATCACCGGCAGCACCCCGCCCAGGGTCGGTCCACCGACATTTTCGAAATAGACGTCGATCCCGTCCGGGCATTCCGCCCGCAGCGCCGTGCCCATTGCCCGCGCGTCCTTGCCGCGGTGATCGATACAGGTGTCAAAGCCAAAGGTCTCGACCGCCATCCGGCACTTATCGGCACCGCCAGCGACACCGACAACCCGCAGCCCGGCCTGTTTCGCCAGCTGCCCGACCATCGAACCAACCGGCCCGGTGGCGGCGCCGACCACCAGGGTTTCCCCGGCTTTCAGCTTGCCATAGGCGGTGACCCCGGCCCAGGCGGTGAAGCCGGGCATGCCCAGCACCCCCAGCCCCGCCGACAGCGGTGCCAGGTCAGGGTCCCATTTCATGCAGGCATCACCATTGGCGACGCCGTGATCGGCCCAGCCAAAGCGCCCGACCGCGTAATCGCCAACCGCGAAACCGGGATGTTTCGAGGCGATGACCCGGCCAATGCCGCCGGCCTCCATGGTGCCGCCGATCGGCACCGGGCTGGCATAGCTTTTCACGTCATCCATGCGGCCGCGCATATAGGGGTCCAGTGACATATAGGCGACCTGCACCAGGATCTGGCCGTCGCGCGGGGTCGGCATCTCGGCCTCTTCCAGACGGAAGTTTTCGGCGGTTGGCGCCGCGCTTGGTCGACTCGCCAGAACGATACGTTTCAGTTTGCTCATGTGAACTTCTCCCTTTTCCTCAACCTATCGCAGCTGCGCGCCGTGCCAAGCTGAAAGGTCCGGCTTGGCGAGCCGCAACGAAGCTCCTATATGCAACAGCACCATGGCCAAGAACTCAGATACTCCCAATTACAAGGTGGTCGCCGAAAATCGGCGGGCGCGGTATGATTACGCGATCGAGGATGATGTCGAATGCGGCATGCTGCTGATGGGTTCCGAAGTGAAGAGCCTGCGCACCGGCCAAGCCAACATCGCCGAATCCTACGCCACTGTCGACAATGGCGAATTGTGGCTGGTGAATTCCTATTTCGCCCCCTATCCGCAGGCGATGTTCCCGCATGAGGAACGCCGCCGCCGCAAGCTGCTGGTCAACAAGCGGGAACTCGCCCGGATGTGGTCGGACACCCAGCGCAAGGGGATGACCCTGGTGCCGCTGGTGCTGTATTTCAATCACAAGGGCATGGCCAAGCTGAAGATCGGCATCGCCAAGGGCAAATCGGCGCCGGACAAGCGCGAGACCGCGGCCAAGCGCGACTGGAACCGGCAAAAGCAGCGGCTGCTCAAAGATCACGGCTGAGCCCTACGTTGCAACGGCATCCCTGCCGGGCTATGCCAGATCAGCAACCAGACCGAGGCATCCGAATTGACCAATCACCTTTATCAACATGACCTGCCCGATGGGCTTGATCTGGGTCCGGTGGTCGCCATCGACTGCGAAACCATGGGGCTGAACCCGATGCGCGACCGGCTGTGCCTGGTACAGATGTCGGGCGGCGACGGTCACAGCCATATCGTGCAGATCGCGGTCGGCCAGAGCGCCGCGCCGAACCTGTGCCGGATGCTGGCCGACCCGAACGTGTTGAAGCTGTTCCACTTCGGCCGGTTCGACATTGCCGCGATGTTTCACGCCTTTGGCA
Source organism: Pseudooceanicola sp. (assembly GCF_029213205.1). Classification (GTDB taxonomy): domain Bacteria; phylum Pseudomonadota; class Alphaproteobacteria; order Rhodobacterales; family Rhodobacteraceae; genus Pseudooceanicola. The sequence goes on from NZ_JARGNH010000023.1 coordinate 3,188, forward strand.
CCCTGGCCGCGCCGGTCTATTGCACCAAGATCGCCAGCAAGCTGGTGCGCACCTACACCGACCGGCACGGGTTGAAGAACCTGACGCAAGAGCTGATCGGCGTTGATCTCTCCAAGGTCCAGCAATCCAGTGACTGGGGCGCTGAGACGCTGAGCCCGGCGCAGTTGGACTATGCCGCCTCGGATGTCCTTTACCTGCATCGTCTGCGCGAAGAGCTGGACATTCGGCTGGCCCGCGAGGGGCGCAGCGACCTGGCGCAATCCTGTTTCGATTTCCTGCCAACCCGGGCCCGGCTGGACCTGGCCGGCTGGCCCGAAACCGATATCTTCTCCCATAGCTGAGCCACAGCCATGACCGACCGCGCCGCCATCTTCCTGACCACCGCCCGCCGGGTCATCGGGATCGAGGCGGCGGCGCTGAACCTGCTGGAATCGGCGCTGGACGACAGCTTTGCCGAGGCGGTCGAGGTGATGCTGAACGCCAGGGGCCGGATCATCGTCTGCGGTATGGGCAAATCCGGCCATATCGCGCGCAAGATCGCGGCGACCCTGGCCTCGACCGGGACTCCGGCGCAATTCGTGCATCCGGCAGAGGCCAGCCATGGCGATCTGGGCATGGTGGCGCAGGGCGACGTGGCACTGATCCTGTCCAATTCCGGTGAAACCTCCGAGCTGGCGGATATTCTGGCCCATGCCAAACGGTTCCGCATCCCGGTGATTGGGGTGGCGGGCAATGCCAGCTCGACCCTGATGCAGCAATCGGATGTCGGCATCGTGCTGCCCGAGGCGGACGAGGCCTGTGGCACCGGTGTGGTGCCGACCTCGTCGACCACGATGGCGCTGGCCCTGGGCGACGCGCTGGCGGTGGCGCTGATGGAACAGCGCCAGTTCACCGCCGAACATTTCCGCGCCTTTCATCCCGGTGGCAAGCTTGGCGCGCAGTTGCGCCTGGTGCGCGACCTGATGCACCGGGGCGACGCCCTGCCGCTGGTCGCGGGCAGCGCCCCGATGAGTGATGTGCTGATCGAGATCAGCCAGAAAGGCTTTGGCGTTGCCGGGGTCACCGGCCCGGACGGGCGGCTGGCCGGGATCATCACCGATGGCGACCTCAGGCGGCATATGTCCGGCCTGCTGGATCACAGCGCCGCCGAGGTGATGACCGCGGATCCGCGCTTCATCAGCCCCGACGCCCTGGTCCAGGAGGCGGTGGCAACGATGAACGAACGCCGGATCACCTGCCTGTTTGTTGTCGACCAGTCACAGGACCCAGGATCGGGGCAGGCAATCGGGCTGATCCATATCCACGATTGCCTGCGCATCGGTCTTGGCTGACATGACGCTCAGGGATCGGCATTCGCGTGTGGTGGCCTGGCTCAGGGTGCTGCTGCCGCTCAGTGCGCTGACGATCCTCTCAACCCTGTTCCTGCTGTCGAGCAAGGTCGAACCGCCCAGCGATCTGCCGTTTGCCGAAGTCGGGCTTGAGGATCGCGCCCGGCGTCAGCAACTGACCCGGCCCAGCATTTCCGGCGCCACCGATCGCGGCGACCTGATCAAACTGACCGCCGACTCGGTGCGCCCGGATCCCGAGCGGCAGGAAATCGTCCATGTCAGCGGCGTCACGGCCCGGATCGACACTGTCGACGGCAGGGTGATCCGCCTGCGCGCAAACAGCGCGGAGATCAACCGCAGCACCCAGCGAGCCGAACTGCGTGGTGACGTGGTGGTCACCGCCTCGAACGGCTATGAGATCCACACCGACATGGCCCAGCTGGCCTTTGCCGCCCTCGATGCCTCGGCCTCCGGCGCGGTGCGCGCCACCGGGCCAGAGGGGCAATTGACCGCCGGTGGCATGCGCTTGACCTCGGACCCCACGACCAATGACATTCATTTGGTTTTCACCAACCGGGTGAAGCTGATATACGACGCCCAAAGTCCCAAGGAATGAGTATGGCCCTGGATATCCGATCCGCATTGCGGCACCTCGCCCTGATTGCCGCGCTGGCAGTGCCTGCGCCCGGCCTCGCCCAGGGGCCCAGCCTGGCGTTTGGCGACAATTCGGCGAATTCCGACGCCCCGGTCGAGGTCGAGGCCGACAGCCTGGCGATCAATCAATCCGATGGCACCGCCGAATTTTCCGGCAATGTGCTGATCCTTCAGGGCACGATGAAACTGACCGCCACCCGGGTTCTGGTCACCTATGCCGAGGATCAAAGCCGGGTGCAGAAACTCGAAGCCACCGGCGGCGTGGTGGTGGTCAGCGGCGCCGATGCCGCCGAATCCGACCGCGCCGATTACGATCTGGACCAACGCTCCATCGTGATGATCGGCAATGTGGTGATCGTGCAGGGCCCGAACACCCTGACCTCGGATCGGATGACCATCGACCTCGAGGCCGGCACCGCGCGCATGGACGGCCGGGTGCGCACCCTTCTGAAAACGGGTGACAAATGACCGACGCGCCGCAACTCCATGCCGTAGACGGCACCTCAGGTTTGCGCATCGTCAACCTGCGCAAGAGCTATCGCAAACGGGTGGTGATCCGCGACGTGTCCATCGATCTCGATCGGGGCGAGGTCGTCGCGCTGCTCGGTCCGAACGGCTGTGGCAAGACCACGACATTCTATTCCATCGCCGGTCTGGTGGTGCCCGAAGGCGGGCATGTACTGATAGACGGGCGCGAAGTCACCGGCCTGCCGATGTATCGCCGCGCCCGGCTCGGCATCGGCTATCTACCCCAGGAAATGTCGATCTTTCGCGGGCTGAATGTCGAAGACAATATTCTGGCGATTCTGGAAATTGCCCAGAAGGATGCGCACAAACGCCGTGAGCGTCTCGAAGAATTGCTGTCGGATTTTTCGATCGAACACCTGCGCCGCGCCCCGGCGCTGGCACTGTCGGGCGGCGAACGGCGGCGGGTGGAAATCGCACGTTGTCTGGCCGCCGACCCGAAATACCTGCTGCTCGACGAACCCTTTGCCGGGGTTGATCCGATCTCGGTCGCTGATATTCGGCATCTTGTCGCCGACCTCAAGAAACGCGGCATTGGGGTGCTGATCACCGATCACAATGTTCGCGAGACTCTGGAAATCGTCGATCGCGCCTATATCTTGCATGATGGCAAAGTGTTGATGTCGGGGTCGCCGTCCGAGGTTGTGGAAAATGAAAACGTGCGCCGGGTCTATCTTGGCGACAGTTTCCGCATTTCCTAACACCGTTGCACTCCATCAACCTGTCGCAAACGAAACCCTGCCGAATCCGTTGACAGGATGGTGGCATGTCGACTCAAATGGGACTATGACAGCCGCGTATCATGCCAGATGCCGCCGCACGACCGGACCAACCGGGACTGGTGGCTGCACCAATGACGGGTTGTTCAATCACGGCAATGCGGACTGACCGAAACCGGCGCCTGGCGCCCGGTCCCACCGAATTGCCCCTTGGAAGGAGTCGCCATGCGCTACCAGATCACCGGAAAACACATTGACGTTGGGGAAGCCCTGCAAACCCATGTTCAGACTGAATTGGGTGAGGTTGTCGGCAAATACGCCCAGCGTCCCATTGATGCGACCGTCGTTTTTTCCAAAAGCGCACATGAGTTCGTCTGCGAGGCGGTCGTGCACCTCAGTTCCGGCCTTACCGCGCAGGCCAAGGCCCATGCGACCGAGATCTATGCCGCCTTTGATGAGTGCAACGAAAAGATGGACAAGCAGCTGAGGCGCTACAAGCGGCGGCTGAAAGATCACCATGCCAAGCGCGACCAGCCGGTTGAACATCTTGAAGCGGCCTCGTATATCCTCGCCGCGGATCAGGAAGAGGGGGAATCGGACGCCCCTGACCTGCAACCGGTCATCGTGGCCGAGATGCAGACCCAGATCCCGTCGCTTTCCGTTGGTGAAGCGGTGATGCATATGGAATTGGCGGGCGCACCGGTCTTGGTGTTCCGTCAGCAAGGCAAGGACGGGTTGAACGTCGTATACCGCCGCGATGACGGCAATATCGGCTGGATCGACCCGCGCATGTGAAGCGTTAGCCCCGCCGTCAGGCGGGGCGGCCCCGCGGCAGAGCAGGACGGAAATTAATGGATCTTTCGCCACTACTGAAAGCCGAGGCCGTCAAGGTTATCGGGGCGGCTTCGAGCAAGAAGCGACTATTGCATGATCTCGGTGAATTGGCACAGACGGCACATGGGCTGGACTCCAGCCGGGTTGTCGAGGCGCTGATGGAACGCGAAAGCCTGGGCCCGACCGGTGTCGGGCATGGCGTGGCGCTGCCGCATGCGCGCCTGTCGGGGCTGAGCGACGTGACCGGCGCCTTCATTCTGCTGGAAAAGCCCGTCGATTTCGACAGTGTCGACCGGCAGCCGGTTGATCTGGTGTTTGCCCTGTTCGCACCCGAGGATTCAGGAGTCGAACACCTCAAAGCGCTGGCGCTTGTCTCGCGGACCTTTCGCGATCCGGGGATTTGCAAGAAGTTGCGCGCCAATGCCGATCCCGCAACAATCTATGCGATCCTGACCTCGGATCAGGGCGTTCAGGCCGCCTGAGCGGCCTCTCAGCCCATCCAGGCGTCAAACCCGAACATCATGTAATCACGCTGATAGACATCGGCGGTCCTTGCCTCGACCTCGGCATCGTAGAAGGCTGCGAGCGGGACAAACCCGCTGTCCGGTTCCGCTGTCGGAACCGGCGCATCAGGCCGACCGATGGCGGCGGCCAGATGCGGCAGCCCGGTGGTCATCTCGGACTCGCGCAGCACCCTATCGGGCAGCGCGAATTGCCCCATGCCTTCGAGCGTCGCGCTCTGGCTGGCCCAGCACGGGTCAATCCGGATCGAGGTCTGGCCGGCCAGGTTGGCCTTGACGAAATCCAGAAACGCCAGGAAAGCCGTCTTGTGCTGGCCAGCGTCCCAATCAGCGCCAGGCGCCTGGCCGGGAATCGGCAGTTTGTAGCGCTTGCGCAGGGTGCGCCGGATCTCGGTCAGGCTGCCCTCACCCGTCGCCAGAATCCGCTCGCAGAACGCCCGATGGGCACGGACGACCGGATGGCTGACGATGGTAAAGCTGCGGTGCCCCTTGTGCCGTCGCTTCCATTGCCGCAGATCCTTTTGCGACAGCCGGGTCTGCAACTGATCCTCGCCAACCCCGTCCAGCGCCGCCAGCCAGGCCCGCACCGCCGTCTCAGGGCCGGAGCGCACTGGCAGATACATTAGCGCGGAGTCAGCCGCGGCGACATAGGACGGCACCGCAGGGCCACGGCGCGGTTCGAAATTCGGGGTTCGCGACAGGTTGAACCGGTCGAGCCGGGCCAGCGCCTGCTCCATCTCCCGGAAATTGGTGACCTTGTCAGATACCGGCGCAGGGTTCTGGCGCTTCAGGCTCTGATCCAGCCCCTCGAGCCGGTCCGGCTGGCCCAGATAGGCCGCCAGCCCGTTCATCACGCTGACATCCTGAAGATCCTCATAGGCGACATAAAACGCGGTCTGGCCCGCGCGTTGCAGCGCATTCATCAGCTGCACCTGAAACGCCTGAAGCGCCTCGAGATGGGCCTCGAATTCGGCCGGATCAAAGGGAATGGCATCTTCTCTGCGACGTCGCACATCGGTCAGCTTCCACTGGCCGGTGGCCTGGGCGATCTTCCAGCTGACATAGCTGTCAACCGGGTTGCGGGTCAGCACGATCTTGGCGCAGCGCGGATCATTCACCACGATGTCGAACACCCGCGGGTCGTGGTCGTGGAAATAGCGGAACCCGCCCAGCCCGTCCGTGCGTTCGCGGATCGTCCGAATCAGCCGTTCGGGATTTGAATCGCGGATCTCCTGGGTGATCCCCAGAATCTCATCACGGTTCGGATAGCCGATGAAATGCGGATTGAACGCCTCGCCATGGCAGGTGATCCGGGGAAAGGCATTCAGGTTGGCCTCAAGAAAATTGGACCCGGTTCGCATTTCGGCAAACACGATGAAATAGTCGAATGGGCTGCTCATGTTCACTTACTTCTGCACCAGATAGGGTTTCGGTTTCTTGACGAGCCGGGGCATCGGATCGGGCGAGGACGGGAAATCACCCATCAGATAGGGGTGCATGCCCTGGTTTTTCAGGTTCTGCAGGAATTGGCCAAAGCCGGCCAGATCGACCATCTTCGGGGCCTCGGACAGGCGCCGATTTGACTGCACGCCCAGCTCTTCGATGATCATCTGCAACGGTTCCATCGGTGCCTCGATGAATTCCGCCATGGTCCAGATCCGCGACCGCGCCTTGGCATAAGGCGAGCGCAGGGCGTCGAGGAATTTCGATTCGACCTTTTGCAGCAGCGCCGCCTCGGCGCGAATTTCGCTGAAATTATTGTTGGAAAAGAACAGCGGCAGCGCCCAGGCCCCCGAGATCACCGCGATCTGCGCATTGGGATCCTTGGACAGCTCCCAGATGATGTCCTGATTGTCGCGCGGGCCGAACTGAAAACATTGCCGCTCGCCACGGGTCGACCAGATCAGATTGGTCAGAAAGGCGCGCGGGTTGTAATCGCGAATTTCGGCGCTGTCGGAAATCGCGCCGTTGATCACCTCTTGACCGCCGGCAAATTCGACCCGCTCCTGGCCAAAGAGATGGCCATGCACCCGCATCCCGGTCATCCGGTTCAGCCAGGGTTCAAAATCCTCAAACAGGTTGGCAAAGCCTTGGAACACCGCGTATTTGGCGCAGGTCGATCCATTTTCCCAGCCGGGATTGGGCCAGCGCGATTGCATGTAAAGGCCGGGGCGCCCCCGGGTCCGGCGATCGACGGCGCGGCTGAAAATCCGGTCAATCTTGCCGGGATTGGGCTCGGTTCGCTTCAAGGCGGATTCTGAATCTGTCAGAAACGCCCGATAAAGCCGCCCGGCGTTCGGCCAGATCTTGCGCGCCACGAAACAGTCAGAGCGACGCAGCAATTGCAGGTGGTCGTCATAGAAAATATGCGGCTTGCCCTGAAAGTCGAACTTGGACAGGGTCAGCGACCGGCTTTCGATATGTTGCGAATAGAGCCGCGCCAGGGTCTGGAAATAGCTTTCATCGGGGATCCAGACCCGGCGGAAATAGCGATCATAGGTCAGCCGATCCGGGTCTTCGAGGATCGCCGACAGGGTTTGACGGGTCAGGCACCACCATTGCGAACCCATATGCGGGGTGATGCCATTGGGCACCCTGCGGCGGAACCCGACCCGGCGCTGCAGGGCGACATAGCGGTCAAACAGAAAGCGGTGGTTCTTCCAGGAGAAGGGAAAGCGCAGGGTAAAGCGTTCGCTGTCCAGCCCGCCAACCGTCCAGGGCACATCGGCGGTGGTGGCGCTTTCGATGAAGTCGGTCTTGGGGCGGGCGGCGAGGTAATCGATCAGCTCTTGCACCGGGCGCAGCGGCAGGCACGAGCCCGAGGCCAGATAGACATGTCGGACCGCGGGAAATTCCTTCAGCATCAATTCCGACGCTTCCTGGGTCGCGGCGACGATACCCCAGGTGCCCCATTCGCAGCGGTGGCGCGGCGAAAACCGAATGATCGGCACATCCGACAGCGACTTCTTGAACGCCTTGAAGGTTTTGCGCGACACGTTGTCGTCGGCGTGAATGACAACAGGACACCCCGCCGCCGCCCAGTGACGGGCGACCTGCTCGGCCCTGTTCAGGGCGGTGTGGACCAGCATCACAATGCCGACTGTCACGTGGGCACCTCCGTGATCATGCCCAATTGCCCTTTGACATCAGCCCGAGGATCTCCAGCTGGCGCCAGTTGATGTATTTCTCTGACCAGCGGCACCACAATTCCGGGTTGTCGCGCAGGCTTTCGGCATAGGCGCGGTATTCGACCGAGGCCGCATAATGCTGTTTGCGCTCCAGCTCTTCGGCGGCCTTTTCGCTGAAGGTGTGCAGGAATTTCGTGTGCAACAGGATGCCGCTGGCCTTTTCGCCGCCCCATTCGTCATAGACCAGGTTCAGGCCACGCGGCAGCAGCATATGGGTCGAGCTGACATAGGCATATTTCCGGTCCCATTTGACCAATGGGATCTTGTTCAGCGCCGGGGCCTTTTCCGGAGTTTTGGGGAAAAACGCCCGCATCCGGGGGCCACCCTGAATCCACAGATTGCCGAATTTCTTGTTCCGGGAAATCGTGTAATTGCCCGCGTCGAACCAGGCGGCGATTTCCATCGGGTTCTGCCCGGCCTTGTAGGGCTGTTCGTCGATCCGGCCCTTGGGATACATATCCAGCAGCATCGCCGAGAACGACTTGATCGACGAGGCGTCCAGCCAGTCGGTCAGCGCCGACAGCGGCCTGGTGTCGCAAAACGGGTAGATCAGGAATTCATCCGGGTCGACAACCAGGGTCCAGTGGTTGTGGCCATAGCGCGATTGCAGCCAGTTCAGCCAATCGACACCAAAGCGCGCCCGCTTGTAGCCGCGCGTCGCCGACCAGACCGAGACATCTGGCTGATCGGCCAGGTACTCCAATGTGCCGTCGGTGCTGTCATTGTCGACCATCAGAAAATGCGAAACCCCGAGGTCGCGGTAGTAGCGCAGAAAGAACGGCAGACGGATTTTCTCGTTCCGCATGGTCGAGAACAACAGGATATCACGCTTGCGGATCTGTTCGGTGCGATCGGCCACGGCGGTCAATTCGCGGCGCTTGCGAAACGCACGTATCAGCCAGCGTTTCCGCTGGAGCCTCAAGCGATATGATTGCGCAAAGCTCACTGTCGCCCCGTCCGACCCCGGTCACGGCACCGGCTGGCGAATGCGGCTATCAGGTCAACATTAATACGATGTTGAAATGATCCCGCCAGCTGGGCGGAACAAAGCCGTTATTCAGGCCGATATCCGGTCGCGTTCCGTCTGCCTCTGCCAAATTTTTAATCTTCTTGACCCAAGGATATCTGTCCACAGGGCTCAGGTAAACGGGAATGTCCCCCAATACCTCGTGAAAAACCGGCAGGTCGGCACAAATTACAGGTGTTTGCAGGGCTGCGGCCTCGATCGGCGGCAATCCATAGCCTTCGGCGAAACTGGGTTGCAACAGCGCCCGCGCGCCCGCGACCAGGGCGGCCAGTTCCGGGTCCGACAGATCCGGGCATTCGCGGACCGGGCCATCCGCTGGCAGCGCGTCGAGCCGGGCAAAGACATCCTCGTTGCGCCAGCCGCGGGCGCCACAGATATAGAGCGTCGGCGGGATAGAGTCTTCTTTTGCAAGCTCCTCCCAGATATCCAGCAAAAGCGTGTGGTTCTTGCGCGGCTCGATGGTGCCGACGGCGACGAAATACGGGCCCTTCGGCGTGATGGCATTGGCCATCGGCGCAGGCAGGTCGACGCCGAGATGGGCGACCACACTGGCCGGGGCACGGATAGACCGACGCAACAGGGTGCGCTGAACATCCTGCCGGGTCTGTTCGGAATTGCAGATGATCAGGTCGGCCATCCGGCCCACCCGTTTCAGCATGTCGACAAACCGCCGGACCGTGCCTTCGCGCTGGAACTCCGGGAGATCGAGCGGGATCACATCGTGGATCATCACCGTGATCTGGGCATCGTCCAGCGCCCGCACCGCCGCCAACACCCGTTGGGTCAGGTTGGAATGGCCAACGTTCAGATAGGCGGTTCCGCTGGGCAGATGCCGGGCCAGCAGCCCGCGCAGCCCGGTGCGCCCGGCCCGCGCCACTGCCAACCGCCGCAGATCGGTGTCGGCCCGACGCTGGGCAATGGTCAGCCGCCGCCCGAGCCGGGAAATCAGATCCATATTGCCCCAGTCGGTCACGCCGTCGATGCGCGCCAGCAGCCCAGCCAGCCCCGCCCGATCCAGCAGCGCGTAACCGGCCACCACCCGCGCCAAACCGAACACCGGCACATCCAGCGTGAGCAGATGCGCAAGATACGCGCGTTCGACCCGGTCAACCCCGGTCAACCGGCGTCCAGCGCGGCTGGCCAGCCGGGTGACATCCAGCAAACGGGCGGAGGGCGGTGTCTTATCGGTCATAATGACCTGTCTGATGCCAATGCCAGGCATTTGCAATCATCTGTGCCAGGGTCGAGCGATGCGGAACCCAGCCCAGTTCCGCCAGGGCGCGGGTCGATCCCGAGACCAGCCTTGTGCAATCGCCGGGGCGGCGCGGCCCTTCGGAATAGGGCACTTCGCGATTGGTCACCACTCGCGATTGTTCGATCACCTCGCGCACCGAAAATCCGGTGCCGCTGCCCAGATTGTACACCCGGCTCGGCGCGCCCGCCAGCAGCCGGTCGAGCCCCAGGAGATGGGCATCAACCAGGTCGCAGACATGCACATAATCGCGGATACAGGTGCCATCCGGGGTGTCGTAATCGGTGCCATGAATGGTCAGCGCCGGGCGCTGGCCGTCAATCGCCTCAAGCATCACCGGAATCAGATGGGTTTCCGGCCGGTGGTGTTCGCCGATCTCACCCTCGGGATCGGCGCCGGCCACGTTGAAGTAGCGAAAGATCACATGCCGCAGCCCATGTGCCGCCTCGAAATCGCGCAGGATCTCTTCGATCGCCCGTTTGGACGAGCCATAGGCGTTGACCGGCAATTGCGCGCTGTCCTCGTCCAGCATCACATTGTCCTGCTCGCCATAGGTCGCGCAGGTCGAGGAAAACACGAAACGCGTGCACCCCGCCGCCACCGCCGCCTGAATCAGGGTCAGCGAGCCGCTGACATTGTTGTGCCAATAGCGCCCTGGCTCCTGCATCGCCTCGCCAACCTGGCTGAGGGCGGCGAAATGCATCACCGCATCGGGCCGATGCTTGGCAAAGACCGCGTCAAGGCGGGCGCGGTCGGTCAGATCGCCCTCTTCAAGCGGGCCGAATTTTACCGCGTCACGCCAGCCGGTGACGAAATTATCAAAGGTGACGGGCAGGTGTCCGGCGGTTTTCAGGGCTTTACAGGCATGCGATCCTATGTAGCCCGCACCGCCAGTGACAAGAACTACGGCCATGCTGTGTCCTATTGTGCGGCTTTGTCGACGTGCATGATCGCGCGCAGATACACTGACAATTCATCGCGCAGATCTTCGCGCGCCAGGCCAAAGGCGACGGTCGCCTGCAGGAACCCGGCCTTTGAACCACAGTCAAAGCGTTCGCCCTGAAACCGGTAGCCATAGACCGGGCGGCCTTCGGTGATTTCCTGCGCGATGGCATCGGTCAGCTGGATTTCGCCATTGGCTCCGGCGCTTTTCTTGTTCAGGTTCTTCAGCACCTCGGGCATCAGCAGATAACGCCCGATCACCGCCAGGTTCGACGGCGGGTCTTGTTTCGGCTTTTCGACCATGCCCTTGACCGCGACCAGGTTGCCCTGCTCACTTTCAATGTCGAGCATGCCGTAATTGCTGGCCTTTTCGGCGGGCACTTCCATCGCGGCGACCATATTGCCGGGATTTTCCTCGAAGGCTTCGATCATCTGTTGCAGACAGGGTTTGTCGGCGGCGATCACGTCATCGGGCAGGATGACCGCAAAGGGTTCGTTGCCCATCAGCCGCCGGGCGCACCACACCGCATGACCCAAGCCCAGCGGCTTGTGCTGACGGATATAGGCGATGGCGCCGCTGTCCATATTGGTGGTTTTCAGGACCTCAAGGATTTCCTTTTTGTCCTTCCTGCGCAGCTCTGCCTCAAGCTGCGGGTTGTGGTCAAAGTAGTCCTCAAGCGCGCTTTTGCCGCGCGAGGTGACAAAGATGAATTCCCTGATCCCGGCCGCACGGGCCTCATCGATGGCGTATTGGATCAGCGGACGGTCGACCAAGGTCATGATTTCCTTGGGAACAGCCTTGGTGGCCGGCAAAAACCTCGTACCCAGGCCCGCGACCGGAAAAATCGCTTTGGTAATCTTGTTTCGCATAACGCCCCTCAAAATGCCTCTCAAAACCGCACTGCATCCAGCGTTCAAATTGGTTGCGTCATCTTTAACATCCCCAAGAAGGCGACAAAATGACAATCCGGGGCGCAGTTATGTTTCCGACAGGATGTGCGGGAAATTTGCACGAAATCGAGCAGTTCAACCAGTGCCGAGCCGTTGATGCACGTTGCGAGCGATCTCACGCTTCAACCTGCGCGAAAATGTCGTCAGGTGGAATAGCCTCTGATCACGCTCGCTGCGCCCCCAGAGCCCACCGCGTTGTTCCCAGACCGCATCAGGGGTGAAGCGCAGCTTGTGCGCGAGCCCCGTGCGCGAAAACAGGTAAAGCGACACGATTTCACCCTGCGCCGCAGCCTGCCGCGCCGCAGCGCGATGACGGCGGCGGAACAGATGGCGGCCGCCGATTTCGCGGTGGCGCCCGTCCACCCGGCTGTCAAACGGCAGGAACCAATGCGGGGCATGCGGGATCGGCGGCATTGGCGAGGCCGGGCGCGCGCGCCCGTCGGCAATGCCTTTCTCAAGACCATCCATCAGCCGCGCCACATCGCGTGGTTCGATCCGCCCGTCGACCATATAGGCCAGCAGCGCCTGCCGCTGGGTCTGGCGCAACCGGTCCAGAACCGTCGCATGTTCACTGGCCGGGCAATGCTTGGCCAGAAACACCGCGGTGCTGGCGCCCACATCGAACAGGTCCAGCGGTGCGCGGTGCCGGGCCCGGCGCGGGCTTTCGGCATAGGCGTGGTGCACCTCGGCCAGCGGCACGATGGCAGTGCTGTGCCCGGCCAGCATCAGCCGCATGTTGAGGTCGGTTTCATCCAGATAGAATCGGAACGCCGGATCGAACCCGCCGATTTCGGCCAGCACTGAACGGCGGAACGCCATATTGGTGCCTTCGGTCTTGATCGCCCGCCCGCCAGACGGGGTCAGCAGCACCGGCGCGGTGCCGGGCAGCGTCAAGGGCTGCGCCGCGCCGCTGTGATCGACGCTGCGCGCCGCCCATTGGTAACTGATGCCGTTGCGGCCCCGCACGAACCCGCCAACCGCCGCCGCCTCGGGCCAGAGAAACCCCTGAATCAGATGGTTCAGCCAGGCCGGTTCCGGCACCGCATCGTCGTCGACAAAGGCAACGATATCGCCTGCCGCTTCGGCGATGCCGCGGTTGCGCGCGGCCGAGATGTTGGCCTCGTCATAGGCGACCAGCTTGACCTCATCCGCCAGCCCGGTCGCCTGCACGGCGGCCAACCCGGCAGGTTCCGCAACCACGACGATTTCGTATGGCGCATAGAGCAGACGCGACAGCCCCAGCAGGCAGATCGGCAAGCGTTCAGGCCGCCCACGGCTGACCACAACAATGCTGACGGTCGGCGCTTCGCTCATGCCATGCCCATCGCGGCCATCATCGCCTCGACCCGGGGCACGTCTTCGGGGTTGTTGACCTCCCAAAAGGCGCGGCCCTGGGGCGAGACTTCGACACAGAGGATGGCATGACCGTTTTCCAGGAACCGCAATTGCTCAAGCCCTTCCAGCGCCTCAAGCGGGCCCGGCGTCCAGGTCGGGTAATCGGCCAGCGCGTCGGGGCGAAAGGCATAGACCCCGACATGGTGGAACACCGGGGTCGGCGCGGCATCGGCATAGCTCTGCGGGGTGTAGGGAATCACCTCTTTCGAGAAATACAGCGCCCGGTGTGCGCCATCGAACACCGCTGTGGTGCCGCCGACCCGCCCGGCACGCCGATCCGCCAGCAGCCCGGCCAGCGCCGCACCGTCACAGCACAACACCGGGGTTGCCATGGCGGTGCCGGGATCGGCGCGCAGACCGGCAATCAGATCGGCAACGAACCAGGGCGGCGTCAACGGTGCATCACCCTGGAAATTCACCACGATATCGTAACCGCCGCCCAGCACCTCATGCGCCTCGGCCACCCGTTCGGTGCCGTTCCCACAGGTTGAGGAGGTCATCACCACCTCGCCGCCAAATGCCGCCGCCGCATCGCGAATACGCGCGTCATCGGTGGCGATCACCACCCGGTCGACACCGGCAATCGCCTGCGCCGCCTCCCATGACCGGCGGATCAGCGATTTCGCCTGTCCCTCCGCCCCGGTCAGCGCCACCAGCGGCTTGCCGGGAAAGCGCGACGAGGCATAGCGCGCCGGAATGACGACCAGAACCGACATCAGGCCGGTTTCAGCACAACGCCAGGCGCGCAGGCGATGAAGAACGGGTTGGCATAGCCCGGTTTGCCATAGGTCAGCGGCGTGTGATCATCAAACCGCAGCACCTGGCCACCGGCGCCGGTCAGCACCGCGTGGCCTGCGGCGGTGTCCCATTCCATTGTGCGCCCGACGCGCGGATAGAGATCAGCCTCGCCGGTGGCGACCAGACAGAATTTCAGCGAGGACCCGGCGCTTTTCAGGTCCTTGACCTGGTATTTCCCGATGTAATCGTCGGTCGCCTGATCGCGGTGGCTTTTCGAGGCGACGATCAGCAGCGCGGCGTTGTCCGGGTCCGACACCTTGATTGCCCGGGTCGCGCCACGCACGGCGGGGTCAAAGGGACCGTCCTCTTCGACGGTCGAGCCATCGGCGAGCGTATAGAACATCCGCGCGCGCGCCGGGGCATAGACCACGCCACGGGTCGGCAGGCCGGATTCGACATAGGCGATGTTGACGGTGAAATCGCCGCGCCGGTTGACGAATTCCTTGGTCCCGTCCAGCGGGTCGACGATCAGAAAGCTGCGCGCCTGCAGCTCATGCGTCGCCGATTGCTCTTCGGTGATCAGCGCCACATCCGGGAACGCGGCGCGCAACCCGGCAGAAATCAGCGCATCGGCAGCCTCATCCGCCTCGGTCACCGGACTGTTGTCGGATTTGGTTTTCACCTCAAAATCGTCGGTGTCATAGATTTCCATGATTTTTTCGCCCGCCTCGATGGCAAGGCGTCGCATCACAGACACAAGCTGTTCGAAATCCAATGAATTCTCCTTGATGTTGGCCCTCTGGGCCGCGCGGCGTTTGAAAACAGGTGCGCCGCAAGTTATGGTCAAAGTTAAACAGAACGGCAACATTTGCCTGTCACACCGGCAGGGTTGTCCAGGGCCGCACATATGTTTGAGCAGAACACCCCCTCCACCACGCTACAGTCGGCGCTTCAGCATTTCGAGCTGATCTATCATTCCATCGTCCGCGATGTTCGCAAGACTCATGGCAATGCGCTGGTGTCGATCCTGCTGAACATGATCCAGGCGGTGATGTTCGTGGTCGCCTTTTATGTGATGTTCTCGGTGCTCGGGCTGCGCTCCTCGGCGGTGCGGGGGGATTTCCTGCTCTATATCATGTCCGGGATTTTCCTGTTCATGACCCATACCAAGACGATGGGGGCAGTGGCCGGATCCGAGGGGCCGAATTCCCCGATGATGAAACACGCGACGATGAACACGCTGATCGCGATCCTGTCGGCGGCGCTGGGCACGCTTTATATCCAGGTCCTGTCCCTGGTGGCGATCCTGTTCATCTATGATGTGGTGTTCACACCGATCACCATCGAGGATCCGATTGGTGCCTTTGGGTGTCTGCTGATTTCCTGGTTCACCGGCGGCGCCATCGGGGTGATGCTGCTGGCGCTGAAGCCCTGGTTTCCGCGGATGGTGGGGATCGTGGTGACCATCTATCAGCGCGCCAATATGATCGCCTCGGGCAAGATGTTTCTGGCCAACACCCTGCCCGGCTACATGCTGGCGATGTTTGACTGGAACCCGCTGTTTCACTGCATCGATCAGGCGCGCGGCTATGTCTTCATCAACTATTTCCCGCGCTACACCAATCTGGAATACCCGCTTCTGTTGGGGCTGGTGTTTATCATGCTGGGGATGATGGGCGAATTCTATACCCGCCGCCATGCCTCGGTCAGCTGGTCGGCGCGGCGGTGATCCGGCGCAGGCGACTGGCGCTGCTGGTCGCTCTGGCCGCGAGTCCGGTCGCCGCAACCGAGGATCAGTTTCCGGCGCTTTACGATGTGCAGCATGTCGCCAGCATCGACGTGTTGAACCTGCGCGAATACCCCAACGCCAGCGCCCCGGTGATCGCCGCATTGGCACCTGATGCCCACGATATCGAAGTGGTCGAGGCTGGCCCGAATGGCCGCTGGGGCCGGGTGAATATCAATGGGGTCAGCGGCTGGGCATCGCTGCGCTATCTGCGCCGCCACCCCGATGCCGGGATCAGTCGGGTTCCAGACATTGCCCGCTGTGGCGGAACCGAGCCGTTCTGGGGGCTGCGTCGTAGCGGCACCGGCTATGTCTTTGACGCGCCAGAGATTGATGAAACCCGGTTCACCCGCGATTGGCGCGGCACCGCATTGGGCCGGTCGGACCGGTTCGCGATGACCCTGCACTCCCAGCGCGCCAGCATCGGCGAAGGCGTGGCGGTGATCGCCCGGGCCAGCTGCAGCGACGGGATGTCAGGCTATCTCTTTGGGCTGACGATCGATCTGTTCCTGAACGGAACAAGCGGCGAGACCCTCTATTCCGGCTGTTGCAGCCTGCAACCCTAGTCGGCTGTCGCTGGCAGCCCCTCAGGCTTGCCAGTCACCACAAAGGTCAGCGCCTCCGGATCCATCAGGCTGGCGGCCACCCGGTTCACCTGCTCAAGCGTCACCGCATTCACCCGGTCATTGCGGGTCGCGGCATAGTCGATTGGCATCCCGGACAATTGCATGCTGGCAATGATATTGGCGATCGGTCCGTTGCCGTCAAAGCGCAGCGGATAGGCCCCGGTCATGTATTTCTTGGCCGCCTCCAGCCGCTCTGCGCTCACCCCGTTGGCGGCGATGCGTGCCCATTCGGCGCGGATGACCGCAATGGTTTCGGCAACCCGGTCATTGGCGGATGAGACCGATCCGACCCAAACCTTGGCCTCGTCCTTGTCCAGAAGATACGCATAGACGCCATAGGTCAGCCCGCGCTTTTCACGCACCTCCTGCATCAGCACGCTTTCAAACCCACCACCGCCAATGATGGTGTTCAGCAGATAGGCGGCAAAGAAATCGGGATCGTCCTGGGACATGCCCGGCTGGCCGAACCGGACCACCGATTGCGGCGTGTCGAACTCGACGACATGGGTGCCGCCATCGAAATGCAGCGCCGCCTCACCCGGCAGGGCCGGGCCGGATTGCGGCAGATCGGCGAGCAGCGAATCGAGCAGGGTCGAAAGCTCCTCAGCCGTGATGTCACCGACGACGCCGACGAACAGCCGGTCGCGCACCAGCGCGTTTTTCCAGGCGGTGACCAGATCGTCGCGGGTCAGCCCGGCGACGCTGTCCAGATCGCCCTGCCCCGGCGTGGCATAGGGGTGGTCCTGATAGATCCGGGCGGCAAAGGCACTGCTGGCGATCTCATCCGGGTCGGTCAGATCAGATTTGATCCCTGACACCACCTGCGCGCGCACCCGCTCGATTGCCTCCGGGTCAAAACGCGGCGCGACCAGGGATTGGCGCAGCAGCTCGATCGCCGCATCGCGATTTTCGCTCAGGAATTTGGCTGAAACGGCAAGGGTGTCGTCATAGACGTCATAATGGAACGAAGCGGCCAGGTTTTCGACGGCGCGGGTGAAATCGCGCGCCCCCAGATCACCGGCGCCTTCTTCCAGCAGCCCGGTCATCAGATTGGTGGCGCCGCGCTTGCCCGGTTGGTCAAGCGAGGTGCCGCCGCGAAACCGCAACTCAAGCGCGGTGAAGGGGATCGAATGCTCCTCGACCAGCCAGGCGGTGATGCCGCCGGGTGTGGTGACCTCCTGGATGGCGACTTCGGCACGGACGGGCAGCGCCAAGATCAGGCCCAGAAACAGACCCCGGGTCAGGCCCCGAGCCAGGGTAGCGACAAAGCGGGTCATTGGGTCATCTCCTCGGTCATCAGCCAGCCGGTCACCGATTTTTCCGGATCGAACACCATGCGTGCGGCCTCGAGGATGTCCTCGGCGGTGACCGCGTCCAGCAGCTCCGGCCAATCCTGCACATCCTTGACCGTCAGCCCCTGCGCCAGCGCCGCGCCATAGCGGTTGGCAATCGAGGCGACATCGTCACGGGCATAGATTTCCGAGGCATGGATCTGCATCTTGATCCGGGCCAGCTGTTCGGCGTCCACCCCCTCTTGCATGAATTCGGCAATCGCCTGATCCAGCGCCGCTTCGGCCTGTTCCAGGCTGACACCCTCGGCGGGCACGATGTAGACGCCAAAGGTGGTGTCATCCAGCGACATGCCGGAATAATAGGCCGAGGCATATAGCGCCTGCTTGGTCCCGAATTGCAATTTCTCGCTCAGAACCGAGGCCTGACCGCCGCCAAGGATCTCTGCCAGCATGGTCAACGCGGCCGCCTGGGTCTGATCGCCCGCGTCGCGTTCCGGCGCCAGGTAAGAGCGGATGACATAGGGCTGCGCCACCCGCGGGTCACGAAAGGTGATGCGCCGGGCGCCAGTCTGCGGCGGCTCTTGCGGGCGGACGCGTTCGGGCAGCGCGGTATTCGGCGGCAGCGCCCCGTAATATTGTTCGGCCAGGGTGCGCACCCCGTTCGGGGTTACATCGCCCGCAACCACCAGGATCGCGTTGTTGGGGGTGTAAAAGCGCTGGTAATAGGCCATCGCATCGGCCAGCGACAGCTGTTCCATCTCGTGTTTCCAGCCGATCACCGGCACGCCATAGCGATGGTTGAGGAATTGCGCCGCATTGGCCTGTTCACGATAGAGCGCCCCGGCGTTGTTTTCGGTGCGCTGGTTGCGCTCTTCGATGATCACATCCCGTTCGGTAGCGATATCGCTTTCGTCGAGGCGCAGATTGACCATTCGGTCGCTTTCCATCCGCATCATCAGTTCCAGCCGGTCGGCGGCGACGCGTTGGTGGTAGGCGGTGTAATCGAAACTGGTAAAGGCATTGTCGGTGCCGCCGTTTTCGGCCACCACCTTGGAAAACTCGCCCGGCGCCAGGGTATCGGTGCCCTTGAACAGCAGGTGCTCAAGGAAATGTGCCACCCCTGAGACGCCCGGCGTCTCATCCGCCGATCCGGCACGGTACCAGACCATATGGACGACGACCGGGGCACGGTGGTCTTCGACGACGATCACATCCATACCGTTGGACAGGGTAAAACTGGTGACCAGATCGCGGACACCTTCAGCCCTGAGCGGCAGGGCGGCGGCCAGAATCAGCGCTACGGCGGCAAAAAGCTTCATCGACGATCCTTTAAGCAGAGGGCCTTTCAGCGAGAGGCCTTTGGGCAGAGGGAAACAGACGTGCAGTCAGCAAGATACGCCGATCGCAGCACGCCGCAACCGGTCTGACAACCTTGTGACAAAAGCGGAGATCAGCGTTCGCGCGGCGGGGCTGTCGGTGTCGGTGCTCCGGCACGACGATAGCGGTTGGCAATGGTCTGCGGGTCCAGAATCTCGCGCCGGTAGGCGTGATAATAGCGGTCGACCTTGAACAGGCGGATCTTGGTGAAACGCGACTGGCGACTGCGGAAATCCTCGTCCTCTTTGGCCAGGGTCGCGCGGATCGCCGGATCGCGGCCCTGCCGCGAGGCGTAATTGACCAACGCGCCTTCGCTGCTGGGCACGCCGCTGGGATCCAGCGCCGAGGCGCGGCCACCGAGGGCGGCGACGGCGTCTTTCTTCGGTGTCAGATCGGCCCGGTTGCCGCCGCCCGGCGTCGGTTCCGGCAGGCTGGCATAGCTTGTCGGTTTTTCCAGCGGCCGGGACGGCAGGATCGCGAATTCCTCGGGGCCGCCGACGTTCTGGAACGACCGCATCGAAATATCGCGTTCGCGGTCCGAGCCGCTACAAGCTGCCAGCGCGGGCAGGCAGAGAAGGATCAGCAGGCGCAGCGGCTTCATCATGGGCTCCGTCGTCATTCGCTTTAGTTTACCTTATCCTGATCGCGCCGTCACCCGGCCTTTTTCTCGGCCGGGACCAGGATCAGCGCCACGGCGCCGAAAAAGATCGCGATGTCGGCGACATTGAACGCATAGGGGTTTTCAAAGCCGCAGCAGGACATGTTCAGAAAATCCGCAACCGCGCCATAGACCAGCCGATCGATGACATTGCCCAGCGCCCCGCCGATCAGCAATCCGGCAGCGATCATGCCAGCCGGACGTGGTCGTTCGCGGTAGGCCCACCAGAACACCCCGGCGCTGATCACGATGGCGATGCCAATCAGCAGCCATTTCATCAGGGTGCCATGGTCTGACAACAGCCCGAAATTCATGCCCTGGTTCCAGGCCATGCGAAAGTTCAACAGCGGCGGCAGCACGTCGATTTCGCCCCGGTCACGCAGATTCAGCCCGTGCACGACCAGCGCCTTGCTCGCCTGATCGGCAAGCAGGGTCCAGAACGCCGTGAGAAACAGAACCCGCACCCGTGCGCCCCTAGTGCCGGAAGTGGCGCATGCCGGTCAGCACCATCGCCAGCCCCGCCGCATCCGCCGCCGCAATGACTTCGTCGTCGCGCATCGAGCCGCCAGGCTGGATCACCGCCGTCGCCCCGGCCTCGGCCGCGGCCAGCAGCCCGTCGGCAAAGGGGAAAAACGCATCCGAAGCCACGACCGAGCCCTTGGCCGGGGTTTCCGGCAGGCCCAGCGCCTCGGCCATCCTCTGCGCCTTGAGCGCGGCGATGGTCGAACTGTCCAAGCGACTCATCTGGCCGGCACCGACGCCGACCGTGGCGCCGTCTCGGACATAGACGATGGCGTTTGATTTCACATGTTTGGCAATGGTCCAGGCGAACATCAGATCGGCCAGTTCCTTGTCGCTGGGCGCGCGTTTGGTGACCACCTTGAGGTCGGCGGGCGCGATATGGCCGTTGTCGCGATCTTGCACCAGCAGCCCACCGGAGACCTGACGATAGGTCAGCCCGGCCCGCGCCGGATCGGCAAGACCGCCGGTCAGCAGCAGCCGCAGGTTCTTTTTCCGGGCCAGCAGCGCGATCGCCGCGTCATCGGCATCGGGGGCGATGATCACCTCGGTAAAGATCTTGGAAATCGCCTCGGCGGTGGTCAGGTCCAGCAACTGGTTCAGCGCGATAATGCCGCCAAAGGCCGAGGTGCGGTCGCAGTCAAAGGCACGGCCATAGGCCTCGACCAGGGTCGCGCCACGGGCGACACCGCTGGGGTTGGCATGTTTGATGATCGCGCAGGCCGGGCCATCCTCGGGGCGGAATTCGCTGACCAGCTCAAACGCCGCATCGGTGTCGTTGATGTTGTTGTAGCTCAGTTCCTTGCCCTGAAGCTGACGGGCACTGGCAACCCCCGGGCGGTTGCCGCCATCGGTGTAAAACGCCGCTTTCTGATGCGGGTTTTCGCCATAGCGCAGGGTCTGCGCCAGGGTCCCGGCAAAGGCCCGGCGGCGCGGCGTCTGAGTGCCGGTCGCCGCCGCCATCCAGCCAGAGACCGCCGCGTCATAGGCGGCGGTGCGCGAATAGGCGGTCAGGGCCAGCAATTGGCGAAAGCCATAGCTGGTGCGCCCGCCATTGGCGTCAAGCTCGGCCAGCAGCGCGTCATAATCGGCGGTGTCGGTGACAACGCTGACAAAGGCATGGTTTTTGGAGGCGGCACGGATCATTGCCGGGCCGCCGATGTCGATATTCTCGATACAGGTCTCGTAGTCGGCACCTTTGGCGACGGTGTCCTCGAACGGATAGAGATTGACCACCAACAGGTCGATCGCCTCGATCCCGTGTTCCAGCATGGCGCTGACATGGGCGTCGTTGTCACGCAGCGCCAGCAGCCCGCCATGCACCATCGGGTGCAGGGTCTTGACCCGTCCATCCATCATCTCGGGAAAGTTGGTCAGATCGCTGACATCGCGCACCGTGAGGCCCGCGTCACGCAACGCGGCGGCGGTGCCACCGGTCGACAACAGGTCGATGCCGCGCTCGGCCAGCGCGGTGGCCAGTTCGACAAGGCCGGTCTTGTCAGACACGGAAATCAGCGCGCGGCGCAGGGGTTGCAGGCCGGGGTCTTGCTCAGTCATGGGATCGGTAATTCCAATTGCTTCGGTCTCAGGCGCTCATATCCGCCTCGTCAGGGGCCAGGTCACGGATGGAGATGGGAGTCTCCTGCGCCTTGGACAAGGACCAGCGGATGCGTGTCGCATACTCCATCGCGCGGCCAGACAACACGATCTGTTTGGTCGCACGTGGTTTCAGCCGGTTCTTTTCCAGGAAGACCGAGGCGTCAAGTGACATTTCCACCCGCCCGTCATGACGAAAGATCCAGATTTCGCCGCTGCGCAGTGCCATCGACACCGCCGACCCGCCCAGATCGACGGCGGTGTCGACCTCGGGATGCAGATGAAACCTGAGCTGAAACGGGATCCCGCCCAGCTGCACCGCGTCCATCGCCTTGTCGAAGCGTTTCTTGTCCGGTTCTTCCAGCGCCAGCAACATGTCCTCGCCCGCCATGCCGCGCCCATCAAAGGTCAGTTCCAATTGCCTGGCATGAGTCAGCCCATAGGGTTTCACATAACCGTCGTGACCGCCCTCAAAACGGATGCCATCGCTGGCATGGGTGATCCGGATCGGCACCCGCTGCGGTGCGTCGACCAGCATTTCGCGGGATTCAAAGCCGCGCACCTCGGTCAACCGACCGGTCGACCGTCCATCCAGCGACAGGGTGGTGTGGCTCGGCGTCGCCCGCCCGGCGCGGCGCCAATCGGGGCCAAAGCTGACGCCGGAACCGCAGTTCACGATCAGCGGGCGCCGCCCCGAGGTCAGTTCAAACGCCAGGGTCGAGGCATGAGCGTTGAAACTGGCCTTGCCGACCGGCGGCGGGCTGGCGTCAATGATCACGCTGGTGCGCCCGGCGCTGATCCTTGCGTAACCCATCGCCAGACCATCCGAATGTCGGCTCTTGACGCCGCTCGCCGCCAACGCCTGATCCAGCCGCCCTTCCAGCCCCTTGCCGCCACCATGGAACCGGGCCAGCCCGCCATCGGCATGGCGCAGGGTGCGCAGGGTCGGGGCGATGCGCCAGATCGCCTCGCGGTGCGGTTCCGTCACCTCACGCCCGGCCTCGGCCAGCGCGGCGGCGGCCCAGGTCAGCAAGGTGAACACCTCAAGCAGCTCTTCGGGATTGCGGGTCGGGATGCCGCCCTGTTCATCGACCTGCGCGACGCATTCGCGTCCCAATGCCCGGATCGCCGGGGCGGCAAAGCGTTCCATCCCCTCCAGCGACAGGCCGGCATAGATCAGCCCGGTGAGCGCCTCGAACCGGGGCAGGCCGGGGGCCGCGCTTTTCCAGCGGCGACCAAGAAAGATCGTCTGCTGACCCAGTGAGCGATAGAATGCGTGGCTGGCCTCAGGCTCCTGCGCGCGTAACAGGAACAGCGCGTGGCTGATCCAGCGGATCAACCGGCGCCCGGCCAGATCGGGGGCCCAGCCCGGGCCACGGCCGCGGCCATAGCGGGTGATCCAGGCCCAGAGCCAGGCCTGGGCCCGCGCGCGCGCTGCGGTATCGCCAACGGCGGCCAGATCGTCGAGCCAGGTGAACCCGTGAATTTCCTCTTCGAATGCCTGTTCCGGCATCTCGAGATCCCAGATGTCATGATCGGGATCGGCCACCAGATAGCCGGCAAACAGGAAATTGCCGACCATCAGCTGCCGGCCCTTGGCAAAGCTGCCGACACTGCGGGGTTCAGGCTGCGAGACGAATCCGGTGGCAGGGCGGGCCAGCACGCTCAGACGCGCATGCAGGCGGTCCATGAACCGACCGCGCCGTGCCGATGTGCTTTCGGGACGTGTCATTGCCTGCCTCGCTCACGCTCTTTTGGCGCCTGTTAAGTGGCAGTTTACCGCTCCGGGCGGCAAAAGTCATCGCTTATCGCCCGCCGGGGGAGGTCGGGTGATGTTCGGCGGATCATCGCCGAAGCAGCGCCATGTAGAAGCCGTCAAGCCCGCCAAGCTCGGGCCAGTAATCGGGACGGATTCGCAACCCGCCCTCCGAGCTGAACCAAGCCTCGGGCACCCCGGGCAGGGCGCAGGCGGTGGGGTCGACGGTGATTTCGGGATGGCGGGCCAGTGCTTCTTCGATCTGGCATTCGCCCTCGTCCGGAATCAGCGAACAGGTGCAGAATACCAACCGCCCGCCGGGGGCCAGCAGGGTCAGCGCATGGTCCAGCATCGCCGCCTGCAGATCGATCAGCCCGCTGATGTCGCGGCCGTCGCCCGCATGTGGCAGATCGGGGTGGCGGCGAATGGTGCCGGTCGCCGAACAGGGCGCATCCAGCAGGATCGCGTCATAGGGACCGCCCGCATGAGTCAGGGCATCGTCGACCAGAAAATCGGCGCTCAGCCCGGTGCGGGCCAGGTTTTCTCCGACCCGCTCCATCCGCCGGGCCGAGAGGTCGAGCGCGGTCACCTTGGCCCCGGTGGCGGCCAGCTGCATCGTCTTGCCGCCGGGCGCGGCGCAGAGGTCGAGCACGGTTTCACCCGGCTGCACCGCCAGCATCCGCGCCGGCAAGGCGGCGGCGGCATCCTGCACCCACCAGAGCCCCTCGCCGTAGCCGTGCAGCGCTGTCACCTGGCCCGGATTGCTCAGTCGCAGACTGCCGGTGGGCAGCACAGTTGCGCCGAGTTCAGCCGCAATCGTCTCTGTCTGCGCCGGATCGCGCAGGGTCAGGTCGAGCGCGGCACCGGCGAAATGCGCGGCCTCCATCGCGGTGATCGCCTCGGCCCCCCAGGCCTGTGTCAGCGGGTTGCGCAGCCAGTTCGGCAGGCGTGGCACCCTGAGCGCCGCCCAATGGTCGGCACCGGTCGCCGCGACCTTGCGCAGCACCGCGTTCACCAGCCCCTTGAGCGCCGCGCCATTGGGCGCATCCGCAGCCAGGGTGACGCAATCGTTCACCACCCCATGCGCAGCGCCGCCGGTGCAAATCTCCCACGCGCCCAGTCGCAGGATGTTGTGGACGGTCAGCGGCGGCTGTTTGCTCAGATGTTTCGACAGCACCCGGTCGACCCGTTCCAGCCCGCGCAGCACCTCGGTCGCCAGACGTTGGGCCCGGGCCCTGTCGGGCGGGCTGAGCGCGAACAGCGTGCCGCCGCCGCCGGTGAGATCGGTCAGCAGCCGCTCTTGCCCGAGAACCGCGTCGAGCAGCGCCACCGCACCGCCGCGCGCCGTGGTCACCTGTCGCGTCACCCGGCGCGGCGGCGCCACCGGTGCCTTGGCCAATGGCCGCGCCCGAGGGCGGTTTTTCGGGCCGGGATGAGGGCGGTCGGGACGTTTGGCCATGCGGGCAATCCTTGCGGTCAGGCGAGGGCGGCGTATATCAACGCCTGTGCCCGGAAGGAAGCCGAGATGAACAAAACCGATCAAGACCTGCCGCCTGCCGCCCAACGTGCCCTGGCCGAAGCCGAGGAACGCCGCCGCAACGCCACTGCCCCCGACCGGCCCAAAGAACTGGGCGGACGCGACGGGCTCGACCCGGTTCGCTATGGCGATTGGGAGAAGAAAGGACTGGCGGTCGATTTCTGACGCGGCGCTATTGCCGGTGCCGCCGGGCATATCCGCCCTGCCCCCGCCCCCTGCAGGCTGACCCCGATATGGGTCAAATCACGACTGGTCCCCATCGCGACCGGCCCCCCACGGCCAGGAATTCGCCCCGTTCAGTGATCCTGCGCCTGTCATCGGCTGGGCCGGATCGGCGACAAGGCGCAACAGAACGGCATCCAGGGCGCGACGAGGGGGCATTGGGCAAATCCCTGGCTGAATCTCAGCCAACGGCGGTTGGACCGCACCCGATCACAATGATGTTGCCATGCCGTGAGTTCTGGTCAGAACCCGAGCACATCCGCCATGTCATATTCGCCCGGCCCCTGGTCCAGCCCCCAGAGCGCCGCCTTGACCGCGCCACGGGCGAAAATCGCCCGGTCGGTGGCGATATGGCGCAGGATCAGCCGCTCGCCATCAGCGGCGAACACCACGTCATGTTCGCCGACAATGTCACCACCCCGAATGGCGGAAAACCCGATATGGCCCCGGCCACGCGGCCCGGTGATGCCATCGCGGCCCCGGTCTGACACCTGGTCAAGCGCCACGCCCCGGCCTTCGGCGGCGGCGGCGCCCAGCATCAGCGCGGTGCCCGAGGGGGCATCGACCTTGTGGCGATGATGCGCTTCGATCACCTCGATATCAAAATCCTCATCCAGCGCGGCGGCCACCTTTTTCGTCAGTTGCACCAACAGGTTGACCCCCAGGCTCATATTCCCGGCGCGGATGATTGCGGCGTGACGGGCGGCGGCGGCGATGCGGTCCAGATGCGCCGCTTCCAGGCCGGTGGTGCCGATCACATGCACCGCACGGGCCTGCGCCGCGAGGGCGGAAAACTCCACCGTTGCGGCGGGCGAGGTAAAATCCAGCACCGCCTGGGCGCTGGCAAAGGCTTCGAGCGGATCGTCGGTGACGATGATGCCGCGTGCCGCGCCGCCCATGCAGTCACCCAGGTCGCGGCCGATCCAGTCATGGCCCGGCCGTTCAATCGCAGCCGAAAGCCGCGCCTTGTCCGAGGCGGTGATGGTTTCGATCAGCATCTGCCCCATCCGGCCCGATGCGCCGGTCACCACGAAATTGGGAAGCTCTGTCATCGCCGCGTCCTTCTGTGTCTTGATCCAGGCCCTGGCGCCTCATTACCCGCTGCCGCGCGGCTTGGCAAAGGCCGCGCAAGCGCGTAAATGCGAGGACATGAACAAGCCTTCAGCATCCGCGGGCCGCGGCCCATCGCAACGCCAGCTTCGCGTTGGCGAATTGGTCCGTCGCACCCTGTCCGAAATCCTGTCGCGCGGCGAGATCCACGACCCCGATCTGAACCGGCTGTCGATCACCGTCGGCGAGGTCCGGGTGACCCCGGATCTGCGCACCGGGACGGCATTTGTGCTGCCGCTTGGCGGGCAAAATCAGGACGAGGCGATTGCCCTGCTGGCCCGCAACAAGGGCGAGATTCGGCGGCTGCTGGGCAAGAAGTGCGATCTGCGCTTTGTCCCCGATCTGCGGTTTCGCATCGACGACACCTTTGACCGGATGGACGAAACCCGGCGGCTGTTTGCCCAGGACGAAGTCCGCCGCGATCTGGACGGCGACGAGGAATGAACCTGGCGGCGCGCCTTCTGCTGGCCTTGGGCCTGCTGGGTGCTTCGGCGGGGGCGGGCACGGCGCTGGAATGCCGGGTCGAGCGCTTTCGTGACAAGGCCTTTTCGCTCTGCGAGGTCGCCCCGGCCCGCGATGATCTGCGGCTGTTTCTCTATGATGACGATGGCGCCCCCTATGGCCAGTTTGACCGGATCAACGCCGGGCTGAGCGGCAAGGGCCAGCGCCTGGGGTTCGCGATGAACGCGGGCATGTATCACGAGAACCGCGCACCGGTCGGCCATTACGTCGAAAACGGGCAAGAGGTGATGCGGGTGATCGCCAATCCCGGACCGGGCAATTTTGGCATGGTGCCGAACGGGGTGTTCTGCATCCGTGAGGGCCGGGCCGAGGTGATGGAAACCCATCGCTTCATGAAAACCCGCAAGGGCAAATGCCGCTTTGCCACCCAATCCGGGCCGATGCTGGTGATCGACGGGCAATTGCACCCGCGATTTCTGCCTGACAGCACCTCGCGCTATCTGCGCAATGGTGTCGGCACCAGCGACAGCGGCGACCGCGCGGTGTTCGTGATTTCGCACAGCGCCGTCACCTTTCACGAATTTGCCAGCTTCTTCCGCGACGCGCTGCATCTGCCGCAGGCCCTTTATTTTGACGGCAATGTCTCGCGGCTCTACGCGCCGGACCTGGGCCGGTCGGACGCTGGGCGGCAGATGGGCCCGGTGGTCGGTGTGGTCTCGACCGCTGACTGACTATTTCTGTAGCCGATCAACCTTGTGACAGACTGCACAGGCCTGCCCAACCGCGCCGGTCCCGGCCCGCAGCGCATCGAGGCGGACGATATCGAGGTTTCGTGCCGCCGCCTGCAACAGGTCGGCCTTGCCGGTGAAATCATCGAAATCGTCCCAGATCGCGGGTGTCGACCTTGCGCAGCGTCGGATCCGATCTGGACCGGAGATCATAGATGTGCAGTTGCGCCAAAACCGCGTGACACCGCTGCCCTGATCGCCTTCACTCTCTGCAACCGAAGGAGAACACCGTGGATTTCAGTCTGACCCAAGAGCAGCAGATGCTGCGCGACCTTGTTGGCAATTTCGTGCGCGACAATGTCATCCCGCTTGAACCGAATGTGCTGGCGCGCGAGGCCTCGGGCCAGCGCAAATCGCTGACCGCCGAAGAACATGGCGCGCTTGATGACAAGGCCAAGGCGCTCGGGCTTTACGGCCTGGAATCGCCGGAGGAATTTGACGGCGCCAATCTGGATGCGGTCAGCATGGTCGGGGTGTTCGAAGAGTTGGGCAAGACCGCGGTCGATTACTTTTTCCCACCCGACAGCCCCAATCTGCACATGCTGATGCAGACCTGCAACGACGAGCAGCGGCAGAAATATCTGGAACCCTATGCGCGCGGCGAGGCGACCTCCTGCATCGCGATTTCCGAACCCGGTGGCGGCGGTGACCCGGCGGCGATGACCTCGCGCGCCATCGAGGACGGCAATGGCTGGAAAATCACCGGGCGCAAGATCTGGGTCAGCGGCGCGGCGAATGCGGATTTTGTGATCCTGATGGCGGTGACCGACCCGAGCAAGGGATCGCGCGGCGGGATTTCCGCTTTTATCGTTGAAAAAGGCACGCCGGGATTCAACATCGCCCGCGAGATCCCGATGATCGGCGGGCGCAAGACCTATGAAATTGCGCTGGATGACATGAAACTGCCGGGCGGCGCGCTGCTGGGCGAGCTGGGCAACGGCTTTGGCCCGATGCAATTGCGGCTGAGCCGTCGGCGCATCGAAATGGCGGCGCGCTGCGCCGGCACCACCCGCCGGGCCCTGGACGAGATGAAGGGCTGGGTGAAACAGCGCAAGACCTTTGGCGCGCTGCTGTCCGACCGCCAGTCGATCCAATGGTGGATTGCCGATGCCGAGATGCAGCTGCACGCGCTGCGGCTGATGGTCTATAACACCGCCGCCAAGATCGACCGCGGCGAACAGGCCCGCACCGAATGTTCGATGGTCAAGCTGATGGGCACCGAACTGGCCTGGGACACGGTGGACAAGGCGATGCAATCCTTTGGTGCCATGGGGATGACCCAGGAACTGCCGCTGCAGGCGATGGCCAACCACGTCCGGGTGCAGCGGATTTACGAGGGCCCGTCCGAGGTGCACCGGATGCTGATCGCCCGGCACGCCCTGCAGGACCGGATTCCGGGGTTGTAAGACAGAAAAGAGTCTGACTTTCACACCCTTGCATGACAGAGGATCGCCGGCGCCCAGAGGTGGAGAAAAGACCACGCCACCTCCCCCTGTCCGAGGTTTAGCCGCAACCTTGGCGAGGGGACTCGCGCAGGTATTCCATCATCGGGTCGTTTTGTGGATGTATCAGCTATCTGATCCCACGGTTTGATGGTGCGATCCTTTCTCAGGAATGGAAGGGAGCATTATGGGACAAGTTCGTCACGGGAGCGCCACGACCACCTACGCCGTCAGAGCTGCAATACAGCGATCGCAAGCTTCGATCGCGGCGCTGAGCAAAGAATTCGAGATCAATCCGAAGACTGTTGCCAAGTGGCGGAAGCAGGAGACCGTTGGGGGATCTCAAGACAGGGCCGAAAGAGCCTCGTTCTACCGTCCTCACAGAAGCAGAGGAGGCGATGATCGGCGCATTCCGGCGACATACTCTCCTGCCGCTGGACGATTGCCTCTACGCCCTTCAGCCGTCGATCCCACATCTGACCCGGTCGGCCCTACATCGGTATCTTCAGCGACAGGGCATCTCTCGCTTGCCAGATGTCGATGGCGACAACGCGCGCGGCACGGAGGGGGGAATGCTCGTGTGCCGGTGTTCCGGATTATGAAAGTTCCTTGCCAGCAGCGGATGCTTCCGTGCTGCGCGCGCCGGGAACGTGACCGCCGAGGCCGTCGCGCAATTCGTGTGTCAGCCGTGTCAGCGTCTCGGCATTCTGCGCCCCAAGCTGCTCTTCGATCAGAGCGTCGATGTCGTTCCAGGCGGCGTGGATATCTGACAGCAACTCACGCCCGCGCTCGGTGAGGCGCAAGACGTTGCTGCGCGCCTCGTCGGGATGCGGTCCGCGTGAGACGAAGCCTGCCTCGATCAGTCGGACAGTCATTGTGCTCATGCTGGCGGGGGTAATGCGAAACTCCCGCGCAAGGCTTACCTGGGATGTAGGTTCCATCCGGGACAGGGCTTGGATGATGCGGGCCTGGCGCGGTCGGATGCCGACTTCGGAGAGGCGTTCGCGCAACCGCTCCTCCACAAGAGCAGCCGCGTGTAGAAGGAAGTGGGTTGAGAATGAATCTGTTTTCATGCGAACTATTCGTATACGAACCCTATTCAGATATCAACTGCGGACACTGCCCGACGCTTGAGCAGGAACAGATAGAATGACCCAGGTGACCAGTGCGGTAGGCGCCCAATGAGGCCAGGCGGGTCGCGTGTTCCGCGCCACCCTGCCGGCGCCTGCGCTGGGCCTACTGTCTGCACTGGGGCTTCTACGCGCTGGACGCCACAATCACGCATCCCGTTCTGACGCTGCCGAAAAGGGCGATGCGATGGGCTGGCCGCTACGGGCTCCCAGGGCGCCAATGACGTGCCGCCTGGCCCTGCAGATTCAATCGCGCCAGCGGGACAGCGCCGCTTCATCCACGTCGCGTGCTGCGACCCAGGCAGCGCCGTCGCGGGTGACTTCCTTTTTCCAGAACGGCGCGCGGGATTTCAGGTAATCCATCAGGAATTCCGCCGCCGCAAAGGCATTGGCGCGATGCGGCGCGGCGGTGGCGACCATCATGATCGCCTCGCCCGGTTGCAACCGGCCAAACCGGTGGATGACCAGCACATCGCCCAGTGACCAACGGGTGTTGGCCTCTTCTGCGATGGCGGTGATCGCGCGTTCGGTCATCGCCGGGTAATGCTCGATTTCCATATGATCGAGCCTGCCCTCACTGTCGCGCACCATGCCGGTAAAGCTTACGATTGCCCCGATCTCGGGCCGCACGTTGGAAAACTCCGCCAGCTCTGCGCCGATGTCGAACGCCGCGTTTTGCACCCGGATCCGCATGCCCTAGCCGCCAGTCATCGGTGGAAAGAACGCCACCTCGCGCACGCCAGCCAGCGGCGCGTCGAAATCCGCCAGGTCCTGATCCACCGCCACCCGCAGGGCGCTGAGATCGGAAAAGGCCAGCGCATAGCGGGCCTCGCGCGCCTTCAGCTCTTCGATCAGCCCGGCGACATCGGTGGCCTGGGTTTCAACCCGCTCTTTCGGCATTCCGATGCGTTCGCGCACCCAGGCAAAATAGAGCACATCCAGCATGATCAATCCTTCAGATGCGGCACGGCCTTGCGCAGGTAATCCGCCCCGGTGATCAGGGTCAGCAGCGCCGCGATCCAGAGCAGCACCACACCGCCATTGGCGCTCGCCTCGGTGGCGCGCAGCTTCCAGTTCAGCCCGACCTCGTCAGACACCGCCCCGGTCAGGATGTCATCGACAATGCCCTGATCCATGCCGAACACCGCCATGCCGAGATTGTGTTCCAGAATACCATGGCCGAACAGCACCGCAATCGCCACCATCTGCGAGGCGGTCTTCCATTTTGCCAGCCGGGTCACCTTGAGGGTGCCCGCCACATCGCCGAGGAATTCGCGCAGGCCTGACACGAACACCTCGCGGAACAGGATCAGCCCGGCGGGTGCAACGATGAACAGGGCCATATCGGAATAGGCCGTCAGCATCAGCAGCGCGATCACCACCATCGCCTTGTCGGCAATCGGATCCAGCATGGTGCCCAGCTTGCTCTGCTGGTTCCAGGCCCGGGCGATCCAGCCATCGACATAATCGGTGAGCGCGGCGCCGACAAAGAGGATCAGCGCCGCCCAATCGGCAATCGGGCGCGGCAGCACGAGGAACACCAGCACCAACGCCGGGGCGGCAACCAGGCGCAGCAGGGTCAGGATATTGGGCAAGGTCCAGATCATGCGCCCTGTGTAGCGCTTGCCGCAGCCGGGGGGAAGCAGCGGCGGCGTCGCATCGGCATCAAGGGGCGCAAAATCGCCCGTGCAGGCGCGCCATGCCAGTCAAAGCTTCGGTGATGGGGTGAGGAAGAGCGTCGGCGGCTCAGGAAACGCGCGAACAGGACATGAGCGCGCCGACGCGGCCCCCGGCCCGAGGGCCAGGGGATTGGTCAGGCGGGGCTATTCGCCGCCGCCAAGTTGATGGACATAGACTGCGACGGCGCGAATCTGCGCCTCGTTCAACCGACCGGCCCAGGCTGGCATGACGCCGAAACGGGCGTTGGTGACCGTCTCCTTGAGCGTCGCGTAGTCGCCACCATAGAGCCAGATCGCATCGGTCAGGTTCGGCGCGCCCTGCTCGCGGTCGCCGGTGCCGTCTTCGGTGTGGCAAGCGGCGCAGTTTTCCTCGAACACCAGAGCGCCAGCCTCGACCTTGCCAGCATCCTGCGGTGTGCCCGACAGCGACATGACGAAGTTCACCACCTGGTCGATCTGTTCCTCTTCCAGCAGTTCATCGCGGCCAAAGGCGGGCATCTCGGAATAGCGGGCATCGTCATCCTCAGTGTTGCGGATACCATGGCTGACCGTGGTGTGGATCGCCTCGATATCGCCGCCCCAGAGCCAGTCGTCGTCGAGCAGGTTGGGATAGCCCTTGGCCCCCGCCGCGCCGGAACCGTGGCATTGCGCGCACCAGGTGCGGAACACCGCGCCCCCCTGCGACACCGCATATCCGTTGAGGTCGCCATCGGCGGCAATCTCGGTCAGTTCGGCCGAGGCCAGCTGTTGGTTGATCCCAGCCTGCGAGGTTTCCACCGCCGCGATATCGGCGGCGACTTCGGCGCGGGTCGAATAGCCAAGGAACCCTGGCGTCGCGCTCTTGATCATCGGCCAGGCCGGATAGGCGATCGAATAGATCACCGCCCAGACGATGCAGGCATAAAGGGTCCACAGCCACCAGCGCGGCAATGGGGTGTTCAGCTCTTCGATGCCGTCCCATTCGTGGCCGGTGGTGCCGTGTTTGTCTTTCAGGTCGTTGCTCATCTCACGCCTCCTTGGTGGCGTTGGCATCGGCGGGCGCCGGGGCCTGTTCATTGCGGAACGGGATCATAGCCGTATCGGCATAGGTCTTGCGGCTGCCTGGCCGAAACACCCAGAAGATCACCCCGACGAAAAAGCCGAAAAGCACCAGCAACATCCAGCTGTCTGCAAATTCGCGAAGCAGGGAATAGAAATCCATGGGCCCCTCCTCAGCGGCTTGCGTCAGGCGTGAAGGTCGAGAAATCGACCAACGTGCCCAGCATTTGCAGATAAGCGATCAGCGCATCCGCTTCGGAAACCCCAGGCGCGCCGTCGAAATTACGCACCTGCGCCTTGAGGCCATAGCGTTCCTGCAGACCGTCATAATCGCTGTCCGGATCGGCCTGCGCCGCAAAATCGGCCTGCGCGTTCTCGATCATCTCGTCGGTATAAGGCACCCCGACCAGCCGGTGGGTTTTCAGCAGATCGGCAACATATTCGCCCTCGATCATCCGTTTTTCGAGGAAGCCATATTTTGGCATCACCGATTCCGGCACCACCGATTGCGGGTTGTGCAGGTGATCCACATGCCATTCGTCGGAATAGCGGCCTCCGACGCGGGCCAGATCGGGCCCGGTGCGTTTTGACCCCCACTGGAACGGATGGTCGTATTTCGACTCCGCCGCCAGCGAGTAATGACCATAGCGTTCGACCTCGTCCCGCATCGGCCGGATCATCTGGCTGTGGCAGACATAACAGCCCTCACGGACATAGATGTCGCGCCCGGTCAGCTCCAGCGGCGTATAGGGCCGCATCCCCTCAACATCCTCGATGGTGTTCTGAAGATAGAAGAGCGGCACGATTTCCACGGCGCCACCGATGGTGACCACGAGGAAGGAGAAGACCAGCAGCAAGGTGGCGTTCTTTTCCAGAATCGCGTGGCGATCCAGCAAAGTCCGCCGCTTGGGCCGCGCGCCTGCATCCGTCGCGGAGGTCGGGATCGGTTCTTTTTCTTGAGCCATTGTCCTGTCTCCCTATTCAGCCGGAACGAGGTTGTTGGTGCTGGCGATCGCCGGCTGGCGTTTGACCGTCAGCCAGAGGTTCACACACATGATGATTGCACCGGTGATATAGAGGGTGCCGCCTATGCCGCGCACGACATACATCGGAAACTTGGCCGCCACGGTGTCGGCGAAGGAGTTCACGAGGAAGCCGTTGGCATCCACTTCACGCCACATCAGACCTTCCATGATGCCGGTCACCCACATCGACGCAGCGTAGAGCACGATGCCAATAGTGGCGAGCCAGAAGTGCCAGGAGACCATCGAGAGCGAATAGACCTCTTTGCGGTTCCAGAGCTTGGGCACCAGGAAGTAGAGCGCCCCAAAGGTGATCATGCCGTTCCAGCCAAGGGCGCCGGAATGGACGTGACCAATGGTCCAGTCGGTGTAGTGCGACAGCGAGTTCACCGCGCGGATCGACATCATCGGACCCTCAAAGGTCGACATGCCGTAAAAGCCGATGGCAATCACCATCATCCGGATCACCGGGTCGGTGCGCAGCTTGTCCCAGGCCCCCGACAGGGTCATCAGCCCGTTGATCATCCCGCCCCAGGACGGCATCCACAGCACGATCGAGAACACCATGCCAAGGGTCGAGGCCCAGTCAGGCAGTGCGGTGTAATGCAAGTGGTGCGGACCGGCCCAGATATAGAGAAAGATCAGCGCCCAGAAGTGGATGATCGACAGTTTATAGCTGTAGACCGGGCGCTCGGCCCGCTTCGGCACAAAATAATACATCATCCCCAGGAATCCGGCGGTGAGAAAGAACCCAACCGCGTTATGGCCATACCACCACTGGGTCATGGCATCCTGCACGCCGGAAAACACCTGAACCGATTTGGAGCCGAAGATCGACACCGGGATCGACAGGTTGTTGACCACATGCAGCATCGCGACGGTGACGATGAAGGACAGATAGAACCAGTTGGCCACATAGATATGCGGCTCTTTGCGCTTGATGATGGTGCCGAGGAAAACCGCCAGATAGGCCAGCCAGACCACCGTCAGCCAGAGGTCGATATACCATTCCGGTTCGGCATATTCCTTGGACTGACTGCTGCCGAGCACATAGCTGAGGGCCGCCATCACAATGAACAGCTGATAGCCCCAGAACACGAACCAGCCGAGGTTGCCCCCCCAGAGCCGGGCGGCACTGGTGCGCTGCACGACATAGAACGAGGTGCAGATCAGCGCGTTGCCACCAAAGGCGAAAATCACCGCCGATGTATGCAGCGGTCGCAAGCGTCCGAAGTTCAGATAGCCCTCGCCCCATTCAAAATTGAGCACCGGAAAGGCGAGTTGAAACGCGATACTGACGCCGACCAGGAACCCGACAACGCCCCAGAGCGCCGTCGCAATCACCCCGGCGCGCACCACGCCGTCCATGTATTCGCCGGATAAATCCGCTGTATTGACCGGTTCGTCGGTGCGGCGCAGCGTCCACAGGAACATCCCGCCCGCGGT
Organism: Pseudooceanicola sp.; assembly: GCF_029213205.1. Classification (GTDB taxonomy): domain Bacteria; phylum Pseudomonadota; class Alphaproteobacteria; order Rhodobacterales; family Rhodobacteraceae; genus Pseudooceanicola. Next base: position 38,748 of record NZ_JARGNH010000023.1, read on the forward strand.
CACCATGACCACCAGCGCGTTCACCATGTAAGCCAAATCGCGCGCATAGCTGGCTGCAATCGCCGCACAAACGGTGATCACGCCCAACACGATCAGCTTTATGTAATTTGTCATTTCGCGTCCCTTCGTCATGTCCTGTTCGGCGAGAAGAATCCCCCGCGCTCCGGATGGTTGACTGGGCCGGTTAATGGCCGTCTGGTCAACTGATTGCTTTGATCTGCGTCAAAACAGTTAGCTTGGCAAATTGACCCGTGTCAAAGTCGACGCGTCCCGCACCGGCCTATGGTGCCGCATCACAAGCCCTCCGGGGAAGGAGCCAAAATGACCTTTCAATCGATTCTCACAACTTTAACCGACAAATCCGAAGTGCGCCCGATCCTCGACCATGCGACCACCGTTGCCGAAAGCTATCGCGCCCATCTGGATGTGCTTTGCCTGGGCGTCGACCGGTCGAATCTCGGCTATTATTATGAGGGCGCCAGCGCCGTAGCGCTGCAGGAATCGATCGACCGCGCCCGCGCCGATGCCGAGGCGATCGAACAGGCCGCCGCAGCGGTGCTGACGGCCTCTGGCCTGCGCTACGGCACCGACGCCGAAGTCGCCCAGCTGGCCGATATCGGTCGCCATGTCGCTGAACGCGCGCGGTTTTCCGATCTGGTGGTGCTGCCGCAACCCTATGGCACCGACAAGGGGGCCGAGCTTGAAGCGGTGCTCGAAGCCGCGCTGTTTGACGGGCGGGCCCCGGTGCTGGTGATGCCGACGACCGGGAAACTGGTGGCAAAACCGAAACGGGTGATGGTCGCCTGGAACGAAAGCACCGAGGCGCTGAGCGCAGTGCGTGCGGCGCTGCCGATCCTCAAACACGCCGAGACCACGCAGATCGTCGTCATCGACCCGCCGGTGCACGGGCGCAACCGCTCCGATCCGGGCGGGCTCCTGGCGCAATTCCTGACCCGGCACGGGGTGCATGCGGAAATCGACGTGCTGTCGAAAACCATGCCGCGCGTCTCGGACATCATCAAACGCCATGCGACCGACAGCGCGGCCGAGATGATCGTGATGGGCGCCTATGGCCATTCGCGGTTCCGCGAGGCGATTCTTGGCGGTGCCACCCGCAATATGCTGGAAGAGATGCCGGTGCCGGTGTTCATGGCGCATTAACACGGCGCGGCAGACAAAAGCGGCTTCGACCGGCAGCGGGGGTCTGCCGGTCGTCCCTGGCCAGGCGAGACCGAAATCCGCCTCCGGCGGAGAGAGTTGAAGTCAGAAGAAACGCGGGTGACATAAGGTCCACCCTCTGCGCTTGGCAGGGGGGGGGCTCCTGGTTTTAATTCTCTCGGGGGAATCGGCGGCAAAGCCGACGGCGGGGGCAGCGCCCCCTTCTTGGCCTGCACCTCAACTCAGCATGCCGCCGTCATTGTCATCACCCGCCTCTTCCAGCAGGCGGTCGAAATCCGGCACCACGATATGCCGCTTGCCTTGCAGGGTGATCACCCCGTCACGTTTCAGCGCCGATACCTGGCGCGAGACGGTTTCCAGGGTCAGTCCCAGGTAATCCGCCATCGCTTCGCGGGTCAGCGGCAGGTCAAAGGCCAGCGACCCGGCTGCAGGCACCATGTTCAGCGAGGCATCGCGGCGCGCAACGATCGCCAGCAAGCTGGCGATTTTCTCGCGCGCGGTCTTGCGGCCAAGTACCAGCATCCATTCCCGCGCCGCGTCCAGCTCGTCCAGGGTCATCTGCAACAGCCGCTGCGCCACATGCGGTGTCTGTTCCATCATCTGTTCAAACGGTTTCTTGCGGAAACAACACATCACCAGATCGGTGGTGGCGACGATATCATAGGCGGCACCCTGGCGGCCCGGGCGACCGACGAAATCGCTGGGCAGCAGCAGCCCGACCATCTGGGTACGCCCGTCCTCCATCGCCTGGGTCAGGGTCGCGACTCCGGACACCACAGAGGCGACGAAATCCATCCGATCATCGGCCCAGACCACCGTCTGGCCGGCCTCGAACGAGCGGTAGTATTTGATTTCTTCGAGCTTCAGCAATTCATCCGTGTCGCAACGGGCGCAGACGGCGCGATGCCGAATCGGGCAATCTCCACAATCCTGCGGCGCGATTTTTGGCGTATCCAGCAGCATCGTATTCCTAAAACGCGATTGATCTGCGTCAAGGCGGGGTCCTGAACGCAGTTTAAAGGTATACTTATGATAGGTGAAACGCAACTTAATCGCTTCCGGCTGTTTGACGCGAAAGTGCCGCGTTACACCAGCTATCCGACCGCCCCGCAATTCAGCCCGGCGGTCGACGCCGCGACTCATGTCAGCTGGATCGAGGCGATTCCGGAAGGCGCGCAGATATCGCTCTATCTGCATGTGCCGTTTTGTCGGCGTTTGTGCTGGTTCTGCGCCTGCCGCACCCAGGGCACCCAAAGCGACCGACCGGTTGCCGCCTATCTTGAGGTCCTGAAAAGCGAATTGGCCCTGCTACGCCAGCATCTTCCAGCCGGGGTAACCCTGTCGCGACTGCATTGGGGCGGCGGCACCCCGACCCTGCTGAGCCCCGGAATGATGAGTGAGCTGGCGGCGGCGATTGCCGAGGTGGCGCCGTTTGCCGAAGGCTATGAATTTTCCGTCGAGATCGACCCGAACGAGATCGACGCGGCACGGGTCGCGGCGCTGCACCGCGCCGGGCTGAACCGCGCCTCGATCGGGGTGCAGGATTTCGACCTGGAAATCCAGAAATCGATCGGCCGCGAACAGAGCTATGACCAGACCCGCGACGCGATCGATCTGATCCGCGCGCATGGGGTGCAGAGCCTGAATGCCGACATCCTCTATGGTCTGCCGCACCAGACCCCGGACCGGATCACCGCCAGCGTGCAAAAACTGCTGTCGCTGTCGCCCGACCGGGTGGCGCTATATGGTTATGCCCATGTGCCCTGGATGGCGCGGCGGCAGTCGTTGCTGCCCTCAAATGCCCTGCCGACCCCGGCTGAACGGTTAAACCTGTTTGAAACCGCGCAGAAATTGTTCCTCTGGGACGGCTATGCCGAGATCGGGATCGACCATTTCGCTTTGCCCAGCGACGGGTTGGCCACCGCCCAGCGCGACGGCCGCCTGCGGCGGAACTTCCAGGGTTACACCGATGATCCGGCTGAGGTGCTGATTGGCATCGGCGCCTCGTCAATCTCGCGCTTTCCGCAAGGCTATGCGCAGAACGCACCGGCGACCTCGGCGCATACCGGGGCAATCCGCGAGGGTCGGTTTTCAGTCTGCCGGGGTCACAGCCTGACCAAGGACGACCTGCTGCGCGGCCGCATCATCGAGGCGTTGATGTGCGATTTCGCGGTGCGGGTTGATGATCTGACGGCGCGGTTCGCGGTCAACCCGACCGACCTGCGCGCGATGTTCGACGCCGCCAATGCGGCCTTTGAGGGCATTCTTGAGGTCGATGCCGAAGGCCTGCGCATTCCGGCCCCGTCCCGGCCGCTGACCCGGATGATCGCCAGCCAGTTCGATGCCTATTCGATGAACACGGCGCGGCATTCCTCGGCGATCTGAGGCGCACTCAACCGCGCTGGATCACCGGCCGGGGATCAGCCATCCAGCCCCCCCTCACCGACCACCACGAACGGCGCCCAGATTCGCGGATGGGCAAAGCGGGCATCGCTGCTGTCATCCAGGATCGCCAACGCGGATTGGCGCAGGGCTTCGGCCCGGCCTTGCGGATCAGCGGCCTGCATCCGCTCCAGCATGCCGGTGGTCAGCACCGAGGCCGCGTAATCGTCGACCGGCCAATGTGACACCAGAATCGCCCGCGCCCCGGCATAGATGAAGGCCCGCGCCAGACCGGAGAGCCCCTCGGACCCCGGAGTGCCATCGCTGCCTGCGGTGTCACAGGCCGACAGGATCACCAGCGAGGCCGACAGGTTGAGCTGCGCCGCCTCCGAGGCTTTCAGCAACGCGTCATCTTGGGCCGAGGGCTGTGCCGGTGGGGTGAACACCAGCGCCGGTTCATCAAGCCCGGGCAGACCGTCGACCAGCAGACCATGGGTGGCAAAGGCCAGGATCCGGGCCTTTGACAGATCGGCGGATTTCACATTCGCCTCGGTCGCGTTGGCGCCGAGGTAAAGCGCCCGGTCATCCACCCCCATGGTCGCGGCCAGCGCCTGCAATTCATTGGCGGTGTTGGGCAAGGGCGACAGATCGGCCACCCGGGTCACGTCGTCATAGACACCTCGGGTGACAACCTCGCGTCCGGTGGTGGCGACAGTACCAGCATCGGCCATCAGGCGGTATCCCAGCAACGGGTTGCCAAAGCCGACAAAGGCCTGATTGCTTTCGGATCGTTTCGCCACCGCCCCGGCCCGGCGCAGCGCCTTGAGCGCAGAGACACTGGGCAAGGTGGTCAGCGCGTGACGGCGCAGCAACCAGGCGGTGTCGCGCAGTGCCACGGCCGAATCATCGGCGCCTTTCGGCGCTTCGGTGACCAGGACCGCTGGCGGCAGCGAGGTCAGCGGCCCGTCCAGAACCATCATCACATGATCAGTCGCGGCAAAGACATGCTCGAGCGGCGCGAACAGATCGGCATAGAGCTGATGCGCCAGGGTGCGGTCAAACGGGCGCACATCGCCGCGCGCCGCGCGTTTCAGCGAGACGCCGCCGCGATTGTCGGCATTGGCCGACAATTGCGCCCGCAGCGCCTGCACCCGGTCAGCGATGTCATCGCGCTTGATTTCCTGCCGGAACCAATCCGCCTGATCCCGCGAAATCGCCCAGGCGTAGAAAAACTCCTGATCGGTAAAGCTCATCACCAGCGCCTCGCCGGGGCGCAGAATCGATTGCACCTCTTCACGGCTCAGCGCCGCCGGGTTGGTCAATTCGCGAAAATCGGGGAACCGGGCATCGAGGTCTTGATCCAGGGCGCTGAGCTGCGCGCGCGCCTCGGCGATGCGGGTGCGCAGCGCGGCGATGGTGCGGTCGCTGGCGGCACCGCTTTCCAGCGCCGCGCCGGCCAGACGGTCGTTCATCACATCGAGTGCATCCGCGGTATCCTGACGTTCCCTGAGCAGCATTGCCAACCCGGCACTGCCCGCCGCGATCCGCGTCGCGGCCTGGGCCAGCGCCTTGCCGGCGGTGGAACTCTGCGCCGCCTGGGCCGACATAAAGACCCGGTCGCGGATGCTGGCGCGGCTGTCCTGGGCCAGCGCCGGAAGAGCGGCGCAGATCAGGGACAACAATGCGGAAATCACTTTCATCATGGCGTAATCCTGCCTCCGAAAACCGCGGGCTGGCAAGGGGCCAGCTGACCTGGGGTCATCGGAAAGTCGGGAAATGGACGGTGGCGGGCGCCACGGGAAGGCCCGCCACCGTCCCCTCGCCCTGCTCGGCAGCGAGGGCCGGACCGGTCAGCGCCAGGATCCCGCCCAGGAGGAGAAGCAGGGCGGCCACCAAAACCGCAGCATAGGTTGTTGCCAGGTTCATGACGCGTTCCTTTGATCCGGTTGATCGTCGATCCGGAGCGATGCGCCGAGACTGAGAGACAGGCGCACCGACCGGATGCCCCTTTTATGCCGTGACGCTCTGGCCCGGTCCCGTGACAAAGGCTGTCATGTCAGAATATCCGCCGAAGAAACCCGTTAGGCCCTGAAAAGTCAGGTAAAATACTCCTCCAGCATCGCGGTCAGCCAGCGCCAGCTGCGCCGCGCCGCCTTGTCGGAATAGCCCGCGCTGACCGGATTGGTGAACCCGTGGCCGGTGCCACCGAACCCCAGGATATCCCAATCCGGGCAATGCTCTGACAGCTCTTCGGCGATCGCCACCACCGCCTCGGGCTTGGCCAGCGGATCGTCCCAGCCATGCAGAAGCACCACCGCCGATTTCATCGTCTCGGTCGGGAAATCCGGGCGGTCGAACAGCCCGTGCAGCGGCATTGCGATCTTGAAGTCAGCCCCGGTGCGGGCCAGGTCCAGTACCGCCTTGCCGCCCAGGCAATAGCCGATGGCGGCCAGCCGTGCCGGATCGACCCCGTCAAATCCGCGCATCTCTTCCAGCGCGCAGACCATCCGGTCGGCCAGAAGACGGCGATTGTCGTTCACCTCTTTCATCCTTTCGGCGGCCTCGGCACGCGCCTCGGTGCGAAAACCATCGCCATAAAAATCTATCGCAAAAGCGGTGTAGCCAAGTTCGGCCAGCCGCCGCGCCTGTTCCATCTCGAAATCGCGCAATCCCATGAAGGCGGGCGCGATCAGCACGGCCGGGCGCGGGCCAGCGGTGTCAGATTCGGCGACATAGCCGATATAGGTCGTGGTGCCATCGGAATAGCTGTGGGTTCGGGTGGTGATCATGATTGCTCTCTCATCAATCCGCGGGCCCGGGACCGGCAGGTGATCGCCGATCCCGGGCCCAGGCCATTCACTTTTGGGTTCAACGACCCCTCAACAAAATCAAGCCTACTGTTGTTCTTGGACATTTTGCGCTATGTTTTACATATCAGGCAAACAAGACCTGTAGCCGGGCAACTGGCACAGCAGGCGGTGAGGCATCTGTGGCGATTCAGAACAAAGGAACGCTGTTCCAGCCCGACGCAGAGGGCGCGCGCACTCAGTTTGCGGCGCTGTGTTACCGTGTCGTCAAGGACAAGCCGCAGATCCTGCTGATCACCAGCCGCGGCACCCGCCGCTGGATCGTCCCCAAGGGCTGGCCGATGGCGGGCAAGACCCCGGGCGCCTGCGCCCTGCGCGAAGCCTATGAAGAGGCCGGGGTGATTGGCCGCGTCGCCGACCGGCCGCTGGGGATTTACCCCTATATCAAGCTGATGGACGACAGGTCCGAAGTGCCCTGCGCCGGGCTGCTGTTTCCGGTGCGGGTCTCGGCGCTCAGGGCCGAATATCCCGAGGTCGGTGAACGACGCCGCAAATGGGTGTCACGCAAAAACGCCGCCGCCCGGGTCGATGAACCGGCGCTGGCCCAATTGATCCGCGACTTCGACCCGCGCCAATTCCGCCTGTGATGGGGTGCGGGATCTGACGCTCTCGTGCTGATCCGCGGCCTTGAACTCATCCAGAACGCGGCTATGTTCAATGGGATCGACCAGACAGGATTACGATGATCCAGTTTTCTCTCAAATGCCCCAATGACCACCGATTCGACAGCTGGTTCCAGTCTGCCGAAGCGTTTGAAAAACTTGCCGCTGCCGGCATGGTATCCTGTGCCATCTGTGGCGCGAACAAGGTTGAAAAAGCCGTGATGGCGCCGCGCGTCGCCACCTCGCGCACCGACAAGGACCAGCCGAAAGAGCGGCCGCTGTCCGCCCCGCGCAGCCCGGCCGAACAGGCGCTGACCGAGTTGCGCCGCAAGATCGAGGCGCAGTCCGAGGACGTGGGCCGCGATTTCGCCCGCCAGGCCCGGGCCATCCATGACGGCGACATGCCGGATCGTGCAATCCGTGGTGAGGCCCGGGTGGAAGAGGCACGCGCCCTGATCGAGGACGGGGTGCCGATCGTGCCGCTGCCGTTTGCCGCCAGCCGAAAATCAAACTGAGGCCGCCCATGCATGTTGTCATCACCGGGGCCAGCCGTGGCATTGGCGCCGCTCTGGCCGGTCTCTATCGCGCCGAGGGCCATACGGTCACCGGGACCTCGCGCTCCGGGGCCGGTGGCCTGATCGCCGCCGATCTCAGTGACATGGCCGGGATCGCCGCGTTGGCCGCTGCGGTCGAGGATCGCCCGGTCGATCTGCTGATCTGCAATGCCGGGCTCTATCTGGACCGCGACGAGGCGCTGGACACCGGCTATCCCGCCGCCATGTGGGCCGAACAATTCACGCTCAATGTCACCGCGCCCTTCCTCTGCACCCAGGCTCTGCTGCCCAATCTGCGCGCCGCGCGTGGCAAGCTGGCGATCATCTCGTCGCAGATGGGCTCATCGACCCAGGCCACAGGCACCGCGCTGATTTACCGGAGCAGCAAGGCCGCGGTGTTGAATCTGGGGCTGAACCTGTCGGCGGCGCTGAAGCCCGATGGCATCGCTGTCGGCATCTATCATCCCGGTTGGGTGCGCACCGATATGGGCGGCGCGGGCGCTGACATTTCAACCGACGAGGCGGCAAGTGGCCTCGCCGCGCGGTTTGCCGGGCTCGACCTGGCCAGCACCGGCGCCTTTCAGACCTGGGACGGGCGCGATCATCCGATCTGATCCCTGCTCTGATCCCTGCCGGACACCACCGCCCTTGGCCCCGGTATCGGGGGCCTGATCGCAACACCTGTCATCGGAAACCCCGAGAGCCTTGCGCGCCGTCGCGCCTGCGCGTAAACCGCCCGGCAATTCGCACTCCGGGAACCTGGCCATGCCTGTCCTCGTCATGAAATTCGGTGGCACTTCGGTCGCCAATGTTGATCGCATCCGACGGGCGGCCAAACGGGTCGGCGTCGAGGTGGCCAAGGGCTATGACGTGATCGTCATCGTCTCGGCGATGTCCGGCAAGACCAATGAGCTGGTCGGCTGGGTGAACGAGATTTCGCCGCTCTATGACGCCCGCGAATATGACGCCGTGGTCAGCTCGGCCGAAAACGTGACCGCCGGGCTGATGGCGCTGGTGTTGCAGGAAATGGATGTCCCGGCACGGTCCTGGCAGGGCTGGCAGGTGCCGGTGCGCACCACCTCGGCCCATGCCTCGGCCCGGATCGAGGAAATTCCGACCGACAATATCAACTCGAGGTTCGCCGATGGCATGAAGGTGGCTGTGGTCGCGGGCTTTCAGGGGATTTCGCCTGAGGGGCGCACCACCACCCTGGGCCGTGGCGGGTCAGACACCACCGCCGTCGCCTTTGCCGCCGCCTTTGATGCCGAACGCTGCGATATCTACACCGATGTCGACGGGGTCTATACCACCGACCCGCGGATCACCGACAAGGCCCGCAAGCTGGACAGGATCGCCTTTGAGGAAATGCTGGAACTGGCCTCGCTCGGCGCCAAGGTTCTGCAAACCCGCTCGGTCGAGCTGGCGATGCGCTATGGCGTGCGGTTGCGGGTGCTGTCCAGTTTCGAGGAAATGAGCGACAATGCCGGCACATTGGTATGTGCCGAGGAGGACATTATGGAATCCAAAGTGGTCAATGGCATCGCGTTTTCCCGCGATGAGGCCAAGATGACGCTGATCTCGGTCGCCGACCGCCCCGGCATCGCCGCGGCGATCTTTGGCCCGCTGGCCGAAGCCGGAATCAATGTCGACATGATCGTGCAGAACATTTCCGAGGAGGGGCGCACCGACATGACCTTCTCCTGCCCCGTCGATCAGGTATTGCGCGCCGAAAAGACCCTGCAAAAGGCCAAGGACAGCGGCGAGATCAATTATCACGATCTGGTCGCTGATCAAAATGTGTCAAAGGTTTCCGCCGTCGGCATTGGTATGCGTTCGCAATCCGGTGTCGCGGCCAAGATGTTCAAGACACTCTCGGATGAGGGCGTCAATATCAAGGTTATCGCCACCTCCGAGATCAAGATCTCGGTGCTGATCGACCGGAAGTATGTCGAGCTGGCGGTGCAGGCGCTGCATGATGCCTTTGAGCTGGAAAAGCCCTAGGCAGCAGGCCCCGCGCTCGCATAGACCGGCGTGCCATCGGATTGATAGCCGGTCACGCCCGGCTCCCACCACCAGAGCTTGTTGGATTTGACGGTGTCGCGGACCTTCAGCCGCGGCAACAGAACCGCGATCTCGGGAGGTAATCCCCCCATTTTTAGCGGGGTGCCTTCGTAGAACTTACGCGGCCATTTTC
>NZ_JARGNH010000024.1 GCF_029213205.1 Pseudooceanicola sp.
GAATTACTTCACTGCTGCCGGATATGTCGCAGGTTAAAGGCGGGACGCTTTAGGCAATGCCGACGCCCGCCGGGCTGGGCGGTTGAGATCGACCAGCAGACGCCCGAACTGGTGTTCTTTCAGCATGACAGCGGCACGCTCCTGTTCATCTGCCGCCCGGCGGGCCCGGCCCTTGCTGATGGCGCGCCGCTCGCCCGGAATGGGCCGGAGGTCCTCCGTCAGGCCTTCCGCTGGCGGCATTGACCACAAGGCGCCGCGCCCCCGCTTCCTCTGGTCCAAAATATCCTCGGGGGGAGTCCGGGCCTCGGCCCGGACGGGGGGCAGACAGCCCCCCGCAACTGCGCCGCCAGGCGTCACGAAAAAGCCCGGCACATTGGCCGGGCTCTTCCTGTCTGTCCAGGGGCGCAAATTCAGTGCAGCTTGCTGCCCGCCTGGGTGATCGCCTCGTCGATCAGCTTGTTGGCCTGGGCCGCGCTGATCTCTTTGGCGATGACCTCGCGCGCCACCGCGATGGCGACACTGGCGGCCTGGTCGCGCACCTCGTTCTCTGCCGCAGTCTGGGCCGAGGTGATCTGATCGTCCGCCGCAGCCAGACGCCGCATGATCGAAGCTTCGAGATCGACCTTGGCCTGATCGGCGGCAGAATTGGCCTCGGCCCTGGCGGTTTCGACGATGCGATCCGCCTGCGCCTGCACCTCTTTCTGCTTGCGCTCGTAGCTGGCCAGCAGCGACTGCGCCTCGTCCCGCAGCTTGCGCGCCTCTTCCAGTTCCGAACGGATGCCATCGGCGCGCTTGTCCAGCATGCCCCCCAGCAAGCCGGGAACCTTGAAGTAGACCAGTGTCCCGATGAACAGGATGAACGCCAGCAGCACCACGAAATTGGTGTTGTGCAGCGAAAAGAACGGGCCGGTTGCGGCGGCCGCCGGGCTGGCGGCCAGCGCGGCAAGGGTTGAGATGGTGAAAGTCTTGCGCATATCCCTACCCCTTGACCCGGTCTTCGACAGCGCCGTCGATGGTGCCCTTGTCGGCCTTGAAGCCGAGTGTGGTGACCAGTTCGGCAGCGACGTCCTTGGCCACGGCCCGGATGCCGTCGACGGCCCCGGCGCGAATCTCGGCAATCGCTTTTTCGCCTTCCGCAGTCTTGACGGAAATCTGGGTGTCCGCCTTGGCGATGGCGGCGTTCAGATCGGCCTGGATTTCGGCCTTGGCCTCGGCAGCGATCCGGCCCGCTTCGACGCGGGCATCGGCCAGCGCCTTGTCATAGGCCTGCTCGGCTTCTTCGGCCTTACGCTTCAGATCATTGGCGGCGGCAATGTCGTTGGTGATCGTGCTCGCCCGATGTGCCAGAACTGCACCGATGCGCGGCAGCGCCACCCGGTTCAGGATCAGGTAGATCACGACAAGCGTGACGACCAGCCAGAAGATCTGGTTGGGGAAATGCGCGAAATCGAGCTGCGGCATCCCCGCGCCCGACGCAGCGTGATCCGCAGCCTCTGCCACGGCACCATGCGTTTCAGTAGCCATGTGATCCTCCTGGGAACCCAATGTTACCACGGATGAGGGCCGCTTCAGACCCCCATCCGCGTGTAAGGATGGAGAGCCTGGATCAGACGGCGAACATCAGCAGCAGGGCGACGAGGAAGGCAAAGATGCCCAGGGCCTCGGCGAATGCGATACCGATGAACAGCGTTGCGGTCTGCGAGGCAGCCGCCGACGGGTTGCGCAGGGCGCCGGACAGGAAGTTGCCCGCAACGTTACCCACACCGATTGCGGCTGCGCCGGAACCGATTGCTGCGAGGCCTGCGCCGATATGTGCCAGATCGCCTTCCATGATACTCTCCTTAGTTTGGTAATTGGTGATTTCAGATGATGAGCGCGAACGCCCGGGTTAAGCGGTAGGCTGCGCGCTTGCCACGCACGACCTTAGTGCGACGGGTGCAGCGCATCCTTCAGATACACGCAGGTCAGAATGGTAAAGACGTAGGCCTGGATGAACGACACCAGCACCTCAAGCCCGTACATCGCGGCGACGGCGACCACCGACAGCGGCGCGATGGCGGCGATTGCGGCAAAGCCTGCGAACACCTTGATCACGGCGTGACCGGCCATCATGTTGCCGGCCAGACGCACCGAATGGCTGACGGGCCGCACGAAATAAGAGATCAGTTCGATGATCGCCAGCACCGGACGCAGCGCCAGCGGCGCCGATTTCACCCAGAACAATTCCAGGAAATGCGCACCGTTCTTGACGAACCCAAGGATGGTGACGGTAAAGAACACCGCAAAGGCCAGCACCGCAGTCACCGCGATATGGCTGGTGGTGGTAAAGGCCATCGGCAGCAGGCCAAGGAAATTGGCAAAGACGATGAACATGAACAGCGTCATGACATAGGGGAAATACTTGATCCCGTCCTTGCCGGTCACATCCTCGATCATCTTGTAGACAAAGCCATAGGCCAGTTCCGCAACCGACTGGGTCCGGTTCGGGATCGTGGCGCGTTTCGAGGTGCCGAGGATCAGCAGCACGACAATGGCCAGAACCGTGATCGCCATCCACAGGGTCACATTGGTGATCGTGTACCAGTGGACCTGTTGAATGCCGGCCTCGAAAAGATTGATCGCGACTGAGCCTCCAGCCTCGACCTCCAGCGCCTGCTTGGCAGTGAGAGCGACTTCATGCCCGCTCTCCGTCAGCCCTGTAAGCCCTTCCCCCCCGGAGCCGGGTTCACCCAGAGCCACGACATTATCATACGCCTGAAAGAGCGGTTTCACGATGAACTGATCCATCGGGTGAAAGGCGAGACCGCCCTCTGCCCCGTGTGCCGCCGCTTCGCCCTGCGCTTCCGTCGCCATGTCAGCCCTCTTTATCTCGTTCGGCCTGTTCGGCCATTTGTTTTGCCTGCACCTCTTGCGCGGTGCGCAGCATTGTCTTGATCCCGGCCGCGAAGCCGATGAACGTGAACACGATCAGCCCCCAGGGCAGCGTTCCCGCCAAAATATCCAGCCCGTAACCCAGCACCGCCCCGATCCCGAGACCGGCCACCAGCTCGGTCACCATCCGCCAGGCGATATTGGCCTGGGAATAATGCTCGTCCTTGCGAGGGCCCGGTTCCTGCGCCTTGCGCGCCACCGCCAACCGCTCCTCAAGCTGCGCCATGCGCTCCTTTTGGTCAGGTTCGGCCACCGAAACACCCCTTCGGACATCCGCGCTGTTGCTATGCGCCATCGGGGCCTGAGTCAAGCGGCCGGGAAATCCCGCCCGCCACCAACCAAGCATTTGTTTTCAATTGGTAAACTTAGATGCCCCGTGTCTTCTCCGAGCGCCAAAACCGGGCGTCGGCCCATCGCACCCCCTGCCCGGCTCATTCAACCGTCCAGTTGAACGATTACACGCCCGACCTTGACCGCCCCGGCGTCGCACGGCTTATGGGGGCGATGACACGCGATCTCGATCAGGTCTTTTCGGCCCTTGCCGACCCGACGCGGCGGCGCATCCTCGCCATGCTGCTTGAGGATGACATGGCGGTCACCGATGTTGCTGAGCCGTTCGAGATGTCGCTGGCCGCCGTATCCAAGCATCTGGGTATCCTGACCCGCGCCGGGCTGATCAGCCAGGACAAGCGTGGCCGGATCACCTGGTGCAAGCTGGAGCCGGGCGGGCTGCATGCCGCCTCGGTCTGGATGCAGGGGTTCGGCCAATTCGAGCCGGTAAACCTGGATGATTTCGAACGCTTCCTGGCGGCCGAGCTGACGCTGGACGCCGACCCGGGCCTCGACACAGATGAGAGCGTGATGGAATAATCACGAGTCCCGAAATTGCCCGCGCCTTGCCCGAATGCCGCCCTATTCCGCCGATATCCCGGTCTCATGACCACATCCTCCCCCCTTGCGCCGCATGGCGACCTCAACGGCGCCCCGGCGTCGGCCTCGCAACCTCGCCCAGCGCTTCAATACACTGCGCCAACCACCCCCGCACCGACGTGCCCGACCGAGCAACCGGCAGCGCCGATGTTCGGCAACATCTCGATGCGCGACCACGCAGCCTGTCGATTCGCCCAATACCGCCGCAAGTCCGAGGCCCCGCGCCAGGCGAAGACCGGCCGGGGCACCGACATTCTGGACAGTATTCTGTTGTTGTTTGCGGTCTGCGCCCTGTTGCTGCCAACCACTGTCGGATATGCGTTGGCGACCGCCGCCGCACAGAGCCTGATCGGCCTGCCCTTCGCAGTGCTGATGTTCGTCAGCCCCTTTGCCCTGATGGCGCTGCTGCCGCTGCGCTTGATCCATCTGGCATTGGACGGGCTGTTCGGCATCCGCCTGCGGATAAGCCTGCTGGCGCCGCTGTCGCTGGTCTGTCTGGCGATGTTCCTGATGCTGGGACCGCTGAACATCCGGCCCGCGCTGACGGCCACCGCCATCGCCCCGGTCAGCAGCATGCCATCCTTGTCCTGATCCGAACCCGACCAGTCGCAGCACCGGTAGAAGCGCGCCCCTGCCGGGCGCGCTTGCCGGGCGCCTAGCCCTCATCCTTTAGCAACAGCACCAACGCCACGATGGTCAGCCCGACCCCGCTGAGCACCAGCAGCGGCGGCACCTCGTGGCCCAGCGCGATTTCCCAGACAATCACCCAGGTCGGGGTGAAATAGGTATAGGCCATCACCTTGGCCGAGGGCAGATGCAGGGTGGCGAATTGCAACAGGGTAAAGGTCGTGGCGCTGGCAATGACCGAGACATAGGCCAAGGTGATCCAGACGATCGGCGGCAGCGCCATCCAATCGGTGCTCAGGATATCCGGCCAGGCATAGGCGCTCAGCACCAGCCAGCCCGCCACCAATGTGCCAAAAGTGAACACCACCGGCGGCTCGCCCCGGTTCAGCTTGGCCACCAGCGGCGTATAGATCGCATGCGCCAGACAGCCCCAGAAGAAAATCGCCTCGCCGCGGCCGATCTGCATCTGCAGCAGGGCGTTCAGATCGGCGCGAAAGATCACCCATAGCGCCCCCGCCGCGCCAATCGCCAGCGCCAGCGCCATCCGGGGCGTGGTGATCTGGCGCAGCAGGACCCAGCCCGCCAGCGCCGACATCACCGGGGTCAGGGTGAACACCGCCGAGGTTGACACCGCCGAGGCGGTTTTCAGCCCCTCGAACATCAGCACGAAATAGATTGCGAAAATGCCACCCAGCAGCGGATAGCGCCAGGGCGCGCGCAGAGCACTGCGCGGGATCCCGGTGGTGGCCGCGGCAACGCTGCCGACGATGATCGCTGCAATCAGGAACCGCACCGCATTCATCGCCGAGGGCGAGACATGCGGCGCCGCCAGCGCGCCGAGCGAAAACGACCCCGCCACCAGCACCGAAAAGGCCAGCATCGCGACATGGCCTTGCATCGGCCGCCGGACTCGAGAGGCGCGGGCTCTCACGCCGGATGATCCATCTTGAACCAGTCCTTCAGAAAGGTCAGGAACGCCTGCACCTTGGTGGTGCGGTGCAGATCCATATGGGTGACCAGCCACAATCGGCTCTGCCAATCCGCGATCGCCGGATGCACCTCGATCAACTCGGGGTTATGCGCCGCCAGATCGCGGCGCAGAAAGCCGAGGCCAATCCCCGACAACACCGCCTGTTTCACCGCCAGGTCATCGCCCGACCGGAACACGATCTGCCGTGCCGGCACGCTGTCGCGCAGCCATTTGGAAAACGGCGCCCGGCTGGCCGGGTCATCCGAGCCGACAAAGCGATGCTGCGTCACCTCGGACTCGGTTTCCGGCTGGCCGTGACGGGCGATGTAATCGGGGCTGGCGTAGATCGACCAATCCAGCTGCATGAATTGCTGCACCACATTGTCGGGCTGCTGTGGCGGGCTGCCCGCCCGGATCGCCACATGCGCCTCGCCATATTCCAGCCGGAACAGCCGCGACGAGGTCAGATAGCGCAGGATCACATCCGGATAGGTGGTCTGGAACGCCGCCAGCGCCGGCACCAGCAATTCGCTGAACCCGCTGAGCGTGGTGATCACCAATTCGCCGGTCACCGCATTGCCACGGCCCTTGATCCGCCCCGCCAGCTGACCGAACTGATCGTCGGTGGCCTGCGCCACCCGCAACAGGTCCTGGCCCGCCTCGGTCGGGGTATAGCCCCGGGCATGGCGCTGAAACAGTTTGACCCCCAGCCGGGTTTCCAGCGCATCAACATGGCGAATGACGGTGGCATGGTGCACCCCCAGCGCTTCGGCAGCGCCGGATACCGTGCCCAGCCGGGCGACGTGAAACGCGGTGCGGATCTCATCCCAATTGTCCATGGCCCCTCCACTCTGTGCGCTAGAAAACTCAGAGTCGTATCAATGCCTGTTGCGTGCGAATGTGCAAGGGTCTCGTATCGCCGCCTTTGCGGTCTTTGTCCGCCGGGTGCAACTGATCCTCGACCAGCGCGCGGCGTGATCTCGCCGAGCGGAGCGAGGCGGTGGTGGAGGACGACCGGGGCGATGATCAGATCACCACCTATCGCCCGGCCCTGAACCTGACCGGCAACGGCGCCGGATCGATCCCCGTTGTCGCGGCCTATACCAACGGCCCCGGGTCCCGGCGCCTTGTCGAGGCGATCAATGCCTGGCTGACAGCCAGCCGCTGAGGCGGCCCGTTGCCATGGTCAGACCCCGCCAAGCTTGACTCGCCCGCGACAGGCTTTTACACGCAGCCGCAGCATCCGGAGGAGTCACACCTTCCGGTCTCTGATCAACAGGGATCGCCCCCCACCAGCGTGTTACGCCCGTGGGGGCATTTGCGTATTGTGCGCTTCGATCCTAAATCGGAGCATATGGGAACCGGCGAAAGGGCCATGAAACGTGTTTGAAAACCTATCCGAACGCCTTTCCGGTGTCTTTGACCGGCTGACCAAACAGGGCGCCCTGTCCGACGATGATGTGAAAACCGCGCTGCGCGAGGTCCGGGTGGCACTGCTTGAGGCCGATGTCTCGCTGCCGGTGGCGCGCGACTTCATCAAGGCGGTGCAGGAGAAGGCGACCGGCCAGGCGATCACCAAATCGATCTCACCGGGCCAACAGGTCGTCAAGATCGTGCATGACGAGCTGGTGCATGTGCTGACCGGCGACAGCGATCCCGGCAAGCTCAAGATCGACAATGCCCCGGCACCGATCCTGATGGTCGGGTTGCAAGGCTCGGGCAAGACGACAACCACCGCCAAGCTGGCCAAGCGGCTGAAAGAGCGGGACGGCAAGCGGGTGCTGATGGCCTCGCTCGACGTCAACCGCCCGGCGGCGATGGAACAACTGCAGATCCTTGGCGTGCAGATCGGCGTTGACACCCTGCCGATCGTCAAGGGCGAGGATCCGGTCAAGATCGCCAAACGGGCCAAGACGCAGGCCAGCCTCGGCGGTTATGATGTCTATATGCTCGACACCGCCGGGCGGCTGCATATCGACGCCGAGCTGATCCAGCAGGCCGCCGATGTCCGCGACGTGGTCAACCCACGCGAAACCTTGCTGGTGGTCGACGGGCTGACCGGTCAGGTCGCGGTCGAGGTGGCACAGGAATTCGACGACAAGATCGGTGTCACCGGCGTGGTGCTGACCCGGATGGATGGCGACGGGCGCGGCGGTGCCGCCCTGTCGATGCGCGCCGTCACCGGCAAGCCGATCCGCTTTGTCGGCCTCGGCGAGAAGATGGAGGCGATCGAGACTTTCGAGCCCGAACGCATCGCTGGCCGTATCCTCGGCATGGGCGACATCGTGGCGCTGGTCGAAAAAGCACAGCAGACCATCGAGGCCG
Source organism: Pseudooceanicola sp. (assembly GCF_029213205.1). GTDB lineage: Bacteria > Pseudomonadota > Alphaproteobacteria > Rhodobacterales > Rhodobacteraceae > Pseudooceanicola. The sequence goes on from NZ_JARGNH010000024.1 coordinate 7,784, forward strand.
AACAGGCCGAACGCATGATGAAACGGTTCGCCAAGGGCCAGTTCAACATGAACGACATGCGCGAACAATTAGGCCAGATGCTCAAGATGGGCGGCATGGAGGGGGTGATGGGCATGCTCCCCGGCATGGGCAAGATGACCAAACAGGTCAAGGACGCCGGGTTCGATGACAGCGCCATCAAGCATCAGATCGCCCTGATCCAGTCGATGACCAAGAAGGAACGGGCCAATCCGGCCCTGCTACAGGCCAGCCGCAAAAAGCGCATCGCCAAGGGCGCCGGGATGGAAGTGCAGGATCTGAACCGTCTGATCAAGATGCACCGCCAGATGGCGGACATGATGAAGAAGATGGGCAAGATGGGCAAAGGCGGGATGCTGAAACAGGCGATGAAGGGGATGATGGGCAAGGATGGCGGCGGCATGCCCGATCCGGCCCAGATGGACCCCAAGGCGCTGGAAGCGGCGGCCAAGCAGATGGGCCGGACGATGCCCGGTGGCAAGATGCCCGGTGGCTTGCCGGGTCTGGGTGGTGGCGGCGCGCTGCCCCCGGGGTTGAGCGGGTTCGGGAAGAAGAAGTGAACCTTGCGGCGGCATATCTCTCGGTGATCGGCCTGTCGGCCTTGCCGGCGCTGGCGCTGGCGCAGGAGGTCGATCCGCGCGCGCTGGAAAGCTGTGCGCGCGACGGCGCGAGCTTTGTGGCGATTGCGAAATGCCTGCCCGAGGAACATGTCGGACTGCAAATGCTCGACACCATCGCGCGCGACAGCTTTTTCGGCGCTGCGGGCACGGATCTCTCTGAGCGCTGCCTCGGGCTGAACGACGGCAAATACACCGGTGCCTGGTCCTGCGCCTCAAGCGCCATCGACGCGGCGGTGCAGCTGGGCCACCGCCTGCCCAAAGGCAGCCGGATCGACGACCCGTTGTTCAACGGCCTGAACCGCCCTGAATTGATGGCCCGCCTGGAGGAGTCCGAAAAGGCGGCCAAAGCGCTGTTTCCCGAAAAGACCCTTTGGGGCGGCAACATGTATCGGGCGCTGAAATGATGCGCCCAGCGCCCCTGAGCTATCCCGAGATCACCACCGAGCGGCTGCGCCTGGTCTGCCCCGCCGCGCCGGATTTCGACGCGACCGTGGCCTATCTGATGCCCGGCGCCCGCCGCTTCATCAACCAAAACCCGGACGAGGATTCAGTCTGGTGGTCGATTGCCACCATCATCGGCCATTGGCACTTGCGCGGCTATGGCCATTTCGCGGTCATCGAAAAGGCGACCGGCATCCATGTCGGGCTGGTCGGCCCCTGGTTCCCCAAGGGCTGGCCAGAGCCGGAACTCAGCTGGCAATTGCTGGAGGGCTCCGGCGGCAAGGGGTATGCCTCCGAAGCCGCGCGCGGGGTGCTTGACTGGCTGTTTCGCGACAAGAGCTGGGCCTCCTGCATTTCTCTGGTGCAAGAGCACGACGCCCGCTCCAGTGCGCTGGTCGAACGGCTCGGCGCACGGGCCGAAGGGGTGTTCCATCACAAGATGACCGGCGACATGCGGATCTGGCGCCACCTGCCCAAGACCAAGGCCGGGCGCAAGTTGCTGGAGGGGTTGGCATGACATCCATTCCCGTGCTGACAACCGAACGCCTGACCCTGCGCGGCCCCGACGCAAGTGATGTCGCGCCGATCACCACCTTTTACGCCTCTGAGCGGTCGCATTTCGTCGGCGGCCCCAAGGATGCCGATGGGGCCTGGCGCCAGCTTGGCACCGAAATCGGCCATTGGACCCTGCGCGGCTATGGCCGCTGGATGGTCGACCTCAGCGCCACCGGGGCGACGGTTGGCATCGTCGGCCTCTGGAACCCGGTCGGCTGGCCCGAGCCGGAAATCGGCTGGGATCTGTTCGACGGGTTCGAAGGCAAGGGCTATGCGACCGAGGCCGCCGCCGCCGCCCGCGCCTATGCCTATGACGTGCTCGGCTGGTCCACCGCGATCAGCCTGGTCGCCCCGGACAACACCGGCTCTGCCGCCGTCGCCAGCCGCCTCGGCGCGGTGCTGGAATCCAGCTTTGACCACGCCAAGCTGGGCCATTTGCAGGTCTGGCGCCACCCCGGCCCGGATGATCTGGAAAACGGCGGAATGGGGGCCTACGCATGACCCCCGTCTTTACCCGCCCCTCCGCCAGCACCGGAGGCGCCGCCAATGCCGCATAAATCCATCCCGGTGATCGAGACCAAACGCCTGGTCCTGCGCGGCCCCGAGGCCGACGATTACCCGAATTTCAAATCGACCTTCACCTCGTATCGGGCGCGGTTCATGGGCGGGCCGCTGAACCCCTATGAGACCTGGATGCTCTATGCCGCCGAGATCGGCCATTGGCAGATCCGCGGCTATGGCATGTGGATGATCCACGACAAGCGCAGCGACAAACCGCTGGGCATGGCCGGCGGCTGGAAACCGGCGCAATGGCCCGAGGCCGAAATCGCCTGGATCATCTGGCCGGAAACCGCAGGGCGCGGCTACGCGTTGGAGGCCACCCATGCCGCCCGACGCTATTTCTATGACACCTTGGGCTGGGCCGGCGCGGTCAGCTACCTCGACCCGAAGAACCTCGATTCGATCCGTCTGGCCGAACGGCTGGGCGCCAAAAAAGACCCCGAGGCGGCGACGGTTGATGGCAATGACATCTGTTACCGGCATCCCGCCCCAGCGGCGCTGCGCAACAGCCAACTGGCCGACGGCATTGCCCTGGAAATCGCCCATTACAGCGATCCGAAATACCAACCGGAGGGATACGCCCTTGACTGACACTTCTGCCAACGACCCGGTCGCCCAGGCCGCCGCGCTGCTGAAAGAGCACCGCCAGAGCATCGACCGGCTGGATGCCATCCTCGTCTATACCCTGGGCGAGCGCTTCAAACACACGCAGGCCGTGGGGAAACTCAAGGCCGAACACCAGCTTCCACCGTCAGATCCCACCCGCGAAGCGGCGCAGATCGCCCGGCTAGAAGATTTGGCCGTCCGGGCCGATTTGGACCCGGAATTCGCCAAGGAATTCCTGAACTTCATCATCGCCGAAGTCATTCGGCATCACCAGAAGCACCAATCCTAGGGCGGGGATCATCCCCCCCGAAACCGCCATTCAAAGGAGAACACCCAATGGCCATGAAAATTCGTCTCGCCCGCGGCGGGTCCAAGAAACGCCCCTTCTACCGCATCGTTGCCGCCGACAGCCGGATGCCGCGCGACGGTCGCTTCATCGAAAAGCTGGGCACCTACAATCCCTTGCTGCCCAAAGACAGCGAAGAGCGGGTGAAAATGGACATCGAGCGGGTGCAATACTGGCTCGGCCAGGGCGCTCAGACCACCGACCGGGTTGCCCGGATGCTGGAAGCCGCCGGCGTGACCGAGAAGAAGACCCGCTCGAACCCGAAAAAAGGTGAGCCGGGCAAGGCCGCACAGGAACGCGCCGCCGCCAAGGCAGCAAAAGCCGCCGCACCTGCCGAAGACGCACCTGCCGAAGAGGCCGCCGCCGAGTAATCGGATCGGTTGCAAAACCGGGGCCGCAGGATCGGGGGACAGCACCGCCCCCCGATTCCGCGCCCCGGAAAGCCTGGCGCCTGCGCGCGCCGGGCGGGATCGCGGCCCCGGCCGCGCTCCGATTTCGACATCCAGAGCCAGCTGACCCATGCGCACCCTGATCCTGATCGCAATCGCCTTTGCCGCAGGCATGGTGTATGAACACAGCCGCGAGGCCGAGCGTTGCGTGGATCGTGCCGGGGTCCTGGCCGACCTGCTCTGCAAGGGGGGAAAATGAGCGAACTGGTCTGCGTCGGCGCCATCGCCGGATCCTTCGGGGTTCGCGGCGAAGTGCGGCTGAAAAGTTTCTGCGCCGAGCCCGAGGCGGTGGCCGACTATGGCCCGCTGACCTCTGAGGATGGCACCAAGAGCTTTACCATCACCTTGACCCGGGTGATCAAAAACGGCTTTGCCGCCCAGATCAGCGGCATCGCGACCAAGGAACAGGCCGACGCGCTGAAAGGCATGCGCCTGTTCGTGCCGCGAGACCGGCTGCCCGCATTGCCGGATGATGAATATTACCACGCCGATCTGATCGGCCTGACGGTGCGCGACACCGGCGGCACCGAGCTCGGCCAGGTCAAGGCGGTGATGAATCACGGCGCCGATGACCTGCTTGAGGTGCAGATGCCCGGCAGCTCGCAGACCTTTTTCCTGCCCTTCACGCTGGCCTGTGTGCCAACCGTCGATCTGGCTGGGGGCCGGATTGTTGCCGACCCGCCCGAGGGGCTGCTCTGATGCGGCTGATCGTGCATGCGGGTTTCCACAAGACCGGAACCAGCAGCATCCAGCAGACCCTGGAGGCCAATCGCGCGACTCTCGCCCCGGCCTACCGGGTGATGCTCAAGGCCGACATGCCCGGCCTGACCGAGGCCGCCCGCGCCTATTCCCAGACCATGGACGAGGTCGAATGGGCCTTGTTCGTCTTTGAAGCGGCGCGGGTGTTCACCGGATTGGAGCGCAGCGATCCGCGCCCGGTCCTGATGTCGAGCGAGGATCTCTCCGGCCATATGCCATTCCGCCACGGGCAGAATGAGTATGCCGCCGCGCCGCGGCTGATGGCCGGGCTGGCCGAAATTGGCCGCGAAAGCGGCGGTGCGTCAGATATCGATTTTCTATTCACCACCCGCGCCGCCGGACCTTGGGTGAAAAGCTGCTATGCCCAGCATCTGCGTGCCACCCGGATCACTGACGACCTGGACAGCTATGCCGCGCGGGCGTTGCCACATGCCGACCTTGACGCGATGGTTGATCGCATCGCCGCCGCCGTGGACCCGGTGTCGGTGCATCGCGCCCGGCTTGAGGATATCGGCGCCAGGCCGCTGGGGCCGCTCGACGCGCTGCTGGATCTGGCCGGGGTCGATCCGGGCTTGCGCGCCAACCTCGCCCGCCTGCCCCCCGCCAATACCGCGATGCCGCCCGAGGTGCTGAACCAGTTGCTGGCGCTGAACCGGTCGGATCAGGATTGGGCCGCGATCCGGGCACAGAAAAAGACTCTGGTCCGGCAGGTGCGAAAGGCCGCGCGGTGATCCCGCGGGTGGTCATCCATGCCGGGTTTCACAAGACCGGCACCTCCAGCATTCAGGCGGCGCTCAAGGCCAATCACCCGCGGCTGGCGGCACATGTGCAAGTCCTGCTGAAACCGCAGCTGACCGCGCTGCTGCACGCCGCACGTGGCTATTCGACCTGGCGCGACCCGCTGACCCTGGCGAAATTTACCAGCCGCGCGGAAACCCTGGTGGCCGGGCTGAGCGGACTGAAACAGCGCCCGCTGATCCTGTCGGCAGAGGAACTTTCCGGCCATATGCCGGGGCGGGCGGGCATCGACGATTACAGCGCCGCGCCGGAGCTGATGGCGGATTTGACCGCCGCGATCCTGCGCCGGTTTCCGCGCGCCGAGATCCGCTTGGTCTATTCGACCCGCAGCGCGGAAAGCTGGCTGCGCTCGGCGCATTGGGAACATGTGAAAAGCTCGTCCCTGACCGACGACCTCGCGACCTTTTCCGCCCGTCTGGCCGGGGCCGCCGATCTGAACGCCGCCGCCGAAACCGTAGCGGCCCGGATCGCGCCGCTGCCGGTCACCTGCCTGCCGCTGGAACGCAGCGATGATCCGGTGGCCGCGCTGCTGCAGCAGGCCGGTGTCGACCCGGCCCTCAGTGCCACGCTGACCCCGGCCAAACACCGCAACGCCGCGCGGCCCGACGCATTGGACGACCTTCTGGAAATCAACCGGACCATCGCCAACCGCGATCAACGGCGCGAATTGAAACAGGCGCGGCTGCGCCGAAAGGCACCCCAAACATGAGCCTGACGAAATCGCATGGACGCAAATCCATCCGCGAAAACCTGAAACCGCAAAGCCTGATGGATGAGCCCACCAATCTGGCCGGGGTCTGGACCGCGCGGATTATCACGTTGTTTCCGCAGGCTTTTCCCGGGGTTCTAGGCGAAAGCCTGACCGGCAAGGCGCTTCAGGACGGGCTCTGGCAGCTCGACGCCATTGATCTGCGCGACTTTGGTCTGGGCAAGCACCGCAACGTCGATGACACCCCCGCTGGCGGCGGCGCCGGCATGGTGCTGCGCGCCGATGTCCTGGGTGCGGCGATCGACGAGGCGCAGTCACGCAGCCGGGGGGCGGCGCCGCTGATTTATCTGTCGCCGCGCGGGGCAAGGTTTGATCAGGCGATGGCCCGCAATCTGGCCCGCGCCGATGGCGTCACGATGATCTGCGGCCGTTTCGAGGGCGTCGATCAGCGGGTGCTGGATCAGTACAACGTGCAAGAGGTCAGCCTCGGCGATTTTGTCCTGACCGGCGGCGAAATCGCGGCACAGGCGATGATCGACGCCACCGTGCGGCTGCTGCCCGGGGTGCTGGGCAATGCCGCCTCGACCGAGGAAGAAAGCTTTGCCGACGGGCTGCTGGAACATCCGCAATTCACCAAACCTGCCGAATGGCAGGGCCGCGCCATCCCGGATGTGCTGATGTCCGGCCATCATGGCGAAATCGCCAAGTGGCGCCAGGCCCAGGCGCAGGCGATCACCGCCGCCCGGCGCCCCGACCTCTGGGCCGCCTATCAGGCGCGGCTGAAGCGAGGCGAATAGACCCGGCTTTACCGATGGCACGGCGCCCGCTAGGCATGACAGCAACATCGTGCAACGGATCGCCACCACATGTTCTATGGAAACTTCAAAGACGGACGCGGCGAAAAATTTATTGCCGCCCTGGCGCTGTTCAAGGACATCTTTGGCGCGGTCTATGCCAATGACAACCTGATTGGCCTGCAACGCAGCACCGGGTTCCTGCAAGATCCGCGCTTCAAGGACGCGATGCGCGCCCATAGCCGCACCAAGCAAGAGGCGTCGCTGGGCTGGCGGCTGCACACCCTGTGCTGGGCCGCCGGTCAGGCGCTGAAGCTGAAGGGGGATTTCGTCGAATGCGGGGTGCTGACCGGGTTCAGCATGGGCGTGGTGTCGGATTATGTCGATTTCGTTCAGACCGGGCGGCGGATGTATCTCTACGACACGTTCGAGGGCATTCCCGAGGCCTATAATTCCGAAGCCCGCTCAAACGCGGCGATCGAAAAGATGAACGCCGCCGGCAAGGAAACCATCTATGACATCGCCCGGCTGCGCTTTGCCGATACGCCCAATGTGCAGCTGGTGCGTGGCATCGTGCCCGACAGCTTTGCCGAGGCCTGCCCGGACCAGATCGCATTCCTGCATATCGACATGAATTCCGCCGCCTCGGAAATCGCCGCGCTTGAGGCGCTGTATGACCGGGTGGTGCCCGGCGGCTACATTGTCTTTGACGATTACGGCTGGACCGGTTACGCGGCGCAAAAACATGCCGAGGATGACTGGCTGGGCGCCCGTGGCCAGCGGGTGCTGGAATTGCCCACCGGTCAGGGACTGGTGGTCAAGCTGGGCTAGGGTCTGACCCCATGGCACGGCGCTTGCGCGCCACCCGACAAAGCACTATACGCAGCCCGTCCGGGGCTTGTTCGAGTCGCCGGACCTGTCTTATTTCGCCAAGGTCTCGGGCTGCTTCGGCCCCGACGGCGGATCGGACAGGCAGATGAACAGACAAGTAGGCATGACCTCCGGCGGGCGCCAAGGCGGACCCGAAAGAAGACCAGGAGCTCTCATTCCCGCACATCTTCGCGGAGCAACCGCGAGCAGCTAGGAGTAAGGTCGAATGGACCTGATCGCACAACTCGAGGCGGAACAAGTCGCCTCCCTCGGGAAGGACATTCCCGATTTCAAGGCCGGCGACACCGTGCGCGTCGGCTTTAAAGTGACCGAAGGCACCCGGTCGCGCGTCCAGAATTACGAAGGCGTCGTCATCAGCCGCAAGAACGGCCATGGCATTGCCGGATCGTTCACGGTGCGCAAGATTTCCTTTGGCGAAGGCGTCGAGCGGGTGTTCCCGCTGCATTCGACCAATATCGACAGCATCGAGGTTGTCCGCCGCGGCCGTGTCCGCCGGGCCAAGCTCTATTACCTGCGTGCGCGTCGCGGCAAATCTGCCCGGATCGCCGAGGTCACCAATTACAAACCGAAAACCACGGCATAAGGAGCGGCGCGATGAAAAAGGATATCCATCCCGAATATCACGTCATCAACGTCAAAATGACCGATGGCACCATCCTCGAAATGCGCTCGACCTGGGGCGCCGAGGGCGATCAGCTGGCACTGGACGTTGACCCGACCGTGCACCCCGCCTGGACTGGTGGCGGCACCCGCCTGACCGATGCCGGTGGCCGGGTTTCGAAGTTCAAGAACAAATACGCCGGCCTCGGCTTCTGAGCCTGCCAACAGCGTATCGAACGAAAGGGCGCGGGAGAATTTCCCGCGCCCTTTTCGCATGCCCGCGCTATTTCGACTGGGACTTGCCCGACACCTTCAGCAGCATCCGCCGCGGCACGAACGGCGTGACGAAGCGCAGGAAAAAGCCGAGCATCGGGCGATCAAACGCCACCAGCTTGCCCGCCATCATCGCGTCATAGCCCTTTTGCGCGGTCACCCTGGCGCTTTTGCCGCCCGCCTTGACCATCATCGTGCCCTCCATGTCGGCGACCTTGGCAAATTCGGTCTCGACATAGCCCGGCGTCAGCACGGTGCAGGTCACGCCCTTGCCGCGCAGCTCTTCGTCCAGCGCCTGGCTGAACGAATTGACGAAGGCCTTGCTGGCGAAATAGACCGCCTGGTTCGGACCGGGCAGGAACCCGGCAGTCGATCCGACGTTGAGGATCCGGCCCGCGCCCGTCGCGACCATATCGCGCGCCACCACATGGGTCAGGCTGATCAGCGCCCGGATGTTGACGTCGTTCATCCCCAGTTCGGCGCTCAACTCGCGCTCGATATGTTGACCATGACCGCCAAAGCCGGCGTTGTTGATCAGGGTATCGACCTTGAGCCCCGCCGTCTTGACCGTCAGGTAGAGCGCCACAGCAGCGCCCTCGACGGCCAGATCGGTGGCAAAGACATGCGCGGCGATGCCATGCGCCGCCTCGAGCTCGGCCTTCAGCGCGTTTAATTCCGCCTCGCGCCGGGCGACAAGGATAAGGTCGCCGCCACGCGCGGCATGAATCCGTGCCATTTCGCGGCCAATGCCTGAGGAGGCGCCGGTGATCAGGGCTGTGTTGGACATGGGGGCTCCACATGATGTCAACGTTTGTTGACACCCAGCTAGTGTGCCCGGACCGCGCTGTCAACACACGTTGACTTTCTTCTACTGCCGCGTAACTAGACGGCGCAATGACACCGATGACCACAGGCGAAAAACTGTTGCAGCAGGCCCGGCTCCAATTCTGGACGCGGGGGTACTCAAATGTGTCGGTGCGGTCGATTTCCGCCGCCGCCGGTGTCGATGTGGCGCTGATCGCGCGCCATTTCGGCAGCAAGCTCGGGCTGTTCACCGCCTCGCTGGACCACGGCTATGATGCGCTGAGCCTGCCTGCGGATCCGGCGCAGCTTGAGGAATATGTGATCGCGCTGTTCAGCCAGACGCCGCGTGGGGCCGCCGCCCCCTCGCTGATCCAGATGATCACCAGCAATGCCCATGACGAGACGGTCGGGCCGATGGTGCGCGATCTGCACCGGACCCGCCTGCAAGAGCCGCTGGAACGGCTGATTGGCCGCGCCGACCGTGCCGCCCTGTTCATGGCGGCGCTGATCGGATTTGCCGTGACCGAAAAGACCCTGCATCTGGCCGCCATCGCCCGTCCCGGCAGCCCCGCCTATGAGACGCAGCTGCGTCAGCTGATCCGCGCCGCGCTGCGCTTTGAAGACTGAGTTGACGATGCCCGACGCCCCCCTGAACCTGATCCTGGCTGTGGTCGCCCTGCTGACCGGGATCGCGCTGCTGCGGCCCCGGCTGCGCAACCGGCGGACCTGGCGGGCGATGGTGACGCCGCTGGCCTCGATCATCGGCAGCGGCTTTCTGATCATTGGTCCGGTGCTGGAAAAATCCTTTGGCTATTTCGCACCGCTGGCGATGCTGGCACTCTGCGCGCTGGCCTGGGCCTATGGCGGCGCGGTCCGGGTCAATATTGCACGCATCGGCGATGGCGACGACCCGCGCCCGGCGCTGGACCAACGGATCGAAACCGTCGCCTCGGCGATGCTGGCCTTCGCCTATATGATCTCGGTCGCCTATTACCTGAACCTGTTTGGCGCCTTCGCGGTCAGCCTGACACCCTGGGATTCCGCCCTGTCGGCACGGATCGTGACCTCGGCGATGTTCGTGATCATCCTGGTGACCGGCTGGACCTCGGGCTTTGCGGCGCTGGAGCGGATGGAATATTCCGCCGTTGCGGTGAAACTGGCGGTGATCGCGGCGCTGCTGGTCGGTCTCAGTTTGTTTGCCTCGGGCAAGGCGGTGTCGGGCGATCTGGTGTTCAACCCGCCCGAACTGACCGGCTGGGCGGCGCTGACCCTGACGATGGGGTTGCTGGTCACCGTGCAGGGCTTTGAAACCAGCCGCTATCTGGGTGCGACCTACCAATCGGCGGTGCGCATCCGGTCGATGCGCTGGGCGCAGTCGTTGTCGAGCGCGATCTACCTGTTCTACATCGTCGCGCTGGCCTATGTGTTTCGCAAGGACCAGCTGCAGTTTTCGGAAACCGCGATTGTCGACATGATGGCGATCGTCGCACCGGTCCTGCCGGCGCTGCTGGTGGTCGCGGCATTGGCGGCGCAATTCAGCGCTGCGGTCGCCGACACCAGCGGCTCTGGCGGTTTGATCGCCGAGCTGACCCGTGGCCGCATCCACCCGGCGCTGGCCTATGCCCTGCTGACCGCCGTCGGGCTGGCACAGACCTGGGCGGTGGATGTGTTCCAGATCATCACCTTTGCCTCACGCGCATTTGCCGCCTATTACGCCCTGCAGGCGGGTCTGGCCGCCCTGGGCGATTGGCGCGACGGGCGGCGCGCACGGGCCATTGCCTTTGGCCTGCTGGCGATTTTTGGCGCGGCGATCGTCGTTTTCGGCCAACCGGTCGAGGGCGAGGCAGGGCAGTAGCGCCACATATCCCGCCCAGCCGCTTGAAACCGGCTTTATTTGCGGCTCAACACAACATATAGTTGCGCGAACGAAAAAGCCCGCCGGTGAGCGTGGCAGGAAAGGGCTCGGGCATGGCTCATATTATCGTCGTGGGGAACGAAAAGGGCGGCGCGGGGAAATCCACCGTCTCAATGCATGTGTCGACCGCGCTGGCGCGGATGGGCCACAAGGTCGCGGTGCTTGACCTCGACATGCGGCAAAAGACCCTCGGGCGCTATATGGACAACCGCACCCGGTTTCTGGCGAAAGAGGGGCTGACACTGCCCTCGCCGGAATTCCACGAATTGCCGGATGCCGACCCGTCCAAGCTGCAGCCGGGCGAAAACCCCTATGATCACCGGATCTCGGCGGCGATTGCCGCGCTGGAACCGACGGCAGATTTCATCCTGATCGATTGCCCCGGCTCGCACACCCGGCTGAGCCAGGTGGCGCATTCGCTGGCCGACACGCTGATCACCCCGCTGAACGACAGCTTTGTTGATTTCGACCTGCTGGCGCATATCGACAATGACGGCGAGCGCATCCTCGGCCCCTCGGTCTATGCCGAAATGGTCTGGTCGGCGCGGCAGCTGCGCGCCCAGGCCGGGCTGAAACCGCTGGATTGGGTGGTGCTGCGCAACCGGCTGGGCGCCCAGGCGATGATCAACAAGATGAAGATGGAAGGCGCGATCACCCGCCTGTCCAAGCGCATCGGCTTTCGCGTCGTGCCTGGCTTTACCGAGCGGGTGATCTTTCGCGAATTGTTCCCGCGCGGGCTGACCCTGCTCGACCTCAAGGATATCGGCGTCAAGGGGATGAACATTTCCAACGTCGCCGCCCGGCAAGAGCTGCGCGATCTGATCTCAGCCCTGAAACTGCCCGGCGTCACCGTCGATTTCTGAGCCGCCGCAGGTATCTGCAACCTGTCCTCGGATTGATTGACCCCCGACAGAGGTAATGACATCATCACCGCATTGGCTGTGGCGTGCCGCCACTGGCCATCACGGTTAGGACCCCCATGGCCAACGCCCTGTATCGGCAGGTTTCTCGCGACCTGCTAGACCGGATTGCCGACGACGGTTTCGAAAAAGGCGCGATGCTGCCGAGCGAGGCCGAACTCTGTGAGGAATACGGCGTCAGCCGCATCACCATCCGCGCCGCCATCGGCCAGCTTGTCGAAAAGGGCCTGCTGGTGCGCCGTCCCGGCGTCGGCACCTTTGTCACCGGCCGCCGCAGCACCGCACGGGAATTCAACCTGGTCGGTTTCCTCGAAGAGGCGCGGCTGTTTGCCAGTGAACCGCTGACCAACACGGTGATCGCCGCCGATGCCGATCTGGCCAAGATCCTCGACCTGCCCGACAACAGCCCGGTGCGCCACATCCGCACTGCGGTGCACCGCGAGGGCGAGCCGCTGACCGTCGCCGATGGCTATTCCGCCGACAGCCCCGACACCCGCCTGTCAGAAGAGGACTACCGCCGTCCCGTCGCCTCGGCCTTTGCCATCGGCATCCGCACCCGGCGCAAGGTGCATCGCGCCGAACAGGTGCTGGAACCCTTTGCCGCCACCGGTGAGGTGGCCCGCCTTCTGGATCTTGACGAAGGGACCCCGATCATCCGCGCCCGGCGGGTCTATTTCACCCTGCGCGACAAGCCGATCTATTATCTTGAGGTGCATTACCACCCGTCGCGCTACAGCTTTAACGTCGATCTGGTGCTGCGCGATGGCAGTGCCGAGATCGGCTTTATCGCCGCCACGCCCGGCACCGGCTAAGGCAGGGGTGACGCGCAGGCAGGAGGAGGTCGGCGCGTCACATTCCCCCAGATTTCTCAGGTCCCGCAGGAGGAGCCATGACCGCCCAACCAATGTCCCACGATCCGCTGGCAAGGGCCGGCAATGCCCTGATCCGGTTCTTTCGCGCCCTTGATGACAGTGACTACGAAACGATGGTGGCACTGCTGGACGGCGAATGGCACCGGCAGGGCAAGGTGCTGAGCGACCGCGCTTCGCTGCTGGCGGCGATGCAGGGCCGCTCGACCACCCGGCGCATTCATCACCTGCTCAGCAATATCGGCGGCACCATCGCCGACGACGGCGAAGTCACCCTGACCGCCTATATGCTGGTGCTGCAACATGACAGCGGCGCGCGGCCTGAGGGCCCGTCACCGATGCAGGGCTTTTCCAGCATCCGCACGCTGACTGCCCGCATCGCGCAAACCGACAAGGGCTGGCAAATCCGCTGGCTGAAAAGCGGGCCGCAGTCGTTTGCGGCCTGAAGGGAGGATCAACAATGCGTTGGTGCAGATTCGATACGGGCGGCAGCCCGCGCTATGGGCTGGTCGAGGGCGACATCATCCGCGAGGTCGCTGGCGATCCGTTTGATGGCTATGACATCACCGGCAGCGTCCACAATCTTGAGGCCGTTCACCTGCTGGTTCCGGTGGAGCCGCGCACCTTTTACTGCGTCGGGCTGAACTATGCCAAACACATCAGGGAAGCGGCGGATCGCAATGGCACGGTGCCCAACCTGCCGACCCAGCCGGATGTCGGCTATCGCGCCAACAATGCGCTGATCGGCCATGGCGCCGACATCGTGATCCCGCAGGATGCGAAAAAGGTGCATTACGAGGGTGAGGTGGTCGCGGTCATCGGCAAGACCACCCGCAAGGTGAGCGAGGCCGAAGCGCTGGATCACGTTCTCGGCTTTACCATCGGCAATGATGTCTCGGAACGGCTTTGGCAGAAAAGCGACCGCACCCTGTGGCGGGCCAAGAATTCCGACACCTTCAAACCGATGGGCCCCTGGATCGACACCGAAGCCCGGCTTGAGGATATGTATACAACCGTGCGGGTAAACGGCGAACAGACCATCCGCTTCAAGACCGACGAGATGATCTTTGGCGTCGCCCGCTTTATCTCGGTGATGAGCCAATACATGACCCTCTGGCCCGGCGATGTGATCTGGATGGGCACCGATGGCACCTCGCCCGATCTCAAACCCGGAGATGTGGTCGAAATCGACATCACCGGCATCGGCACATTGAAAAACCAACTGGTGGCAGAGGCATGAGCATGGGCGAATGGGGCGCGGATTTTGACACCCACAAGACGCAGATCGCCGGGATCCTGACCGCCTGGGGGATGCCCGCCGAAAATGCCGAAAAAACCGCCGAGGTGATGGCCTGGACCGATCTGCACGGCATCGACAGCCACGGAATCTCGATGTTGACGGTCTATCACCGACATCTGGGCAATCGGCGGCTGCGGATGGAGGCGACCCCGGCGATTCAATCCGAAGGACCGGTCAATGCGCTGATTGACGGCGACGGTGGCCTCGGCCATGCGCCCGCTCAAATGGCGATGGCGGCCGCGATAGGCAAGGCCAGCACATTGGGCATCGGCATCGCTGTGGTGCGCAATTCGGCGCATTTCGGCGCCTGCGGCTTTTATGCCAATATGGCGGCCGAGGCCGGGCTGATCGGCATGGTCACCACCTCGGCCAGCCTGATCCAGGTCGCACCGACCGGCGGCGCCGAGGCGCGCTTTGGCACCGATCCTCTGGCCTTTGCGGCCCCCGGCGCACCGGGGCGACCGTTCTTGCTCGACATGGCGACAACGACGGTGGCGGCTGGCCGCATCCGCAACAAGGCGAACGAGGGGCTGGACTGTCCGCCGGGCTGGGTGCTGAGCAAAGACGGCCTGCCCTCCACCGATCCGCTGGAAACCCAGAAAGGTGGCTACCTGACCTCGCTCGGCGGTTCGCCCGAAGGGTCGAGCTACAAGGGCTATGGCCTGTCAGCGATGGTCAATATCCTGGCCGCCGGCCTGTCCGGCGCGACCTTTCCGACCGACCCGCAGCACGCCAAGAAACCGCAGGGCATGGATATCGGCCATTTCTTCCTGGCCATCGACCCCGGCATGTTCCGCCCGGTCGAAGAGTTCCGCGCCGAGGTCGCCGCCTTTTGCGAGGCGCTGTCGGCCACCCCGCCGATTGATCCGGGCCAGCCGGTGATGGTCGCCGGGGATCCTGAACGCCGCCACGCCGCCGAACGCAGCGCCAAGGGCATTCCGGTGGCGCCGGGGCTAAAGGCCAAGCTGCGCGAGATTGCGCAGGAAAGCGGCGCGGCCTGGCATCTGGGCTGACCTGCAAGGATGCAATATGTTAGGCTGTGCGGAACCATCAGAGAGGTTCCGCCGTGGCCCGTCGCATCCTGTTGTTGCTGTTTCTTGTTCTGGCGGCGCTTCCCGCCCGGGCCATCGACCGCGCGGCGGTTGAGCGGCAATTCCAAGCCTGGTTGCAAACCACCATCTGGCCACATGCCCGGGCCAAGGGCGTGTCGCGCGCGACCTTCGATGGCGCCTTTGACAGGGTCCGCCTGAACTGGGACCTGCCCGATCTGGTGCCCCCCGGAACCAAACCGAAAACCCCGAAAGACCAACGCCAGACAGAATTCGGCGCCCCGGCGAAATATTTCAGCCGTGGCGCCCTCGACGGCGCCACCTCGGTCGGTCGGCAAATGGCCAAACGCCATGCCAGGGCGCTGGCCGCCGTCACGCAGAAAACCGGCGTGCCGGGGCGGATCATTCTGGCGATCTGGGGCCGGGAAAGCGGCTATGGCCGCGCCGCGATTCCGCATGACGCGTTTCAGGTGCTGGGCACCAGGGGATTCATGTCGACCCGCGCCGCCTATTTCACCGCCGAACTGATCGCCGCGCTGCAAATCGCGCAGGCAGGCCATGCACCACAGCGGGCGATGAAAAGCTCTTGGGCCGGGGCGCTGGGGCAGCCGCAATTCATGCCCAGCAGCTTTCTTAAATACGCGGTGGACGGCGACGCCGATGGCCATGCCGATATCTGGCGCTCCGAGGCCGATACCATCGCCTCGATCGGCCATTACCTGGTCCGGCATGGCTGGGTAACGGGACGCGACTGGGGGTTTGAGGTGCGGGTGCCCGCAGCCATCTCCTGCACCCTGGAGGGCCCCGATCAGGGCCGCAAGATTGCCGATTGGGCGGCGCTGGGGATCACCCGCGTCTCTGGCAAGCCCTTCCCGGCGCATGAATTGAAAGGACAGGGATTCCTGCTGATGCCCGCCGGACGCCATGGCCCCGCCTTTATCGTCACCCCGAATTTCTATGTGCTGAAGGACTACAACATGAGCGACCTCTACGCCCTGTTCGTCGGCCATGTCGGAGATCGCATCCGCTATGGCGTTGGCGATTTCAGCGGCAGTTGGGCCAGGCTCGACCCGCTCTACCGCTCAGATATCGCCACGATGCAGCGGGCGCTTGAGGGGCTGGGGCATGATGTCGGCGGTGCCGATGGGCTGCCGGGGTTCAAGACCCGGCGTTCGATCGGGCGCTGGCAGGAAAGCCGGGGCCAGAAAGCCAGCTGTTTCCCCGAGGCCAGGATGAAAGCCCAGCTCAAAAACTAGACCGCCCGCACCGGGGAGGGCGCGGGCGGTCAATCCGTCGGCGGTTCTGCTTCAGGCGGCGGTGGCGTGTCTCAGCGCATCCGCAACAAAGGCCGGTTCGAACACCTTGTCGGCATAGACCTGACAGCGGATCATCTTGCGATGTTCCTGCGGTGTGTAATCGGCAATTGCCGTGTGCAGGGTGCCAATGTGATCCCAGATCAGCACGTCCCCCTTGGCCCAATCATGCTGGTATTGGTATTTTTCCTGCAGCTGATGGGCAAAGATGAACTCAAGAATCTTGTCACTCTCCGCGCGATCCATGCCTTCGATATATTCGGCATAGCCGGGGTTGGCATAGAGGATCTCTTCGCCAGTGATCGGATGGATCAGGAACAGCGGATGGCGAACCGCCGGGCGCTTGGCCCGCGCCTCAGCCGACAGCGGCGGCCGTTCCGACCCGGGGCGCGCCCGCATGTTTTCCCAGAACTTGTTGAAGTCATGGACGCAAACTGCATCCTTGAGGCGGGTTTTCAGATCCTCGGGCAGATCCAGATAGGCCTGGCGCATATTGGCAAACAGCGTCGCGCCCAACGGCTTGCCCTCGCGCATCGGCACCTCTTCGGCATGCAGCACATTCACAAAGCCGACGACATCCATATAGGACATATCGGTGTGCCAATCCTGCCCGGCATCGGCGAGGCCGATCGGCTTGCCGTCTTCCTTCATGTTGGACAGGACCATCACCTCGGGCTGGTCCGGATGGGTATACTGGCCGCTGACCGAAACCTGCAGCGTGCCGAACCGTTCGGAGAATTGCTTCAGCGCCGGGGCATCCAGGCTTTGGCGGGGAAAGCAGATCACCCCGTGGCGGCCCAGCGCGCTGACGATATCGCCAAAATCCGCGTCGCTCAGCGGCTGTGACAGGTCCACTTCAGACCCGATGGCGCCCATGATTTGGCCGGTGGGTTCAATCTTCATCGCTTCCTCCCAGAATCGCGCACGGGCTGCCGCCCACAAAGGTTATAACATCATACCCTATTTAGCGTGGATGGGAATAGCCTGCCTGCCGGAAGGTTAGTAGACGCTCTCAGATATCGGCCTCGCGCACCGCGTCGCCCCAGGGTGAGGTGATCTCGCTGCAGCCCATATTGCGCCCAGCCTGGCGCATCACCCCGCCGGTGCAGGCCCAGTTCAGCGGATAGACATTGCGCGGCCGCTCGGTGAGCTTGTGCGCCGCCGCAAGCGCCACCCGCGCCTGCGCCGGAATCGCCTCATCGGCGACCAGCGTGGTGGTCGAATAATCAATCCTGGGGTGATGGAACGCCTGCTCCAACGTCATGCCCCGGTCGCTGACCAGATGCGCCAGCTGTGCCACCGCCCCGACGATCTTGCGCCCGCCCGAGGCGCCAAAACCATAGCCGCCGTCGGCATTGGTCGCGACCATCGGGCAGATGTTCATCAGCGTGGGCACATCGGGCGCCAGCGAATTCGGTTTGCCCGGTTCGGGATCGAACCACATGATGCCGTTGTTCATCATCACCCCGGTCGATTGCGACAGGGTGCAGGCGCCAAAGATCGACAGCAGGGTCTGGGTCCAGGCGACGATGTTGCCATGCCGGTCAACCACCGAGAAATGCGAGGTGCAACTCTCGCGACCCGGAATCTCGCCATCATGGCCCATGGTCGCGATGCGGTGATCATAGGCCCCCTTCAGCGCCGTGGCGATCGCCGACCAGCCTGCGGCATCCGGGCTGCCGCCAGCGGCGGGTTCCGGAAGCCGGGCAAAGATATCGGCAAAGGTCGGGCCTGCCGTCAGCCCCGGCAGCAGGTGAAACCGGGTACCGGCGCGATCAAATCCATAGGGTGTAACCCATTCGGCGGCATAGTTTTCCAGATCGCTGCGCGCCAGCCTGCCGCCCTTGCCCTGCACATCAGCCACGATCCGCGCGCCGATATCGCCCTGGTAAAACGCCTCGCGGCCCTCGGCGGCCAGCGCCGCCAACGTGTCGGCCATGCCGTCCATCGCGATCCGCGGCAGACCGGAATCGGTCCAACCCGCGACCGGGGCATAGACCCCGTCCGCCAGGAACATCGCCGCCAGATCGGAGTCGCTGCCAATGTTGCGCGCTGATGAGGCGATCAGCAGCGAGGCATACCAATCGACCTCCATCCCGTCGCGGGCGATGGCCTGCGCCGGAGCCAGGAGATCGGCCCAGGGCAAGGCGCCAAAGCGGTCATGCGCCGCCGCCGCACCGGCCACCATCCCCGGCACCGCGATAGCCTTGGCGCCGCGCAGGTTGCGATCCCCCTCGACCAGCGGCCAGGGGAACAGATCCGAGGCGACCCCCTGCCCGGTCAGCGGGTAATCCGCCAGATCCAGCCCGGCTGGTGAGCGCATGCCAAAGTTCAGCGCATGGGTCTGACCGGTGGCGGCCTCGTAGAACACCATGCCGCCGCCGCCACCCGGCCCGCTCATCCAGGGTTCAACAACGCCGAGCGCAAAGCCGGTGGCAATCGCCGCGTCAATCGCATTGCCCCCGGCCTTCAACACCTCGGCGCCGACCCGGGCGGCGCGGCTGTTCTGCGCCGCGACAACGCCAAGGTCGGTGTCCACCACCGGCTTGCGGGTGACCATGCTGGTCGAAAAACTCTGGCTCATCGGTTCATCCTCCACTCCCCGCCAATGTTCGGCGGGAAGTGACGGCGGCGCAAGAGCGCAGAATGCGGCGCCAGATCGGCAGCCGTCAGGCGTGCCCGCCTAGCGATAGGGATCGGCAGGGGCGCGGCTGGCCGACAGGGTCTGTTGCGACCGCGTCACGATCAGCTCGATCGCGTCGGCCAGGTGCCGCTCCTCGATGTTGTAGTCGCCACGGGCCACCCGGATCCGATGCGCCTCGATCATCACCTCGGCATGCGAGGATCCCCGCGGCGGTTCGAACCGGTAGCAGGCCAGTTCGATCAGAAACCCCAGCGGATCCTTGAAATAGATCGAATCCATAAAGCCGCGATCCTTGACCCCGGAATGGCCAATGCCGCGCTCCTCCAGCCGCTCGATCACCTGCGAAAAGGTGGCATGGCTGACGTTAAAGGCCAGGTGATGCACGCAGCCAGGATCGGTCGGGGTACGGCCATGCACCGGGCGGCGCTTTTCATTGATAAAGACGGTGATCAGCCGCCCGTCGCCGGGATCGAAATAAAGATGCCCCTCGTCCGGGTTATCGAGATTGGGCTGGTCAAAGATGAAGGGCATACCGAGCACCCCTTCCCAGAAATCAATCGAACTTTGCCGGTCGGCCCCGGTCAGCGTGATGTGATGGACGCCCTGAACCTGAAGCTTGCGCATGATCTGTTCCTTTCGCGTGATCGCCTTTGCAGACCAGATAGCCCCGCTGCGGTTTCCGGCAAACGCCGCCTAGCGCACAACACCCGGGCGCTGGCGCACATGTCCGCGCACCAGGATCAGCGCCGCCGCCAACGGGATCAACGCCAGCAGCGCCGATACCGGGACCGCCCCCGCCGCGCCAAATCGGTCGATCAGCGCACCGCCGACCAACGGCGCAAGCGCCGAGGCCGAAAATGTCGGCAGCGCCAACATACCGACGATGCGCGCGTAGCGATCCGGACCGAACATCGCCAGCGGCATCGCGCCCCGCGTGATCGACCACAGCCCGTTGCCCATGCCATAGGCGATAAAGGCCAGCATCGCAGGAATCCCGAGCCACAGCCCGCCCATGCCGACGACCGCGCAGATCGCATAGGTCAGCATCGTCCAGATCGGGTGATTGCGTCCCCGGCCCAGCACTTCGCCCACCCGCGCGGCGACCTGTGCCGGGCCGATCACCGCGCCCAGGGCGACGGCAGCGGCCAGGCTCATCCCCTGCGCCGACAGGATGGTGATCAGATGGGTCGACCAGAATGCCCCAATGCTGGCTGTCACCATCATCGCGATGCCGAACAACCAGAACCGCGGATCCTGCAGCACCGAAACCGGCGGCGTGCCATCCGCCACCGGTGTCGCGCCGGGGATCGGCTTTACCCCGCGTGGCAGGGCAAACAGGCAAAGCGGCGCCGTCACGAACAGATGGATCGCCGCATAGCTGAGGCAGGCGCCGCGCCAGCCGACCCAATCGATCAGCACGGCCGACAACGGCCAGCACACTGTCGAGGCAAAGCCCCCCCACAGCGTCAACGCCGAGATTGGGCCGCGTGCCTCTGAGCCATAGATCCGGCCCAGCGTCGCAAACCCAGCCTCATAGAGTCCGGCGCCCATGCCCAGCCCCATGAACAGCCATGCGCCAAGGTAAACAGCCGGGTGATGCGCGGTGGCGATCATCGTCAGGCCCAGGGCCAACAGCCCCATACCCCCGGCCATCACCCGACGCCCGCCGCTGGCCTGGATCATCCGTCCGACAAAAACGGCCGCCAGGGCCGAGGTGAGCAGCGCCAGCGAGATGCCCGCCGTCACCAGGCTGACCGACCAGCCGGTTTCGGCTCTGAGCGGGGTCGAGATCACCGCCAACAGGTAATAGGACGTGCCCCAAGAGAATATCTGCACCACACCCAGTGCCGACACCACGCGGAGGCGCTCGCTGATCATCTCAGCGGGCGCAGGACATGCAGCGAACTGCGGCAGGGTCAAGGTCGAGCCGGGCAAAGCCGATAAAATCGCCGCAGCGGTCGCAATAGCCGAATTCGCCCGCCGCAATCCGCCCCAAAGCCGCGCTCAGGGCGCGGCCACGCGCGGCACGACGCGCCTCGGTCCCTGCCGCCATCGCCTGATTTTGCAACGCGTCCATCCGGCTCAACCGTCCGACGCTCTGCTGGTCGAGTTCGACCGGCTTGCGATCGGCGATCGTGGCCTCGGAGGTGGCGCGCAGCTCTTCCTGCTCCTCCAGAAGCTGCGGGCGGTAACGATCGGAAAGCGCGCTGTTTGATGGATCTTGCATTGGGGCCTTTGGGCTGTCGCACCCATGCTAGACCCCGGCCAAATGCGGCACAAGGACCGGCAGCCCGCAAGCGCCGTGGTTTCAGAGACCTGAGAACTCGGCCAGGCGATTTCCCGGCTCAGAACGCCATCGCCGCCTGAACCGCCCGTTTCCAACGGCCATGCTGCTCCTCGCGCAGGGGCGCCGCCATCACCGGTTCAAACCGCCGGTCCAGCGCCCAGGTGGCGGCGAATTCGGCAGCGCCGGGATAGACCCCGGCGCGTTGTCCGGCCAGCCAGGCGGCGCCCATCGCGGTGGTTTCCAGCACCGCCGGACGATCCACCGGTGCGCCGGTGATGTCGGCCAGGAATTGCATCGTCCAGTCCGAAGCGCTCATCCCGCCATCGACACGCAGCGCGGTTTCCCCCGCCCCCGGCCAATCGGCATGCATCGCGTCCAGCAGGTCGCGGGTCTGAAACCCGACGCTTTCCAGCGCCGCGCGTGCCAGTTCGGCAGGCCCGGTGTTGCGCGACAGGCCAAAGATCGCACCACGACATTCGCTATTCCAATAAGGCGCGCCAAGCCCGGTAAAGGCGGGCACCATGACCACCCCCTGGGCGGCATCGGCGGTTTCGGCCAGCGGCTGGGTCTCGCTGGCCTCGCGGATCATCTTGAGCCCGTCGCGCAGCCATTGCACCACCGCCCCGGCGACAAAGATCGACCCCTCCAGAGCATAGCTGACCTGCCCGTCGAGCTGATAGGCCACCGTGGTCAGCAGCCGGTTTTGCGAGCGCACCATGTCGGGCCCGGTGTTCAGCAGCGCGAAGCAGCCGGTGCCATAGGTCGATTTCATCATCCCGGGGCTGAAACAGGCCTGCCCGATCGCCGCCGCCTGCTGATCGCCGGCAATGCCGAGGATCGGGATTTCGCGCCCGAACAGATCCACCCGCGCCATGCCGAAATCCGACGCGCAATCGCGCACCTCGGGCAGCATCGCCATTGGGATGTCGAGCAGGGCACAAAGCGCTTCGGACCAGCGCCCCTCACGAATGTCATAAAGCATGGTGCGCGAGGCGTTGGTGGCATCGGTCAGATGCGCCTTGCCGCCGGTCAAGTTCCAGACCAGCCAGCTGTCAACAGTGCCAAAGGCCAGCTCACCGGCCTCGGCCCGCGCCCGGGCCCCATCGACATTGTCGAGGATCCATTTCAGCTTGGTACCGCTGAAATAGGGGTCGAGCAGCAAACCGGTGCGGGCGGTCACCATGTCCTCATGTCCAGCCGCGCGCAACTCATGGCACAGGGGCGCGGCGCGGCGGTCCTGCCAGACAATCGCATTGTGGATCGGCTGGCCCGTCTTTCGGTCCCAGACCAGGGTGGTTTCGCGCTGATTGGTGATGCCGATACCCGCGATCCGCGCCACGTCGATCCCGGCCTTTTCGATCACCGACCGGCAGGTCGCGGCCGTGGTCGCCCAGAGGTCGGACGGATCATGTTCCACCCAGCCGCTGGCCGGAAAATACTGATCGAATTCCTGCTGGGCCACCGCCGTGACGCCAAAATCGGCGTCAAACAGAATGGCACGGCTCGACGTGGTGCCCTGATCAATGGACAGAATATATGACAACGGAACGGCCCTCCCCCTCAAGATTGCGCTTTTGTCGCGCAAATACCCCGTCCGGGGCAAGCCTGCATGTTATCGGTAACACTCGCCCTGGGTCAGGCCTGGCTGGCGCCCAGGCAGCGGGTCGCAATAACCGAGGTGTCGGTCATATAGCTGCGCCGCCGGGCAAAGCTTTCTGCCCAATCCGGCAACTTTGCACCCGGGGCGAGGTTGAAGAACCGCGAATTCGACCACGCCAGAAGGTCGTCATATTTGGCGACCAGAAGATAGCGGGTGACCCCGTCGCTTGGCGCCAGATGCCACAGGCCAATCACATTGCATTTGGTATCCTGCTCGAACCCGTCCCAGACCGGGATCGTGTCGTTTTCGAAATCCCCGGCCTTGTTCGAGAGCACATGGAACCAGCGGTTGGTGAACATCGCCGGGCCTTCTTCCAGCATTGGCAGGTTCCGTTCGGCGGCCGGGGTCAACGGCTGCCGGGTCAGCGCGACAACCGCCGCCAGCGCGGCAAGCTCGGCGGCGGCGGCATCCAGATCGGCGCCGGTTTCAGCGGACAGGATCAGGTAGACCCTGTTCACACTGCCGCCGATCTGCGGCGTGAAAATGGCAATTGCCTGCGCCGCCCCATTGGCCAGCCTGGCCGATTTTACCGCGGCGCTGACGGGGCCCCAGGCGTTCGGCTCAGTCGTGAGGGTGACGTATTCCTTCATCGGTCAATTCCTTGGTGAAGCCCTGAAACGGCTCGGGCGATGTTTTCATGCTAGACCACTCGTTTTAATTTGAAAGCACTGATGGCGCGCGTCAGGCCAGAGGCCGCGGGATACGCCGTCAGATGATGGTCTCGGCAACTGTCGTCCTGCTGACCCTGCAGGAACCGCAGCTCGACAGGGACAACGAAACCGGCGAACCGAAACCGCCACGGGCCACTGAATGGAGCGTCAGCGAGGACAATAGGACCTAGACCTTCATACAGCGCGAAGGTGTCAAGTTTCACGACGGCAGCAATTTCACCACCGTGGCCAGCTACAACCTGACCGGGCGGGGACTCCCCGAACGCGATGAGCCGGCCAAGACGATGCGGGTACCTGCGCTGGTCTGGCAACGGTCGTTCGTTGGCAGCGTTGTCCACGCCATTGATTGCACCCGGCTCGGATGTCAGCCGTCAGCCTGCTGACTTCTCATTCGCTTGGCAGAAACTCCGCCGGATTAATCCCGCGCTTCTCGGCAGCGGCGCGCACCGCCTCGCGCAGGACCTGGCTGCGCTCAAGCAGGCGCCGGAACCGATCCTCGTCCAGGACCAGTAGCGTTGTGGGCGCAATGGCACGGACATCGGCACGGCGGGCCTTGTTTGTCAGGATCGCCATCTGGCCGAACATCTCTCCGCGTCCCAGGCGCCAAGTCTGGCCCGCGCTCTCCAGTTCGACCGCACCTGACGCAATGAAGAACACGCGCTTGGCGACGCTATCCTTGCGGATGATCACTTCGCCAGCATCGACGTAGCGTGTCGTCAGAGCCCGGATCAGGCGCTTCATCACACCGTCATCGAACCCGGCAAAGAGCGGGAATTGTTGCACCAAGACGGAGCGCTGGATCGCGACATCGAGGCGCGGACGTTCCTCGGCAGCCACCCGGCGCAATCCGAGTTCCTGCATGAGCGTGGTGTAGACCTCGGCGCCGATCAGCCCGTCTTCGCGCATCGCGACATATTCCCGTTCTTCCATTCGCAGGGTGGTGCGGCGAATGAAACGCCGCTCAAGCTCCTCGGCATAGCCCGGGTATTGCAGCCTCAGACCTTCCAGAGCGGTTTCGACAGATTCGATCCGGCGGGACAGCAATTCGTGGAGCAGATCGGCCACCCGCCGCCCATGAATGCGGCGGATACGACCATCGATGAAAGCCCCGAGATCACGCAGGATCAGACGTTTCGACAACAACAGCTCGAACCGGTCCGCCGTCATCCGGGCAAGCGGGGCGGACAGCCCGAGACGGCCATGAAGCAGAACCGCGGCCCGAAAAGCCCGACCATAGACGACGCTCTGGCGCGCGGCTCTTTGGTATCCGCTGCGGCCCTGAGTTCGGGCGCCTTCGATCAGCCTATCGGCGTCAGACAGGACAAATTCAGCCATACGGGCCGAGATCGTGCGTTCCCGCACCCGTGCGAGGATCGTGTCACGCTCGTGCCCGGCCAGCGCGATCAGGCCCAGGACGATCCGGTCGCGGTCGAGAATATCGGCGCTCTCCTCGGCCATCTTTACCGCCAATTCCAGGCGCTCACCAAAGCGCTTGGCCTCGGACCGCACGGTGTCGCGATTGAGGTCGTAATTCTCGGTGGTTCGCGCAACATCTTCGCGAACGGTCTGCAACGCGACGGCAACCACCTGCCGCGACAGAGCTTCGTCAATGGGCGAGAGACGGTCGAGCCCGAGCCGCCCGATGATCCAACGCAGCGTCGCGCCCTGCACGAGCAGCGTAAACAGGACGAAACCAGTGGCGAGGATGCCGACCACGCGCTGGATATCGCTTGGCACGCGGACACTTTCGGTCACCGCGAGCGCCAGCGCGAGCGTCACCGCCCCTCTGAGCCCACCCCAGAGGATCGCCACCCTGTAGGGCCGCTCGACCGGCGGCGAGAGTTTCACCGCCGTGAGAAGCGGCATCAGGACGAACAGAATCGCCGTTCTGGCGATAATGGCGGCGAGGGTGACAACACCGACCAATAGGAAATCGCCCAGTCGGGCCTCTTCGAGCAGCCGGGGGATCAGCAGGGCGGCGAGGATAAAGATGAGCGCACCGGCCCAATGGGCGAGCACGTCCCAGAGTTCGCGCAGGTTGGTCCATGATTGTGGCGGCAGGCGCCCCGGAGCCATCAGGTTGAGGGTCAGGCCGACGGCAACCACGGCAATCACCCCGGATGCGCCAACACTCTGCTCCGCCACGATATAGGCAAGGTAGGGCACTGCCACCGAGATGGAGATCTGCGCCAGCTCATGCCGGCTGAACAGGGCCATCACCCACACCGCAATCCGCCCGGTCAGCCAGCCGGTCACCGCACCGCCTGCGACAAGGATCGGAAACCGGGCCAATGCATCGCCAAGGTCGGGATCCGGCAGGCCCAGCATCACGAATCCCATGAAGAGACCAAACAGGGCAATGGCCGCCGCATCGTTCAGCAGGCTTTCGCCCTCGATGATCCGCGCCAGCCGCCGCGGCGCCGAGATTGAGCGGAAGATCGAGACCACCGCAGACGGATCGGTCGTCGATACGATCGACCCGATCAGCAGACAGGCCGCCAAGGGCAGCGTGCTCGCCCAGGAGAGAGCGTAGCCGACAGAAACCGTGGCAACGACGACGGCAACCACCGCCAGCACCAGAATCGGCACCCAGTCGTCCAGCATGCGCCGCAGGTTCATCCCGAGTGTCGCCTGGAACAACAGCGTCGGCAGAAAGACATAGAGGAAGACATTGGACTTGATCGGCAGGCCAAGGATCGCTTCCGCCACCGGGTTGAGCGCGTCCGTCAGCTCGGTTCTCAGAAAGAAGGTCGCCCCAGCCCCGATCAAAATGCCGAGGGCCGCAAGTATCACGCTATAGGGAAGGCGCACCCGCGCGGCAAAGGGCTCGGCAGCGCCAATGACGAGGAAGAGTGACGCGATTACAGTCGTGATGAGGATTATGTCCATGCCCCCGAAATACCAGAAGTACACGGGACCGCACCCGCGTTATTTGGCCCGAAAGCCAAGAACTTGGGTCTTGGCAGGTTGCCGAAACTTCCCATATCAGGAAGGCTGTCCCCGCATCAGGGCTGTTTCGCCTGATCGCGATGCCCTTTGGCGGCTCGATATATGCCCCGTGGGCCGTCTCTCCGCGTCATGCGGCACGCAAAACCGGGGTGGGACCACAGCGCAAACTCCAAGTATGTTGGATGTCCGGAACCAACCGCGTCCGTCAGCGCCTTGCGGACGGCCCTAGGCGGCGTCTTCATTTAAGCAAGCCAGATCATTGCGCATGCGAGTGACACAAAGGCTCGGAACGATGAGTCTCTCCCAAACCCCTGACAGCGTCCAGCGCCGGACTCGGCAATGCACCGTTCGCCAGTTGCCCGGCTCGGGCGGTAAATCTCGCCACGGCGACGCCGTTCGCGCCAGCCACAGGATTGCATCCAGGAAAGCCGGTTGTCCGTCGCCGTGCCTCCACGGTCGCCCTTTTTGCCAGGAACGAGCGGTTCAATCCGTGCCCATTGCACATCCGTCTGCTCAGGATCGCCTTCGTTTTCAATCTTGAATCAGAACTCAGGCCGATTGGGTATCCCCAAATGAAGACGCCGCCTAAAGTGAAAAAAACGACCGTTTTGACGGAAAGTTACATGCTGCCAGATCCGCCTTTTATCTTTGTGACAGGATTGCCGCGATCACCGACTGTCCGTGTCGTTGGAATCCCAGACCTTGAACAGTTCGCTTGATACCTTTGGAAGCTGATCGACAACACCGATTCCAGCGTTAAATAGGAGCGGAACATCCGGAAGACCAGATATTGCGGGAGATGCAGCAAGGCACGAAACTTGCGCATCGTCAGCGCCGCAAAGATCACCATGATCATCGGCGCCCCCATCAGAAAGGCAAGCACCGCCTGTGCGCTGATCGCGCTTCTCGGGTCGGGCGCCATAAGCAGGAAAATCGCCGCGAAAATCAGGAATGGCAGGGCGATCGCGCGGCGGGCGGTATTGATGAGCATATACGGCATCAACAGCTTGCTGCGAAGGGACAGGTTCCGCATGAGGAAATGCTGCTGGTTGCGTGCCATGACGTGAAAGAGCGAGCGGAACCACCGCATGCGCTGTTCGCGCATATGAGAAAAGGTGCGCGGCACCTCCGAGACAAAGGTTGCGCTCGGGTCGACCACCAGACGGCGGCCGGATTCGCCGATGCGGGTGGCGGCATCGGTATCTTCGCCGTTCATCCCGCCGGCGAAGCCGCCGACCTCGCGCAGCGCCTGCGTGTTATAGGCGACGAACATACCCGGAATCCCGATGATTGCATCGCCTGCACCATAGGCCACTTGATCGAGTCCGACTTTCAGGATCACCTCCAGCTCGCGTGCACCGTCGAAGATGCCACCGCCCGGTACAAGGGCCTGTCCGCCGACAACGGCAACCAGCGGGTTAGAGAAATGTCGCATGACCCGCCACAGCGCGTCGGGCGAGACCTGCGTG
Source organism: Pseudooceanicola sp. (assembly GCF_029213205.1). Classification (GTDB taxonomy): domain Bacteria; phylum Pseudomonadota; class Alphaproteobacteria; order Rhodobacterales; family Rhodobacteraceae; genus Pseudooceanicola. The sequence continues at coordinate 36,054 of NZ_JARGNH010000024.1, forward strand.
TCCGCATCGATGCGCACGATATAATCTGTGTGCGTTTCGGCAATGCCCCTGTTGAGCGCATTTGCCTTGCCCGGCATCGGTTCGGACAGCAGCCGACCCCGGATGTGCCGCGCCCGCAGCAGCGCCTCCCGCACGATCTGCGCGGTCCTGTCGGATGAGTTGTTATCGATCACCAGCAGCGTCAGCTGATTGGTGTATTGCTCTGCGGCAACATCCAGAGAATGGATCGTCTCGGCAATGATATGCGCTTCGTTATGCGCCGGAACGATCACCGTGGCCGGCGGTGCGAAGCGTCCCGGCGGATAGAAGATCGCACGGAGCGCAGCCACCCAGTTCAATATCACGAAGAACAGTGGCAGAAACAGGAAAACGCCGGTGCCGATCCCGCCCAGCAGCGCCAGTTCGCGAAGCGTTACGATGCCCGGCAGCTCCATGCGGGCCACCGACATCGAGATGCCGGCGGACAGAGAAAATGCGAATGAGGCGACAAAATACTGCGTCGGGTGGACGCGCCTGCACACCGGACTGTCGTCGCGCGGCGGCATGTCGCCGTGGCGCAGGATGCGCACCGAGAAGACCAGCATCCCGGCAAGTCCAGAGATCGGCAGCGCCATATGCAGATACAGAAGAATCCCCAGCTGGTCATGGACGAGCGCCGCCATCAGATCGAAGAGCCAAAACGTCAGTGCGGCGGTCAGGCAGAGATCCAAGCCAAAGCAAAGACGCCCGGACAAGCCGCCATCCATGGCGCTGGCATAGCCGAGATAGAAGCTCAGCAGGAACAGCCGGACAGGGATTACATAAGAGCCTTGGTACCTGGTGAGATAGAGATCGCCTTCGGGAAAGGCCCGCTCGAGCAGCGGCACATTGTGCAGCGCATATGTGCCAAGCAGAGCGATGATCAGCGTCACGCAAATCGTCTGCGGCGCGAGCCAGAGCGGAACGGGTCGGGTCAGGCGCAGCGGCGCGCTGTCTGCGGACGCGAACTGCTCACGCGATAGAACCTGGTCGTGCCGCTCAATCGCCACGCTCACCATTCGATCAGCAGCGCCGCGACGCCCCGGCTTGGCACCGGCAGAGCGGCCTGAGGATCGAGCCGTTCCACCGTCACCGGTTGCAGTTCCCTGCCGCCGCCCTGCACGAGGTAGCGATGCGCGGCCCCGTACAGAGCGCTGTCATCCGGCGCTTCATCGGAGATCACCGCGATGCGCGGCCCCGCCGTCGTGTCCGCCCAGGTAACCTGCGTGGTCAGCGGCAACACAAGCCCGAGCAGCGCCGCGCCGTTGCGCGCGGCGGCGAGGGTTAGATCGCCGGGCAGCGCCAGCCCAACCCCATCTCCGCGCGCCAGCCTCTGCACCAGCGCTTCGGCGGCACCGGCCTCATCGCCGGGCGAGGCGAGGCTCAGGACCGTCTCGTCCAGCATCTGCGCCGCCGCGTCGGGCCCGGCCCGGCAGATCCCCTGGTTCGGCGTCGGATCGACCAGCGTCACCTCGATCTCGTTGATCAGCGCCTGGCGTGCGGCGGGCAATGCCACCGGCAGGTCGATGCGCCCGGCGCGGCCGTCGTGGCTCGACGAATGGATCAGCGTCCCGTTCAGCGTCACCCGGAGGTTCCAATCGATCTCGTCACCGAGACGGCTGGTGATCAGCGACAGATCGAGCCTATCGGGCAAGCGCCCCTCCGGCATGTCGGCAAGGCGGTAACCGAGGGTCCAGCGCCGGCTACCCCGGAAACTGGTGGTCTGCGTGTCGGCGCCAAGCACCGAGATCGGCACCGGCCAGTCGCTGCCGTAGATCTCGGGCAGCATCGCCCCGCGCAGTGCTGCCAGCCGGGCAATACCCGCCTGCGAACTCGCGACCCAGATCCCGCCGGCGTCATCCTCGGCCACCGGCACCGCCTCGGCACCGGCCAGCGTCACCGCGCCCTCGGTGACAAGCTCTGCGGGCGCGCCCATCCGCGTGAGATATTGCGCGACCAAGAGAGGCAGCGCGCCGTCGCCGCCGGTATCGGTCTGCGCCAGTTCCAGCGGCTGCGGCAGGATCTCCAGCGCGGTCTCGGCGCCGATATTGCTGGCCTCGTGGCGCAGCATCAGCCGGCTGGCCTCGTTGATCTCTACCGCGACGCCCAGATTGGTCACGTTGCTCGGGCAGATTTGGCCCTGATTGGTTGTCCCATCCCCGGTCAGAGCCACGGTCAGCACCCGCCCGACAAGATCCTCGGGGCGCAGTTCATAGACCAGAGTGCGACGCTCCTCGCCGGGCTCAAGCACCAGCGCCTCGCGTTCGGTGCCGTTGATCGACACTCGCACCAACCCGTCCCCACGCGAGATCATCTGGATATCGAGTACGAGCTGCAACTGACCGCTCAGCACCGGCAGGGCGTGGGGCAACGGAAAGTGGATTTCGGCGGAGCTCGGAAAGCCGGTGAGCCCGACCCACTGGCCCGGATCGGGGCGCAGCACCGGCAACGCACCGGTCCCTGCCGCGATCGGTTGGGGCATGCGCCCCTCGACCGTGTGAAACTGCTCGGAGGAGAGCCCAAGTTTTGCCGCCACGAAGCGGCCGAGATCGGGATTGGAGAGAATGGTGACGACGGTGGCCACGAGAAAGGTCGTGATCGCCAGTGCGATTAACCGGGCAAATTCAGTCATGTGGCGGCCACTTCCGTTTTGACCACACCAGGCAGATTTTCAGGAGTCCAGAGCGCCCGCGCCGGGATCGTCTCGCGGCGGCTGCGCTGCGCGTAATGTCTTGCGATGTCGAGCGTTTCCTCGAGCAGCCGGTCGCGCAGAAGGATCGGATGAAACCCGAGGCTGCGGAACCCGGCATTCGAGACCTGAAGGCCGTTCTCGTCGGCCTCCTTGCGCGGGTTGTCCACATGGGCGACGCTGGCCCCGGTCAGATCCGCCACCAGTGCCGCCAGGTCGCGCACCCGCAGCGATTCCGCCACCTGATTGTAGATCCGCACACGCTCACCGCGCTCGGGCGGATTCGCCACCGCCAGCGCGACGCAGCGTGTGGTGTCCTGGATATTGATAAAGGCGCGGGTCTGGCCGCCGCTGCCATGCACGGTGAGCGGATAGCCCACCGCCGCCTGCATCACGAACCGGTTCAGCACCGTGCCATAGTCGCCGTCGTAATCGAAGCGGTTGATCAGCCGCGGGTCGCGCCTGGTCTCCGGTGTCTGGGTCCCCCAGACGATGCCCTGATGCAGATCCGTGATCCGCAGCCGGTCGTTGCGGGCATAGAACTGGAACATCAGGTGATCCATCGACTTTGTCAGGTGATAGACGCTGCCAGGCTTGGTGGGAAAGACGATGTCGTGCGCGCTCCAGCGGCCGTCGGGCTCTTCGATCTTCACATCGAGATAGCCCTCCGGGATCTCGCCGTTGAACCCGTCGTAGCCATAGACCCCCATCGTGCCGAGATGGACGAGATGGCAGTCGAGCCCGAGATCGGTCAGCGCCACCAGCGTGTTGTGGGTGGCACGGATATTGTTGTCGATCGTGTAGCGCTTGGTCGTTGGGGTCTTCATCGAATAGGGCGCCGCGCGCTGCTCGGCGAAATGCACGATGACATCGGGGCGTTGGCTGTCGAGCAGCGCACGCAGCCCGTCGTAATCCTCAGCGATATCCAGTTGATGAAAGGCGATGTGCCGGCCCGAGATCTTTTCCCAGGTGTTGAGCCGAGTTTCAGCATCTGCGATCGGAGTCAGGCTCGACGTGCCCATCTCGGCGTCGATAGCGCGCCGCGACAGGTTGTCGACGATGGCGATCTCATGTCCCAGCGACGAGAGGTGAAGTGCCGTCGGCCAGCCGCAAAAGCCGTCACCGCCCAAAATCAAGATTTTCTGTACCAAGTTTTTCCCCTTACTCAATAATCGAATCCTGAACGCGGATAGTCAGGTGATCAGGAAATCATGAATTTTTTGGGGCGCTTCTGTGGGTGATGCGGTTAACGAAACCGCAGACGTGCTTACCCACGCCGGACCCATGCAATTAAAAGTGTGGGTCAGAGCACGTGTGGGTCGGAGTCAGCGGGATCACATTGGCCATTTCAGCGGAACCGAGAACATCACCCCGAGCAGACCGCCGTTGTAGGATTTTTGTCCATTTGTAGAATTGTTCGTTTCGTACCCGAGATAGGCTTCCATATCCAACTGCTCGGCGAGCCCCTTCTCTATTCCGAGGCGGACCTGGAAACGCTCATCATAGCGCCCGCCGGCATCGTAATCGCGGGCGAAAAGCGTCATCTTAGCCAGCAGATTCGTGTCTGGATCGAGGCGCTGGTTATAAGCGAGACGCAGCCCGAATTCATTATAACTGAACTTCGCAGCCTCGGCGTCGCGTCGCTCGGCATAAAGTGTCGTGGTGCCCCGTCGGCTCCAGTCTTTCGAGCCCCACATATGCATCGCGTCGAACAGGTATTCGCGCTGGTCGTAACCCTGGAAGGTATTGAGGTCGTTCTGCTCGCGATACCCGATCCGGGCGCGCAGCTGCACAGTCTGGCGCGGCGCGGGGGCAAAGCGCAGGGCGGTGGAGAGCCGCAGCCGGGAAAAGACCTCGCCATCGGGGCCACTGGCATGACGCGCCTGCGCGCCTAGCCTAAGTTGTGTCCAGAACGGATGATCCAGTGGCAACGTGCGCAGGATTTCGGCGTCGAGATAAAGCCGGTTGTTGCTCTTGGCGTCGGGATAACGCTCGTGCGAGAGCCCGAAGGACAGATCCGTCCAGCCCCGGCCGGCAAACTCGAAACGCCGACTTGCCTCCAGCCCATAGACGAAGTGCGTCTCGAGATCGAGTTGCAAACCGGCGCTGTTTGGGCTGTCGACCGCGTCGCGGTCGGCCAACAGGGTCAGACCCGTTTGCCAGCCTTGCTCCGCCCGGAGCACGCCTGTCATACTCAGAATAAAAAGTGGGGTGACAAGAAAATAAGTCCAAAGTCGATATCGCATTCTTTCAATCAAGATTTATTTACGTCCTTGCTTTGAAGCTGGTTGGTGCTCTCAGGTGGTTTTCCCTTTGTGAACTATGGATGTCCCTCCCATTGCAGGGTTTCGCCGATCTGTTCCATCATCATGTCCCAGGCTGCAAACATTGAGAACGGCAGTGCAACGTTTCGTTGTTCAGTTTCGCACCTGCTGAATCGGATTTAGGATGAAATGATCTGGCGCTTAAGTCCAGATTTTGCAGATGTATTCCCAGGTGGTGTGGCCATTGAGACTCTGTTTCCTCCATGCGGCGTTTCAGGTCGCGTCCATGAAGTCGGCGAGCTCCGTGCCAACTGGTCGTGGTTATTGTAATGGAAGCGCGTGACGGTCGCCTCCCTGATCGTCCGGTTTATTCGCTCGACCTGGCGCCTACCGGGAACACAATCCCCCGGGCTGTTTTCTGATCCCCACGGCGCCACGGATGGTTTGGCTTGGTCAGCCGATGCTCACTCCCATTGGCCGCGCAGATCATATCGCAGCGCATCTGCGGCGAATATGCCGTGTTCCGGTTGCGGGGGTGTTCGGCGAACTGGATGTCCTTGTGCGCTGCCCTCCAGGGTCTTTTCCGCAGGAAATGTCCCTGGAGGGGCAGAAACGTGTGGATGCGATAGGGGACGGCCGAACAGGGTGCCGAAACAGTCGCTTATCAGGAAGGCTGTCCCCGCAGCAGGGCCGTTTCGCCTGATCGCGCTGTCCTTTGGCGGCTCGATATATGCCCCGTGGATCGTCTCTCCGCGTCATGCGGCACGCAAAACCGGGGTGGTCTGGCGAGGTGGTTGGCGGCTATTGTCAGGGTGAACCGCGGCCCGCTCGTCTCGTCCGTCCCGCGCATCCTCAGCCCCGTCGGTGCGGCCCAAAGGGTGACTCATGTTCTCAAAGCCCTGTCGAGGCAGGGCTCGTTCAGCAACCTGCTAAGGATGATCGTCTAGCCGCGGTGGCTGGCAGACCGACAAAGGACAGTGCAAAAATGAGTGTGCGTATGTTCATCGGGAGACCTCAACGTGCTGAATCGAGGTTCGAAAGCTTCCGTTAACAATCGGTTAAGCCGCCAATTCTCACCGCCCCCGCCGCTTCACATTCCCACCATGTTGTCCGGGCCGCCCCGCCGTTGAGCGTCCGCGCCCCTTGACCGCCGCGTCTGACGCTTTCTCGACCGCCTGTTGGCGTGCCAGCGGGTCGTCGTGGATGGCGAGGTCGACCGCCTCCAGCCGCTTGACCTCGTCGCGCAGCCGTGCCGCCTCTTCGAATTCCAGGTTCTCGGCGGCCTTGCGCATATCGGTGCGCAGCCCGTCCAGGTGCGCCTGCAGATTGCCACCGAACAGCGGCTTGTCGACCTTGGCTGTCACCCGGTTCATGTCGACATCGCCCTTGTAGAGCCCGGCGAGGATGTCCTCGACGTTCTTTTTGATGGTGGTCGGGGTGATCCCGTGTTCGAGGTTGTAAGCGGTCTGTTTCTCGCGCCGCCGGTCGGTTTCGGCCAGGGCGCGTTCCATCGACCCGGTGATCCGGTCGGCATACATGATCACCCGGCCATCGGCGTTGCGCGCCGCCCGGCCGATGGTCTGGATCAGCGAGGTTTCCGAGCGCAGGAAGCCCTCCTTATCCGCGTCCAGGATCGCCACCAGCCCGCATTCGGGGATATCGAGCCCCTCGCGCAAGAGGTTGATGCCGATCAGCACGTCAAAGGCGCCAAGGCGCAGATCTCGCAGAATTTCGATTCGTTCGATGGTGTCGATATCCGAATGCATGTAGCGGACCTTGATCCCCTGTTCATGCATGTATTCGGTCAGATCCTCGGCCATTCGCTTGGTCAGCGTGGTGACCAGGGTGCGCATGCCGTCGGCGGCGACTTTGCGCACCTCGTCCAGCAGGTCATCGACCTGCATCTCGACCGGGCGGATCTCGATCTGCGGATCCAGCAGCCCGGTGGGGCGGATCACCTGTTCGGTAAAGACGCCGCCGGTCTGCTCCATCTCCCAGTTGCCGGGGGTGGCGCTGACGCTGATGGTTTGCGGGCGCATCGCGTCCCATTCCTCGAACTTCAGCGGCCGGTTGTCCATGCAGGAGGGCAGGCGGAACCCGTGCTCCGCCAGGGTGAACTTGCGTCGATAGTCGCCCTTATACATGCCGCCGATCTGCGGCACGCTGACATGGCTTTCGTCGGCAAAGACAATCGCATTGTCGGGAATGAATTCGAACAGGGTCGGCGGCGGTTCGCCCGGGGCGCGGCCGGTCAGGTAGCGGGAATAGTTTTCGATGCCGTTGCAGACGCCGGTCGCCTCCAGCATCTCCAGGTCGAAATTGGTGCGTTGTTCCAACCGCTGCGCTTCCAGCAGCTTGCCGTCGCCAACCAGCTGATCCAGCCGCTGGCGCAGCTCTTTCTTGATCTCGACAATCGCCTGCTGCATCGTCGGTTTCGGCGTCACATAATGCGAATTGGCATAGACCCTGATCTGCTCGAACGTGTCAGTCTTTTCGCCGGTCAGCGGGTCGAATTCGGTGATGCTTTCCAGATCTTCGCCAAAGAACGATAGCCGCCAGGCCCGATCCTCAAGGTGGGCGGGAAAGATTTCCAGACTGTCGCCGCGCACCCGGAACGAACCGCGCTGAAACGCCTGGTCGTTGCGCTTGTATTGCTGGGCGACCAGATCGGCGATCACCTGTCGTTGGTCATAGCTGCCGCCGGCCTTCAGATCCTGGGTCATCGCGCCATAGGTTTCCACCGAGCCGATGCCATAGATGCAGGACACCGAGGCGACGATGATCACGTCATCGCGTTCCAGCAGCGCCCGTGTCGCCGAATGCCGCATCCGGTCGATCTGTTCGTTGATCTGACTTTCTTTCTCGATGTAGGTGTCGGACCGGGCGACATAGGCCTCGGGCTGGTAATAATCGTAGAAGCTGACGAAATACTCGACGGCGTTGTCGGGGAAAAACCCTTTGAATTCGCCATAAAGCTGTGCCGCCAGGGTCTTGTTCGGGGCCAGGATGATCGCCGGGCGCTGGGTTTCCTCGATCACCTTGGCCATGGTAAAGGTCTTGCCGGTGCCGGTGGCGCCCAGCAGCACCTGATCGCGCTCGCCGGCGTTGATCCCGCCGGCCAGTTCGACGATGGCGGTGGGCTGATCCCCGGCGGCGGTGAAATCGGTCTTCATCACCAGACGCCGCCCCCCTTCCAGCTTTTCGCGGAGGCGCAGATCCGGTGCGGCGGCGTGCATCAGCGGCAGGGCGGTGTCGGTCTCGGGCATAATGATCCTCGGATGATTGTGCATGATGTGTGTGCTTTGCCCTGAATCGCAACCCCGTCACCGATGCCTGCTGACACTTCGCTGTCAGCTGCGGGGCGGCAGATCGGGCGATTGCGCCGGATTTGACCGCGTCCGGGATCATTCCGCCCGAATTCGCCCTTGCCGCAGGGCGGCAAGTTTCGGATAAGACACGGGTTCAAGGAGCCTTGCGATGACCGCACGCATCTACCGACCCGCCAAGACCGCCATGCAATCGGGCACGGCCAAAACCCATGCCTGGGTTCTCGACTACATCCCCGATACCGCCCGTGAGGTTGATCCGCTGATGGGCTGGACCTCATCCGCTGACACCCAGGCGCAGGTTCGGTTGCGGTTCGAAAGCAAAGAGGCCGCGCTGGCCTATGCCCGTGACAAGGGGATCGAGGCAGTGGTCAGCGATCCGCATGAGCGCAAGCCCAACGTTCGCCCCGGTGGCTATGGCGACAATTTCGCCACCAACCGGCGCACTGTCTGGACCCACTGACCCCCCGGTTTCGCTTGCACCCGCCCCGGCGGGCCGATTAAGCACAGCACAGCGGTCCCGTAGCTCAACTGGATAGAGCACCTGACTTCTAATCAGGATGTTGGGGGTTCGAGTCCTCCCGGGATCGCCATTTTTACCTATCTTTGTAAGTGTAGAATATGGCTGCACAAAACGACGTTCTCTGGGGCGCGTCGTGTCAAGACAAATTGCATGACCGGGCCTAAGATTACATCAAGACCCTGATAATTATAAGATATATCGAAACGAAGTCGCGAGGCCCTGATAGGCCCGGATTTCCTGCGTCTGGCCCCGTGGTTGGTTCCCTGGGCACTCTCGAGGCTTTAGCTTCAAAGCAGAACGCCCCCATCGAACATCCAAACCTTCTGCGGACACTACAGGCAGTGTCAGTGGTTCCCTGTGAATTACCGACGGCTGCGCCCTTTGGAATTTCAAATGCGGTATCTGACACGAAGGGTGGTTTCCAGCCCTTCCCCGCGCCGGTCGTAAACGGCGGAAATGCGCAGGGAGCGGGTTTTGCGAAATCGAGGAGGCCGAGCCAAGACAACTGGCGCGACCGGCCCAGAGCGGTCCTTGGGAAAGATACAAGACCGCCTTCTACGTTCTCCGAAGCGGCCATTCGTGAACCGCGCAATATTGTCCGCGTTCCAAGGTCTGCTTCGCGGGAGATTGTTACCGCTCGGAAACGGTTGGCACTCCCACGGTGCCGATAGGAGGATGAATTCCTATCGTGGCCGAGTTTCTTGCAACTCACAACTTCTTGACCCAAAATCCGAAAGAGCGCACGGTTTGGGCGTTGGTTGCATTTGGATGGGTTCCTATCATGCGCTTTTTTGCGATCTTTCTCCTATGTCTTTCGCTAATTCCCAGCCTTTCATCGGCGCAGGATCGCGCCAACACCATCCTTGTTTTGGACGGGTCCGGCTCCATGTGGGGACAGATTGACGGGGTAAACAAGATCGTCATCGGGTAATCCCCCCCGAAAGTAGGGGGCTGCATAAGTAGAATTTTCTCGCCAAGG
>NZ_JARGNH010000004.1 GCF_029213205.1 Pseudooceanicola sp.
AAACTCAAACCAGAGCTGTTCAAGAAAATTCCTTACCAGCTTACGGGACGTGACAGTTAACCAATTGCATCCTAATGGCGTCACATTGAATTGCTGTCTGGATCTTTATCGCGTCACTTTCGAAATTGGCTGATCGCAAATGCAGCCGCTTTCGGCGTTTTTTCGATCACAATTTTATTGTTTTAATACAATTGGTTGCGGCGCCTATGCGATGTGGATTTGAATTTCTCAACACGTTTGAACAGAAATTCGTGTTTGTCAGTCAGCGGGTGCGTGCAAGCGTTTTGGTATCAACCGCAACCTTGGAGACACAAGATGTCAGCACTTCGCAAACACTACATCGCCACTGAAATTCAGCAAAATTCCGGCGCAAGCCTGCTCGACGGCGACGCCGTTGAAATGTTCAGCTCGGGCTCCGCGCCCTCCGCATCCAGCAACGCCCTGACCGGCGACGTGACCGGCCTGTTCTCGTCAGGTTCCGCCCCCGTCGCATCCACTGTCGCCCTGGCTGGTGAAGGCGTCGAGATGTTCTCCTCCGGCTCGGCTCCGGCGGCTTCGGTCACCGCGCTGATCGGCGAAGGCGTCGAAATGTTCTCTTCGGGCTCCGCTCCGGTGAAAACCACCGCGGCCATCGAAGGCGACGCCGTGGAAATGTTCTCCTCGGGCTCCGCCCCGGTGAAAACCACTGCGGCCATCGAAGGCGACGCGGTTGAGATGTTCTCTTCGGGTTCCGCTCCGGTGAAAACCACCGCGGCCATCGAAGGTGACGCGGTTGAGATGTTCTCTTCGGGTTCCGCTCCGGTGAAAACCACCGCGGCCATCGAAGGTGACGCGGTTGAGATGTTCTCCTCGGGCTCCGCCCCGGTGAAAACCACCGCCGCCATCGAAGGCGACGCCGTGGAAATGTTCTCCTCGGGTTCGGCTCCGAAAGCGGAAACCGCCGTCATTGAGGGCGACGCGACCCACATGTTCTCGTCGGGCTCGTAAGCCACGATCCTAGGTGCGGATGAGGGGGCGACAGGGTTCGCCGCTGGAAACAAGGAGATGATCCCATGACCAACGTAGTTCAACTGTCCTTCCCATCCCGCGCCCGGAGCGAGGCCGACCGTCTGGCCGCCCTCACGGCAAGCTTCGCAGAGGACCGTCGCCTGGGTGACGATGTCTTCTGGCTGAAGGAAAACGCCGAATTGTTGAACATCCTGGAATGCACCGGCACGCAGCCTGACGAACAGGCCCTCGCGGTGCACCAGGAGTTCTACAACGGCATCGAAAAGCGCCTCAGCTTTTTCCCGCAATATTATCGCTTTCTGCTGTCGATCTGCCTGGACCTCGAAGACCTGGGCATCGGCGGCGACAAGGGCGCGCGGCTCGTCGATTGGGCCGCGGATCAGGGGCTGGCCCGGGCCGAACTGTCGGATCTGCAACGCGCCGAAGCGCGCCGCCTGATGCTGCGTCGGGGCCGTGACCCTCTGCCCGAAGATGGCGGCCTGACCGATCGCCTGCATGGTTTCATCTCACGTTCAGCCACTTTCGCGATGCCGAACAAGAAGGCCGCCTATGAGCTGACCCATACGATTTTCTATCTCACCGAATATGGTCGAAAGTCATTGGATTTCGGTCTGGAAGCCGAAAAGAGCCTGACCTTTGCTGGCACGCTGGCCTATCTCGATCAGAACGCCGACCTGCTGGCCGAAATCTGCGTCGCGATGCGCTATGCCAATGTCATGCCACCGGCGATCTGGGACGATTGGCTGACCACTCACACTGCCAGCTTCGTCATTGCTGCTGACGATTGCGCCACGCCGAGCCATGACGATTACCACGAATTCCTGGTCTGCAACTGGTCGCGTTCGATGGCCGGTGACAGGGCCTTTGCGCGTCCGGTCAGTTTTGGCCCGCTCAGCTTTCACGCCGCGCCGCGCCGCTCGGCACCGTTGCGCCAAATGTCACAGGCGATGCTCGACCTCGACAGCAGCCGCAGTGGTGATTGGGGCCGGATGCGCGGCTATGTTGCTGAAATGCTGAACGACGACGCGATGCTGGTCCTGCAAGAGGCCGAAGCCGCCTGCGCTGATTTCGATGCCTTCTTTGCCGGCTTTGCCCGCACCGGATTGCCAATGCCGATGCCGCTGCAGAGGCTGGCATGAGGGCGGGGCTCATGAAAAGCGCGGCGCTGAGCGGCACCTTGATGGTTCTGCTCTACACCGCGTTGATCTCGTCAGCCGACGCGATCACCAAGCTGTTGGCGGGCGCCTATGCCGCGCCGCAGCTTTATGTGGTTTCCGGTGGGCTGGTGGTGGCGATGAGCCTGGCCGCCGACCGGTTGAAAGGCGGCGGCTCAGGGGGCGGTCTGCGCACCCGCTGCCCGCGCGCCATGGCGATCCGCTCGGTGATGACAGTGGTGTCGGCGACCTGCTATTTCTATGCGTTCCGCCTGCTGCCCTTTGCCGAGGTCTTTGTTTTCATTGGGCTGGTTCCGCTGTTTGCCGGGTTGCTGTCCGGCCCGGTGCTGGGGGAACACCTGCGCCCGGCTGTCTGGTTTGCCCTGGCGGCGGGCTTTGTCGGGGTGCTGTGCCTGTTTCCCGAAGGGGTGGCGACCTTTGGCCCCGGCCATGCCATTGCTCTGGCGGCCAGTTTCTGCGGCACCCTGTCGATGATCATGGCGCGCTATATCGGCCGGTTCGAACAGAATGCCCTGGCGCAGGTGCTGTACCCGAATCTGGCGCTGGTCGCGGTGATGGCTTTGGCGCTGCCGTTCGTCTATGTGCCGATGCCGCTGGTCGATTTCGGTTGGGCGGCGGGCTACGCGACGGTGCTGTTTGCCGCTCGCTGGATCCTGGTGGTGGCACTGCGGCAGCTGGTCGCCTATGCGGTGACGCCGCTGATGAACCTGCAATTCGTCTGGATGGTGATCCTTGGTGCGGTGTTCTTTGGCGAAGTGCCGGGCGTGCATATCCTGCTCGGCGTCAGCATCGTGATCGCCTCGGGCGCCTATCTGATCTATGATCGGGTGATGGCGGACCGGCGCCTGGTGACTGCGGTCAGAACCGGGATTGTTCCAGCGGAATAGGGGTCATGCGATGGATAAGATTCGCCGCAGAAGTGAATGATTCACATGGAAAATGAAGTGCCGCATCCGCAAGAGCTGGTGGCATTCGGATTCTCGATGACAAAGCGCGCGCCAATCAGCTCTTCGCTGAAATCTATGGTGGCGCCGGTCAGAAACGGTAGCGACACGCTATCCACCACCACCTTTTGCCCCTGGCCTTCCAACACCAGGTCATCAGGGTCGACCGCGTCGAGCTTGATCTCATATTGAAAGCCCGAACAGCCGCCGCCTTCGACGGCGACACGCAGCGCCATGCCGTCGTCGCCCGCGCCGATTTCAGCGAGCCGGGAAAAGGCGCGGTCTGTGACGTTGGGGGGCAGGTTCATCTGAGGCCTCTTCCGGTGGGAGCTTCGCGGGAGATTTTGCAAGTCGCGTCTCTGCAATATAAGCAGTCAACAAATGGGCGACAAGTGAGGGCCGCAAAAGGCCCCGGGGACCAAAATGCGCGCGATCTATGCCAGCCGTCCAGAGCGGACGCGGGGCCGTTTGGTGGCCGAAGAAGAAAGCACCTTTCGCTCCTGTTTTCAGCGGGATCGGGACCGGATCATCCATGCCTCGGCGTTTCGTCGCCTCAAGCATAAGACCCAGGTGTTTGTCGAACATGAGGGCGATTATTATCGCACCCGGCTGACCCATTCGATTGAGGTCGGGCAGGTGGCGCGCACCATTGCCGGCACGCTCGGGCTCGACCTGGAGCTGACCGAGGCGGTGGCGCTGGCGCATGACCTGGGGCATCCGCCGTTCGGCCATACCGGCGAGGACGCGCTGCATGTGCTGATGGCCCCCTATGGCGGCTTTGACCACAACGCCCAGGCGATCCGCATCGTGACTCGGCTGGAACGTCATTACGCCGAATGGGATGGGTTGAACCTCAGCTGGGAAACCCTTGAAGGCATTGCCAAACACAATGGACCGGTGACCCCGCCGATCCCCTATGCGCTGGCCGAATACAACGCCCGGCACGATCTGGAATTGCACAGCCATGCCGGGGCTGAGGCGCAGGTCGCGGCATTGTCTGATGACATTGCCTATAACAATCACGACCTGCATGACGGGCTGCGGGCCGAACTGTTTTCGACCGATGAGCTGGCCGAATTGCCAATCCTTGATGAGTGTTTTGCGGCGGTGGACCGGCGCTATCCCGGTCTAAACTATTATCGCCGTCGCCACGAGGCGCTGCGCCGGTTCTTTGGCGTCCTGGTCGAGGATGTGATCGCTGTCAGCCGCACCAATCTGGCCGCCCTGGACCCGCAGGATGTCACCGATATCCGCGCTGCCGGGCGGATGATGGTGCAGTTTTCGCCCGCGCTCTGGCGGGATCTCAAACAGATCCGCAGCTTTCTGTTCCATCGGATGTATCGCGCGCCCGAGGTGATCGTGGTGCGCAAACAGGTCACCCAGGTGATCAGCGATCTGTTCCCTCTGTTCATGGATCAGGCCGACCTGCTGCCCAAGCAATGGCGCAAGGACGTGGCCGATATCGAAGGCGACAAGGTGGCGCTGGCGCGGATCGTCTGTGATTACATCTCAGGCATGACCGACCGGTTCGCCATCCAGGAACATGCCAGGCTGCTCGGCGGGATCGAGGGGCTGACACCGGCGGGATCGGGCGGTTAGCACCGCGACATGTGACGCACAGCCCGGTTGCGTTCGCAGCGCGTGATGCTAAACCGCAGGCTGATCTTCGCAGGACATGGCCATGAACATCTTTTCCGACATCCGCAGCCTGGTGATCGACTGCCTGAATGAGATGACCGGCGCCGGGGTGCTGCCCGAGGGGCTGGTCACTGGCAATGTCACGGTTGAGCCGCCGCGCGACGCCGCGCATGGCGATATGGCGACCAATGCCGCAATGGTGCTGGCCAAACCCGCAGGCAAAAAGCCGCGCGAGATTGCCGAGGCGCTGGCCGAACGACTGGCCGCCGATCCGCGCATCGACAGCGCCGAGGTCGCCGGGCCGGGGTTCCTGAACCTGCGGCTGTCGACCGAGGTCTGGCAGGGCGTCATCCAGGGGATTTTGCAGGCTGGTGGCGAATTCGGCCGCTCCGACCTGGGGCAGGGTGCCAAGGTCAATGTCGAATATGTCTCGGCCAATCCGACCGGCCCGCTGCATGTTGGCCACACCAGGGGGGCGGTGTTCGGCGATGCCCTGGCCTCTCTGCTGGCCTATACCGGCCATCTGGTGACCCGGGAATACTACATCAACGACGGTGGCGCTCAGGTCGACGTCCTGGCCCGCTCGGTCTATCTGCGCTACCTCGAAGCGCATGGGCAGGAGGTCGCCTTTCCCGATGGCACCTATCCCGGCGATTACCTGATCGCGGTCGGTCAGGCGCTGAAGGACAAGGTCGGGGACGCCTTTGTCGGCCAGGGCGAAGAGGTCTGGCTGCAGGATATCCGTGAATTCGCCACCGCGGCGATGATGGATCTGATCCGCACCGATCTGGCCCGGCTCGGGGTCAAGATGGATGTGTTCTTTTCGGAAAAATCGCTCTACGGCACCGGCAAGATCGAGGCGGCGATTGCCGATCTCGACGCCAAGGGCCTGATCTATCGCGGCACGCTCGAACCGCCCAAGGGCAAGACCCTTGAGGATTGGGAACCGCGCGAACAGACCCTGTTCAAGAGCACCGACCACGGCGATGACGTCGATCGCCCGATCCAGAAATCGGACGGCGGCTGGACCTATTTCGCTCCGGATATCGCCTATCATTTCGACAAGGTTTCCAGAGGCTTCGACGCGCTTATTGACGTATTCGGGGCCGATCACGGCGGCTATGTCAAGCGGATGAAGGCGGCGGTTTCGGCGCTGTCGGAGGGGCGCGTGCCGCTCGACATCAAGCTGACCCAGCTGGTCAAGCTCTACAAGAACGGTGAGCCGTTCAAGATGTCCAAACGCGCCGGCACCTTTGTCACCCTGGCCGATGTAGTCAACGAGGTTGGCCCGGACGTGACCCGGTTCGTGATGTTGACCCGCAAGAATGACGCGCCGCTGGATTTCGATTTCGCCAAGGTGACCGAACAGACCCGCGAAAACCCGGTGTTCTATGTGCAATATGCTCATGCCAGGGTGAACAGCGTGCTGCGCCGCGCGGCCGACGCCGGGATCGACTGTGATGACGCCCAGCTCGCCGTTGCCGACCTCTCTGGCATGGTGCACCCGGCCGAGTTGAAATTGGCCCGGGCCCTGGCCGAATGGCCGCGTCAGGTCGAGCTTGCCGCGCGCACCCATGAGCCGCATCGGATCGCCTTTTACCTCTATGATCTGGCCGGGGATTTCCACGCCTTGTGGAATCGCGGCCATGAAGAGCCGCAATTGCGGTTCCTGCAGGAGGGCGATCAAGCCACGTCGCAGGCGAAAATCGCCCTGGCACGTGCCAGCGCCGTTGTCATTTCGTCAGGTCTTGGTATTCTTGGCGTAACTCCGGCGAATGAGATGCGTTAATTGCACCGTGCCGGGAGGAGCAGAGTCAAGATAGACCGATCCGAACCGGGCAGGGGCCCGGCGAGCGAGGCGAGATGGCACAGATGCAGGCAGACGATCGCGACTACGCGGTCGTTAACGGGCAATCCATAGGCACAGTGGTGAATGCGGCGGCGGGCGTTTTGTCGCTGGCGCTGGTCGTCGGTATCGGCGTCTGGGGCTACAAGATGATGCAGCGCGACGTGTCTGGCATCCCGGTGATCCAGGCGGTCAGCGGCGAAATGCGGGTGCGCCCGGAAACGCCGGGTGGCAAGCCTGCGCCCAATCAGGGGCTGGCGGTGAATCGTGTTGCCGGCCAGGGCGCCGCAGCGGCGCCGCCGGATCAGGTGATCCTGGCGCCGCGTCCAATCGGGCTGTCCGAAGAAGATGTCGCCAATTCGGCCCTGCTCGCCAGATCGCAGATTACCCAGGTTTCGGCATCTGCCGCATCGCCCGGGCGTTCTGGCCGGATCGAGGATCTGGCCACGGCGTTGGCCGCCAATGCGAAAAAGCTTGATCCGCTGGTGAAGCCCCGGGCCGAGGCCGATGCAGAAACCGGCGCTTCGGGCGCAAAAGTAGACGTCGCGGCGGTCAAGCCGAAAAAGGGCCTGGCCCGGTCACTGCGCCCGCGTCCGCGCCCGGCGCAGCTGGTCATCACGCCCCCCGCCGCAGCGTCAAAGCCGGATGCCGAAACCCTGCCCGCTGCGGCCTCGGTCGGGTCCGGTCCGATCAACGCGCCCGTGCCGCTGGTGCCCAGCCTCGATATCGACCCGGTGACCATTCCCGCCCATACGCCGCTGGCCCAGCTCGGTGCCTTTGACAGCGCCGAGGATGCGCAGCGCGCCTGGACGAAATTCGATGCGCAGTTCGGTGATTATCTGGAGGGCAAGCTCAGGGTGGTGCAAAAGGCCAGCTCGGGTGGCCGTGCCTTCTATCGGCTGCGGGCGATGGGCTTTGCCGATATCTCGGATGCCCGCCGGTTTTGCGCGGCCTTTGTCGCGCAGAAATCCGAATGCATCCCGGTCATGACCAAGTGACCTGACATGGCTTTTGGCGCCACCATTCTGGATGCCGAAGGTTTGCGGCTGAGCGCGGCGGAAAAGGCGCTGTTCCGCGAGGCCGATCCCTTTGGCTTCATCCTCTTTGCCCGCAATATCGACAGCCCAGACCAGGTGCGCGCCCTGACCGCGGAGATGCGCGACAGCGTGGGCCGTGACGTGCCGATCCTGATCGATCAGGAGGGCGGGCGGGTGCAACGGCTGCGGCCGCCGCATTGGCGCGACTGGTTGCCACCGCTGGCGCATGTCACCCGCGCCGGGCTGCATGCGGATGAGGCGATGTATCTGCGCTACCGGCTGATTGCGGATGAGCTGCGCGCCATCGGGGTCGATTGCAATTGCGCGCCGCTGGTCGACCTGGCCAGCGAGGCGACCCACCCGTTCCTGAAAAACCGCTGCTATGGCACGGATCCCGAAGAGGTAGCCGCGATTGGCCGGGTGGTGGCCGAGGCACATCTGGCCGGCGGCGTGCTGCCGGTGGTGAAACATATTCCCGGCCATGGCCGCGCCGTCGCTGACAGTCATCTGGAATTGCCGGTGGTCGATATCAGCCCGCTGGATTGGGCGACCTCGGACGCGGTGCCGTTTCGCGCCCTGAATGACCTGCCCTTGGGCATGACCGCGCATATCACCTATCCGGCCTGGGGCGATGCCCCAGCGACGCTGAATGCGCCGATGATCGAGAGCATCCGCCAGGACCTGGGCTTTGACGGGCTGCTGATGACCGATGATATCAGCATGAAGGCGCTGGCTGGCCCCCCCGCTGATCTGGCCGCCGCGTCGCTGGCGGCGGGCTGTGATGTGGTGTTGCTGTGCAATGCCGATCTGGCGACCCGCCGGGCGGTGGTCGAGGCGTCGGGCCGGATGAGCGCCGCAGCGCAGACCCGGGCCGAACGCGCCATGGCCGCCCGCCGCACCCCGGATGCGATTGACATTCCGGCGATGGAAGCCAAGCTGGAGGCCTTGTTGAACGGGCGCTTGCATGGCTGAGCAGGAATTTCAGGAAGACGCGGTTTCGGTCGCCGACCGGCTGGCCGCCGAGGCGCTGATCATTGACGTCGACGGCTATGAAGGGCCGCTCGATCTGCTGTTGAGCCTGGCGCGCACCCAAAAGGTCGATTTGCTGAAGATTTCGGTGCTGCAGCTGGCCCGGCAATATCTGGTCTTTGTCGAACAGGCCCGCAAGTTGCGGATCGAACTCGCCGCCGATTATCTGGTGATGGCGGCCTGGCTGGCGTTTCTGAAATCCCGGCTGCTGCTGCCTCCCGACCCGACAGAGGACGGCCCTTCGGGTGAGGATCTGGCGGCGCATCTGGCGTTTCAACTGGAACGGCTGGCGGCGATGCGCGACGTGGCGGCGCGGCTGATGGCGCGCGACCAGATGGGGCGCGATTTCTTTGCCCGGGGCATCACCGAGGATGTAACTCGGGTGCGCCGGGTGAGCTACACTGCCACCCTTCTGGACCTGATGCAGGCCTATGCACGCATCCGCACCAAGGATGAATTCCGCCCTTTCGTGATGGACCGCCTGCACATTCACACGATGGAACAATCGCTGGACCGGATGCGCAAATTGATCGGCTTTGCTGGCAATTGGACCGATATCGCCGCCTATCTGCCTGAGGATTGGAAGCTGGACCGGATGTCGCGCCGCTCGGCCCATGCCGCGACCTTTGCGGCCTCTCTGGAACTGGCCAAGGAGGGGCTGGTTGAGCTGCGCCAATCCGAGGTGTTCGGCGCCATCCAGCTGCGCCGCCGCGACCGGGGCGAGGCGCCAGAGAAATGACCGACACCCCTGACAACGCCAAAGCGCCGCGCGAAACCCTGTTCGAAGCGCCGCCCCTGGACGAGCAGGAGCGGATGGTCGAGGCAATCCTGTTCGCCACCGCCGATCCGGTCAGTGTCGCCGATCTGAACGCGCGGATGCCGCATGGATCGGACGGGCAGGCGGCGGTGACCGCGCTGCGCAAACGCTATGAAGGGCGCGGGGTTCAGGTGGTCAGGGTCGGCGATGCCTGGGCAATCCGCACCGCGCCGGACCTCGGGTTTCTGATGCAGAAAGAGACGGTCGAGACCCGCAAGCTGAGCCGTGCCGCGATCGAAACGCTGGCGATCATCGCCTATCATCAGCCCGTCACCCGGGCCGAGATCGAAGAGGTCCGTGGTGTTTCGGTGTCGCGTGGCACCATCGATCAATTGCTGGAACTCGACTGGATCCGCTTTGGCCGCCGCAAGATGACGCCGGGCCGCCCGGTGACATTCGTGGTGACGCCGAACTTCCTCGATCATTTCGGGCTGGAAACCGCCCGCGATCTGCCAGGGCTGAAGGAACTGCGCGCCGCTGGCTTGCTCGACAACCGGCCACCGCCGGGCGCGCCGGGTGAAGAGGACGCGGATGCGCAGGATGCCAGCCAGGTGGATATGTTCGAAGATGCCGGGGGGACTGACCTGCCCGACGACCAAGATCACGACGACCAAGATCACGACGACGCTGCGCCGGATCAGAATTGACGCCATAAAAAGGGCGCGATCCGGCGATAGAGTTGGCAGTGAATTGAGCGCAGAGACAGGAGGATCCAATGGATCTGAACCGCATAATCAACATGGTGATCAACCAGGTCATTCGGCGCGTCATGGGCCGGGGCATCAATGCCGGCATTGACGGGCTGATGGGCAAGGCCGGCAAGGGCGGCAAATCCCGGCAACGTCTGTCCGACGACAGCTAAGCCTTTCGAGCGCGGCGAGCGGCAGGAATTCGCAGGGGTAACTTTGCGGACCGATGGATCAACTGCGCCCGCTGGTGATCAGATCGCCTTGAAATGCTTGGATAGTTTCAGACCCTGACCCTGATAATTCGACGCGATTCCGGTGCCATAGAGCGTTTCCGGTCGGTCCTGCATGCGTTCATAGATCAGCCGCCCGACCACCTGACCATGCTCCAGCACGAATGGCGCCTCGTGGCAGCGCACCTCCAACACCCCGCGCGACCCGGCACCCCCGGCTTCGGCCCAGCCAAAGCCGGGGTCGAAAAAGCCCGCGTAATGCACCCGGAATTCACCGACCATCGCGACATAGGGTGCCATTTCGGCAGCGTGATCCGGTGGGATGCAGACCGCCTCGCGGCTGACCAGAATGTAAAAGGCGCCGGGATCGAGGATGATCTGCCCGGTCTTGCTGCGCACCTCTTCCCAGTAGTCGGCCGGGTCGTACTGCCCGATCTTGTCGAGATCGATGACCCCGGTGTGCGGTTTGGCGCGAAAGCCGACCAGATCGCTGCCCTCGGGGCGCAGATCGACGGAAAAGCCGAGCCCTTCGTCAATCATTGCCTTGCCATCGACCAGCGGCACCCGCGCGTGCAGGGCGCGCAAGGCGTCGTCATCCAGCACCGCAGCGCCGTTGCGAAACCGGATCTGGTTCAGCCGCATGCCAGGGCGCACCAGAACCGAAAAGCTGCGCGGGCAAATCTCGGCGTAGAGCGGGCCGTGATAGCCCTCCGGGATCCGGTCGAACTCCTCGCCACCATCGGTGATCACCCGGGTCAGCAGATCGAGCCGCCCGGTCGAGCTTTTGGCATTGGCCATTGCTTCCAGCCCGGCAGGCAGGGCCAGGGATTCCATCAAGGGCACCACATAGACGCAGCCCTTTTCCAACACCGCGCCATGGCTCAGGTCGACCTGATGCATTTCGAATTCGGCCATCCGGTCGGCGACCTTGCGCCCATGCCCGGCCAGGAACGAGGCGCGCACCCGCCAGGCCCGGTTGCCCAGCCGCAGATCCAGGCTGGCGGGCTGAATCTGCGCCTCGCTCACCTCAGGCGTGGCGCGGATCTGTCCGGCGGCGATCATTGTCCTAAGGTGCTGGCTGGCGTAAATCCCGGTCATTCATGTCCCCATATTGCCCGATCTGCCGGGGCGAGTTCCGCCGAACCCTAGAGCCATCGCACATAGATGAAAAGTGGCGCTGACCTGCCATTTGCCGGGTGGACTTCGACCGGTCGGCAAGTAATATTTCCCCGAACACGGGAAAAGGACTGCTTATGAGCATTAAGAGAAAGGCCTGTATTGCAGGCATTTATGAACATCCTCTGCGAAAGTGCCCGGATCAGTCGATCTGGCAACTGCACGCAGAAGTCGCGGATGGCGCCCTGAAGGATGCCGGTCTGAGCTGGGACGATGTGGACGGGTATTTCTGCGGCGGTGACGCCCCGGGTGGTATCATGGCGATGGCCGATTACCTGGGCCTGACCAACCAGCTGACCCATTACGACAGCACCGACACCGGCGGGTCGTCCTATGTGATGCATGTCGGCAAGATGGCCGAAGCGATCGTCATGGGCAAATGCAAGGTGGCGCTCTGCACCCTTGCGGGCAAACCGCGCACCGCGCCGCCAGTGGTCCGGGTTCCGGGCGCTGAACATGGCTTTGAAGCCGGCTACAATGGCACGCCGCCGAACCTCTATGCCCTGGCCGCGCAGCGTCATATGCATGAATTCGGCACCACCAGCGAACAGCTCGCCTGGATCAAGGTCGCCGCATCCCAGCATGCGCAATACAACCCGAATGCGATGCTGCAGGGTGTTGTAACGGTCGAGGACGTGGTGAATTCGCCGATGATCGCCGATCCGCTGCATATGTTCGATTGCTGCGTCGTGTCCGAGGGCGGTGGCGCCTTTGTGATGACCACGCCGGAAATCGCCAAATCGCTGGGTAAGCCGATCGTCAACGTTCTGTCGGCGGCGCAGTTCCTCAAGGGACAAGCGGGCGGCGGCGTTCTGGACCTGACGAAATCCGGTCTGGGTGTGTCCGGGCCCAAGGCGCTGGAACAGGCGGGTGTCACGGTCAACGACATCAAATACGCCTCGATCTATGACAGTTTCACCATCACCGTGCTGATGCAGATCGAAGATATGGGCTTCTGCAAGAAGGGTGAGGGCGGCAAGTTCGTGCAGGACGGCAACCTGATCTCGGGTGTCGGCAAATTGCCGTTCAACACCGATGGCGGTGGCCTCTGCAACAACCACCCGGTGAACCGCGGCGGCATGACCAAAGTGCTTGAAGCCGTGCGCCAATTGCGCGGCGAAGCGCATGAAAAGGTTCAGGTGCCCAATTGTGACATCGCCCTGGTGACCGGCATTGGCGGCACCCTGACGGTGCGCCACGGGTCAGCCGCAGCAATTCTGGAGCGTGGATAATGGTCGAGACAAGCCACAAATACCCCAAGGTCGACAAGAACGAAGAAACCAAGCTGTTTTGGGATTCGGCCAAGGAAGGCAAGTTCATGGTCCGGCGCTGCCCGGCGTGTAACGAGATCCATTGGTATCCGCGCAGCCTTTGCCCGCTCTGCCACAAGGCGGAAACGGTCTGGGAAGAGCATTCCGGCGAGGGTGAGATCTACACCTGGACAGTGATGCGCAAATCGCCGACCGGTCCGTTTGGCCTCGGTTATGTCAAGCTGGACGGCGGGCCGTTTGTCTATGTCCGCTTCCGTGACGGGCTGGTGGACGACCTTGAGATCGGCAAGCGCACCAAGATGGTGTTCGACAAGATCAGCGACGACGACGTGTATCTCTTCGCCGATCTGGCCTGAGCATCGAAACGTGATTTGATCGGGGCCGGCGTTCGCGTCGGCCCCTTTTTCAGGCCTGCCGCGATGTCGCGATGGGAACTAACAATCCAAGAAATTCAGCTTCTTCCTGCACGCTCCTCGAGCGATACCGCAAGCGTGGGCATCCCGGATCACTTGAATCCCCCGCGGCATGCCCCATCTCGGAGTCAGGCGTGGCGTTGTCCCGTGTGACCCAGATCAGGAGGCTGACATGATTACCCTCGACACCTCGAACTCCCCGCTGTTGCGGATCAAGGTCATTGGCGAGGTGACCCGTGATGAGGTGCGTCGGTTCTATCCGGAGTTTCACAAGGCGCTCGATTCCGCTGGCCGGGCTGGCCTGCTGGTCGATCTGGAAGAGTTCACCGATGTTTCCGCCGGTGCGATGCTCGAGGACGTGCTGCACGAGATGGGGCTGCTGGGGGAATTGTCGAAAATGCCCCGCTGCGCGCTGATCACTGACAACCGGGTGATGGCGGGCCTGGTGCGTTACCTCAACCCGATCGTGCCGCGGATGCAGGTCCGTGCCTTTGGCGCCAAGGAGCGGGCCGAGGCCGAGGCTTGGGCCGGTGATCTGACCGAGAAGCCGCGCAAACCCGAGACACCGGGGCTGCGGATGCTGGAGTCGGGCGATGACGACGTGCTGGCCTTCGAGCTGGACGGCTACATGGACGACGATCAGATCGAGGCGTTGGTGCGCCCCTTCCGCGAGCGGCTGGACAAGGGTGGCAAGTTCAACGCGCTGGTACGGCTGAAACATTTTGGCGGCTTCGACCCGGAGTTGCTGTTCGACAAATCGCTGATCGGGATGAAATGGGACGCGGTGCAGGCGCTGGATCGCTATGCGATTGTCACCGATTCCGGCTGGGTGCGCCCGTTTGTCGGCTTTGCCAGGCTGGTCAG
This sequence comes from Pseudooceanicola sp., assembly GCF_029213205.1. Classification (GTDB taxonomy): domain Bacteria; phylum Pseudomonadota; class Alphaproteobacteria; order Rhodobacterales; family Rhodobacteraceae; genus Pseudooceanicola. The sequence continues at coordinate 14,138 of NZ_JARGNH010000004.1, forward strand.
CCGGGTCGACATCCGGATTTTCCCGATGGCCGAAGAGGCCGAAGCCTGGGCCTGGGTGAAAGAGCCGATGTCAGAAACGGCATGAGGTGATTTGGTCGGGCTAGCAGGACTCGAACCTGCGACCTTCCGTCCCCCAGACGGACGCGCTACCAGGCTGCGCTATAGCCCGAACTGCCCGCGTGGTATCAAATCTGTGGCCAGTGGCAAGGGTTAAATCCACCAGCTGCAGATCGCGGTTTCTCAGAGTTTCGATTGTTGCTCGGCCCAGGTTTTCAACGCCTCGACCAACGGCGTCGCTTTGGCGGCGGCGCTGGCGGTAAGCGGCACCTGACGCCGGGCGATCAGGGTCAGCAGGCCGGGTCCGGCGGCCAGATCCGCGTCCTGCGGATCGGGCGGCACATCAACCACAATCGGTGCAGGCCGGGCCGGGGCAGCAGGCGCGGCATCCTCCTCCGGCGCTTCGGCGGCGGGGCTGGTGCTGTCGTCATGGCGGAACGGCACAATGGTCGTGGTGTCCGGGTCCGGGGCGGTAAACCGCCGCGGTTTTGGCGGGAATTCGGGGGCAGGGGCGTCGGTCTCATCATCGGCGGACTCCGCGACCGGCGGAGCGGTCAGCGGCGGCTCAGGGGGCGGGGCGACCGGCTGCGGCGGGGCGGTGATGCCGGTCTCGGCCTGTGGCATGGCTTGTGGTGGATCACGCCGCTCATCCGCCGGTTCGGCGCTGTCCCGCGCAATCGCCGCCTTCGGCGAGAGTCCGGCAACATGGCCAATCCCGCGTTCGCGCAGCAGCTTTTGCACGCCCTTGATCGTCATTCCCTCTTCATGCAGCAGGTGCTTGATGCCGCCCAGCAATTCCATATCGCCAGGGCGATAATAGCGGCGCCCGCCGGCCCGTTTGACCGGCTTCACCTGGACGAATTTGCTCTCCCAGAAGCGCAGCACATGAGCTGGCGTTTCCAGCCATTCCGAAACTTCACTGATGGTGCGGAATGCATCCGCGGATTTGGCCATTGGCCTAACTAGCCTTTGTTGCCAGTTGCGACCTGATCTTTCATCAGGTGCGATGGGCGAAAGGTCAGGACCCGGCGCGGGTTGATTGGCACCTCGGTTCCGGTCTTGGGGTTGCGCCCCATGCGGGCGGCCTTGTCCCGGACCGAGAAGGTGCCAAAGGAAGAAATCTTCACCTGCTCGCCACGCACCAGCGCGTCGGAGACATGTTGAAGAACCGATTCGACCAGTTGCGCGGATTCGTTTCGCGACAAGCCAACCTCTTGAAAGACGGCTTCGCTCAGATCCATACGCGTCAGCGTTTTGTCAGCCATGCTAATCCCCATTTGCTGAAGGCAACCTTGGCGTGTGGGAAAAAGCAAGTCAATAACGGGGGGTTGGAAAGAGGAGTTAAAGATAGAAAATCCGCTACCAGCGCAGGACGACCGCCCCCCAGGCCAATCCGCCGCCAATCGCTTCGGCCACCAGCAGGTCACCGGGCCGGATCTGGCCAGTGCTGACCCCCACCGAAAGAGCCAGGGGAATCGATGCCGCCGAGGTGTTGCCGTGGTCCTGAACCGTGACAATCACCCGATCCATCGGCACGTCCAGTTTCTTGGCGGTGCCCTGAATGATCCGGATATTGGCCTGATGCGGCACGATCCAGTCGACATCCGCATGCGCCAGCCCGGCCTTTTCCAGAGCGGTGTTGGCGGTCGCGGCCAGCTTGGCAACTGCCTGCCGAAACAAGGGGTTGCCTTGCATTCTTAACTTGCCGCTGGTGCCCGAGGTCGAGACGCCGCCGTCAACATAGAGCATATCGCGATAACGGCCGTCGGAATTCAGATCGCTGGACAGGATGCCGCGATCCTGGGAATTGCCAGACCCCGAGCGCGCCTCAAGGATCAGCGCCCCGGCGCCGTCGCCAAACAGCACGCAGGTGGCCCGGTCTTCCCAGTCCATGATCCGGCTGAAGGTTTCGGCACCGATGATCATCACCCGCTCGGCCTGACCGGAAACGATCAGCGCATTGGCATTGACCAGCGCGAAAATGAACCCGGCACAGACCGCCTGCACGTCAAAGGCAAAGCCGCGGGTCATGCCCAGTTCGGATTGCACCATGGTGGCAACCGAGGGGAAGGTCAGGTCCGGGGTCGAGGTGGCGACGATCAGCGCGTCGATGTCATCGGGCTGCAATTCGGCCATCAACAGCGCCGCACGGGCCGCTTTGGTCGCCATATGCGATGTGGTTTCGCCCTCGGCGGCAAAATGCCGTCGCTCGATTCCCGAGCGGGTGCGAATCCAATCGTCTGAAGTGTCCAGCTTGTCCTCGAACCAGCTGTTTTCGACCACGTTTTCGGGCAGGTAATGCCCTATTCCCGTCGCCACCGCGCGTGTCGTCATTCAGCCTTGCTCCCCTGCCTGGCGGCATCCTGTTCCAGTGAGGACGCGGATGCAACCCGGGCCGCGATCTTATCGGTAAAGCCGGATTGCCCCAGTTTGAACGCCAATTGAATCGCCGCCGATATCCCGGTTGCATCGGCGGAGCCATGTGATTTTACCACGGTGCCGTTCAGACCCAGGAACACCCCGCCATTGACCCGGCGCGGGTCGATTTTTATCTGCAGGCGGCGCATCGAGGTCAGCGCCAGCAGCGCCGCGATCCGCGACAGCGGCGAATATTTGAAGGCCTGTTTTAGCTGATCACCGATCAGCTTGGCGGTGCCTTCGCCGGTTTTCAGCGCCACATTGCCGGTGAATCCGTCGGTGACGATCACATCGCAGCGGTCGCCGGGAATATCGCCACCCTCGACAAAGCCGACGAATTCGAACTTGCCGTCCTGCTGGGCGGTGTCGATCATGTCGTGGGCGACCTTCAGCTCGGCCCGGCCCTTGTGTTCCTCGGTGCCGACATTCAGCAGCCCGACCCGGGGGCGGTCGATCTGCAGCCCGTTGCGGGCATAGGCGGCGCCCATCAGCGCATATTGCAGCAGGTCGTTCTGATCGGCGCGGATATCGGCGCCGACATCCAGCATCACGTTGAACCCGGTCGGGTTGCTAGAGGGCCAGAGAATCGCGATGGCGGGGCGGTTGACGCCCTCAAGCTTGCGCAGGCGGATCATCGACAGCGCCATCAACGCGCCGGTGTTGCCGCAGGAGACACAGACCGTCGCCTCGCCGGAGCGCACCGAATCCAGCGCCGACCACATCGAGGTGTTGCGGCCATGGCGCATCACGTGGCCGGGTTTGTCATCCATGGTCACCACCTCGGCGGCGTCACGGACTTCCACCCGCTCGGACATGCCTTTGCGCCGCGCAATCAGGCGCTCAAGCTCGGCTTTGGGGCCGTGCAGCAGGAAATGGATATGTGGATTGTTCTTCAGCGACCGGGCGATGCCAGCCACGACCATGGCCGGGCCCTGGTCGCCGCCCATCGCATCGACAGAGATGACAACGCGCGCCCCCTGCTGGGGGGCGCTGTCGCTGAGCAAGCCGGTCTTGGGGCCAAGATTGGGCCCAGATTTGGGGCCGATCATGTAAACGCTCGCCCGATGCGTCAGGCCGCGTCTTCGTCCAGGTCGATGATGTCGGCCTGTGCGATCACTTCGCGATCGGCGTAATGCCCGCACGCGCCACAAACATGATGCGGGCGCTTCAGCTCACCGCAGTTCGGGCATTCATTCGGGTTCGCGGCGACCAGCGCGTCATGGGCGCGACGGTTGTTGCGGCGCGACTTGGAAACTTTGTTCTGCTGGACAGCCATGTCACATTCTCAAGTTCATCTGGAGGGCTACAGCCCGGTTTCTCGGCCGGGCCGATTGGCCCGCATAACTCATCTGAGGCTCTTAGTCCGCCCAAGGCCCCGCATTCAACCCCAATTCCGGGAGAGGCGCGAAAATACTGCGGACAGACAGGGATGCAAGCGATTCTTTGCGGTGCCGGTGGGGGCTGGGTGGGCGCTGTGGCCGGGTGCCGGGCCGGGGGCGGTCAGTCCTCGTCGGTCAGCTTGTCGCGCAGGGCGGCGAGCCCGGCAAAGGGTTTCAGGTCGGCGTCGCGCAGCGGGGTGACCCCGGCATCGGCGAATTCGCTGGTTTCGAGTGCGGCGTCCTCGGCGCGCGGATAGAGCGGCAACGCCAGCGCCAAAGCCTCGACCAGCACCGCCTCGACGTCGATCCTGTCGCCCAGCGGCTCAACATCGACATCCTCCGGCATCTCGGTCTCTTCCAGCGAGGTGGTGCTGTCGCGCAGTCCCGCGACATAGCGGCGCGTGACCTTTTCGTCGATCCGCGAGGTGACCGGGGCCAGGGTGACCACACAGGGCTGCACGACAGTGGCGCCGAGATCGCCGTCCAGCCGCCAGCCCTTGGCGCCCTCCGGGGTCAGAGTCCCGGAAAACCGCAGCTTTCGCAGCCCGATCAGCGCCAATTCCTCGGCGATCGCGGCGCGCGCGGCGGCATCTGGGGTGATCTCAAATGCGGTGGACCGGTTCGCGGCCAGGTCGGACACGCGAAAGGATGCCGATGTCGGGACATTCATAGCGTCTTGATCCTTTCTTGAACCGCTGTGCAGGGTTATGTAAGCGTGATAGAGGGCCGCAACGGTCGGGACAAGAGGGTGGCGATGCCGGGCATGACCAACGCAATCAGAACAGCGGCACTGGGTGCCTGCCTTGCGCTGACATTGGCCTGTACGCCGATTTACCGCGACCACGGCTATGTGCCCATTGACGAGGAACTGGCCCAGATCGTTGTCGGCAAGGACAATCGCCAGTCGGTTCTGGAAAAGATCGGCGAACCGGCGACCGGCGGCTTGCTGGAAGACAGCGGTTATTACTACATCCACAGCCGGATGCGCACCATTGGGCCGCGCCGCCCCGAGGTGATCGACCGCCAGGTGGTGGCGATCAGTTTCAACCAGCGCGGGTTGGTGTCCAATGTCGAACGCTTTGGCCTGAAGGATGGCAATGTGGTGCCGTTGTCGCGCCGGGTGACCTCATCCTCGGCCGCCAACAAGGGCTTTTTGCGCCAGCTTTTGGGCAATCTTGGCCGATTCTCGGCCAGTGACATGTTGGGTGGATAACCTGTTTGGCGGCTGCTTTTTGCGGCGTCTCGGTGCGGCGTGGCCGTCGGGCCACGTCCGATCGTTGAATTAAGTCCCGTCGCCGGAATGTCATATCTTGCAAGGCAGATGGCGGTGCCCATATTTGTTGGGTGGCCACCCGGGGGAGACCGGACATGCTGTCGCTGAACAAGGGGCGCTACATCGCCCGATTTGCCGAAAATTCCGATGATATTCGCGCCGCCCAACGGCTGCGCAGTCTGACGTTTGGCGGCGCGCCCGACGCGCCGCTGGATGAAGACGCCTTTGATGCGGTCTGCGAGCATGTTCTGGTCGAGGACCGGCGCAGCGGCACCTTGGTCTGCTGTTTTCGGATCCTGCCGCTGGCTGCTGCCGATGACATCGACCGCAGCTATTCCGCGCAATATTATGAGCTTTCGGCGCTCAAGGATTTCGATGGCCCGATGCTGGAAATCGGCCGGTTCTGCGTGCATCCGGACTGGCGTGACGCGGATATCCTACGCGTCGCCTGGAGCGTGGTGACCCATTACGTCGACGACAATGGCGTCGAGCTGCTGTTTGGTTGTTCGTCGTTCCACGGCACCGACGCCAAGCAATATTACGACGCTTTCGCAATGCTGAAAGACGGCCACCTGGCCCCGGCCCGCTGGCTGCCCCGGGTCAAGGCGCCGAAGGTGTTCCAATTTGCAAAACGGCTGCGGCGCAAGCCGGATGCGAAACGCGCGATGCTGGGGATGCCGCCGCTGCTCAGGACCTATCTGCTGATGGGCGGCTGGGTCAGTGACCATGCGGTGGTGGATGCGCAGATGAACACGCTGCATGTCTTTACCGGGCTGGAAATCCGCACCATCCCGGACGCGCGCAAACGCCTGTTGCGGGCTATCGCCGGTTAGATCGCAATCGTATCAGGCCGGGTGGGGCGGCGTTGCGCCCCACCGGACGTGGTGTATTTTGGGTTTATTGGGCGACTGTCAGCTTGGCCTTGGCCGCTTCGGCATTGCTATCGATGAAATCCATCACCAGGGGCCGGATGTTGTTGCGCCAGGACTTGCCGGCAAAGATGCCGTAATGTCCGGCGCCCGGTTCGACATGCCAGGCCTTTTTCGACTCGGGCAACCCGGTCAGCAGATCCAGTGCCGCCTTGCATTGACCGGGCGCGGAAATGTCGTCCTTTTCGCCCTCGACGGTCTTGACCGCGACCCGGGTGATCGCGCCGATATCCACCTTGTGACCATCAACGACAAAATCGTTCTTGGCGATCTCGCCCTCTTTAAAGATGCGGTGCACAGTGGTCAGGTAGAATTCTGCCGTCATGTCCATCACCGCCAGATATTCGTCATAGAACCGGTTGTGTGCATCGTGATCCGAGGCTTCGTTCCGCGCGACGCGGAACATCTGATCGGTGAAGGCCTTGGAATGGCGGTCCGAGTTCATCGATATGAAAGACGACAATTGCAGCAGGCCGGGATAGACTTTGCGCCCGACACCGGCATGGCTGAAGCCGACGCGCTGGATCATCGTCTCTTCCAGGGTGCCCATGGTGACGCGGTTGCCGAAATCTGTGACATCGGTCGGGGTGGCATCCGGGTCGATCGGGCCGCCGATCAGGGTCAAGGTGCGCGGCTGCGCCTCTGGTTCGAGCTCGGCCAGATAGGCGGTGGCGGCCAGGGTCAGTGGCGCCGGCTGGCAGACCGCGATGACATTGATCTCGGGCCCCAGCTCTTTCATGAAATCAACCAGGTAGAGGGTGTAGTCCTCGATGTCGAATTTGCCAGCCGACACCGGGATGTCGCGGGCATTGTGCCAGTCGGTGATATAGAGTTCGCAATCCGGCAGCAGCGATTGCACGGTTGAGCGCAGCAGCGTGGCGTAATGGCCAGACATCGGCGCGACCAGCAGGATTTTGCGCAGCTTGGCGTCGCGACCGGCAACTTTGAAATGGATGAGATCGCCGAACGGGCGCTCGATCACCTTTTCAATCGTGACCAGGTGGTCGCGGCCATCTTCGCAGGTGACCGAATGAATGCCCCAGTCCGGCTTGGCCGCCATCCGCGCGAAGCTGCGTTCGGCGACTTCGCCCCAGGCGGCCATCATTTGCAGGCCGGGGTTGGGAACCATAGCGAAGGCCGGGTAGGAGGCCATCGCCTGAGCGGTTGCGCCCAGCCATTGGTTGGTGTTGCGCACCGTCTCCATAAGGTCGTAAGTTGCCATAAAGCGCATTGTCGTCTCCGTTGGTTCGGGCGTGCCCGGCTTTTCCGCCGCATTGCCTCCCGCGTCAGGTGACGTCTCGCGATGCTGCACAGCAGCAATCTAGGAGGGATTCGTCGCCATGGCAACTCAGGACAATGAAAATGGCCAGGCAGCACCGGATTCGGAGCATCTGGACCGGTTGCATGAAAACCTCGCCCGGGTCGAGGAACTGTCGCAACGGCTGGTCAACGCCTTTTCACGCCGCGATGCCGCACGACCGGAATTGAACGCCCCGGACCCCAGCGTCTTTTCCAAGGCGGCCGGGGCCTATTGGAGCGAGATGCTGCAGGACCCGGCCAAGATATTCGAGCATCAGCTCGAATATTGGGGCAAGTCGGTCAAGCATTTCATCGAGGCGCAGCAGGTGTTGGCCAAGGGCGCGTTGGTCGCCCCCGAGGATGACGGGCCCGAGGATCCGCGATTTTCCAATCCGCTCTGGCGCAGCAATCCCTATTTCAATTTCGTCAAACAGCAATACCAGCTGAACGCCCAGGCGATCGGGCAGGCGGTGCAGGACAGCGAGGGGCTTGACCCGCTGGAACGCAAGCGTCTGACCTATTTCGCCAATCAGATCGTCGACATGATGGCGCCGACCAATTTTCTGGCCACCAACCCGGACGCGCTGGAAAAGGCCGCCGCGACCGAAGGCCAGAGCCTGATCGACGGGCTGGAAAACCTGGTTCGCGACATCGAGGCGAATGACGGCGAATTGCTGGTGCGGCTGGCGGATGAGACCGCGTTCCAGCTGGGCGAGAATATCGCCGCATCGCCGGGGCAGGTGGTTTACCGCAACCAGATGCTTGAACTGATCCAATATGCGCCAAGCACCGAAACCGTCCATGCCACGCCGCTGATCATCTTTCCGCCCTGGATCAACAAATTCTACATTCTCGACCTCAAGGCGCAGAATTCGATGATCAAATGGATCGTCGACCAGGGCTTTACCCTGTTCGTCGTGTCCTGGGTCAACCCCGATCCGACCTATCGCGAAACCGCGCTTGAGGATTATATCGAGGATGGGTTCCTGGCCGCGGTCCGCGAGGTCAAGGCGATTACCGGCCAAAAACAGGTGAACGCCGTCGGTTATTGCATCGCCGGCACCACCTTGGCGATCACCCTGTCGTTGATGAAAAAGCGCGGCGACACCTCGATCAAATCCGCGACCTTCTTTACCGCGCTCACCGATTTTTCCGAACAGGGCGAATTCACCCCCTTCCTGCAGGATGATTTCATCGACGGGATCGAGGCCGAGGTGGCCGAGCGGGGCTATCTGCGCAGCCATATCATGTCTCGGACCTTTTCGTTCCTGCGCTCCAACGACCTGGTTTATCGCCCGGCGATCCGATCCTACATGATGGGCGAGGCGCCACCGGCGTTTGACCTGCTCTATTGGAACGGCGATGGCACCAACCTGCCGGGCAAGATGTCGGTGCAATATCTGCGCAACCTCTGCCAGAAGAACCTGTTCGCCTCGGATGGGTTGCCGATGTTCGGCGAGACGCTGCGCCTCAGTGACGTGGATCTGCCGATCTTTGCGGTGACCTGCCAGACCGATCACATCGCCGCCTGGCGGGATTGCTATCGCGGCATGCAGAATACCAGCTCGACCGCGCTGACCTTTGTGGTGTCCGAATCCGGCCATATCGCCGGGATCGTCAATCCGCCGTCAAAGATGAAATACGGCCATTACACCAATGCCGACACCAGCCCAGATGCGGAAGGCTGGTTTGCGGCGGCGAAATTCCATGAAGGAAGCTGGTGGCCGCGCTGGGGCAAATGGCTGGCTACGCGGTCGGGCAAGAAGATTGCGGCCCGGGAGCCCGGTGATTCGAGCCATCCAGCCCTGTGCCCGGCGCCGGGCACCTATGTGCACCCGGCCGAGAAGGCTGATTTATAAGAAAATTTCCTGAGTTTTCCAGAAATATGCTGCGTCGCAGAAATTTCACTTGAAATGCTGCGCTGCAGCATGCATATTCTAAGCAACGGAAACAACACCGGGGCGCATGGTTCCGGATGCCAGGAAAAGGATCAAACCAATGGCCAAGACGCAAGATTTCACCGCGATGATGAAAGACATGATGGGCGCAATGCCGGTCGACACCAGCGCGTTTGACGATGCATTCAAAACCCAAGCCTCGCTGAGCGAGAAACTGTCGGGTGTTTATTTGGATGCCGCTGACAAATCCGCCGAGATCACCTCGAAATGGACCAAGGACACCCTGTCCAAAGTCACCGAAATGACCAAAGCCAAATCCGAGCCTGCAGATTACGCCAAGGCAATTACCGATTTCGCTTCGACCTACGCGGAAATGTCGGCCGAGCACATGGCCGCTTTCGCTGAAATCGCGAAAAAAGTTCAATCCGAAGCCATGGAACTGATGATGGCCGCAGGCAAAGACCTGACCGAAGAAGCGTCGGCAGCTGTCAAGAAAGCCACCAAAGACGTGACCACCGCGACCAAAAAAGCGGCGGCCAAATAAGTCACGACATTGCACCCCCACGCTCCTCCCTAGTTCAGGGGTGCAATGGGATTGGGCGGGCCTTGGGCCCGCCCTTTCTGTTTTCGGTCTATGAGAAAACCCAGCACAATCGTGCATTCCGCATGGATTTCAGCGCGATGCCGACATTTGCTTTCTTTTTTCAAATTGCTGGCCTAGGCTTTGCTGCAGTGCTGCATGACCGGAGGACGCGCCGTGGCTGACAAGACTAACCCGTTGTTGATCAAGCGCTACGCCTCGCGCCGGCTCTATAACACCGAGACTTCGGACTATGTGACGCTTGAGGACATCTCGGGATTCATTCGCGATGGCCGCGAGGTGCAGATCGTCGATCTGAAATCCGGCGACGACCTGACCCGGCAATATCTGTTGCAGATCATCACCGAACATGAGGGGCGCGGCGAAAACGTGCTGCCATTGAGGGTGCTGAACGATCTGGTGCGCAGCTACACCACCCAGGCCTCGACCGTGGTGCCGCAATTCCTGCAGATGTCCTATGACATGCTGCGCGATGGTCAATCCAAGATCATGGAAAACATGACCAGCATCAACCCGATGACAAAAATGCCCGGGTTCGACGCGATGCAAGCCCAGCAAGAGGCGTTTCTGAAGGCGATAACCGGCGGTTTCTCTGGGGGCTGGAACGGCCCGGCACAGGCGCCGACCGACGAGCAACCGGCGGCAACCGGCACATCCAAACCCGCCGCCAAGGACGAGGATCTGGACGCGATCAAGAAACAGCTGGCCGCGTTGCAAAAGAAACTGTCCGACCTCGACGTCTGATCCAGGATGGCCGAGAATACCGGACGGATCACCCTGTGGGGGATCGAAGTGTTTGTCGCCACGGCCGAGGAACGTTCGATCTCGGCCTCGGCGCGGCGTCTGGGGGCCAGCCCCTCCGCCGTATCCCAGCAATTGACCAATCTTGAAACCGCGCTTGGCGCGACGCTGTTGCTGCGTAATGCCCGCCCGATTGTGCTGACCGCCGCGGGCGAGGCGTTTCGCCGCCGGGCCGAGGCGATCCTGAACGAAGCGGCGCAGGCGCGGGCCGAGGTGCAGTCGCAGAGCGGCAAGTCGCTGTCGCGGCTGCGGTTGGGGATGATCGACGATCTTGAGGCCGATATCACCCCGCGGCTGCTGACCCGGCTGGCCGGGCAATTGGAGGGGTGCCAGTTCCTGCTGGAAACCAACGCCAGCCATATGCTCTATGACCAGCTCGACGCGCAGGCGCTGGATGTGATCGTTGCCGCCGAAATGGGGCCGGTGCCGCCCTGGGCCGAGGTGCATCCGCTCTGGTCCGAGGATTTCGTGATCGCGGTGAAACAGGGCGATCTGACGCCGGGGGGCGATATCCTGAGCCAGCTGCGGATGCGGCCGCTGGTGCATTACACCACCCGCCACCACATGGGGCGGCTGGTGGCGGCGCATCTGACCCAGCAGGATCTGACCCTGGCGCATCGCTTCGAGCTCGACAGTTATCACGCGCTGCTGGCGATGGTGGCGCAGGGCGAGGGTTGGACCATCCTGCCACCACTGGCCCTGATGCGGGCAAGGCGGTTGTTGCCGGGGCTGGAGATTCTGCCGCTGCCGTTTGCGCCGCTGACCCGGCGGATCGTGCTGAGCGCCCGGGCCGGGGCCCTGCTGGATCTGCCCGAACGGATCGCCGCCGAGGTGCGCAGGCTGCTCTGCGATATCGTCCTCAGCGCCGCCGAAGCGGCCCATCCGGCGCTGAAGGGCACGGTGCGCTGCCTCTAGATCAGGTGCCGAACTGCCGGTCGGTGCCGCCCATCACCGCCTCGACCGCCGCCAGAATGGCGTCGCCGATCCAGTCCAGGTCTGGTCGCGTCAGCCGGGCCGGCAGGCGGGTATCACAGGCCTTCATCAGCATCGACCGGGTGCGCGGCAGATCCGGGGTCTTGCCGAGGAATTCCCAGTTCCAGAACGCCCGCGCGTTGTCGCTGGACAGGCCAAAGACCTGGATCGAGACGCCGCGTTCGGCGGCGGCGGCCTGAAAGGCGCGGGTCTGGTCGACGGTCGGCCCCTCGAGGTTGAATTGCAGCGAATCCGGCGCCCGCTGTTCCGGGCCGAGCTTGTCAGGCACCGAGATCCAGGGTGAGGCATTGAGCCGCGCCGCCAGGTAATCGTGATTGCGCCGCCCATCGCGCACCCGGCGCGGCACCTCGGCCAGCTGCGGGCGCACGATCGCGGCGGCGAGGTTGGACAGCCGGGTGTTGTAAAGCGGCAGCTTGTTCTGCCAGCGGGCAAAGGCCTGCTCAAGCTCGGGCGAATTGTCACCCTGCGGGCCTTTGTGCTTCTTCCAGTTATGCTCGTAAGCCCCCGACATGATCACGGCGCGGGCGATGAGTTCCGGGTCATCGGTGATCAGGATGCCGCCTTCGCCGGAATTCAACAGCTTGTAGGATTGGAACGAAAAACAGCCGATCCGCCCGATGGTGCCGATCTTGCGCCCGTGCCAGCTGGTGCCCAGCGAATGCGCCGCGTCCTCGATCACCGGCAGGTCGGCGGCTTCGGACAGGGCCATGATCGCATCCATATCCGAGGTATGGCCACGCATATGGCTGATCATCACCGCATCGGCGCCGGGCAATTTGGCGGCGAAATCCTCAAGATCGATCCGGTAATTGTCGCCGACCTCGACCAGCACCGGCTGGCAATCGGCATGCAGGATGGCCGAAGGCACGGCGGCAAAGGTGAAGGCCGGGATCAGCACCCTTGCATCGCGCGGCAGATCAAGCGCCTTCAGTGACAGGAACAGCGCCGCCGAGCAGGAGGCGGTGGCCAGCGCGTATTTCGCGCCCATCATATCGGCGAATTCGCGTTCCAGCAGTGCCACCGGCGCGTCGTCTGCGGCGGTGTAGCGGAACAGATCGCCGGAGCTGAGCAGGCGGTCGATCTCGGCACGGGCGGACTCCGGGATCGGTTCGGCATCATAGACGTTTGGCGGCTGAGTCATTTTCGGCTTTCCTGAACTGCTCTTTCAGATTTTCTAAACGACGCGACCCGCTTCGCACAATGAAAAATCCGGTTATCCGGCGTAAACCGGCGAGATCGGGGGCGCTGCCCCCGTCGCGGCGGCGCCGCGACTCCCCCGGAATATTTCTGGCAAGATGAAGCGGCGGGGCGGCGGATCAGAATCCGAGCCGGTCGCGCAGGGCGAACCAGCTCATCGCTAGGCTGAGCAGCGGCGTGCGCAGGGCGGCGCCGCCGGGAAAGGGCGGGATCGGCAGGCGCGCCATGGTGTCGAACCCGGCGCTTTGCCCGGCGATGGCCAGCGCCATCAGCTGACCGGCTTGGGTGGCGGTGCCGAGGCCATGGCCGGAATAGCCCGAGGCCGAGAGGATGTCCGGCGCCAGCCGGGCGAAATAGGGCAGGCGTTTCATGGTGATCGCCAGGGTGCCGCCCCAGGCATGATCGATGCGCACATCTGCGAGATGCGGAAAGATCCTGGCCATCGGTGCCCGCACCTTGGCGGCGATGTCGCTGGGGAACCGGTCGCCATAGCTTTCACCGCCGCCGAACAGCAGCCGTTTGTCGGCGCTGAGGCGGAAGTAATTGACCACGAATTTACTGTCGGCAACGGCGACATCGCGGGTCAGGACCCGCGCCGCAGAATCGCCCAGCGGTTCGGTGGCAATGATGAAATTGTTGATCGGCAGGACCCGGGCGGCGGTCTGGCGGTGCAGGCCGGTGCCATAGCCATTGGTGGCCAGGATGACGTGATCGGCCAGCACATGGCCCTGGCCGGTCTGCACCTTGGCCGGGCTGCCGGGGCGGCCCGGGGTGAGGTGATGCACCTCGGCGCGTTCATGGATCTGGGCCCCGGCAGCGGCGGCGGCGCGGGCGAGGCCGCGGGCAAAGGCCAGCGGCTGCAGATGCGCCGCAGCCTGATCGAGGATGCCGCCGCAATAGGCGTCACTCGGGCACAGGGCCTGGCAGGCGGCGCGGTCGAGGATCTCGATCTGCTCATAGCCATGCTGCGTGGCCAGGTGTTCGGCCAGCCGGTGCAGATCCGCCACCTCGGCGGTGCTGCCGCCGGTCCAGGCGACCCCGGGTTTCAGATCGCAGTCGATGGCGTGATCCCGGATCAGTGACCTGACCAGGGATTTGGCGTCTTCGCCCAGATCCCAGAGCAGGCGGGCGGCATCCGCGCCGACCATTTTCGTCAGGCCAAGCTGGTCGATCCGCTGGCCGGAGCCGAGCTGACCGCCATTCCGTCCCGACGCGCCGAAGCCGACGCGCTGCGCCTCGAGCAGAATTGTGGTCAGCCCTTGCTGGGCACAATGCAGCGCCGCCGACAGCCCGGTGTAGCCGCCGCCAATGATGCAGACATCGGCGCGGGCGGCACCTTTGAGCGGCGCGAAGGCCGCCAGCGCCGGGGCGTCGGCGGCATACCAGCTGTCGGGATAATGTCCGGGCCGGTCGTTCAGATGCAGCAGGCGGTTCATACGTTCAGCAGAAGATGCTCACGCTCCCAGGGCGATATCACGCCGAGGAATTCCTCGTATTCGGTGCGTTTCACGATCGAATAGACCCGGCAGAACTCCGGTCCGAGGATCTCGGTCAGTGCCGTCGCCTGGTCAAACACATCCAGCGCCTCGCCCAGGGTGCGGGGGAAATCGCCTTCGCCCTCATAGGCGTCGCCGCGAAACTGCTTGCCGGCGCGTTCCTCATTGACCAGACCGAGATAGCCCGCCGCCAGCGAGGCGGCGATGCCGAGGTAGGGGTTGCAATCCATCCCGGCGACCCGGTTCTCCACCCGCCGCGCCTCGGTGTCCGAAATCGGCACCCGGATGCCGGTGGTGCGGTTGTCGCGCCCCCATTCCAGATTGATCGGGGCGGCGTGGTCTTTCACATAGCGGCGATAGGAATTCACATAGGGCGCCAGCAGCGGCATTGCGGCCGGCAGATGCTGCTGCAAACCGCCGATGAAGGTGAAGAAGGCATCGGTCTCGCCGCCCTGCGGACCGGTGAACAGGTTCTTGCCGGTTGCCAGGTCGATCACCGAATGATGGATATGCATGGCGCTGCCGGGTTCGTCGCCGATCGGTTTCGCCATGAAAGTGGCAAAGCAATCGTGGCGCAGCGCCGCCTCGCGGATCAGGCGTTTGAAGTAAAATACCTCATCCGCCAGTTTCACCGGATTGCCGTGGCGCAGGTTGATCTCCAGCTGTCCGGCGCCGCCCTCCTGGGTGATGCCATCAATCTCGAAGCCCTGCGCTTCGGCGAAATCATAGATGTCGTCGATCACCGGGCCGAACTCGTCCACGGCGGTCATCGAATAGGCCTGACGGGCGGCGGCGGGACGGCCGGAGCGGCCCATCATCGGCTCGATCGGCTTGGCCGGGTCGATGTTGCGCGCCACCAGGTAGAATTCCATCTCCGGCGCCACCACCGGCTTCCAGCCCTTGTCGGCATAAAGCTGGCACACCCGTTTCAGCACGTTGCGCGGCGCATAGGGGATCGCCTGACCCTTGCGGTCAAAAGCATCGTGGATCACCTGCACTGTCCAGTCGCCTGTCCATGGCGCCGCGGTGGCGGTGGTCATGTCAGGGCGCAGGATCATGTCAGGCTCGGTAAAGCCGTCCTTGCCCGCGGCTTCGCCCCAATCGCCGGTGATGGTCTGGAAAAAGATTGAATTGGGCAGGTGAAAATTCTGCTGGCGGGCAAATTTCGACGCTGGCACCGCCTTGCCCCGGGCAATGCCGGGCAGGTCGGCGATGATGCATTCGACCTCGTCCAGGCGGCGGCCTTCGAGATAGGCCCGGGCCGGGTCGGGCAGGGTGTCGGTCCAGTCGCTCATTCGGATGTCCCTTTGAAGACGGCGGCGAATCGGTCGGCCATCGCCTGTGCATCGACCGGCGCGGCAAGATCGGCCTCGGCCTGGGCCAGCAGATCCGACGGCACCACGCCGGGGCCGCGATGGCGGATCAACCCGGCCAGGGCCTGGGCGTTGTATTCCGGATGCGGCTGCAGGGTGAAAATCTTGTCGCCATAGGCAATGGCGGCATTGGCGCAGAATTCGCTGGAGGCGACGACCTGCCCACCCTCCGGCACCTCGGTCACCTGATCCTGATGCCAGGCGTTCAGCGGGATGGTCTGTCCGCCGAAATCATAGAGCTTGCGACCGACCGACCAGCCCCTGGCATATTTCTCGACCTTGCCCCCCAGCGCCTGGGCGATGATCTGATGGCCGAAACACACGCCGATCAGGGGCACGTCGGCGGCCTTGACCGCCCTGATGAAATCCTCGAGCGGCGGAATCCAGGGGTGGTCCTCATAGGCGCCGTGTTTCGAGCCTGTGATCAGCCAGCCGTCGCAGTCTTGCGGATCTCCGGGGATCACCCCGCCCTCGACATCATAGGATGTGAAGTCAAAGCCCTGACCGCCGAGCAGGCGTTCAAACATCACGTCATAATCGCCCTGTTCCCCCATCGACGGGTGGACATGGCCGGTTTGCAATATGCCGATTTTCATGGAGCACCGGTTGGTTGATGCGGCAAGCGTAACCAAGCGCGGGCGGGTCGACAAGGGGCTGAGGTGAGGGCGGCCGCAGCAGGCTGCCGCCCCCGGTCAGCGCATCGGGTCAGTTGGCGCCAAACACCCGGGCAAAGATCGTGTCGACATGTTTGGTGTGATAGCCAAGGTCGAACTTTTCCTCGATCTCGGCGGGAGACAGGGCGGCGGTGACCTCGGGGTCCTGCAGCAGCTCGGTCTTGAAATCGGCGCCCTGTTCCCAAACCTTCATCGCGTTGCGCTGCACCAGGCGATAGGAATCCTCGCGGCTGACACCGGCCTGGGTGAGCGCCAGAAGCACCCGTTGCGACATCACGAGGCCGCGGAATTTGTTCATGTTGGCCAGCATGTTGTCGGGATAGATTTTCAGGTTTTCGACGACCCCGGCCAGCCGGTTCAGGGCGAAATCCAGGTGGATCGTCGCGTCCGGGCCAATACCGCGTTCGACCGAAGAATGAGAAATGTCCCGCTCGTGCCAGAGTGCCACGTTTTCCAGCGCCGGTATCACCGCCGAGCGCACCAGCCGGGCCAGCCCGGTCAGGTTTTCGGTCAGCACCGGGTTGCGCTTGTGCGGCATCGCTGACGACCCCTTCTGACCCTTCGAGAAGAATTCCTCGGCTTCCAGCACCTCGGTGCGCTGCATGTGACGGATTTCGGTGGCAACGTTTTCGATCGAGCTGGCGATCACCCCGAGGGTGGCAAAGAACATGGCATGGCGATCGCGCGGGATCACCTGGGTGCTGACCGGCTCGGGCCGCAGGCCCAGCTTGGCGCAGACATGATCCTCGACCGCCGGGTCGATATTGGCGAAGGTGCCGACCGCGCCGGAAATCGCGCCGGTGGCAACCTCCCACCGGGCCTTTTCAAGCCGGTTCTTGTTGCGATCCATTTCCGCATAAAACCGGGCAAAGGTCAGCCCCATCGTTGTCGGCTCGGCGTGGATGCCGTGGCTGCGCCCGATGCGGACCGTGTCCTTATGCTCATAGGCGCGCTTTTTCAGCGCCACGAGCAAGCGGTCCATATCTGCCAGCAGCAGGTCGCAGGCCCGTACCAGCTGCACGTTGAACGTGGTGTCGAGCACATCGGATGAGGTCATGCCCTGATGCACGAACCGCGCCTCGTCGCTGCCGATATGTTCGGCCAGATGGGTGAGAAAGGCGATGACGTCATGTTTGGTCACCGCCTCGATCTCATCAATCCGGGCGACGTCGAATTCGACATCCTTGGCTTTCCACACCGCTTCGGCATTGGCGCGCGGGATCACCCCCAGATCGGCCTGGGCGTCGCAGGCATGCGCCTCGATCTCATACCAGATGCGGAATTTGGTGGCAGGGTCCCAGATGGCGACCATGTCGGGGCGGGAATAGCGGGGGATCATCGGCGGTTCCTTTACTCAGGCTCGCCCGGTCTTTACCCCCGGTGTGACGGCGCGACAAGGGAAGGGGCGCAGATGCCACGGCTGGCAGATTTTTCCGGCATCTGGCGGCTTCAGCGCCGGATCCGGCATGGCGACGGGACCAGCGGCCAGGCCGAGGGGCAGGTGGTCTTTGCGCCTGCGGGCGAGGGGCTGCGCCAGCACGAAACCGGCCTGCTGCGGATGAACGGGCCGGAGGGGCCGATGCCGCCACTGGCCTTTACCCGCGATTACCTCTGGTCCGAAGGCGCGGACGAGCTGATCGTCCGGTTTTCGGACGGCCGCGATTTCCACCACTTCGATGCGACGGGCGCAAAGGCCAGCGCGCATCATATCTGCCCGCCGGATGACTACCGCGTTGCCTATGATTTCAGCGCCTGGCCGGACTGGCGCGCGGTCTGGATGGTCAGCGGTCCGCAAAAATCTTATACAATGGATACTCTTTTCTACCGCGAGGGGGCGAAGGGCTTGCATCCTATGAACTGACGCCGCAAAACCTACGCGACACCAGCAACGAGGATGACCATGACCCAGGCGACGATGAAACCGGCGGTGATGAATTCACCGATGATAAACAAGGTTCTGACCGAAACCTTCGGCCCGACCGAGGGCAGCGCCCTGCGTATCAAACAAGCGATCCTGGTGGTTGCAGGCATTGCCCTGTTGACCCTGATGGCGCAGATCAAGATTGCCGTGCCGCCCTCGCCGGTGGCGATCAACATGGGCACTTTCGCGGTGCTCAGTATCGGTGCGGCCTATGGCGCCCGGCTCGGGCTGACCACGATCCTGGGCTATATGCTGATCGGCGTTCTTGGCTTTGACGTGTTCCAATCCTCGACCGCCGAGCTTTCGGGCATCGCCTATATGACCGGCTCGACCGGCGGTTATCTGGTTGGCTATGTGCTGGCCACCGGGGTGCTGGGCCTGCTGGCGCGGCGTGGCTGGGATCGGTCGGTGCTGTGGATGGCGCTGGCAATGCTGATCGGCAATCTGGTGCTCTATGTGCCGGGGCTGCTGTGGTTGGGCACGCTGCATGGCTGGGACAAACCGATCCTGGCCTGGGGGCTGACGCCCTTTGTCATTGGCGATGCCATGAAACTGGCGCTGGCGGCGCTGCTGCTGCCCGCCGTGTGGAAGCTGGTCGGGCGCGCCCGCGGCTGATCCAGCGGCCTGATCGAGGATTGAAACGCGGCCCCGAAACGGGCCGCGTTTTGCGTTACACCAGTTCGGTCTGCACGGTCGAGCTGCGCTCAAGCGTCCGGTGCACCGGGCATTTATCAGCGATTTCCAACAGCTTGGCCCGTTGTTCTGTGCTGAGATCGCCTTCCAGCCGGATCCGGCGGAGAAAGGTGTCGGCCTTGGCCTCGCCCTTGTCGGCGGCATCCTGGGCATGCACCTTGTCGTGACTGATATCGACCTGCACATGGGTCAGCGGCCAGCCCTTGCGCCGGGCATACATGCGGATCGTCATCGAGGTGCAGGCGCCCAGCCCGGCAGACAGGAACCCATAGGGCGACATGCCCCGGTTGGTGCCGCCGTAGCTTTCAGGTTCGTCTGCAATAACATGGTGATATGGACCATTGTTGATGTCTTGCATGAAGCCGTTCGGATCGACCTCCGACACCCGCAAGATGCCCTCGGGCGCCCCCGGTGGCGGCGCCGGGGCGGCCAGCGGCAGGTAGCGCAGCACCCAGGCGGAAATGACTTCGGCGACGTAATCGGCATCGGCGGGATTGCTGATCAGGTGATCGGCATCATCGAGGGTGACAAAGCTCTTGGGATGTTTTGCAGCGGTAAAGATCTGCGCGGCATTGTCGATCCCGACGACCTCATCGCGCGGCCCATGCAGAATCAGCAGCGCCCGGTGCAGCGCCTTGATCGCCGGTTCCAGATTGGCCATTTCGATGTCCTCAACGAAATCGCGGGTGATCGAAAAGGCGCGCGGACCCAGCTGCACCTCGGCCACGCCGTCCTGGCGAATCCGCTCCAGCGCCGCGCCGAAATTGTTTGCCACATGCGCCGGATCGAAGGGCGCGGCGATGGTCACCACCGCCTTGGCCGACGGGATATCGCCCGCCGCGCGCAGGATCGCGGCCCCGCCCAACGAATGGCCGATCAGCAGATCCGGTGGGGTGCCGAGGCTGTCCAGATGCCGGGCGGCGAATACCAGATCGCTGGCATTCGAGGTGAAATCGGTGTTGGCGAATTCGCCCCCAGAATGGCCCAGGCCGGTGAAATCAAACCGCAAAACCGCGATGCCCATACTGGCAAGGCGCTGTGAGATGCGGCGTGCGGCGGTGATGTCCTTGCCGCAGGTAAAGCAATGCGCAAACAGCGCGGTGGCCAGTCGCGGCCCGTCGGGCAGGTCCAGCCGCGCGTCGAGCAGGGCGCCGTCATGTCCGGCAAAGCTGAGGCGGGTGGTTGGCATGGCTCTCTCCTGAAATTTGTGCCCAGCCTGTGCCAGCCATGGCTGCGGGGCAAGGCAGTGCCGGGCAATGTCACGCAGAGTTGCACAGCTGCCGATCCGGGCGCAGAAAGAACGGATGGAACCGATCTTTCAATCCGCCTTGCCCTATAGCGAGGCCGACCGCCGCGCCCTGCCGGGGGTTGCGCCGCTCGACCCTGGCAACTGGTTGTTGCAGGACGATGCCTTTGCCGCGCAGATGGCGCTGCGGGCCCGGCTGATCGCCGAACGGCGGGGGGATGTGATCGCGCTGCTGCCCGAGGGGCAGGCGGCGGCACAGGAATTGCTGTCGACGGTGTTGGCGCAGCTGGCGGACGCGCGGGCCTATCGCGTCGGGAAAGCCGAGGTTCTGCGCCCCGATGCGGTGACTGTGGTCATCGATCGGGCCGATCCTCTGGCGACCCTGGGGCATCTGGTGCAGGAGGACCTGTGCCTGCTGCAGCGTCCCGACGAGGCGGCGGAGCATCTGCTGACCGGTGCGGTGCTGTGTTTCCCTTCGGCCTGGACCCTGGCGCAAAAGATCGGGCGACCGATGATGCGGATTCACGATCCGGTGCCGGACTATGATGCCGGGATCGGCAAGCGGGTGCAGCGGATGCTGGACGGGGTGCAGGCGGGGCGGCCATTGTGGCGCTTCAACTGGCTGCCGACCGATGACACCGCGCTGTTCCGTCCGATGCTGGAATATTCCGACAAGATCCGGCGCGCCGGGCTGCCTTATCTGCGCAGCGAACGGCAAACCCTCTGGCGCTTGCCGAAATCCGGGGCGGTGGTGTTCGGAATCCACACCTACCTGGTGCGGATTGACGATTTGTGAGGGATCAGAGCGGCAGCACCGCAACCGTGGCGATGGTGGCGGCAACCGCCTTGGTCAGCCCGAGGCCCATGAACGCGCCGGTCAGGGTCAGCGCCTGTGCGGTGAGGCGAAAGTTTTCGCCGCGCAGGACGTTATAGGTCAGCATCGCCGCGCCGACCGGCGGCGCAAAGACCGCGACCGAGGCATTCATCGTCCAGGTGGCGACCCGGCGCTCCATCGACACTTCGCGGTCGAGATTGGCGATCATCCCCTTGGGCAGTTCAACCTCGACGCGGAACACATCTTCCAGCGATTCGCTGCCGATCCTGGCCAGTTCAGGCAGCAACGGCGCGTCGCTCAGACCCGCCCAGGCCCGGGCCTGTCTGGCGGCTTTGATTTGGGCCTTGAACTGCACCATATCGATGGCGGTGCCACAGCGACGGTTGCGTTCGACCCCGGTCGCTTTGACACGGCGGGGCATGGCAATCGTCGGGCGGCTGGCGGTATTGGCGACGTTGGGGGGGGGCTTGTCCGTGGCGTTATCTGCGGGCATTTCTGCGGCGGCTTCGGGCCCCTCAACCTCGGCGGATTTCCAGCGGATCGGCGTGACCACCGCTTGGAACCGGGCCGAGGGCAGGATGGTGTCAGTGTCCAGCCATTGGAGGAACGGCGCGCCGGTGATTTCGATCCAGCCGTGCAGCACTTCGGCCAGCAGCGCGACCAGAGCCCCCTGATCGGCGAAGGGCAGAGCCTGATGCTGGCGCAGGCTGATCAGCAGGCGGAGGCTGGGGGTGATATGGCCAAGCAGCTTCGGCGCATCGGGATCGGCATGGTCGACCTCGTCAATGCGGGCTTCGATGCTGGCGATCGGGCTGACAAAGCGGATACGGTCATAGCCGGGTTCGACCTTCACATTGCCATTGGCGCCGAACAGGTCGAGGGCCTGTCGCGCCGGGCCTGCCAGGCGCGCGGCGTTGAACAGGGTTTCGTCAGTGAACAGCAGCGCTGCATCGATCTGTTTGGTGTTGGCAGACATGTGAGTCTCCGGTTCTTCCGCGTGATCAGGGATTTCTTTCCCCGTTGAGCCCAATGTCGCAGTCAATTGAGATGAAAATGGGAACGCAGATCCCTCAATTTTGCGGCATCGCGGAGTTTTCGGGGCAGGGTGCCCCATTCCGGCCCGGTTTGTCTTAGTCCCGCCTGAAATACCCCATGAAACGTGGACAATCTGGCGAAATCACCACTCTTGTTGACGGGCTCTCAAAGGCGCGTTTCGCCCGCAAGGGGGCAGAACCGGCGTGATTCTGACCTGTTTTCGCCGCATCCCGAGGCGCCAAAGAAAAAGGGCGCCCGCATGGGGCGCCCTTGATGCTGTCATTTTCTGCGCGATCAGCAGGAATAATACATCGCATATTCCACCGGGTGCGGTGTGTGCTCGTAGAGTTCCAGCTCTTCCATCTTCAACGCGATATAGCCCTCGATCTGGCTTTTGGTGAAAACGTCACCGGCCAGCAGGAAGTCCATGTCGGCCTCAAGCTCGGTCAGGGCCTCACGCAGCGACCCACAGACGGTCGGGATATCGGCCAGCTCTTCGGGCGGCAGGTCATAGAGGTTCTTGTCCATCGCCTCGCCGGGATCGATCTTGTTCCTGATCCCGTCCAGACCGGCCATCAGCAATGCGGCAAAGCACAGATAGGGGTTGGCGGAGGGATCGGGGAACCGGGCCTCGACGCGTTTGGCCTTGGGGCTTTCGGTCCAGGGGATCCGGACACAACCCGACCGGTTGCGGGCCGAATAAGCGCGCAGAACCGGTGCTTCGAAACCGGGGATCAGGCGTTTGTAGGAATTGGTGCCCGGGTTGGTAAAGGCATTCAGCGCCTTGGCATGTTTCAGGATGCCGCCGATGTAATACAGCGCCTCCTGCGACAGGTCGGCATATTTATCGCCTGCAAACAACGGCTTGCCGTCTTTCCAGATCGACATATTCACATGCATCCCGGTGCCGTTGTCGCCTTTGATCGGCTTGGGCATGAAGGTCGCCGATTTGCCATAGGCCTGAGCGACGTTGTGGATGATGTATTTGTATTTCTGCAGTTCGTCGGCCTGATGGGTCAGGCTGCCAAAGATCAGCCCCAGCTCGTGCTGGCACGACGCCACCTCATGGTGGTGCTTGTCGACCTTCATGCCGATACGTTTCATCGTCGACAGCATTTCGGCGCGGATGTCCTGGCCGTCATCGACCGGGTTGACCGGGAAATAGCCGCCCTTGACGCCGGGACGGTGGCCGGTGTTGCCCATCTCGTAATCGGTGTCGGTGTTCCAGGCCGCGTCCAGCGCGTCGACTTCAAACGAGACCTTGTTCATCGCCACAGAGTATTTGACGTCGTCGAACAGAAAGAATTCCGCTTCCGGGCCCATATAGGCGACATCGCCGATGCCTGAGGATTTCAGATAGGCCTCGGCTTTTTGCGCCGTGCCCCGCGGGTCACGGTCATAGGACTCGCCGGTGTCGGGCTCGACGACCGAGCAATGGATGCAGATCGTCTTTTCGGCATAGAACGGATCGACATAGGCGCTTTCGGAGTCGGGCATCAGTTTCATGTCCGAGGCTTCGATCGATTTCCAGCCTTCGATCGACGACCCGTCGAACATAAAGCCTTCTTCGAGGAAATCCTCGTCGACCAGATCGGAGCATACGGTGACGTGTTGCAGCTTGCCGCGCGGGTCGGTGAAACGAATGTCGACGTATTCCGCCTCTTCGTCCTTAATAAGATTGAGAACCTTGTTGCTCATTCCCTAAATCCCTTCGTTTTGGAAGTCCGTTAAAGCGCGTCCGAACCGGATTCACCGGTGCGGATGCGGACAGCTTGTTCGACCGACGAGACGAAGATCTTGCCATCGCCAATCTTTTCGGTCTTTGCGGCATCGATGATGGCCGCAATGGCCCCATCCACCTGGTCGTCATCGAGGACGACCTCGATTTTCACTTTCGGTAGGAAGTCGACCACATATTCAGCACCGCGATACAATTCGGTGTGCCCCTTTTGCCGTCCAAAGCCCTTAACCTCGATCACCGAGAGACCTTGAACGCCAACTTCCTGAAGCGCTTCTTTTACTTCATCAAGTTTGAAAGGCTTGATGATTGCTTCGATCTTTTTCATCGGAAACTCCTCCGCAGACCCGTCCGACCGCTGTCAGACCACTTTCACTCAGGGGCCACAATTGGCTATCGTCGTGACATCGGCAAGTCGGCTACGCCCGCAGGGGCCGCGACATTTTTTTGTGCGACTAGACTAAAAATTAGGCGAAATGAAAACATGGGGTCGAAATGCAGGAACTCCTGACGGCGGCGCAGATGCGGGCTCTGGAACAGGCGGCGATCGACAGCGGCGCGGTCTCCGGGCTCGAGCTGATGGAGCGGGCCGGGCAGGGCGTGGTCGCGGCGATTTTTGCGCAATGGCCTGATCTGGCGGGTGTGCCGGCGCGTGCCGTGGTGCTCTGCGGGCCGGGCAACAATGGCGGCGATGGTTTTGTGGTGGCGCGGCTGCTCAGCGGCTGGGGCTGGGAGGTGGCGGTCTATCTGGCCGCCAACCCGGAAAACCTGCCACCGGACGCGCGGGCGAATTATCAGCGCTGGTGCGAGATCGGGGCGGTGCAGGGCTTTCCCGAGGGCGGGCTTGCGCCGCAGCCCGGCGCGCTGATCGTCGATGCGCTGTTCGGCACCGGGCTGACCCGGCCGGTTGCGGCACCGCTGTTAGGGGCGCTGCGGGATAACAGCGCGCGCGTCGTCGCCGTCGATCTGCCTTCCGGCCTCTGCAGCGACAGCGGCAAGGTGCTGGGTACGGCGGCCGTTCGGGCGGATCTGACGGTCACTTTCGACAGCGCCAAGTTGGGTCATGTGCTTGGTCAAGGGCCGGAGCTCTGCGGCAAGCTGGTGATCAAGGATATCGGTCTGGGGATGAGGCCCGGGGCAATTGCCCCGGTGCGCCCCAATCCACCAGCGAAGCTGCTGGACCAAGACCGCCTGGGAAACCTGGCCAAACCCAACGGCCATAAATTCGCCCATGGTCATGCCCTGATCCTGTCTGGCGGCGCCGCTCGCAGCGGTGCCGCGCGGCTGGCGGCGCGCGGGGCGTTGCGGATCGGTGCCGGGTTGGTGACGCTGGGGGTGCCCGGATCGGCGCAGATGGAGGTCGCAGCGCAGATCACCGCGATCATGCTGCGCCGGGTCGACGATGCCGAGGCGCTGACGGCGGTGCTGGAGGATCGAAGGATCACCGCGCTCTGTCTTGGGCCGGGCTTGGGCATTGACCGGGCAGGGCCGTTGATCGCGGCGGCCCTCAACGCGGCCAGCGCGCCCGCTGTCGTGTTGGACGCCGACGCGTTGAGCGCCATCGCGCAGGAGCGGGCGCTGTTCCGGCACCTGACCGCGCGTTGTGTCCTGACCCCGCATGCGGGTGAATTCGCGCGCCTGTTTCCCGACATCGCGGCGCGGCTGACTCAGGTGCCGGACAGCGGCCCGGCGTTTTCCAAGGTCGATGCCACCCGCGCGGCGGCGGCGCGGGCGGGCTGCGTGGTGCTGTTCAAGGGCGCGGATACAGTGATCGCCGCGCCGGACGGGCGCTGTGCGGTCAACTCTGCCGCCTATGCGCGGGCGGTGCCCTGGCTGGCAACCGCCGGGGCCGGCGATGTTCTGGCCGGGTTCGTCGCCGGATTGCTGGCGCGGGGCTGGGATCCGTTTCGCGCCGCCTGCGACGCGGCCTGGTTGCATGTGGGCTGTGCAAAGGCGTTTGGCCCGGGGTTGATCGCCGAGGATCTGCCCGAGGTGCTGCCGCAGGTGCTGCGCGAGGTGATCGGCTGAGGCGCGGCAGAAACCAGCGCCGCCAAAGGAAAAAGGCCGCCCCGGTGGGCAGCCCTTTTCCTTTTCTCTCAACTTGTATGGAAGGCTCAGGTTATATGGAAGGCTCAGGCGTCCTCGGTCACGCGGGCCTCGGCTTCCAGCTCCATGCCGCCAGCGTAGATCACGTGATCGGCGTCGAATTCCAGTTCGTAGACCGTCAGCTCGACCTCGCCCAGGGCGCGGACATATTGGCCGTCAACCAGGCGGGAAATCGGAACCAGCGCTTGTTTTTCACCAAACAGTGCCTCGGCGCGCCAGTCGCGGACCAGAACCTTTTGGTCGGCGGGCAGCACCATGTCGGCGTCGGGACGGGTATGGCCCAGCGATCCGGCAGCGATCGAGATGGCGGCGGTGCGGGTCTTGTGGGTGCGGATGTTGCGGATCACGGCCATGCCGCTGTCCCGGGTGATCACCCGATCACCGGTGTTCAGGAATTCGACCGGCAGCTCACCGTCCAGCGTCAGCACCTTGGTGCCAGCCACAAAGCCGTTGATCGTCGCCCGGGGCGTCGCGTTGTCGTTGATGTGTTTGACAGTGATCGGTTTCATGATCGTGTTCCTGTTTGCCTGGCTCGTTTTTGACGTCAGAATATGGCGGAAATTGGCCGTCAACCAGATCAATGCGGGGCATTCGTGCGAAATCGCGCCGTCCTGTGCCCCATTTGCCGGCCTTTCCCGGCCTCCGGGTCTGGATGTCGGGAATGTCGAAACATTCAGTAAATGTTGGGGCGTTCCGTGGTGGCGCATGGCCTGCGGGGGGCGCCACCGGGCAAATCGACCGGCAATTTCCCTCTCGCCAGCTTCCTCGGGCTTTGCTAGATAGCGCGAACCTGTCAGCGTAGTTTCGCGGTGGCAGGGATGCGGGTGTGGCGGAATTGGTAGACGCACCAGATTTAGGTTCTGGCGCCTTTGGCGTGGGGGTTCGAGTCCCTTCACCCGCACCACGGTCTTTCTACAAGGATGTCGTCAGGCTTTGCCAGATGGCGGCTGCGGCAGGGGTGCCGTGGAAACGGCGAGCGTCTGCGCGGTGCGAATATTCTCGGCCCAGGCGGTCATCGGATGAGATTGACCAGCCGAGCATTGGATATGCCGCATTGCCGCCGCGTTCCCGTTCGCGTCCCCCATGAAACGCGGGATTTCGCCTTGCAAGACAGCAACGCCGCTCATAGAAGTGCCACTGATTTTGGCCCCGCGTCTGTGCGGCGCCCGACCGGTTTGAAAAGGACGACAGAGGATGCAGGTCACCGAGACCCTGAACGAAGGCCTGAAACGTGGCTACCAGATCACCCTGAGCGCAGGGGAACTGGACGCCAAGGTGAATGGCAAACTGGCCGAAGCGCAGCCCGAGATCGAGATGAAGGGCTTTCGCAAGGGCAAGGTTCCGATGGCCCTGCTGAAAAAGCAGTTTGGTGCCCGGATGATCGGCGAAGCGATGCAAGAAGCCATCGACGGCGCCATGTCCGAACATTTCGAAGCCAGCGGTGACCGCCCGGCCCAGCAGCCCGAAATCAAGATGCAGGGCGGCGAAGACTGGAAAGAGGGCGACGACGTCGTGGTCGACATGACCTATGAGGCGCTGCCTGCGATCCCCGAGGTTGACCTCACCGACATCGCCCTGGAACGCATGGTGGTGAAGGCCGAGGATGCGGCGGTTCTGGAAGCCCTGGAAAACCTGGCCGAAAGCGCACAGGATTTCGAAGCCAAGACAACCGAGTCGACAGACGGCGATCAGGTGGTGTTCGATTTCGTCGGCAAGGTCGACGGCGAAGCCTTTGAGGGCGGATCGGCCGAGGATTATCCGCTGGTCTTGGGCTCAGGTCAGTTCATTCCCGGTTTCGAGGAACAGCTTGTCGGCGTCAAAGCCGGTGACGAAAAAGCTGTGACGGTGACGTTCCCCGCTGATTACCAGGCCGAAAACCTGAAGGGCAAAGAGGCGACCTTTGATTGCGTCATCAAAGAAGTGAAGGCGCCGAAGAAGGCCGAGGTCAACGATGATCTGGCGACCAAATACGGCGCCGAGTCGCTGGATGCGCTGAAAGCGCAGATCGGTGAGCGGCTCGAGGCCGAATATGTGCAGGCCGCGCGCGCGGTGATGAAGCGCGCCCTGCTGGATGCGCTGGACAACAAGGTCAACTTTGAGCTGCCGCCGAGCCTGCTTGAGGCCGAGGCCAGCCAGATCGCGCATCAGCTCTGGCACGAGGAAAACCCCGACGTCCAGGATCACAACCACGACAGCATCGAAACCACCGACGAGCACAGGAAACTGGCCGAACGCCGGGTGCGTCTGGGCCTGTTGCTGGCCGAGCTTGGCCAAAAGGCCGAGGTCGAGGTGACCGATGCGGAGATGACCCAGGCGATGATGAATCAGGCGCGGCAATATCCGGGACAGGAACGCGAATTCTTTGAATTCGTGCAGAACAACCCGCAGATGCAGCAACAGATGCGCGCCCCGATCTTTGAAGACAAGGTCATCGATTACGTCGTCGAGCTGGCCCAGGTGACGGAAAAGACCGTCAGCAAAGAAGAGTTGCAACAAGCCATCGAGGCGCTCGACGAAGAATAAGGGCGGCCCCTCGGGCTGTCATTTCACACCAAAGGGCCGCTCGGATCGAGCGGCCCTTTTGCTTTGGCGCCAATGGATTGTTGGTGCCTGTTCAATCCGTCAGCGCATGAAAAAGGGCCGCCCCACAGAGGTGGAGCGGCCCTGATTTCTGTCGGCGAGACGATCAGTCGTTGTCGTCGTCGCTGTCCGCTTGCGGGCGGGCCGGAGCATCGTCGTCGTCGTCCGACGCGGCTGCGCCGATGTCGTCGAACAATTCCGAGATTTCGAATTCGGCCTGGGCCTCTTCCTCGGCGGCGAGTTCCTGGATCGACTTGCCCGAGGCCTGAATTTCAGCCTCTTCCGGCGAACGTGCGACGTTCAGGGTGATCACCACATCGACCTCGGGATGCAGGGTGATATGCACCGCATGCAGGCCCAGTTCTTTGATCGGGTCCGGAATGACCACTTGCTTGCGGGCAACGGTAAAGCCCTCTGCAGCGGCGACGTCGGCGGCGTCACGCGGGGTGACGGAGCCATAGAGATTGCCGCCGTCCGAGGCCGACCGAATCACGACGAATTGCTGTCCGTCGAGCTTTTCAGCAAGGGCTTCGGCCTCTTTCTTGGTTTCCAGATTACGCGCTTCAAGCTGCGCTTTCTGAACCTCAAAGGCGGCGATGTTCTCTTTCGAGGCGGACAGGGCTTTGCCCTGCAACAGCAGGTAGTTGCGCGCGTAGCCCGCCTTAACGGAAACCACATCGCCCATCTGGCCCAGCTTGGCCACGCGTTCAAGAAGGATAACGTCCATGTGTCAGCTCCTCAGTTGACCGCGTAGGGCAGCAGGGCGAGGAAGCGCGCGCGTTTGATTGCACGGGACAATTCGCGTTGCTTCTTGGCCGAAACGGCGGTGATGCGCGACGGCACGATCTTGCCGCGTTCGCTGACATAGCGTTGCAGCAGGCGGGTGTCCTTATAGTCGATCTTGGGTGCGTTATCACCCGAGAAGGGACAGACCTTGCGGCGACGGAAAAATGGTTTGGTAGCCATATCTTATGTTCCTTTCTTCAGGCTTGGGATCAACGGCGCTCGCGACGGCGATCGTCGCGTTCGTCACGTTTCTGCATCTGGATGGACGGACCTTCGGCGTGCTCATCGACCTTGATGGTCAGCACCCGCATCACGTCGTCATGCAGCCGCATCAGCCGTTCCATTTCCTGAACTGCCGGCGCCGGGGCGTCGGAGCGCAGATAGGCGTAATGGCCCTTGCGGTTCTTGTTGATCTTGTAGGCCATCGTCTTGACGCCCCAATACTCGTGATCCACGAGCTTCCCGCCATTGTCGGACAGGACGGCAGCAAAATGTTCGATCAGACCTTCAGCCTGCGCGTTGGAAAGATCCTGGCGCGAGATGAATACATGCTCATAAAGCGGCATGTGCACTCCATTTCTATCAAGGCGCATTTCATAGACGGGCCATTTGCGCCCCTGCCGGCCGGTCACGAGAGACTGCGCGGTTCATGCATGGTGCAGGGGCGGCGTCCGCATAGCCCGGAACCGGCAGCGGCGCAAGGGCGCGACGGGTCAATCGACGCGCCTCAATGCCAAAGCACAAGGTGACGACACGCGCCGGGGGCGCCGGGTCGGGCAGGTTGGCGCCGATGCCGTCGCTGATGGTCAGGCGAAACGGAAACGACAGCGGCCGGGTCTGGCCCTGCAGGGATAATGTGCCCTCGGCCTCTTGCCCATCCAGCATAGGGATGGCTGGCGTCAAAGACCGCCGTCGGGTGGCCGCGACGGGCAAAGAAATCCGGCCCCGGCGCCGGGGCGGTTGCGGCGGGTCATGGCCCGGTTTCTGCTGGCGCGGACAATGTAGCCGGTGGCGTGGTCCGGTTCCGCTTGCAGGCGGTGGCTTGCGGCTTTGCGCGGGGCATCGCGATGGACAGTGCCGCTCGGGCGCGCTATCCCCGGGCCCCAAGGGCCGAATGCAGGCCCGGCAGCGACGGAGGGGGCAGAATGAGCCGCGCATTTGTATTTCCCGGGCAGGGCGCCCAGACCATCGGCATGGGCCAGGCGCTGGCCGCAACCTATCCGGCCGCCAAGGCGGTGTTCGACGAGGTCGACGCGGCACTTGGCGAGAAACTCTCGACCCTGATCTGGGAGGGCGAGCAGGAGGCGCTGACCCTGACCCGCAACGCGCAGCCGGCGCTGATGGCGACCTCTCTGGCGGCGTTCCGGGCGCTGGAATCCGAAGGCGTGAAGATCACCGATGCCGCCTGTGTCGCCGGTCATTCGCTGGGCGAATATTCGGCGCTGGCGGCTGCGGGAGCGCTCAGCGTCACCGATGCCGCCCGGCTGCTGCGGATTCGCGGCGACGCGATGCAGAGCGCGGTGCCGGTGGGTCAGGGCGCGATGGCGGCGCTGCTGGGGCTTGATTTCGCCACCGCCGTCGAAATTGCCGAAGCGGCGGCCGAGGGCGATGTCTGTCAGGCTGCCAATGACAACGATCCGGGCCAGGTGGTGGTGTCGGGCAGCAAGGCGGCGGTCGAACGCGCGGTGGAGATCGCCAAGGCCAGGGGCGCCAAGCGGGCGATGCTGCTGCCGGTCAGCGCCCCGTTCCATTGCGCCCTGATGGAACCGGCGGCGCAGGCGATGGCCCAGGCCCTGGACGATGTCGAATTGCAGCGCCCAGCGGTGCCGGTGATCGCCAATGTCGAGGCCGGTCCGGTCAGCGATCCGGAAACCCTGCGCTCACTGCTGGTCGAGCAGGTCACCGGATCGGTGCGTTGGCGTGAAAGCGTGATGTGGATGGCCGCCCACGAGGTCAGCGAGATCTGGGAAATCGGTGCCGGCAAGGCGCTGTCGGGGATGATCCGCCGCATCGCGCGCGAGATTGAATGTCGCGCCGTCGGCACCCCGGATCAGGTGGCCGCGGCGGCGGCAAGCCTGAAGGGCTGAGTCGGGTCGGGCTGAGTCGGATTGGGCTGGGCCCGGTGCGGCTGAGTCGGACAGGGTAGAAATTTGGCGACGTGGCCGGGGGTTTTGCACCCCCGGACCCCCGCAGGATATTTTTGACCAGAGGAAGCAGGCGGACCTTGGTCCGGGATGGAGAGCGAGATGTTTGATCTGAGCGGCAAGACCGCACTTGTGACCGGGGCCTCCGGTGGAATTGGTGGCGCGATTGCCAGGGCGCTGCATGGTGCCGGGGCCAGCGTCGGCCTGTCGGGCACGCGGCTGGAGCCGCTGGAGGCGCTGGCCGTCGAACTCGGCGAGCGAGCGCATGTGCTGCCCTGCAACCTCAGCGATGCGGCGGCGGTCGAGGCGCTGCCGAAACAGGCCGTCGAGGCTATGGGATCGGTCGATGTGCTGGTCAACAACGCCGGGATCACCCGCGATCAGATTTTCATGCGGATGAGCGATGAGGATTGGCAGAGCGTCATCGAGGTCAACCTGACCTCGACAATGCGGCTGTGCCGGGCGGTGATGCGGCCCATGATGAAGGCGCGATGGGGCCGGATCGTCAATATCTCGTCGATCGTCGGCGCCACCGGCAATCCGGGCCAAGCGAATTACGCAGCGTCAAAGGCCGGGCTGGTCGGGATGTCGAAAAGCATCGCCTATGAGGTCGCCAGCCGCGGCATCACGGTGAATTGCGTGGCGCCCGGGTTCGTCGCCACGGCGATGACCGACAAGCTGAACGACGATCAAAAGACCGCGATTCTGGGCCAGGTGCCCGCGGGGCGGATGGGCGAGCCGGGCGAGATTGCCGCGGCGGTGCTGTATCTGGCCAGTCCCGAGGCGGGCTATGTCACCGGCGCCACCCTGCATGTGAACGGCGGCATGGCGATGCTTTGAGTCGAGACGCTGAAACCGCCGGTTGCATTCGGGCAGCGAAAGCGTTTGCCTCCTTTGCGCCATATGCTATAGGCGGCTGATATTTCGCCGGGGGTTCCAGGACACCAGGCACCCGCAGCCGCGGGATCGAGCCGCCCACATGGGCATGACGAGCACGACCCCGCTGGGGCGAGGGCAGAACCGGGCCAATGCGCCCAAGACGTGAGGAAGTATCATGAGCGATGTCGCAGACCGGGTGAAAAAGATCGTTGTCGACCATCTGGGTGTGGAAGAGGATAAGGTTGCTGAGAATGCGTCGTTCATCGACGATCTCGGCGCTGACAGCCTTGACACTGTCGAACTGGTGATGGCGTTCGAGGAAGAATTCGGGATCGAAATCCCCGATGACGCCGCCGAAAACATCCAGACCTTTGGCGACGCCGTGAAATTCATCACCGAAGCCTCCTGAGCCAGCGCTTTCGCGCAGCATCAGGCTGATTGATTGACAAGGCCCCTGCCGGAAACGGCGGGGGCCTTTGCGATTCCGTCTGGCCTGTCGGGCCAGGATCAGCGCAGCGCGTCGGTGCGGTAGAGTTTCACGCTGAGCCCGCCATGCGGCACCGGCGGCCCGATCTCGGCGAAATTCAGCCCGGTGGCCTTGGCCAGCCCGCCATCGCTGGTCACCATCCCCAGGCGCCAGCCACGGAAATGGTCGCGCAGCACCTGGCCGAGGCTGCCGTAGAGGCCGAACAGCAGGTTGCGATTGCCGATCCGGTCGCCATAGGGCGGGTTGACCATGATCAGCCCCGGCGCGCCTTCGGGGCGGGTCAACGCGCTGATTGGTTGACAGGCAAACTGGGTCAGCGCCGCCACCCCGGCGCGTTCGGCATTTTCTGTCGCCATGCGGATCGCGCCCTGATCGCGATCCCGGCCATAAAAGGTCAGGCCCGGGGTGCCGGGACGCGCCGCGTCCGCGCGCAGACCCTGCCAGGCGGTGGCATCAAACCCGGCGAGCTGCTCAAAGGCAAAACCGCGGGACCGCCCCGGCGCCAGCCCGGCGGCGATTTCCGCGGCCTCGATCGGAAAGGTGCCGGAGCCGCACATCGGGTCGAGCACCGGCTCGGAGCCGTCATAGCCGCATTGGCGCAGGAACAGCGCTGCCATGCTTTCCCGGATCGGGGCCTTGCCCACCGCCAGTTTGTGCCCACGCCGGTGCAGCGGCTCACCGGAGGTGTCGATGGAAATGGTGCAGAGGTCATCCTCGATCCGCACCCGAACCAGCAGCCCGGTGCCAGCCTCGGTCGCGCGCGGCGCGCCGAGGGTTTCAGTGATGGCCCGCGCCACCCGCTGGGTCGCGGCCCCGGCGTGATAAATGCGCGATTTTCGGCAGGTGGTTTCGATCCTGACTGCCACATCCGGGCGCAGGATCGCCGCCCAGTCCAGCCGCCGGGCGCGTTTGTCGAGCTGCGCCAGATGCAGCGCCCGAAAGCTGGCAATATGCCACAACACCCGCGTGGCACCGCGCAGCCAGAGATTGGCCTGTTGCACCTCGGCCCAGCCGCCATCGGTTTCAACGCCGCCCGCGACGATGCTGACGCCGGTCAGGCCCAGCTCGCGCGCCTCTTCGGCCAGCACCGCCTCGAGCCCTGGCGGCGCCGCCAGGAACAGCCCTCCGGGCGCGCCCTCAGGGGGCGATGAGATGGACATCGGGGATGCGTTCGATGGCAAAGACGTCTTCTTCGTATTGCTCGGTCAGGAAATCGACATAGGCCTCGTCCCAGCCGGGCAGGTCGAGCTCTTCTTCGATTTCCTCTTCAATCGCGAATTTGTCGAGGAAGGCGGCGATCACCCGGCGTTTCTGCCGTTCGGTCATCACCGGATGCGAATGCAGATAGGCGCGGAACCGCTGCATGCCCTCGCGGCTCATGATTTCGGAGAGCAGGTCAAAGCCGCCGGTGATCTTGGTGCCATGTTCGAGCCCGGCCACCTCGCGAATCACCGAACCCCAGATCAGCGGCGTATCCTCGTTGCACCAGACCACGATTTCCACATCCGGGTGGGCGGCGCGCAGGCGCCGGATCAATTCCGACCAGCGCAGTTGCGTCGGGTCGGTGCCGTCGAGAAAGCTCAGGAATTCCTCCTGCGGGCTCTGCGCGAACAGCGCCGGCAGAAAACTGGCCGGATTGCGGATGCCGAGGCAGAGAGTCAGCTGATCGCCGGCGAACAATTGCTCGAATTCCGCGATCCGAACCTCGGCGCGCGGATAGAACATGCCTTCGCTGACCGCCAGTTTCGGCACGCAAAAGAAATTCTCGCTCGACAGCAGCACCCGCTGGGCGCCGTCCTGTTCGACGATCTGGTCCAGCAGGATGTCACGGGCATTGACCGCGGGCGGGCCCTTGGCCAGCGCCTGCACCGCGTCGCGCAGCAGGCGGCGATAGCGCGATGGCCCCGGCACGGCGATGCCCTGCGGCAGGAACAGGTGCTTGTTCTTCAGCAGGCATTTCATCAGCCGGTCTTCGTCGGTGCAATGCGCGCCTGCGTGCAGGACGATTTCCATTTCGGCCGTTTCCCTCATGCTCGGTCTCTGGTTCTATATCGCGGCGCGGCTGGACAGTAAAAGCGGTTTGCGGCATGGGGCAGGGATGGTGGAGATTCCGACACAAATTCCACGGCGGCTGAGCGGGCCATCGGTCTGGTCGCTGGGGGCAATCGTGATTGCGCTGCTGGCGATCGCGCCGATCCTCGCGGTGATCTGGATCGCGCTGGCGCCACTGCTGCAGGGCGGCGACAATATCTGGCCGCATCTCTGGGCGACAACCCTGCCGCGCTATCTGGCCAACACCCTGTGGTTGATGGCCGGAGTCGGGCTGCTGACTGCGGCGATGGGCACCGGGGCGGCCTGGATCGTCACCCGTTACCGGTTCCCGGGCGACCGCTGGCTGGATTATCTGCTGCTGTTGCCGCTGGCGATTCCGGCCTATGTCGGGGCCTATTCGCTGGTCGATTTCCTGGAATATGCCGGGCCGGTGCAGACCGGGCTGCGCCATCTGATGGGCTGGACCAGCGCCCGCGACTATTGGTTCCCGCAGATCCGATCGCTGGGGGCGGCGGTGCTGGTGCTGTCGGCGGCGCTATACCCATATGTCTATTTGCTGGCGCGGGCGGCGTTTCGCGAACAGGCCGGGGCCAGCGAAGAGGTGGCGATGTCACTCGGCGTCGGCGCCTTTGGCCGGTTCCGCCGGGTCGGGCTGCCGCTGGCGCGCCCGGCGATTGCCGCCGGGGTCGCGGTGGTGATGATGGAAACCGTGAACGATTTCGGCACCGTCGACTATTTCGCGGTGCAGACCCTGACCACCGGGATTTTCTCGACCTGGCTGGAAAGCAACAACGCCGGTGGCGCCGCGCAGATCGCCAGCGTGATCCTGACCCTGGTGGTGGCGCTGGTGCTGATCGAAAAGCTGTCGCGGCGGCGCTCGCGCCATTACAACGCCGCGCGCGGCCATCGCCCGGTGCGCCCGGTGATATTGCAGGGGCGCGCCGGCTGGCTGGCCTGTGCACTCTGCTGCCTGCCGGTGCTGTTGGGCTTTGTCCTGCCGAGCACGGTGATCCTCGGCCATGCGTTGGACAATGCCGGGGCCTGGGCCGATCCGGCGCTGGGGCGGGCCTTGCTGCACACGTTGACGGTCGGCGGCATCGCGGCGCTGCTGACGGTGCTGGCGGCGGTGTTCCTGGTCTATGGGGTGCGCCTGTCGGGGCGGCGGCTGCCGCGCCTGCTGATGCCGCTGACCACCATTGGCTATGCGGCGCCGGGGGCGGTGCTGGGGGTCGGCATCCTGATCCCGCTGGCGCAGGTCGATCACGCCCTGGCCGACACAGTCGAGGCGGTCACCGGCCGGAATATCGGGCTGATCCTGACCGGGTCCGCCTTTGCTATGATCCTGGCCTATTCGGTGCGCTTCTTTGCGATTGCCCAAGGGGCGGCGGATGCGGCATTCGGGCGGGTGTCACCGTCGCTGCCGATGGCGGCGCGCTCGCTGGGGCGCAGCCGTGGCCAGGTGCTGCGGGCGGTGCATTTCCCGCTGATCCGCGGCACCCTGGCCTCGGCGCTGCTGCTGGTCTTTGTCGATTGCGTCAAGGAGTTGCCCGCCACCCTGCTGCTGCGCCCGTTCAACTACGACACCCTCGCGACACGGGTGCATGACCAAGCCTCGCTTGAGAATATCGGCGACGCCGCCCCGGCGGCAATCCTGGTGATCCTTGTCGGCCTGGCCGCCGTCGCACTGTTGGCCCGCGCCAACCGCAGCTAGCGTGA
The DNA here is from genome assembly GCF_029213205.1 of Pseudooceanicola sp. Taxonomy (GTDB): domain Bacteria; phylum Pseudomonadota; class Alphaproteobacteria; order Rhodobacterales; family Rhodobacteraceae; genus Pseudooceanicola. The sequence goes on from NZ_JARGNH010000004.1 coordinate 50,744, forward strand.
TGATCGCACTTGATTGGCTGTGCCAGAGGCCGTAAACGGTCGCCATTGCCCCTATAGCTCAGCTGGTAGAGCAACTGATTTGTAATCAGTAGGTCCGCGGTTCGAGTCCGTGTGGGGGCACCATTTTATCATCCAGACTTGTACGATGATGTCCGATTTCCCCTTGTTTATAAGGTCATTGGCGAGGTCGTTTGTCCGGCGCTGTTTAGGTGCGTCCAGCAGCGCACCCCCACATTGGGGGTATTTCTGGGGGTACGATGAACACTGAAAGAATTGCATACCCCCACCATGTCGCTAAGCGATATCAAGATTCGAAACCTACATTCGACAGAAAAGGCCTACAAAGTCAGCGACCTTGAAGGGTTGTTCATCTTGGTCAAAGTCAGTGGCGCGAAATCGTGGCGGTTCAAGTATCGCATTTATGGGAAGGCACGGCTGTTGGTGATCGGCGACTTCCTGCAGCGACACTGGCCAAAGCCCGCCAAGCTCGTGACTGAGGTGCCCCTAGATTTTTAGATGCTTCACTTGGTAATTTTGGGACCAAGGGGGGACCGATATGAGCAAGGGAATTCGATTTACAGACGAGTTTAAGCGGGACGCTGTGGCGCAGGATGTTGAGCGTGGTTACGCGGTCAGTGAAGTGGCCGAGCGGTTAGGTGTCAGTAGCAAGTCGCTGTACACTTGGAAGGCGCAGTTTTCGAAGTCGCCAAGCGTCAGATCAGAGGTTGCGGAGCAGGCCGCCGAGATCAAACGGTTGAAGCGTGAGTTGGCCCGCGTGACCGAGGAGCGCACTATTCCAAAAAAAGGCGACCGCGTACTGATGGTTCATTTCAGTGAGGTCTATGCATGGCTTAACGGTTCCTTTGAAGTCGTCCCATCTTTTCGGACAGGTTCGCAGCGTTTCCAAGGTGTATCGGGTTTAGGTTTCATGCTGCTTTTTGCTCTTCCAAGCCGGTCCGGTATGCTTGGTCCGGCGGGCACCGATCAAGCGCGGAATGGGGCCGCTTGGTATTGTAGTATGTCATCCAGCTCTTGATGACACGCCGGGCCTGGAAGCCATCATTGATTTCTTCGAGGTAGATCGCCGCTTGTTTCAGGCTTCGCCAGAGACGCTCAATGAAGATGTTGTCCAGATAACGTCCGCGCCGGTCCATCGAGATGCGCACCCCGGCCTCGGTCAATGTCGTGATCCATGCCGATCCGGTGAACTGTCCGCCTCGATCCGTGTTCATGATATCGGGCGGGCCGTGCTTGGCGATGGCCTCGTTCAACGCATCGGCACAGAAGTCAGCATGCATCGTGTTCGAGAGCCGCCAACTCAGAACCTAGCTGACTGTCCAGTTTTATGGGACCACTTCAAGGTTTCATGGTCGAACATCCCTCTCTTGAATAGAAGATGCGAACCCGACGACCGTATCTAAAGGGGATAGATCCCAATCTTTTTGCCAAAAAGATTTCGGGCGTGCAGTTTTGGGCGCGTTCTGGGGCTGGCGGTGGCAAGGCTTTTCGACGAAAAGCCTTAGAGAAAACTATTTGTGCAATAGTTTTCGCGCCCCGCGGCGATGACGCGCGCCATCGGGCTACCATCCCGGTGCGGCCTTGCCTATAAGCGAGGCGACCCCCTTACGGAGCTGCCCCATGTCCGGAGAACTTTCACCCATCGACAAGGCCAAATTTGTTGCCGCCAAGCGATCCGTCGACTTTGTCGAGGATGGCATGCGGGTCGGACTTGGCACCGGATCCACCGCCGCCTGGATGGTGCGCTGCCTGGGCGAGCTGGTGCGCGAGGACGGGCTCAAGATCAAGGGCGTGCCGACCTCGGTCCGGACCGCCGAACTGGCCCGCGATTGCGGCATTCAGGTGATCAGCCTGGACGAGGCGAAGTGGCTGGATCTGACCATCGACGGGGCCGATGAATTCGACCAGGATTTGAACCTGATCAAGGGCGGCGGCGGCGCGCTGCTGCAGGAAAAGATCGTCGCCACCGCCAGTGACCAGATGATCGTGATCACCGATGTCGGCAAGGAGGTCGAGGCGTTGGGCGCCTTTCCGCTGCCGCTTGAGTTGATTCCCTTTGGCTGGCAGACCAGCCAGGCGCTGATCGAGGAGATGCTGATCTCGATGGATGTGCTGGGCCGCAATTCGACGCTCAGGATGAACGGTTCCAGCCCCTTTGTTACCGATGAGGGCAATTTCATTCTCGATCTGCATCTGAACCGGATCGGCAACGCCCGGCAGCTGTCGATGGTGCTGAACCAGATCCCCGGGGTGGTGGAAAACGGGCTGTTCATCGACATCTGCGACAAGGTCGTGGTCGGCTATGGCGATGGCCGGGTCGAGGTGCGTGACATCAACGATGGCTCGATCGAAGAGGATCGTCTGGATTTCCTTGAGGACGACAACCTGTTCCGCGATCTGAGCGACTGAACCACATGGCTGCGACCGACGAGGGCGCTGCTGGACAATCCTGACCGTTGCGCGCAGCCTGAGCGCCATCGCAAGGGAGACGCAAGATGGCCGATGTCGAGCAGGCGGCTCTGAAGGTTCTGGACGATTTCATGGTCGCGCTGAACGCGCAGGACAGCGATGGCATGCGGGCAACGTTGCATTTCCCGCATTATCGCCTGTCCACCTCGGGCGTCCAGGTTTATGAAAAAGCAGAAGATTACGGGGTAGACACCTTTCTGGCCCGGTCCGATACCGGCGGCTGGCATCACAGCGCCTGGACCCGTCGGACGATCATTCACGCGGATGCGAACAAGGCGCATTTGGATGTGGAATTCACCCACTACCGCGCGGATGGGTCGGTGATCGGGGTGTATCCGTCGCTCTGGATCGTGACGCGGATCGACGGGCGCTGGCGGGTGCAGGCGCGGTCGAGTTACCCCGCCTGACCCGGTGTCGGCTCTGGCCATTCGCGCGGTGCTGTGGTCTATGGGGCGCGACCTTTCGGGGAAACGGACATGAGCAATTTCGACTATGATCTCTTCGTCATCGGTGGCGGATCGGGCGGCGTGCGCGCCGCGCGTGTGGCGGCCGGGGAAACCGGTGCCAAAGTCGCGCTGGCCGAGGAAGACCGCTATGGCGGCACCTGTGTAATCCGCGGCTGCGTGCCGAAAAAGCTGATGGTCTTTGCCAGCGAATATCCGGCGATGGTCGAGGATGCCCGCGCCTATGGCTGGACGCTGAGCGATCCGGTGTTCGACTGGCCCGCCTTTCGCGGCAAGCTTGAGGCCGAGCTTGATCGGCTGGAGGGCATCTATCGCAATCTGCTGAGCGGCGCCGGGGTGACCACCTATGACGCCCGCGCCCGGTTGCGCGACGCCCATACGATTGCGCTGTCCAGCGGCGAGGTCGTCACCGCCAAGCACATCCTTATTGCCAGCGGTGGCCGCCCGGTAACACCGGATATTCCCGGTGGCGAACTGGCCATCACCTCGAACGAGATCTTTCACCTCGACACCCTGCCGGACCGGATTCTGGTGGTTGGCGGTGGCTATATCGCCTGCGAATTCGCCGGAATTCTGAACGGGCTGGGCTGTCAGGTCACCCAATTCTATCGCGGCGCGCAGATCCTGCGAGGCTTTGACGACGAGGCGCGCGGGCTGATCGCCGACGAGATGCGCCAGAACGGCGTCAATATCCATTGCGGCACCAATATCCTGGAAATGGTTCGTGATGGCGCGGGCATCAAGGTCAAGGCGACCAACGGATCGGAGATGCATTTCGATCAGGTGCTGTTCGCCATCGGCCGCGATCCGAACAGCGATGACCTGGGCCTTGAGGGGCTGGGGGTCGAGACCGGGCGGCGCGGCGAGATTTTGGTCGATGCCTATTCGCAAACCGCGGTGCCGTCGATCTATGCGATTGGCGATGTGACCGACCGGGTGAACCTGACCCCGGTGGCGATCCGCGAGGGCATGGCCTTTGTTGAAACCGTGTTCCGGGGCAACCCGACGCCGGTGGATCACGACTTGATCCCCTCGGCGGTGTTCACCCAGCCCGAGCTTGGCACCGTCGGGCTGAGCGAGGAGGACGCGCGCGAACAGGAAGCGATCGAGGTCTATTGCACCTCGTTCAAGCCAATGCAGCAAAGCTTTGCCGGGCGCTCTGACCGGGTTCTGATGAAGCTCGTGGTCAGTCAGGCCACGCGCAAGATTCTGGGGTGCCACATTGTGGCGCCGCAGGCGGGTGAGATGATCCAACTGGCCGGTATTGCGGTCAAGATGGGCGCCACCAAAGAAGATTTTGACCGCACCGTGGCGGTGCATCCCACCATGTCCGAAGAACTGGTGACGATGCGCGAACCGGTGCGGACGTCTTGAAATTTCGCATTTCCTGCACAGGTAGTGCAGGACTCCATTTAAGTTAGGGAAGGAACAACATGTCTGGACAATCCGGCGGCCCATGGGGCGGCGGTGGCGGCGATGACGGAAATCGCGGCGACGGTCAGAATGGGAATGGCCAGAATGGCAATGGCAATGGCGGACGGCGGCCCGCGAACGGCGGCAAACGCCCGGGTGAAGGCCCGCAGATTCCCGATATCGACGATCTTGTGCGCAAAGGTCAGGACCAGCTCAAGGTGCTGATGGGCGGACGCGGTGGCGGCCCTCGCCAGCCCAACGGCGCCGGTGGTGGCGGCGGCGGCGGTCCGGCTCTGACCCGTGGCACCATTGGCATTGCTGCGGTGGTTGCGGTGGTTCTGTGGGGCGTGGCCAGTTTCTACACGGTCAAACCCGAAGAACAATCGGTCGAGCTGCTGTTTGGCAAATATTCCTCGACCGGCGGTCCGGGGCTGAATTTCGCACCCTGGCCAGTGGTCACCTACGAGGTGATTCCAGTCACCCGCGAACAGACCGAAGAGATCGGCGTCGGCGGGCGCGGCAGTGATGCCGGGCTGATGCTGACCGGCGATGAAAACATCGTCGACATTGATTTCCAGGTGGTCTGGAACATCAATGATCCGGCGAAATACCTGTTCAACCTGCGCGATCCGCGGATGACCATCCGTTCGGTCGCAGAATCCGCCATGCGCGAGATCATCGCGCAATCGGAACTGGCACCGATCCTGAACCGTGACCGGGGGTCGATTGCCAGCCGGCTGCGGGACTTGGTCCAGCAGACCCTCGACAGCTATGACAGCGGGCTGAACGTGGTGCGGGTGACCTTTGACAAGGCTGACCCGCCCGAGCAGGTGATCGACGCCTTCCGCGAAGTGCAGGCGGCCGAGCAGCAGCGCGACCGGCTGGAAAAAGAGGCGGACAGATATGCCAACACGGTGCTTGCCGGTGCCCGCGGTGAAGCCGCGCAGGTTCTGGAAGAGGCCGAAGGCTATCGCGCTCAGGTGGTGAACGAGGCCAAGGGTGAGGCCAGCCGCTTTAGCGCGGTTCTGGCGGAATACAAAAAGGCACCAGAGGTGACGCGCAAGCGGCTCTATCTGGAGACCATGGAAAGAGTGTTGGGCGATGTCGACAAGATCATCCTCGACGACAATGCGGGCGGATCGGGCGTGGTGCCTTACCTGCCGTTGAATGAATTGCGCCGATCCGGCACCGATGGGGGGACCAACTGATGCGTAAGGGACCGGCACTACTTGTCATTCTGGTCGCGGCAGTCGTCCTGCTGCTGTCGTCGATCTTTATCGTGGATGAGCGTGAAAAGGCGCTGATCCTGCAATTCGGGCGCGTTGTCTCGGTCAAGGAGGAACCGGGGCTGGCGTTCAAGATCCCGCTGATCCAGGAGGTCGTGCGCTATGACGACCGGATCCTGTCGCGTGACATCGACCCGCTTGAAGTGACACCGCTGGACGATCGCCGCCTGGTGGTCGATGCCTTTGCGCGCTACCGGATCGTCGATGTGAACCAGTTCCGTCAGGCCGTTGGCGTGGGCGGGATCGCGGCGGCGGAAACCCGTCTGGATTCGATCCTGCGCTCGCAAACCCGCGAGATCCTCGGCTCGGTCAGCTCCAACGACATTCTCAGCGCCGATCGGGCAACCCTGATGCTGCGGATTCGAAATGGCGCGATTGGCGAGGCCCGCAATCTGGGGCTGGAAATCATCGACGTGCGGCTGAAACGCACCGACCTGCCAAGCGCAAACCTCGACTCGACCTTTGGCCGGATGCGGGCTGAACGAGAACGTGAAGCGGCGGATGAAATCGCCCGGGGCAACGAGGCGGCGCAGCGGATTCGCGCCCAATCGGATCGCACCCAGGTCGAAATCGTCTCGGATGCCAAGCGCCAATCAGAAATCGCCCGGGGTGAGGCGGATGCGCTGCGGAACGCGATCTATGCCGAAGCCTTTGGCGCCGATCCGGAATTCTTTGAATTCTATCGGTCGCTCAACGCCTATGAGAAAGCGCTGAAAGGCGAGAATTCGACCATGGTTCTGTCCCCGGACAGCGAATTCTTTAATTTTATGCGGTCGTCCGAGGGCGCTGTCGCGACCGCGGCTGAGTGATGCAGATCCTGTTTCTGGCCCTTGGGCTGGTGCTGATCGTCGAGGGGCTGGCCTATGCGCTGGCCCCTTCGCTTGTCGAACGCATGCTGGAGGCGCTGCAAACCCTGCCGGAAGCCGCGCGCCGCAACCTGGGCCTGCTGGCGCTGGCCCTCGGGGTGGTGCTGGTCTGGCTGGGGCGCGGGGTCTGCATGTGAGTGGCGGGGCGTGGCCGTCACGCGGGCTTCACGCGCAGTTGACGCGGCGCGACAGGCTTTGAGTTGCGCGCAGACTCGCCTACATTGGATAACATCATCAGGGACGCTGTTATCGTGCCCCACAAAATACGTCGCCCAAGGCCGCGCCACGGCGGTCAGGGCGTTTCACCAAAGAGGAGAACGGGTGTGAGACATCGGGCCTATGCCATCCAAGCCAAGGATCAGGACGCGGCGGCGCTCTGGTCATTCAGGGCGCTGGTCACCGGTATCGTCGTGATACTGGTGATGCTGGCGCAATCCGCCGCCGCGCAGTCCCGGCCATCGAGTTTTGCCGATCTGGCCGAAAAATTCAGCCCCGCAGTGGTGAATATCACCACCTCGACCACGGTCGCGGGCAATGCAGGCGCCAATCCGGTGGTCCCCGAAGGTTCACCCTTCGAGGATTTCTTCAAGGAATTCCGTGATCGCAACAAGGATCAGCAGCGGCCGCGCAAATCCTCGGCCCTGGGTTCGGGTTTTGTGATTTCCGAAGACGGTTATGTGGTGACCAACAACCATGTCATCGAGTCGGCGGATGAGATCAGCATCGAGTTCTTTGACGGCGGCGTGCACAAGGCCAAGGTCGTCGGGACGGACCCGAAAACCGATATCGCGCTGCTGAAGGTCGAAGCCGACAAGCCGTTGCCTTTTGTCAATTTCGGCGACAGCGACACCGCACGGGTCGGTGACTGGGTGCTGGCGATGGGCAACCCTCTGGGCCAGGGGTTCTCGGTCTCTGCCGGGATCGTTTCGGCGCGCAACCGCGAGCTTTCGGGCAGCTATGACGATTACATCCAGACCGACGCGGCGATCAACCGGGGCAATTCCGGCGGGCCGCTGTTCAATCTGGACGGTGAAGTTGTCGGGGTGAACACCGCGATCCTGTCGCCCAACGGCGGTTCGATCGGCATCGGCTTTTCGATGGCCTCGAATGTGGTCAAGCGGGTGGTGCTGCAGCTGAAAGACTTTGGCGAGACCCGCCGCGGTTGGCTCGGGGTGCGGATTCAGGACGTCACCCCGGATATGGCCGAAGCCATGGATCTGAAAGAGGCGCGCGGCGCCCTGGTCACCGATGTGCCCGAAGGCCCGGCGCGTGACTCCGGCATGCAGGCCGGTGACGTGATCCTGGAATTCGACGGGCGCAAGGTCGATGACACCCGCAGCCTGGTGCGCCAGGTCGGCAACACCGAGGTCGGCAAGACGGTCCGGGTGATTGTCTGGCGCGGCAGTGCCGAAGAGGTGCTGAAGGTCACGCTGGGTCGCCGTGAGCAGGCAGAAACCGCCGTGCCCGCCGCCCAGCCGGGGGGTGAGGAAGAGATGGCACCGAAACAGCAGGACATGATGGGCATGACGCTGAGCCCGGTGACCCCGGAACTGTCGACCCAGCTGGAACTGGGCGACAATGCCGAAGGTCTGGTGGTGGTCGATGTCGACGAGACTTCGCAAGCCTATGACAAGGGGCTGCGGGCCGGCGATCTGATCACCGAGGCCGGGCAGCAGAAAATCGCCAGCCTGAGCGATCTGGAAGAGCGGGTCAGCGACGCCCGCGATGCCGGCCGCAAGTCGATCCTGCTGCTGGTGCGCCGGGCCGGTGACCCGCGCTTTGTTGCGCTGCCGGTGGACGAGGCCGAGTGACGCAGGATTGGGCGTGACGCCTGTCGCAAGTGTTTGCAGGCGGCCCCGGGGAGTCCCGGGGCCGTTTTCGTTTGCGCGCGGGGTTCAACCTGACCAGGCCCAGACTTGGGGGCCAGACTTGGGGCTCAGACTTCGGGCTGACCCCGGGGACCTGACCAGATTGCGCGCCTGCGGCGCATTTCTTTGGCTGATTGGGGCGAGGGGGCTTTGCCCCCTCACGCTCCCCCAGGATATTTTTGACCAGAGGAAGATCGGGACGATTGCAGCGGGAGGGGCAGGGGCGGTTCAGCCGGGTTTGACCGGCAATGTTTCGGCCCCGGCGCCGGGGGTTTCCACCACCGCCAGGCCGAGCTTGCGGGCCGCGGCCAGGGACAGGATGCCGCTGTCGAGTCCCTGCGGTTTTTGATAGGCGCGCACCGCGCGGCGGGTGTGTTCGTCCAGCATCCCGGTGATTGGCCCGCTGTAATGGCCACGCGCCTCGAGTGCGCGTTGCAGCGAGGCGACGAATTCGGGTGTCAGCTCGGGCAGGCAGGGGGTGCGGAACCAGACCTCGCGACGCTCCTGCACAATGCGCTGCTGGGTTTCGGTCTTGTAGACCGCCGGTTGCAGGACGCTGCCATCGGTATGGATCTGTGGCGGCTGCATCAGGATCTGTTCGGTCATGGTTTCGATCACCGCCGGGGTGGCGTCGCGGCCCCAGCAGGTGCCTGGCGCGGCACCCGGCGGCGCATTGGCGCGGATCTGGGTGACCTCGGGTTCGCCCAGTGACTGAACCGCCAGCTCTGTCGCGCCGCAGCCGACGAGCGGCGCGCAAAGGATCGCCGCGCCCAATTGCCTGAGCCGGACCGAACGGGGTCGGATGTCGCGCATCTATGTGCCTTTGCTGCTCGGTCTCTGCTCTGCGTCGCGCGGCTTGGGCCGCTGGTTTTGCGGCAGTTTAACCGGTTTTCCCGCGTCGCGGAAGCCTTGCCGCGCGGGCGGGCTGGCGGAGCGGCGCGGGTCGGATCACGCCGCCTTGTCCCGGGGGGGCGGAAAATGCTCTGGAATGACCCGCCGCGCCCGGCTAGACCGGGGCCCACAGGAAGGGAGCACCATGGCGAAAATCACTTATATCGAGCACAACGGCACCGAGCATGTCGTTGAGGTTGCCAACGGCATGACCGTGATGGAAGGCGCACGCGACAACGGCATTCCGGGAATCGAGGCCGATTGCGGCGGCGCCTGTGCCTGTTCCACCTGCCATGTCTATGTCGACCCGGCCTGGGTCGATAAGCTGCCCAGCAAGGGCGACATGGAAGAGGATATGTTGGATTTCGCCTTTGAGCCCGATCCGGCCCGGTCGCGTCTGACCTGTCAGCTGAAGGTCAGCGATGCGCTGGACGGGCTGATCGTGCAGATGCCCGAACGCCAGATTTGATGCCGCGCGCGGCGCTGGCGCTGGCCCTGCTGCTGGGCCTGTCGCTGAGCCCGGCGGCGGCGCGGGCGGTGCCGACCGAATGCGTCGGACCGTTGCGCGATGCGATCTACAACACCCCAACCGACCGCTATCCGCATGGCGCATTGGGCGATCCCTATGAATGGGCGGCGCTGACGGTCTTTGTCACCTTGACGCCGCCCTGCCGGGCCGGATCGGCGGCGAGTCATGTGGTCCTGCCCAACACGCTGGTGTTTGAGGATGTGAAACCGATCCTTGCCGATCTGACCGGCGACGGGGTGCCTGAAATCCTGACCGTCGAAAGCCACCGCGACAAGGGCGCGCGGCTGGCCATCTACCGCCAGACCGGGGTGAGCGCCGCGCGGCTGACGACGACCCCCTATATCGGCCAGAGTCACCGCTGGCTGGCGCAGCTGGGGGCTGCGGATCTGGACGGCGACGGCCATGTCGAGATCGCCTATATCGACCGCCCGCATCTGGCCAAGGTGCTGCGGGTCTGGCGGTTTCGCGACGGACGGCTTGAGCATGTCGCTGATCTGGCCGGGCTGACCAATCACCGGTTCGGCGAAACCGCGATTTCCGGCGGTATCCGTGACTGCAGCGGGCAGGCCGAGATCGTGACCGCGAATGCCAGCCGCACCCGGCTGATCCTGACCCGGCTTCAGGGCGCTCGCCTGATTGCGCGCGACGCGGGCGCCTATTCCAAGGCTGCAGAACAGGCGGCGCTGGCCTGCCGATGAGCGATGGATCCCGTCAATCCGGCAGGTCGGTTTCGCTGCCCGGACCCGTTTGCGCCAGGATGTCGAGCCTGGCGGGGAAGTCGGCGGCGACAATTCGCGGCGGTTGCGTCCAGGGCCGGTTGCTCCAGGCGTAAAGGCCGCCGATCAGTGACAGCAGCAGAATCGGCAACCCGGCCTCAACCGACAACCCGCCCCGGCGCAAGCTGGCCGCTGCGGCGACAAAGCCGACGCTGGCCAGCACACCAAGGAGCCCGACCAGGAACATCGCCCAGCGCGCGCCGCCCTGCCGACCCAGGTCCACCGGCACCTCTGGCACGGCGCTGGCAAGGCCGGCAGCGATGGCGCGGATCATTGCGAAATGCGCCTGTGCGTCGGGATCGGAGCGATAGCCGAGTGTCCCGGTATTGATACCAAGTTGATACCGGCGGCCACCGGCGTGGATCTGCAGCCGCCTGAACAGCGTGCCGCGCAGGGTTTCGCGGGTGAAGGCCAGCCGGGTCACGTCGGCAAAGGCGATCCGCCAGCCCTTGGTGCCCAGCTTTGTGATGCCGGTCGCGTCGACCTCGACCTCCCAGGCCTGGCGCAGGAGGGCGGGCTTCCAGCGGAACCGACGCCGTTCCATCGTCAGCCGAGGACTCGCCAGCCGATGTCGCGGCGGCAAAAGCCCTCGGGCCAGTCGATGGCGTCGATCATGGCATAGGCGCGGTCGCGGGCCTCGGCCAGGTTGGCGCCGCGGGCGGTGGCGTTCAGCACCCGGCCGCCATTGGCGAGGAGCGAGCCGCGCTCCTGGCGGGTTCCGGCATGAAAGCACATCTCGAACGAGGTTTCCGGCAGCGCCTCGAGGCCGCGAATTTCGCTGCCCTTGGGGTAATCGCCGGGATAGCCCCGGGTCGCCATCACCACGGTGATCGCGTGATCCTCGGCCCAGTTGACCTGCATTTCGGCGAGCCGGCCTTCGGCGGTGGCCTGGATCAGATCGAGCGCTTGCGCCCCGAGCCGCATCATCAGCACCTGGCATTCGGGGTCGCCAAAGCGGCAATTGTATTCGATCAGCTGCGGTTCGCCATTTTCGATCATCAACCCGGCATAGAGGATGCCCTGATAGGGGGTGCCACGCCGGGCCATTTCGGCCAGGGTCGGATGGATGATCTGCTGCATGGTCTTTTGCACCACCGCATCCGAGAGCACCGGCGCCGGGGAATAGGCGCCCATACCGCCGGTGTTCGGGCCCTCATCGTTGTCAAAGGCGCGTTTGTGATCCTGGGCGGTGCCGATTGGCAGGGCGGTCTCGCCGTCACAGAGGACAAAGAACGAGGCCTCTTCACCGGTCAGGAAGTCCTCGATCACCACCTCGGCCCCGGCTTCGCCGAATTCGCCCGAGAACATGTCGTCGATGGCCTCCAGCGCCTCGGCCTCGGTCATCGCCACGATCACCCCTTTGCCAGCGGCCAGCCCATCGGCCTTGACCACGATCGGTGCGCCTTTTTCGGCGATATAGGCGCGGGCGGGCGCGGCTTCGCCAAAGCGGGCATAGGCGGCAGTGGGGGCGCCCGCGGCGTCGCAGATTGCCTTGGTGAAGGCCTTGGAGGCCTCAAGCTGCGCAGCGGCCCGGGACGGGCCAAAGACGATCAGCCCGGCGGCGCGCAGATCGTCGGCGACCCCGGCGGCCAGCGGCGCCTCGGGGCCGATAATGATCAGGTCGATGGCGTTCTCTTCGGCAAAGCCGATGACGGCGCTGCCGTTCAGGATGTCGAGGCTGGCGCATTCGGCAATCGCCGCGATGCCGGCATTGCCCGGCGCGACGATCAGCTTGTCGCATTTCGGATTCTGCAAGGTGGCCCAGGCCAGCGCATGTTCGCGGCCACCGCCGCCGAGGATGAGGATGTTCATATCTGCCGTTCCGCCTGAGGTTTGCGGCGGTTCTAGGCGGCGGCGCGGGCGAGGGCAAGGTTTGGCGCCGGGAGGGGGCCAAAGGGGGAGAGGAGGCCAGAGGGGGGGCTGTCTGCCCCCCGCGCCCTGCGGGCGCCCCCCCGAGGATATTTTGAACCAGAGGAAGCAGCTGGGCAGGCCAGGTGGGATTGTCGGCGCGGTCGGCTTCGGGGTAGACCTGAGGCGCAGAGGCAGGAGCATATGGACGAGCTTTTCGAAGACCCGCAAGGCAACACGCCGGAATTCAGCGTCAGTGACCTCACCGGCGCGGTGAAGCGTCTGATCGAGGGCGAATTCGGCCATGTCCGGGTGCGGGGCGAGGTCGGGCGGGTGATGGTGGCGCGCACCGGGCATATGTATTTCGATCTGAAGGACGATCGTTCGGTGATCGCCTGTGTGTCCTGGAAAGGTCAGGTCGCCAAGTTCCGCCACCAGCCCGAAGAGGGGATGGAGGTGATCGTCACCGGGCGGATGACCACCTTTGGCCCGCAGTCGAAATACCAGCTGAATGTCGAGAGCGTCGAACCGGCAGGGGCCGGGGCGCTGATGGCGATGCTGGAGGCGCGCAAGAAAAAGCTGGAGGCCGAGGGGCTGTTCGCGGTGGAGCGCAAGCGGCCGCTGCCGTTCCTGCCCGAGGTCATCGGCGTGGTCACCAGCCCGAGTGGCGCGGTGATCCGCGACATCCTGCACCGGCTGCGCGACCGGTTTCCGCGCAAGGTGCTGATCTGGCCGGTCGCGGTGCAGGGGCAGAATTGCGCGCCCGAAGTGGTGCGGGCGATCGAGGGGTTCAATGCGCTGACCCCCGGCGGTGCCCTGCCACGCCCCGATCTGATCATCGTGGCGCGCGGCGGTGGCTCGATCGAGGATCTCTGGGGGTTCAACGAGGAGATCGTGGCCCGGGCGGCGGCGGCATCAGAGATCCCGCTGATCTCGGCGGTTGGCCATGAGACCGACACCACCCTGATCGACTATGTCAGCGATTACCGGGCCCCGACCCCGACCGGCGCCGCCGAGCGGGCGGTGCCGGTGCGGGTCGAGCTGATCGGCGCGCTCGACAGTCTCGGCGGCCGCCTGGTGCGGGCCGAGACCCAGAGCCTGAGCCAGCGCGGCCAGCGGCTGCGCGATCTGGCCCGGGCATTGCCGCGCCGCGACAACCTGCTGGACGGGCCGCGCCAGCGCTTTGATCAATGGGCGGACCGGCTGCCTGCCGCGCTGACCGGCGGGGTGCAGCGGCGCCGGGTGGCGCTGTCAGAGATCGCCGGCACATTGCGGCCCGGGCTGCTGCGCGGGCGGTTGCAGGCGGCGCGGGGACGGCTGGACGATTGGGCGGCGCGGCTGGACCCCGGTCTGACCCAGGGCGTGACCCGGCGGCGCGAGGCGCTGGCGGCCCGGGCGGCGCGGCTGCGGGTCGAGCCGATCCGTGCGGATGTGGCCCGCAAGCGGCAGGACCTGGGGCGCGGCGCTGAGCGGTTGCAAAGCGGTTGGGAACTGCGGCTGGCACAGATGAAAGAACGGCTCGACGCGGTGGAGCGGCTGCGCCAGACGCTGGGCTATGAGGCGACGCTGGTTCGGGGCTATGCGGTGGTGCGCGATGGGACCGGTCTGGTGCTGACCCGCAGGGCGGCGGCCAGCCAGGCGGCGGCGCTGGAGATCGAGTTTTCGGATGGGCGGCTTGAGGTCGGTGGCGCAGGTGGTGGGCCATCCGGCGCTGGCGCGGCTGCAAAGCCGACATCGCGCGCCGGGCGCAAACCGGGTGACCCGCCGCCAGATCAGGGCAGCCTGTTCTGATCCCTCAGACGCCAACCTCCGGACCCAGGCACATCATCGGCTCGGTGCTGTTTTCCACCTCGTAGAGCGCGGTGCTTTGCGGATTGTTGGCGAACCGGGCGACCAGCCCGCCGGGGCCGTGAAAAAAGCTCCAGCATTGCGGGTCATCGGGGCTGGTGTCATAGACGAAACAGATCAGCCCATGATCCTCATACCAATGCCCGTCCTGGCATTTGCCATCCAGGAATGACCAGCGCACCCGATGATCGGGCAGATATTCTTCGACCCCGTAAGCGCGGCCATCGGCGCCATAATAATAGGTTTTGCCAAGGGTCAGCGCGTCGAAATCATCCGCGCTCATCGGCACGTCGGCGGCAAGCGCCGCCTGGGCGAGCAGCGGGGCAAGGAGCGGGGCGAGGCGCAGCAGCTTTTTCATGCCACGATCATGGCGCATCCGCGGGGCGCATGCCAATGACAAAGCTGTTTAGGGCGGCGGTAACGATGGCGATCAGGCGGTGCTTTCGCCGCCAAAATCCTCAAAATCAAAGTCGTCGCTGAACTCTTCGACATAGCCGATACGGTCGTCCATCACCCGCCGCCACCAGCCCGGGACCAGCGCGATCATCGCCATCGACGGCAGGCTGTAAGGCAGGATCGGCATCGTCTCACGATCCAGTTGCAGGGCCGGGTAGGGGCGCATCGGATTCATGTGGTGATCGGAATGGCGCGGCGCGTTCAGCATCATTGCGCCCGAGGCCGCATGCGGCGAATTCCAGGAATGCTGTGGCCCGACCGGTTCATAGCGGCCATCGGCGCGGACGGCGCGGTCCAGCCCGTAATGCTGGACATAGTCCGACAGCAGGATTTGCAGATGTGCGAACAGCGACAGGCCCAGGAACACTGCCAGCCCACTTTTTCCCGCCAGCGCATAGGCGATCAGCAGCATCAGCGCGGCACCGCCGATATAGGCGAAATAGGGGTTCAGGAACAGCGATTTACCGGCGCGGCGCAGGTCGGCATGTTCGGCCTTGAGCCCGGCCCAGAACGAGCCCGACCAAGCCCTGAGTGCAAAGCGCCAGAACCCTTCGCCAAGGCGGGCCGAACTTGGGTCCTGCGGCGTGGCGACATAGATGTGATGCACCTTGGGATGTGACGAGGCGTGATGGCCAAACAGCATCGAGATATAGACCAGCCGCCCCAATTGCCGGGCCTGGCGGTCGGAACGATGGATCAGCTCATGCGCATTGGGGTGGCTGATCTGGCCGAACCAGAGGCCAAAGGCCAGGGCGGTGATCGCCGCGTCAAAGCCATCGGCGCCCGCCGGTCCGCCGATCCAGAAGATTGCGGCGATCATCGTCCAGAGATGGGCAATACCCAGAACCTGGCTCAGCCCCTTGCTGGCCGGGAATTCGGCCTGCGGGTTGCGGTTGCGCCAGTTTTTCGGCAGCAGCAGGTCGAGGACCCGCATCAGCACCGTCAAATAGATCAGCGCGATCCAGCTGAACGTCCCGCCCAGGGCTGCCGCAAGCAGCAGCAGTGGCAGGGGAAGCAGCGTCGCGAAGGTGAATGCAGCCATGTGCTGACCTTTCTGCCCGATTTTTTTGGTTGTTTCTAAGCGTCCATATGGCGGTGAAATCTGCGCAATTTCGGGCACAATTCGGATCTTATCGCGGCAATTGCGGCAGGACAAAGCCGTTTCGCCTGGCGCGGGTTCCCGCGCGGTCGGTGCCGGGTCTGATTGGTGGGCATTGTCGGGGCCTCTTGGGGGGATGTCGGTCGGGGCTGCCCTTCCATCCCTGAGCGATCCGCATTAGGTGGAAACCACGGAATGAGCGGAGCAGCTGGGCATGGCCTTCTTTTCTAAACTCAAGGACCGCCTCTTCAAATCCTCTTCCAAACTGGAAGAGGGGCTGGATGCGATCGTCGAGGAGGGTGGCGACACCACACCAGAGCCTGTCGAACCGGCCCCGCCGGTCGAGATGCCGCCCGCCGAAATGCCGGAACCGGACTCGGAACCGACGCCAGAGCCGGCACCGGTCGAACTCCCGGCAGAGGAACCTGCCCCGACAGCGCCGACACCGGCGGAAGTGCCTGTTGAAACGCCCGTCGAACGCCCCGCCGATCCTGAACCCGCGCCGGTATCGGTGCCGGACGAAGTGCCTCAGGCCCCGGATGAGGTGCCTGCTCCACCAGTTGAAATCCCGGCTCCGGCCCCGGCCGAGACTCCCGTCGAAGCGCCAGTCGAAATCCCGGTCGAAACGCCGCCCGCCGCAAGCGCGACTCCTGACTCGGGTGCCGCTGCCCCGCGCGCCGGGTTCCTCGGGCGGCTGTTCAGCCGCGATGCGCCCACTGGAAAATCCGCCGCCCCGGTGCTGCGTCGGGCGCTTGACGACGCGATGCTGGAAAGCCTCGAGGATCTGCTGATCGCCTCGGACATGGGCGTCGACACCGCGCTGCGGGTCACTGCCAACCTGGCCGAGGGGCGGATGGGGCGCAAATTGTCGACCGCCGAGATCAAGCGCCTGCTGGCGGATGAGATCACCCGGATCATGGATCCGGTTGCCCGCCCGATGCCACTCTATCCCAAGAAACCGCAGGTGGTTCTGGTGGTCGGGGTCAATGGCTCTGGCAAGACCACCACCATCGGCAAGCTGGCCAGCCAGTTCAACGCGGCGGGCAAAAAGGTGATCATCGCCGCGGGTGACACCTTCCGCGCCGCGGCTGTCGAACAGTTGCAGGTCTGGGGCGACCGGGCCGGGGTGCCGGTGATGAAGGCGGCGCAGGGCAGCGACCCGGCCAGCCTGGCCTTTGACGCGATGACAAGGGCCGAGGCCGAGGGCGCCGATCTGTTGATGATCGATACCGCCGGACGGCTGCAGAACCGCGCCGATCTGATGGAGGAACTGGCCAAGATCGTCCGGGTGATCCGCAAGAAAGACCCGGAGGCGCCGCACAACACCTTGCTGGTGCTGGATGCCACCACCGGCCAGAACGCGCTGAGCCAGGTCGAGATCTTTCAGAAACTTGCCGATGTCACCGGGCTGGTGATGACCAAGCTGGACGGCACCGCCAAGGGCGGGGTGCTGGTGGCGCTGGCCGATCGGTTCGGCCTGCCAATCCATGCCATCGGGGTGGGCGAGCAGATCGACGACCTCGCCGCCTTTGATCCGCAGGATTTCGCCCGCGCCCTGACCGGGGCCGAAGACCTGGCATGATCGCCCGCACCGAGATCATCGCTTCTTCTGGTTGCAACACCCTTCGGGCGTGCCGACGACCCGGCTCTGACCGCCGCCGTCCGACGCCGGGGGTGGCGCAGGGAGAGGTGACTCATGGGTGAGTGGTTTGCCGGGCTCGACGGCACCGCCGAAGGGGCCGCCCTGGCGCCCTGGTTGGCGCTGGGCGCGGCCTTTCTGCATGCGGTCTTTGGCGCCCTGCAAAAGGGAAAAATCGACCCCTGGTTGTCGCGCGGCGCGATTGATTTCTGGCTCTTTGTGCTGACCCTGCCGGTGGCGCTGTTCCTGGTGCCGTGGCCTGAGGGCAGCCAATGGCTGCTGATCGCCGGGGTGCTGCCGATCCATTTCGTCTATAAGCTCGGGGTGGCGCTGTCCTATTCGCGTGCCGCCTATACGGTGGTCTATCCGGTGGTGCGCGGCACCGGCCCGGTGTTCACCGTCTTCGGCGCCTATATCATCTTTGGCGAGGTGTTCAGCCCGCTGCAATGGCTTGGTGTCGCGGTGCTGCTGGCGGGGATCTTCGGGTTGGCCGCCTATAACCTGATCCATGTGAAGGTGGCGCGCGAGACTCTGGTGCCGGCGCTGTGGCTGGCGGTGGCGACGGGGATGATGGTGGCGCTATACACCACCTATGACGCCTATGCGATCCGTGCCACGCCGAACCCGTTCACCTTTCTGGCCTGGTTCTATGTCATCTCGGCGCTGGACTTTCCCTGGATTGCACTGGTCCATTGGCGGCGGCTGCACAGCCGCCCGCCGCTGGGACTGGTGCTGCGGGTTGGCTTTGTCGGGGCGCTTGTCGCCTATGGCTCCTTCGGGCTGGTGATGCTGGCCACAAGGATCGACAAGGTGGGCGAGGCGGCGGTGCTGCGCGAAACCTCGCCGGTGTTTGCGGCACTGATCGGCTGGCTGGTGCTGAAGGAAACCGTGGGGCCACGGCGCATTGCGCTGATGGTGCTGATCGCGCTGGGCGCGGTGATTGTGGAAGTTGCAGGCTAGGGGGCCGCATGTCGAATACAAAACCCGCCGGCTGGGTGAAACCGGCACTGGAGCTGGGCCCGATCCTGGCTTTCTTTGTTGCCTATCTGCTGGTCCGTGACCGCAGTTTTCAGATCGCCGGGCGCGAGTATGAGGGCTTTATCCTGGTCACTGCCGGGTTCGTGCCGCTGATCCTGCTGTCGACCTTTCTGCTCTGGCGGTTGACCGGGCGGCTGTCGAAAATGCAGATTGCCACGGCGGTGCTGATCACCGTCTTTGGCGGGCTCTCGGTCTGGCTGAACGACGACCGGTTCTTCAAGATGAAACCGACGCTGATCTACCTGCTGTTCGGTGGCACCCTCGGCTTTGGCCTGCTGCGCGGCGAAAGCTGGCTGCGCCATGTGATGGAAGAGGCGGTGCCACTGGATCACGAGGGCTGGATGAAGCTGACCCGGCGTCTGACCCTGTTCTTCTTTGCCCTGGCGCTGCTGAACGAGGTGATCTGGCGCACCCAGAGCACCGACACCTGGGTCTGGTTCAAGACCTTTGGCCTGACCGCCGCGGTGTTCGGGTTCTTTCTGTTGCAGGGACGGTTGTTTTCCGCCCATGCGGTCGAGCCGGACAAGGACGATTGCGACGCCGATGGCGAGGGGCCTGAGCGCCCCGATAACCTGCCCCGATAACCTGGCGCTGATCGCAGGGCTCAGGCGGTTACACGCCGCAGGGGCGCGCTGGGCGGTCACAACGGATCAGGCGGCAGCGGCAGGGTGGCGGCGCTGCGGACCGGCCGCCCCATCGACCGAACAATGCGGCTCGGGCTGTCCGGGGTCAGGATATCCCTGGGTCAGGATATCGGCCAGTCGCGGGAACAGCGAACACAACGCCGCCCGCGCCGGATCAGCAAAACCACGCTGGCCGATGGCGCCTCAGCCTTTTTGACCGAACAGCACCTTTTGCGCGTCGCTGCTGGTCGCAGTCGTTGCGCGTTTGTCCAGATGCAACGCCTGTCCAGCGCGCACCGCAGGACGCGCGCCAACCGCCGCCAGCCAGCGTTGCAGATTGGGTTTGTCGCTGAGGTTCTGTTCCTGCTTTTGCCAGAGACTGGCCCAGGGCCAGACCGCCATATCGGCAATCGAATAGAAATCCCCGGCGACAAATTCATTCTGCCCAAGCTGTTTGTCCAGCACCCCGTACAAGCGATTGACTTCGTTGCGATACCGGTCCTTGGCATAGGGCAGGTCATTGGGCGGATCCATGGTCGGTGCATAGGCCAGGAAATGATGCGCCTGGCCGGCCATCGGACCGAGGCCACCCATCTGCCACATCAGCCATTGCTCGACCGCGATGCGGTCGCGTTCGCTGCTGCCGTAAAACTGACCGGTCTTGCGGGCCAGGTAGAGCAGGATGGCGCCGGATTCAAAGATCGCAATCGGCGCGCCGTCCGGGCCCTCGGGGTCGACGATGGCGGGCATCCGGTTGTTTGGCGAAATCTTGAGGAATTCCGGGGCGAATTGTTCGCCCTTGCCGATATTGATCAGCTTGACCGTGTAGGGCAGGCCCATCTCTTCGAGGGCGATGGATATTTTCCAGCCATTCGGCGTCGGCCAGTAGTTGAGTTCGATCGGTTTGCTCATCTGTCATCTCCCGGGTTTGCGGCGATCATTGCGCAAATCGGGCGGACAGGGAACCGGGCAGGGCATTCCTTCGCATGGCTGTCATCGGGGCCGGGTCAATCGGCACGGTCGAGGCGGGCAGGGTCAGGGCAGGCGGCGCCTCATCGGCGGTGAGGTTCAGGCCGCGCGGCCAGCTTGCGACCTGTGCCAGACCAGCCCCTTGGGCGCTGCGGTCACCCTGATGAGCGCCATTCCCCAGCCCCCGGTGGTATTGGTTCATCTGGTGAACGCCTGGCATCGATCTGCAAAATCTGGGTGAAGACACGGCGACATAATCGTGACGCCACAACGCTTTCACCGGAGGATTCGTTACAGCATCTGGATACATCTTGACGCTTTGGCGGGGCGGTCGTATTGGACGGGCGTGGCGATTTGTTACCTGATTGCGGGCCACGTTAAACATTCCGCTAAAGAGGTCATCGAATGGGACCCCCTTCGCTTGGCCTGCGTCGGGGGTTATTTTATGGGCAAAGACGCCCAGGAGGCTGACATGAGCAACACGTGGAACAAGCGCACCCAGATGGTGCATGGCGGCACCAAACGGTCGCATTATGGCGAGGTGAGTGAGACACTGTACCTGACCCAGGGCTTTGTCTATGAAACCGCCGAGGCCGCCGAGGCGCGGTTCCTGAAAGCCGGGCCGGATGAATTCATCTACGCCCGCTATGGCAACCCCACCGTGCGGATGTTCGAAGACCGACTGTCGGGCCTGGTCGGCTATGAGGATGGGTTTGCCTGTGCCAGCGGCATGGCGGCGGTGAACGGGGCGATGATGGCGCTGCTGAAGGCTGGCGATCATGTGGTCGCGGCGCGGGCGCTGTTCGGATCCTGCCTCTATGTGCTGGAAGAGGTGCTGGGACGTTTCGGGGTCGAGATCAGCTTGGTCGACGGCACCGACAATGCCGCCTGGGATGCGGCGATCCGCCCCGATACAAGGTTGGTGTTTCTCGAAAGCATCTCGAACCCGACGCTCGAGGTGGTCGATCTGGCGCATGTCTGTGACACCGCCCACCGCAACGGCGCTGTGGTGGTGGCCGATGATGCGATGTCGACGCCGGTGTTTTCCTATTCCAAGGCCTGCGGCGTCGATCTCTGCGTGATTTCGACCACCAAACATGTGGACGGGCAGGGCCGGATGCTGGGCGGGATGATCTGCGGCAACCGCGATCTGATCCGGGGACCGATCGAAACCTATCTCAAACACACCGGCGGGGCGATGAATCCGTTCACCGCCTGGGTGCATCTGAAATCGCTCGACACGCTGGACCTGCGGGTGCGCGCGCAGGCCGCGGCGACACTGCAGATCGCCGAGACGCTGGAAGGTCATCCGAAGTTGAACGCCGTGCGTTATCCGCAACTGCCCAGCCATCCGCAAAACGCGGTGGCGATGCGCCAGGCCGAATCCGGCGGCACCGTCATCGCCTTTGACGTGAAGGGCGGCAAGGAGGCCTGTTTCAAGTTCCTCAACGCCCTAGAGATATTTACGATTTCCAACAATTTCGCGGATTCGAAATCCATTGTTACCCATCCGGCGACCACCACCCACCACCGCCTGCCGCAACAGCAAAAAGACCTGCTTGGCATCTCTCCGGGGCTGGTGCGGCTGTCGGTCGGGCTAGAGGATGTCGGCGATCTGATCGCGGATCTGACCGGGGCGCTGGCCGCGATTTAAGGTGATCCAACGCCCACATAGCTGCGTATTTCACCTGAGGATTGGAAATATGACTCCGGACCGCCTATATTCGGTCCGGGACGGCGAAAGGGCGGCTGATGAACATTCATCCCAAGGACATGGCCAAACGACCGGATCAGGACGAGGCGCGCGCGGCATTGGCCCGGTTGCGACTCTGGGCCGAAACCGCGTCGGATGCGGATATTCTGGCGCTTGATCCGGCGCTTGGACGGTTGCTGAACGACGCGGCGGAGCCGCCGGTTCTGTCGCGTGACTATCCGGAGGGGTTTGTCGCCGATGCCGACTACCGTGCCACCCTGCCGGATCTGCAGAATGGCCCGGCCAGCCTGATCCGCGGCGCAAGGCGGATGCTGCAGCATGTCGGCATCTCGAATTTCCGTCTGCCGATCCGGTTTCATACCCGCGATGGCGCCGAGATGACGCTGGAAAGCGCGGTCACCGGCACTGTCAGCCTTGAGGCGGAGAAGAAGGGCATCAACATGTCGCGCATCATGCGCAGCTTTTACGCCCATTCCGAAAAGGCATTTAGTTTCAGCGTGATCGAAGACGCGCTTGATGATTACAAAACCAATCTGGAAAGCTTTGACGCCCGCATCCTGATGCGGTTTTCCTACCCGGTGAAGCGGCAATCCCTGCGCTCGGGTCTGACGGGTTATCAATATTACGATATTGCACTGGAACTGGTCGAACAGGCCGGGGAACGGGAAAGGATCATCCATCTCGACTATGTCTATTCCTCGACCTGCCCCTGCTCGCTGGAGCTGGCCGAACATGCGCGCCGGAGCCGCCAGCAACTGGCGACGCCGCATTCGCAACGCTCGGTGGCGCGGATATCGGTGGTGCTGGATGGCGATGCCACGCTCTGGTTCGAGGATTTGATCGACATGGCCCGGATCGCGGTGCCGACCGAAACCCAGGTGATGGTGAAACGCGAGGACGAACAGGCCTTTGCCGAAATGAACGCCGCCAACCCGATTTTCGTCGAGGATGCGGCGCGGCTGTTTGCCGAACAGCTGGAGGATGATCCACGGGTCGGTGATTACCGCGTGGTCGCCAGCCACCAGGAAAGTCTGCACAGCCATGACGCGGTCTCGGTGCTGACCGAGGGGCCGACCTTTGCCGCGCAGAGCATTGATCCACGCTATTTCGCCAGCCTGCATCACACCGGCTGAGGTTCTGAAGTCGCTCATAAATTGGGCTTTTGACTGGCGAGGTGCCAGCTTTGCGCGCGTCAGCGTCTGAATTCGTTCCATTCGCCGGGGGAATCCTCCTACCCTCGGGCAACGGAGGATTCGCTCATCAACGCCGCTGCCCCTGATCTGATCCCTGCGCCGCGCCCGGTGCTGTCGGCCCAGCCCCGCACCCGAGGGTCGCTGCTGCTGTCGGCGCGGCTGCGCGGCGGGCGCAGCCGGATTGGCGAATTGCGCCAGCAGGGTGCGCTCAAGGCGCTGTTTCCGCAAGCGCGGCAGGCGGCGCTGCAGGCGGTGTTCCTGAACACCTCGGGCGGGGTCACTGGCGGCGATCAACTGACCCTGCAGGCCGAGGCCGAGGCCGGCGCGGCGTTGTGTCTGACCAGCCAGGCCGCCGAACGCATCTACCGCGCCCAACCCGACGAGATCGGGCAGGTCGCAACGCGGTTGCAGGTCGGGGCCGGGGGCCGGATCGACTGGTTGCCGCAGGAAACCATCCTGTTCGACGGCGGCGCGCTGGATCGGCGTCTTGACGCCGAGGTGGCGGCAGACGGCTGTCTGCTGGCGGTCGAGCCGCTGATCATCGGGCGCGTGGCGATGGGCGAAACCGTGCGCGACGCCCGGTTGACCGACCGCTGGCGGGTGCGCCGCGACGGGCGTCTGATTTTTGCCGATACGCTGCGGCTGCACGGCGATGTCCATGCAATTTTGCAATCCCCCGGCGTCGCGGGCGGGGCCGGGGCAATGGCGGCGCTGCTGTTGGTCGCGCCACACGCCGAAGACCTCGCGGCGCGGCTCAACACGCTCCTGGCAGGGTGCGGTGCCTGCAGCGCAATCCGTCCCGGCGTGTTGTTCGCCCGGATCCTTGCCCGCGATGGCTTTGCACTTCGGCAAAGCCTGATTCCTGCCATCCGCCTGTTGTCGGGCGGCGAAATTCCAAGACCATGGATGCTATGACATGCAACTGACACCTCGGGAAAAAGACAAACTGCTGATCGCGATGGCCGCCGAAGTGGCGCGAAAACGGCTGGCACGGGGGGTCAAGCTGAACTACCCCGAAGCGATTGCGCTGATCACCGATGCGGTGGTCGAGGGCGCCCGCGATGGCCGTTCGGTGGCCGATATGATGCAGGCCGGGGCCCAGGTGGTCCGGGTCGAGCAATGTATGGAGGGGGTGCCGGAGATGATCCACGAGGTGCAGGTCGAGGCGACCTTTCCCGACGGAACAAAGCTGGTCACCGTGCACGATCCTATTCGTTGATGCTCTGAATGAGGAAAGGCATTTATCATGCTTGAGAAAATTAGAAAATTTGCCGAATCAATCGGGTTGATCCCGTCGCCGCCGCCGGTGCCGATCCGGGTTCCGGCCCAATTCAGGGCGCCGCGCCATGATCCCCGGTGAATTGCTGCCCGCTGCGGGCATGCTGACCCTGAATGCGGACCGTCAGGCGATCACCCTGATGGTCGCCAACACGGGCGACCGGCCGGTGCAGGTCGGATCGCATTATCATTTTGCCGAGGCCAATCCGGCGCTTGAGTTCGACCGCGTGGCAGCACGCGGCACCCGGCTCGACATTGCGGCGGGCACGGCGGTGCGGTTTGAGCCGGGGCAGCGCCGCGAGGTCAATCTGATCCCGTTTTCCGGCGGGCGGCAGATCTTTGGTTTCAACCAGGCGGTGATGGGCGATCTCTGACCCGCTTTGCAAAATTGGAGGACTAATAAGATGTTTTCACCACAGTTCGATCCCGGCGCGATGATCGCGATGCCGGTCCGCTATATTCAATTCACCGGGGCGCTGGCTGAACGGCAGCTTCGCCTGATGACCGAGGCACGGCGCGCCGTTTTCTCGGCCAACCCGTTTCTGCTGGCTCTTGCAGAAATGCAGACACTCAATGTGCTGACCGAGATCCCGACCCCGGCGCCGGACTCACCCCCGGCCCGGTCGAAACCGTCAACGAAAGCGGCCCCGGGATCCAAAGGCTCTCGACGTCAGCCCGCATCGCCACCGCCATTGCCCGTCTGACCTGACCCCCGCCGCAAGGAGACCGCCCAGAATGCCGACCCAGATTTCCCGCGCTGATTATGCCGCCATGTTTGGACCCACGACCGGTGATCGGCTGCGTCTGGCTGACACCGATCTGATCATCGAGGTCGAGCGTGATCTCACCGCCGAACGTGCCGCGATGGAGAGCGGTGGCAAGGCGCTGCTTTATGGCGAAGAGGTGAAATTCGGCGGCGGCAAGGTGATCCGCGACGGCATGGGGCAGAGCCAGGTCACCCGCGCCGATGGTGCGGTTGACACGGTGATCACCAATGCGCTGATCGTCGATCATTCCGGTATCTACAAGGCCGACGTGGGGTTGCGCGACGGGCGCATCCACAAGATCGGCAAGGCCGGCAATCCCGACACCCAGCCCGGCGTCGATATCATCGTCGGCCCCGGCAGCGAGGTCATCGCCGGTGAGGGCAAGATCCTCACCGCTGGTGGCTTTGACAGCCACATCCATTTTATCTGTCCGCAGCAGATCGAGGATGCGCTGCATTCCGGCCTGACCACAATGCTGGGCGGCGGCACCGGCCCGGCGCATGGCACCCTGGCGACCACCGTTACCCCCGGCCCTTGGCATCTGGGGCGGATGTTGCAGGCGGCGGATGCCTTCCCGATGAACCTGGCCTTTGCCGGCAAGGGCAATGCCTCGCTGCCCGCGGCGCTGGAAGAGCAGATCAAGGCGGGGGCCTGTAGCCTGAAGCTGCATGAGGATTGGGGCACCACCCCGGCGGCGATTGACTGCTGCCTGTCGGTGGCTGACGATTACGACGTGCAGGTGATGATCCACACCGACACGCTGAACGAATCCGGCTTTGTCGAGAACACCGTGAAGGCGATGAAGGGCCGCACCATTCATGCCTTTCATACCGAAGGTGCAGGCGGTGGACATGCCCCTGATATCATAAAGATATGCGGCGAAGCTCATGTATTGCCTTCATCGACAAACCCGACCCGGCCGTTCACTGTGAACACCATCGATGAACATCTTGATATGCTTATGGTTTGTCACCATCTCGACAAATCTATCCCCGAGGATGTGGCCTTTGCCGAGTCGAGGATCCGCCGCGAAACCATTGCTGCCGAAGACATTTTGCACGATATCGGCGCCTTTAGCATTATCGCGTCGGATTCCCAGGCGATGGGCCGGGTCGGTGAGGTGCTGATCCGCACCTGGCAGACCGCCGACAAGATGCGCAAACAGCGCGGGCGCCTGCCGGAAGAGACTGGCGACAACGACAATTTCCGGGTCCGCCGCTATATCGCCAAATACACCATCAACCCGGCCATCGCGCATGGAATCAGCCACGAGATCGGCTCGATCGCCGAGGGCAAGCGCGCCGATCTGGTGCTGTGGAACCCGGCGTTTTTCGGGGTGAAACCGGAAATGGTGCTGATCGGCGGCTCGATCGTCTGCGCGCAGATGGGCGATCCCAATGCCTCGATCCCGACACCGCAACCGGTCTATTCGCGGCCGATGTTTGGTGCCTTTGGACGGGCGCTGGAAAACTCGGCCGTCACCTTTGTCTCGGCCGCAGCGCAGGCCGAAGGCATCGGCGCGACCCTGGGGCTGGCGAAGCAGACAGTGGCGGTGCGCAGCACCCGCACCATCGGCAAGAAGGACCTGATCCTGAACGACACGTTGCCGCATATAGAGGTGAACCCGGAAACCTATGAGGTCCGCGCTGACGGCGAATTGCTGACCTGCGAACCCGCCGAGGTGCTGCCGATGGCGCAGCGCTATTTCCTGTTCTGATGGGGGTTTCTGCGTTGCAGCATTTGCATGACGGGGTTGAGCCTTTGGCGCTAGTAGAGACACCGGTCCTGACCTATTTTCAGAGGCAGGGGAGGAAACCCAACACAAACTTTGATGAGGTTTCCAATGGCACATATCGCCGCTATCGACAGCAAATCCGGCATCCGCGCCCGGCTCGACAATTTCTTTGCCGGGATCGGCCAGGGCTTCAACACCTATGTGGAAAGCCGCTCGCGCGTGCATCAGATCCACCGGCTCAACGAATTGTCGGATGCAGAACTGAAAAAACTGGGCCTGACCCGCGACGGCATTGCCGCCTACGTGTTCCGCGACCTGCTTTACATCTGAGCCAAACAGCGGGGGCGGCGCGATGAGCGCCGCCGCCCCGATCGCCGCCCGTCAGGTCCTGCGGGCCGGACATGGCCGCGCCGTCGCTGACCGCGTGGCCCTGGATTACGATGGCCGATTTCTGCGCCGCAAGGTGCTGACCACCGAGGCCGGGTTGCGGGTGCTGGTTGATCTCGATCAGACCATGTCGCTCGACGATGGCGATGCTCTGCTCACGGCCGACGGTCGGGTGATTGCGATCACCGCCGCGGCCGAGGCGCTGACCGAGCTGCGCGGTGATGACCTGGTGCGGCTGGCCTGGCACATCGGAAACCGCCATACGCCCTGTGAAATCGACGGCGATGTCCTGCGTATTCGCAGGGACAAGGTGATGGCGGATATGCTGTCCCGACTGGGCGCGGCCCTCACCGACGTTACTGCCCCGTTCCGCCCCGAAGGTGGTGCCTATGGCGTCGGGCGCACCCATGGCCACAGCCATGGCGAGGCCGAGGGTGGTCCGCATCAGCACAGCCATAGCCATAGCCACGACAACAGCGCTAAATCGCATGACCACGGCCATTGATCCGGCGCTGACCCTGCATCAATGGCTGTCCCCCGCCTTTCCGGTGGGCGCGTTTGCCTATTCACATGGAATGGAATCCGAGGTCGCCGCGGGACGCTTGCCCGACGCGGCGGCGGTGCTTTCCTGGCTCGACATCTGCCTGACCCAAGGGTCGGGGCGCAATGATGCGATCCTGCTGGCGGCGGCGCATCGTGGGGCTGCCGATTTGCCGCGCGATCTGGCGGATCTGGCCGAGGCGCTGGCACCGAGCGCCGAGCGGCGTGAGGAAACCATGGCCCAGGGGCGCGCCTTTGCCACCACAATCAATGCGTTGCACGGGCTCGACCTGTCACCGATGGCCTATCCGCTGGTGGTCGGGCAGGCGGCAGGCCGGATGCAGCTGCCGCTGGGGCTGACCCTGCGGCTGTTCCTTCAGGCCTTTGCCGGAAACCTGGTTTCGGCGGCGGTGCGGCTGGTGCCGCTGGGCCAGACCGATGGCCAGAAAGTCCTGGCCGCGCTGGCGCCGGTGATCGAAAACCTTGCGATTGAGGCCAAGTCAGGTGATCTTGACGCGATTGGTGGCGCGGCCTTGACGATTGACCTCGCCTCGATGCGGCACGAACGGCAGAGGACACGGCTATTCCGGTCATGACCGAATTCTTCAAACTCACGCACCTGACCCGGGGGTCGTGGTTCGCCCGTGGTGTGAACAGCAAGACGCTGGCGGTGCTGGGCACCGAGCCGATCCCGATCCTGCCGGACCGGGAGGCGGGGGCGTTTGACTGGCAGGCGCCACTTGGCCCGACCTTCACCGGGCTGGAGAGCGAGGGCGGCGCCGCCTGGTGGATGGCGCATGAACACGAGGCCTGGTGCGCCGCGCTGATCCCCGATGTGGTGGTCTGGGTGCGTCAGGTGCTGCCGGACGGGCGTGACGATACCGCCGCCGGGCGCTGCAAAGGTGTCTGGCGACTGGCCGAAGTTGATATAGCGCCCAGCCATCTGCTGGTCAGGCTGGGCAACCGCATCGGAGAGGTGAGATGACCCATTCCCCACATGGCCCGCTGCGGATCGGGCTTGGCGGCCCGGTTGGTGCCGGCAAGACCACGTTGACCGCGGCGCTGGCCCGGGCACTGCGCGATCACCTGTCGGTGGCGGTGGTGACCAATGACATCTACACCCAGGAGGACGCCGAGGCGCTGGTGCGGATGCAGGCGCTGCCCTCGGACCGGATCCTTGGCGTGGAAACCGGCGGCTGCCCGCATACCGCGATCCGCGAGGATGCCTCGATCAACCTGGATGCCATCGCCAGGCTGACGGCGCGGTATCCCGATCTCGATGTGGTGTTCGTGGAATCAGGCGGCGACAACCTGTCGGCGACATTTTCGCCAGAGCTGGTCGATCTGACGATCTATGTCATCGACGTGGCGGCGGGCGAAGAGATCCCGCGCAAGGGGGGGCCAGCGATCACCCGTTCCGACATCCTGGTGATCAACAAGATCGACCTTGCCCCCTATGTCGGCGCCGATCTGTCGGTGATGGAACGCGACGCCACCGCACAGCGCCAGGGCCGGCCCTTTGTCTTTGCCAACCTGAAAAAATCCGAGGGCGTGGCCGAAATCCTGCGGCTGATCGAGGCCATCGGCGGGTTGCCGGTCCCGGCCTGAGACCTTGCGCCGCGACCCCGCCGTTTGCCACGCCTTGACAGTGCTCATCGCCCAAGCCAAGCCTGCGCCTCATGTTTGATATGCGCCCTATCGGTTATGTGATCGGCCTGCTGACCGCGGTGTTGGGCGTCACCATGGTGCCGCCGCTGCTGGTCGATCTGGCCGAGGGGCGCGGTCATTGGCCAGTGTTCCTGGAAAGCGCGCTGATCACCATCCTGGTCGGCACCGTGACCGCGATTTCCTGTCAGAATGGCCGCAAAGAAGGGCTGACGATCCAGCAGACCTTTCTGCTGACCACCCTGGTCTGGGTGGTGCTGCCGGTCTTTGGCGCCTTGCCGTTCATCCTTGGGGAGACCGAGGCGCGGGTGGTGGACGGGGTTTTCGAGGCGATGTCGGGCCTGACCACCACCGGATCGACCGTGTTTTCCGGCCTTGACGAGTTGCCGCGCGGTATCTTGCTGTGGCGCGGCATCCTGCAATGGCTGGGCGGCATCGGCATCATTGTGGTGGCGATGGTGTTCCTGCCGGAACTGCGGGTCGGGGGGATGCAGATTTTTCGCTCGGAATCCTTTGAAACCATGGGGAAAATCCTGCCGCGTGCCACTGCGATGGCAGCACAGATCTCGGTGATCTATGTTGGGCTGACCCTGGCCTGTGCGCTGACCTATATTGCCCTGGGGATGGGGCTTTTCGATGCCACGGTGCATGCGCTGACCACGGTCTCGACCGGGGGGTTTTCGACCAAGGACGCCTCTTTCGGAGCGTTCTCCGGGCCAATGGAATACGCCGCGTCTTTCTACATGATCCTCGCCGCGCTGCCCTTCGTGCGCTACGTGCAGATGCTGAACGGCAAATCGCTGGCCCTGTTCCATGACGGGCAGGCGCGGGTGTTTCTTTACACGATCCTGGTGCTGGTGATGGGGTCGTTTGTGCTGTTGCTGAACATCTTTCCGCACCATTGGGAAAAGAGCCTGCGCGAGGCCTTGTTCAACATCACTTCGATCATTTCCGGCACCGGATTTGCCAGTGTCGATTACATGACCTGGGGCCCGCTGCTGATCACCATGTTCTTTTTCATCGGGTTGATTGGCGGCTGTGCCGGGTCAACCGCCTGTTCGGTCAAGATTTTTCGCTATCAGATCCTGTTTTCCTCGATCAGCGCCCAGATCAAGCGGATCCATGCGCCGCATGCGGTGATCATCCCGCGCTATGACCGGCGGCCGATTTCCGAAGACGTGATCAGCTCGGTGATGACCTTCTTCGTGTTTTTTGTGGTGTCGCTGGGGCTGTTTTCGGTGGCGCTGGCGCTGACCGGTCTGGATTTCGTCACCGCGCTCAGCGGCGCTGCGACGGCGATTGGCAATATCGGCCCCGGGCTGGGGGATACCATCGGCCCGGCGGGCAATTTCGCGCCGCTGAACGACACCGCAAAATGGATTCTGGCCTTTGCGATGCTGGTCGGACGGCTGGAGCTGATGACCGTCTACGCGATCCTGACGGTGAATTTCTGGCGCAGCTAGGGCGGCGGGCTTAGCCTTCCAGCCGGGTCAGATCGGCGACCTTGAGGCAGGTTTCGCGGATCGTATGCAGCATGTTCAGACGGTTACGCCGCACAATTGCACTGTCGGCATTGACCTGAACCGCTTCAAAGAACCCGTCGATGAACGGCCGCAGATCGGCCATCGCCTCCATCGCCGTCGCGAAATCCTCGGCCTGCAGGGCGGTGTCGATTTTTGGGCGGGCGGCGGCCAGCGCGGTGAACAGCGCGCGCTCTTCCTCGGTCTCGGCGAATTTCGGATCGGCGCCATATTCATAGGCGACGCCGTCCTGCGCCTCGGCCTGGCTCAGAAGGTTGTTGGCCCGTTTGAAGCCCTGCAACAGATTGTCGCCCTCCTGCGAGGCGAGGAAGGCGGACAGGGCGGTGGCGCGGCGCACCAGCAGCACCAGATCGTCATTGCCCGGCATCGCCAGGCAAGCGTCGATCACGTCATGGCGCATCCCGTCCTGACGCAGATGCACCTTGAGGCGGTCATGAAAGAACCCGAGCAGGTCGGTCGAGGCATCGGGCACCTCGCTCACCAACCGATTGAGGAAGGGCAGATCGCCCCCCAGCCGTTCGATCACAGTGCGGATCGCGGCGCCGAACACCCCGTGATCGGCGATTTCATCCAGGATATCATCAAGCGCGGAAATCTCATCGGTATCAGCATCATCTGAGTCGATCTTCACCCGATGCCGCAACAATTGCGCATCAAACAACCGGTCGAGATTCACCCGGTGACCGCTGTCCAGCAGAATCCGGATCACCCCCAGCGCGGCGCGGCGCAGGGCGTAGGGGTCTTTCGACCCGGTCGGTTTCTCGTCCATCGCCCAGAAGCCGGTGAGGGTGTCGATCTTGTCGGCCAGCGCCACCGCCTGGCTGACCGGGGCCATCGGCACCGCGTCGGAGGGGCCGAGTGGCGCGTAATGCTCTTCGCAGGCGGCGGCGACGGCCTCGGGCAGGCCCGCGGCCTTGGCGTAATACCGCCCCATAAGTCCCTGTAGTTCCGGGAATTCATAGACCATTTCCGAGGAAAGATCGGCCTTGGCCACCGAGGCGGCGGTTTCGGCCAGCGTCACCTCGGCACCGATCAGCGGCGCGACATCGCGGGCCAGCGCGGTGATCCGGGCGATCCGTTCGGCCTGTGACCCGAGCCGGGCGTGAAAGGTCACCTGCGCCAACTGATCCAGCCAAGGTTGCATCTGCGCCTTGGTTGCGACCCGCAAGTCATTCTCCCAAAAGAATTTTGCATCTGACAGCCGGGCCGTCAGCACCTTTTGATTACCCGCCAGAACGGTGGCGCCCTGGTCGGCGGTCTCGCGGTTGGCGACGGTGACAAAGCGTTCGATGCGCCCGGTTTTCGGGTTTTTCACCGAAAAGAATTTCTGATGTTCTTTCATTGAAGTGCGCAGAACTTCGGGCGGCAGCTCAAGGAAGTCCTCGCCGATTTCGCCCATCAGCACCACCGGCCATTCGACCAATCCGGCGACTTCGGCCAACAGGCCGGGGTCTTCGACCACCTCCAGCCCGGCGGCAAAGGCGGCATTGGTGGCGTCGTTCCAGATGTGATCGGCGCGTTCCTGCGGGTCAAGAACCACGAAGGCGCGCTTGAGCTTGGCCGCGTAATCCTCGAACGAGGAAACAGAAAACGCGTCCGGCGCCATGAAACGATGCCCCCTGGTCTTGGTGCCAGCCTCCAGCCCTTCGAGGGTGAAGGGCACCACGATGGTCCCGGCCTCGGTGGTCAGGATCGCCAGGATCGAATGCAGCGGCCGCACCCAACGCAGGTTGCCCGCCCCCCAGCGCATCGACTTCGGCCAGGGGAAATTCTGGATCGTGTCGGTCAGCACCTCGGCGACGATCTCGGCCGCCGGGCGGCCCGGCTTTTCGATCACCGCGAACAGAAAGCTGCCCTTCTTGTCGCTGCGTTCCTCGACCTGGTCGCGGGTCAGCCCGGCGCCACGCAGAAACCCCTCGATCGCCTTGGCGGGGGCGTCGGCGCGGGGGCCGCGGCGTTCCTCGCGCTGGGTCGGGCTTTCGGCGAGCAGCCCCTCGATCGCCAGGGTCAGGCGGCGCGGGGTGTGAAAGACCCCGGCATGGCCATAGGTCAGCCCGGCCTCGACCAAACCGTCGGTCATCCGTTTCTTCAACGCCTCGGCGGCACCGGCCTGCATCCGGGCCGGGATTTCTTCGGAGAAAAGTTCGATCAGAAGGTCGGGCATGGTTTCGCTTTCAGCGGGTCGTGGTCAGGTCAATTGGCAGGCGCGGGCGGGCAGCCCTCGGGCGCGGGTTGTCCGTCAAACACCACCTCGCCGCAAGAGTTGATCTCGTGCCAGGCATAGCCGCGTCCGTCGGGCAGAATGGCGATGACCCGGTCGATGCCGTAATGGATGTTCTCGATCGCCAGAAACGCCTGCGCCTGTCCGTCAGCCAGCGCCGCGCCAATCGCGTCGGCGTCAAAGCAATCGAACCAGCCTGGTGCATTGCGCGGCTCGGCGCCGGGGTAGGGTGCATAGGCCTTCAGCGCCTCGGCGCTCAGATCGCTGGTGAAACAGGCGCGATAGCGGATCGGCGAGCTGTCGGAATCGATGGCGCGGAAGCCGCGCACCGGGATGGCGACCGGCGCCCCGCCGGTGATCGGGGTCAGCACCACGTCACCGGGTCCGCTGGCGGCGATCTCTTCGTAAAAGGCATAGACCTGCAGATAATAGACTGCGGCACCGGTGGCGAGCGCGGCGACAATGATCACGATGGCCAGGATGCGGCCCATTATGCGGCGCTGTCCGCAGGCTGCCAGCCCCCGGCCTCGGTCTGCACAAAGGCATCGGCGCAGGCCTTGGCCAGGGTCCGCACCCGGCCGATATAGGCCTGGCGTTCGGTGACCGAGATCACCCCGCGCGCGTCGAGCAGGTTAAAGATGTGGCTGGCCTTGATGCATTGGTCATAGGCCGGATGCGCCATCACGATGCGCTTGCCGGTCTTGGGATCCGCAAAGGGTTCGGCGAGAATCGCGGCGCATTCGGCCTCGGCTTCTTCAAAGTGGCGCAGCAGCACCTCGGTGTCGGCGACATCGAAATTCCAGCGCGAATATTCCTGTTCGGTCTGCCGGAACACATCGCCATAGCTGAGCGGGATCGGCGATTGCGGATCGTTATAGGGCATCTCCATCACGTGGTCGACGCCCAGCACATACATCGCCAGGCGCTCCAGCCCATAGGTCAGCTCGCCCGAGACCGGGTGGCAATCATGGCCGCCGACCTGCTGGAAATAGGTGAACTGGCTGACTTCCATGCCGTCGCACCAGACCTCCCAGCCCAGCCCCCAGGCGCCGAGAGTCGGGCTTTCCCAGTCATCCTCGACAAAGCGGATGTCATGCAGGTCCATGTCGATCCCGATTGCCTGCAGCGAGCCGAGGTAAAGCTCTTGCAGATCCGGCGGGCTGGGTTTGATCAGCACCTGGTACTGGTAATAATGCTGGAGCCGGTTCGGGTTCTCGCCGTAGCGGCCATCGGTGGGGCGGCGCGAGGGCTGCACATAGGCCGCCGCCCAGGGGTTGGAGCCAAGTGCGCGCAGGGTGGTCGCCGGGTGAAAGGTGCCCGCCCCGACCTCCATGTCATAGGGTTGCAGGATCGCGCATCCGCGGGCGGCCCAATAGGCCTGCAGCCGCAGGATGACCTCCTGAAAACTTTTCGGTCGTGTCGTTGCCTCGGCCATCGTTGCCTCACCTGCCATTCCGGCGCCCTGCCTATGCCGATGGGCGATAAGGGTCAACAAATGCCGCGCCGCTCGCGCAGATTTTGGGTGCGCCCGCCGAGAGATTTGTTAAGACGGGGAACCCGAGCAATAAAAGACGTCTGCAAGAGGCTGTATTTGGCAATGACTCGATATTTGGCACTGACTCGATTTTTTACGGCGACCCGGTTTTTCACAGCAGTTATTCTGGCGATGACGTTTCTGGCGCGACCCGCCGTCGCCCAGCAAGAGCTGGTCTGGGTTCAGATCGAGGCCCAGCCAACCCTGGCGGATGCGCAGGCCAGCATTCGCAACTACGCAGCCCGGTTGCAGGATGTGAACGGATTTTCGCTTGGCGGCGGCTGGTATGCGGTGGCGCTTGGCCCCTATACCCGTGACGATGCCGGGCGGGTGCTGTTCGTGCTGCGCAATGAGGGCGCGATCCCGCGCGACAGCTATATCGCCTTTGCGTCGGCGTTTCAGCAGCAGTTCTATCCGGTCGGGGCCAGCACCGGCAGTGCCGCCGCCGTGCCGCCAGAGCCAACGCAACCCGACCAGGCCACCTCGGAACCATCCACTGCCGCTGATCCACAGCCGGTGGCCCTGCCGGATGAATCCCCCGCCGAGGCCCGCCGCAGCGAGGCGCAATTGAGCCGCGAAGAGCGGATGGAATTGCAGGTCATGCTGAAGTGGGCCGGCTATTACAATGCCGGGATCGACGGTGCCTTTGGCTCCGGCACCCGTCGCTCGATGGCCGAATGGCAACGCGCCAATGGCCATGAGCCGACCGGCATCCTGACCACGATGCAGCGTGCCGAATTGCTGAAACAATATAATTCCGTGCTCGACGGGCTGGGGCTGCGCCGGGTGCGTGACGACCGCGCCGGGATCGATATGCTGCTGCCGACCGCTGTGGTGAAACACGACAGCTATCAGGCGCCGTTCGCCCATTTCAGCCCGACCGGCGATATTCCCGCCCAGGTGGTGCTGATTTCGCAAGAGGGCGATGCGGCGACCCTGGCCGGCCTCTACGAGATCATGCAGACGCTTGAAATCGTGCCGGAAAATGGCCCCCGAGAACGCAAGGACACGGCCTTTACCCTGATCGGTGAAGACGCCCGTATGGTGTCTTATACCGAGGCGGCACTGGAAAATGGCCAGATCAAGGGATTCACCCTGGTCTGGCCCGCCGGGGATGAAGAACGCCGACTGCGCCTGCTCAGCGAAATGCGCGGCTCGTTCCAGCCGCTGGCCGGGGTGCTCGAGGCTTCTGCCGGGCTGGGCGAGGATCAACGCATCGATCTGGTCTCGGGCCTTGAGGTGCGCAAGCCGCGGCTGTCACGCTCTGGCTTTTATGCGGATCAATCCGGAACGGTGGTGACGGTGGCCGAAGCGGTGCAATCCTGTGGCCGGATCACCCTGGATCAGGGCACCGAGGCGCAGGTGGCGGCGATTGATGCCAGCACCGGTTTGGCGATTCTGCGGCCGACCAGCGCGGTGGCGCCAATCGGATCGGCGCGCTTTGCCTCGGCTGTGCCACGGCTGAATTCCGATGTCGCGGTGTCGGGCTATCCCTATGAGGGGGTCTTGGGCGCACCGACGTTGACCTTTGGCCAATTGGCCGAATTCCGCGGGCTCGACGGGGAATCCGACCGCTGGCGGCTGGACCTGGTGGGCCGTGCTGGCGATGCCGGTGGCCCGGTGCTGGATCAGGCGGGCGCGGTCCTGGGCGTGCTGCTTCCGGCGACGCAGGGCAGCCGGAAGCTGCCGCAGGGTGTCAGTTTTATTGCCGATACCGACGCGGTGCTGGCGGCGCTGGAATCGGCGGGTGTCGCGGCGACACGCGGTGGCACCGGCGGCCTGTTGGCGCCCGAGGACCTGACCAAGATCGGGCAACAGATGACCGTTCTGGTCAGTTGCTGGGAATGATCCGCGCAGGGCGCGCCCGGCATCTGCCGGGGCTGCGCCCTGCAAAGACAAAATCATAACTTGCGTGGTGAGACCGGGGGATTATGCTGCCGCAATTCCCGAAAGGTGCCGCAGTGCAGCATAGCGAAGCCGACCTCACCCTGATTACCCCAACCGCGCCGGTGACGACGCAGACCCATGGCGGGCGGGCGAAATGCCTGCAGCGTCTGGTGCGCCTCGATCTGCCGGTGCCGCGCACCGTGGCGCTGTCGTTCCGGGCGGTGCGTGGCATTGCCCATGGCGACAAGCTCGACGCTGATCTGCTGCTGTCGCATTTCGGCGAGCTGCCGCTGCTCTGTGTGCGCCCCTCGTCCGAGGTCTCCGACTGGGGCGGCCCCGGCGCGATCCTGAACATCGGGCTGAACGATGCGGCCTATATCGACCTGTGTGAAACGATCGGATCCGAGGCGGCGACGCAGCTTTACCTGCGGTTCGTGCAATCCTATTCGATCCATGTTGCCCGGCTGGATCCGGATATGTTCGACGATCTGGCGCTAAACGGCCGGGATGGGCTGTCGGCGGCACTGGCCGCCTATGAGGCCGAGACGGATGAGCCGTTTCCCCAAGACCCCGGGGTGCAACTGGCCGCAGTGCTGCGCTCGATGGCCCGGGCCTGGGAGGGCACCACCGCCCGATTGCTGCGCCAGGCCAAGGGCGCGCCCGCAGATGCCGGCCTGGGGCTGGTGGTCCAGGAGATGGCACTGGGGCTGGGGCCGGGCGAAAGCGGCTCAGGCGTTATTCAACTGGTCAGCTCGGCCACCGGATTGCCCCGGGTCACTGGTCGTTACCGCAGCCAGAGCCAGGGCCGCGAGGCGCTGAGCGATGAGGCGGGGGCGGTCTATCTGGAGCGCGACAGCCGTGGCCCCTCGCTCGAGGATCAGGCGCCCGAGGCGTTTGAGGCGCTGATCGCCTACACCAGGCTGATGCGCGAACGTCTGCGTGAAGAGATGCAGACCGAATTCAGCATCGACAATGGCCGGGTGCATGTCCTTGACGGGGTGCCGGTGCGGCGTTCGTCGCGGGCGGCGGTACGGATCGCGGTCAAGCTGGCCGAGGATGGAATCATCCCCAAGGAAGAGGCGCTGCTGCGGATCGAACCGCGGGCGCTGAACGAATTGCTGCACCGGCAGATCGACCCGGGCGCACCGCGCGACGTGATCGCACGCGGCATTGCTGCCAGCCCTGGCGCCGCCAGTGGCCGGATCGTGTTTTCCGCAGCCGCCGCCCAGGCCAGCGCGGCGCGGGGCGAGGCCTGTATTCTGGTGCGCCGCGAAACCGCGCCCGAGGATATTCGCGGCATGCATGCGGCGGTGGCGGTGCTGACCGAACGCGGCGGCATCACCAGCCATGCGGCGGTGATCGGACGCGGGCTGGGTCTGCCCTGTGTGGTGGGCGCTTCGGATATCAAGTTCTCGCTGCGCGGCGAGCGGATCATGGCCGCGGGCGGGCGGCAGCTGAAGGCCGGGGACATGATCACCGTTGATGGGACCTCAGGCCAGGTTCTGGCCGGTGAGGCGCCGATGATCGAGGCGATCCAGGACGATGTGTTCCAGAGCCTGATGGGCTGGGCCGATGCGGTGCGCGACATCGGGGTGCGGGCCAATGCCGACACCCCCGCCGATGCCCAGACCGCCCGCAATTTCCAGGCCGAAGGCATTGGCCTCTGCCGCACCGAACACATGTTCTTTGAGGAAAGCCGCCTGACGGTGATGCGCGAGATGATCTTTGCCGATGGCGCCGAGGACCGGCGCGCGGCGCTGGATCGCCTGCTGCCGATGCAGCGTGCCGATTTCATCGACCTGTTCCGGATCATGGAGGGCCGCCCGGTCTGTATCCGTCTGTTCGATCCACCGCTGCATGAATTCCTGCCCTCCGACAAGGCCGGGATCCGGGAATTGGCCGAGGCGCTGGATCTGCCGCGTTCGGATGTCGAACACCGGATTGAGGCGCTGAGCGAATACAACCCGATGCTGGGGATGCGTGGTGTGCGCCTCGGGATCACGGTGCCCGAGATCTATGAGATGCAGGCCCGCGCGATATTCGAGGCGGCGGTGGCCGCCGGGCGCAAGGGCGCGGCGGTGATCCCCGAAATCATGATCCCGCTGGTCAGCGCGATGCGTGAGGTCGAACTGGTCAAGACCCGGATCGACGCGGTTGCGGCGGCGGTGCGCCGCGAAACCGGACGCGCCTTTGAGTTCAAGTTGGGGGTGATGGTCGAAACCCCGCGCGCCGCCCTGCGTGCCGGTGAAATCGCGCCTTTCGCGGCCTTCCTCAGCTTTGGCACCAATGACCTGACGCAGATGACCTATGGCTTGTCGCGCGATGATGCCGGGCGATTCATGTCGGATTATGTGCAGCAGGGCGTGTTCCCCGAAGACCCGTTCCATATGCTCGATGTCGACGGGGTCGGTGAGCTGTTGCAAATCGGTGCCGCCCGCGGACGGGCCGCGCGACCGGACCTTGTCTTGTCGATCTGCGGCGAGCATGGCGGCAACCCCGAATCAATTGCCTTTTGCCGTCAGGCCGGGTTTGATTATGTGTCCTGTTCGCCGTTCCGGGTGCCGGTCGCCCGGCTGGCAGCCGCGCAGTTGGCGTTACGTGATCCCGGGCCGAAATCCAAAGATTAAAGTTTAGATTCAACTCTATAAGCTTGATACGCCCACCGACTGACGGGCCAAGTCCCGCTCAAAGATCGGCGTCAGGCTGGACCCATTTGGCTTTTTCGGCTAGCGCAACGTACCAATTGCCTTGGGGAAGGCTTCGGAAACGGGTCTATTGCTGCCATGCGTATCCTTTTTGCCTTGCTGATTGCTGCTGTCTGCGCGTGTGGATTTGTGGCGGGTTCGGCCACATCCAGCCGGGCGGAATCGCCCTTTGCTGCGACGCTGAACCAGGAGCGCAGGGCGCTCAAAGCCTTGCCCGGCGGTTCGCTGAAGGCGCTGTTGCAGCGCACCGATAGCAGCAAGCTGACCCTGGGCCGTCCGGTTGTCGAATACAGCCGGGGCTGGGTGGCCAGCCAACCGCGCGCCAGCGGTGACGATCAATGGGCCTGCCTGGCCGAGGCGCTGTATTTCGAAGCGCGCGGCGAAACCGTCGAGGGTCAGTTTGCGGTGGCCGAGGTGATCCTGAACCGGGTCGACAGCCCGCTGTTTCCGAATTCGGTCTGCGGGGTGATCCATCAGGGCACCGGCAAGCTTTACGCTTGCCAGTTCACCTATACCTGTGATGGCCATGCCGAGGTGATCAACGAACCCCGGGCCTATCAGCGGGTGGGCAAGGTCGCCGCGGTGATGCTGTCCGGCGCCCCGCGCGCC
This sequence comes from Pseudooceanicola sp., assembly GCF_029213205.1. Taxonomy (GTDB): domain Bacteria; phylum Pseudomonadota; class Alphaproteobacteria; order Rhodobacterales; family Rhodobacteraceae; genus Pseudooceanicola. The sequence goes on from NZ_JARGNH010000004.1 coordinate 90,620, forward strand.
CTGACCGATGGTGCCACCTATTACCACGCCAAGCAGGTTTCGCCGTCATGGGCTCGCCGCTTTGCCCGCACCGCCTCGATTGGGGTGCATTATTTCTATCGCCGCCACGTCCGCGTGTCATCGAACTGATCCCAGTTATTCTGATCTCCGCCGTCCTGATCTCGGTCCTGCTGATTTCAGGCGCCGCACGGTCTGGCGTCGCAAATCTGTACTGGTTTGCCGGGTTTCGGGCTGATACCCCCGGGGCGAAATGGCATCACATGTCAGGGACGGATGCGACAGTGCCAGCGGGGCAGGAATGAGCGATCAGATCAGTCAGGCCTTTGGCCATCCGCTGGCCCGTGCCATCGCCCTGTCGGGTGAGGATCCGCTGGATCGGATTTCGCTGCGCGACCATGTCGCCGAGGTCGATATCGGCGCGTTTCAGGCCGAACGCGGCAGCAGCCAGCGGCTGCGCTTCAACGTGGTGGTCGAGGTCGCCCGCGCCGATGCCCCGCCCGAGGATGATGTTGACCGGATCCTGTCCTATGACCGGGTCACCGAAGCAATTGCCGCCGAATTGCACGCCGAGCGGTTGAACCTGCTGGAAACTCTGGCCGAACGGATCGCGCTTCGCATCCTGCACGAACCGCTTGCGGTACGGGTCTATGTGCGCATCGAAAAGCTGGATCGTGGCGCCGGGGCGCTGGGGGTCGAGATTGTCCGCTCGCGCGATGATGCGCCGCTGGCCGCCGAGGTACCGGTTGAGGCCGGGTTGCATCCGCTGGTGGTGTATCTGGGGGAAGCGGCGATCGCCTCGCCGCAACTGTCGGGCTGGCTGGACAGCTGGGCAGCCGCGGCGACACCGGTGATCCTGACGGTCGGCGTTTCTGAGCTGCCGACACCGCGCAGCGCCGCAAGGTTGGCGCAGCGGCGGATCGACCTGCTGGCGATTGAACAGAGCGCCTGGGTGCTGGCCGGGCGCGACCGCCGCTGCGTGGTGGTGAACACCCGGACCGAACTCGACTGGGCGATGAAACATGGCCAGATCTCGGTTTGGGCGCCCTCAAAGATCGTGCTCGACGCGGTCGATGGCCCGGGTGTCGAACCGCGCGACGCCACCGGGCTGGTGGCCTGGTTCGCGGCGCTGATGGAGGCGCGCGAATTGCTGGTGATCGGTGCCGAGGCGCCGCAGGCGGCGATGCCGGTGCGCCGGATGCATCCCGAGGCGGCGATTTGACCGGCTATCCGTTGCCCCTTGCCGAACGCTTTGGTCAGCATGCCCTGGCCGGCAGCCGGACTCTGCGCTGGTCAAGAGCGCTGGACGCCGCGCCAGATGCCCGGTTGGGCACCGAGGCGGCCCTGCGCGCCGATCAGATCGACCGGCTCAGCGCGCCGCGTCCGGATATCTGCCATATGTCGATGGATCGCCCGCGGATCATGGGCATCCTCAACGTGACCCCGGACAGCTTTTCCGACGGCGGCCAGCATTTCGCCCTGAGTGATGCGGTGGCACGGGCGATGGCAATGGCGGTGGATGTGGATATCCTCGACATTGGCGGCGAAAGCACCCGGCCCGGCGCCCGCGAAGTGCCGGCGGCCGAGGAAATCGCCCGCACCGCCCCGGTGATCCGCGCCCTTCGCAGGGCGGGACTCACCACGCCGATCTCGATCGATACCCGCAAGGCGGCGGTGGCGGCGGCGGCGCTGGATGCCGGGGCGGATATGGTGAATGACGTCACCGCCCTGCGCTTTGACCCCGATATGGCAGCGCTGGTTGCGGATCGGGCGGTGCCCATCTGCCTGATGCATTCGGTGGCCGATCCGGAAACCATGCAGGATCACGCCGACTATCGCGATGTGCTGAGCGAGGTTTATGACCATCTGGCCGAACGTATGGATGTGGCCGAGGCGGCGGGCATCGACCGCGCCAGGATGATCGTCGATCCCGGCATCGGCTTTGGCAAGACCGAAGACCACAACATCAAACTCCTGCAAGGGCTTGGCCTGTTGCACGCTTTGGGTGTGCCGGTGCTGCTGGGTGCCTCGCGCAAGCGCTTTATCGGCAGTATCGGTGGCGCCGAGGCGGCGGACGACAGGATGCCGGGATCGCTCGCCGTTGCTTTGCATGGCGCCGCGCAGGGGATACATATCCTGAGAGTTCACGACACCGCTGAAACGCGGCAGGCGCTTCTGTTGTGGGAAGCATTGGCAGGCAACGAGGGACAGAACGAAAATGGGACGTAAGCTGTTTGGAACCGACGGCATCCGGGGCCGGGCCAATACCGAACCAATGACGGTGGAAACCGCCGTTCGGGTCGGTGCGGCTGTCGGGCGCTATTTCCGCAAGGACCATAGCCGCGACCACCGGGTGGTGATCGGCAAGGACACCCGGCGCTCTGGCTATATGTTCGAAAACGCTCTGACCGCCGGCCTGACCTCGACCGGGATGAATGTGCTGTTGCTCGGCCCGGTGCCGACGCCGGCAGTCGGGCTGCTGACCGTGTCGATGCGGGCTGATCTGGGGGTGATGATCTCGGCCAGCCACAATCAGGCCGAAGACAATGGCATCAAGTTCTTTGGCCCCGACGGGTTCAAGCTGTCGGATACCGCCGAAGCCGAGATCGAGGCGATGGTCGCCGAAGGTGTCGAAGCAGCGCAGGCGAGCAATATCGGTCGCGCCCGGCGGATTGACGAGGGCCGGTTCCGTTACATGGAGCGGCTGAAAACCACGCTGCCCGCCGGGATCCGCCTGGCCGGGCTCAAGGTGGTGGTCGATTGCGCCAATGGCGCCGCGCATCGCACCGCCCCCGATCTGCTGTGGGAACTGGGGGCCGAGGTGATCCCGATCGCCACCTCGCCGAATGGCTATAACATCAATGAAAACTGCGGCTCGACCCATCCCGACGTGGCAGCGGCGGCGGTGGTGGCGCATCACGCTGACCTCGGCATCTGCCTGGACGGGGACGCTGACCGGGTGATCCTGATCGATGAAACCGGCAAGATCGCCGATGGCGATCAGGTGATGGCGCTGCTGGCCTCGCGCTGGTCCGAAGAGGGCCGCCTGAAGGGCGGGGCGCTGGTGGCGACGATCATGTCGAACCTCGGGCTGGAATATTACCTGCGCGCCCGGGGGCTGCGGCTGGAACGCACCAATGTCGGCGACCGCTATGTGGTCGAACGGATGCGCCAGGGCGGGTTCAACCTGGGTGGTGAACAATCTGGCCATATCGTGATGACCGATTTCGCCACCACCGGCGACGGGTTGATGGCCGGGCTGCAATTCATCGCGGCAATGGTTGGCAGCGGCCTGCCGGCCTCGGCCCTGGCGGCGCAGTTCGAACAGGTGCCGCAATTGCTGAAGAACGTCTCCTACAAGACCGGCACCGATCCGCTGTCGGATGCCGAGGTGCAACAGGCGATCGCCAGCGCCAAGGCAAGGTTGGGCACCAGCGGCCGCCTGGTGATCCGCAAATCCGGGACCGAGCCGCTGATCCGGGTGATGGCCGAATGCGAGGACGAAGACCGGATGAAGGCCGCCGTCGACAATGTGATCGGCGCGGTGCAACAGGCGGTTTGATCGCGGCACTGGCGCAGGCTGGCCGGGAACTTCCGCGAATTGAACGAAAAAAGGGCGCCCAATGGGCGCCCTTTCCGATTCTCAGGACAGCGCCCCGATCAGTTCTTCGACTTGTCGACCATCTTGCCCGCGGAAATCCACGGCATCATCGCCCGCAGTTTCTCGCCGACCTGTTCGATCTGGTGTTCGTCGTTCAACCGGCGGGTGCCCTTGAAGAACGGCTGACCGGCGATGTTTTCCTGCATGAAATCGCGCACGAATTTGCCGGTCTGGATGTCGCGCAGAACCGCCTTCATCTTCGCCTTGGTCTCGTCATAGGGCAGGATCCGGGGACCCGAGACATATTCGCCATATTCGGCGGTATTGGAGATCGAGTAGTTCATGTTGGCGATGCCGCCCTCATAGATCAGATCGACGATCAGCTTCACCTCGTGCAGGCATTCGAAATAGGCCATTTCCGGCGCGTAACCGGCCTCGACCAGGGTTTCAAAGCCCATGCGGATCAGCTCGACCAGGCCACCACACAGCACCGCCTGCTCACCGAAGAGGTCGGTTTCGCATTCTTCGCGGAAGTTGGTCTCGATGATGCCGGAACGCCCGCCACCGATGGCTGAACAATAGGACAGGCCGATTTCCAGCGCCTTGCCAGAGGCGTCGTTGTCAACGGCGACAAGGCAGGGCACGCCGCCGCCTTTGGAATATTCGCCGCGCACCGTGTGGCCGGGGCCCTTGGGGGCCATCATGATCACGTCAACGCTGGGCTTCGGCTCGATCAGGCCGAAATGCACGTTCAAGCCGTGGGCAAAGGCAATCGCGGCGCCGTCGCGCAGGTTGTCGTGGACGTATGTCTTGTAGGTTTCGGCCTGCAATTCGTCGGGCATGGTGAACATGATCAGGTCACACCAGGCGGCGGCCTCGGCGATGCCCATCACCTTCAGGCCTTCGCCTTCGGCCTTCTTGGCGCTGGCCGAGCCTTCGCGCAGGGCGACGACCAGGTTCTTGGCGCCGGAATCGCGCAGGTTCAGCGCGTGGGCATGGCCCTGGGAGCCATAGCCGAGGATGGCCACTTTCATGTCCTTGATCAGATTGATGTCGCAATCGCGGTCATAATATACGCGCATATTTCTTCCTTCCTTGCAGGCCGGTCACCGGCGGTTCTGGGCGCAGCATAGACCTCGGGCCTCGAATTGGATTGCATCTCTTGCTGATTTCACTCACTTTATCGGATATTCATTCTCTATTCACAACGAATCCGTAAAATTCATGCTTACCGATACCGATCGTCGTATCCTGCGTCAGCTGCAGGCCGACCCGGCCGCCAGCGCGGCCGAGCTGGCCGACCGTGCCGGACTCAATGCCGCGACCTGCTGGCGGCGGCTGGAAAAGCTGCGTGAGAGCGGGGTGATTCGTGGCACCGGTGCGGTGATCGACTGGCGGGCCCTGGGCTGGGAGGTCGAGGTAAGCCTGCGCATCACCCTCGACAAGACCGCGCCGCGCGCCTTTGACGACTTCCTCATCGCCGCAAGGCAGGTGCCGGAAGTGCTCGAAATTCAGACCTTCCTTGGCCAGGTCGATGTCCGCCTCGGGCTGATCGCCCGCGATATGGGGCATTACAGGGATATCTACCGCGACCGCATCCTGACCCTGCCGCATATCATCGATGTGCAGGCCCTGATGCATCTCGCCCGGGTGAAATCCGATATGGCGCTGCCGATATGATCGCTCTGGATGACATCGACCGCCGTTTGCTGCGCCTGCTGGTCGAGGATTCGGGGCAGGGGGCCGGGGCGCTGGGACGCAGGGTCGGGCTGTCGCAACCGGCGGCCTGGCGGCGGATCAAACGTTTGCAGGACAGCGGCGTGCTGGCCGGGCACCGGCTCGACCTCGATCTGGCGCAGCTCGGCTTTGGCGTCACCGTCTTTCTCGGGGTCAAGATCACCACCAGGGGCCGGCTCAGCGTCGAGGATTTCGAACGCGCCGTCAGCGCCATCCCCGAGGTGCAGTCGGTCGAGCACATCCTTGGCCTTTACGACTACCGGTTGCGGGTCACCGCGCGCGACATTGCCGATTTCGAACGGGTGCTGCGACGCCGGATCATGACCCTGCCCGGGGTGGCCAATGTCGATGCCAATGTGATGCTCTCCGAGGAACGCCTGCCTGGCCCCCTCGGCTGATCCCGCCTCTGCAGTTTCCTCTGGTCGAAAATATCCTGGGGGAGCGCGAGGGGGCAAAGCCCCCTCGTTCCGAGCCGAAAACCCGGCGTGACCTTAGCCCGTCCTTGCGCCCAGCCCCATCTGCATCAGCAGCTTGCGCACCGGCGCCGCACCATAGAGCGCCGACAACCCGGCAGCGCGCAGATCGCGCATCGGCTGCGCCTGGATCTGGCTGGCCCGGTTCAGCGCGTCGATGCCGGCGGCGCGGATTCGCACCTCGCCATGACGGGCCTTGTGATAGGCCTCCAGCACCTCAGCGCGGCCTGGATCGTCGCGATGCGCCAGCGCCAGATCGCGCAGGGCGCGCAGATCGCCAAGGCTCATGTTCAGCCCCTGCGCCCCGATCGGCGGCACCACATGCGCCGCTTCGGCCAGCAGCGCCAGCCGTTGGCCGGCCATCCGTTCGGCCACCTGGGTGATGATCGGCCAGACGGCGCGCCGGGTCGCCAGGGTCAGCGGTCCGAACAGCCCGCAGGAGCGGCGCAGCATCTCGGCTTCGAAATCCGCGACCGGCATTGCCGCCAGCTCCATCGCGCGGGGCCCGTCCTCCATCCAGACCACCCCCGAGCAGGGCAGGCCATCGCGATCCGGCAGCGGCACCAGGGTAAAGGGCCCGCCGGAGCGGTGGATTTCGGTCGAGACGTTTTCATGTGGCACCGGATGCGTCACGGCAAAGGCCAGCGCCTTTTGCCCATAGCGCGTCACCTTGACGCCGATCCCCGCCGCCCTGCGCATCGCTGAGTCGCGCCCGTCCGCCGCGATCACCAGTTTCGTGCGGACCCTGGTGCCATCACTCAGGCTGACCCGCGCCTCGTTCAGCCGGGTGAACAGGGCGGTGGTGCCGGTGCCGGGGCGAAACTCGACAGTGTCCAACGCCGCGATTCGGGCCACCATTTCGCGGCGGAGCAGCCAGTTCGGCAGGTTCCAGCCAAAGGGCAGATCGCCGATCTCGGTGCTGTCGAAATCACGCTGTTGCCGGGCGACCGGATCCGGCCCGCCGGCATCGACGATACGCATGATCCGCAGCGCTGCCGCATGCGGTTCCAGCGTCGCCCAAAGACCGGCGTCCGCCAGCAGCTCCCGGGCCGGTTGCAGAAAGGCGGTGGTGCGCATATCCGCGCCGTCCGCCTCGGAATCGGTGATCGGCGGTGCCGGATCAACGCAAAGCACCTTGAAGCCTTCGTTGCCCAGCAGGCAGGCGGCGGTCAACCCGGCGACACCGCCGCCGGAAATCACCATGTCATAGTCGAAATCGCGCGCCATGTTCCGCCCCTTTCGGCCTTTGCTAGGTCATCCGCGGCCCGGCGTCCAAGCGGCATTCGGTCCCGCCTGGGTTACAGCAGCCGCGCCAGAAAGCCGTTCAGATCGTCGGTGTGGTGATGGATATGCGCGGCCGGTTCCGGCTGGTCGGCGACATGAACGGTGCGCATTCCCATCGCGTGTGGGGCGGCCAGGTTGCGGGGATCATCCTCGAACATCGCGGCCTGCGCCGGGTTGAGCCCGTCGCGGGCAAAGACCGTGTCAAAGGCGGCGCGGTCGGGTTTGGGATGAAACCCGGCCTCCTCAACCCCGTAGATCGCATCGAACACCCCGTTCAGCCCGCGCGCCGTCACCACCCGTTCGGCATAGGGTGCCGTGCCATTGGTATAGACGATCTTGCGCCCCGGCAGCGCCCGGATCCGTGCGGCGAGCACCGCATCCGTCTGAAGATGGCTGAGGTCGATTTCATGCACATGGGTCAGGTAGGGGCCCGGGTCGACGTCATGCAGGCGCATCAGCCCGGCCAGGGTGGTGCCGTGATCGCGCCAATAGCTGCGGCGCAGGAAATTGGCCTCGTCCAGATCCACCCCCAGCGCCTGCATCACGTATTCGCTCATCTTGACTTCGATCTGGGCGAACAGCCGAGCCGAGGGCGGGTAGAGTGTGTTGTCGAGGTCGAACACCCAGCTGCGCACATGTGCGAATCCGGGGCCGAGGTCGTCGAGATTGGAAGCGGTGTTCATCCCGCCAATCTAAGTGGCGCGTCGGGGTGGGACAAGCCGCCACTTGCCCGCCAGGGGCGGGCGCGGCTAGGGTCGCGCGATGAAAGAGACATCCGCAAAACCCCGCCCGGCGAAACCGGCCCCGGCTGACGCCTATGCGCTGATCCTCGAGGCGATAGATGTCGGCGATTACCGGCCCGGCGACCGGCTGGTGGAAAGCGATCTGGCGGAACGCTTCGGCGTGTCGCGCACCCCGATCCGCGAGGCGCTGCAGCGGCTGGAAACCCAATCGCTGCTGACCCGCGACGGGCGCTCGCTGATTGTCGCCTCGCTCGATCACAATCAACTGGCTGAGCTCTACGCGGTGCGGGCCGAGCTTGAATCGCTGGCGGCGCGGCTGGCGGCGCGTCATGCCACCGCCGAAGAGATGAAGGTGCTGTCCGACATGGTCGCCGCCGACCGGGCCTTGCTGGGAGACCCGGGCGCGCTGGCCCGGGCCAACCGGCGGTTTCACAAGCAGATCCACCTGGCCTCGCACAATCGGTTTCTGGTGCAGCAGCTGGATCTGGTGCATCGCTCGATGGCCTTGCTGGCGACGACCTCGCTGGCGGCGCAGGGCCGCGACGCGGCGGCCCTGGCTGAACATGATGCGATTGTCAGCGCGATCTGTGCCCGCGACGAGGGCCGCGCCGGCGAGGCGCTGCGCGATCATATATCAAAGGCGTTCATCACCCGGCTCAAGCTTGATTCTGGCGGTGTGGCGCCAGTGGCATAGCGGGTGTCGGGCGAAGTTCTGGACTCGGGTCGTGACTCATTGTCCGGGCCCACGGCGTCCGGCGGCAGCGAATGGCCATGCGGGGTCTTGTCCCAATAGAACGGCACCACCAGCAATTCGAACAGCGCCTTGTAGGCGGCCAGCGACGCCAGCGGGAAATACAGAATCATCGTCGGCACATAGGGCCAGAGATGCCGGTGAATCGCCCGCCTGGTGCCGAGCACCGCGAGCACCATGTTCAGCCCCTCAGCCAGCAGGCACAGGTTGAACACCGGCCAGATCACCGTATTGGACACATAATTCGTCATCGGATGTGGCAGGCCGACCGCCACCAGCCAGAAGGTCCAGAGCACCGGCCCCAGCAGAAACTGCGCCACCGCGACGGTGAAATGCAGCTGGAACCCCAAGAATCGCCAGGCGCCCAGGGCGCGATACAGGCCGACCGGGCGGCGCATCTGCACCAGATAGGTGACGATATACCCCTTGATCCAGCGTGAGCGCTGACGGATCCAGCCGACGGGGCGGCAATTGGCCTCTTCGTTGGTGGTGGTGTCGATGACCTCGGTGCGGTGGCCATAGCGGGCCAGCCGGAACCCGAGATCGGCATCTTCGGTGACATTATGGGCATCCCAGCCGCCGACCTGTTCCAGCGCGGCGCGGCGCAGGAACAGGGTGGTGCCGCCCAGCGGCACCGCCAGGCCGAGCCGGGCCATGCCGGGCAGCAGCAGGCGGAACCAGGTGTTGTATTCAATGGTGAAACAGCGGGCGATCCAGTTTTGCCTTGGGTTATAATAATCCAGTGCTCCCTGCAGGCAGGCGACCTCGGGCGGGGCGGCGGCAAAGCGGGCGGCGACGCGCAGCAATTGATCCCGGTCTGGTGCATCTTCGGCGTCATAGATGCCGATCACCTCGCCCCGGCAGAAATCGAGGGTGTAATTCATCGCCCTTGGTTTGGTGCGCGGGGCGCCGTCGGGCACGGTGACCACCTGCATCCAGTTCGGCAATTCGGCAGCGCCCAGCGCCCGGGCGGTCAGGTCGTCGGTTTCCTCCAGCGCCAGCAGCACCTCAAGACGGTCGCGCGGGTAGTCCAGCCGCTGCAATCGCTGCACCAGCCGACTGGCGATACAGGGTTCGTGATAGAGCGGCACGATGATCGAAATTGTCGGCAGGTCGCTGGGCGGTGACACTGGTTCAACCTGGGGCGGCGCTTGGCGTCCGCTGCCGATCAGCTGCGCCAGGGCTGCGGCGCTGCGCAGGGTGACAAGGGCGGCCAGGGTGAAAAAGGCTGCGGCGACCAAGGTGGAAAACACCGCGCCGGGCACCAGCGCCACGGCAAATCCGGCAAGGCCGAGAATGGCCAGCGCCGCAAGTCGCAGACGCAGGCTGGGACGGTAGCTGCGAAAGCTGTCCTCGGGGCGCGGGCGGGCGGCCATGCGGCGGATCAGATGCGCACGGTGCCGGGTAGTGACGGCGCCCAGCACCTCGGCGCGCGGGGCCAGAACCGCGCGGGCCGGTCCGATATCGGCGGGCAGAATCGCCGCCAGATTGCGGGCGGTTTCCGGCTCGGCGGTGGCGCATATCAAGGTGCTGCCGACCCGTCGCCACGGTAGAAAAGCATGTCTGAGGCAGAGCTCTGGCGCGATCAGCCCGGCCAGCGCCGGATCCGGCGGCATCAGGGTCAGCGCCACCTGGTCCAGGTCGAGGATGCGCGCCGCGCCGTCGAGCATCGCCGCTTCGCTGAGACCACCGGCGCGAAACAGCTCGTTCAGCGCGGCCAGCGCTTGCCCGGGTTCGGCGCTGCGACGACGGTCGCGGATTGGCTGGGGCGCGGAGGGGGGAACTGCGAGGTCGGGTTGATCGGGTTGCGGCGCCTCCGGCATCGGCAATTTCGGCGAAACCGTCACCAGACGATGCGCGCTCTGCACTGCCAGGCGATGCGGCACCTGCCGCCCCGCCGCCATGCCCGGCCCGCGTTTGCGAAATGATCTGAGTTCGGACGCCACGATTCCCCCACCGCTGAGCACTGCAACCAGTGAGGGAGGTCGAGGTAAAGGTAGTGCTAACAAATAGTTATCAAATCCTTAATTCGGGCTTTGCCGATTAAGGATTGATCACAGAGAGCGGTGACGGCCCGGCTTGCCCGGGTCCGGTCTGGTTGAGTTTTAGGCGGCGTCCATCAGGGCGACGAAACGCTCGAACAGATAGAAACTGTCCTGCGGTCCGGGGCTGGCCTCGGGGTGGTATTGCACCGAAAACACCGGGCGGCCGTCCAGACGGATGCCGCAATTGGAGCCGTCGAACAGTGACACATGGGTTTCCATCACCCCGGCGGGCAGGGACTGGCTGTCGACGGCAAAGCCGTGGTTCATCGAAGTGATTTCGACTTTCCCGGTTTCCAAATCCTTAACCGGATGGTTGGCGCCATGGTGGCCGTGATTCATTTTCACCGTCGCCGCACCCAGCGCCAGCGCCAGCATCTGATGGCCGAGGCAGATGCCAAAGACCGGCAGATCGGTGGCCAGAACCGTCTGGATCATCGGCACCGCATAGGTGCCGGTCGCCGCCGGATCGCCGGGGCCATTGGACAGGAACACCCCGTCCGGCTGATGCGCCAGCACTTCGGCGGCGGTGGCCGTGGCCGGCAGAACCGTGACGTCGCAGCCCGCCGAGGCGAGGCAGCGCAGGATATTGCGTTTGGCGCCGAAATCGATCGCCACCACCTTGTGGCGGGCATTGTCCTGACGGGCATAGCCCTGCGGCCAGGCCCAACGCATTTCGTCCCAGCGATAGGATTGTGCACAGGTGACCTCTTTCGCCAGGTCGAGCCCGGTCAAGCCGGGAAATGCCCGGGCGCGGGCCACCAGCGCGGCAATATCGAACTTGCCCTCAGGATCATGGGCCAGCGCCACATGCGGCGCGCCCTGCTGGCGAATGGCGCGGGTCAGGCGGCGGGTGTCGATGCCGCCGATGGCGATGCGGCCGCGGGCGGCCAGCCAATCCGACAGCGCCCCGGCGGCGCGCCAGCTTGACGGCTCGGTCGGGTCCCATTTCACCACCATGCCGTCGGCAACCGGATCGGCGGTTTCGTCATCATCCGGGTTCACCCCGACATTGCCGATATGGGGAAAGGTAAAGGTGACGATTTGCCCGGCATAGGAGGGATCAGTCATGATCTCCTGATAGCCACTCATCGCGGTGTTGAAACAGAGCTCGGCCTGGGTTTCGCCGGTCGCGCCGAAACCTTTGCCATAAAAGATCGTGCCATCGGCAAGGGCGAGGCAGGCGGTGGGGGTCGAGGCTTGGGGCTGCGGCATGGGCGGATCCGTCCGGGCTGGCAAATTCGCGCGACCCTAGTGCCGGGCCATGGGGGGGTCAAGGGCTGGCTGGCGGCGCAAACGCCGCGTCGCAGCATTCCGGGCGGTGCCGTGCAGGAAAGGTTGTTTTGGGTGGCGGGATTCGATATGAGGCAGGCTTGTCACTCAGTCCAGGGGATGGGACCGATGGAACTACGCGCTCGTGTCACGGCGGCCCTCAAGGTCGCGATGAAGGAACGTGCGGCCGAAAGGCTCAGCACCCTGCGGCTGATCAGCGCCGCAATCAAGGACAAGGATATCGAGGCGCGCGGCGATGGCCGCGAGGATGGCGTCGGCGACGACGAGGTGCTGGCGATTCTTGGCAAGATGGTCAAACAACGCCAGGAAAGTGCGCGCGCCTATGAAGAGGGCGGGCGGATCGATCTGGCCGAACGTGAATTGTCGGAAATCAGCATCATCGAGGAATTCCTGCCCCGGCAGCTGAACGATGACGAAGTCGCCAAGGCGGTCGATACCGCGATTTCCGAAACCGGCGCGGAATCGATCCGCGACATGGGCCGGGTGATGGGGGCGTTGAAGTCGAAATACACCGGTCAGATGGATTTCGGCGCGGTCGGCCCGCAGATCAAGACCCGGCTCTGCACCGCAGGCTGATCTGGCCGACGGCCGCGGCTCAGCCCGCCTCGGCGCGGGCTGACATGGTCACCACATCGTCAGTCAGGCGACGCACCCGCAGATAGAGCATGCCGTCTTTCTCACGCGCCTCGACATGCACGCTGTGCCCGACAATCAGCGGCGACAGGCCGCGATAGCTGAACCGGCGCGGAATCGCACCAAGCTGCGCGGTGGCGAGGTTCTGCAGCCAGACCGCCTGCAACGGCCCATGCACCACCAGCCCGTCATAGCCCTCGACCTCGCGGGCATAGGCGGCATCGTAATGGATCCGGTGGCCGTTGAAGGTCAGCGCCGAATAGCGAAACAGCAGCACCGGGTCCGGGGTGATTTCCCAATGGGCGAGGACCTGCCAGGATTCGGCCTGCGGTGGCAGCGGCGCCGGTGCGGAGGGATCGGGATCCTGACGATAGACCAGATCCTGACGCTCGCGCAGCACCAGATTTCCGCTGACACTATACTCGTGGTCGACGGCAACAAAGCCAAGCGGCCCGCTGCGGCCGTCTTTGAACGAGACGCTGCGGATGATCGAGGTCTTGGTGACCTCGTCATCGACGGCAAAGGCGCCCAGCCATTCGATCTCGCCCCCGGCCCACATTCGGCGCGGCAATGGCAAGGCAGGCAGGAACTGCCCGGGGCGCGGGTGGCCGTCGCGGCCCAGGTCCGGCGCCGCGACCGCCTCGGGGGTGAGGCACCAGTGATAGCCGGGCGGCACCGCGCCCGGACCCGGCGCAACAGCCAGGCCTCCGGCCAGGGCAATGCGGAATTCGTTCAGCATCCGCGGGGTAATCCGGTCTGTCCGCACGAACTGCCGCCCGATCCAATCGTCGTAATCGCCCATCTTATCCTCCGCTTGCTGAGTGGATGATATCGCCGTTCCGGGCCCGGGACCAGCCGCACAACACGACGAATTGCGCCGCGCCTGCGCAATTCGTCGGCCATTCCACCGGCCATTCCACCGGCCATTCCACCGGCCATTCCACCGGCCATTCAACTGGCCCTTTCAACGGGCCGTTACCGGCAAAGCCATTCCCGTCCATCACCCGATCCGACCGGCACCCGCCCCGCCGCGGCGCTTGGACCTAGGGCAGGGTGCGACACATTAGTTTGATCTGCGTCAAATCCGTCCATTGCCCGCGCCCCAAAGGCGGACTAAAACATCGGCAAAGTTGTTGGTCTGACTCTCGGACCAGTTGAACACGGGCAAACAGGAGGCAACGCATGGCGGACGCAGCCATTCACGGCCATGACCATCATGATGATCGCGGGTTCTTTACCCGATGGTTCATGTCCACGAACCACAAGGATATCGGGATCCTCTACCTCGTCGTTTCGGCGTTGGTGGGCCTCGTCTCGGTCCTCTTCACCGTCTACATGCGGATGGAGCTGATGCAGCCGGGGGTGCAATACATGTGCCTCGAAGGCGCGCGGTTCATCGCCTCGGATGCGCCCTGCACGCCGAACGGCCACCTTTGGAACGTGCTGATCACCTACCACGGCGTGCTGATGATGTTCTTTGTTGTCATTCCCGCGCTGTTTGGCGGTTTTGGCAACTATTTCATGCCGTTGCAGATCGGCGCGCCGGATATGGCGTTCCCGCGGATGAACAACCTGTCCTTCTGGATGTATGTGACTGGCACCGCACTCGGCGTCTGTTCGCTGCTGGCGCCGGGAGGCGATGGGCAGCTTGGATCGGGTGTCGGCTGGGTGCTCTACCCGCCGCTGTCAGTGAACGAAGGCGGCATGTCGATGGATCTGGCGATCTTCGCGGTGCACGTCTCGGGTGCCTCGTCGATCCTGGGTGCGATCAACATGATCACCACCTTCCTGAACATGCGCGCCCCGGGGATGACCCTGTTCAAAGTGCCACTGTTCGCCTGGTCGGTGTTTATCACCTCTTGGCTGATCCTTCTGTCACTGCCGGTTCTGGCTGGTGCCATCACCATGCTGCTGACCGACCGTAACTTCGGAACGACCTTCTTTGATCCGGCAGGCGGCGGGGATCCGATCCTCTACCAGCATATCCTGTGGTTCTTTGGCCATCCGGAGGTCTATATCATCATCCTCCCCGGCTTTGGCATCATCTCTCACGTCATCGCCACCTTCTCGAAAAAGCCGATCTTTGGCTATCTGCCGATGGTTCTGGCGCTGATCGCGATCGGGGTTCTGGGCTTTGTCGTCTGGGCGCACCACATGTATACGGTGGGTCTGTCGCTGAGCCAGCAAAGCTACTTCATGCTGGCCACCATGGTGATCGCGGTGCCGACGGGGGTGAAGGTGTTCAGCTGGATCGCCACGATGTGGGGCGGGTCGATTGAATTCAAAACCCCGATGCTCTGGGCCTTTGGCTTTCTGTTCCTGTTCACCGTTGGCGGTGTCACCGGTGTGGTGCTCAGCCAGGCGGCGGTCGACCGGGCCTATCACGACACCTATTACGTGGTGGCGCATTTCCACTATGTGATGAGCCTTGGCGCGATCTTCGCGATCTTTGCCGGCATCTATTTCTGGTTCGGCAAGATGACCGGCCGGCAATATCCGGAATGGGCGGGCAAGCTGCACTTCTGGGCGATGTTCATTGGTGCCAACCTGACCTTCTTCCCGCAGCACTTCCTCGGTCGTCAGGGCATGCCGCGCCGCTATATCGACTATCCCGAGGCGTTTGCGCATTGGAACTATGTCTCGTCGATGGGGGCGTTCCTGTCCTTTGCGTCCTTCGTGTTCTTCTTTGGCATCGTGATCTACACGCTGACTCGCGGCGCCAAGGTCACCGAGAACAACTACTGGAACGAATATGCTGACACGCTGGAATGGACGCTGTCCTCGCCACCGCCGGAGCATACATTCGAGATTCTTCCCAAACGGGAAGACTGGGACAAAGGCCACGCGCATTAATCCGCGCCTGACCCGGATCAGATAGAACGGGCCCCGGCGGAAACGTCGGGGCCCTTTTGGTTTCCGCCAGATTGGCGCAGCTTGGGTTCCTTTCATGGTATTTCTGCATTCCACCCCACATGCGGCCATGGTTGCCGGTCCGCTCAGCCGGACGCTGTGGCTGATTGGCGTGCCCGCCGTTGCCGGGTTCTGGTGGGGGGCGCAGGACCGCAATTTGTTGCCCTCGGCGCTGCTGTTCGGGGCCGCGGCGGCGCTGGCCCCGGCGGCGCTGTTCGAAATGGCCCTGCCGGTGGTGCTGTCGCATAATCCCGGTGGCGGCGCGGGCATGGTGCAGGTGTTCCTGCTTGGCCTGCGCGCCCTGCTGCTCGTCGGGATTGCCGCGACGCTGGCGCAATGGTTGCGGCGGTTGGCCTTGCAGAGCATTGCGCTGCCGATCGGCCCGCTGGTGGCGCTGTTCGTGGCGTTTTACGCGGCGATGATCGCGCCGCGCCCGACCTTGTTGAGCGAAACTTTTGCGCCCGGCGTCGGCGGCGCCGGGGACCCGCTGGCAGCGCTGACGCTGATCCTGCCGATTGCCCCCTGGATCGCTGCCGTCGCCCTGGGCGGGATTGCTGCGGTGGTGTTTCATGCGCGGCGGGTGCGTTAGGCCGCAATGCCCTATGAATGGTCCAACAGTCACCGCCGCCTGACGCTTTGGCCGCACCGCTCATTGCCGTTGCGCGGTTTCGCCGTGGTGATCGGGTTGTTCTTTGTGCTGGCGATGGTGCCGATGTTTGCGTTGATCGGCACGGTGTTCCTCTGGACCTTGCTGCCCTTCGGATTGGCCGCGCTGGCGGCACTCTGGCTCGGGCTGCGGCTGAACTATCGCGCCGGGGACATCATCGAAACACTGGAGATCGGGCCGGAGCGGGTGGTGCTGCTGCGCCGGAATCCGGACCGGAGCGAACTGAGCTGGACCTGCAACAGCTATTGGGCGCGGGCCGAGCTGCATCTGCGTGGCGGGCCAGTTCCGAATTACGTCACGCTGACCGGCAATGGTCGCCAGGTCGAGATCGGCGCCTTTCTGAGCGAGGGCGAGCGGCGGGCGCTTTATGGTGAGCTGGCCTCGGCGCTGGCGGAGCAGAAGGGCCGGGGCGCACCGGGTTGATCCGGGCGCCTAGGCCTCGCCAAACACCTCGACAAATTGCCGCTGCAACGCCAGATCCAGATCCGCCATCGTCACCGGCAGCCCAAGATCGACCAGCGAAGTCACCCCATGGCCGCTGATCCCGCAGGGCACGATGCCGTCGAAATGGCTGAGGTCCGGTTCGACATTGATCGAGATGCCGTGAAAGCTGACCCATTTGCGCAGCCTTATACCGATGGCGGCGATCTTGTCCTCGCGCGGGGAGCCATCGGGCAGGGGGGCCTTGTCCGGGCGGGCGATCCAGACCCCGACCCGGCCATCGCGGATTTCTCCGCGCAGGTTGAATTCGCCCAAGGTGGCGATCACCCAGGCCTCGAGCTGTTGCACGAACCGACGCACGTCGCGGCCACGGCGGCCGACATCCAGCATCACATAGATTACCCGCTGGCCCGGCCCGTGATAGGTGTATTGGCCGCCGCGCTTGCTGACATGCACCGGGAACCGGTCGGGGTCGGTCAGATCGGCAGGCTTGGCCGAGGTGCCGGCGGTGTAGAGCGGCGGATGTTCCAGCAGCCAGATGCATTCCGGCGCGGTGCCGGCTGCGATCGCCTCGGCCCGCGCCTCCATAAAGGCGACAGCGGTGGCGTAATCCGTCAGCCCCTCGGACAGGCGCCATTCGGGTGCCGTCAGAGGGCTGGCGCTATTGCGCGTCGTTTTTGTCGCCACAGGCGTGATTCGGGTATAAACTGGGTCCATTGCGACAAGGTTATATATGGAGTGATCAGGGTGTTCACCAAAACAGTAAGGCTGGCCGTCATTGCGGCCATGTTGGGCGGCGCGCCGATTCCGGCCCTGGCCAGCGATCTGGGCGCGGCCATCGTCGGCGGCATTATCGGCGGCGCGATCATGAACGGCGCCGGGCAGCAGCGCAAGCGGACCTATCGGAGCACCACCTCGTCGGCGACCCGACAGATGCATGCGCAATCGCAGGTGGCGCTGAATTATTTCGGGTTCAATGCCGGATCGGCGGATGGGGTGATGGGATCACGCTCGCGCGCGGCGGTCTCCAATTACCAGGTGTTCATGGGCTGGCCGGGCACAGGCCATCTGCAAACCATGGAGCGCGATCTGCTGATCGGGTCCTACAACCGCGCCCAGGTCGGCGGCCCGGAAGTGGTCAAGGCGATGCAGCGCGATCCGCAAGGGGTGCGTGGGCTGCTGCTGACCTGGCGCGACGAACGCATGGGGATCAATGGCCAACGTCGCGGCGGTGGCTATGCCGGCCTGCCGATCGAGGTGTCAGACGCGGTTGACGAGATTGCCGACAGTTCCGAACCCTCGGCCGAACAATTGCTGCAACGCACCGGCTTTATTCAGCTCGCTGATCTGAATAACGACGGGCGCAATGATTACGTGATCGACACGGCGGTGACCGGGTCGAACTTTTGGTGCGGTCAGTCGCAATGCGCGGTGTTGGTCTTTGCCAGCCAGCCGGATGGCTATCGGCGCAACGATTTCCGCTATCAGCGCAATCCGCAACTGACCAACACCGCCAGCCCGACGATGTTCCAATGCCACCAGTCAAGCTGTGCGATGAAGGACCCGCTGGCCGAGGGCGGTACCCAGATGGTTGCTGCGCCGGCCCCGGCCCCGGCTCCGACTCCGGCGCAGCCGCCGGTGGTCAGCGCTGCGGCCCCGGCGCCAGCGCCGGCCTCGGGGTTGATGGCGTTGCCGATGGCCGCGCCCGCTCCCGCTGATCAACCGTCGCTGGCCAGCTATTGTTCCAAGGTGAACCTGCTGACCAGTTCGAACGGCGGCTTTGTCACCGCCGCCGCGATGTCGGATCCCGATCTGGCCCTGTCGGAACAATTCTGCCTGACCCGCACCTATGCCATCGCCCGTGGCGAGGACATGCTGAAGGCGGTGCAGGGGCTGAGCATCACCCAGGTCGAACAGCAATGTGACGCCTTCGGCCCGGCCCTGGCGCCGTTTGTGGCGGCGCTGAAAGACAGCGAGGCGGCGCAGGTTCTGCAACAGGTGCAGAAATTTGTGCTCAGCGCCAATATGACGGTCGAGCAATTGCAGAGTACCGGTGCCATCTGTCTCTACACCGGCTATCGCCGTGACAAGCTGGATGTGGCCCTGGGTGCCGCGCTGCTGCTCACCGGTGCCGGGCAACAGCCCTATGCCGAACTGGTCGGGCATCACCTTGGCCAGGGCTTTGGCGCCGAGGCGTCGATGGAGCGGGCGCGCGGCTGGTATCAGCAAGCGCTGAGCGCGCTGGATGGCGGCGCGGCGCCGGTGTTTGCGCCGAACCAACCGGAACGGATCGAGCTGGTTCGCGCGGCGCTGAACGTCGGCGACAAGGCCCAGGGCGGCAATGCGCCGCAACAGACGTCACTGCCCAGCTTTCTGTTGAAGTAAGCTTGGGAAAGCAGAAAGCGGCGGCCCTTTTCGGGGCCGCCGTTGACCTGTGCAGCACGCGCATTTGCCGACCGGTGACGGTCGCGCAAAATCTGCCCCGCGCCGGACGTTTTGCCTCTTCACATTGCACCAACAGGCAGCTATACGGCCCGGCACTGCCTGATCTCGTGCGGTCGTGGCGGAATGGTAGACGCGCAGCGTTGAGGTCGCTGTGGGGTAACACCCGTGAGAGTTCGAGTCTCTCCGACCGCACCAACTATCGAACAACCTATCCACTTTGCTTGAACACCTTGGGATAAGGCTTTGTCTGCGCATCCCGGGGTCCAATGGTTCGGCAAAACCTTCGTTCGGAATGAAACGGGCTCTCGTTATGGGCCTTCTGCCCCCGAAGAGTTCGACGTTTGAGGTTAGCCTGTTCTCCAACTGAAAAGACAGACGATGAAGATAAGCCGTTTCAGCGAAGAAGCGGAAGGCGCTGGAAGCCAAGATCGCCCAGCTGAAGAGGTTGCTGGCCGAGAACAGGCTGGGAACACTGGTTGAGGCCTGGTGCGCGGCGCAGAGCTGTGATCTGGACCATGGCTGAGAAACGATACAGTCAGAAACGGGCCTGTGCCTTGACGGGCATCGACTGAAGGATCTGTGGTCGGAGCGACAGCGGTTTGGGTCTCCATTGCCCGGGAATCGATACGACGCATCGATGAGAGGGGCGCCTGCATGTTCTGCTTACGCGCCAGGCCGGGCAGGTCAGTCAGCCGCCTGCGCTGCCACCCATTCGGCGGCGCCGCACGGCGCGTCGGCCCGGTCGCGGATCGCGCCGGGCCCGATGCAGGTCAGTCACGCACCCCGGCAAAGCGGTTCTGCCAATCCTCGCGCTGGGCATCCTCGATCTTGGCAAAGAGGTTGTCCGGAACGCTGAACGGGGCACCACCTGGCAGCGCCTCGAAATCCACCGCGGCGCCGGTTGGCCAGGCCTGCCCGGAATTGTCCTCAGGGTCGACGGCGGCCAACAGGGTGGCGGCGGCATCCGGGATGAAGGGGGCAGAGAGCAGGGCGTAGAGGCGGATCAGGTTCAGCGACAACCGCACGATGGCGGCGGCGCGATCCGGGTCCTCTTTGAACACCGCCCAGGGCGCGGCGCTTTGCAGATACTCGTTGCCCGTCACCCAGATCGCGCGCAATTCCTGCGCCGATTTGCGCACTTCGATCGCGTCCATATGCGCCTGATAAGCGGCGATGCGCGCCGCCAGATCGGCGATCAGCGCCTGTTCCTGTTCGCCATAGGCGCCGCCCTCTGGTACCGACTCGCCGAATTTGGAGCGGCAGAACTTGGTGACCCGGCTGACGAAATTGCCCAGCACGTCGGCCAGATCCTTGTTCACCGAGGTCTGGAAATTGTCCCAGGTGAATTCCGCGTCCGAGCTTTCGGGCGCATGGCTCAGCAGCCACCAGCGCCAGTAATCGGGCGGCAGGATCTCCAACGCCTGATCCATGAACACCCCGCGCCCGCGCGAGGTCGAGAACTGGCCGCCGTCATAGTTCAGATAGTTGAACGACTTGATGTAATCGACCAGCTTCCACGGCTCGTCGCTGCCGAGGATGGTGGCGGGGAAGCTGAGGGTGTGGAACGGCACGTTATCCTTGCCCATGAACTGGGTATAGGTCACGTCCTCGGCGCCCTTGTCGGTGCGCCACCAGCGCTCCCAATCGGTGCCCTTGCCGGCATCGACCCATTCCATGGCGCAGGCGATATATTCGATCGGGGCGTCGAACCAGACATAGAAGACCTTGCCGTCCATGCCGCTCCACGGGGCGCCGTCGAACTGCGCCGGGACGCCCCAGTTCAGGTCGCGGGTGATGCCGCGATCCTGTAGCCCGTCGCCGTCGGTCAGCCATTTCTTGGCGATCGAAGTGGTCAGAACCGGCCAGCCTTCGCGGGTGTCGATCCATTTTTCAAGCTGCGCGCGCATCTTGGATTGCAGCAGATACAGGTGCTTGGTCTCGCGCATCTCCAGATCGGTGGCGCCAGAAATGGTGGAATGCGGGTTGATCAGGTCAACCGGGTCAAGCTGCTTTGTGCAATTGTCGCATTGATCGCCACGGGCGCTTTCAAAGCCGCAATTGGGGCAGGTGCCCTCGATATAGCGGTCCGGCAGGTACCGCCCGTCGGTGGGCGAATACATCTGGGTCTCAGAGCGCTCTTCGATCAACCCGTTTTCAAACAGCTTCACGGCAAGATGCTGGGTCAGCTTCTGGTTATGCGCACTGGAGGAGCGCCCGAAATGATCGAAGCTGAGCGCGAACCGGCGGGCGATATCGGCCTGCACCTCGTGCATCTCGGCGCAATATTCGGCCACCGGCTTGCCGGCCTTGGCGGCGGCCAGCTCCGCAGGCGTGCCGTGTTCGTCGGTGGCGCAAATAAACATCACCTCGTGGCCACGACCGCGCTGGTAGCGGGCAAAGAGGTCGGCGGGCAATTGGCTGCCGACCAAATTGCCCAGATGCTTGATCCCGTTGATATAAGGAATGGCCGAAGTGATCAGATGCCGTGCCATGTCGCGCGCCCCTTGACTGCTTTGGCATCCGTTTAGCGGGCGCAGCGCCTGAGGGCCAGAGGGCAGGGCACCCGGGCGCCCTGCCTGGTCTTATTCGCCGCCTCAGCGCGCGGTATAGCCGCCATCGACAAGGTGATATGACCCGGTGATGAAACTGGCCTGGTCTGACAACAGGTAGAGCGCTAGCGAAGACACCTCTTCGGGTGTGCCCATCCGCCCCAGCGCATGTAGCGAGGAGATATAATCGCTGGTCGCCTGATCGAAACGCTCATCGACCAGCGGCGTGTGGATAAAGCCGGGGCCGATGGCATTGATCCGCACCTTGTCGGCGGCATGGTCCAGCGCTGCGGTCTTGGTCAGCCCGACAACACCATGCTTGGCCGCGACATAGGCCGGGGCGGTGGCAAATCCGACCGAGCCGAGGATCGAGGCGATGTTGACCACCGCGCCGCCGCCTGCCGCGGTGATCGCGGGTATGCCATAGCGCAGCCCGTAAAACACCCCGTTCAGGTTGATGCTGATCACCTTTTGCCAGGTGTCGACCGGGTAATTGCCGGTTGGCTCTCCGGCGCCACCGACCCCGGCATTGTTGACCATCAGGTGCAGCGCCCCGGTTTCCTTGACCGCGAAATCGACCATCGCCTTGACCTGATCGGGATCGGAGACATCGGCCTGGGTCGCCAGCGCGCCATGGCCAATGGTCTTGGCCATGGCTTGCGCCTTGGCCAGATCGAGATCGGCCAGCACCACCCGGGCACCGCTGGCCGCCAGGTCGCGGGCTATCGCCGCGCCGATGCCGGATGCCGCGCCGGTGACCAGCGCGGTCTTGCCATCAAATCGAATATCCATCAGGTTTCTCTCCCCTCGGGTGAAGCGCATTTCCTGCACTGAAAGTGGCCATCCTTGCTGCCGCTGCCAAGGGGGGTGCGGCAGGATCGCCCCGGCGGCGGGTGAATTGTTTGTCGCGCCCCACGCTCCTGCGTTCGACTTTCGGTAACCTCAGCCTTGTAGAACAGCGCGGATCGCGATGGAGCCAGCATGCAAAAATCCCCACTTGGGCGCAGCAACCTGAAGGTCAGCCGCTATGGCCTCGGCACCATGACCTGGGGCGGGCCGACGCCGATGGATATCGCCCATGGTCAGATCGACAGGGCGTTGGCGCATGGCATCAACCTGATCGACACCGCCGAGATCTATCCGGCCGCGCCGCCGCGGGCGGAAACCGTGGGGCGGAGCGAGCGGATCATCGGGCTGTGGTTCGAAAAGAACAGCCGCCGCAGCGATGTCATTCTGGCAACCCAGCACAGCGGCATCGGCCAGAACCTGGTGCGTCACGGCGCGCCAATCGGGCCAGAGACGATCCGCGACGGGGTTGAGGGTGCCCTTCGTCGGCTGAGGACCGATTACATCGACCTGTTCCAATTCCATTGGCCGAACCGCGACACCTATCACAAACGCGGGGCAGAGCCCGCCGTCGCCCATAGGCCGGACCCGGCTGCCATCGTGCAGACTATGGCTGATTCCCTTGGCGCGCTTGCGGTCGAGCAGCGGCGCGGCACCATCCGCCACTTCGGACTGAGCAATGAAACCGTCTGGGGCATGGCGCAGTGGCTGCGGCTGGCCGAGGCCGGGGCCGGGCCGCGCCCGGTGAGCGTGCAGAACGAATATTCGCTGCTCTGCCGCCAACATGAGTTCGACATGGCAGAACTCTGTCGCAACGAGGATCTGGGGCTGCTGGCCTATGCACCGCTGGCGGTCGGGCTGCTGACCGGCAAATACCAGGGGCGCAAGCGACTTGCGATGGCACGGATCGCGCTGATGCCGGATCTGGGCGGGCGCCGGACGCCGTGCGCCGAATTGGCGGTGGATGCGTATCTCGACATCGCCTTCAAGCATGACCTGGATATTGTCGGCATGGCGCTGGCCTGGGTGGCGGGGCGGCCGACCACCGCCTCGGTGGTATTTGGCGCCACCGACCTGGCGCAGCTTGACCGCATCCTGTCGCAGACCGATCTGCGCCTGAGCGATGCGGCCCTTGCCGATATCGAAATCGCCAGCCGCGCGCATCCGATGCCGTTCTGATTGCCATGCCCAATTGACCACATCTGACACAATAGGTGTCGGTGTTGGCGTTTTCAGCTTGCACCGCGCCGCCGCGCCGCCTTCCATCGTCGGGGTATACAGTTAGCCGCGCTGCCACGCGGTGGGGGGACCAATGCCGCTGCGGATGAACCGTGAGGTTTTCATCACCTGCGCCGTGACCGGATCAGGTCAGACGCAGGACAAATCCCTACATGTGCCGCGTGCCCCCGCCGACATCGCCGCCAGCGCCATCGCGGCGGCGCGGGCCGGTGCAGCGGCGGTGCATATCCATGTGCGTGATCCTGACACCGGCGCCCCGTCGCGTGACCAGAAACTGTATCGTGAGGTGACGGAAAGGATCCGCGCCGCCGATGTCGATGTGGTGCTGAACCTGACCGCCGGGATGGGCGGTGATCTGGTGCTGGGCGGCGCAGAGGCGCCGCTGCCGCCCGCTGATGGCACCGACATGATCGGCGCCGCCGAGCGGCTGGCGCATGTCGCCGACTGTCGCCCCGAAATCTGCACCCTCGATTGCGGCACGATGAATTTTGCCGAAAACGACTATGTGATGACCAACAGCCCGGGGATGCTGCGCGCGATGGCGGTTATGATCCGCGACATGGGGGTGACGCCCGAGGTTGAATGCTTTGACAGCGGCCATCTCTGGTTTGCCCGGCAATTGGCCGAAGAGGGGCATCTGGCGACCCCGGCGCTGGTGCAGCTCTGCATGGGGGTGCCCTGGGGTGCGCCGGATGATCTGGCGACCTTTCTGGCGATGGTTGGCAACCTGCCCGCAGGCTGGCGCTTTTCCGCCTTCGGGATTGGTCGCCAGCAAATGCCCTATGTTGCCGCCAGTGTGTTGGCGGGCGGTCATGTCCGGGTCGGGCTTGAGGACAACCTCTGGCTCGGCCAGGGCCAGCCTGCGACCAATGCCGACCTGGTCGCCCGGGCGGTGACCATAATCGAGGCGCTGGGCGGGCAGGTGCGGGATGCGGCGGCGATGCGCGCCGACCTCGGGCTGACCCGTCGCGCGCCGCTGGCGGTGGCGCCATGACCCGGTCGGTGGCGATCATCGGCGGCGGCGTCATCGGCGCGGGCTGGGCGGCGCGATTCCTGCTGAACGGCTGGGAGGTGCGGGTGTTCGACCCGGAACCGGGGGCGGCGGCGCGGGTCGAGGCGGTGATCGACCGGGCCCGGCGCGCCCTGCCGGGGCTGGGCGATGTCGCCTTGCCCGCCGAGGGGCGCCTGCGGTTCTGTTCTTTGATGTCCGAGGCGGTCAGCGACGCGGAATGGATTCAGGAAAGTGTGCCGGAGCGGCTGGAACTGAAACAAACGCTCTATCAAAAGCTGCAGGAACATGCCGATCCTGCGGCGGTTCTGGCCTCGTCCACCTCGGGATTCACCCCAAGCGAGCTGCAGCTGGCCTCAAACAATCCCGGCCAGATCATCGTCGCGCATCCGTTCCACCCGGTCTATCTGCTGCCGCTGGTCGAGGTTGTGCACAGTGCCAGGAACCACCCGGATATGTTGGAAAACGCCCATGATGTCCTGACCGACCTGGGCATGTTCCCGCTGCGGGTGCGCGGCGAGCTCCCCGCCCATATTGCCGACCGGCTGCTGGAAGCGGTCTGGCGCGAGGCGCTGTGGCTGATCAAGGATGGCGTTGCCACCACCCAGGATGTCGATGAGGCGATCCGCATGGGCTTTGGCTTGCGCTGGGCGCAGATGGGGCTGTTTGAGAGCTATCGCATCGCCGGTGGCCCCGGCGGCATGGCGCATTTCCTCAAGCAATTTGGTCCGGCGCTGCACTGGCCCTGGAGCAAGCTGACCAATGTGCCAAGGCTCGACGATGAGCTGATCGCCCAGATCGCCGAACAATCGGATGACCAATCCGGCGATTTCAGCCTCGACCAGCTTGAGGATCAGCGCGACCGCAATCTGGTCGGCATTCTGCGGTCGCTGATGGCCGAAGGGTCTGGTGCCGGCAAGGTTCTGCGCAAACGCGATGTGGCCCGCGCCGCCGATCTGGGCCTGCCCCGGCGTCTGGCCGATGTCGCCGATCCGACAAGGCCGATTGTGACAGTGTCGCGGGCGGTGCCGCTCGACTGGCTGGATTACAACGGCCACATGACCGAGTCGCGCTATCTGGATGCCTTTGGCCATGCCACCGACGCGATCATGGCGATCATTGGCTGCGATGCCGATTATATCGCCACCGGCGGCAGTTTCTTTACCGTGGAAACCCACATCCGGCATCTGGACGAGGCCCGGGCCGGGGCGCCGCTGCGCATCGAAAGCCGCCTGTTGGCGGGGGATGGCAAGCGTATGCAGCTTTGGCACGAAATGTATTCCGGTGACCGGCTGCTGGCGACCGGCGAACATCTGCAGCTGCATGTCAGCCTGGACAGTCGCCGGGTCTGCCCTGCCGCCGCGCCGGTGGCGGCGGCGATGCGGACGCTGGCCAAGGCGCAGGCGGATCTGCCCCGTCCCGAGGGGGCCGGGCGTGCGGTTGGCGATCCGCGTTAGGTCTGGCGCAACAGCCGGGTCAGATGCGCGGTGATCTCACGATCCGAGACGCTGGCCTGGCGCACCAATTGATCGAAATGCGCGGTTAAGGCCTGCACCCGCACGCTGTCGCGAAAGGCCAGGTAGTTCTGCCCGGCATAGAGCACCGCCAACAGCGGCCCGAACACGGTGATCGGCGAGGAAAACAGCCGCCGCGCATCAAACAGGTAGAGCCGCAGCCGCGGATAAAGCGCCTCATTCAACTCGATAAACTGCTCGATCTGTTCGCGCCGGGTGGCGGCGGGCAGGCCCCGGTAATAGCCTTCGCCGCGGGCGAAACTGTCCATCTCATGCAGCGGCAGGGCGATTTCATAATCCGACCTGGCCGCGCGCATCCAATGCAGGCGATCCTCGGACGCGCCGATGGCCTGTGACGTGGTGCGGCCCAGATGCGGGGTATATTCCCATTCCAGCACCGCCCGGGTCTTGAGCATATCGGGCAGGGCGGCGGGGACATGGCGGACCTTGTAGCCCGCCGCCTCCTGATGCCAGGCAAAGATCTGTTCATCCACCAGCGCGCGCGGCGCGGCGGTGAGGGTCAGCGAGGTGGCCAGCAAATCGGCAGCGGTTTCCGGTCGGTCCGACAGCGACAGCAGCCAATCGGTCGAGACGCCAAGTGCCGAGGCGCATTCGCCGATCACCTGCGCATTCGGCAGGCGCGCGCCTGTGCCTTTCAGCAATTGCGACACGGTCGAGCGGTCGACCCCGGTGGCGCGGGCCAGGGCGCTCTGGCTCATGCCACGCCGGGACAGCGCCTGTCCCAGCCGATGACGGAATTGGATGGCGCGTTGGCGTTTGTCGACAGAATCCGTCATGTGTTTCTAGTTATCACCATATGTCGGCTTTGTTAATCACATTCGGAATTCTGCACCCGGGCCGGTTCCGGTAACGCTTCGATGAAAGCGCCAGAGGACAGCGGCGCGACGGAGGCCTATGGAAACGCGACGACGGACTTTGGTGAAATCAACGCTTTGGGCCAGCCTGGGCCTGGTGGTGATGTGTGGTGTCGGCCTGTTCTTTACCGGCTCGATTGCGCTGGGCGGGCAGATGGCGTTGCTGAACGCCGGTCTCGGGCTGGCGATGTACGCGGTTTATGAGCGGATTTGGGCGCGGATCTCCTGGGGCCGCGATGGCTGAGCCGTCACATGCTGGCCGGGTGATTGAATGGCCGACGCTGCTGTTGCTGGCGGGGTGCTATCTGGTCTGGATGGCCGCCACCACCTGGATCGCGCTGCTGTGGCTGCCCGCCGGGATGGCACTGACCCTGCTCAGCATCACCTTGCACTCCTCGCTTTGTCATGAGGCGATCCACGGCCATCCGACCCAGGACAAACGGCTGAACGAGGCGCTGGTGTTTCCGGCGCTGGCGCTGTGCATTCCCTATCGGCGGTTCCGCGACAGCCATCTTGACCATCACCACGATTCAATCCTGACCGATCCCTATGACGACCCGGAAAGCAATTACTGGGATCCGGCGGTCTGGGCGTGGCTGCGTCCCTGGCAGCGGGCGGTGCTGCGCCTCAACAATACCTTGGCCGGGCGGCTGCTGATTGGGCCGCTGGTCGGGCAATGGGCCTTTATGCGCGCCGATCTGGGCGACATCCGGCGGGGTCGGCGCGGGGTTCTGTCCGGCTGGCTCTGGCATATCCCGGCGCTGGCGCTGGTCATTCTGTGGTTGCTGCTGGTCGCCGATATGCCGATCTGGGCCTACTTCCTGTCGACCTATGGCGCGCTGGCGATGTTGAAAATCCGCACGTTTCTGGAGCATCAGGCACATGAGCGTGCCCGTGGCCGCAGCGTTATCGTCGAGGATCGCGGCCCGCTGGCCCTGCTGTTTCTGAACAACAACCTGCATGCCGTGCATCATCTGCATCCGCGCACGGCCTGGTATCGGCTTCCAGCACTTTATCGCGACAACCGTGCCCGCTATCTGGGGCGCAATGGCGGCTATCGCTACCGGTCCTATGCCGAGGTGTTCCGGCGCTATTTCTTTAGCGCCAAGGATCCGGTGCCACATCCACTCTGGCCCTGGTAATAATTACCGGGCATAGATCGGCGATGGAACCTTGGGTCTTGATCACCTTTGGCGCGGTCCTGTTTCAGACGACCCGCTTCATGTTGCAGAAAAAGCTGAGCGTGACAGCCCTGTCAGCCAGCGGCGCGACCTTTGCGCGCTTTATCTACTCGGCGCCGCTGACCGTGATTCTGGTGGCGGTTCTGCTGCATCTCCGGGATCTGGACCTGCCCGCCTTCACACCGGCCTTCTGGGCCTATGCCTGGATCGGCGGGCTGACCCAGATCCTGGCGACGGTCTGTATCCTGCTGATCTTCCGTAGCCGCAACTTTGCCGTCGGCATCACTCTGAAAAAGACCGAGGTGCTGCTGACCGCCTTTGTTTCGGTGCTGGTGCTGGGCGAGGGGGTGTCGCTGCAGGGGCTGGGCGCGATCATTATCGGGGTCACCGGGGTGCTGATCCTGTCGGAATTGCCGCAATCCGATGGCCCCTGGTGGCGCCGGTTGAACAACCGTGCGGCGGGGCTGGGGATCGGGTCGGGGCTGTTGTTCGCCTTTTCCGGGGTCTGTTATCGCGGTGCGACGCTTGAAATCGCGTCGGATTCGGCGCTGATCCGGGCGGCGGTGGCGCTGGCGGCGGTCGGGATGTCACAGCTGATCGGCATGTCGATCTGGCTGCGGCTGCGCGAACCAGGGCAGATCAGCCGGGTGCTGTCGGCCTGGCGCAGCGCCGGGTTGATCGGGCTGGCGTCACTGGCCGGATCACTGTGCTGGTTCACCGCCTTCACCCTGCAGAACGCCACCTATGTCTATGCGGTCGGCCAGACCGAGGTGATCGTCAGCCTGCTGGCAGGCTATGCATTTTTCAGCGAACGGATCTCATCGCGCGAAGCCCTGGGCATCGCGCTGATCTCGGCCAGCGTGCTGGCGTTGATCTTTCTGCTTTAACCGCAGTTTCAGCCGGTTGGATCGTTGCGCTTGATCTGGCCCTTGAGCCGGGAAAAGGCGCGGTTCTGGTCGTTGTTGGAAAAGAACGGCACCGATTCAGGCGGGCTCGGATCATGGGCGCGCTGTTCGACCTCGGCCAGCACCACCTCGGTGATGAACGGCAGATCGAATTCCCGCGCCTTGGCCAGCGGGATCCATTGCAGTAGCGACAATTCATCGGATGCGCGCGAGAAATCGTCGGGGTCGCTTTGCAGTTTTTCGGCATCGGTCAGAAAGAACCGGGCGTCGAAGCGGCGCGGACGTCCCGGCGGGGTGATCGCACGGAACACGAATTGCAGGTGGCTGGCGTCCGGTAGATGGCCGGTGGCGGCGAAATCGGCCCAATCCGCATGTGGGGCGCCGGGCCAATCTCCGGGTCGGCCGAGGATCTGACCGGTCTCTTCCCACAATTCACGGATCGCGGCGGCAGCCAGCGCGTGGCTCATATCACCTTCGCAGTTTTCGCACAGCCGCTCGACACAGGGCGAGGGCACCGGTGCCGCCAATGGGGCGTCCCCGTCATCGGCATCGACGGCGCCGCCGGGAAACACGAACATCGACGGCATGAACACCGCCTTGGCGCCACGTTGCCCCATCAGCACCTTGGGTTCGGTGGCGCGGTCGCGCAGGACAATGATGGTGGCGGCGTTGCGGACAGCGGTCTTGTCGATCATCGGGGCGTGGTTTCCTTGGGTGTCGGATGTTTCCGGACGGCGGCGCGCCCGTTTCCGGATCCTATCCCTGTCATCGGGGCGTGCCAAGCGTTGACTGGTCGTTCGGCAAGGATATGTACTCAACCTCTGGGAACGGCGCTGAACCCATGCATCCTACGGGCCCATTGAAACGCCACCAACGCCCCCTTGAGGCGCGGCAGCAGGAACAGCGACAGGCCTACGGTCGCGACCAGGAACACGGTGAGCAGCACCAGCGGCTCGGGCCGAAAGGTGGTGAAGGCGACGAGCAGGGCCGGTGCGGTCAGGTGGCCGACGATCAGAATGGTCAGATAGGCGGGGCCGTCATCGGCGCGATGATGGCTAAAGTCTTCCTGACAGACCGGGCAATGATCGCGCACCTTCAGAAACCCTTTGAACATCGGGCCGGAATTGCAATTCGGGCAGCGGCGTCGAAAACCAGACCAGACCGCGCGTTTCGTATTGCGCTCGGGCGTGGTGGAGGGGATCGCAGATATTGTATCGCGCTCGGGCGCGGTGGAGGGGATGGCCTGGGTCATCGGGGCTCTCTTTCCTGGGGCTGACATTAAAGTATGTCAATTCACGCCGGATGAAAGGTGGCGGATTGTCCCCTGCGGCGGCGTGTCGCGAAAAATAAAAAATTCGACGGGCAGCGACGGAAACCCATTCCCGGCCCGTATGAGATTACAGAAAGCGGACATCAGAGGCCGGTTTCAATAGACATCTTGAGGAGTTTTCGATGTTCAATCGCACGATACTTTTGGCTGGCGTTGCCGGGTTGGCAGTTCTGGCAGGCAGTGTTTCGGTTTCGGCTGACGACCGTGGCGCCCGGCGGCATGGCCCCAAGATCGACTTCAGCGAAGTCGACACCAACAGCGACGGCAAGCTGAGCCAGGACGAATTGAAAGCCCATGCGGTCGCACGTTTTGCCAAGGCCGACACCGATGGCGACGGCATGCTCAGCAGCGCTGAGCTGGTTGCCCAGGCCGAGGCCCGCGCCGATCAGGCACGCAGCAAGCGTTTTGATCGGATGGCCGAGCGGATGCTGAACCGCGCCGATGACAACAAGGACGGCAATCTCAGCATGGAAGAAATGATGCCGGCCGACCGCGACCAGGCGCGGATGTTCGACCGGCTGGATCGCGACGATGACGGCGCGATCTCCGAACAGGAATTCGCCCAGATGCAAGAGCGGTCCAAGGGCCGGGGCGACCGGGACCATGACCAGAAGCGGGGTGAGCACCGCAAGGGTGACGGTGATCACGGCCAGGGTATGAAATGGCGCAACGCGCCTGACAACAACTGAGCCGTGTGAGCGGGGTCCGATCGCATTCCCCACGGGTCGGGCCTCGCTTTGATCCCTCGGCACCGCCGGGGGATTGCCCGCCAAGCCGCAACCGGATACCCCCAACGGACGATGCCGGATATGCCCCTCGACGCGCTAAGCAACCTGAACGACGACGCGCTATTGGTGCTTTATGCCAATGGTGATCCGGCGGCGGCGCGGCTGTTGACCGACCGGCTCGGCCCGCGGGTCTATGCCCATGCGGCACGGCTGATCGGCGATCGCAGCGAGGCCGAGGACATCGCGCAAGAGGCGATGCTGCGGCTGTGGCGGATGGCGCCGGATTGGCGTCCGGGCGAGGCCAAGGTGACAACCTGGCTTTACCGGGTCACCGCCAATCTCTGCACCGATCGGCTGCGCAAGGCGCGCGGCGGTCACAAGGGGCTGGACGAGGCCGCAGATCCGGCTGACGACAGCCCGAGCGCAGCACAGGCGATGCAGGACAAGCACCGCCGCGCGGCGCTGGATGCAGCCCTGGGCCAATTGCCGGAACGGCAACGCCAGGCGGTGGTCCTGCGCCATATCGAAGGTCTCGCCAATCCGGAGATTGCCGAGATCATGGAGATCAGCGCCGAGGCGGTTGAATCACTGACCGCCCGGGGCAAACGGGCGCTGACTGCCATTCTGGCGGATCGGCGCGAGGAATTGGGGTATCGTGATGAGTGACAGAACCGGACCCGGATGGATGGACCCCGAGCGGATGGACCCCGAGCGGATGGACCATGACCTCGATCAGCTGTTCGCCACGGCGCGTGACACCGCGCCGGAGCTGCCCGACAGCCTGGCGGCGCGGATGGTTGAGGATGCGCTGGCGGTCCAGGCAGAGGCTCTGACCAGCCCTGCGGTTGAGCGCCCGGTGCTGCGGATCGGGATATTCAGGCAATTTCTGGCGTTGCTCGGCGGCTGGCCGGCGATGGCTGGTCTGGCCACCGCTACCGTCGCCGGGATCTGGATCGGGATGAGCCCGCCGACGATCCTGACCGAAGGCGCCTCGGCCCTTGGCTGGCAGAGCGTCAGCGGCGAGGACGCCTATCTGGTGGATACGATGTCGATCTTTGATACGCTGGCCGGTGAAGGATAGGACGCACAGATGAGCGACAGACAAAACCTGGCCCCGGAACCTGAGGCCCCGAAAGCGCCGCGCCTGTGGCTGCGCCTGGTGCTGTTCGGCTCGCTGGCGCTGAACCTGTTGGTGGTGGGCGCGGTTGGCGGCATGCTGGTCTTTGGCCCGCCCGAAGGCCGTGATCGGCCGCCACGCAGCGACCGGATCGGCGGACCACTGACCCAAGCGCTGACCCATGAGGACCGCCGCGATATCGGTCGCGCCCTGCGCGAGGCCTATCGCGGCGGCCGCCCCGACCGTGGGGCGATGCGCGACGAATACCAACGGGTGATCGCGGCGCTGCGCAGCGATCCCTTTGATGCCGACGAGATCGCCGACAGCCTGTCGCGCCAGCTCGGCGCCGCGACCGAGCGTCAGAAGGTCGGGCAGGAGATCCTGCTGGATCACCTGCGCCAGATGAGTGTCGCAGAGCGCGCGGCTTATGCCGACCGGCTGCAAGAGGGGCTGCGCCACGACCGGAAACGCGACGATTGAATTCCCGCGCCCGTGAGTTGCCGCGCCTGCGCCCGCATCGGTCGGGCGCGGTGCCGCGCTACCCCATCCGCGCCAGCTCCACCCGGTTGCGTCCCGTACCCTTGGCGGCGTAGAGCGCCCGATCCGCCTGTTCCAGCATCTGGCTGACCTGATCGGCGGCGTCCCCCCCCGGCTGCGCCACCTTCACGCAAATTCCGATGCTGGTGGTGATCTGGATGCGCCGGGTCTGTCCGGCAACCGCGATCGGGGTTTCGGCCAGGCGCAGGCGCAGCCGGTCGGCAACCAGATGCGCCTCGGCCCGGCCGGTGTCGGGCATCACGATCAGGAATTCCTCTCCGCCAAAGCGCGCCACCAGATCGCCCGCCCTGAGATTGTCGCGCAGCAGGTCGGCGACCAGGATCAGCACCCGATCGCCCGCCTTGTGGCCATGGGTGTCATTGACCGCCTTGAAGTGATCGATATCGGCCAGAACCACCGCAAACGGGCGCTGGCTGGCGGCGGATTCGACGGCCAGACGTTCCAGGAATGGCTCCGCATAGCGGCGGTTGTAGAGGCCGGTCAGCGCATCGGTGACCGAGGCGCGCAATCCGTCCTGCATCCGTCGGCGCATCCGGTCGGCCAGCTTCTTGCGACGCAGCAGGGCATTGATCCGCGCCGCCGCTTCGCCCGGGTCAAAGCCGCCGGTCATCACCGCGCTGGCGCCGCGATCCAGCGCGTCGGCGAGGGCCGGGTTGGTATCCTGAGCGGCGATCAGCAGGATTTCTGCATGCCGCGAGGCCGGGCGGGCGCGCAGATCGGCGATCAGCTGCTGCAGCGTTTCCAGCGGCAACGTGTCAACCGCCAGCACCACCACATCGGCGCTGCCCTCGGCACGCAGCCAGCATCGTGCCGCCTCGGTGTCAAAGGGCCGGAATTGCTGCCGGGTCACCTGGTCCAACGCGGTTTTCCAGGCCCTTGCGGTGCCGCCCGAGCAGGCGATCAGAGCGACATGACCCGGATCCTCGAACGGCGCCGGGGCTTCGGCCAGGCCAAAACTGCGCTCGGTGGTTTCGCGCAAGGCCAGCGCCTCTTCGGTGCCGCGCGCGCGGATCAGCGCGCGCAGCCGTGCGGTCTGCAGCATTGCGGGCTGCCCCCGGGTGAACACATCATCGGCCCCGGAATTGAGCAGGCAGGCACGGTTGGCGCCATCGGGATCGCCAGTCAGCACGATCAGCGCCGCCGCCACAGTGCCCGGACGGCTGCGAAATCTGGCGCAGAGATCCGCCGTTTGCCAATCCGGCAAGCCGTCAGAGATCAGCACCACATCGGGAGATTGCCGCGCGGCAATCTCAAGCGCCTGTTCGCCGCTGGAGGCGATGAGCACCTGGGAAAAGGCGGCGGACAACAGCACTCTATTGACAATGCGGTTGGTCGCCGTTTCTTCGGCGAGCAGGATCGTGCCGCTCATCGCCTGGGACTTTCCGCTGTTGGTTACGATTGGATCATCTTTTGTAGTTAAAGGTTAACGTTTCCTTTCATTACGCAGGCTATAGGGGAGCATCAGGGGGATTTGCACAAAATGTCGCAGGAAAATGCCGAAACCATCGCTCTGACCTGCCTCGCCTGGCTGGTCGGTGATGAGGATCTTTTGCCGGTGTTTCAGAATGCCTCGGGCGCCAGCGCCGAGGATCTGCGGCAACGTATGGGCGAACCGGGCTTTCTGGCCTCTGTACTTGAATTTCTGACCATGGACGATGCCTGGGTGATCCGCTGCTGTGACGCCAACGGGCTGGCCTATGAACAGCCGATGATGGCCCTGGCGATGCTGCAAGGCGAATCGCGAACCCATTGGACTTGAAGCGATTTTCGGGCTTGGTTTGCGGGCCTGATTTGCGGGGCCTACAGGGTCTTCAGGTCGCGCAATTCACGATCAATCAACTGTTTCAGCACGACCTGATCCGCCGGGTCGAGGCGCGCGGCCATTCTGGTGGCATTGTCGCGGGCGATCGGGCCGCCCGCGGCCAGCGCCCTGGTTCCGGCTTCGGTCAGGGTCACCCGCCTTGTGCGCCGGTCGCCCTCACCTGAGGTGCGGTCCAGCAGGCCGTTCGACTCCAGCAGGCGCAGCGCGCGCGAGGTGGCGGTGCGGTCGATGCCGATGAACTGGGCGATGTCCGAGGGCTGGCACAGCCCCTCATTGCCGACCGCCAGCAGCACGCACCAGGTGATCCGGGTCAGGCCGAGCGGGCGCAGTCCCTCGTCCAGCCGTCGCTCTTGCTGGCGCGCGGCGATCGACAGGCGATATCCGGGAGAGTCGTGAAGGCGATAGGCTGTGTCCGGCATGGGATCAGCGGTATCGGCTGCGGCAGGTTTGTCAATGTGCTGCCACCACTTGCCGTCCTTCTGGGCAGGCGCCATGTTGCAGGCGATGAGGCAGCTGGCAGAGGGCAGAACATGAAGGTGGATGCGATCCTATTTGACAAGGACGGCACCCTGTTCGATTTCGCCGCCACCTGGAACGTCTGGGCCGGGGCGATCATCACCGAAACCGCGGGCGGCGATGTCGCGACGGCACAGCGGGTGGCGGATGCGCTGCGCTATGACCTGGGTGCGGCATCGTTTCGCCCCGACAGCCCGGTGATTGCAGGCACCAACCGCGACGCGGCCGAGCTGATCGTCTCGGCCTTGCCGGATTGGTCGCTCGAGGCGATGGAAGAGTTGCTGATGCAGCGCGCCGCCGCTGTGCCGCAGATGCCAGCCATCGAGCTGGTGCCGTTCCTCGACGGGCTGCGGGCCCGGGGTCTGGCCCTCGGGGTGATGACCAATGACACCGAATTCGCCGCCCGCGCGCATCTGGACCGGGCCGGGGTGCTGGATCAGTTCGACATGGTGATCGGCTTTGACAGCGGTTATGGCGCCAAACCCGACGCGGCCCCGCTGCTGGCCTTTGCCAACGCCCAGGGTCATGCGCCGGGCCGGGTGGCGATGGTTGGCGACAGCACCCATGACCTGATCGCCGGACGGGCGGCCGGCATGATCTGCATCGGGGTTCTGACCGGCCCGGCCCGAGCCAAAGAACTGGCACCGTTTGCCGATCAGGTGTTTCCCGACATCGGCCATCTGGCCGACTGGCTCGACCCCGCATAAGCGCAGAAATCGCGGGAAAACGACTTGTTGCGTCGCATATGGGGGCGCGGGCGCCGCGTGCCGGGGTTGAGGTGATCCAGAGCCAAGGAGGGCGCTGGATGACCGATCACCCCAAACGCAGGCGCAGCGGCGGCCGCGCGGGCCATGCCACCCGGCGCGGCGGCGCGGCGATCGAACAGCGCCCCTGGCACCTGACGATCAACCGCGACCATCCGACCGAACCGATGGACGGTGACGGGATCGCGGCGATCCACAACGGTGCGATGACCATTCTCGAGGAGATCGGTATCGCCTTTCTCAACCCCGAGGCGCTGGAGATCTTGCGTCTGGCGGGCTGCAAGACCGATGGCGACATCGTCTTTATGGATCGTGATTTCGTGATGGAATGGGTGGCCAAGGCCCCGGCGCAATTCACCATCACCCCGCGCAATCGCGAGCGGCAGATCACCATGGGCGGCGGCCATATTCTGTTTGGAAATGTGTCCTCACCGCCCAATTACTGGGATCTGGAACTGGGTCGGAAAGTCCCCGGAACCCGTGAAAATTGCGCCAATCTGCTGCGGCTGACCCAATATTTCAACTGCATCCATTTCGCCGGTGGCTATCCGGTGGAACCGGTCGATGTGCATGCCTCGGTGCGCCATCTCGACGTGCTGTTCGACAAGCTGACGCTGACCGACAAGGTGGCACATGCCTATTCCCTTGGTGCCGAGCGGGTCGAGGATGTGATGGAGATGGTCCGGATCGCGGGCGGGTTGACGCATGAGGAATTCGACGCAACCCCCCGAATGTATACGAATATCAACTCGACTTCACCGCTCAAGCATGACTTTCCGATGCTGGATGGCTGGATGCGGCTGGCGCGGCGTGGTCAGGGTCTGATCGTCACCCCCTTTACCCTTGCCGGGGCGATGGCGCCGGTGACGATGGCCGGCGCGGTGGCGCAGAGCCTGGCCGAGGGGCTGTCGGCGATCGTGCTGGCGCAGCTGATCAACCCGGGCGTTGCCTGCGCGATCGGCACCTTCACTTCGAATGTCGATATGAAATCCGGCGCCCCGGCCTTTGGCACCCCGGAATATATGCGGGCCACCCAGATGACCGGGCAGATGGCGCGGTTCTATCGCCTGCCGCTGCGCGCCTCCGGGGTTTGCGCCGCCAATGTGCCGGACGGCCAGGCCATGTGGGAAACCTCGAATTCGCTGTGGTCGGCGGTGCAATCGGGCACCAATATGGTCTATCACGCCGCTGGCTGGCTGGAGGGCGGGTTGATCGCCAGTCCCGAGAAATTCGTGATGGATTGCGAGGTGATCCAGCAGATCCAGCGCTATATGGACCCGGCCACCTATGCGACGACCCCCGACGATATCGGGCTGGAGGCGATTCGCGAGGTCCGCCACAACGGTCATTTCTTTGGCACCCAACACACACAAGATCGTTACACGACAGCCTTCTATCAGCCGTTTCTCAGCGATTGGCGCAACTATGAGGCCTGGGAGGCGGCGGGCGCAATCTGGACGGTGGAACGGGCGCATCACCTCTACAAGCGCATCCTTGAGGAATTCGAAGCGCCGCCGATGGACATCGCGATCCATGACGAATTGGCCGATTTCGTCGCCCGCCGCAAAGCCGAAGGCGGCGCGCCAACGGATTTCTAGGATCTGCCGGACGTTTTGCCCAAGACCCGTTTTTGCCGACAATTGACTCTGTTCGCGCCCCGGTTTGCGCTTCGTTAAGCGTCGCCGCGCAATCTGTGCCTGATTATGGCGAATGGCGATTGCGATGCATGGATTGATCAACAGGGCGCTGCAGAGGTTCACCAGTGACACCTATGGCACTGCGTTCTGGGGCAGGGTGGTGGAATCCGCCGGGCTGGGCCTGACCCATTTCGAACCGATGATGACCTATAAACCCGAGATCACCCAGCAGCTGATCGACGCCCTGGCGCGCGGTCTGAAACGGCCCCGCGCCACGGTGCTTGAGGATGTCGGGATCTATCTGGTCTCGCATTCGGGCAGTGACGCGGTCCGCCGCCTGCTGCGCTTTTGCGGCGCCAGCTATGAGGAGTTTCTGTTTTCGCTCGATGAATTGCCGGATCGGGCCCGGCTGGCGGTGGCCGATCTGGACCTGCCGCAGCTGGATCTGCGCCAGACCGGTCCGGATCGGTTCACCTTGACCTGCCTGTCACCGCATCCGGGGTTTGGCCATGTGCTGGTCGGGATCCTGCAAGCGATGGCCGATGACTACGGCGCTCTGGTCACCCTGGCGCATCACGACGGCGTGGCGGGGCGTGAGCGCATCGATATCGCGCTGGTCGTCGCCAGCTACGCCGCAGGGCGACAGTTCGATCTGGGCGCGCGGACGGGCTAGCGGATGCAGAATTGCCCCACCGACATGCTCGACCTGCTGTGCCCGATGCATGCGCTGCTGGATGCCAGCGGCCGTATGATCCATGTTGGCCCGACCCTGCAAAAACTGCGCCCGGACGCGCCGTTGGTCGGTCGGCGGTTTCTGGAACTGGTCGAATTGCTGCGCCCCCGCGATCTGCACGACGTGGCCGATCTCTGGCAGGCGGCGGGGATCAAGCTGCGCCTGCGGTTGCGCGATCAGCCGCGCACCAGCCTGAGCGGCGTGCTGTGGCCACAGCCCGGCGGCGGCGCGGTGGTCAACCTCTCGTTCGGCATTTCCATCGTCGAGGCGGTGCGCGACTACCCGCTGAGCAATGCCGATTTCGCCCCCACTGATCTGGCCGTTGAAATGCTGTTCCTGGTCGAGGCGAAATCCGCGGCGATGGAGGCGTTGCGGCAAATGTCACTGCGCTTTCACGGTGCCCGAATCGTGGCCGAAGAACAGGCCATGACCGACCCGGCCACCGGCCTTCGCAACCGCCGGGCGCTGGACTATATCCTCGGGCAACTGATTGAGGGTGAACAGGATTTTTCCTTGATGCATGTCGACCTCGATCATTTCAAACAGGTGAATGACAGACATGGCCATGCGGCGGGCGACGCGGTGTTGAAACAGGTGGCCAGGGCAATGATCGCCGAAACCCGCGAGGTCGACACTGTTGCGCGGGTCGGTGGCGATGAATTCGTGCTGCTGTTTCACCGGCTCTGCGATCGTGACCGGCTCAGCGATATCGCCCGCCGCCTGATCGCCCGGATCGAACAGCCGGTCGCCCATGACGATATCCTGTGCCGGGTGTCTGCCAGCGTCGGCATCACCCTGTCGACGGCGTATCACCCGCCCCGGGCCGAACAGATGCTGGCAGATGCCGATTCCGCCCTCTACGCTGCCAAACGCGGTGGCCGCGCTCAGCACCGTTTCCATCGCCCGGCGGGGAACGGCGCCGGGGCGGTGGCAGTGGTGCATGATCTCGGCCCGGACGGCAGCAGGCCAGGCTGACGCGGCAGAAATCGCGCGGCGAACGCCCCGCGCCGGGCGGCGATCCCCTTCACGCCGGGTGTTATTGGTGCCAGAAAAGCATGTTGAATGGTCCAATCAGGCCACCGAATGTGATGTCGCACAAAGCGGCATGGCGCCTTCAGATCGCAAGGTTTCTGGAAATTTGGCAAACTGGCAGCCCGTAGGGGAGTCGAACCCCTCTTTCCAGGTTGAAAACCTGGCGTCCTAACCGATAGACGAACGGGCCAAACCTTGGCGTGAGGCGGCTTTTAGGCAATGCGATTGGTCACCGCAAGGGGAAATGTGGTGTGGGTCGAGGGAAATGGCAGTAACGCTGCGCCCGCGCCGGGGCGGTGGCCTGCGCCAATTGCAACTCTGCGGCAGCCGGGGCTATTCGGTGACGGCGGGCGCGGCGTCTTCTAGGCGCAGTTGCACATTCTGGCGACCGCCCCAATCGTTGATCTCCAGCCGCCCGGCGAGGTGGAAACGACCCGCCCCCGGCGCCGACAGCGCCGGGCCGAGCGGGCCGTCAAAGGCGCCAAAGGCGATCGCCTCCAGCCGCGCGCCGAGCCCGTCGCCAAAGCTCAGCTTGAGATGGCGCTCGCCGACCCGTTTGGCATAGCGCACAACCGCATCCGGAAACACAAAGCGCGGTGCCGGGGCGCCGGCGCCGAACGGTCCGGCCGCCTCGATTCGTTCGACCAGTTCGACCGTCGCGGCACCGGGCATCATCACCCCGTCGAGGCGCAGGTCGGCGGGGCCACCGACGCCGGCGCCCTGTTTGGCCAGCAGTTCGCAGAGCCGCGCCATCGCCGGTTCTAGCTGGTCACGTGCAACCGTCAGGCCTGCGGCCATCTTGTGCCCGCCGCCCTTGATCAATAGCCCCTCAGCGGCCAGACGCTGGATGCTGGCGCCAAGGTCGACACCATTGACCGACCGACCCGACCCCTTGCCCTCGTCGCCGTCCAGCCCGATCACCAGGGCGGGGCGGTTGCTGGCCTCCTTCAGCCGCGAGGCGACGATGCCGACGACCCCGGGGTGCCAGCCTTCGCCCGCCGCCCAGACCAGCGGCGCCTCCAGCCCGCGGGCCTCGGCCTGGGCCAGTGCGGCGGCCTGGACCTGGGCCTCGATCTCGCGCCGCTCGCTGTTCAGCTGGTCCAACTTGTCGGCCATCGCCCGCGCCTCATCCGGGTCGGTGCAGGCCAGCAGCCGGGCGCCAAGGTCGGCCTTGCCGACCCGCCCGCCGGCATTGATCCGCGGTCCGAGGACAAAGCCGAGATGATAAGCCGCAGGCGCCGTGGTCAGGCGGCCAACGTCGGAGAGGGCGACGAGGCCGGGGCGTTCGCGCCGTGCCATCACCCGCAGGCCCTGGCGCACCAGCGCCCGGTTCACCCCGATCAGCGGCGCCACATCGGCCACCGTCGCCAGCGCCACCAGATCCAGCATCGCCATCAGGTCGGGCCCGGTCTGCCCGGAAATGCGCAGCTGGCGATTGGCCTCGACCAGCAGCAGGAACACCACGGCGGCGGCACAGAGATGCGCCAGATCGCCGCTTTCATCCTGCCGGTTCGGATTCACCACCGCGGTGCAATCGGGCAGGGTCTCACCGCCCAGATGGTGATCGAGGATCATCACGTCGCAGCCCGCGGCCGCCACCGGTTCATGGCTCAGGGTGCCGCAATCGACGCAGACGATCAGGTCATGGGCGCTGCCCAGGTCCTGCATCGCCGGGACATTGGGGCCATAGCCCTCGTCAATCCGATCCGGGACATAGAGCGTCGCCCTGCGTCCCATCTGCCGTAGCCAGTCGATCAGCAGCGCCGCCGAGGTGCCGCCATCGACGTCATAATCGGCAAAAATTGCGATTCGCTGGCGCTGCGTCACCGCCTGCAGGAATCGGCTGGCGGCGGTCTCCATATCCTTCAGCGACCGCGGATCGGGTAGCAAATCACGCAATTGCGGCGCCAGAAACGCCTCTGCCTCGGCCGCATTGACCCCGGCGCGCGCCAGAACCTGCGCCACTGGCCGCGCCAGCCCGGTGGACTGGACCAGGGCCTCGGCGGCGCGGTCGGTCTCGACATTCGGCCCGATCCAGCGCCGCCCGGTAAGTGACGCTTCAATCCCGAGGAAAGACATGATCAGACCGCATCATTCGAGGCGCCCCCAGCTTCATCTTGCCAAAAATATTCCCGCCGGAGGCCTCTGTCCGGCTCAGCGGCGCACCCCGTGCCGGCGGGGTGCGCCGTGTCCACACGGCCCGCTTGGCCCCAGGGCGTGGTCCCGCTCACACCTCTTCGATCCTGAGCGCCACCGGCACGCCTTCGACCACCCCGGTGGCGGCCATCGCGGCGATGGCGCGGTCGAGATCGGCGCGCATGCAGCGGTGGGTGACGATCAGCACCGGCGCCAGCGCCGCCGCGTGGTCATATTGCCGCATCCGGTGGATCGAAATGCCATTGTCGCCGAGCACCGTCGCCACCTTGGCCAGGGCGCCGGGTTTGTCCTGCAGCGCCATCCGCAGATAAAACGCCGCCGGTGTGGTCGAGACCGCCGGTTTCGCGGCCGCCAACGTGGCGGAGGGCTGTCCGAACACGGACAATCGGGCGCCCCGGGCAAGGTCGCAGATATCGCCGATCACCGCCGATCCGGTCGGACCTTCGCCGGCGCCGGCGCCGCGCAGCACGATCTGGCCGACGCTGTCGCCCTCGATCACCACCATGTTGGTGCCGCCTTCCAGCTGACCCAGCGCCGAACCCGCCGGCACCAGGCAGGGCGACATCCGTTGTTCCAGCCCGCGCCCGGTCATCCGGCTGACGCCGAGCAACTTGATCCGATAGCCCATATCGGCGGCCTGATGGATGTCATCGATGGTGATCCGCCCGATCCCTTCCAACTCCATCGCGTCAAAGGCGACGCGGGTGCCAAAGGCGATGCTGGCCAACAGCGCCAGCTTGTGACCGGCGTCGATACCGCCGACGTCGAGGTTCGGATCGGCCTCCAGATAGCCCAGCTGATTGGCCTCTTCAAAGACCTCGTCATAGGACAGGCCCGAGGATTGCATCCGGGTCAGGATGTAATTGCAGGTGCCGTTCATCACCCCCATCACCCGGGTGAATTCATTGCCCGCCAGCGCCTCGGTCAGGGTCTTGATCACCGGAATGCCACCGGCGACGGCGGCCTCATAGCGGATCTGGCGACCTTCGGCCTCGGCCAGTTCGGCCAGCGCCTGGCCATGCACGGCCAGCATCGCCTTGTTGGCGGTGACCACATCCTTGCCGGCCCGCAGCGCCGCCTCGGTGGCGGCCTTGGCCGGGCCGTCAGAGCCGCCTATCAATTCGACAAGGACATCGACATCGGTGCGCCGGGCGATGGCGACGGGGTCATCCTCCCAGGCGAATCCGGCGATCGAAACGCCGCGATCCTTGCTTCGGTTGCGGGCCGATACGGCGGTGACGACGATTTCGCGGCCGGTGCGGGCCTGCAGCAGCTTGGCCTGTTTG
Source organism: Pseudooceanicola sp. (assembly GCF_029213205.1). Lineage (GTDB taxonomy): Bacteria > Pseudomonadota > Alphaproteobacteria > Rhodobacterales > Rhodobacteraceae > Pseudooceanicola. The sequence continues at coordinate 133,435 of NZ_JARGNH010000004.1, forward strand.
CGCAGGATGCGCAGCACGCCAACTCCGACAGTGCCCAATCCGGCGATCCCGAGGCGCAGGGGGGTGCTCATGCTCGACTCCGTGTTTGCTTGGTGTGCATCTTCTGGTTTGCCCCGGATTAGCCTGTTGCGCCGAGCCGTGCAACGCGAAGGCTCAGCCGCCGCTGGTGCGGCGGCGCAGGGCGGCGGCGCGGGCACGCAAGCGGTCGCCGCGCGCGGCCAGCTCGGCGTCATCGCTGGCCTCGACCTGCGGTTCCTCGATCCCGGCCAGCAGCCGGTCGGTGGCGACCAGTTCGGGGTAGGGCGCGGATTTGGCAGCGGCGTCGATGGAACGGTCGAGCGGCGGCAGATCCGCGCAGCCGGTCAGCACCAGCAGGGCCGGAGCCAGCAGGACAGGAAACAGCAGGTGGCGCGCGCGTTGACCCATGTGTCAGGAATGCCGCATTCGCCGCATGGCGTCCAGCATCGCTTGCGCTGAACGTCTGTTCAGATACGTTCCGCCCATGGCCCGCACCTCTGGATCCCGCGCCTCTGAAACCGGTCCGCGCATTCGCGCCGCGGCGCTGCGGCTGTTTGCACGCCAGGGCTATGCCGCCGTGTCGATGCGCCAGATCGCGGCCGAGGTCGGGTTGCAGGTCGGGGCGCTCTACAATCATACGCCGGACAAGCAGAGCCTGCTGTGCGATCTGATGGAAACCCATATGACCGACCTTTTGGCCGCCTGCGCCGCGCAGGACTGGCCGCAGGACCCGGCCCGCGCATTGGAGGGATTCGTGCGCTTTCACATCCGGTTTCACGCTGCGCGGCCCGATGCGGTGTTCATGGCCTATATGGAACTGCGCAACCTGGCGCCTGAAAATTTTGAACGGATCGAGGCGCTGCGCAACGCCTATGAAAACCGTCTGGAGGTGATTCTGAGCCAGGGTGTTGCCTGTGGTCAGTTCGGGCTGAGCGATGTCAGGATCGGCACCCGCGCGGTCATCGCGATGCTGACCGGGCTGACCACCTGGTTCCGGCCCGAAGGCGGCAAGACCCTGGATGAGATCGAAGAGGTCTATGTCACCCTGGTGGCGCAGGCGGTCAGGGTCTAGGCGGGGCAGGTGGAGCTCGGCTCAGTCGATGCCGTTGGCGCGCTGCAGGGCGCGGATGTAATTGACGATCAACAACACCTCGTCCTTGGTCACGCCCGGCTGTGGCGGCATATTGCCAAACCGCCAGTGATGGGCCCGCACCCCCTGCGCGACCGCCTGAACAAAGCTGGCATTGCCGTGATGAGACGGCTCATAGACCCGGTGGATCAGCGGCGGGCCAAGGCCAAATTGCCCCGATCCGGCGGTTCCGTGGCAGGCGGCACACGTGCCGTCAAATAGCGCCTGACCCTCAAGCTGGGCACGGGTCAGCATACCGGCATCGCGGACATCGACCATCGCCTTGGCCGGGTCCTGCGCGGTTGCAGGGGCGGCGAGGGGGATCGCGGCGAGCCAGGCCATTGCGATTGCGGTGACTGGTTTCATATTGAGGTGCCTTTGTGATCGCTGCTGAACACAAGAAAGCCTTGCCAGATTTCTCTGGCAAGGCAATTTCCGGTGATCGACCAGGGTTTTATGTGGATCAGGCGAGGTCGCGCAGCACGTAATGCAGCACGCCACCGTTTTCGACATATTCCTTTTCGATCGCGGTATCGATCCGGCATTTCAGCTTGATGTCTTTGCTCGACCCATCCGCAAAGGTGATGGTGCAGGACACTTCACTCAACGGTTTAAGATCGCCTTCGAGCCCGTTGATCGAAACGGTTTCATCGCCTTTCAGCCCCAGTGATTTCCGGGTGTCGCCGCCGGCGAATTCAAAGGGGATGACGCCCATGCCGACCAGGTTCGAACGGTGGATCCGCTCAAAGCTTTCGGCAATCACCGCCTTGACGCCCAGCAGCGCGGTGCCCTTGGCCGCCCAGTCGCGGCTGGAACCGGCGCCGTATTCGATGCCACCAAAGATCACCAGCGGCGTGCCGGCCGCCTGATAGGCCATCGAGGCGTCATAGATCGAGGTCTGCGCGCCGTCCGGCCCGAGGGTGTAGCCGCCCTCGACCCCATCCAGCATCTCGTTCTTGATGCGGATATTGGCGAAGGTGCCGCGCATCATCACCTCGTGGTTGCCCCGGCGCGAGCCATAGGAGTTGAATTCGCGCACCGGCACCTGGTGATCCAGCAGGTATTTGCCGGCCGGGGTGGTGTCCTTGAACGACCCGGCCGGGCTGATGTGGTCGGTGGTGATCATGTCGCCGAGGATCGCCAGAACCTTGGCGTCCTTGATGTCGGAAATCACCCCGGCTTCCTTGGACATGCCTCGGAAATAGGGCGGGTTCTGCACATAGGTCGATTGCGGCGGCCAGTCATAGACCTCGCTATCGCTGGTCTCGACCGCCTGCCACTTTTCGTCGCCTTTGAAGACATCAGCGTATTTCTTCAGGAATGCTTCGCGGGTCACGGTCTTTTCGACCAGATCGGCGATTTCCTTGTTCGTCGGCCAGATGTCTTTCAGGTAAACCGGCTGACCATCCTTGCTGGTGCCCAACGGTTCGGTGGTCAGGTCGATGTTCAGGTCCCCAGCCAGCGCATAGGCCACCACCAGCGGCGGGCTGGCCAGGTAGTTGGCGCGCACGTCAGGGCTGATCCGTCCCTCAAAGTTGCGGTTGCCCGACAGCACGGCTGTGGCGACCAGATCACCCTCGGCGATGGCCGCCGAGATCTCTGGCTGCAACGGGCCCGAGTTGCCGATACAGGTGGTGCAGCCATAGCCGACCAGGTTGAAGCCGACGGCGTCCAGATCCTCTTGCAGGCCAGCCGACTCAAGATATTCCGACACCACCTGAGAGCCGGGCGCCAGCGAGGTTTTCACCCAGGGCTTGCGGTTCAGGCCCAATTCGCGGGCCTTGCGAGCGACAAGGCCGGCACCGATCATCACATAGGGGTTCGAGGTGTTGGTGCAGGAGGTGATCGAGGCGATCACCACCTTGCCCGAGGACATGGTGTAATCTTCGCCCTTGACCGCGACCTGCTTGGCCGGGTCGCGTTTGAAGGTGTTGGCCATTTCCTGGGCAAAGGCGGCCTTGGCATTGGTCAGCGGCACGTAATCCTGCGGCCGTTTCGGGCCGGAGATTGCGGGCACGATGCTGCTCATGTCCAGATGCAGGGTCGAGGTGTAGACCGGCGCGTAATCGTCGCCGCGCCAGAACCCGTTTTCCTTGGCATAGGCCTCGACCAGGGCGATGCGGTCTTCGTCGCGCCCGGTGTTGCGCAGGTAGCGCAGGGTTTCATTGTCGATCGGGAAGAAGCCGCAGGTGGCGCCGTATTCGGGGGCCATGTTGGCGATGGTGGCGCGGTCGGCCAGCGGCAGCCGGTCCAGCCCGTCACCGTAGAATTCGACGAATTTGCCGACGACGCCATGGGCGCGCAGCATTTCAACGACTTTCAGGACGAGGTCGGTGGCGGTGGTGCCTTCGATCATCTCGCCGGTCAATTTGAAACCGACGACCTCGGGAATCAGCATCGACACCGGCTGACCCAGCATTGCCGCCTCGGCCTCGATCCCGCCGACGCCCCAGCCGAGCACGGCCAGACCGTTGACCATGGTGGTGTGGCTGTCGGTGCCGACCAGCGTGTCGGGATAGGCCACCTCTTCGCCGTTCTGATCCTTGTCGGTCCAGACGGTCTGGGCCAGATATTCCAGGTTCACCTGGTGGCAGATACCGGTGCCCGGTGGCACCACGCGAAAGTTTTCAAACGCGCCCTGGCCCCATTTCAGGAACTGGTAGCGTTCCATATTGCGCTCATACTCGCGATCCACGTTCATCTGGAAGGCGCGGGGATTGCCGAATTCGTCGATCATCACCGAATGGTCAATGACCAGATCGACCGGGTTCAGCGGGTTGATCTTTTGCACATCGCCGCCCAGGGCCTTGATCCCGTCGCGCATCGCGGCAAGGTCAACAACCGCCGGCACGCCGGTGAAATCCTGCATCAACACCCGGGCTGGGCGATAGGCGATCTCGACCGGGTTCTTGCCACCATTATTGGCCCAATCAGAAAAGGCGCGGATGTCGTCGGTCGAAACGGTCTTGCCGTCCTCGAACCGCAGCATGTTTTCCAGCACCACCTTGAGCGCGGCTGGCAGGCGCGAGAAATCGCCAAGTCCGGCGGCTTCGGCGGCGGGAATCGAATAATAGGCATAGGTCTTGCCACCGGCCGTGAGCGTCTTGCGCGTTTTGGCGGTGTCTTTTCCGACGGTGATGGGCATGAAGTGGCCTCCCTTTCGTGTGGAACAGGGGTTTGTGCTGGCCCGCTTTTGCCCCTTTTCCGGCGGGCGTTCAAGGGGGCAAAGCGGTATCTGCATACATTTGCATACAAAATCCGGGCGCATTGACTCGCCCGCGGCGCACCTGTCGAAAAATGCCACAGATCAGAGATAATCTCGAAACCTTGATTGGTTATTTCAGATGCTGTTGCTTAGACGGAAGGGGATTGGGGATAATCAAGGACGTGCCGGAATGAGGTTGAGGATGCTTGCAGGCCTGCGTGCGGTTGCAATCATGACATGGGTCGGGTCGGCTGTCGTTGCCCAGGCGCAGGACAATCCGGTGGTAGTTGAGCTCTATACCTCGCAAGGCTGTTCCAGCTGCCCGCCCGCCGATGCCTTCTTGGGCCGTCTGGCGCCGCGCAACGATATCATCGCGCTGGCGCTGCATGTGGATTACTGGGATTACATTGGCTGGAAGGATATCTTTGCCGATCCGAAATACACCCAGCGGCAGAAATCCTATGCCCGGTTCGCCGGGCGCCGTTCGGTCTATACGCCGCAGATGGTGATTCACGGTCAGGACGATGTGGTTGGCACCCATCCGATGGATGTCAGTGAATTGGTGATGAAACACGCCAAGACCGCCGCGCGGGTCAAGCTGGCAATCGCCCGTTTGCACCCCGGCAAGGTCGAGATCAAGGCCAATGCCCTCAGCCCGATTGGCGAGGCGCTGGTCGTGCAGCTGATCCGCTATCGGCCTTCTACCAAGGTGCAGATCCTGAGCGGTGAAAACGCTGGCCAGACGCTGACCTATGCGAATGTGGTCACCGAATGGCACCAGATCGCCGATTGGGATTCGCGCCAGCCGCTGTCGCTGACCGCCGATGCGGCAGGCGATGCGCCGGTGGTGGTGCTGGTGCAGCGTAAAGGCCCCGGCGCGATCGAGGCGGCGGCGCGACTGCGCTAGGTCTCGGTCGCTAGGCTTTCGGGAGCGGTCCCCAGCGCCGATGTGTCCAGATCCATTGTTCCGGATGCGCCCGCACCTGCACCTCAAGCGAGGCGGTGAGCGCCTGCATCATCGCAGCGGGGTCGCCCGGCGGAATTGGCGCCTCGACAATCAGGCGAAAGCTGCGCCCGTCAGGCTGGCGGATCGCATAGAACGGGATCAGCGGCGCGCCGTAGCGCCGCGCCAGATCGGCGGCGGAGAGGGCGGTTGCCGCCTTCTGGCCGAAAAACTCGATTGCGGCGCCGTCCTCGATGAATTGATCATGCAGGATCGCCACCGGATTTCCGGCCCGCAGAAACGTCACCATATCGCTCAGCCCGCGCCGGTTGCGGGCAAACAACGGTGTCGCGCTCTGATCCAGCGCCGCGACATAGCGCCGGTCGAACGAGGCATTGGACATCGGCCGGTAGAGCGCGCCAAGCTGGCCGTAGCGCTGCGCGATCAGCGCCCGGAACACCGTGTAATTGCCAATATGGCCGGAAGCGAGGATCAGCGGCTGCCGCTCTGCCAGCCCGGCTTCCAGCGCCGCAACGCCCGGGCCTTCCAGCTCCAGCCCTTTCAGGCTGGCGATCAGGTCGGCAGGGGAAAAGAATTCGATCACGCTGCGCCCGATGCGGTCGGGGACCAGCCGCATCAGCCGCGCCACCTCCGCCTCGGGCAACTCGGGCCAGGCATGAGCCAGATTGGCGCCTATCCGACGCCGCCACCCGGCCAGCGGTGCGACCAGGGTGGTGGTGATCCAGCCAAAGACCGGCACCCGCAGGCGATAGGGCAAGGGCCGCATCACGCCGATCACCGCGACGAACAGGGCGGTGATCACCCGGTCGGTGATCCGCTTTCGCAAGGCGCGGCGTGGGGGTGATTTGCGGCGCATGGCGGCCCCGGGTCAGTCGCGCGGGCGGATCTGGCGCTCACGGTGCCAGACATAGATGCCCGAGGCGACGACGACAGAGGCGCCGATCCAGGTCCAGAAATCGGGCCAATCGCCAAAGATCACGACGCCAAAGATCGTGGCGAACACCAAGCCGACATAGCCGAAGGGCGCCAGCATCGCCGCCTCGCCGCTGGTGAAGGCGCGGATCAGCAGCAATTGCCCGAAGGTGCCGAACCCGGCCAGCAGCACCATCAACCCGCCGGTATAGGCGGTCAGCGGCACCCAGTGGAACGGCACGATAGCGCTGAGGATCAGCGCCCCGAACAGCGCCGCATAGAGCAGCGAGGTCCAGGGATCTTCGGATCGTCCGACATAGCGGGTGATCAGCGTGTACCCGGCATAGCAGACCGCGGTGCCGAGCGGCAGCATCGACCAGAGCGAAAAAACCGCGCCGCCGGGCCGGATGATGATCAACGCGCCGACCAGCGCGGCAGCGATGGCGAACATCCGGCGCGGGCCCACGGTTTCGCCCAGGAAAAACGCAGCACCCAAGGTGATCAGCACCGGGTTCAGATCCATGATCGCGGTGGCCTGGGCCAGGCCGATATGGCTGATGCCGAAGAAAAAGCAGGTCGTCGCCCCCATCAGAAGGGCCGAGCGCGCCAGTTGCAGGCCGGGGAAGTTGGTCTTGGCGACGGATTTCAGGCGCGGGCTGACCAGGATGAACACCAGCAGCGCCTGACCGGCATAGCGTGCCCAGAGCGCCATCACGGTTCCGGCCTCGCGCGACAACGCCTTGGCGCTGGCATCCATCGCGGCGAAAAAGAACAGCGCGCAGACCATCAGCAGGATCGCGCGGCGATTGTCCGCCGGGGGTGTCAGATCGGCAAGCGGATCGGGCAAGGTCATGCCGTGACCCCCTCCGGGACTGGGCGACTCGGCGCGGGGGCGCACGGTGCTGTGCGGCGGGCAAAGCGGGTCATGCCTTCAGCCTTAGGCATGCGCGCGGGGAATGTCCACGCGCTCTGCAGGGCGCCTGCGGTCAGGCGTCCGCAGGTTCCTCTTTGTCCGCATCCTCGGCGCGCAGCAGGAGGTCGCTCGCCGCGTTCTGGCGGCGGCTCAACCGGCAAGCGGAGCGGTTGACTGACAGATGTCCCAGCGGTGCAAGACGGCCCATCTGACCCCTGTTCGCCCTGTCCGGCCCTTGATCCGGCGGATCCAGCGCAAAAGTGGTGAGCAAAGGTTTGGGACCGATCCTGGAATCGCGCCATTTGCCAAGGGCCACGGCGACGCGGATCTAGGCTGGATCAGGCTGGGACCGGCTCCAGCACCACATCTGCCAGGGTCGCGCTGTTCAGGTTTTCGATGAAGGCCAGCTCCGCGACCCGCAGCCGGGATTTGAGCCGACAGGCGCCGTCAATCGTGCAGGTGCCGCCGTCAGGCTGCAGGCAATCAACCAGACTTTGACCCACCTCCAGCAGGCGCACCACATCGCCCAGGCGAATCTCTTCGGGTGGCCGCGTCAGCCGGGCGCCACCACCGCCGCCGCGCCGGGTCTGCACCAGCCCGGCCTTGGCCAGCGCCTGCATGATCTTGGCGAGATGGTTGCGCGAGAGTTGAAATTCGGCGGCCAGTTCGGCGGTCGAAAAGGCCCGTTCCGGGGCGCTGCCCATCCGCATCAGCATGCGCAATCCGTAATCGGTGAAGGAGGTGAGACGCATTTGAAATCCATGAATTGGTATTTACAGGACATATTAACAGGCCTAGTTCGGAATAAGAAGAACCGAGTCCGGCTGGTCGACTGACTGCGGATCACGGGGGGTCTTTTGTCGGGGAGGGCGGAATTGACCACCGATTTTGACAGCTTCAAATGCCCCGGCGGGTTTTCTTCGCCGCCCTGCATGGCGGGCGAAATCGCGCCGGACTACTTTGACCCGCTTGCGGTTGATCCAGAACAGGCCCGCGACGTGGCGCGCTGGCGCAAGGCCGAGCGTATCCGCCTGCGCGCGGCGCGCAAGGCGCTTGCCTCGGCTGACCGTCTGAGCATCGCCACCGCCCTGATGGCGGGGCTTGAGCGGGTGATCGGGCGGCGCTCTGCGAGGGGCGCGAACCCGATCGTCGCTTTTTATTGGCCGATCAAGGACGAGCCGGACCTGCGCCCCTTGATGACCGCGCTGCATGACAAGGGTCAGCGCCTGGCGCTGCCTCTGGTCGAGCAAAAGGCGGCGCCGCTGGTGTTTCGCAGATGGACGCCCGCCACGAGGATGGAGCGCGGGCATTGGGATATTCCGGTGCCACCGCAGGACGCGCCGGTCTGCCAACCCGATGTGGTTCTGGCGCCGCTGATGGGCTGGGACCGGGCGGGCTATCGGCTGGGCTATGGCGGCGGTTACTTCGACCGGACGCTGGCTGCCGCCGGGCCGCGGCCCTACAGCATCGGCATCGGGCTGGGCTCGGCCGAGCTCTCCACGATTTTCCCGCAACCCCATGATATCCCGCTCGATATTATTCTGACCGAACGGGGTGTCGAATATGAAAGGACGCCAGAGAATGAATAGAGAAGAGATTGCACTCGCGCTGTTTGACGGGATGCCCGACGCCCTGGTGGTTTCGGATCGCGAGGGCGTGATCCGGGTCTGGAACGCTGGCGCCGAACGGATATTCGGGTTCAGCGAAGCCGAAGCGCTGGGTCAGTCGCTCGATATCATCACCCCGGAACGGCTGCAGGCGCAGCACTGGAAGGGGTATGACAACACCATGCGCACCGGCGAGACCCGCTACGGGGCGGGCGATCTGCTTTCGGTGCCGGCAACCCGCAAGGACGGGGTGCAGATCTCGGTGCAATTCTCGATCATGCCGATCCGCGGGCCGGAGGGCGACCTCACCGCCATCGCCGCGATCATGCGCGATGTGACGGCGGATTTCGACGAACGCAAATCCCTGCGTCGGGCATTGCGCGACGCCAAGCAATAAGGTGCAGCAAGACCGCCGGTCTGGCCTGCCTTAGCTGGTGATCTGCTGGACGCAGCTGCCCGCCTCGACGTCCCAGACATAGCCTTCGGCGCAGGTCTGGGCCTGATGCTTTTCGGCACAGGTGGATTGGGCGGCGAGGGCGGCAGGCCAGGCGAGGGTGAGGAGAATCAGGATCAGGCGCATGGGAGGGCTCCCCTGAGGTTGGATCGCGCCAGTCTAACATGGCCCAGGCCGCCGACCAAATGCGATCCGGCCGGGTCAGTTGCGGTGCGTGCCAATGCTCACCCGGGCGCGGCATCTGCATTGCGCAAGGGCAATCCGCCCAGGGGTAATCGGCGGAGCAGATGGAACCGGCCCTGAGTGTCAGACCGCATCAGGCAGAACTCGCCAACCGCAAAGGGGCGCGGCAGCAACGGGGTGATCCGGCGGGCCAGCGCGGATCGAATCGCATCGGCGGATTCGGCGGGCAGGCGGCCCGACAGGGTCATGTGAAACCGGAATTCCTCCATGACGTAGGGATAGCCCCAGCGGGTCAGCAACGCCTCTTGCTGCGGGCTCAGCCCGCTGACGCGGCGGCGGGCCAGCTCCTGCTGAAGGGCGGGCGCGCGGAAGGCATCGAGGCCAGCGACGCAGGCGGCCGCCAACGCGGCCAGCGGCGCGGTGTCGCCGGTGACGGTCAGCGCCAGAAATCCGCCGAGCCGTGACAGCGCCAGCCCGTCGAGGCTGACCGGCGCCAGCCCCTGGCAAAGCGCGACCGCCGCCGCTTCAAGTTCCGCAGCATCGCGGCCCGGGGCCAGTTGAAACGGCGGTTTGATGGTGCCGTGAAAGCCATATTTGCGCGGGGTTCGGGTGATCGCCTCGATCGGCAGCGGCAGATCGGCGACATCGGGATGCGGGCTGATCCGGCCCCGCGCCGCGTCCCAGCCCAGCCAACCGGCGCCGAAATCGGCCAACGGGCCGGGCGGGCACATGTAATAGATCGCGTATCTGGTCGGTTCCGGCATCTCGCTCACTCCGGCTCGCGCCTCTCGGGCGTGTCGGCGATGCCATAGTCCGCCACAGGTGACAAGCATGTGACATGCGGGGCCATCAATTGCCCGCCGCGCCCTTGCAGCCCATTCCACGCGTGACTAAGACTCCCTTAGGAACTGGCCGCTAGTGGTCAGCAGTCAGTTAGGCAGGTCGTGATGAAAGATCCCGCAGAATTCTACATGAACACGCTCGTTCCGATGGTGGTCGAGCAGACCAGCCGGGGCGAACGGGCCTATGATATCTTTTCGCGTCTGCTGAAGGAACGGATCATTTTCCTGTCCGGCCCGGTGCATGACGGCATGTCATCGCTGATTGTCGCGCAGCTGCTGCACCTTGAGGCGGAAAATCCGTCCAAGGAAATCAGCATGTATATCAACAGCCCCGGTGGCGTCGTCACCTCGGGCCTGTCGATCTATGACACGATGCAATACATCCGCCCAAAGGTCAGCACCTTGGTGATTGGTCAGGCGGCCTCGATGGGATCATTGCTGTTGACGGCGGGCGAAAAGGGCATGCGGTTCTCGTTGCCCAACAGCCGGATCATGGTGCACCAGCCCTCGGGCGGCTATCAGGGCCAGGCGACGGATATCATGATCCATGCCGAAGAGACGCTGAAACTGAAAAAGCGCCTGAACGAGATCTATGTGAAACACAGCGGCCAGGATCTGGCGACGGTGGAAAGCGCGCTTGAGCGTGACAACTTCATGGCGCCCGAAGATGCCAAGGCATGGGGTCTGATCGACGAAATCGTCGAAAACCGTATCAAACCGGATGAAGAAACCGCGTGACGGCGACGCCTCACATAGTGGTTTGTGAGGCATTTTGACATTGTGATGCCCCGGGGGCTGGCCTAGTCTGACAGGAAATTCAGACCATGGGCCGCTCTTGGGCGGACCAAAATCGCCCGGGTTCGGGCAAAGGGTGCGATATGGCGACGAATTCGGGTGGTGACAGCAAAAATACGCTCTATTGCAGCTTCTGCGGCAAGAGCCAGCACGAGGTCCGCAAGTTGATCGCGGGCCCGACAGTGTTCATTTGTGATGAATGCGTTGAATTGTGCATGGATATCATCCGTGAGGAAACCAAGACCACCGGGCTGAAAAGCTCGGACGGGGTGCCGAGCCCGCATGAGATCTGTAGCGTGCTCGACGATTATGTGATCGGTCAGTCCAAGGCCAAGCGGGTTCTGTCGGTCGCGGTGCACAACCATTACAAGCGGCTGAACCATTCCGCCAAATCTTCGGATATCGAGCTGGCGAAATCCAACATCCTGCTGATTGGCCCGACCGGCTGTGGCAAGACGCTGCTGGCGCAGACGCTGGCGCGGATCCTCGACGTGCCCTTTACCATGGCCGATGCCACCACGCTGACCGAGGCCGGTTATGTCGGTGAGGATGTCGAAAACATCATTCTCAAGCTGTTGCAGTCCAGCGAATACAACGTCGAGCGGGCGCAGCGCGGCATCGTCTATATCGACGAGGTCGACAAGATCACCCGCAAGTCGGAAAATCCCAGCATCACCCGCGATGTCTCGGGCGAGGGGGTGCAGCAGGCGCTGCTGAAACTGATGGAAGGCACCGTTGCCTCGGTGCCGCCGCAGGGCGGGCGCAAGCATCCGCAGCAGGAATTCCTGCAGGTGGACACCACCAATATCCTGTTCATCTGCGGCGGTGCCTTTGCCGGTCTCGACCGGATCATCGCCGCGCGCGGCAAGGGCAGCGCGATGGGCTTTGGTGCCGATGTGCGTGACAATGACGACCGCGGCGTCGGCGAGATCTTTCAGGATCTCGAACCCGAGGATCTGTTGAAATTCGGTCTGATCCCGGAATTCGTCGGCCGTCTGCCGGTGATCGCCACGCTTGAGGACCTGGATGCCGATGCACTGGTTACCATCCTGACCCAGCCGAAAAACGCACTGGTCAAGCAATACCAGCGGCTGTTCGAACTGGAAGACACCAAGCTGACCTTCACCGAGGATTCGCTGATCGCGATCGCCAAACGCGCGATCGAGCGGAAGACCGGTGCGCGCGGGCTGCGCTCGATCCTCGAGGATATCCTGCTCGACACCATGTTCGATCTGCCCGGCATGGACAGCGTCGAAGAGGTGGTGGTGAACGAAGAGGCGGTGACTTCATCCGCGACGCCGCTGATGATCCACGCCGAAGCCAAGAAAGAAGGCACCAGCGCCGGTTGATCGGCCCGCCTTGACAGATCGAAACGGGTCGGTGCCGCAATGCACCGGCCCGTTTTGTTTTGCCCCTTTGCATTTTGCCACGCCGCACAGGCTGCGGGTTCTGGCGCTTTCTGAAAAAGCTGGGCAGGATCACCGCGCAGTCCAGAGCAAGAGGGCGAGATGGAACATATCAGGATCGAATCGGGCGGCGCCTATGAACCCAAGATCGGCTATTGCCGGGCGGTGAAAACCGCCGATGGCTGGGTGCATGTGGCGGGCACCGTCGGGCAGGGTGAAACCGTGGTCGCGCAATGCCGCGCCGCGCTCGACGTCATCGGCAAGGCGCTGAGTGAGGCCGGGGCCAGTTTCGCAGATGTGGTGCGGGTGCATTACATTCTGCCGGATGTCGCCGATTTTGAGCCCTGCTGGCCGGTGCTGGCCGAGGTGTTTGGCGCCCATCCGCCCGCGGCCACGATGTTCCAGGCCGGGTTGATCGACCCGGCCTACAAGATCGAAATCGAGGTTACCGCGAAAATTGTCGCGCGAGGCAACGAAGGGCCTTAAGTCGCGCCTTCACATCGGGCCTCGGGGCTGGACCTGAGCGCGCCGATGCGCCATATCAGAGAGACCCAATCCGGAGGTTGCCCATGGGCCTGTTCAATTCGGTTCTGCGTGCTTTGACATGGTGGAACGGTGCCACTCTCAACACGTTGCTCTACACCTCCCGCAAGGGGGTGAAGGTGGGCGAGGATGATCAGGGCAACCGGTTCTTCCGCTCGCGCGATGGCAAGCGGCGCTGGGTGCTGTTCAATGGCGAGGTCGAGGCCAGCCGGATCAGCCCGGATTGGCATGGCTGGCTACATCACACCTTTGACAAGGCCCCGACCGACGCGCCGCTGTCGCATAGGGCCTGGGAAAAGCCGCACCAGGAAAACCTGACCGGATCGCCGCTGGCCTATGCGCCGTCCGGTTCGATTCGTCGATCCGATACCGCGCCGCGCCAGGATTACGAGGCCTGGAGCCCGGAATAAAAGGGCGACTCGAATGGCTGAAAACACAACAGAAGTCTTGGTCGGCGGCGCGGTTCTGGCGCTGGCCATCGGCTTTGGCATCTATGCCGGCAAGATCGCCGGCCTGGCACCGGGCGGCGCCGGTTATCCGCTCACCGCTTCCTTCCGCGCCGCCGACGGCATCCAGATCGGCACCGATGTGCGATTGGCGGGGGTCAAGGTCGGCACCGTGACCGATATCGCACTGAACCCGGAAAGCTATCGCGCCATCGCCACCTTCAGCGTCAGCGACGGTGTCAAAGTGCCCGATGACAGCGCGGTCCTGATTTCCAGCGAAGGCCTGCTCGGCGGCAACTACCTGGAACTCTCGCCCGGCGGATCGGAATTTTATTTGGAATCCGGGGACGAGGTTCTGGAAACCCAGGGCTCGATCAGCTTGGTCGCCCTGTTGATGAAATTCGTCACCAAAACGGGTGAATGATGCTGCGCGCGGCTCTGATTTCGGTGTTGGTATCGCTTGCCACGGGCGCCATGGCGCAGGTGGTCGATGGCATCGATGGCGCCACCACCGAAGAGGCACGCACCAGGATCGGCACCGGTGCGCGGCTGAAGGCGCTGGACAAGTTCAACGGTCAGGTTTCGGAATTCGACATGCGCGCAGGCGGATCGGCGCAGATCGGTCGGCTGGTCATCACGCTGCGCGAATGCCGCTATCCCGATGGCGATCAGGATGGCGATGCCTATGCCTTTCTGGTGATCACCGAACCGTCGAAATCCAGCGAACCGTTGTTTTCAGGCTGGATGGTCGCCTCATCCCCGGCGCTGAACGCGCTGGATCATTTCCGCTATGACGTCTGGGTGATGCGCTGCAAGACCGACTGAGCATTGTCCGGCGGCGGCGGCGCGGTGAAATCCGCCCTGCGCGCCAACGCTTCGTGCAGGCGGGCTTGATACTCGGCGCGCGAGATTTCGATGGCGCCGAGCGAGGCGAGATGCGGGGTGATGAACTGGGTGTCGAACAGGGTGAACCCGGCCTGCCGCAACCGATCCACCAGCCAGACCAGCGCGATTTTTGACCCGTCCCGGCGCCGCGAGAACATGCTTTCGCCAAAGAAAGCTGCGCCGATGGTCACCCCGTAAACCCCACCGATCAATTGTCCCCCGGCGCTGATTTCCAGAGAATGGGCGTGGCCGAGCTCATGCAGTTCAAGGTAGAGCTGCGCGATTTCGGCATTGATCCAGGTTTCCGGGCGATCGGCGCAGGCATCGACCACCCCGGCGAAATCCCGGTTGACGCTGACCTGATAGTCCATCCGCCGCAGGGTTCGGGCCAGTGAGCGCGAGACATGGAACCCGTCGAGCGGAAAGATCCCGCGACGGCGCGGATCGACCCAGAAGATATCCGGATCGTCCCGGCTTTCGGCCATCGGGAAAATGCCCAGCGTGTAGGCATGCAACAGCAGAGCGGTGGTGAGGGAGTCCGAGTCTTTCATGGCCGGGCCAGAGTGGCATGGGGCGCAGGGTTTGGCGAGGCCGGATGCGAGGGGGGGGGTGGCGGCCCCCACGCTGACCCGCCCCCCATTAGGGGGAGGCGAGCGGTTGGATTGCGCGTTATTCGGGGCGGAAGCTGGGGCGGCTCAGGCGGTGAGGTTGGCCGCGAGCCATTTTTCCAGCCAGTGAATGTTGTAGTTACCGCTCTGGATATCCGGTTCGGCGAGCAGCGCGTCGAACAGCGGCACGGTGTTTTCCACCCCGTCGACGATCAGTTCGGACAGGGCGCGGTGCAGCCGGGCCAGCGCCTCGGGCCGGTCGCGGCCATGCACGATCAATTTGCCGATCAGGCTGTCGTAATAGGGCGGGATCGAATAGCCGTCATAGAGTGCGGAATCCATCCGCACGCCAAGGCCGCCGGGAGCGTGGTAATGGCTGATCCGCCCGGGGCGCGGCGCGAAATCGGGCAGCCGCTCGGCGTTGATCCGCACCTCGATGGCATGGCCGTTGATTTGCAGATCGTCCTGGGTGAAGGACAGGGGATAGCCCTCGGCCACCCGGATCTGTTCGCGCACCAGATCGACGCCAAAGATCGCCTCGGTCACCGGATGTTCGACCTGCAGCCTGGTGTTCATCTCGATGAAAAAGAATTCACCGTTCTCATAAAGAAACTCGATGGTGCCGGCCCCGGCATAGCCGATCTTGGCGATCGCATCGGCGCAGGTCTTGCCGATTTCGGCACGCATTTCGGCGCTGATCGAGGGGCCGGGCGCCTCTTCGAACACTTTCTGATGACGCCGTTGCAGCGAACAATCGCGTTCGCCCAGATGCACGGCACCGCCCTTGCCATCGCCAAACACCTGGATCTCGATATGGCGCGGGGTGGTCAGGTATTTCTCGATATAGACTTCATCATTGCCAAAGGCCGCCTTGCTTTCGGCGCGGGCCGTCTGAAAGGCGCTTTCCATGTCGGCGGCGGTCTGCGCCACCTTCATGCCGCGTCCGCCACCACCGGCGGTGGCCTTGATGATGACCGGATAGCCGATCTCGTCGCCCAGCCGTTTGGCGGTGGCAAGGTCGGCAACCCCGCCGTCCGAGCCGGGCACGCAGGGCACGCCAAGCGCCTTCATCGTGTCCTTGGCGGTGATCTTGTCGCCCATGATGCGGATATGTTCCGCCGTCGGGCCAATAAAGGTCAGCCCGTGATCCTCGACGATCTGCACGAATCCGGCGTTTTCCGACAGGAAGCCATAGCCGGGGTGGATCGCCTGGGCGCCGGTGACCTCGCAGGCGGCAATGATCGCCGGGATATGCAGGTAGCTTTCGCTGGAAGCGGGCGGGCCGATACAGACGGATTCGTCGGCCATCCGCACATGCATGGCATCGGCATCGGCGGTGGAATGCACCGCGACGCTGCGGATGCCCATTTCGCGGGCGGCACGGATCACGCGCAGAGCGATTTCTCCACGGTTGGCAATCAGGATCTTGTCGAACATTGCGGTGGCCCTATTCGATGATCATCAGGGGCGCGCCGTATTCGACCGCCGATTTGTCCTCGACCAGAATGCGCTTGATCGTGCCCGCACGCGGGGCGGGGATCTGGTTCATTGTCTTCATCGCTTCGATGATCAGCAACGTGTCGCCTTCGGCCACCTTGTCACCGACCGAGACGAAAGCCGGGGCATCCGGTTCGGGTTGCAGATAGACGGTGCCGACCATCGGCGAGGTCACCGCGCCGGGATGGCTGGCCGGATCTTCTCCGCCGCCGCTGGAGACCAAGGCGACCGGGGCCCCGGCGATGGGTGCGGCTGCGATGGGTGCGGCGGCCGGGGCAGCGGCGACGCTTGTCACGACGGTGTTGGTGCGGCTGACGCGGACGTTCAGCCCGTCATCCTTGCCGTATTCGCGTTTAACCTCGATCTCGGTCAGATCGTTTTCGCGCAGCAGGCCCGCAAGGGCCCGGATAAAATCAACATCGGTCTCGTGCGACTTGTTGGTCATGCTGTCCTCGATGATATTACGGGACCCTTCGCTGTGGTCCGCACCCGCCGCTTATAGGCGATGGAAAGGCCGGTGAAAAGTGACCTATGCGCCGTCGTGGCCTCGGGCAGGCGAAAACCCCGGGGCCGGGCCGGCCCTGGCATGAAAATGGCGGGCCCGAACGGACCCGCCAGCGCCATCCGCCCTCAGCGGGGATCAGCAATTCATCCGGTTTTCGATCAGCTCGTCCACCACGCTGGGATCGGCCAGGGTCGAGGTGTCGCCAAGCGCGCCATAGTCGTTTTCGGCAATCTTGCGCAGGATCCGGCGCATGATCTTGCCCGACCGGGTTTTCGGCAGGCCGGGGGCCCATTGGATCAGGTCAGGCTTGGCGATCGGGCCGATTTCGGTGCGCACCCAGGTTTCCAGCTCCTTGCGCAGCGCCTCATCCGGCTCGACCCCGTTCATCAGGGTGACATAGGCATAGATGCCCTGGCCCTTGATCTCATGCGGGTAGCCAACCACGGCGGCCTCGGCGACTTTGACATGGGCAACGAGGGCGGATTCGACCTCGGCAGTGCCCATCCGGTGGCCAGAGACGTTGATCACGTCATCGACCCGGCCGGTGATCCAGTAATAGCCGTCCTTGTCGCGTCGGCAGCCGTCACCGGCGAAGTAATAGCCTTCGTAATCGCTGAAATAGGTCGTCTCAAAGCGCTCGTGGTCGCCATAAACCGTGCGCATCTGGCCGGGCCAGCTGCCCTTGATGGCCAGCACACCCTCGCATTCGGTGGCGGTGATCTCGGCGCCGGTTTGGGGGTCGAGCACCACCGGCTGCACCCCGAAGAACGGCAGGGTGGCCGATCCCGGTTTGGTCGCGGTGGCGCCGGGCAGCGGGGTGAGCATATGGCCGCCGGTCTCGGTCTGCCACCAGGTGTCGACGATCGGGCAGATGCCCTTGCCGACCACATCGTTATACCAGTTCCAGGCCTCGGGATTGATCGGCTCGCCGACGGTGCCCAGCAGCTTCAGGTCGGAGAGGTCATATTTTTCGACCCATTCCTTGCCCTGGCCCATCAACGCCCGGATTGCGGTGGGGGCGGTGTAGAACTGGTTGACCTTGTGTTTTTCGCAGACCGCCCAGAACCGTCCGGCGTCGGGAAAGGTCGGCACGCCCTCGAACATCAGCGTGGTGGCGCCATTCGCCAGCGGTCCGTAGATGATATAGCTGTGGCCGGTGACCCAGCCGACATCGGCGGTGCACCAAAAGACGTCACCGTCGTGGTAATCAAAGGTGATCTGGTGCGTCATCGCCGCATAGACCAGATAGCCGCCGGTGGTGTGCACCACGCCCTTGGGCTGCCCGGTGGAGCCTGAGGTGTAGAGGACAAACAGCGGATCCTCGGCGTTCATCTCGGCGGGTTTGGCATAATCGTCCGCCTCAAGCGCCAATTCGTTGTAATCGTGATCGCGCCCGTCGATCCAGGTGGTCTGCGCCCCGGTGCGGCGCACCATCAGCACCTTGACGCTGTCCTTGCAATGCAACAGCGCCTGATCGGTGTTGGATTTCAGCGGCGTGGCGCGGCCGCCGCGCGGGGCGTGGTCGGCGGTGATCACCACCTTGGCATCGCAGCCGTTGATCCGGGCGCCAAGCGCATCGGGCGAGAACCCGGCAAAAACGATGGAATGCACCGCGCCGATCCGGGCGCAGGCCAGCATTGCATAGGCGGCCTCGGGGATCATCGGCAAATAGATGATCACCCGGTCGCCTTTGCGCACGCCCATATCCTCAAGGATATTGGCCATCCGGCAGGTGCTGCGGTGCAGGTCGCGATACGAGATATGCAGCGCGTCATCCTTGGGATCATCCGGTTCCCAGATGATCGCGGTCTGATCGCCCCGGGTTTCCAGGTGCCGGTCGATGCAATTGGCGGCGACATTCAGGGTGCCGTCTTCGAACCATTTGATGCCGACCGAGCCAAGGGTGAAATCCACCTCGGAGACCTTGCTGAACGGTTTGATCCAATCGACGCGGGCGCGGGCCTGCTCAGCCCAGAAGGCATCTGGGTCAGAAATCGAGGCCTTATACATCTCGGCGTATTTGGCTGCGTCGACATGGGCCTTGGCCACAAAATCGGCTGACGGGGAATAGATTGCATCGGTCATGGTCGGGCCTTCGTCTTTTGGTTGTCGGATCAAACGTCTCTCAACCACCCGCGAGATGCAACACGCGGATGGCAAATCTCAGATCGCCAGATATTCGGCGCGCAGCTCGGCATTGCCCAGCACCTCGGCGGCGCTGGCGTCAAACACCACCGAGCCGGTGTCCAGGATCACCGCGCGGTCGGCCAGTTCCAGGGCGCGCACCGCATTCTGTTCGACCAGGATCGTGGTGATCCCTTGCTCCTTGATGATCCGCAGGGTCTTTTCGATCTCGTCCACGATCACCGGTGCCAGCCCCTCATATGGTTCGTCGAGCAGCAGCACCTTGATGTCGCGGGCCAGGGCGCGGGCGATGGCCAGCATCTGCTGTTCGCCGCCTGACAGGGTCACGCCCTCTTGCTTGCGGCGCTCGCCGAGGCGCGGAAACAGCTCATAAAGACGGTCCAGGGACCAGCCGATTGGCGGGGCGATCTGCGCCAGTTGCAGGTTTTCCTCGACGGTGAGGCCGGGGATGATGCAGCGATCTTCGGGCACCAGGCCGATCCCGGCCTGTGCGGCCTGATAGGATGACATCAGGTGCAGCGGCTGGTGATCCAGCCAGATCTCGCCATGCGTCACCTGCGGATCGTCCATCCGCGCGATCGAGCGCAGCGTCGAGGTCTTGCCAGCGCCATTGCGGCCCAGAAGCGCCAGGATTTCGCCCTCATGCACGTTAAAGCTGATGTTCTGGACGATGTAGCTTTCGCCGTAATAGGATTCCATGTCCCAGACGCTCAGGAACGCGGGGGCGGTTTCGGCGAGGTTCTTGCCTTTGGAAAAGTCGGGTTTGACGTTCATCTCTGTCGCTCCTTAGGCCACGGCCGTTTCGCCGAGATAGGCTTCGCGCACCTTGGGGTGGCCTTTGATGTTCTGCGGCACGTCCTCGACCAGCGGGGTGCCCTGAGCCAGCACAGTGATCCGTTCGGCCAGGGAAAACACCACATGCATATCGTGTTCGATGATCGCGATGGTGATGTCGCGTTCGTCCTTGATCCGCTTCAGCAGGTCGATGGTGTTGTTGGTGTCGGCCCGCGCCATCCCGGCGGTGGGTTCGTCGAGCAGCAACAGCCGTGGTTCCTGGGCCAGACACATGGCGATTTCCAGCCGCCGCTTGTCGCCGCGCGACATTGAGGCCGAATGCATGTGCCGCTTGTTGGCCAGGTTCATGCTTTCCAGCATATGCTCGGCCTTTTCGATGATGTCCTTTTGACCGGCGATCGAGGTGATCGCGTTCAATTCAAAGGATCCGTCGCGCTTGGCAAAGCAGGGGATCAGCATGTTTTCAATAACCGTCAGGTTGCCGAAAATCTCAGGCGTCTGGAACACCCGGGAAATCCCCATCTGGTTAATCTCATAGGGGGTGCGCCCCAACACCGACTGCCCGTCGAACATGACGCTGCCGGTGTCCGGGATCAGCTTGCCCACCAGCACATTCAGCAGGGTGGATTTGCCCGCGCCGTTCGGTCCGATGATCGCATGCACGCTGTTCTCGGCGATGCTGAGGTTCACATCGCCAAGCGCTTGCAGACCGCCAAAGCGTTTGCCTACGTTCTTGATTTCAAGGATGCCCATCTTGGTCTCTCCTTATTCGGCAGGTTTGGATTGCGAAGCGGCGTCGGGTTTGTCACCGGACTTGCGCCGGAACAGCCGTGCCAACCGCTGACCGCCTTCGACCAGCCCGCCCGGCAGGAAGGTCACCACCAGCATGAACAGCAGCCCGAGGGTCAGGTGCCAGCCCGGTCCGACGAAATGCTCGGTCACCCAGACCGCCGCATTTTCCATGCCCTGCGGCAGGAAGTCGAACCAGCCATGCAACACGCTGTCGTTGATTTTCGAGAAGATATTCTCGAAATACTTGATGAAACCAGCGCCGACCACCGGCCCGATCAGGGTGCCAGCCCCGCCAAGGATGGTCATCAGCACCACTTCGCCCGACGCGGTCCATTGCATCCGCTCGGCCCCGGCCAGCGGGTCCATCGACGCCAGCAGACCACCGGCGAGACCGGCATACATGCCCGAGATCACAAAGGCGGCCAGCGCATAGGGGCGGGTGTTCAGCCCGGTGTAGTTCAGCCGCGTCTTGTTGGCCTTGATCGCCCGCAGCATCAGCCCGAATGGCGAGCGGAAGATGCGGATCGACAGATAGAAGGCCAGCAGCAGCATCATTGCGCAGAAGTAGTAGCCGGTGTTGAACTGGAAATCCCAGCCGCCGACGACCAGTTCGTAGGTCGAGCGCATCTCGGCACCAAAGAAGTTGGTCACCGGGATGCCGCCGCTTTCGGTGGCCGAAACCCCGAGGATGCGCGGATCGTTCAGGGTCAGTTGCAGCCCGGTCTCACCATTGGTGATCGGGGTCAGCACCGAATAGGCCAGGTTGAATGACATCTGTGCAAAGGCCAGTGTCAGGATCGAGAAATAGATCCCCGTGCGCCGCAGCGAGATAAAGCCGATGATCAGCGCAAAGATCCCGGCGACGATCACCGACAGGATGATCCCCGGAATGACATTCATGCTGAGCAGCTTGAACATCCAGACCGCGGAATAGGACCCGACCCCGAGAAAGGCGGCATGGCCGAAGGAGAGGTAGCCGGTCAGCCCGAACAGGATGTTGAAGCCGATGGCGAAGATGCCAAAGATCACAAATCGCTGCATCAGGTCGGGATAGCCCGCGTTGAACTGCGCCATGGCGCTGCCGCTCGGGAAGGGGTTGAGGATGAATGGTGCCAACATCGTCAGCACGGCCACGATGACCAGGGTTTTGAAGTCTTTGCTGTGAAGACCCAGCATGGATTACTCCTCCATCACGCCCTTGCGGCCAAGAAGGCCACGAGGACGGGTCAGCAGAATGATAATGGCGACGAGGTAGATGATGATCTGGTCGATGCCCGGGAGCAGCGACTTGACCTCGTTCATCGAGGCGAAACTTTCCAGGATGCCGAGCAGGAACCCGGCCGCGACGGCACCGGGCAGAGAGCCCATGCCGCCGACCACCACCACCACGAAGGACAGCACCAGGAAATCCATCCCCATGTGATAATTGGGCGAATTGATCGGCGCATACATCACCCCGGCCAGCCCAGCCACCGCCGCGGCGATGCCGAACATGATGGTGAAGCGTTTGTCGATATTGATGCCGAGCAGCCCGACGGTCTCGCGATCGGCCATGCCGGCGCGCACCACCATCCCAAAGGTGGTGAAGCGCAGAAAGGCAAAGACCGCACCGATCACCACCGCCGCAAAGGCGAAATAGACCAGCCGCCAATAGGGATAGATGATCACATTCGGATCAAAGCCGAACATCGCGCCGAAATCGAGCGAGCCGCGAAACGCCGACGGGGCAGGGGTCTGGATCGGGTTGGCACCGTAGTAATGCTTGACCAACTCCTGAATGACGATGGCCAGGCCAAAGGTCACCAGAATCTGGTCGGCATGTTCGCGCTTGTAGAAATGCTTGATCAGCCCGCGTTCCATCACATAGCCGATGCCGACCATGATCGGAATCGAGAACAGGATCGCCAGTGGCACCGACCAATCAATGATTGCGGCGCCGACATCGGGGCCGAACCAGCTTTCGACATAGGCGGTTTTGACCTTGGCTGGATTGCCAAGGAAATCCGTCTTGGTCGGATCGATGGTTTCAAAGCTGAAGCTCAGCAGTTTGTTCAGGGTGACGGCGCAGAAGGCACCGAGCATGAACAGCGCACCATGGGCGAAATTGACCACCCCCAGGGTGCCGAAGATCAGGGTCAGTCCGAGCGCGATCAGCGCATAGGCCGATCCTTTGTCCAGACCGTTCAGAATTTGCAGAATGATTGCGTCCATTGTCTCTCTCATGGGAAAGACGGTGGTGCGTGCAAGCACGCACCCTACCGCGGATCAGGGCCCGCCGGGGCCAGAGGCGCCAGGCGAAAACGACAGGGTGCGTGCCTTGGCACGCACCCTTGGGGTTTTAGGCGCCCGGGTTGCAGGTCCCGAGGTTGCCACCAGCAAACATCGGGTGATCCGGCGCATATTCGACTTGCGCGCGCGGGGTCACTTCGACGATTTCGAGCAGATCATGCTCGTTTGCCGGGTCCTCTTTGCCCTTCATGACCAGCACATCCTTGAAGCACTGGTGATCGTCGGCGCGGTACAGCGTCGGACCGTTGCCAAGACCATCGAATTCAAAGCCTTCCAGGGCTTCGGCGATGGCGCAGGGGTTGAACGACCCGGCCCGTGCCGCAGCATCCGCATAGAGCATCGTTTGCGCATAGCAGGTCTGAGCGGCGTTCGACGGCGGGAAGCCGTATTTGGTGCCGAACGATTTGACGAATGCTTTGGTGCCTTCGTCTTGCAGCGTCCAGGACCAGTTGGTCGACCCCAGGATACCCTTGATGTTCGGACCGGCGCCCTTGGCCATCAGTTCCGAATAGAGCGGAACGACGATTTCGAACTGCTTGCCGTTCACCATCTTGTCGCGCAGGCCGAACTGCACGGCGTTGGTCAGCGAATTGACCATGTTTCCGCCGTAGTGGTTCAGGACCAGAACATCTGCGCCGGAATTCAGAACCGGTGCGATGTAGGACGAGAAATCGGTCTGGGCCAGCGGTGTCAGCACGTTGTTGACGGTCTGCCAACCCAGCGCTTCGGTTGCGGCCTGAATCGATTCTTGCTGGGTCCAGCCCCAGGTGTAATCGGCGGTCAGGTGATAGGCCTTGCGGTCCGGACCGTATTGCTTGGCCAGCACCGGTGCCAGGGCGGCGCCCGACATATAGGCATTGAAGAAGTGGCGGAAGCCATTGGCCTTCTTGTCCTTGCCGGTGGTGTCGTTGGAGTGGGTCAGACCCGCCATGAAGATGATCCCGGCCTCTTGGCAGAGCCCCTGGACCGCCACGGCGACACCGGAGGACGAGCCGCCGGAAATCATGATGGCGCCATCTTTTTCGATCATCGACTTGGCCGAAGCGCGGGCCGCATCCGATTTGGTCTGGGTGTCGCCGGTGACATAGGCCACCTTCTTGCCCAGGACGCCGTTGCCCTGCAGGGCCTTCGACGAGAAGGTCGACATCATGCCGCCGTCGCCTTCGCCATTCAGATGTTCGACCGCGAGCTCGTAGGCGCGCAGTTCGTCCATGCCTTCGTCAGCATAGGGGCCGGTTTGCGGCACGTTGAAGCCGAGGGTGACAGTGCTGCCCTGCGGGGCGTTGGTATAGCCCGAATGGCTGGCCGCCGACAGATAGGTGGGCAAGGCAAGGCCCGCCCCGGCGACGGCGCCGGTTTTGAGCACGCCTCGACGCGTGAAGTTGGTATTGGACATGTAATCCTCCCGTTTAGGTGAGTTCGGGGCGCGTCTCCTCACGGCCCAGAACGCACATTCGTGCAAAGTTACTATCGCAGAGAAAATGAAAACTAGGCAACAAGCGCTTTATTCCTAATGATTTTTTTGTAAACACATGCACAATTTTGGTGTATGGTTTGTAAAGAAATTATTTTGCAGTGCAGAAACGCGCTGTTTTTGCAGGAAAAACACCATGCTTAGAACGACCCTGACCGGCAGTCGGATCCGTGAGCGGCGGGTCATCCGTGGCCTGCGCCAGGCCGAGCTGGCGCGGCGGGCTGGGATCTCGGCTTCCTACCTCAATCTGATCGAACACAACCGGCGCAGAATCGGGGGCAAGCTGCTGCTCGACATCGCTGCGGCGCTGGAGGTCGAGGCATCGCTGCTGTCAGAGGGGGCGGAGGCGGCGCTGATCGCCACCCTGCGAGAAGCCGCCGCCGACCGGCCGCGGGCGGGTGCCGAACTGGACATGCTTGAGGAATTTGCCGGTCGATTTCCGGGCTGGGCGGCGCTGGCATCTGAACAGCACCGCGCCATTGCCAGCCTCGAACAGACGGTTGAGGCGCTGACCGACCGGCTGACCCATGACCCGCATCTGGCAGCTTCGCTGCATGAGGTGCTTTCGACCATTACCGCGATTCATTCCACCGCTTCGATCCTGGTCGAAACCAAGGAGCTAGAGCCGGAATGGCGCGAGCGATTTCACCGCAATATCAGCGAGGACAGCCAGCGGCTGTCCGAAGGCGCGCAGCATTTGGTGGCCGAGCTGGACGCCGGCCAGCGCAAGGATGCGACGCTGAACGCGCCGCAGGATGAGGTCGAGGCGTTTCTATCGGCGCGCGGCTTTCACATCGCCGAGCTTGAGCGCGGCGGCGACGCGACGGTGCAAGATGTATTGACGGGGGGCGAGGAGGGGCTGACCTCGGCGGCGGCGCTCGACCTGGCACGCCGGATCCTGACGCGCTACCGCGAAGATGTGGCGCGGTTGCCGGTGGCGGGAGTGGTCGAGGCGATCCGATCGGCGGATGAGATTGACCCGGCGGCGCTGGCGGCGCGCTTCGGGGTCGAAACCGGGCGGATGATGCGACGGCTGGCGACCCTGCCGGGGGCGGTGGCCGCAGAGCTGGGCGGGCCGTTCGGGCTGGTGGTCTGCGATGCCAGCGGCACCTTGACCTTTCGCCGCCCGTTGCCGTCGTTCCCGCTGCCGCGCTTTGGGGCCGCCTGTCCGCTCTGGCCGCTGTTCCAATCACT
This sequence comes from Pseudooceanicola sp., assembly GCF_029213205.1. Lineage (GTDB taxonomy): Bacteria > Pseudomonadota > Alphaproteobacteria > Rhodobacterales > Rhodobacteraceae > Pseudooceanicola. Next base: position 159,036 of record NZ_JARGNH010000004.1, read on the forward strand.
GTCGCGGCCGTTGGTGCCGATCCGCCAGACCCTGCGCCTGGCCAGCCGCTCCGAGGGGCGCTTCACCGTCCATGCGGTGGCCGAACCGGTCGGGGTGATGCGGGCCGGACGCGAGCCGCTGTTCGAAGCGCATATGCTGATCCTGCCCAGCCCCGCCGCGCCGGATGACGACAGCGACCGCCGGGTTGGGGTGACCTGCCGGATCTGTCCCAAGCTGAATTGCCGCGGCCGCCGCGAGCCGTCGATCATGGCTGAAACCGGGTGACGCGACACCTGCCTGTCCGCGATGCGGAATTCGGCTTTTGACAGGCCGCCCCGGGTAAGAGATAACAATTCCAATGCGCAACGCTGGCGCGGCTCGGATGGGAGGGGAGGACCGGATGAGCAAGACCGTTCTGGTCATTGAGGACGAACCCAATATTAGCGAGGCAATCGGATTCATCCTGTCCCGCGACGGTTGGCGCGTGGCGAACCATTTCAATGGTGTCGATGCGGTCGAGGCGGTGCGCACCCGCAATCCCGATCTGGTCATCCTCGACGTGATGCTGCCTGGGCGCTCGGGCTATGATATCCTGCAGGAGCTGCGCGCCAGCGCCACAACCGCCGATCTGCCGGTGCTGCTGCTGACCGCGCGCGGCCAGTCCAAGGATCGTGAACTGGCAGAAAGCTATGGCGCCTCGCGGTTCATGACCAAGCCCTTTTCCAATGCCGAAGTGCTTGAAGCGGTGCGCGACCTGGCGCGGGACTAGCCCATGGTCGATGTCCCCAGGCAGGTGTTCCTGGACCACCGCACCTATCGCCGCCGCCGTCTCGCCGATCTGGCGCGGGTGTTGCCGGTGATCGGGATGGTGCTGCTGCTGATGGTGCCGCTGTTCTGGGTACAGGGCGCGGGCGGCACCGTTACCTCGCATGCGATCCTCTGGCTGTTTGGCGTCTGGGCGGGGCTGGTGGTCCTGGCCGCTTGGCTGGCTTCGCGGCGGCTGGAACCCGAGGTCGATCCAAAAAGCGGCCCGCGTCCGCTGCTGTCTGACGAACGGGGCCGCGGCTGATGGGATCTCTGAATGTGCTGATCGTGGTTTGCCTGAGCTATGTGGCGGCGCTGTTCGCGGTGGCCTTTGCTGCTGAACGGGTGGCGCTGCGTGGGCGCGCCCACTGGCTGCACTCGCCGCTGGTCTATACCTTGTCGCTGTCGATCTATTGCACCGCCTGGACGTTTTACGGCGCGGTCGGCAACGCGGCCCGGTCGGGGCTGGAATATCTGACGATCTATATCGGTCCCAGCCTGGTGATGATCGGCTGGCTCTGGGGGGTGCGCAAGGTGGTGCGAATCGGGCGCTCGCAACGGATCACCAGCGTCGCGGATCTGATTTCCTCGCGCTATGGAAAATCCAACCTGCTGGCGGTCCTTGTGACCATTCTGGCGGTGGTTGGCACCACCCCCTATATCGCGCTGCAATTGCAATCGGTGGTCGAAAGCTTTGCCAGCTTTGCCGCTGCCGATCCGGAGTCGGTGCCCGGTGCCGGGCGTGGCGGCGACAGCGCCTCAACCGCGCTTTGGGTCGCGGCGGGGCTGGCGTTCTTCACGGTATTGTTCGGCACCCGCAACCTGGATGCCAACGAGCGCCACCATGGCGTGGTGATGGCCATCGCGGTCGAGGCCGTGGTCAAGCTGGTGGCGCTGCTGGCGGTCGGGATCTTTGTGGTCTGGGGGGTCGGCGGCGGCGTCTCGGAAACGCTGGCGCGGATCGATGCCTCGCAACTGGGTCATTGGCAGATGGCCAGTTCGCGCTGGAGCGGTCTGATCTTTCTGTCTGCCGCGGCCTTTCTCTGCCTGCCCCGGATGTTTCAGGTGCTGGTGGTCGAGAATGACAACGAGACCCATCTGCGCACCGCCTCCTGGGCCTTTCCGGCCTATGTGATGCTGATGTCGCTGTTCGTGGTGCCGATTGCGGTGACCGGGCTTGAGCTGTTGCCGGCGGGATCGAACCCCGACCTGTTTGTGCTGACCGTGCCGCTGAGCCAGGGCCGTGAGGGGCTGGCGACGCTGTCATTCCTCGGCGGGTTTTCTTCGGCCACCTCGATGGTGATCGTCGCCTCGATTGCGCTGTCGACGATGGTGTCCAACCATGTGGTGATGCCGATCTGGCTGCGCGCCCATGGCGGCGGCGCCACGGTGTCGGGCGACGTGCGCAATGTGGTGCTGCTGGCCCGGCGGCTGTCGATCGTGGGGGTTCTGCTGCTCGGCTATTTTTATTACCGGGTGTCGGGGGGCGGCGCGGCGCTGGCCTCGATCGGGTTGATCTCGTTCTCGGGCGTGGCGCAGTTTCTACCGGCGCTGCTGGGCGGGATATTCTGGCGCGGCGCCACAAGGTTGGGCGCCCTGTCTGGCCTGATCGTCGGGTCGGCGATCTGGCTGTGGAGCCTGTTCCTGCCCAGCGTTGGCACCGGGGTGATCCTGCCCGCCAGCGTCCTGGAATTCGGGCCATTTGGAATGTGGTGGCTGCGCCCGCATGGCCTGTTCGGGATCACCGGCCTGGACCCGCTGATTCACGGGGTGTTCTGGTCGATGCTGTGCAACACCACGGCGTTCTTTCTGGTGTCGGTGTTCACCTTTCCCTCGCCGATGGAACGCTTGCAGGGCGCCCAGTTCGTCAATGTCTTTGCCCATTCCACTGCGCCGCAGGGTTGGCAGGGCGGCGCGGCGCAGAGCGAGGATCTGATGATCATGGCGCAGCGCATTCTGGGCGCCGGTCAGGCGCAGGCGCTGTTTCAGGACGAGGCACGTCGGCAGGGCCTGGCCGGGTTCCTGCCGGAACCTTCGGCGGGATTCCTGCAACGGCTTGAGCGGGAATTGTCCGGGTCGGTCGGCGCCGCCACCGCCCATGCGATGGTCGGCCAGATCGTCGGCGGCGCCAGTGTCTCGGTTGAAGAGCTGATGGCGGTGGCCGATGAGACCGCGCAGATCATGGAATATTCCAGCCAGTTGGAAACCAAATCCGAAGAGCTGGCGCGCAGCGCCCGACAGCTGCGGGCCGTGAACGAGAAGTTGACCCAGATTTCGGTGCAGAAGGATGCCTTCCTGAGCCAGATCAGCCATGAGCTGCGCACCCCGATGACCTCGGTCCGGGCGTTTTCCGAAATCCTGCGCGATACCGACGGGCTGACCGGGGCGGAGCGGGCCAAATATGCCTCGATCATCCATGACGAGGCGCTGCGGCTGACCCGGCTGCTGGACGACCTGCTGGATCTGAGCGTGCTGGAAAATGGTCAGGTGAGCCTGAACATCCGCTCTGGCACCCTGGCCGAAGTGCTGGACCGGGCGGTGTCGACGGCGGTGCAGGGCGGGCGGCTGACCATCCTGCGCGAGCCTGACAATGAGATGATTGCGATCGAGACCGATTTCGACCGTTTGGCGCAGGTGTTCATCAATCTGATCGCCAATGCGCAGAAATATTGCGACGCGGCAGATCCGGTGCTGACATTGGCGGTGCAGCGGCGCGACGGGCTGATCATTGTCGATTTCATCGACAACGGCTCTGGCATCGACGCCGATATGCACGGGCTGATCTTTGAGAAATTCTCAAGGGTGGGGCATCACAAGGCCGGGGGCGCCGGGCTGGGCCTGGCGATCTGCCGCGAGGTGATGGCGCGGCTGGGCGGCGCCGTCGCCTATCTGCCGGGGCAGGGCGGCGCGGCGTTTCGGGTCAGCCTGCCAGAAAAACCCGCGATCGCCACGCAATAGGGCCGGGTTGGCTAATTGCGCAAGCGCAGTTGGTCACCATCGCGCGCCTCACCTAACCGTCATTTTCCGGGTTCGGCGGTGCCGACGATCTGCCGGATCCGCAGGCCGGGCAGGACAGCGAAACCACCGGTTTTGCCGCCGTGCCACGGGCTGGCCTGTCGCTGATCGAATAGCCCGATCAGGCCGAGGCGGCGAGATCGTCCAGTCGCGGACGCAGTGACGCCAGATCATATCCGGCGCGAGCTGCCGCGGCGAGGATGTCATCCACATTCGCTCCCTGACCGGCGCGCCCCAGCGCCCAGATCGTGGTGCAGCGGGTGCCGGAGGCGCAATAGGCCAGCACCGGCCCATCGGCTTCGAGCGCCGCCATATGCTGGGCGATCGCCTCGGGCGTCATCGTCGGATAGGTCAGCGGCAACGCCACAAACTCGAGCCCGGCAGCCCGCACCGCCGCTTCGATTTCGGCGGCGAAAAGGTCAGGCGGGTTCTCGGCATCCGGGCGGTTGCAGATCACACGGGTGAAGCCGGCGGCCTTGATCGCGTCGATGTCTTCGGCGGTGATCTGCGGCGTCACGGCATAGCGGGGGGTGAGTGTGCGAATGTCCATGCGGCTAGCCTTATTCGGCGGGAACGGCGCTGTCCAGTCGGCTGCGCAGGGGCGGTGCCACCCACATTCCGACCAGCATCGCGACCAGGAAAGTCAGCCCGCCAACGCCGCCATAGGACAGCGAGGCGACCGCGGGTCCGGGGCAGAGCCCGCCAAGCCCCCAACCCGCGCCAAACAGGACCGATCCGATCACCAGCTTGCGGTCGATTTCGGGCAGCGGCGGCGGTGGGAATGTGCCACCGGCCAGCGGTCGACCGCGCCGGGTCAGGCGCCAGGCCACCATCATCGGCAGGATTGCCCCACCCATGACAAAGGCCAGCGTCGGGTCCCATTGGCCGAACAGGTCGAGCCAGCCCTGAACTCGGCTGGTGTCGGTCATGCCGGAAATCATCAGGCCGATGCCAAACAGGCTTCCAGCCACAACGGCGAGCAGATTGCGCATCACACGACTCCCAGAACATGACGGAACAGAACCATCACCAGCCCGCCGGCGAGGATGTAGAACACCGTGGCGATCATGCCGCGAAATGACAGCCGCGAGATGCCACAGACGCCGTGGCCGGAGGTGCAGCCATTGGCGATCCTTGTACCGATGCCGACCAGCAGCCCGGCGGCGACCAGCACCGCCAGATTCGTGCTGACATGGGTGTCCGGTGTGCCAATAAACAGCGTCGCGATCAGCGGTGCGCCGAACAGCCCGGCGACAAAGGCGGCGCGTTCGGTATTGCCGCCCCGGCCGGACCCATCGACGAGCCCGCCGATGATGCCGCTGGCGCCCATGATTCGGCCGTTGCCAAGCAGGTAGACGGCACCTGCCACGCCAATTACCAGGCCGCCGATGAGGCCCATGATCCATTCAGGTTGCATGTAAAATCCTTGTCCGCGAAGGGACACGTGAGGGGGGACGATTTGCGGCGCCGCCGGAGGGGGCAGGCGCCGCGGGGAGCGGAAAAATACTTAGAGCTTGTTGACCGGAACCTTCAGGAACACGTCGCCCTGTTCATCCGGCGGCGGCATCTGACCGGCGCGCATATTCACCTGCAGTGACGGGATGATCAGCTTGGGCATCGCCAGGGTCGCGTCGCGGGCATCGCGCATGCGGATGAATTCCTCGGCCGATTTGCCAGCGCCGACATGGATATTCAGCGCCTTTTGCTCACCGACACTGGTTTCCCAGGCATAGGCATCGCGGCCCGGCGCCTTATAGTCATGGCCGACAAAAATCCTTGTCTCATCCGGCAGGGCCAGAATTTTCTGAATCGAATTGTACAGGGTCTCGGACGAGCCGCCGGGGAAGTCACAGCGCGCGGTTCCGAAATCCGGCATGAACAGGGTGTCGCCAACAAAGGCGGCATCGCCGATCACATAGGTCAGGCAGGCCGGGGTATGGCCCGGCGTGTGCAGCACATCGCCCCGCAACTGACCGATATGGAAACTGTCGCCTTCGACAAACAGCCGGTCGAATTGCGATCCGTCGCGCTGGAATTCGGTGCCTTCGTTGAACACCTTGCCAAAGGTATCCTGCACCACGGTGATCCGTTCACCGATGCCGATCTTGCCGCCGAGCGCGTCCTGGATATAGGGCGCAGCGGACAGGTGGTCGGCATGGACATGGGATTCCAGCAGCCATTGCAGATCCCAGCCCTTCTCCTTGATGAAAGCGATGATTGCATCTGCCGATCTGGTGTCAGTGCGCCCCGAGGCATAGTCAAAGTCGAGCACGGAATCGACCACCGCGCAGGCACTGCCCTGTGGGTCACGGACGACATAGGAAATCGTGTTGGTCGCTTCGTCGAAAAATGCGGTGACGTCGGGTTTCATTTTTCATCCCCCAGAATGGTTCCGCTGACATATATCATTTGCGGAATGTGTTGCAAGCCCATCCTTGCCGATTTCCTGTGCGCGGGCGGCGGGTATCCACTCATTTACCTCAAATGCGAGGCAAGAACCTGTGGATAAACCGCATGGCGGAAATTGCCGCATTGCTCGGGCCGCGTTCACCCTTTACATACAACCCATGCGATAGCACCGAGGAGGGGCGGCTAATTCTTCTGCCGCCTGCGTCGCAGACCATTGGGGGTGTCCGCCAAAGCGCTTTGCGCTGGTCCTGGCACATAGGAGGAACTTGCAGATGTATGACCTTGAAGCCAATGCCCAGAGAGTTATTTCCGAGATCGCCGCCGCGGATCCGGGAACCCGCCACCTCCATCTGGATCGTCTGCACAAGATTGTCGGGCGCTATGCCCTGACCAGCGCCGGTATTCCGCGCCAGCTGCGCCAATTACAAGAAGAGCTGACCAACGAGGCCATCGAGGCGCAGTTCGACAACCTGCCGGTCTGAACATCGGGTCCGCCGCATCGGGCCGGGTGTGGCGGACCGGGCGCGGCTTTCGTCCAAACACCTCCTGCGCGACCTGGGGTCTTGCGGTCTTTGACAGAGGCGGTAGGCTCGCAGCGTTTGTTCGCGTCGGACAACCGGTGGTGCAGCCGCGCTGCAGCCTAGCGGACCCGGCCCGAGGCGGCGGAAGAGGGCAGCCAGGTGTCAGGGAAAGTTTCAGGGACAGTCAGAATCCGCAAGGAAGGCCCGGTCGCGGTGATCACCATGGATCACCCGCCTGCCAATGTTCTGTCACCGCGGATCCGCCAGGGATTGATGGCTTCGCTGGCCGATGCCGCCGCCGATCCGGCGATCAGGGCGGTGGTGATCGGGCGGGGGGCTGGCGGCTTTCCCGGTCTGGTGAATCCGCGCGAATACGATTCTGAACTGGCGATTCCGGCGCCGGTTGATCTGGCCGAAGCCATTGAGAACATGACGAAACCGGTGATTGCGCTGGTCAGCGGCCAGGTGCTGGGCGCGGCGGCGGAACTGGCGCTGGCGGCCCATGGCCGGGTGGCGGTTGATCAGACGCTGATCGGGTTTCGTGACCTGCACATAGGCCTGCCGCCCTCGGCCGGGGCGACGCAGCGCTTGCCGCGCTTGCTGGGGGCAGAACGGGCGCTGACGCTATTGCTGTCGGGCCGGTCCTTGAGGGTTGAATCGGCTGTGGTGGCGCCACTTTTCGACGCCGTTCTGCCCGCCGAGCGTGCCGATGAAGCCGCCCGCCAGATCGCCCTGGAACTGGCCGAGGTCGGGGCCTGGCCGCGCAGCTGCGACCGGGTGCTGGGCTTTGCCGATCCGGGTGCCTTTCAGGCCGAGGTCAACCGCCGCCGCGCGGTGCTGCCCGATCCGGCCAACCCGATCGCCGAGGCGATCATCCAGTCGGTCGAGGCGTCCTTGCTGTTTCCCTTTGAGGCTGGGATGACCCTGGAACAGGATCTGTTCGCCGAACTGGCGACCTCGGAGCGCTCGCGCGGCATGCGTCATATTGCGGTGGCCGAAACCCGGGTCAATGCCGGGATCAACGCGCCGCCGGTGGCGTTGGTCGGGCTGTGGCGGACGGGGCCGGGTGCGGCGCGGCTGGTGGCGTCGTTGCTGGCGCAGGGGATCAGCGTGATGCCCTATGAGCCGGATTCGCTGTTGGCGGGCCGCTTTGACGCGGCTCTGCGTGAAAACCTGGCGTCCCGGGGCGGCCGGCTGGGCGCACCTGCGCTGGATGGCGCGTTGGAGCGGCTGGTGCCGGTGGCGGCACCGGGCGATCTGGCCAAGGCCGAGGTGATTTTCGATGTTTCGGTGGATGATATCGAGGTGAAGCGCGCAGCGCTGGCCGAGATCGATGCGGTTGCCGGGCCGGGGGCGTTGATCCTGTCGACCACAAGGTATCTCGATGTCGCAGCGCTGGCCCCGGAGCGGTTGCGCGGTCGGGTTGTCGGCCTGCATCTGCCCGCGCGCTCCTATTCGGCGCGGCTGGCCGAATTGGTGGCGACGGCTGCGGTGTCAAAGCCGGTCTTTGCCCGGGCCCGGCAGCTGATGGTGCAATTGGGCCGGATGGCGGTGCGGGTGACGCCCTCAGATGGCCTGGCCGGGCCGGCGATGGCCGGGGCGTTGCTGGATGCTGCGGACGCGCTGGTGCGCTATGGGGCGGAGCCCCGCGCGATTGATGCGGCGCTGCATCATCGCGGGCTGATCCGGGGGGCCTATCCGATGCTGTCGGATATGGATGGCGATGCCCATGCCGACCGGCAGGACCGGCGCGGGCGCTCAAACGGGTTGTCGAGCCTGATCGCGCGGGCCGGGTTGCGGCTGAACACCGGTCAGGATGATGACAGCGAATCCGACGCCCTGGCCAGTCTGGTCAACGAGGCGCGCGGCGGCGCGGCCCCCGGCGCGCATCCCTGGACCGGTGGCGAGATCTGGACCGCGGTGCTGGCCGCCATGGTCAATGAGGGCGCCAGGTTGCTGGACAAGGGCATAGCGGCGCGGCCGCTGGCGCTGGATGTGGTGATGGTGCAGGGCTATGGCTTTCCGCGCACCCTGGGCGGGCCGATGCAGGCGGCGGATATGCTGGGGCTGTTCACCCTGGTGCGGGCGATGAAGGCGCTGGCGCCGCTGGACCCGGACCTGTGGCAAGAGCATCCGCTGATTGTGCAGCTGCACAAGGACGGACGCAGCTTTGACGATCTGAACGGCTGACCTGGTGCCGGCTCTCGACTCAGGCTTTCGGTGCGGGGTTCAGCCGAGAAATATGCCGACGATCACCATCATCAGCCCGATCACCGACAGGAACAATGCGCCGAGGTTCAGCGGCAGCGCCTTTTGCACCGCCGCGCGCAGCTCCTCGTCGCTGAGTTTGGCGCGCCGGGCGCGCTGCACCTTGAGGATCGACCAGAACAATCCCAACAGCCCCAGCAGCGACACCAGCGCACCGGCCCAGATCAAGATATCCATCGTGTGTTTCCCCAATGTCCCGACGGCCCCGCGCCTAAGCGAAGTGCGGCGTCGATGCAAGCATGCCTCTTGCGGGACGGGGATCGATTCGGATAGGAGAAGGCTCTTTTTCGAACAGGCAGGAGAACCGGATGAACGACGGTGTGATCGAGACCCCAGGCGATGCAACCTATCGGGTGACCGCAAATGAGCTGCGGCAGTTCATCGAACGGTTTGAACGGCTGGAAGCCGAGAAAAAGGATATCGCTGATCAGCAGAAAGAGGTGATGGCCGAGGCCAAGGGGCGCGGCTATGACACCAAGGTTCTGCGCAAGGTGATCGCCCTGCGCAAGCGCGACAAGGATGACATCGCCGAGGAAGAGGCGGTTCTGGAAATGTACAAAGAAGCGTTGGGCATGGGCTGAGCCAGCAGTGCCTGGCAATGTGCGCAAACCGACGGGTGGGATACCAGTGACATGGTTTCGCCGCTCGCTGCTCTTGCCCCTCGGCGTCAAGGCAGAGTAATAGCGTTCGGAGTTTACCGGGAGGGGCAGTATATGCGTCGAGTTGTCGTTACAGGGCTGGGAATGGTCACGCCTTTGGCCTGCGGGGTCGAAGAAACCTGGGCACGGCTTCTAGCCGGGCAATCGGGGGGGCGGACCATTGAGCGGTTCGATGCCAGCCATCTGGCTACCGATTACGCCTGTGAAGTGGTTCATGGCGACGGGAGCGACGGCACCTTTAATCCCGACGACTGGATGGAGCGGAAGGAACGCCGCAAGGTCGACGATTTCATCCTGTTTGGCATGACTGCCGCCGATCAGGCGGTGCGCGACGCCGGGATCGAAGGCCTGTCCGAGGCGGAAAAGCTGCGTACCGGGGTGATGATCGGCTCCGGCATCGGCGGGTTGAACTCCATTGCCGAGACCGCGGTGCTGATCAAGGAGCGCGGGCCGCGACGGGTGTCGCCGTTCTTTATCCCCGGGGCCTTGATCAACCTGATTTCCGGGCATGTGCAGATCCGCTTTGGCTTCAAGGGCCCGAACCATGCGGTGGTCACCGCCTGTTCAACCGGCGCCCATGCGATTGGCGATGCGGCGCGGATGATCCAGTGGGATGATGCGGATGTGATGGTCGCCGGTGGCGCCGAAGCCAGCATCAGCGAAATCGGTATCGCCGGGTTCAACGCCTGCAAGGCGCTGTCGACCAAGTACAAAGACAACCCGAAGGCGGCCAGCCGCCCCTATGACGCGGATCGCGATGGTTTCGTGATGGGCGAGGGCGCGGGCGTTGTGGTGCTGGAAGAATACGAGCATGCCAAGGCACGGGGCGCCAAGATCTATGGCGAATACCTGGGCTATGGCATGTCCGGTGACGCCTATCACATCACGGCGCCCTCTGAGGATGGCAACGGGGCGTTCCGGTCGATGACCGCGGCGCTGAAGCGGGCCGGAATCACGCCGGGCGAGGTCGATTACATCAATGCCCACGGCACCTCGACCATGGCCGATGTGATCGAGCTGGCCGCGGTGGAGCGGCTGCTGGGCGAGGCGGCGAGCACGGTGACAATGTCATCGACGAAATCGGCGACCGGCCACCTGCTGGGCGCGGCCGGCGCGATTGAGGCGATCTTTTCGATCCTGGCGCTCCGTGACCAGGTGGCGCCGCCGACGATCAACCTGGACAATCTGGCGGTGGAAACCACGATTGATCTGGCTCCGAATGCCAAACGCGAACGCAAGATCGACGTGGCGCTGTCCAACAGCTTTGGATTCGGTGGCACCAATGCAAGCCTGGTGTTCGGAAAGGAACGCTGAACATGTGGCGAGCTGTCGCCTCGAACGCCTTTACGTTGCTGATTGTGGCGGCGTTTCTGCTGGGCGGGGTGATCCTCTGGGGCAAGAACGAATACAGCTCTGACGGGCCTCTGGCGCAGGCGATCTGTTTGCGGGTTCCGGGTGGCTCGAACATGGCGCGGATCAGCCGTGACCTGGAAGAAAGCGGCGCGATTTCCAGCGGCCCGCTGTTTCGCATCGGGGCCGATTATGCCGGCAAATCGGATGATCTGAAGGCCGGGAGTTTCCTGATTCCGTCCGGCGCCTCGATGGAGGAGATCGTCGATATCGTCACCCGTGGCGGCGCCAGCACCTGCGGCATCGAGGTGGTCTACCGTATTGGTGTCACCCGGTCGGTAATCGAGGTGCGCGAGCTCGACCCGGCGACCAACCGGTTTGTGGAAACCGCAGAGTTTTCCCCTGCCGACGGCGAGGTGCCCGAGGAATACAGCAAGGTCCGTCAGGCCGCCGACACCCGTTATCGCATTGCCCTGGCCGAAGGGGTGACCAGCTGGCAGGTGGTTGACGCGCTGTCGCGCTTTGATGTGCTGAGCGGTGAGGTCAAGGAGATCCCGGCCGAGGGCATGTTGGCACCTGACAGCTATGAAGTGCGCAATGGTGCCGCGCGCGCTGCGCTGCTGGCCCAGATGGGCGAGGCGCAAGCGGCGCTGCTGGCCGCTGCCTGGGAATCACGCGCCGAGGATCTGCCGATTTCGACGATGGAAGAGGCGCTGACCCTGGCGTCGATCATCGAAAAAGAGACCGGGGTGGCCGAAGAACGCGGGCTGGTCGCCAGCGTCTTTGTCAACCGGCTGCGGCGTGGGATGAAACTGCAGACCGATCCGACGGTGATCTATGGGATCACCGGCGGCAAGGAGGTGCTTGGGCGTGGATTGCGGCAGAGCGAATTGCGCCGTGAGACGCCCTACAACACCTATGTGATCACCGGGCTGCCGCCGACCCCGATCGCCAATCCCGGCCGCGCCAGCCTGGAGGCGGCGGTGAACCCGCCGGACAGCGATTACCTGTTCTTTGTGGCCGATGGCACCGGTGGCCATGCCTTTGCGGCCACCCTGGAAGAGCACAATCGCAATGTCGCCAACTGGCGCAAGATCGAGGCCGAGCGCAGCAAGCAATAGCGCGTCTCGTTCAGGATAATCTTGATATTTCGTATATGTTGCGGCTCCTTACAAGGTTTGGTTAACCTCTGAATTCTTGACTTTTGGCACGGTTCCAGGTATCACTTGGGCCATGCTGAAAGAAATGGGCAAGCGGCCCGGGGTTCATTCCCCGTGGCCGTTTTTTTGTTCTGCCGCACGGGGAACAACCATCTTGGGGGGTGTTTCGTTTGGTCACTGGGCAAAACGGGTCGGATGAAAAATGGCTGGAATTGGAGATCGATATCATCCTGCAGCAATTGCAGGATCTGAAGGTCGAGATGGTCGGGCTGCAGACCCGGGCGCGGGATGACGATGGTCTGGCCCCGGCTGAGGCACAAAAGACATTGAGGGACGTGCGGCAATTTTTGCAGAGCGCAGCGGATACGGAGGCGAGGTTAAATGAAATCAGACGCAAAAACGGTGAAGGCGGCGGGCAGTTCTACCTCGATCTCGACGGGGCCCGGGCTTCGATCCGGTGCCGCCTGGATCGCCTCCGCCGATGTCAGCCTTCAGGATGAATTTCTGGACGGGCTGGATGAATCCGAGCTGATGGCGTTGCCGTTCCTGTTCGAATTCTGGGCGATGGATCATCAATTGCCGCCCGAGGGGGACTGGCGTGCCTGGGTGATTCTGGGCGGGCGCGGTGCCGGCAAGACCAGGGCCGGGGCGGAATGGGTGCGCGCGCAGGTCGAGGGGCCACGAGCCGGTGATCCCGGGCGCTGTCAGCGGGTGGCGCTGGTGGCCGAGACCATCGAGCAGGCACGCGATGTCATGGTGTTTGGCGACAGCGGCATTATGGCCTGTTCGCCGCCGGACCGACGCCCGAAATACGAGGTGGTGCGCAAGCGGCTGGTCTGGCCGAACGGTGCCGAGGCACGGCTGTTTTCAGCGCATGACCCGGAAAGCCTGCGCGGGCCGCAGTTCGATTGCGCCTGGGTCGATGAGCTGGCCAAGTGGCGGCGTGGGCGCGAGGCCTGGGACATGCTGCAATTCGCGCTGCGGCTGGGGGATGATCCCCAGGTCTGCGTGACCACCACGCCGCGCAATGTGCGGGTGTTGAAGACGTTGCTGGACAGCCCGTCGACGGTCACCACCCATGCCCCGACCGAGGCCAACCGCGCCAATCTCGCCGACAGTTTTCTGGCCGAGGTCAAGGCGCGCTATGACGGCACCCGTTTGGGGCGACAAGAGCTGGAGGGGCTGCTGCTGGACGATGTCGAGGGGGCGCTGTGGAGGCTGGAGGCGCTGGAGCGGCAGGCGGTGGATATCGTGCCCGAACTCGACCGGGTGGTGGTCGCCATCGATCCGCCGGTCAGCGGCCATGCCGGATCGGATGAGTGTGGGATCATTGTTGCCGGAGTGACGATGCGTGGCGATGTGCGTAATTGGCGTTGTTATGTGCTGGAAGATGCCAGCCTGTCGGCGGCCTCGCCCTCGGCCTGGGCCGAGGCGGCGGTTGATGCGATGCGGCGGCACGGGGCGGAGCGGCTGGTGGCCGAGGTCAATCAGGGCGGCGATCTGGTGGAAAGCGTGATCCGCCAGATCGATCCGATGGCGCCGATCCGCAAGGTTCATGCCAGCCGTGGCAAGGCGGCGCGGGCAGAACCGGTGGCGGCGCTCTACGAACAGGGGCGGGTGCATCATGTGCGCGGCCTCGGGGCGCTGGAGGATCAGCTGTGTGCGATGTCGGTGGGCGGTTATCAGGGCAAGGGGTCGCCGGACCGGCTGGATGCGCTGGTCTGGGCGTTGCACGAGCTGATGATCGTGCCGGGTGGCAATTGGATGCGACCGCAGGTGCGGGCGCTCTGAGCCGCTGGGCGGAACCAGAGGCCGTGGTCGGGGCACCGTTCGGTGGCTTGAAGGCATTTTAATCAAATCAGCCGATAACCCTTTCACACGGTCATCTGGACCGGGGCGACGCGCAGCGATGCGGGGCATCAGCGGTTCGCGGGAAACGGCAAAGGAGGCGTGGATGAGTGTCATCGACTATTTCCGACGCGGCACGATGGCCGTGCCTGAGGTCAAGGCCAGCGCGAGCGGCAGGGTCGTGGCCTGGCCCAGCTCGGGCCGGGTGGCGTGGAGCCCGCGGGATATCGCGTCTCTGACCCGCAGCGGTTTTGTCGGCAATCCGGTGGGGTTCCGGGCGGTCAAGATGATCGCCGAAGCCGCCGCCGCCTTGCCGCTGGTGCTGCAGAACGGGCGCAACCGGTTTGACACCCATCCGGTGCTCGACCTGGTGCGGGCGCCGAATCCGGCGCAGGGCCGGGCGGAGCTGTTTGAATCGCTCTTTGGTCAGCTGTTGCTCTCAGGAGATGGCTATCTTGAGGCGGTCGCGGGCGAGGACGGGGTGCCGGTGGAGCTGCATGTGCTGCGCTCGGACCGGATGCGGCTGCTGCCGGGGGCCGATGGTTGGCCGGTGGCCTATGAATACGCGGTGGGCGGGCGCAAGCACCGCTTTGACGTCAGCGGCGGGCGCAGCCCGATCTGTCATCTGAAATCGTTTCACCCGCAGGATGATCATTACGGGCTCAGCCCGATGCAGGCGGCGGCGCAGGCGGTGGATGTGCACAACAGCGCCTCACGCTGGTCGAAATCGCTGCTGGACAACGCGGCGCGGCCTTCGGGGGCGATCGTCTATCGCGGCGCCGAAGGGCAGGGCGCGATGAGCGCGGATCAATATGACCGGCTGGTGGTCGAGATGGAGAGCCATCACCAGGGCGCGCGCAATGCCGGGCGGCCGATGCTGCTGGAAGGCGGTTTGGACTGGAAACCAATGGGGTTCAGCCCCAGCGATATGGAATTCCAGAAGACCAAGGAATCCGCGGCGCGCGAGATCGCGCTGGCCTTTGGGGTGCCGCCGATGTTGATCGGCATCCCGGGCGAGGCAACCTATGCCAATTACCAGGAGGCCAACCGGGCGTTTTATCGTCAGACGGTGTTGCCGCTGGCGACGCGGGTGGCGGCCAGCGTCGCCGAATGGCTGTCGGGATTTGCCGGGGAGCCGCTGGAGCTGAAACCGGATCTGGATCAGGTGCCGGCCCTGGCCGTCGAGCGGGATGCGCAATGGCGACGGGTGGCCGGGGCCGGGTTCCTTACCGACCGGGAAAAACGACTGCTGTTGGGATTGCCGGCGGAGCCGGTCGATGAGTGAGGAGCGCCCGGCAGGTGATTGGAATTTGGCACCTTTCGAATGCGCACCGGGTCTGCGTTTGCAGGCGCATGAACATCTGATGCGGGTGCAGATCGACGGGCTGAGGCAACGACAGAACCGGCTGGAGATGATGATCGAGCGATTGGAGCGGCGGCTGTGGGTCACTGTTTACGGTGTCGTCGGGGTGATCTTGGCGCAGGCGTTTCAGTCGGTGGCGGGACAATTGCCCTGAGGGGCGAAAAGTTTTGCCAAAACTTTTGTGCAGATTTTCCGTCGAAAAATCTGGCGCGAGCGGAGGGGTGAGCATGGAAATGACGACCGGGTTGGAACGCAAATACGCGGCTTTGGGCGCAGAGATCAGTGTTGTCGATGGCCAGGTGATCGAGGGCTATGCCTCGCTGTTCGGGACGGCGGATCAGGGCGGTGATGTGGTGCAGGCCGGGGCCTATGCGGCCTCGCTTGCTTCGATTGCCGCGCAGGGGCGACGGATCAAGATGCTGTGGCAGCATGATCCGGCCCAGCCGATCGGGATCTGGGACGAGGTGCGAGAGGATGCCCGCGGACTTTTTGTGAAGGGTCGAATTCTCGACACGGTGGCGCGTGGTCGTGAGGCGATTGCGCTGCTCGGTGCCGGGGCGTTGGACGGGCTGTCGATCGGCTATCGCACCCGGCGGGCGCAGAAGGATGACGGGGGCCGACGGCTCCTGACCGAACTGGAGCTTTGGGAGGTGTCGTTGGTGACCTTTCCGATGCTGCCCAGTGCTCGGGTCGCGGCAAAGGGCGAGGATCCCGGTGCCGAGATCTGGCGTGAAATGGCGGCGGGCCTGCGGGCGCTGCGGCTTGACCGGCGGGGCGACTAGGCCCGCCACCCAGCTAGCAAGGGGCGAACAATGACATCAACCGAGAGCGCGTCTCGGGCCGGGGAAGGTGTGTCCCCGATGCCAGGCGCAAAGGCCGCGGTGGCCGAGTTTATCCGGGAGTTCAAGGGCTTCCGAGACGATATTCAGGAACGACTTCAACAACAGGACGACCGCATGACCATGCTTGACCGAAAATCCCATCGGGCCATGCGCCCGTTGCTCGCCACCGCCGCCGAGGCCGAGGCGCCGCATCAAAAGGCCTTTGCCGGCTATCTGCGTTCGGGCGACGACGACGCGCTGCGCGGGCTTGAGTTGGAAGGCAAGGCGATGAGTACCTCCGTGGCTGGCGACGGCGGCTACCTGGTCGATCCGCAGACCTCGGACGCGATCCAATCGGTGCTGTCGAGCGCCGCCTCGATCCGCCAGATCGCCAATGTGGTGACGGTCGAGGCCACCTCTTATGACGTGCTGATCGACCACACCGATGTCGGTTCGGGCTGGTCGGGCGAGACCAGCGTTTCCGAGACCGGCACCCCGTCGATTGACCGCATTTCGATTCCGCTGTTCGAATTGTCGGCCCTGCCGAAAGTCAGCCAGCGGCTGTTGGATGACAGTGCCTTTGACATTGAAAACTGGCTGGCCGGGCGCATTGCCGACAAGTTCCTGCGGGCCGAAGCCTCTGCGTTTGTCAGTGGCAATGGGTCGGACAAGCCGACCGGGTTCCTGAACCACACCAAGGTGGCGAATGGCAGTTGGGTCTGGGACAGCGTGGGATATATCGCGACCGGCACCGATGGCGATTTCGATGCAACCGATCCCGGCGATGCGATTGTCGATCTGGTCTATACTCTCGGCGCCCGTTACCGGGCCAATGGCACCTTCGTGATGAATTCCAAGACGGCGGGCGCGGTGCGCAAGCTGAAGGACAATGACGGCCGGTTCATCTGGGCCGATGGGTTGGCGGCGGGCGAACCGGCACGGCTGATGGGCTATCCGGTGCTGATCGCCGAGGACATGCCGGACATCGCCAGCGACAGCCATGCCATCGCCTTTGGTGATTTCCGCGCCGGTTACACCATTGCCGAACGTCCCGACCTGCGGGTGCTGCGGGATCCGTTCAGCGCCAAGCCGCATGTGCTGTTCTACGCGACCAAGCGTGTCGGCGGTGACGTCAGCGATTTTGCCGCGATCAAGCTGTTGAAATTCGGCGTTTCCTGATCGGGGAACAGAGTGGGCCGCACATAGTGTGGCCCGCTCCGACGGGCGCGGCACAAGTGAGGGTTCGGGATGTTGAACGAAGTGAATGAAGTGCCGCTCGCCGCTTTGCCGGTGGCGGCGTTCAAAAGCCATCTGCGGTTGGGCACCGGCTTTGCCACCGATGTGGTGCAGGACGAGGTGCTGGAGGGGTTTCTGCGCGCGGCCTTGGCTGCGGTCGAGGCGCGCACCGGCAAGGCCCTGATCGCGCGGAATTTCACCTGGCGGGTGGGCGGCTGGCGATCGGCGGTGCGGCATGTGCTGCCGGTGGCGCCGGTGGCGGCGATTGCCGAGATGCGGCGGGTGGACGCCGATCAGAGCGAAACCGTGATCGACCCGGGCCTCTATCGTCTGGTGCCCGATCTGCATGCGCCACGGATTGAACCGGTGGGGGCGCTGTTGCCGAGCATTCCGGATGGCGGTGCGATGGTGTTCAGTTTTGCCGCCGGGTTTGGACCGGATTGGACGGATCTGCCCGCCGATCTGCGGCAGGCGGTGATGCTGTTGGCGACGCATTATTACGAGTTCCGCAGCGAAACCACCCTGGCTGAAGGCTGTATGCCGTTCGGGGTGACCGCGCTGCTGGCGCGCTATCGCAATATCCGGGTGGGGGCAGGCCAATGATGCCGCGGCTGAACCGGGAGTTGGTGCTGGAGGCACCGGTGCGGGTGTCGGACGGGGCCGGAGGCTTTGTCGAAAGCTGGGGGGAACTGGGTCGGCTCTGGGCCGAGGTCAGCCCGCGCACCGGGCGCGAACGCGATGGTGCCGGTTTGGTTCTGGCCCGGGTCAGCTATCGCATTGTGGTTCGCGCCGCGCCAATGGGCGCGACGGCGCGGCCGCGCCCGGATCAGCGGTTTCGCGACGGCGCCCGGGTGTTTCGGATCGAGGCGGTGGCCGAACGCGATCCCGATGGCCGCTTTCTGACCTGTTTCGCCAATGAGGAGACACTTGCATGAGCTATGCGGTTTCCCCGGCACTGCAAAAGGCGGTGTTTCAGGCGCTGTCGGGAGACAGCGGTTTGACGGCGCTGGTGGGCAGCGCGATTTTTGACGCCCCGCCCGAGGGCGCGGTCCCGGCGACCTATGTGACCCTCGGCCCGGAATTGGTGCGCGACCGGTCGGATCAGAGTGGGCGTGGCGCTCAGCATGATTTCACCGTGTCGGTGGTGACCGCGGCGGATGGCTTTCAGGCCGCCAAATCGGTGGCCGGGGCGGTGTCGGATGCGATCGGTGCCGGGCTGCCGACGCTGGACCGGGGGCGGATCGTCGCGCTGAGCTTTCTCAAGGCACGGGCGCGACGTGATGACAGTGGCCAGCTGCGGCGCATCGACATGACCTTTCGCGCCCGGGTGGACGACGAGTGAACCCTAACTTGAACGGAGAAACGAGATGGCGGCCCAGAACGGCAAGGATCTGTTGATCAAGGTGGATATGACCGATGCCGGTCAGTTCGAGACCCTGGCGGGGCTGCGTGCCTCGCGGATATCTTTCAACGCCGAAAGCGTCGATGTCACCAGCCTGGAAAGTCAGGGCGGCTGGCGCGAATTGCTGTCTGGAGCCGGGGTGCGGTCGGCGGCAATCAGCGGCGCCGGTGTGTTTAAGGACGCGGGCAGCGACGAACGGGCACGCCAGATCTTTTTTGACGGCGAAACCCCTGATTTTCAAGTGATCATCCCTGATTTCGGCGTGGTCGAGGGGCCGTTCCAGGTGACAGCGGTCGAATATGCGGGGGTGCATGACGGTGAGGCGACCTATGAGCTGGCACTGGCCTCAGCTGGGGCGCTGACATTCACGGCGCTCTGATGGCGAACCCCTGGGCAGGCGAGGTGGCGTTGGTCATCGATGGTGAGCGGCGGGTGTTGAAACTGACGCTGGGCGCCCTGGCCGAGCTTGAGGTGGCGCTGGCTGCGGACTCGCTGGTGGCGCTGGTGCAGCGGTTTGAGGCTGGCGGATTTTCCAGCCGCGATGTGATGGCGCTGATCCTGGCCGGGCTGCGCGGCGGTGGCTGGCAGGGTGAGGACGGGGTGCTGATGAATGCCGAGATCGAGGGCGGGCCGATGGCGGCGGCGCGGGCGGCGGCGGAATTGTTGGCGCGGGCCTTTGTGGTGCCGGGTGAGACCGGATGAGCGGCTTTGACTGGCCGCTGTTGATGGCGGCGGGGCTGCGCGGGTTGCGGTTGCAGCCCGAGGCGTTCTGGCGGCTGACCCCGGCGGAATTGCGGCTGTTGCTGGGTGAGGCGGCGCAGGCCGGATCGCTGCGTCGCGCCGGGCTTGAGGCGTTGCTGGCGGCTTATCCAGACGTGCAGGCGGAGAAGGAACCGGAAGATGGATGAGATCGATAACCTGGGTGATCTGGAAACCCAAGCCGAGGCATTGAACGCGGCGCTGGGCGGGGCTGCGGATATGGCGGCGGCGTTTGACGGCGAATTGCGCCGGATGCGCGCGGCGATGAGCGAGACCGGCAAAGATGTCGCGACGCTGGAGCGGGGGTTGAGCCAGGGTTTGCGACGGGCCTTTGACGGGGTGGTGTTCGACGGGATGAAGCTTTCGGACGCGCTGCGGAGCGTCGCCAACAGCATGGTCAACACCGCCTATTCGGCGGCGGTCAAACCGGTGACAGATCAGTTCGGCGGGCTGATTGCCCAAGGGGTTGGCAGCCTGGTGCAGGGGCTGTTGCCGTTTCAGAACGGGGCGCCTTTCAGCCAGGGCCGGGTGATGCCCTTTGCCCAGGGTGGCGTGGTCAGCGGGCCGGTGGCGTTTCCGATGAGAGGCGGCAGCGGTTTGATGGGCGAGGCCGGGCCAGAGGCGATCATGCCGCTGTCGCGCGGCAGCGACGGGCGGCTCGGGGTGCGTTCCGAGGGCGGGCGTTCGGTCAATGTCGTGATGAATATCCAGACCCCGGACGCCGAGGGTTTCCGCCGTTCGCAGAGCCAGATCGCCGCCCAGATGGGGCGGGCTCTGAGCCGTGGCCAACGCAACCGTTAGGAGGCTGTGATGAATTTCCATGACGTACGGTTTCCCGCGAATCTGAGCTTTGGCTCGGTCGGCGGGCCGGAGCGGCGCACCGATATCGTGACGCTGGCCAATGGCTTTGAAGAGCGCAACACTCCCTGGGCCCATGCCCGGCGGCGCTATGACGCCGGGGTGGCGATGCGTTCGCTCGACGACGTCGAGGCACTGATTGCGTTTTTCGAGGCGCGGCAGGGGCAGATGTTCGGGTTTCGCTGGAAGGATTGGGCGGATTTCAAATCCTGTCGCGCCAATGGCGCGGTGGCGTTCGATGACCAGGTGATTGCCCAAGCCGATGGCGCCACGCAGGTATTCCAGCTGGCCAAACGCTATCGTTCGGGCGAGCAGAGCTATCTGCGGCCGCTGAAGAAACCGGTGCTGGGGTCGGTGCGTGTCGGCGTGGCGGGGGATGAGCTGCAGGAGGGGGTGCATTACCAGGTGGATGTCAACACCGGGCTGTTGACCCTGACCGAGGTGCCTGCCGCAGGGGATGAGATCACTGCTGGGTTCGAATTCGACGTGCCGGTGCGGTTTGATACCGACCGTATCCAGGTCTCGGTTGCCTCGTTCCGGGCCGGGGATGTGCCCAGCGTGCCGGTGGTCGAGGTGCGGGTATGAGTTTTCACTCCGGTCTCAAGGCGCATCTGGACACTGGCGCGACGACGCTTTGCCATGCCTGGCAGATCCGGCGCGTGGACGGCGTGGTGCTGGGTTTTACCGATCACGATCTCGACCTGAACCTGGGCGGGGTGGTTTATCGCGCCGACACCGGGCTGAGCGCCACGGCGCTGCAACAGGGCACTGGGTTGGCGGTGGACAACAGCGAGGCGCTGGGCGCGCTCAGCGATGCGGCGCTGAGCGAGGCGGATATCGAGGCCGGGCGCTTTGATGCGGCCGAGTTGACCGCCTGGCTGGTGAATTGGGCCGACACCGATCAGCGTCAGCTGGTGTTTCGTGCGACCTTGGGGGAAATCCGCCGGGCGGGCGGGGCGTTCCATGCCGAGTTGCGGGGATTGACCGAGGCGCTGAACCGCCCGTTGGGTCGGGTCTATCAAAAGCCCTGTCCGGCCGTGCTGGGGGATGCCGCCTGCGGGGTCAATCTGGCGGTGCCGGGCTATCGCTCCGAGCGGCCGGTTGAGGTGGTCGATGCGCGGCTGACATTCAGTTTCGAGAGCCTGCCGGGTTTTGATATCGGCTGGTTCCAGCGTGGCCGGGTGGAACTGCTGAGCGGCGAGGCCAAGGGGCTGAGCGGCGCGATCAAGCGCGATCGGTTCATCGACGGGCGTCGGGTGATTGAACTGTGGCAGCCGCTGCGCGCTGCGGTTGCGCCGGGCGACATGATCCGGCTGGATGCGGGCTGTGACAAACGCTTTGAGACCTGCCGGTTGAAATTCAACAACGTGCTGAATTTTCGCGGCTTTCCCGATATCCCGGGCGAGGATTGGATGCTGGCCTATCCGTCGGGTGATGGCGCGGCAACCGGCGGCAGCCGCAGATGAGCGGCGCGCAGATTGTCAGCGCCGCCCGTGGTTGGATCGGCACGCCCTATGTGCATCAGGCCTCGACCCGGGGGGCGGGCACCGATTGCCTGGGCCTGCTGCGCGGGGTCTGGCGCGAGGTGATCGGCGCCGAACCGGAGGTGGTGCCCGCCTATACCGGTGATTGGTCGGAACCGCAGGGCGATGAGGCGCTGCTGCGGGCCGCTCTGCGCCATCTGCGGCGCAAGGTGCCCGACGATCAGGCGCCGGGCGATGTGCTGCTGTTCCGGATGCGCGAAGGTGGCGTTGCCAAACATGTCGGCATTGCTGCCGAGATCGGCGCGGCCGCCAGTTTCATTCATGCCTATAGCGGTCACGCGGTGGTCGAAAGCCGGTTGAGCGCCCCCTGGCGGCGGCGCATCGCGGCGCGTTTTGCCTTTCCCGAGGAGCTTGCCTAATGGCCACAATCATACTTTCAGCGGTTGGCGCGGCGGTCGGCGGCTCAATCGGCGGCAGCGTCCTTGGCCTGTCCTCGGTTGCCATCGGTCGGCTGGCCGGGGCGACCCTGGGGCGGGTCATCGATCAGCGGCTGCTGGGGCAGGGCGCGGATGTGGTCGAGACTGGTCAGGTGGACCGGTTCCGCCTGACCGGCGCTGGCGAGGGCGATCCGGTGGCCCGGGTCTATGGCCGGATGCGGGTGTCTGGTCAGGTGATCTGGGCCTCGGCATTCGAGGAAATCGTGAGCACCTCAGGTGGTGGCAAGGGCGGGTCGCTGAAGCCGAAGACCCGGAGCTATGCCTATCAGGTCAGCCTGGCGATTGCGCTTTGTGAGGGCGAAATCTCGGGGATTGGCCGGATCTGGGCCGATGGGGCGGAAATCGCCCAGGATCTGACGGCGATCCGGGTCTATCACGGTGGCCAGGACCAATTGCCCGACCCCAAGATCGAGGCGGTCGAAGGTGCCGGGCTGGTCCCGGCCTATCGCGGCACCGCCTATGTGGTGCTGGAGGATCTGGCGTTGGAGGCCTTTGGCAACCGAGTGCCGCAGTTTTCCTTTGAAGTGATCCGTCCGGCCCCTGTGGATACGGCGGATGGTGCCGCAACCCCGGCGCAGGCGATCCGCGCGGTGGCGATGATGCCGGGCAGTGGTGAATATACCCTGGCGACCACGCCGGTCAGCTTTGACCTGGGCGCGGGAAAGGTGCGGATGGCGAATGTGAACACCGCGTCAGGCAAGGCGGATTTTGTCACCGCGTTGGATCAGCTGGAGGCCAGCCTGCCGCATTGTGACAGCGTGTCATTGATTGTCAGCTGGTTCGGCGATGATCTGCGCTGTGGTGCCTGTGACATTCGCCCCAAGGTCGAACAGGCCGAGGCCGATGGCAACGCCATGCCCTGGCAGGTGGCCGGACTGACCCGGGCGACGGCGACGCTGGTCGGGCGCGACCCGGATGATCGACCGATCTTTGGTGGCACCCCGGCAGATGCGGCGGTGATTGAATCGATTGCGGCGATGCAGGCACGCGACAAGCGGGTGATGTTCTATCCGTTCCTGCTGATGGAGCAGATGGCGGGCAATGCCCTGCCGGATCCCTATAGCGAGGCCGAGTCCCAACCGGCGCTGCCCTGGCGCGGGCGGATCAGCCTTTCCGTGGCGCCCGGTCAGCCGGGGTCGCCGGATGGCAGCGCCGCTGCGGCCAGCGAGGTGGCGGATTTCTTTGGCACCGCGGCGGCGGCAGATTTCAGCATCACAGAGGGCGCGGTCAGCTATTCCGGCCCGCCGGAATGGCGCTACCGGCGCTTCATCCTGCATTGTGCGGCACTTTGTGCAGCGGCGGGCGGGGTCGATGCGTTTTGCATCGGCTCGGAAATGCGCGGGCTGACACAGGTGCGCGGGGCGGCAAACACATTTCCCGTTGTGGCGGCGCTGAAGGCCCTGGCGGCTGAGGTGCGGGCGCTGCTGCCGGAGGCCAAGATCGGCTATGCGGCGGATTGGAGCGAATATTTCGGCTATCACCCGCAGGATGGATCGGGGGATGTGTTCTATCATCTCGACCCGCTCTGGGCCGATGCCAATATCGATTTCGTCGGCATCGACAATTACATGCCGCTGTCGGATTGGCGCGAGGGTGATGACCATGCCGACGCGGATTGGGGCAGCATCTATGATCCCGATTATCTGGCCGCCAATATCGAGGGCGGAGAGGGCTATGATTGGTTCTATCATTCGCCCGAGGCAGAGGCGGCGCAGATCCGCAGTCCGATCAGCGACGGCGCCTATGGTGAAGCTTGGGTCTATCGCTACAAGGACATCCGCAACTGGTGGTTGAACGACCACCATGACCGGATCAGCGGGATCCGCCAGGAACTGCCGAGCGAATGGGTCCCGCAGTCGAAACCGATCTGGTTCACCGAGCTGGGCTGTGCGGCAGTGGACAAGGGGACCAATCAGCCAAACCGGTTTCTCGATCCCAAATCCTCGGAAAGTGCTTTACCGAAGTTTTCCACCGGGCGGCGCGACGATGTCATCCAGCAGCGTTATCTTGAGGTGATGCACCGCTATTGGTCGGACCCGGCGCATAATCCGGTGTCGCTGGAATATGCCGGGGCGATGGTGGACATGAGCCGCGCCCATGTCTGGGCCTGGGATGCGCGCCCGTTTCCCGCCTTTCCCAATGCCGACGAGGTCTGGAGCGATGGCGCGAATTGGCGCGCCGGGCATTGGATTTCCGGCCGGGTTTGTGGGCGGCCGCTGGCGAGTGTGGTGGCCGAGATCTGCCGCGCCGCCGGGCTGGTGGATTTCGATGTTTCGGACCTTGTCGGCCATGTCAGCGGCTATGTTCAGGACGACACCGGCACGGCCCGGGCCGGGTTGCAGCCATTGATGCTGCGCTATGGCTTTGATGCGGTGGAACGCGACGGGCTGCTGCGGTTCGTGATGCGAACGGGCCGGGTTGCGGCAGCGCTGGGCGAGGATGATCTGGCGGTGACCGATGACCTGTCGGGGCGGGTCGAAGAGACCAGGGCGCCGGAGGCGGAGCTGGCCGGGCGGGTGCGTTTGCGCTTTGTCCAGGCCGAAGCCGATTTCGCGATCGTCGCCGAAGAGGCGGTGATGCCGGATGAGGGCAGCCATGGCGTCTCGGCTTCGGAACTTTCGCTGGCGATGACCCGCGGCGAAGGGCGGCAGGTGGTCGAACGCTGGCTGACAGAGGCGCGGCTGGCACGCGATACGGTGCGGATTGCCTTGCCTCCGTCGCGCCGCGATCTGGGGGCGGGCGATGTGGTGCAACTGCCGGTCGCGGATGGCGCTGGGCTGTTCCGGGTTGATCGGGTCGAGCAGGGCGCCCATCAGATGATCGAGGCGGTCCGGATCGAACCCGGGACGTATCGCCCTGTCGACATCGCCGAAGATCGGATCGCGCTGGCAAAGTTCGTGCCGCCGGTGCCGATCCTGCCGCTGTTCCTGGACCTGCCGTTGATGCGCGGTGACGAGGTGCCACATGCGCCGCATCTGGCGGTCACCGGAGATCCCTGGCCGGGGACTGTGGCGCTTTATTCATCGGATGCGGATGCCGGGTATGTGCTGAATTCCGAGATTACCCGGCGGGCGACCATCGGGGTGACTCAATCGGCGCTGAGCGCGGCGCCGCCGGGGTTGATCGACCGGGGCGCGGGGGTGAGCGTGCGGCTGACCAGTGGGGCGCTGTCCTCGATCAGCGATGACGCCCTGTTGGCGGGGGGCAATCTGCTGGCCATCGGTGATGGAACTTCGGGCCATTGGGAGCTGCTGCAGTTTCGCGACGCGGTGCTGACCGGGCCGCAGACCTGGCTGCTGAGCCACCGCTTGCGCGGCCAGCTTGGCAGCGATGCGCTGATGCCGAGTGTCTGGCCGGTTGGCAGTTGGGTGGTGCTGCTGGATGGCGGGCCGACACAGATTGCCCTGAGTCCGGCGCAGCGCCGTCAGGCCCGGCATTATCGCAGCGGCCCGGCGCAGCGGCCCTATGATGACCCGTCTTATCGCCATGACATTCTGGCCTTTGACGGCATCGGCCTGCGCCCCTTTGCGCCGACGCATCTGACCGGCGTCTGGTCGGGCGGCGACTTGGGGTTGAGCTGGATTCGGCGCAGCCGGATCGAGGGCGACAGCTGGGATGGGCTGGAGGTGCCGCTGGGCGAGGAGCGGGAGCTGTACCTGTTGCGCATCCTGCAGGGTGGCACGCTGCTGCGCGAGGAGCAGAGTGAGGCGCCGGTCTGGACCTATACCGAGGCGACGCAGACCGCCGATGGGCTGGCACCGGGCCTGTTCGAGGTGCAGGTCGCCCAGGTTTCGGCGGTTTTCGGGCCCGGCTTGTTTCGGGTTCTGACGCTGTCGGCCTGAGCCGCTCGGACATCTCGAAACGGAATTTTGCGCATCACCGCTTTGCGTTGTCTCCCGGCGCGCCTATCTGCTAGATTGCCACTGAGGGCGCGAAAGGACGACAATGGCCGAGACACGCACAAAATTGGCAAAGCTGGACCCGGTCTGGGCCCGGATCACCACCGAGGCCGAACAGGCCATCCGTGACGAGCCCCTGCTGGGCGGGTTGATCCATGCCTCGGTTCTGCACCATCCGTCGCTGGAACGGGCGCTGGCCTATCGGATTTCGGCCAAGCTGGCCTCGCATGAGATGTCTGAACAGATTCTGCGCGAGATCTGCGATGAGGCGCACGGTGCCGATGCCATGCTGGCAGATGCGGCGCGCGCCGATATCGCGGCGGTCTATGACCGTGATCCGGCCTGCCATAGGCTCTTGCAACCGGTGTTGTATTTCAAGGGCTTCCAGGCGGTTCAGTCGCATCGCGTCGCGCATTGGCTGTGGCGCAATGGGCGCCACGACCTGGCCTATTATTTCCAGATGCGGGTGTCCGAGGCCTATGGCGTCGACATCCATCCGAATGCCGAGATCGGCCGCGGCATCATGATCGACCACGCCCATTCCATCGTCATTGGCGAAACCGCGGTGGTTGGCGACAATGTTTCGATGCTGCATTCGGTGACGCTTGGCGGCACCGGCAAGGAAGACGAGGACCGTCATCCCAAGATCGAAGACGGTGTGTTGATCGGCGCCGGGGCCAAGGTGCTTGGCAATATCACCATCGGCCATTGCTCGCGAATTGCCGCCGGGTCGGTGGTGCTGGAAGATGTGCCGCCCTGCAAGACCGTGGCAGGGGTGCCAGCCCGTATCGTCGGTGAGGCCGGCTGCGCCCAGCCGGCGCAGAGCATGGATCAGCTGATCGGCCTGTGAAGGCTGAGCAGTAGGATGCAGAACTGTTGAATATCAGGGCCTTGGCCCTGATTTATTCACCTGTCGCGTGAAGGAATGGGTCTGGTCGCCGCGCGCACATCCGGCAAGGTGATATTGGCCACCTGTTCGGCGATCGGATCGACCGACAGCGGGTGGGTTTCCTTTTGGTAGTCCGCCGGGTCACGCATTTTCTGCCATTTGCCGTCGACGAAAAGCTCAAGCCCGGCGAAATTCGCCTTGTAGCCCATTTTCGACGACCCCGGCACCCAATAGCCCAGATAGACGTAGGGCAGTGCCGCCTCGCGGGCCAGGTCGACATGATCAAGGATCAAATAGGTGCCGAGCGACTCTCTGGTTCGGGTCGGGTCATAGAACGAATAGACCATCGACAGGCCGTCATCCAGCACATCGGTCAGGGACACCGCGACCAATCCATCCTCGGGATGGTGGTATTCCATCACCCGCGAGCGGATCGGCGTTTCTTCGATCATCGCGGCGAATTCGAACACATCCATGTCGGCCATGCCGCCATCGGCGTGCCGGGAATCGAGATAATCGCGGAACAGGTCGTATTGCTCTTCGGTGGCCCAGGGCGATGTCGCAGTGCGAGTCAGCCGGGCATTGCGCTGGCGGCTGCGGCGCTGGCTGCGTGATGCGGTGAAGGTCGAGACGTTGATCCGGGCCGACAGGCAGGCGGCACAATCGGCGCAGGAGGGCCGGTAAAGTACGTTTTGTGACCGGCGAAACCCTTGTTTTGAAAGGCAATCGTTCAGCCGCTCTGCGTTGTCACCATGCAGGGAGGTGAACAGCTTACGCTCCATCCGCCCGTCCAGATAGGGACAGGGTTGCGGGGCCGTGACATAGAATTGCGGTGCGAGTGGTAATGTATGGCGCATGATATTAATTCGCAGATTTCGGTCTTGACGTTAGCAGCGTGTCGGTCTTGCGCCAAGAAAAGAGTTTGCGTGTGGTTTCGCGGGGGCAAGGATTGGCCTCAGGGCCCGCAACCCGGCGATCAGGCCGGGCGATTGATCGCCACGGTCCCGAGCATATGATCACTGAGCCCCTGGCCGCGCGACGAGGTCAGCATCAAGGCGATCGACAGCAGTTGCAGCACCGGCAGCGCCATCGACAAGCTGTAGCCCAGCGTATGCCAGAAAGCGCCAGCACCATCGAGCCGGGCACCATCGGCCTGACGCAGATCAATCGCAAACAGCCGCATCCCCCAGGTGGCCGAACCGAGGGTCAAAGTCGCCCAGCGATAGACAAAACCGACCACGAGCATCAGCGCTGGAAAGAAAAACAGCCCGGTAAAGGCGGTAAACGGCAGGATCAGCAGGCAGAGCACCAGGATCAGGCCGGTATCGAGCAGCCAGGCCAGCAGGCGCTTTAGGGGCACCCCGGCGTAGAATTCCGGCTGATAATCGGGATCGGGCAAGCCCTGCGGTTCGGCATACATCTCAAGGTCGCTTTGCTGAAAAACCAATGATTGCGCGCCGCCCCGATGATTGGGGGCGGCGCGGGTGTCGGATCAGGCGTCCCGACGATCGTCGGCCGGTTCCTGGCGTGCGCGTTGGGCGCGGTCGTCCATGAATTCGTCGAATTCGGCCTTGTCCTTGGCGTCGCGCAGGCGCTGGAGGAAGGCCTCAAAGGCTTCCTGTTCCTGTTCCAGCCGTTGCAGCGTTTCGGATTTATAGGCGTCAAAGGCGGTGTTGCCGCTGGTCTTCATCGCAGCATAGCCGGACCGGCGCATATGGTGGTGACGTCCGTGTTGGCGGCAGGATTTCGAAAACATGCGTTTGCTCCAGATCATATAGGCGAGAAGGGCGAGGCCGACCGGCCAGAAGAAGACAAAGCCAAGGACCATGGCCGCAATCCATGCGCCTCGGCCTTTGTTGTCGAGCCAGGCCTCACTCTTGCCCAGCCAGCTGGTCGCGCGGTCGCTGCCGTAAGTGGTGGCGGATGCGGGGGTCATTGTGGCGTTCTCCGTGTTTGTTTGATGTAAATGCTATTCACATCACCAAAATGGGAGGCCGGGGCGGGTCCTGCAAGGGTTGATGTAAATATTTTTTACATTTTGGCAAAAGACCGGGTTGAGAACTGATTGATGGTCTGTGGTCGTGGAGCATGGACAGGCAACCCGCGTCCGGCGTCGACATGGCATTGACCCGCCCGCGCCGCGGTCGCAATGTGCGCCATGACTTTCGCCAGCCGCATGACCCGTTGCCCACGCCCCCATGACCGCGACCGCGGTGATGAGGCGGCTGCGGCGTTGCCTGGATTGGACCAGGCGGTAACCGACCTGTTGCGCGGAGCGGGCGGCTGTAGCCCGTTTCTGTCGGGATTGATCGTAAGGGAATCCAACTGGTTATCTGAGGTTCTTGATGCACCGGAGGCCGGTTTCGACGCGCTGATGGCGGATCTGGATGAGGGCGCGGCGGACCAATTGGCCACGCGCTTGCGGCAGGCCAAGCGCCGGGTTGCGCTGCTGATTGCGCTGGCCGATCTGGGCGGCGTCTGGCCGCTGGAACAGGTCACCGGACGGTTGAGCGATTTCGCCGACCGCGCCACCGATCTGGCGATGAAAGCGGCGCTGGCGCATGAGATTCGACGCGGCAAATTGCCGGGGATGGGGGAGGACGACCTGGCCACCGGCGCCGGGATGGTGGCCTTTGCCATGGGCAAGATGGGTGCTGGAGAGCTGAACTATTCTTCCGACATCGACTTGATCGTGCTGTTTGATGAGACCCGCTTTGACCCGGAGGTCTTTGCCGAGGCGCGCCAGGCGCTGATCCGCGCCACCAGGAATATGGCCGCAACCCTGTCGGACATCACCGGTGAGGGCTATGTGTTTCGCACCGATTTGCGGCTCAGACCGGATCCGGCGGTGACCCCGGTTTGCCTGGGGATGGAGGCTGCGGAACGCTATTACGAAAGCCTGGGCCGGACCTGGGAGCGCGCCGCTTGGATCAAGGCGCGGGCTTGTGCGGGCGATCTGCAGGCGGGCGCGCGGTTTATCAATGATCTGCGCCCCTTCGTCTGGCGGCGGCATCTGGATTTCGCCGCCATTCAAGACGCCCATGACATGCGGATGAAAATACGCGATCACAAGGGATTGCATGGCGCAATTGATCTGCCGGGCTTTGATATGAAACAGGGCACGGGTGGCATCCGGGCGATTGAATTCTTTGCCCAGTTCCATCAAATCGTCGCCGGTGGCCGCGATCCCGATCTGCGCCTGCGCGGCACCGTTCCGGCGCTGGCGGCATTGGCAGAAAAAAACTGGATTCCAGAGAATTTGGCGACATTCCTAAGCCATTCCTACCGGGCCCATCGCGAGGTGGAACATCGGGTGCAGATGATCAATGACGCCCAGACCCACGCGCTGCCACAAAATGATGAGGGCTTTGCCCGGCTGGCCGCCTTCATGGACCGCGATGTCGGTGAACTGCGGGCCGAGATTTCCGCCCGGCTGGCCGAGGTGCATGCCCAGACCGAAGGCTTTTTCGACCGCGACAAGGCGCTGCGCCGGTCCTCGGCGCCCGCTGCTCTGCCAGAGGTCGATTTCGACAAGGCGCTGATCGCCCGCTGGCATGGCTATCCGGCGCTGCGCTCGACCCGCGCCCAGCGGATATTCGAACGCCTGAAGCCGGAAATCCTGACCCGGCTGGCCCGTGCCGCCCGGCCGGAAGAGGCGCTGGTGGCCTTTGACGGCTTTCTCGCCGGGCTGCCCGCTGGGGTGCAGCTGTTTTCGCTGTTTGATGCCAATCCACAGCTGATCGACCTGCTCGGCGACATAGTCGGCACCGCGCCGGAGCTGGCGCTCTATCTGTCGCGCAATGCCGGGGTGTTCGACGCGGTGATCGGCGGCGGTTTCTTTGCCGATTGGCCGGGTGTCACCGCGCTCAGCGAGGAATTGACGGCGGTGCTGGCGGAAGAGGCGGATTATGAGCGCAAGCTCGACACCGCCCGCCGCTGGCAGAAGGATTGGCATTTCCGTATCGGGGTGCATCATCTGCGCGGGTTGAGCGATGCCCGCGCCGCCGGGGCCGAATATGCCGAACTGGCCGAAGCGGTGCTGCGCGGGGTCTTTCCGGTGGTCACCGCGCATTTCGCTGAAAAACATGGCAGCCCGCCAGGGCGCGGCGCGGTGGTTCTGGGAATGGGATCGCTGGGCGCCGGGCGGCTGAACGCGCGTTCGGACCTCGATCTGATCGTGATCTATGACGCCGGCGCGGTTGAGCAATCCAGCGGCCGTCGACCGCTGCCCGCGCGCAGCTATTACGCCCGCTTGACCCAGGCGCTGGTCACCGCGCTGTCGGCGCAGATGGCGCAGGGGCGGCTCTATGAGGTCGATATGCGGCTGCGCCCCTCGGGCAATCAGGGTCCGGTCGCCACCTCCTGGCCTGCGTTTCGCGCCTATCAATCCGAAGAGGCCTGGGTGTGGGAACATCTGGCGCTGACCCGGGCCCGGATCGTGGCGGCGGTTGGCACGGCGGGTGCCGACCTCGGGACAGAGGTGACGGCGTTGCGCGATACCCTGCAGGCGCGGCGCCGGGATCGCGACGAGGTGTTGACGGCGGTGGCCGAAATGCGTGCCCGGATCATGCGCACCGGGCGCAGCCCGGACGCCTGGGAGGTCAAGACCGGCCCGGGCCGCAATCAGGAGATCGAGCTGATCGCCCAGGCCGGGGCGCTGATCGGCGGGGTGCCCTCGGGGCCGATGGTGACCGGGCTCGACGGCGCGGTGCGCGACGGCTGGCTGACGCCCGAGGGGCGTGAGGCGCTGGTTGCCGCCTATGACCTCTGCTGGCAATTGGGCCAGGTGGCAAAATTGCTGAGCGACCGGCCGCTGGATCCGGATCTGATCGGGGCTGGCGGGCGCGATCTGCTGTTGCGCGAAACCGGGGCCAGTGACATTACCACGCTGGAACAGCGGTATCTGGCGGTGACGGCGCGGGCGGCCGAGGTGATCGACGCGGCGCTGGCCGGTTATGGAGAGAAGGGTGGACATGAGCAAATCCGGTGACAGTGACGATCCCAAGGGGTTGATCCGCGAAGCCTATCGGATCGAGGCGATTGGCATGGCCGAATGCCGGTCGATCTTTGTCGATTGGGCACTGAGCCTGCCGGAGGGCGCCGACACCGATGACAGCCTGAGCCGGTTGATCGCGCGCCACGGTGACGCGGTGCCAGATCATCCGATGAGCGTCATACTGCGTGAGGGTCTGGACGACCCGACGCCGCGCGGGCGGCGCGGTGGGCGGCGCGGGCGGTTGCAGTAGCCCGCCTCTCAGCGCGATGTTGGGGGCGCTGCCCCCGCCGGGCCTGCGGCCCGACTCCCCCGGAATATTTTTGGCAAGATGAAGCGGGCAGGTCGGCGTGGTCTGGGTTTGTGGTCTGGATTTCCCGGCGACTAAAGCGTCCCGCCTTTAACCTGCGACATATCCGGCAGCAGTGAAGTAATTCC
>NZ_JARGNH010000025.1 GCF_029213205.1 Pseudooceanicola sp.
AGCGCTTCAGTTTCAGCTTACTGCTTCAATTGAAATCGGGAACTAAACGCGACACCATAGGTCGTCTTCAGACGTCTCTTCAAGCCCCTCCGTATCCACTAGAGGATCGTCAAAACGTTCATCTTTCATAGAGACTTGAGGCTTCATATATGCAAAATATGGCACTTTTGCATTTTACCCAAGGGTTTTATTTGGGTGCGCCCACACTCCTTATATGGCACGCGCGCGCGGTGGTCTGCGAGAGATCTCTGATCGTGTTCAGCGTATGGAAGCTAAGGGTTCCCTGCTGAACAGCGCCAAAGTGCACGCCCTTGCATTCGTTTACAAATGGTCGTTTAGTGGTGATATATGAAACTGCAAACGGTCCATTTTGATGCCCTTAATCGGCTACGCCCGCGTCTCGACCGAAGATCAAACCCCCCTGCCCCAGAGCCAAGCCCTGAAATCCGCAGGCTGCGCCGAGATCTTTGAGGAGCAAGGCTCAGGCGGCAATCGTGCGCGGCCGGTGCTGGCGCGAGTGCTGGAGAGGATCGGCAAGGACGACACGCTCGTCGTGGTCCGCATTGACCGCCTGGCGCGTTCTTTGTCCCATCTACTCGAGGTGATCGAACGGTTGGATGCCAAGGGGGCCTTCTTTCGCTCGCTGCTGGACCCAATCGACACTGCGTCCCCGCAAGGCAAATTCACGCTGCAGGTATTGGGCGCGGCAGCCGAGTTCGAACGCGCGCTGATCCGTGAGCGTACCAAAGCGGGCCTGGCCAGCGCCCGCACCAAGGGACGCGTCGGTGGGAACCCTGGTCTGCGAGCCAAAGATCCTGCAGCGTTGCGAAAGGTTCGTCTGGCGCGCCAAGATGGATATATGGAGCGCCTGAATGAGACAGCTCAGGATTGGGTACCCCATGTCCGCCGGTTGCGCCCGGACATGGCCTGGGAAGATGTGCTGCGCATCGTAAATGCCCCCCTGCCCGAAGCGCGGCGCTGGACGCAAAGCCGCCTGTTGCGTGCCGTGAAGGCCTACGTGCGCGACGGCTTCCTGTCTGAGGCCGTTCTTGGCCGTGCCGGGCGACGCGAGACCAACGACCGCCTGCCGGCAGTCGTCGCCGCCATCAAGGGAGCAGACCCTGATATCACGCTACAGGCGATCTGCGCCCGGTTAGAAGCGATGCGCGAACGCACGCCGCGCGGGCGAAATGGCTGGCAGCCTTCATCCGTCAAGATACTGTTGGAGCGCGCTGTGAAGCTGGGGATGCTGTAGTCAATAAATTATAGATGTTCGTCGAGCCACAGACGACATCATGTTTCCAGAATCATCCCCGCCTAAGCCACGAAATCTCGGATTTCTCAACAAAGAAGGGGGGTTACGGTGTCGCCGGGTCATTTTTTTGGTGCAGGGCGTATCGTGGTTAGCAATCATTTTATATATTACTATCAATGCCTTAATTCCTATTTATGCGCGAACAGAGGGTTGTTGCTGTGGATAACTTATACACCACATCTAGATTCTTCTTGCCGGATGCGCGCGTTCATGGCATTTCCATTCTGACGGCGAAACGCGTCAGGCGTACTTTTGATCGTCAGAATGAGAAAGAGCCTTCGAAAAGGCCACGAGAGGCGGCAGAACATGGATGATCGTAACGCTGGATATGCGCAAGGTATAGGCTCATCTGATATTGGAGCCTTCGCGGACAACCTAGCCGAGTCGCTCGATCGGCAGATGAAAATCGCGTTCGAGCCCGAAGAGCGCAAGTCTTTGAGACGTTTTAGTTCGACTGAGGTCGCGAGTGTGCTCCGCGTCAGCACATCAAACCTGCGCAATCGACATAAAGACGGGAGCTTCCCCGACGTTCACACCGATAATCGCGGCCATAGGTTTTACAGCGCCGAGGAAGTAGATACTCTGCGCGAAATCCTCGGTCGCACCGGAAAGAACGCGGACGCCTATCGTCCCGGGCGGCGGGAGGGTGATCGCCTCCAAGTGATTTCGGTGGTCAACTTTAAGGGTGGGTCGTCCAAGACGACGGCGACAATTCACCTAGCGCAACGTTATGCTTTGCGTGGCTATCGAGTGCTCGTACTTGATCTGGACCCGCAGGCCAGCCTGACTACTTTCTTTGGCTTCCGACCTGAACTGGAGTTCGCGGACGGCGGCACCATTTACGACGCTTTGCGGTATGAAGATCAGGTTCCGCTCTCAGAGGTCATTCAGAAGACCTACTTTCACAAGCTCGACATGGTCCCGGCTGGGTTGATGCTTTCCGAGTACGAAACCGAGACAGCAAATGCACTTGCCCGCAGGGCCCAACCGATCTTCGCAGAACGCTTGGCTTTGGCATTGGAAGAGGTCGATGCCGACTACGACATCGTTCTGATCGATTGCCCCCCTCAATTGGGCTTTTTGACATTGACGGCACTGTCTGCATCGACGGGCCTTCTTGTCACGGTCGTCCCGGGTATGCTCGACATTGCTTCAATGAGCCAATTCCTCAAGCTGGCATCCGAGACAATAAAAGCTGTCGAAGAGGCCATTGCGAGACGCGTCACATGGGACTTCGTCAAGTTCCTAGTCACACGATATGAGCCGTCCGACGGTCCTCAGACACAGATGGCCGGATACCTTCGATCCATTCTAGCAGGGCAAGTCATGACGGAACCGATGCTGAAATCCACCGCGATCTCCGACGCCGGCATGACACAACAGACCATTTACGAGGTTGATCCGAACCAGCTCATCCGAAAGACGCTCGATCGTGCGCTGACGAGCATAAACAGCGTCGCTGATGAGCTGGAGCAAACAATTCAGATGGCATGGGGGCGTCGCTGATGGCTCGCAACATCTTTAACCAGCCTCCGAAAGAGGATTCCGAAGTCACGGCTTCACCCCCTGCCCCGGCAAAATCTTCCAGACTTCCAGGATCCGTCGGCGGGTTGCGTGACTCCTTGCGCGAGATCACAGCCAATTCGATTCGCGACATTGATCCTGACCGGATTGACATAGACGGCTTGCGAGACCGTCTCGTGCTTGAAGACGACAGTATAAATGAGCTTGCCGAAAGTATTCGAAAGCATGGTCAGCAAGTGCCTATCATGGTCCGCCCTTCGGACCAGCCAGACAGGTATCGTGTCGTTTACGGTCGCCGCCGACTCGCTGCCATCCGAAAGGTTGGAGGGACAGTCAAAGCGATTGTGCGAACGTTGGACGACGACGCGTCCCTGATCGCGCAAGGCCAAGAGAACAATCTCCGACTGGACCCCTCTTTCATCGAGAAGGCTCTATTTATCAAAGAGATGCAGGAAGCAGGATACAAGCCAGGTGTCATTCAGGACGCTTTGGGCCTTACACGCCAAGGCGTCTCAAATCATCGCGTGGTGATCGAGCAATTGCCAGACGAACTAATCCGCCTCATTGGGCCGGCACATGGCATCGGTCGGCGCCAATGGGGGGATCTGGCCGCGCTGTCTAAGAAAGCTCCCTTGATGGACATCGCAAGGGA
This sequence comes from Pseudooceanicola sp., assembly GCF_029213205.1. Lineage (GTDB taxonomy): Bacteria > Pseudomonadota > Alphaproteobacteria > Rhodobacterales > Rhodobacteraceae > Pseudooceanicola. Next base: position 3,492 of record NZ_JARGNH010000025.1, read on the forward strand.
GACGCTCTCCTTGGTGAAAAACGATACGCCAAGCCCTGAGAAGTTTCAGGCCGTCTTCGATTCGGCCTCCAGCAAGGCGCGTGGTGTCGCTAAGCGAAAGACCCCAAGTCAATCCAGTGTGGTCAGAGATGAAAGCGGCGCTCCGCTTGCCATGCTTGCCATCGATGGTCGATCCGTCGCCATCAAGATCACGCGGAAAGATAACCCAGAATTCGGCCAATGGGTCGAAGAGAACGCCGAGGCAATGCTTCGCCAGCTCTTCGACCAATGGCGGAATGAGAGAGGCTCGGGGTCCTGACCCCGGCTACAACGAGAAACACGAGCAGAGGAGAGAGACGAAGGCCAATAAGAAAAGAGCCCCCCAAGGTTTCCCCCGGAGAGCCCTCATCATCAGTTTTGCACCTATGATGTAGCAATCTCCAACAATGCGGTCAAGAGTCACCGATTCGGTGGACATCTTTTTATTGCCTTTTCACGCACCAACTTGCGGGAAGAGATGGGGAAGTTGTGGGCAAAACAGCCCTCGTTCATAGAAACATGACATTCACAAAACTGTCCATCAAACGCAGCGAGGCTTACCAAGCCATCGGTGAAGCAACATCTAAGACTGAAACTGACGTCTGGGTCATCTTCAGGGCTCTCAGAGACTCACACACCCAGTTTGGGCTTCGGCCAAACCACATGCAAACACTCCAAGCCATGCTCAGCTTTCTAAAGCCAGGCCAGGGTGAAACAGTGTTTGCCTCCAACTTTGAGATCTGCCGCCGTGTCGGAGGTATTGATGAACGAACTCTTCGCAGACACATTGATCGCTTTCTCGAACTCGGCTTCATGACACGCCACGACAGCCCAAACCGCAAACGGTATCGTGTTCGATCCTCAGACGGCCAATGCATCAGCTACGGGCTGTCTCTCTCTCCTTTGATCGAACGTGCGAACGAGCTCATGGCTATGGCTCAAGAGGTAGAAAATAGACGCCGTGACTGTATCTTTGTTCGCAAACAAATCCTCACAAGACTTGCCCAACTAGAAGAGTTTTGGCCTGAAAGCACTTTTCCATCAGAGGTCAGGAAAACTCTTAGAAGGAAGTTGTCTCTGGCTGAGTATCACGCATTGCTCACTAAGGCAGAGGCTGAATGTGATCTGATGTCCACCGCGGTGGACGCACCCAAAGCAACCTATTTGTCCGCCAATGACGGACAAGTTGACCGGCATCATTCTAAGTCAATAAAAGAAGATAAAGATTTAGAAAGAGCGGAAAAACCGGAAGTCAGGACTTTGACCTCAATATGCAATCAGGCAACGGCATTCGCTACGAACACGCTTAGAACATGGGAAGACGTAGAACATCATGCGCAGACGTTGGCACCAATGATGGGAATACACGCCTCGACTTTCGAAAAAGCTAAGAAAGCCATCGGTGGTCAAAAAGCATCCAGCGCGATCTTCATTATGCTTCAACTCGGCAATCGCATTCGAAACTTTGGAGCGTATTTCCACAGCATTACACTTGGCAGACGCGTACATCAGTTCAACCCATCTCTCTTACTCGAAAGACTAGCAAACTCAGAAAGGGCACACGCATGATGTCCACCGCGGTGGACATTCTCCAATCGCTTAGAGGAAGAGAGTGGCTGTGAAGGGTTTGACGGGAAGTGAGATCGGGAGAGTGGCTTCCGACGCCCGTCGTGGAGAAGAACTGATGGCAAAAGTAACCCAGAAAATCATCCTGTCCCCTTCCCGGGATATCCCCTTTGACAAGCTCGTGCTGAGCCAGTCCAATGTGCGACGCATCAAGGCTGGCGTATCCGTTGATGAGTTGGCCGAGGACATCGCCCGCCGCGGCCTACTGCAGAGCTTGAGCGTGCGGCCTGCCCTGGCGGATGACGGTACCGAGACTGGCAGGTACGAGATCCCGGCCGGTGGTCGGCGCTTCCAGGCACTGTCGCTGCTGGTTAAGCAGAAGCGTTTGAACAAGAGTACGCCTATTCCCTGCATCGTGCGGGACGCGGGCTCTGACATCCTCGCCGAGGATGACTCTCTTGCGGAAAACATGCAGCGTGTTTCTCTGCACCCCCTAGACCAGTTCCGTGCCTTCGTGGCGCTGCGCGAAAAGGGCCAGGGCAATGAGGAAATTGCGGCTGCCTTCTTCGTCACGCCGCAGATCGTGAAACAGCGGTTAAAACTCGCCTCCGTCGCCCCTGCCCTGCTCGAGGCCTATGCCGAGGATGGCATGACGCTGGAACAGCTGATGGCCTTCACTGTGAACCCAGATCAAGACCGTCAGGTTCAGGTCTGGGATGTGATCAATTCTTCCTGGAACAAGGAGCCCTTCCAGATCCGACGCATGCTCACCGAGACCTCGGTCCGGGCGTCGGATCGTCGTGCGGTATTTGTTGGTGTCGACGCCTATGAAGCTGCTGGCGGCACGATGCTGCATGACCTCTTCCAAGGCGACGACGGCGGCTGGCTTGAAGACCCTGCGCTGCTCGATCGCCTAGTGACGGACAAGTTGCAGGCCAAAGCTGAGACGATCGCTGTCGAGGGCTGGAAGTGGATCGAGGTGTCGCTTGATCTCCCCTATGGCTACAGCCATGCGCTGCGGCGATTGGCCGGTGATCCTGCGCCGATGACGGATGACGAGGGCGCGGCCCATGCCAAGCTGCTGGCCGAGTATCGGGCGCTGGAAGAGGAATACGCTGGCCAGGATGAATTCCCCGAAGAGATCGACACTCGTCTCGGCGAACTCGAGCAGGCGATGGAGAAACTTGAGATCCGGCCGCTGATCTTCGATCAAACAGAAGTCGTGCGGGCAGGGGCTTTCGTCACGCTCGACCGTTACGGTGAACTCGCTGTCTACCGGGGCTATGTGCGTCCTGAGGATGAGCTGCGGATCGAGACCGCGGTCCAAGACGGGATCGATCCAGCGGCAGCGGGGCAGGGGGATGAGCTGACTACCACGGATGGCAATGGCAGTGATGCTCATGGTATTGTCGGGACCATCATCACGTCGGGTGGTCAGCCCTTTGAGGTTGGTCTGGCGGATGACGAGGATGATGGCACGTTGAAGCCATTACCCGAGCGGTTGGTCATGGAACTGACAGCGCACCGGACCTTGGCGCTGCGGGAGGCCGTCGGGCGCTCTCCTGACGTCGCGCTGACGCTGCTGCTTATGAGGCTGGTCACCGACACGTTCCAATCTACGGGTGCGTCGGGAGGCTGCTTGGAGGCTTCGGTTCGCCAAGTCTATATGTCCGCGCAGGCTGCCGATCTGAAGGACAGCTCAGTAGCGCAGGCTGTGGACGAGCGTCACGCCGCCTGGGAAGCAGAACTGCCGCTTGGCGACGATGCGGCCCTCTGGGACTATCTGACGAACCTTGATCAGGCGAGCCGCCTGTCGCTGTTGGCCCATTGCCTCAGCTTCGGGATCAATGCGCTGCATGAGAAGGTGAATCCCTATGGTGCGGGTATCTCGGCTAATGGTCTGACCCGGCGCATGGTGCAGGCGGATATCGTGGCACAGGCAGTCGATCTCGACATGGTCGAGGCGGGCTGGGAGCCGACGGTGGACACCTATCTGAACCGCGTGCCCAAGGCCCGCATCATCGAGGCCGTGCGCGAGGCCAAAGGGGAAGGGACCGCTCAGCTCCTTGATCATCTCAAAAAGGGCGAGATGGCGACCGAAGCCGAGCGACTGCTGAAGGGCAGTGGTTGGTTGCCCGAGGTCCTGCGCCGCGGCGATCTGGTGGTACTGGACGGCGAGGACAGTGTGGAAGGGCAGGGGGCGGATACGGCTGATAGCGTCAGTGACTCTGACCTTCCTGCTTTCCTGACAGACGATCTGCCTGCCGATAGCGCGTCGATGCTCGCTGCTGAGTGAGATCAACCAGCCGGGGGCGGGTACTCCCGCCCCTGATCACCATATAAATTAACTATATCAATAGGATGAGTGCGATTTCTCGCATTCGGGAAGAGGAATCATGTCTGCAACAACGATCATCGACACAGCACCCCTCGGGGCGCTCATTCGTTACACCGACGGCAGCCCCAAGCCTCCCTCACGCTTCACCAAGAAGCTGGCGGCCTGGGAACGCTCGAACGGAATGGGGCGCCTTGTAAAGAAGGAACCACCGCGCCCCTATCCGACGTGGACAGCTCCAGCGACGTTTACGCTCCACGAAGGCAACTTCGCCTCTGACGGGGTTATCCTCGTCACCATCATGCGCAGTCACTCGGCTGACAGCACCTTGGTCTTTGAGGTGGCAGAGAAACCGAGAGCCGGGCAGGTGCGCGTCTTGCTGGATTTCGGCGGCAACACGGAACTGCTGCATTTGGCCGAGTCGGTCACGGTGGCCGAACTCTGGATCGCCAAGGAGGGCTATCGCAACGCGCGGCTGGAGATCGTCGGCGAGGACGACAGCGATAGGGCAGGGGGCACGGAGATCGCTGCCTGAGCCCACATAAAACCAGAGGGGCCTACCGAAGGGTGGGTTTCTCACCCATCACAACCCTGTCCTTTGAATTCGCGGGACACCAAGGATCCATCCCCAGGAAGGAGGTCTTCAACCAAGAGCTTGGCCGGAAGGCGGGCGGGGTGCCAAGCATCAGCGGTACAACCGGCTCCAGTCGTCAGGGGACCATCCCCCGCTCGCCATTCCCTTCCTTGCCCCGAATCCCGTCTTCGAGATCAACCCGCGAGGGGTCGGACTACGGGCAAGCCCGTGCCGCCGGATGGATTCGGGCAAGCCGAACGCACCCGGTGATGTCAGCCAGTATTCGGGCCTGCGGGGTCCTGTCGCGCGGGGGATGGTCCCCCGCCTCCAAGACAGGAGCCAAACAGATGTCCCGCAAAGATGCACACGCCTTCGCCGCCTCCCTCGCCGCCACGCTCATGGTCTCGATCGTCGTCTTCCAGGCAGGGGATGGAACCTTTGGCGCCGTCCCCGCCGATGAAATCGACGGCGACGAGGTCGTGATCGTATCGGAATACGATCCCTTCGGGTGAGGCCTCTGGCCTCACTTTCCTTGGGCCCGGGTACGGCGTGGATTTACCTCCGGGCCTATATCGGTGCCAGTGCGCCGCTTCTCAGCGACATCCGGGAGGACCTGTTCAGCTGCTCGCAGGTCTTTTTTGTGTGTCAGCCCAAGACGGTGCAGGACGCGGCCGAACGCCGAGCGGTGTATCTCGATGCCATGGTTTGCCCTGAGTTCGCGCACCAGCGCATCGAGTGTCAGATCGCCCTGCGCCGCAATCCGCTCCCGCACCCGTAGGGCCACTTCCGCCAACTTGCGACGCCACTGATTACCCCGGCACTTTGCCTTGAGCTGCCGGTCTGGTTCCGCAACTTGATCATTTCAGATCAGACCGAAACGGAATCCTGAATCAGGTCAGGGACGACACGCTCTAGATGCAAAGCGATTAGGCCGTGATGCGCGATAAGACGCGAAGCTGCTGATGGACCATCTTTTGTCACGTCTTGGGCATCGCATCTCCCGCGACGGAATGCGGAACATCTGTAGGTAACCGAATGGAGGCCTGGAAACCAGAAGACTCACCCGGACGCGGTGACTCAAGATTGAGCGGGCTTCCGATCCGGTCCGCGATGGCCGCGACGATGGCGAGGCCGAGTCCGCTGCCATCGGTTCTCGTATTTGCCCGCTCGAAACGCGCCGTCAGGCGGTCGAGGGTGTCGCGCAACAGCACGGGACCGTCGTTCGCCACGATGAGCTGCCCGTCCAGCGTCACGGTCACCTCGACCGGGGCGGTCTCCGCCCCATGGCGCAGGGCGTTCTCCACTAGGTTTCGGCAGAGGATAGCGAAGGCATCGGGGTCGATATCGGACAGGACGGGAGTGTCCGGCAGGGTCAGCGCGATCCGGTCCATCGCACCCGTACGTGCCAGATCATCCACCACGACACGTGCGACGGGTCTGAGATCCGTGTTTCGGTCCGTTCGCAGTCGTCCGCCTTCCGCCCGCGCAAGTTGCATGAGGCGTTCCGACATCCGCGTTAATCGCTTGAGCGTCGCTTCGATCTCCGCGGCGCGCGCGTCAATGGCCGGATCATGGGTCTCCGACCGAAGCCTCTGCGCCTGCGCGATGGCGCCTGCCAGCGGGGTCCGCAATTCGTGCGCGGCGTTCGCCGCAAAGCTGCGTTCGGCCTCAAACGCCTCGCGCAACCTTTTCAGAAGGTTGTTTAGGGTTGCGGCCAGCGGTCCGATTTCTGCCGGCAGGTCGTCGGCGGGAACTTCGGACAGGTCGCGGGCGCTGCGTGCCTCGAGCCGTGTGCGGTAGCGGCGCAGGGGGGCGAGGCTGAAGCGGACGGCCAGGATGATTGCAGCGAGTGCGACGGGCAGCACGACCAGCAGCGGCAGAACGAGGCCCATCCGGATTTCCCGCGCGACCGACGCGCGATGCGCAAGCGGCTCGGCGACGGTGATGCGGATTGTCCCCTGAAGGGCCGCGTCGCTGTAGAGGCGATGGGTGGCGGTCTGCTCAAACCCCGGCTCGTTGTAAGCCGGGAACACGGCGGGGTCCGCCGCATGGGATTGCAGCAGGACGCGACCCTCGGCGTCAGTGACCACATAGGTGAAGAACTCGTCGTGCTCGCGGATCGGCGCGAGCCTCTGCGTCACGCCCTGGTCTTCGCGGCCCACGATGTCGGTCACCGCCAGCGGCAGGATGCGCTCAGCGGTCTCGCGCAGGGCGGAGTCGAAAACCTCGTCCAACTCGCCCCTGACGATCACCGCCGTGACCGTCGCGGCCAGCAACCAGAGGATCGTCAGCACGAGGCCGAGAGACAGACCGAGCCGTGCCTGAAGGCTGCGTGGCAGCCTCACGACTTGCCCAGCCTGTAGCCCATGCCGCGCTCGGTCTCGATGACCGCGCTCCCGAGCTTCTTGCGCAGGCGACTGACATGGACCTCGATGGTGTTGCTCTCCACCTCGGCGCCGAAAGCGTAGAGCTTATCCTCCAGCTGCGGCTTGGACAGCAGTTGCCCCGGACGCGCGAGGAAGGCCTCGAACAGAGCCCATTCGCGGGCCGTCAGTTGAACCGGCTTGCCGTCGCGATGAATGCTGCGCGCGGCGAGGTCGATGTCCAGCGCGCCATGGGTGACGATGGGGTTGGGATTGCCGCTGTATCGCCGGGCAACCGAGCCGATCCGGGCCGACAGTTCGGACAGGTCGAAGGGTTTCACGAGGTAGTCGTCGGCGCCCGCGTTCAGGCCCTCGATCCGGTCCGAGACCTGGTCGAGCGCCGTCAGGATGATGACCGGCGTCACATCGCCCCGCGCGCGCAGGCCCTTGAGGAACCCGATCCCGCGCCCGTCCGGCAGCATGAGGTCGAGCAGGATCAGGTCATAGGACGCCCCGCGCAGCGCGTCGCCCGCCGCATCCAGACGCGTGACCCAGTCCACCGATTGGCCATCGGCGGCGATCTGGTCGCGCACGGCAGCGCCGAGAGTCGTGTCGTCTTCGATCAGCAGGATGCGCATGTCTGGTCCCGTTCTTTTCCCGATGACTCCCCATGATCCGTCTGGCTGACACGAAGCTGAAGCTGTTGGGCACGCCGCTTCAGGCTGCCGTCAGCTTCGCCGCGCATGAAGTGCATCAAGAGGCGTGCCACGCGGAGTTTGACGCATGAAGAAGACATTGACAATTCTCGGTTTTCTCGCGGTCTTCCCGGCCGGCGCCGCGTTGGCGGACGACGACTGCTTCGTCCCGATGGCCGATTGGCAGCCGCGCGACGCCGTTGCCCGGCTGGCCGAAGAGAACGGCTGGACGGTGCGCCGCATCAAGATCGACGACGGCTGCTACGAGATCGACGGCCGCGATACCGAAGGGCGCCGGATCGAGGTGACCGTCCACCCGGCGACGCTCCAGGTGATCGAGTTCGAATACGAAGACGAGGACAACGACAAACGCCGCGACAAGGACCGGGGCCGGGATCGGGACGGAGGCGACAATGACTGAGGCAACCACGCATGACGCCCCCAAGATGAGTGCCGGGTCGTCCGGCAAGGTCCGGGTCTGGGATCCGCTGGTGCGGATTTTCCATTGGAGCCTTGTCGGTGCCTTTACGCTCGCCTGGTTGACGGCAGACGAATGGCAGACCACGCATGAAATCGCCGGGTATGTCGTTGCGGGCCTCGTCGGGTTTCGCCTCGTCTGGGGTCTGGTCGGCGGTCGCTATGCGAGCTTCGCCCAGTTTCTGCAGGGTCCCGCAGCGACGCTTGACTATCTGCGAGCGATGTTCGGGCGGCGAGAGCGCCGGTATCTCGGGCACAACCCGGCCGGCGCGGCGATGATCGTGGCGCTACTTGTCACGCTCTCGGCCACCGCCCTTACCGGCTGGCTCATGGAAGACCCCGACCGCATCACGCTGCTACCTGACCTGCCTCAGATCGTGGCACCGGCTTACGCCGACGAGGGCGAGACGGGCGGCAGCGACAATGATGCGCTTGAAGAGGTGCATGAGGCACTCGCCAATCTGTTATTGCTGCTGGTGGCGTTGCATGTCGGCGGCGTCGTACTGGCGTCCTTCCGGCATCGCGAGAACCTCGCCCGTTCCATGATTACCGGCGACAAGCGCGCGCCCGGTCCCGGCGACATCGTCTGACCGACTTTCCCTTCGGCGCGACCTGGCCCCGCTCTCACCGGCGGGGCCTTTTCTTCCTGACGGCAAGCTGAAGCGGGAATCGTTGCTCCGTCAGGAAGCCCTCAGATGGGGCTGGCAGAGTGTTTGCATCAGTAGAGGAGAGGCTGTCATGCAAACAAAACTCATCATCGCCGCCGTCATAACGGCGCTTGCCGTGCCTGCGATCGCGGCTCCGAATGAAACACCCTATGCACTGAGCGCGGTACACGCCGACAATCAGGGCCAGCTTGAACGGATCACCGGAAGGTCCGACGAAATCGGGGCTGCCGCTCGCGCTGCCGCCGACCTCTTGAAGCCGCACAATGCAGCGCAGGAGCGGCTGGTTCTGCCCATGCTCGGTTGGGCAGAATCTGCGACGACTGGAACGGTACTACCGACGGCGATACCTGATCGGAACAGCTTGGAAGCCGAGTTGTCGCAGCTCTACGATGGCGACGTGGACTTGGTCACCGCTCTGGTCGATCTCTACGCAGCGGCAGAAGAAGCGGGGGATTTAGAGACCGCGCGTCTTGCCGAACGGATGATCTGGCACGAGACGAACGATGTCCAGTTGCTGTATCCGGCGGCGCTTCTCGTCCATACTTCTATGACGTCGCGGGACGGGACTACTGGACCGATGGGAATCAGCCTGGAACCTGGTCCGCTCTACGGCGAACATCCGATGCCGATGATGGGCGTCGGGGACCCGCACCGGCCGCGTTCCGGAAACTGAGTCCAGCGGCGGCAGGCGTCGTCGGGACGGAATCCTACGTCCGGCCCGATCTGAGAAGGCCGGCTTTGCGCCGGCCTTTTTCTTCCTGACGGCAAGCTGAAGCGGGAATCGTTGCTCCGTCAGGAAGTCCTCAGGTCGGCTCTCCAGATTGTCCTCAGCAGACCAAAGGAGACCCTGCCATGAAAAAGACCCTGACCGCACTTGCCATTCTCGCACTGCTGCCTGCCGGCGCGGCGCTCGCCGATGACGACGATTGCTCCGTGCCCCGCAGCCAATGGCAGCCGCGCGAGGCTGCGATGCAAGTGGCCCAGAAGAACGGCTGGACCGTGCGAAAGTTCGAGATCGACGATGGCTGTTACGAGATGGAGGGCCGCGACGCGGCCGGACGGGAAATCGAAGTGAAACTCGATCCGGCGACGCTCCAGGTCGTCGAGATGGACTACGAGGATGACGACGACGACCGCGGCGGCGCTCCCAATCCCACGCCTGCAGGCACCGCCCAGCCGCCGCAGAACGGCCTCTTCGGGAACGGCGCGCCGCCGAAGGTTCAGGTGAACTGAGCCGCTCCGAACCAACCTCCCGAACAAGGATGAACCTGATGAAATCACTACTCGCAACGCTGGCGCTCACCACGGCGCTGACGCTTCCCGGTCTCGCGATGGCGCGACCGGTGACGCTCACCACGACCCTCAACAACTATGGCGGCGACGGGGCCTATCTCGCGCTCTATGTCACCGACGCCTCGGGCGCCTATGTCGGCAGTCTCTGGATGGCCGGCGGCAAATCGAAGTACTACGAGCATCTGAGCGATTGGCACCGCGCCACCGGCGGCGACACCGCACAGGTGAACGGCATCACCGGCGCCAGCGTCGGCGCGGGCCGGACGCTGGAGATCACCCTCGATCTGGCCGACGCGCTGTTCGATGCGGGCTACACGCTCCACATCGACGCCGCCGTCGAGGACATGCGCGACAGCCCGAACGAGGTGGCGGTACCGCTCACGACCGATGGCGCCGGCACGCCCGTTCGCGGCCGCCGCTACGTCGCCAGCTTCGCCTACGACATGTGAGGAGTGAGGGCCATGATCCGTGCACTCCATCGCTGGCCGGGTCTTCTGGCCCTAGCGCTCGTCACCGTCCTTTCGCTGAGCGGCGCGGCGCTGTCGGTCTTCCCTGCGGCCGAACGCATCGCCGCGCCGCAGGTGGAAGCCGGTCTGACCGTCGCCACCCTCGCGGACCGCATCCAGGCGGTCTATCCGGGCGTCGAGCAGATCCGCCGGTCGCCATCGGGTCGGATCACCGCCTACTGGTTCGACCAAGGCACGCCCGGCGCCGCCGTGATCGATCCGGCGACGGGTCAGGGTGTGGCCTCGGCCGATCCGAACCAGACCCTCCGCTGGCTCACCAACCTGCATCGCTCGCTGTTTCTCGGGGACGGGGGTCGCATCGCCATGGCGACGGGGGCTTTGGCGATGCTGGTCGTGTCGCTCTCCGGTGCGGCGCTGGTCGCGCGGCGGGTCGGCGGCTGGCGGCACTGGTTCACGCCTCTGCGGGGGCCGCTTGCCGGTCGGCTGCACGTCGAGATTGCGCGGATTGCGGTGATCGGCCTCATTCTGTCGTCCACCACAGCTTTGTGGATGACGGCCTCGACTTTCGATCTTCTCCCTGATGACGGCGCAGCGCCAGTCTTCCCGGCCGAGCTGAGCGGTGAAACGGGGTTTGCCCCTGATCAGATGACGACCTTGCAGCAGACGCCCGCCGCCGAACTGCGCGAATTGAGCTTTCCCTATCCCGGCGATGCGACGGACGCCTTCACGCTGAAGACCGACCGGGGGACTGGGTATCTCGATCAGGGCAACGGAGCGCTTCTGGCCTGGGCCGACCTGACCGGGTGGGAGCGGGTCTCGGAAACCATCTACATGCTGCACACTGGACAGGGCGCGGCGACGCTGGGGCTGGTGCTTGGGCTGATGGCGCTCGGCGTCCCGGCCATGGGAGCTACCGGCCTTCTGATCTGGCTCGCGGGACGGCGCGGGCGGCCCCGCATCCGGGGCAATCAGCCAGTGGGCCGGGCCGAGACGATCCTGCTTGTCGGCAGTGAGGGCGGTAGTACCTGGGGCTTCGCCGCAGCGCTCCACGCCGCGCTGTCGCAAGCCGGGCAGAGCGTGCATGTGGGCCCGATGTCGGACTTCGCCCCTGAGCGCTATGCAAAGGCCGAACGGATCATCCTGCTTGCTGCGACCTATGGGGCCGGCGCGGCGCCGGCCTCGGCCAAGGGGTTCCTTGATCGGCTGAGCGCCCTCGATCGCGCGCCCGACATCCCTCTGGCCGTGCTCGGCTTTGGGGACCGCAGCTTCCCAGCCTACTGCGCCTTCGCCAAAGCTGTCGTGACGGCAGCCGGGGCGAAAGGCTGGCCCGAACTCATGCCGCTCGACACGATCGACCGTCAGTCGCCGCAGGATTTCGCGCGTTGGGGCCGCGCGCTCGGCGAGGCGCTTGGGATCCCGCTGGAACTCTCGCACCAGCCCGTCCTGCCGAAAACCGAGACGTTGACCCTCGTCTCGCGCCGGGACTACGGTGCCGAGGTGCAGGCCCCGACGGCGATCCTGCGCTTCGCCCTGCCGCGCGCAACGCTCTGGCAGCGACTTACCGGGGGAGGGTTCGCGCGCTTCGTGGCCGGTGACCTGATCGGCATCCTGCCCGAAGGCAGCGTCGTACCGCGGCTTTACTCGCTTGCCTCAGGCCAGCGCGACGGGTTCATCGAGATCGTGGTGAGGAAGCATCCCGGCGGTCTTGCGTCCTCCCAGCTGACCGCACTGGAGCCCGGCGACACCGTGACCGCCTTCCTCCGCCGCAACCCCGGTTTCCGTCCGGGCCGGAGCCGCGCGCCCGTGATCCTGATCGGCGCGGGAACCGGCGTTGGGCCACTTGCGGGTATCGTGCGCGGCAACGCGCGCCAGCGGCCGATCCATCTGTTCTTCGGTATGCGTCATCCGGATAGCGACTTCTTCTACGGGGAGGAATTTTCCGCCTGGCAGGAAGAAGGGCGGGTGACCCGGCTGGTCACGGCCGTCTCTCGCGGGGCGCGGCCCCACTACGTGCAGGATGCTCTGCGGGGCGAGGCCACTCAGGTCGCGGATCTCATCCGCAATGGGGCCCGCGTGATGGTTTGCGGTGGACGCGACATGGCGGCGGGCGTGGCCGATGCGCTGGCCGAGATCCTCGCGCCAACCGGGCTCACGCCTGCGGTGCTGAAGGCGGAGGGGCGATATGTCGAAGATGTCTACTGAAATGGTGCGCCACGCTCTGAATGGCTCGACCATGGGCACGCGCTGGTCGGCGATGTTCTTCGCGGAACTGGGTTTCGACGCGAATGCAGTTCAAGGTGCATTGCAAGCGGCGGTTGATGAGGTGGACGCGCAGATGTCGACATGGAAGCCTGAGAGCGACCTGATGCGCCTCAACGCGGCACCGGTGGGCGAATGGGTGGCCGTTCCCGCGCGCCTCGAGCAAGTTCTTCGCCTCGGTCTTGAGATTGGGCGCGCCTCGGGCGGGGCCTTCGACATCGGCATGGGGGACGCGGTGACGGCTTGGGGCTTCGGGCCGGAGGCCGCCGCGGCCGAGGGCATCAGCGCTGCAATGGCCGCCACGCGCCGCCCGGCGCATGAGGTTCTGGGGATCGACGGCGACCAAGTGCGCAAGTCCTCGCCTATCGCACTCGATCTCAACGGCATCGCCAAGGGTTATGGGGTCGACCGGCTGGCCGAGACCTTGCGCGACCACGGGATCGCGGGCGCCCTCGTCGGGATCGACGGTGAAATGCGCGCGCTCGGCCTTCGGCCGGACGGAAAGGCGTGGACCATTGCGGTGGAAGCGCCTGACCCGGAGCGCCGGGCTCCCCATTCGATCCTCGGGCTGCAGGACGCTGCCGTCGCGACCTCCGGCGACTACCGCCACTGGGTCGAGGTGCAGGGACGACGCCTTGCGCACACGATGGACCCGAGGCGCGGCGCGCCGCTGATCGCTTCGCCGGCCTCCGTCACCGTCGTCGCCCGCACCTGTGCCGAGGCCGACGCTTGGGCGACGGCCCTCATGGTTCTCGGCTCCGAGGCGGGCGCGACGCTCGCAAGAAGACGCAGGCTCGACGCCCTGTTCCTCCTGCGCAATGATGACCGCAGCACAAGGGGCGTGGGAGTTGGACGACTTTTTCCCGAAGAGTCAGCGGCAATCGCCTCAGCAGAGGGGAGATGAGCCACGTGGAAACAACCCCTACCGATCGCTTCATGAGTGCGCGTGAAGATGCGGAAAGTCGCCGTTCTTCAGGAATGCCACTTCTGGCGATGTTGAATAAGGGTTCAGTAGGGAATTGCGATGCGGATAACGGCCTGAACATCCGATCGCCCGTTTTCCGTTATGGGCCTGCCGGACCCGCGTCAGGGAAACTCTTACCATATGCGCCGCCACGCATACTCGCGAACCAATGTGGTCTTCGTGGCTGCGCACCCCGTGCCACAACGTTTACTGGTAGCCGGGTGACCGATCATGATAGCTGACTCTTACTTTCTTGTTCCAGCATTCGGGTAGATATTGTGAAAAAGCTGTTCGCTGCAGATCGTGCGATGGTGTTGACGGGCCTGACGGTCCTCGGGATGCTTCTGGCGGCTCTCGCTCTCTGGCCACTGCGGGACATCGCAGCCCAACGCGTTTCCATGGTCGGTCTGCTGCTCGTATATCTGGCCGGGGGGGTGCCTGCGGCGTGGCGGGCGCTTGTGGCCCTGTGGAAAGACCGCATTCTGGATATTGATTTGCTGATGGTTGTCGCGGCCATTGCGGCCGCAGCCGTTGGCGCACCCTTTGAGGGTGCGGTGCTGCTGACGCTGTTCAGCGTTTCGACAACCCTGGAAGAGCGCGCACTCGGACGCGCGCGCCGCGCTGTCGAGGCCCTGATGGCGCTGCGCCCCGAGACCGCCTTGCGAAAGGCAACCGACGGCACGATCATGGAAATTCCCGCCGCCGATCTGAAGGTCGATGACATCTTCGTACTGCGGCCCGGCGCGCGCGTGCCCACCGACGGGGTGATCACTGCCGGGCGTGGAGCGCTGGACGAGGCGAATATCACTGGTGAATCCATGCCCGTCAGCAAGCAGCGGGGCGCAAAGGTGTTCGAGGCAACGGTCAACCTTGACGGAGTGCTGGAAGTCGCTGTTACGAAAACGGTCGAGGAAAGCACTGTCGCGCGGATGATCGCTCTGGTGACCGAAGCGCAGGCGGAAAAGGCGCCGTCCGAGCGTTTCAGCGAATGGTTTGGACAGCGGTATACGATTGCGGTTCTACTCGGCGCCATTCTCGCCTTTGCCGTCTTCATCAGGCTTGAGAATGACTGGCACGAGGCGCTTTATCGCGCGGCAGTGCTGCTGGTGGCGGCAAGCCCCTGCGCCATCGTGATTTCGGTTCCCGCCGCAATTCTGTCCGCACTCTCGGCGGCGGCACGGGGGGGCGTGCTGTTCAAAGGAGGGGCTGCGCTCGAAACGCTCGCCGCGGTCGATACCTTTGCTTTCGATAAGACCGGCACGCTGACCACAGGCAAGGCAGCGGTCACCAAGGTCGTTGCGCTTGATGGCAATGAGGAGAAATTCCTGTCCCTTCTGGCCGGCCTCGAAGCCCAGTCGGAACACCATAGCGGCGCGGCGATCCGGCAGGAAGCGGCCGATCGCGGGATCACGCAAGCCGAGGTCGAGAATGTCGTCGCGCTTCCAAGCGAGGGTATCACCGGCGACAGGGCAGGCGAAACCTTATGGGCCGGCAATCCGCGCATGGCGGCGCGGATGGGGGCCGGGATCGACCATCCGTCCCTAACGGCGCTGGCCGAGGACACGCAGACGGTCATCTACTTTGGCCAGGATTCCAGACTACTCGGTGCAGTCAGCCTCGCGGATCAGACCCGCCCAAGCTCCAGACCCGCCCTTGCGGCGCTTCGCGAGAGCGGCGTTACGAAGATCCTCATGATGACGGGCGATAGAAGGCCGGTCGCCTTGCGCATAGGCCGCGAACTCGGCTTCCAACCCGACGAGATCCACGCCGACATGCTTCCCGAGGACAAACTGCGTATGATCGGCGCGCTGGCGGCCAAGGGCAGGGTCGCTTTTGTCGGAGACGGGGTCAATGACGCGGCAGCGCTCGCGCGGGCCGATGTGGGGATTGCGATGGGCGCGGCGGGGTCGGAAGTCGCGCTTCAGGCCGCAGACGTCGCGCTTTTGTCGGAAGATATGGGGCAACTTGCCGAGGCGCATAGGCTGGCGCGCCGGACCGCCACGATCATCCGTCAGAACCTGATCTTTGCTATGGGCGCCATGGCCGTACTTGTTCTGGGCGGGCTGTTCTTCGATCTGCCCTTGCCTTTGGCAGTGATTGGCCATGAAGGGGGTACTGTTCTTGTTGTGCTCAATGGCCTGCGGTTGCTCCGCACACCCCGTCGGAATGCCGAAACCAAAATGCCTGAGAATGTGGAAGCGGTCGCCTCTTGAAAGTTCAGCAGGCGCTATCGTTAGCCCGTCGCAGCAGAGCCCTGCGACTCCCAGCAGGCGTGGTAGGGGTGACGGAAGTCTGTGCTTGGCATTTTCAGCCGCTAGTCGGATGCTGGACTTGGGTTCACGCAGTCCCGACTGGGCAAGGTGACAGGGTCTCGCATGTGCTCCCCGCGCCTCTCTGTCCTCTGGGCCATCCCTTCGACTGACAATCCCCTAATCCCGTTCGGTCTCCTGCGCGCAACCCCGCGTCAGCCCGGGCCGTGTTGGCCGCCTATGGCGTCCTGCCCGCACCACCCCGGTCCTTTGGGGGTTTCCGGTGTCCGTTCAGTCCACCGTGCACGCATCACCCGACGGGCTTTTTCCGGGTCTTGTCGAAGGGACGGTCCCGAAGACAGGAAACACAGGAGCTAATCATGCAGAACATCGTCATCCTCGCCGGCAACATCGGTCAGAAACCCGAAACCCGCACCACCCAGGGCGGCACCAACATCACCAACTTCAGCCTCGCCACCTCTCGCCCCCGCCTCTCGGAAGGTCGCGTCCTGCGCGACGAGAACGGCTACCGGGTCATGGACACGGAATGGCACCGCATCACCTGCTTCAACGGTCTCGGCAAGACGGTCACGGAGTATTGCGAAAAGGGCATGAAGGTCCTCGCCCACGGCCGTATCCACTACAGCAAGTGGATCGATAGCATGGGCATTGACCGCTACGGCTGCGAGATCATCGCCGAAACTTCCTTAGCCCCCCGAAGTCGACCGAGGGTCAAGACCCCGAGCTGGTCGACCGCGACGACGAGATCCCGTTCTGAAGAACGGTGTCTCCCCCTTCGGCCCGGCGGGACAGCCCGCCGGGTACAATGCGCGCCGTAAACGGTTAGGTCCAGCCTGGTGGCGCTGGCGCACTTATTGACAAACTTTGGCAATCTATGCCATCTTCATCAAAAAGGAGATCACGACCATGGCGACGATGAATGTCTCATTGCCTGATCCGATGAAAACCTGGGTCGAGGCGCAAACCAAGGATGGGCGCTACAGCAACGCCAGTGACTACGTGCGCGATCTGATCCGCCGGGATCAGGACCGCCACCGCGCCATTGCTGAGCTGCAGCAGCTCGTCGATGAGGGCATCGCCAGTGGTCCTGCGCGGCATTTGGATGTCGAAGCATTCCTTGCCCGCAAGCGAGATCAGAATGCCGACACCAACGGTCACTGAATACCGACTGTCTCCCGCAGCATTGAGCGATCTGGACGCGATCTGGGATTACACCCTGCGCATCTGGTCTGTCGGCCAGGCTGAAACCTACATCCGCGCCATTGCCAGTGATATGTCCCTGCTGGTCCGACACCCTGAAATCGCGCGCGAACGGCTCGAAATTCGCCCACCGGTGCGGGTGTACCGCTCAGGGTCCCATCTCATCATCTATCGGATCGAAGACAGCTGGCTGGACGTGCTGCGTATTGTGCATGCGCGGCAAAACTGGACGGCCTATCTCAACGAATGATCCTGTCCTTGTGTCCCACAAGCCGACAGTCGACATTTATCTTCCATATGAGGATTTGACCATGAAGCCCGCTGACGAAGACCGCATCGCGGCCAAACTTGCGAAGATCATGGCTATGATCTGCATCCGCAATTCGCGCCTCGAAGACCTGCACGCAGGCACGGTGCCGATAACCAGGACGGGGGATTATTCCGATGTCCTCGTGATCGATGCCGAGGGCCGCGAAATACCATGGCTTGAGGCCGCCCATATCGACGACGCCCAGATGGCAAGCCTGATGCGGGACATCGTCAACCGCCTGTTCACGTTTCACATGAAGAGTGACGATCCGGGTTTCCGTGAGGATCTGGATCGCTGGATGGCTGTCGCTGGTAAATGGGACGATCCGGTGCTGGATCAGGCCTTCCTTGATGCGGTGGCCAGCTTGAGGTCTAGACCCAACAATTAGACCAGCACCCGGTGTCCCTGTACCTGTGCCGGGCTGCGTGCCGACATGCGGTGCTTCGACCTCGGCCTGCGTTTGAGAGCGTAGCCGCAGCCGGGTGGTGCAGACCGCCGATATCCGATCGAGGCGGCGCGCGACAGACCCGACCGGTTGCAGTTGATCCTGCCGAAGGGTAAAAAACTGCTGAACTTACTTATTTGTGCAAAACGACATTAAGGGCTTCGCAGCAGCAGCCTTCTTGTCCCACGAACTGATATGCATACAGCATATGACCGGTTTCGCGGGCGGTAGGGCGCTCTGGTTCGCGCCCGGATATCGCCCGCGATCTGCCGTCTCGATCAGCCGGTGATCTTTGTGGTCATCTCCACGAGGCGCTTGGCCTGATGAGCCACTGCCGCCTTGCCGGCATCGTCAAAGCCATTGGCGTTGGTCGAGAAGCCGTAGGGGTTGCCGCCAGCGTCAAAAATGGACTGATCGGTAAAACCCGGCGCGACAATGATGGCGCCCCAATGCATCGCAGTGGTGTACAGGCTGAGTATGGTCGCTTCCTGACCGCCATGCGGATTCTGGGCGCTCGTCGTGGCCGTAAAGGTCTTGTTGGCCAGCTTGCCGGCACCCCACAGTCCTCCCAGCGTATCAATGAAGGCGCGAATCTGGCTGGCGGCCACGCCGAAACGGGTCGGTGTCGAGAAGAAATAGCCGTCGGCCCATTCCATGTCGTCGGCCGTCGCTTCGGGGATATCGCCCATCTTGTCCAGCTGCGCTTTCCAGGCGTCCTGGGTTTCGACAACCTCTTTCGGGGCGGTCTCGGGAACGCGGCGAAGGCGGACATCCGCGCCTGCATTGCGGGCGGCCTCTGCCGCCGCCAAGGCGACGGCATGGTTGGTTCCGTAGGTCGAGTAGAAGATAATTGCGATCTTGGGCTGTGCCATAGTCTTTTCCTTTTCAGTTGGTTGGTATTGCGTACCGTGCGGCATCCTCACGCTTGCTTTAGGAAGGTGCCGTTGTTCAGTTCAAAGATTGCCTGCCGTAGTTCTTCTTGGGTGTTCATCACGATGGGGCCATGCCAGGCGACGGGTTCCTGAATCGGTCTGCCGGTCATCAGCAGGAAACGAATGCCATCGTCGCCCGCCTGAACCGTGATCTCGTCGCCAGACCCGAAACGGACCAGCGTGCGGTTGCCGGTCTGATCACGGATATTCAGCTCTTGCCCGCGATATTCCTTTTCGACCTTGATGCCGACAGGATCGCTGGTATCGCGGAACGTGCCGGAACCGGCAAAGACATAGGCCAGCGCATTGGCCCGCGTGTCCACCGGAAGCACCTTGCGCCGACCGGCGGGCACTGAGACATCGAGCAGCATCGGGTTCGCCGCGATCCCGTCGACCGGGCCGGTCTTGCCCCAGAACGAGCCAGTGATCACCTTGACCACCGTGCCGTCGTCATCGCCCTCGACGGGGATGTCGCCGGCGGTAATGTCCTGGTAGCGCGGCGCCGTCATCTTGAGCGACGCGGGCAGGTTGGCCCAGAGCTGGAAGCCGTGCATCTGGCCCTTGGCGTTGCCCGCAGGCATTTCCTGATGCACGATGCCCGATCCCGCGGTCATCCACTGAACGCTGCCCGGGCCAAGCAGGCCGCGGTTCCCAAGCGAATCGGCATGTTCGACCTGACCGTCCAGAACATAGGTGATCGTTTCGATCCCGCGATGCGGATGCCAGGGAAATCCTTTGGAATAAAGCCGTGGGTCATCGTTGCGAAAATCGTCCATCATCAGAAACGGATCGGTCAACGACGGATCGCCGAATCCGAATACGCGCTGCAGATGTACGCCCGCACCTTCCAGTGCGGGTTGTGCTTTGCTGGTGGCTGCGACCGGTCTGAACGTCATGGGAGGCTCCTTTGCTCTTATACATCCAAGATGGGCCTTGGAGGCGAAATCGTGATTGGCGAGGATCTGACAGCCGCTGTGCGATAACGCGCAGATCCAATGCCGCGCAAGCAGGTGCCGTCAGCCGACCGCGCGCAGGGTGACGTGATCGCGGTCATGCGCGCGCGAAAAATCCGGCTCGCCGCCCTTGGGAACGATCTGCGTCGGATTGATGGTCCGCTGGCTCACATAGTAATGTTGCTTGATGTGCCAGAGACTCACGGTCTCGGCGACACCCGGCTCCTGGTAGAGGTCGCGGACGTAATTCGCCAGGTTCGGATAATCCTCGATCCGGTGCAGATTGGTCTTGAAGTGACCGTGATAGACCGCATCGAACCGGACCAAAGTGGTGAACAGCCGCCAGTCGGCCTCGGTCACGCGGTCACCCAGCAGATAGCGTGAGCGGCCCAGCCGGGCTTCGAGCGTATCGAGCGCGTCGAACAGCTGGTCGAAAGCGTCTTCGTAGGCCTGCTGCGTTGTGGCGAAACCGGCACGATAGACACCGTTGTTGATGCGCGGGTAGACGAAGTCGTTCATGGCGTCGATTTCAGTGCGTAATTCTTCGGGGTAGAAATCCAGCCTGTTGCCCGTGATATGGTCGAAGGCGCTGTTGAACATGCGGATGATCTCCGAGCTCTCGTTGCTCACGATGGTCTGCCGCTTTCGGTCCCACAGCAAAGGCACCGTCACGCGGCCAGTCATGTCGGGCACGACGCTGGTGTAGACTTGGTGCAGGAATTTGTGATCCCCGATCGGATCGGGGTCGGCGGGGTCGAATTCCCAGCCGTTCTCGAGCATGTGCGGATGCACAATCGTCAGACCGATCAGGTCTTCGAGTCCCTTGAGCTTGCGGAAGATCACCGTGCGATGGGCCCAGGGGCAAGCCAGCGACACATAGAGGTGATACCGACCCGCCTCGGCCTCGAAGCCGCCCTCGCCGCTTGGGCCAGGGCGGCCGTCGCGGGTGATCCAGCTGCGGAAACGCGCATCCTCGCGCTCGAATTTCCCGCTGCTCTTGCCGGTGTCGTACCAGCGGTCTTCCCATTTGCCGTCGATGAGCAGGCCCATTTTCATTTCCTCCGATGCATTCTGTTGCTTAGCATGTGGGTGAAACGGGGGCTGAGGCAAGTTGATCTCTGCGCAATTGACTGACGCGCTCAGCGCAACAATCCGTTTTTTATTTTCCATATTATGCTCCAAATCATCGCAATTGTTGCGTAAACTAACGCAAATATTGCAAAATCACCCGGCAATCCCCGCGTGGCAACTTCCGTGGGTCAGGGTGCAACTTTACTGCACAGATCGCAGCCTTATCCGCACGGCACGCATGGCAACGGGCAAAATTGGCACAACGTTACGCAAAATTGCTGCGCCTGCCGGGCGCGTATTTCCGTCCCTCATCTTTATCGTGGCTGGATGGGCCGGATTAGCTGTTACGAAGGCACCGCCGGTTACATCGAAACTATCAACATGCCCTGAGAATTTTTGCTGCGGCTCATCGCATTGCGAAGTCGGCGGCGGCAAATGCTACACCACCATCCGACCGCTCATGTCGGGGAAGGCGCGAACCTGTTCCTCGATGAACCCCGTGAAAGCTTCGACTTTCGCGGGGAGCATCTCGTATGGGGGATAGAAGGCCGTCAGCCAGATCTCAGGTGGCGTCCAGTCCGTCAAAATCCGGCGGAGCGTGCCTGCGGCCAGTTCATCACGGACAAGGAAATCCGGCAACATTGAAACGCCCCCGTTGCCGAGGGCAGACGCGACGATCAATTCGCCGCTGTTGCTTTCAAAGCCATGACGAACCGTTGCCGAACGGACCTCGCCGGTTCTGCAATGCGTCAGTTTCCAGCTTTGTCCGCCGGGGAAGTGGCTGTATCCAAGAATGGCGTGTCCGCCAAGATCTTCGGGCTGCTCAAGCGGCGGAGCCGTCTCAAGGTAACCGGGGCTGGCGACGATCGAGCGGCGGATGGGCATGATCTTGCGCCAGATGGTCGAGACTTCTTCCGGCGGCCCCGAGATACGCAATGCCATGTCGAACCCTTCCTCGATGATATCGATGAAACGGTCGGTCAGGTGAATCTTGAGCAGAACCTCGGGATAGCTCTCGCGGAACCCGGCGAGCACCCGCGGAAGGAATCTCTGCCCGAACGAGACAGGTGCCGACAGGCACAGCTCGCCCGATAGCGTGGCGTGTTGCTGATTGATCAGTTCATCCGCGCGGTCCAGGTCGGCCAGAAGCGTTTGCATCCTCTCCAGATAGAGCCGCCCGGCCACGGTGGTTGAGACCTTGCGCGTTGTCCGCACCAGAAGTTGCGCGCCAAGCTCGTCTTCCAACTCGCTGACATAGCGCGTGGCAATCGTGCGCGTGACGCCGAGTTCACGCGCGGCCGCCGCAAATCCATTAAGCTCGGCGACCTTCACAAATACCCTGATACGTTCGATTTGCCCGGCCAAAAATCAGCCCCCCATCCCTGGCCCACTATCGGGCGCATTCCTTTTTCTTGCGTTGCCGGGCAACCTCGAGACCGGCCGCTTTGCGGGGGCGATTGCGCATCGCGCAGTTGACGTATTTGCAGCATCCCGGCGATCGCCGTGCACACCTCACCCCTACTGATAAAACACGCCGCCGAGCGCCCTTCGTGGTTTGGTGTTCGTCTCGGGGAGCGGAATGAAGTCGGATTCATCACCAGGCACAGTGTCAAAGCGACCCCGCCGCCATTCCTCTTGGGCCTGCTCGATCCGTTCCTTGCGCGACGAGACGAAATTCCACCAGATCCAGCGCGGCCCCTCCATCGGCTCGCCGCCAAACAGCATGATACGCGCGGCACTCTTGGCCCGCACGACGATCTGGTCCCCCGGCCTCAGCACCAGAAGCTGGGCTGGCGCAAAGGACTGTCCCGCCACGTCGATCTCGCCCGAGATGGTATAAATGGCACGCTCGGTCACGGACGGTTCGACGGCAAAGCGCGCGCCGGGGGCGAGCTGGACATCGGCGTAAAGTGTTTCCGATGCCGTCGCGAGCGGGGACCGCGCCCCGAAGGCCGCGCCGGCGATCAGCCGCGCCTTCATTCCGCCCTCTTCGATTATCGGCAGGGCCTCTGCGCCGTGATGGACGAAGGCCGGATCGCCTTCCTCCTGCGCCTCGGGCAGCGCCACCCAGGTTTGAAGGCCGAAGAGGCGCTGGCCCTGTCGGCGCCGCTCCTCATCGGTGCGCTCGGAATGGACGATGCCGCGCCCCGCCTTCATCCAGTTGACGGCGCCCGGCTCGATCTCGCGATCCGTGCCAAGGCTGTCGCGGTGCCGAATGCGGCCCTCGAACAGATAGGTGACAGTAGCCAGATTGATATGCGGATGCGGGCGCACGTCGATTCCCTGATCGGTCAGGAATTCCGCCGGTCCCATCTGGTCGAAGAAGATGAACGGACCAACCATCTGCCGCTTGGTCGATGGCAGGGCACGGCGCACCTCCAGCCCGCCGAGATCGACGGCGCGGGGAATGATCAGCGTCTCGATCGCATCAACTGTTTCCGGTTCACCAAGCGTGGGATCGGGGCAGGGGCTCCAGCTCATGATTGCGTCTCCAGTTCAGCGTTTCAGCACATCGTGCCAGTCGGGATGGCGCAAGAACTGCGCCTTGGCAAAGGGGCATAGCGGGACGATGGAACGGCCTTCGGCCCGCGCATCCTCGACCGCGCGCCGCACCAGCGCCTGCCCGACCGAGCGGCCCCGCATCGCATCGGGAACTTCAGTGTGATCGATGATTATCATGCTTTCACCTGCGCGCGAATATGTCATCTCTGCTTCGTCCTCGCCTAACCGGAAGACATAGCGGCCTTTGCTCGGGTGCTCCTCGCGTTCAATGGGCTGCACCTGCGGAATCGGTCTGGACATGATCTGCCTTTCTGCTGTCGGTAGTTTGGCATGTTCGGCGAAGGTTCGCACCCGCCGGCCGAACACGGTTTTCCCCTACGCGACAGTGTCAAGCAACCGCCGGATATGCGCCGGGCCGGTCGGCCGGATGCCCGTCGGATTCAGCGCCTTGATTGAATAGTAGCCGCGCGTGATGTGATCCATATTGACCGTCTCCGCGACGCCCGGCAACCGCAGCACACGCTCCATATGCGCCGAAAGATGCGGGTAATCCGCGATTTGCCGGCAGTTGGTCTTGAATAGTCCGTGATAGGCCGCGTCGAACCGGATGAGCGTCACGAAAGCACGGATATCAGTTTCGGTCAGCTTGTCGCCGAACAGATACGGGCGGCCGTCACCGAGGCGGGACTCGAGCTGGTCAAGCATCGCGAACACCCCCGAGACGGCTTCGTCATAGGCCTCCTGGCTGGAGGCGAATCCGGCCTTGTAGACCCCGTTATTGAGGCTTTCGTAAACCTGCCTGTTCAGCACGTCGATCTCTTCGGCCAAATCGGCGGGATAGAGACGCAGATCGGATGGGGCGATCGCGTCGAAGGCGGTATCGAACATGCGCACGATATCGGCGCTTTCGTTGTTCACCATGACGCCGCGCTTCATGTCCCACAGCACCGGCACGGTAGCGCGGCCCGAGACATGGGGATCGGCACGGGTATAGAGTTCATGCATGTATTTCGACGCGTATAGCGGGTCCTCATCCGCGCCCGGATAGCCGCCGAACCGCCAGCCCTGATCGGTCAGCGTCGGGTTGACCACCGTGACCGGGATCAAATCCGCAAGCCCCTTGAGGCGCCGTGCGATCAGGGTGCGCGAGGCCCAGGGGCAGATCAGCGCGACATAGAGCCGGTACCGCCCGGCCTCGGCCTCGAAACCACCCTCGCCCGTGGGGCCGGGGCGTCCGTCGGGGGTGACCCAGTTCCGGAACTCCGAAACCTGGCGTATGAAACGCCCTTGTTCATCAGCCTTCTGGACCGGCTGCCAGTTCTCGACCCATCTTCCATTCACAAGCATGTCTTGTCTCCGTTTTTACTATCAGCTTCGCAAAGCGCATCACTGCGCCAGCGCGAAGGCGGTGCCCCAGGGATCGATGAAGCGGTCGCCGCCAAGGCGCTGCGTGATCGCCTGACGCGCTGTCGGATCGACGCCGAGGGTGATTTCGCTCAGCCCCGCCTCGGACGCGTCCCGCGTCCCGGCACTGCGGCTGTTCCAGATGTTGCCGGCCAGCTGGTGGTGATAACCGCCGCTGCCGTAGAAACTCGCGCCGGGATAGGTCGCGGCGATGTCGAGGCCGAGCGTGTCGTGATAGAAGCGATCCGCCTCTTTCGTGTCGCCGACCTGCAAATGAACGTGGCCGATGATGCCGCCTTTCGGGAAACCGGCCCATGTCCGGCCTTGCCCCGCGCGCATCAGATCTTTGAGGTCCAGCGGGTCCGTTGCCATGCGGATCTCGCCCGCGCGATCGCGCCACTGGCTTGGTGGTCGGTCGACATAAACCTCAATCCCATTGCCTTCGGGATCGGCCAGGTAGATCGCTTCGCTGACGATGTGATCCGACGCCCCCTGCAGCCGCGTGTCCCTTTCGGTGACATGGCCGAGCCATCGGGCCAGATCGCCGCGCGACGGCAGCAGGAAGGCGGTGTGAAACAGCCCCGCCTGCCTGGGATCGCGCGGACGAAACGACGGGTCGCCATCAAGATGCAGCAGCGGCGTTTCTTCGGTGCCCAGTGTCACGCTGCTTCCGGCTTCTGCCAGCGGCACCAGCCCCAGAACGTCACGGTAGAAGGACGAAACGGCATCCAGATCCCGCACCCTGAGCCGAACGGTATCGATGCGGATCGGCGCGGCATTCATGTCGAATTTTTCGATTGGATTGGCCATCGTGATACTCCTTTGGGGAATGGGGGCGGGGCTGCTTGCCCCGCACCATGAAGGCGGATCGGATCAGTTCCGGCTGCGCTTGAGCGCATAGGCGCCGTCGCCCAGCAGAGCTTGCACGACCAGTGTGATCGCCCAGAATGCGGGATATTCCCAGCCGCCGCCTTCATTCGAGAAGAAGAAACCGGCCGCGCCATGCGGCGCGTAGATCGAGCCGAGCAGGACCGGCACCAGCGCGAGCGACACCCAGCGGGTCCAGACGCCGAGGATCAGCGCCACGCCACCGGCAAGCTCGGCGGCCATTACGAGATAGGCGAGTGTTCCCGGAAAGCCGAGGCTTTCGAAGAAGGCGGTCGTTCCCGCCGGCGTGAAGATCACGAGTTTCAGCCAGCCATGGGCGATGAACAGGATTCCCAGCGCAACGCGCAGGATTGTGGCTGCCAGATCGGCATTCGCCACGCCGGGGATCAGCGGTGATTGAGGCGGGTTATGATGGTTTGCGTTGGACATTGTCTTTTTCCTTTGTTCGGGAGGTTGGGTCAGGCGGAAAACTGCCAGCGCGGCGCGATCTCGGTGCCTTTTCCGAGCACATAGCCGAACTGGATATTCAGGAAGCCAAGCGGCTCAAGCTGACGGGCGGTGGACAGGGAGCCGGCATCGACCGGCTCGAACCCGGCCTCTGCGGCCAGCGTTTTCACAGTTTCGCGCGCCGTCTCGTCGTCGGCGGCGATAAAAGTCTGCAACGGCTGACCGTCCAGCTTGAGATCCCCCGCATAGTGCTGGGCGAAGATCGTGTTGAATGCCTTCACGACGAACGCTCCCGGAACGAGCGCAGCGATCGCCTCGGCGGCCGACGTGGTGGTACCGAGTTGCAGGGCCGAGAAATCCTCGGTGACGGGGTTGGACACATCGATGACGATCTTGCCGGTGAAGTCTGCCTGGTCGGCGATTTCGGCAGCTGCCCCATAGGGTGTCGCGAAGATAACGATATCGGCCTCAGTCACGGCCTTTGCCACATCGTCGGCGCGACCAAAGGTCCCTACTTCATGTTGTGTTTTGCTCAGGATATTTGCCAGACCGGATCCGACATTGCCGTTACCAATGATTGCGATTTTCATGACTTGTTCCTTTCAGTGCGCGCCTTCAGGCGCTGTTTGATCTGTCAGGAAGATACGCCTTGCCTTTAGGCAATGAAATGGCGACTATGGAGAATGACTATCCACAAAATGTACTAAGTAATTTGCCATGGATATCGTCGATGAACTCCGGGCCTTCGTGGCCACCGCGCAGACGGGCTCGTTCACCGCGGCCGCCCATCAACTGGGCGTGTCGAACCGGCTGACTTCCAAATATGTGGCTGCGCTCGAGCAACGCCTCGGTTCCCGCCTGCTTCAGCGGACAACCCGCAAGGTGGGGCTGACACCGGCGGGTGAGGACCTGATTGCGCGGGCGCCGGCGCTGCTCGATGATCTAGATGAGCTGCTCGGCAGCGTTGCCGAAGGATCGCGCGGCCTGACCGGCGTCATTCGCATCTCGGCTCCTGTAACCTTCGGCGAAGTCTATGTAACGGGGATGTTGGCACGGTTTGCCCGACAAAACCCGGATCTTACACTCGATTTGCGGCTCGATGACCGCTATGTCGATCTGGCCAGCGACGGCTTCGACCTGGCTTTTCGCATCGGCCGGTCCGACATGCTGTCACTCAAGACGCTCAGGCTTGGCACCTTCAGCAGCCTTCTGGTGGCCAGCCCGGACTATGTCCGAGCACACGGAAAGCCCGGCTCACCCGAGGAACTGGCTGACCATACCTGTATAGTGGACACCAACCGGCGGGTTCCGCACAGATGGATCTTCGTCAGGAACGGGGTCGAGACAAATGTTCAGATCCACGGGCGGTTCCAGGTCAACTCCGCGCGCGCGGCCATGGATCTGGCCATCGGCGGCCTTGGGATCGCCAACATTCCGCGCTTCGCCCTGAGCAACGCCATCGAGACCGGATCGTTGGTCCCCTTGCTGGAGGAGTTCGGAGGCGACAGCGGTCCTGTCAGCGCGGCCTATCTCGAGGGCCGGGCCTTGCCCCGCAAGATCCGCGCACTGATCGACTTCGCCGCCGAGGATATTCGGTCTACCACGACCCTCTAGAGCATCGAGCCTTTAACTTGATCCATTTCCTGCTTCGCAGAAGTAATTCCAGCATTCAGGCGGTGTGAACAGATCGCAGACTCCGCGAGTGCGTCGAAAATCTGGTCGAATGTTCTGGCCCCTGTCCGTCGCAAGTGCGCCTTGAGTTTCGAGAGCGCCATTTCGATTGGGTTCAAGTAGGGTGAGTACGGCGGCAGATTGTCAATCTGCATCAAAACTGGGTTAGAGCCGATCATCAACGCCGACGGCTCAGTTTGTGAAGGCATCGATAAGGTTGATGACGGAGAGGATCTTTCTGGTGTCACGATCAACCCGATAGGCCCGGTTGCCCTCGCGATAATAGCGCCAATCGTCACGTGGTTCTAGATTTAGCCTACGGGGATCGCGAATAACCACGTAATCACCGATGCGAAGGATGTCCCCGATTCTAGAGCCGTAGTGATCATAGGTCTTGCGTACCTGCCCCGGCGGCACACAGGGCGGGTTCTTTTTTGCAAGTCCTGGCGGGCAATGTCCTGCAAATCCGTTGTGGTGGTCGCCGCGCGCCTTGCCCTTGCCGCGCCCAGGGTCTGCCGATGCAGGCACGGCGGCCATTGACACCGCTGCAATCGCCATTACGGCCAGTGTTCGAGAAAATCTCATAGCTCGCTCCGTTTCAAGTGTTGTCGGATAGATAGCGCTGAGCACGACAGAAGTCAGGCATAACGAACATCACCAGGCCATAATGCAGCAGAAACGGCGAGCTTCCGCCGGCCTCGTTGCCGCCTGCGAACAAGGCCAGGATGGGTCGATAAGCCTGGACGGCCCGGCCTTGAGCTAAGTCAGTTTAGCATTCGGCATGATGCGGGCAGAGCTGGACCGTGGTGCTCGCGGCCTTAATTGCTTATCTCGGTGCGGTGCTGGAGCCGAAGCCCAATAGCGTGTCCGGTGCAATCATCACGCTTCTTGCGTTGTTCCTGCCTGGCTTTGCGCGAGAACAGGACCGCGCTTGATCTGCTGACAAGCATGCAGGCGTGTCCCGAGTTCGCGTCTTGGGCGCGCAACACGGGCGGATTTTTCGAGGATTGGGGTGATATGCATCGGTTTGCCGACCATCTCATGCTGATGGCGGAATTTCGGCGCATGCCTGGAACGTGACGCAGGAGCGAATGGGAACACAGGTGGCAACGGCGGTTGAGGGCCCGTTGGTTTTGAGAAGGACAGGGTCCGTGCCCAGGAAAAGTGAAAGTGTCCTTCGGGTTTTGTGACTGACGGATGAGGGCCTTTGGGGTCCCTCAGATGGGTCCGGGCCGGATTCCGGTCTGTCTTTCCTGATGAAGGGCATTCCCATGCAAACAGGTGTCTTGCGCGTGTTGCGCGCGACCGCTGCCTTGTGGTGGCGGCATAGAGAGCTGCGCCGAACTGGCCAGACGGCGCTGGCACAGCGGCGCGAGCGTGGGATCGTCCTGCGTGATCTCGGCTATCTGAAGCAGGCGGCGTCATTGCCAAACGCGCATGTGATCTGCGGGGAGGGTGGGACATTCATCTATCTTGGTTGGACCACCGTGTCGAGTTTCGCACCGATCGAGCGCTTTCCCTTGGCCACTCTTGCGGTCGCACGAGGGACCCCGTTCATCGATATCCGATCCGTCACCGATGTCACCGCCGTCGCGAACTTGCCGTGCGTGGCGCGGGACGGATCGGTCGACCCTGACCCTTGCGGTCCTGGCAGGTCCGTCTCGCTGACCACCTACATCGACATGGTCGAAGCCCTCGGTGCCAGGATCGCCAACGATCCGCGCCCCCGCCAGTCAACCTGATCACCATTCCCTCTCACCAACACTCGAAAGGAGGCCAGCCATGGCCCGATCCCGCACGCCCAAATTCGATGCCTCCGAGGTCATCACAAACGAAATCATCCGCATCATCGAGCGCGGCGTCCTGCCGTGGCGCAAGCCCTGGACCGCAGGTGGCAGCTGTCGCCCCCTGCGCATGGGCGGGGAACCCTACCAGGGAGTGAACAACTTCCTGCTGACGATGCGGACCGTGATGGCGGGCCACAGCTCTCCCTTCTGGATGACGCTGCCGCAGGCCAATGCGTTGGACGCAAAGGTCCGCAAGGGCGAGAAGTCCTCTGTCGTCGTTTATTACGGTCAAAGCCGGAGAGACGCGGGCGGCGAGGACGACCGTAGCAGCGGGGATGATCACTCCGAGGAAGCCCGCATCTTCCGCTTCCAGAAATCCTACCGGGTGTTCAATGCCTGCCAGATCGAGGGCTTGCCCGACAGTTTCTACCCTGACCCGGAGCCCGTGCCCGAGCATCCGCCGTCCGAGCCCATCCCGCACATGCAGGCGTTTTTCGATGCTATCGACATCACGACTGTCTTCACAGGAACGGAAGCGTACTACCTGCCGCCCGTGGACAAGGTTTACATGCCGTCCATCACGCGGTTCCAGGACCCGCGCAATTTTTACGGGGTCTGGGCCCATGAGCTGGCCCATGCGACAAAAGCCCCCCATCGACTGAACCGTGATTTCGGTCTCTCGAAGTTTGGCAACACCTCTTACGCGCGCGAGGAGATCGTCGCGGAGTTGACCTCGGTGTTCCTGGGACAAACGCTCGGCTTCACGGCGCATACGCTCGAGATGAATGCCGCCTACCTCCATAACTGGTTGCGCGTCCTTCGGTCGGACAAGGGCGCGATCTTCCGGCACGCGGCTGATGCGCAGCGCGCCTGCGACTACCTGATCGCCAGATCGGAGGCGGGCAGGGCAGGGGACAGCGCCGAGGCCGCCTGACCACACAGAGAACGAAGACTCGCATGTCACGCAAGGAACCCAAGACGCTGCGGGTGGCCTGCTTCGAAGACGGCCGCCGCAAGATAATCACCTTCAAGCGCGGTGCCTATTGGTGGAGCCAGTCTGATGGCGCTTATCCGTTCTCGGCAGCGCTCGAGAGCATCAAAGAACAAGGCGGCTGGATCGAAACCATCCCTAACCCGAACTACAGAGTCAGAGGGCTGTTCGGATAAGGCGCCTTCGGCCTCAATTCATCCGCCAGGCGGAAAAGTGAAAGCAGGCTTTGGGAAGGGTGTTTCAACTTCTCAAAGGAGATCCCCATGGCCATGACCGTTCAACCCCAGCCAGATCGTCCCGACTCGACCGTGATCGCGGCGCAGAACGACGCGTTTCGCAAGCTCGCGTGCCTTGGAGTGCCGCCCGCGCAGCCCATCCAGGGCCGGATGCATGTCACCCGCTCGCTTATGGAGGCCGGTGACGGCTTCATGGCCGAGGCGGTGAAGGCAACCGGTGAGTTTGCCACGTTCGAGCCTGAGAATGACCCAGAAGGCTGGCACGATTTCGGGGCGGTCGAGATCCGGGGCGAGACCGTGTTCTGGAAAATCGATCTCTATGAAGCAGACTCGGATTTCCGCTATGGGGCCGAGGTCCCGGACAATCCTGCCACCACCATGCGCGTGCTGACCATCATGTTGGCGCGCGACTGGTAGGGCAGGGGACACCCCCTCCTGATACTCCAGGCAATGAAGGCCCACTGACCCCTCAAAGGGAGAGTGGGCCGTTTGTCGTCGTGATCCCCGAAGCCGGGGATTGGTCACGCGCAAGCGCGCGGGCCGTATCTCACCCACCGAGAAGGACATCCCATGACCACAAGCTTTGCCCCCCTCACCGTCGCGATCGGCGATCTGGTCCGGCATCCCGCCAATGTGCGCAGCAACTCTTCGGAAACCTATGATCCCGAGAACATCGCGCATCTGAAAGCCAGCATCGCTGTTCTGGGCCTGCTCCAGCCGCTCTTGGTCCAGAAGCTTGACGGCAAATATGCTGTCCTCGCTGGTGGCCGACGCCACGCCGCGCTGAAGGAGCTGGTCGCAGACAAGGCCGCCAAGGGGTTCACCGCGAAAACCAAGGTGGACTGCCGCCTTGTGCCGGAGGAGTGCGACGTCACCACGGCGCTGTCGCTCGCCGAGAACATCACCCAGGCGCCGATGAATGCCATCGACGAGTTCGAGGCTTTCGCGCGGATGATGGAGGTCGACGGCCAGACGCCCGAGACCATCGCAAAGACCTTCGGCACCACGATCGCCGCCGTGAAAGGCCGGTTGCGCTATGGCCTGATCCACCCCGACATCCGCGCCGCGGCCCGGGGCAAGGTGATCACGCTCGACACGATGAAGGCCTTCGCCGAGCACCCGAGCCAGGAGGCGCAGCGCGAGGTCTTTGAGGCGCTCACGAAAGACGGCGGCTATCTGCAGGCCTATACCGTCCGTCAGGCCCTCAAATCCCGCGGGGTGCAGGTCAGCGACGATATCGGGGCTTTCGTGCGCGAAGACTACGAGGCACGCGGCGGCGCCGTCGCGGCTGACCTTCTGGAAGAGCATTCCGTGCTCGAGGATGCGGCGCTGGTCGAAACCATCATGCTCGAGAAGCTCGGTGCCGCCGCCGAGAAGGCGCGTATGAAGCTGGGCTTTGCCTGGGCCGATGCGATGGTGCGCTATGATTACGCGACCATGGCCGACTACGGCCGCGTCTATCCCGGCCCGATCGAGCCGGATGAGGCTGCCCAGAAGCGCATCGATGAGATCACCGCCGAGCTTGAGAAATTGCAGCTCGAGATGGAGGATGAGGGGCTCGAGGACGGTGCCTACAATGCCCTTTACGACCGCGTGGACGCCTTGGAAGAGGAAGCGCGCGATCTGCAGGAGGCCTACAGCGCCGAGGACCTCGCGCGGTCTGGGGTGATCGCGTCGTGGCAGGGTGGGCAGATCACGCTCCATGTTGGCCTCGTCCGCCCGGAAGACACCGTCAAAGAGGAGGGCGCGCGCGGCTCCTCGGCCAACCCGACCGGGGAGGAGGCCCCGGACGCCGGCGAAATCACCTATCCAGCCTCACTGGCTGAGGACCTCAAGACCGAGCGAGCCATGGCGCTTGGGGCCGCGATGGCGCTGCATCCGGAGGCCACGCTCGATCTGACGCTCTTCAAGCTGGTCAGTGACGTTCTGGCCAGCGGCATGAGTGTCACGCAGGCGATCAAGATCGAGGCCCGCAAGGAATACCGCAGCCATGCCAAGATGGACGAGATCGACGAGACCTCGCTCGAGCAGGTGGCGGCGGCGCATGATGCGCTTGATCTCTCCTGGCTCGATGACACCCGCGCGCCCGCCGATCAGTTCGCGGCGTTTCGCGCGCTGGAGGCCGGCGAGAAGGCCAAGCTCGTGGCCTATGCCACGGCCAGCACCACGCAGTCCTGCTTCGCGCGGGACCGCCAGCGCGACAGCCTGATGCATGCGTTCGAGATCGAGATCATGCCCGACATCCGCGCCCACTGGACGCCGAATGCGGCGCTCTTCAACCGCTTCAAGAAGGCTTGGCTCCTGAAGATCCTCGGCGAGGATCTGGGTCTCGCCCAGGAGGCGGTGACGCTGGCCTCGTCGAGCAAGAAGGAGATCGTCGCCTTCTGCGACAAGCTCTTCGCCGAGCCCTTCGCCACGCTCACGGACGCGCAGCGCGCTGCCGTGGCCGCCTGGTGCCCGCCCATGATGCAGACCGCCGGTGTCGCCTGTGATGAGGCGGAGCCCGCTGCGGAAACCCCCGAGCCTGACAGCGAGGTCGCGCAAGCGGCCTGAGTCCTCACGCGACCCGCGCGAGGCATTCCCCGCGCGGGTCGACCCTCCCACACCCAACCGAAAGACATCCTCATGGCTATTCTCAAGTTCTCTGCGTCCGCTGTTGCGGCACAGATCGCCCATGCGCGCGCCTGCAAAACCTTCCTGCCCAACTGGAACGGGCCCGTGGACAGGCCCGCCCTGATCCTCATCGTCGGCAATGGTGTGCATCTGCGCTCAAACGGCATCGATGGCACGACCACCCGTATCGTCACCACCGAACAGGCCGATCCCTCCTTCGCCTTCGCCGACGGCATGAACCCGTTTCGGGACGCCGACTGGATGGCGCAGCGCCGCATGGCGTTTCGCGATCTGACCGGCCAGTTCTACACCGACATCCTGGATGACGTGCAGGTGCTCATCGACCGGGGGCGGGGGGCCATCCGGCTCGCCACCGATGGCCACAGCATCCGCGTCTTCGTGCGCCGGGCCTCGGACTATCTCATCGGCGGGACCTACGAGGTGCCCTCGGGCCTCGGCGGCACCTTCCGGGTCATCCTCAAGGATGCCTGCGACACCTTCGCGATCGTGCAGAACTGCGGCAATTGCGAGGATTTCGACGCCATGCAGCCCTACCGCGTGCCGCTCGATGCGCTGATGGAAATCGATGACCGGAGGGCGGCGTAACGCGCCCTTTCTCAAACAAGCATCGCCAATACCCTGCCGGGCCTGCGGCCCTCTCGGGACATTGGCGACAACAGTTTTCCAAACGAGAGAAAGGACTCTGAAATGGGTTGGCTCTTCTACACCGACGGCCGCGTCCAGACCTACGCGGATGAGAAAGCGGAGATTGCTCGGCTGTGCACCTTCGAGGGCGAAAGGCGCAAGACGGAACTGGTCAAAGCCTGCAAGGTGGGTTCGACTTGGTACGCGGCGGCAAAGGTCACAAATATCGACGGCACCCCTGTCGAAGACACGACCTATGTCACCGATGCGGATGGCTCCATCACTTTCGCCGCCGTATTCCTTACCCGATATGATGACGGCTGCTGGGGCTACAAGGACATGGAGGAAAGCGCTGGCCCGAACGAGGCTCGCGCGCCCCTTGGGCTGATCGAACTTCTCTCCGACTTGAAAGACCCGGACAGCTACGCCCAGGACTGGCGTCAGCGCTGCCGGAATTGGGCTGCGATCCCGGACTACGAGGAAGGCGACAAGATCAGGCTCGCCACGCCCGTGACGCTCACCGATGGCAGTACATGCCAGATCGTCACCGCGACGTACTACAAGCGGGGGCGGCAAAAACGCCGCTGCTACCGCATCGAGGAAACCGGTGGGCTCGTACGCCTGTCGAAGGCCTCGCTTGCGGGCTCAGAGCTGCTCAGCTCCGCAAAGGGCGCGGCCAGTCCTGTGCTGGCGGAATTCCTAGCGGGGCGGGACGCTTAGGGGCGCACTGCGAGTAGTGCGCGCACCGTCTCGATTTCCAGCACCCAGTTGCTGGTCGTTTCGTTGCGCCATCTTATGCAGCGGATGATCCGATCAAAATCATCCTGAAGGGCGCGCGGAAAAACAGGCTCATGGTGTGCGATTCTGTTGCGGAGCCTCCTCACGGCTTCAATGTCAGACCTTAATTCAGATCGGCGCTGGCTGGCAGCGACACCACGAGGCGCGTCCGGAAACACTGCGTAGAAATGATCGTCCCACAGTCTGCCTTGGTGCCTGTTTGTCAGCATCTTCTCCCAAAACACGAACTTCAGTTCGGCGACGACCTTTCCGGCAGTGGGTTGCTGTGCTGCGCAACCTTCGAGGTCTCGTTTGGGGCTGTATGCCGGACCGCGCGGGTTCGGTAACGAACGGATGAAGCCTTGTGTCCAAGGCCATGTTCCTCCATGGACAGCTTCGATTGCTTCCACGATCGCGTTTCGCAGCGCAACTTCCAAAACATGGAGTGGAACCATGAACGCGGCTGATACTTGAAGATTCCAGTGGTATAGGTGGAGAGCTCGCGTCCTATCATTGCCGGTTTCGCGCAGATAGGTCGCAAACCTAGGTGCGGATAGGACGTTCGGAAGGTGGTGTTCTTCATCAGCCGTGAACGGTGGATACATTGACAGTAAAGACTTTCGGTGCCATATAGAGCGTGAGCTTTGAGATTGCGGGCACTATGCCTCCCCTCATTGCACAAAGAAAGCAAAAGCCCGTCGCATTGCGGCGGGTTTTTCAGTTTTCTAATCCAACTCCGAAAAACCGTTTGATTGGCCGGCCGTAGATTGGATGCCTCTTGGTCTGAGCTCATCATCCCGAAAAGCGAAAGCGGGCTTTTTGTCCTTTGGAACTCAGACCCTGATCCAAAGGAAACCCCCATGTCCAAGCCCAAACCGGCAAAAACGGCTCTCTCAATCTCCGACACTGACCTCGCCTCTGCCCTCGTGCAGATCGGTGCGGAGGTCGACCACCAACCCCTGCGCAGCTCAGCGCTGGCGCGCATCATGCGCGAGACGTTTCATGGCAGTGATGCCGGGGGCGCCTGGGACTGGCGCATAGCCTATGACATGATGCAGGCTGCGGCCATCCAGGTGCTGCTGGGTGGGGACGGCGCGGCAGGTGACATCGCCGCTGCAAAGCTCCTTGCCTCACGGCTTCTCACGGAAACCCGCCGGTCAGAGCAGCAGATCCGGCTGCAGCAGTTTTCCACGCCGCTGCCATTTGCGGCGCTGGTCTTGCGGGCTGCGGCGATCCGCAAGGGCGAGACCGTTCTGGAGCCCTCGGCTGGCACCGGTGCCCTGGCTGCTTTCGCTGCCCAAACCGGTGCCACGGTTGTGCTCAATGAGATCGACCCCTTTCGCCAGCACCTCCTGCGCGCGGTTTTCGGCGGCGAGGTGACGGGCCATGACGGCGAGCATATCGACGATCTGCTGCAGACGCCGGTTCTACCCGACGTCGTGGTGATGAACCCGCCCTTCGCCTCCTCGGTCGACCGATCCCGCGACAAGCACATCGCTGCCAAACATCTCATTGCGGCTGCAAAGCGCCTGGCACCAGGTGGGCGCCTGGTGGCGATCATGCCGCCGGGGTTCACGCCCGAACGCGATGCCGCGCATTGGTCCCGCGCCTGCGGTCTCCTGACGCCACGATTGGCGCTGACGATGCCGGGGCAGGTCTACCGCAAGCTCGGCACCTCTGTCGAAACCCAGCTCATGGTCTTCGACAAGGTGCAGGAGGGCGGCGAGATGATCCGCGCCACTTTGTGCGATCTGGATGAAGCCCTTCCATTTGTCGATGCCGTGGCCGCAACACGGACCGAGATGAGCCCGGCCCAACGGGTTGAAGCGATCCCTCATGCTCGGCCGACCGTTCGATCATCTGTCCCGCGCAAGACCGCTGCTGGTGTTATCACCGCCCCCACAGCCAGTGCCAATGCCGTCCGTCCGCTCAGCTTCACGAGCCTTCAGACCCCGCGCAACAACATGCCCATCTCGGACATCTATGCGCGCTACCGTCCGCAACGGATCAAGATTGCGGATGCGCAGGAACATCCCACGCCGCTCGTTGAAAGCATCGCCATGGCCTCGGTTGCCCCGCCCATGCCCTCAAATACGGGCCGTGATGACTTGCGCCTGCCCGCACGGTTGATCGAGGAGGGACATCTCTCCGAGGCGCAGCTGGAAACCATCATCATGGCGCATGACGCCCATCGGCGCGACCTGCCGGGTCGGTTCGCGATCGATGACGACCAGACCAAGCTGACGCGCGCCGATGATGACCCGGATGCACGTGCCTATCGCCTTGGCTATTTCCTCGGTGACGGCACCGGTTGCGGCAAGGGGCGCGAATGCGCGGGGCTCATTCTCGTGAACTGGCTTTCCGGGCGCAGGAAGGCGATCTGGGTCTCCAAATCCGCCACGCTCATCGAGGACGCCATCCGCGACTGGACCGATCTCGGCGGCTCGCCTGCCGACATTCAGCCACTTTCCAAATGGAAACCGGACCAGCCGGTCCCTATGGGCGACGGTATCCTCTTCGTCACCTACGCCACGCTGCGGTCCGCGGGCAAATGCGGCACCACGCGACTGAGCCAGATCCTCGCCTGGATGGGCGAAGACTTTGAAGGCGTACTGGCCTTTGATGAGGCCCATGCCATGCAGAACGCGGCCGGGTCCGAGCAGGGCAGGGGGGTCAAACCCTCCCAGCAGGGCCTTGCTGGCCTGCGGCTGCAACTGGCAGCACCCCGCGCTCGCGTCTTCTACATCTCGGCCACGGGTGCCACGAGCGTGCACAACCTGGCCTATGCCGCGCGGCTGGGGCTCTGGGGGCAGGGCCCCGAATACCCCTTCCCAAGCCGCGAGAGCTTCGTTTCTGCGATGGAAGCCGGCGGTGTCGCTGCCATGGAGGTGGTCGCGCGCGATCTCAAGACGCTCGGGCTTTACACGGCGCGTGCCCTCAGTTTTGATGGTGTGGAGTATGACGTGCTCGAACACGCGCTCACTCCGGTCCAGATCGAGGTCTATGACGCCTACGCTGGAGCGTTTCGCACCATCCACCACAATCTCGAAGCCGCGCTGACGGCGACCGGCGTCAACGACGCCTCGGGCGAGACCAATGCGTCGGCCGCACGCGCCTCGGCCAAGTCCCGCTTCGAAAGCACGAAACAGCGCTTCTTCAACCATCTCCTGATGGGCATGAAGGCTCCAAGCATTATCCGCGCCATCGAGGACGATCTGGCGGCGGGCAAGGCTTGCGTCATCCAGGTGGTCTCGACGGGTGAGAGCCTGCTGAAACGTCGACTTGAGACGATGGATCCCGAGGATGAACTCGTCGAGGGTGCCTTGACGCCGCGCGACTATGTTCTCGGCTACCTCGAACAGGCCTTCCCAATCCATGCTCAAAAGCTCGTGGAGATCGATGGCAATATGGTGGCCGAGCCGCTCCGCGATGAAACTGGCGCGCTGGTTGTCTCCCGCGAAGCGCTTGCCCTGCGCGATGCGGCCATGATGGAGTTGATGACGCTCGCCCCGATCCCCTCGGCGCTGGATCAGATCCTCTGGGCCTTTGGCGACGAGGCAGTTGCCGAGGTCACGGGTCGATCGATCCGGCCCCTCAAGGCCGAGGATGGACATCTCTTCATCGAGAAGCGCGCCGCCAGCAGTAATTCGTCCGAGACCCAAGCCTTCATGGATGGCGAGAAGGATATCCTGATCTTTTCTGACGCGGGCGGGACGGGGCGCTCCTATCATGCGGCGCAAACGGCGAAGAACCAGAAACGGCGGCGGCACTACCTGTTGGAGCCCGGCTGGCGCGCCGATGCGGCCATCCAGGGGTTGGGCCGTACGCATCGCTCGGCCCAGGTCAGCGCGCCTTTCTTCCGGGTCTGCACCTCGGATGTGCATGGCGAAAAGCGTTTCACCTCGACTATAGCCAAGCGCCTCGACCAGCTGGGGGCCTTGACCAAGGGTCAGCGCGAGACCGGCTCGCAGGGCATGTTCCGGGAGGAGGACAATCTCGAAAGCCCGATCGCGCGGGCGGCGCTGCGTGGGTATTTCGCCGATCTTGCCGCCGGGCGCGCTGAGGCGATGAGCTACGAGAGCTTCACCGACTGGACAGCCCTGCGGCTGATCGACAAGGACGGGGTGCTGCTCGAGGAATTGCCGCCGATCCAGCGGTTTCTGAACCGGGTTCTGGCCCTGCCCATCCACATGCAGAACGCGCTCTTTGCCGAGTTCATGCGCCGGATTGCCGATCAGACTGAACGGGCGCGCGCGGCGGGCACGCTCGATCTCGGCGTGGAAACCCTACGTGGCGAAAAGATCGAGCAGGTCTCCACCGAGGATCTCTGGACCTGCCCGAAATCCGGCGCGGTGACGCGGATCATCGGACTTGAGGTGACGGACCCGGTCCACGTGCTGTCAGCGGATGGCGCCCTGTCGCGAAATCCCGACAAGCTGCCGATGGTCAACCGCGCTTCCGGTCGCGCCGGGCTCATTTCGGCGCGCCCCATGCAGATGTATGACGAGGACATCGTCACGCTAATGCGCAAGGCGGTGCGGCCAAACGGGTCCAGCTATCTGGAGGAGACGCGGTTTGAGTCTTCTGCCTGGGAAGACATCGGAAGGCCCGAGTTTGCAAGGCTTTGGGATGCCGAGGCAGCGTCCCTGCCAAAAACCACCACGACCAAGCTCTACCTGCTGACCGGGCTGCTGCTGCCGATCTGGAAGGACATTCCGACCACCAATGAGCGCATCTACCGGGTCACGCCCGATGGGGCGACCGCCATGATCGGGCGCACGCTGAGCGAGGAAGGGGCGGCCGCGCTGCGCGCCCGCTTCCTCGTGTCCAACCCGCAAACACCGCAGGAGATGTTGACCACCGCCCTCGGCACCACCGCGCCTGTCGATCTGGGCCGGGGTCTCACCTTGACCCGTCGCCGTGTCGCAGGCGAGATGCGCCTCGAGCTGGGCGGCGCGGATCGGGGCATGATCGACGGCCTCAAGGCCCTCGGCTGCTTTACCGAGATCATCGCCTTCCAGCTGCGGGTGTTCCTGCCGCATGGTGACGGGATCGATACGGGAAGCATTCTGGCCCGGATCGTGGGGCAGCGAGCCGCTAGAGCTGCAGAACAAGCCGCCTGAAAAGTCAAAGCGAGCTTCCGGTCGGGCGGCGTGGATCGGGATTTGGCCGATCTGCGCTTTCCGGATGCGCGCTGACCAATGCCAGGCCCGGCCCCCCAACTTCAGATAAGAGGACAGACCCATGACCAATCCCCAAATGGACTATGCCGCAATGGCGGCTCAATGGCGTGCAGAGCGCGAAACCACCTTGAAGGCGACTCGAGCGGAACTGCTCGCGCAACTACGTGCGCTTGGCATCAGCGAGGTCACTGCCGAATACGAAGGCTATGGCGACTCCGGCAATGTCGAGGATGTGACGGTGCAGCCTGCAGAGGTCCAACTGCCGGAGCCGCTTGCCACAGAGGTTGGCGACTTCGCCTGGTCGCTCGCCTATCACCATCACCCAGGGTTCGAGAACAACGAGGGCGGCTACGGCACGCTGACCTGGGACTTGCGCAACGACAGCATCACCCTCGATCACGCCGACCGCTATGTCGAATGCTCGCACAGCTATGACGAGGGGCTGTGAGATGGCCCATCCGCTTCATCATGCCGAAAGCTCTGCCCGGAAATTCGGCGGGGTGCCATCTGACTATCAGGCTGTGCACGATTGGTTTGACGCCTCGAAAGAGCACCTCGCGCTCTTCACGCACCGAGCCATGCGCCACCATGCCCAAGGCCTGTTCGAGGCCGAACGTGTCTTCGGCCTGACCCTGACCAATAGCGCAGGTCGGGACATTCCCGTGCGCTGGATCGGCGAGCAGCATGTCCGCGAAGACTGTCAGGGCCGTATCCCGAGCATGGCGGACTGGCTGCGACGGATACAGCCTGAGCCATGGATGGCCAATGGCCATATCGACCGGCATGCCGGCGATGAGCCCTGCGGCGACCCAAGGGTTGCCTGGGCCTCCGAGGTTGCCGCCGGAAGAACGGTTCTTGGTCTGAAGGATTGGATGGCGGCGCGCGCGACGCAAACCACGCGAAGCGCCTGACAGCTCTCGGCTCTTTGCAAAACGAATGCTGCATGGAAGCCCGGTCGGAAGATCGGGCTTCTTGCGTCGTTTCCCCACCATTCTTCTTAAGGAGGATCACATGACACTCGATGACATCAAGGCGGCCGTCGATGCCGGGCAGACCGTGCATTGGGCCAATACCGGCTACGTTGTCCACAAGGACCGGCTCGGTCAGTACCTCATTACCTACGTGCCGAATGGTAGCTGCATCGGCCTGACCGACCGGGGTGGGCAAAGGTTGAACGGCAAAGAGACGGAGTTCTTCATCGCGCGATCGGAGGACGGCGCGGAAAATCCGGGCAGCCAATC
>NZ_JARGNH010000005.1 GCF_029213205.1 Pseudooceanicola sp.
TGTTGCCAAATGGGATTCGCATCGCCGCGCAGGCATGATTCAAGCTGGTATCTGCGATGGAGACCAACCTGGCACGAGACCTTGTGCCGGACGAGGCATGGACGCCCTGAACCAGAGTGGGGCGGTGCCGGATGCCCTTCAAATGAGCTCCGTTATACGCGCGCACCATCAGGCAGGGGGGCCGCCGCGACAGGGTTTTGGCCGCTCAAGAGGTGGCTTCTCGACCAAGAGCCATCTCCGCGGCAACGCAGCAGCCCTGGCCATGAGGACCGAGATCACACCGGGCCGGACATCCGATGACCTGGGCTTCGATCTGGTCATGGCCGACAGCCTGCCCGCGCCAAGCGCCCTGTTGGCAGACAGAGGCTATGATGCTGACAGCATTCGCAAAAAGATGGAGGCGGGAAACCTGCTCACCCAAATACCAATGCGCAAGTCACGCAAGATGCGCGTCGGTGTCGGTCATTCGCCGTATTCCTTGCGCAACTTGGTCGAGCGGTGCTTCAACACGCTCAAGAACGCACGCCGCGTCGCAACCCGCTACGACAAAACTGTCGAAAGTTTCCTGGGCTTCATAGGCAGCACCTCAATCCGCCTCTGGCTGCGCCTTTTGTCAACATGATCTAACATTCTGAAAAGAACTCTCGCAAACGCCTGACAGCGTCCAGCGCCGGACTCGGCAATGCACCGTTCGCCAGTTGCCCGGCTCGGGCGGTAAATCTCGCCACGGCGACGCCGTTCGCGCCAGCCACAGGATTGCATCCAGGAAAGCCGGTTGTCCGTCGCCGTGCCTCCACGGTCGCCCTTTTTGCCAGGAACGAGCGGTTCAATCCGTGCCCATTGCACATCCGTCTGCTCAGGATCGCCTTCGTTTTCAATCTTGAATCAGAACTCAGGCCGATTGGGAATCCCCCAAATGAAGACGCCGCCTAGACGGCGTCATCCGAAAAGGAATCAGCCGTAGATGGCTTCTTTCTTGAAGTGTTTGGTCAGCATGTAATAGACCACAGCGCGGTATTTGTTGCGCTCGGACTTGCCATAAACTTCGATCACCGAATGGATCGCTTCCATAAGCTCGGGCCCGTCTTTCAGGCCGAGTTTCTTAATCAGAAAGTTGTTCTTGACCGTTTCCAGCTCGGACGGTTGCGAACCGGCAACCGTGCTGGCATCCGCGTCATAGATCGACGGACCGCAGCCGATGGTCACTTTGGTCAGCAGCGCCATATCCGGCGTCATGCCGCATTTGCTCTTCAGATCACTCGCATATGTCGCGATCAGGTCGTCGCGTTTTCCCATTGGTTTTCTCCACTTAATGGGCCGCATTGCGGTCCATGTCCCCAGTTCCAGTATCCGGCAGGTTAGCCCCGCTACAGGCGCAGACAAAGGAAAAAAATGGCCAAACCGCCGCTCGGCCAAATCGCCGTTCCGTCACCCGGCCTGCGACAGGCGATCAATACCGATAATGTTCCGGCTTGAATGGACCTTCGGGAGGAACACCAATGTAATCCGCCTGCTCTTTCGCCAGTTTGGTCAGCTTGACGCCGATCCGGTCCAGATGCAGCCGCGCGACCTTTTCATCCAGATGCTTGGGCAGGATATAGACGCCGGGCTGATACTCCTCACCCTTGGTCCAGAGCTCGATCTGCGCCAGCACCTGATTGGTGAAGCTCGCCGACATCACGAATGATGGATGGCCGGTGGCATTGCCGAGGTTCAACAAGCGCCCCTGGGACAGCAGGATGATCCGACTGCCGCTGGGCATCTCGATCATATCCACCTGGTCCTTGATATTGGTCCATTTATGGTTCTTCAGGCTGGCCACCTGAATTTCATTATCAAAATGGCCAATGTTGCCGACGATCGCCATATCCTTCATCGCCCGCAGATGTTCGATGCGGATCACGTCCTTGTTGCCGGTGGTGGTGACAAAGATATCGGCGCTGTCGACCGCATCCTCGAGCGTCACCACCTCATAGCCATCCATCGCCGCCTGCAGGGCGCAGATCGGATCGACCTCGGTCACCTTGACCCGTGCACCGGCGCCGGACAGCGACGCGGCACAGCCCTTGCCGACATCGCCATAGCCGCAGACGACCGCGACCTTGCCAGCCATCATCGTGTCGGTGGCGCGGCGGATGCCGTCGACCAGCGATTCCTTGCAACCGTATTTGTTGTCGAACTTCGACTTGGTGACAGAGTCGTTCACGTTGATTGCCGGGAACGGCAGCTGCCCCTTCTTGTGCAGATCATAGAGACGGTGCACGCCGGTGGTGGTTTCCTCGGACACGCCCTTGATCGCCTCGCGGGTCCTGGTGAACCAGCCGGGGGTTTCGGCCATGCGTTTCTTGATCTGGGCAAAAATCGCCTCTTCCTCTTCCGAGGTCGGCACCTCGATCAGCCCGGTCTCGCCCGCCTCGACCCGTGCGCCCAGCAACACATAAAGTGTCGCGTCGCCGCCATCGTCGAGGATCATGTTCGCACCTTCGGGGAACATGAACGACCGGTCGAGGTAATCCCAATGTTCGACCAGGGACTGACCCTTGATCGCGAACACCGGGGTGCCGCCTGCGGCAATCGCCGCCGCGGCGTGGTCCTGGGTCGAAAAGATGTTGCACGAGGCCCAGCGCACGTCGGCGCCCAGCGCCACCAGGGTTTCGATAAGCACCGCGGTCTGGATCGTCATGTGCAATGATCCGACGATCCGCGCGCCTTTCAGCGGCTGACTGTCGCCATATTCGGCGCGGCAAGCCATCAGTCCGGGCATCTCGGTTTCCGCGATATCCAGCTCCTTGCGGCCAAAGGCTGCGAGCGAGATATCTTTGACGATATAGTCTGTGGCCATTTGGCTATCCATCCCGATTAGGTTTGCTCGGCGGCGTAACAGGTCTTGATTAACGCTTCAACTGTCAGGACAATTCGGACTACCAAGCAGAAAATGACCTGGAAAACCGGGCAGACCGAGGCAGAGCACACCATGACTCCGCAATCCGCCCTACAATCGGACGATGCCGAAGATGGCATTGGTGGCGTCCGGTTGTTGCAGCCTAACGTCACCGCTGCGCCGCGCGGTGTGCCGTCGTTCGATCACATGATCGCGTCCAATCAATATGGCTTTTATTGCATTCCGCAAGCCTATGCCAAACGCAAGGTGCCGACGGTCCTGCGTCAGGGACAGGTCTATGAACCCGACACGCTGGCGCTGATGCGGCGCAAGTCCGGGCTGGGCGACGTGATCGCGGGTGGCGGCTTCATC
Organism: Pseudooceanicola sp.; assembly: GCF_029213205.1. Lineage (GTDB taxonomy): Bacteria > Pseudomonadota > Alphaproteobacteria > Rhodobacterales > Rhodobacteraceae > Pseudooceanicola. The sequence continues at coordinate 3,254 of NZ_JARGNH010000005.1, forward strand.
GGCGACTTTTTTCCTGCACTCAGCGAAGCGCTGGCTGCCACCGCCGTCCTGCACAGCTTTGAACCCAACCCGCTGAGCCATGAGGCCGCCTGCCACACCATTGGGTTGAACCGGCTGGAAAACGTCTGCCTGCACCCCGTTGCGGTGGGTGAGTCGCCGGGGACATTGCCGCTGTTGGTGTCACGCGGTGCAAATAACGCGATGGCCGCAAGGGCCAAGATCGTCGCCGACCGTATCGAAGGCGAGACCATCGACGTGCCCGTCACGACCCTGGACAACCTGATCGGCAAGGACCGTGCGGTTTCGATCCTGCAGCTGGATATCGAAGGCCACGAACTTCCTGCCGTATTGGGAGCGAAGCGGATCATCAGCCGCAACCGGCCGATGATCATACTCGAGGCCGCAAGACGGCATCGTCAGAAGTTTTACGAGCGCGCCCTGAATCAGCACTTTCCCGACATCGGATACAGGATGGCCGGGGTGATTGAACGCAACTGCATTTTCCTGCCGCAAGGCTAGGGCGAGCACGGATTACGCATTCCGATGGCGCGATTGGGTCTGGCTGCCACGGGTCTCGCAATCCGAGGGGTCTACATGGCACAATCGCACGCTTGGCCAGGCATGCTGTCTGGGCGACGGCTTGATCTGATCAACCCGACGATCCGCGCAGCTTTCAGTGGCCGGCTTCGGCCATATTCCTTGCGCAAACCTTCAACCCCGGCATTTCGGTTTCGACGATATCCGGTTCCTTGCGGCCCTATCCGGCAAGATTGAAGTCTTTGACGGTATAATCTGTGACCATTTGGCTATCCTGGGCTCGCTACATTTCGGTGCGGCGTAACATTCCTTGTGTGACGCGGCCAGTTGGTGCCTATTTCCGTAACGTGAGGGTATAAACCCTGGCCGCAACAGACGGCAGGAGGTCAAGAATGGCCGGTGAGGCAGAAAAATCCCAAGAATTCGCGCTTGATGCCGATGCGCCGGTTGTTACCGGGCCAGAGGCTGAGGCCGAGGCGGGCGATCCGCGGGTCATCGCCTTTTTGATGCGCCACGCCGGGCGCGGTGACATCATTCATTCAGGGATCTTCCCCGGCGGCGCGCTGGTGCCGCTGTCTGCGGGCCTGGCGGAAACCGCTACACTCTGGGTGTTTCAGCCGGATCCCGACACCCATCGTGCCGTGGGTCAGGCGATCACCGACGACCGGTTGTGGAACGTCAGCCTGCGGCGCGCGGTGCCCTCATCCGAGCCCGGGCGAGTGTTCCTGCCCAGCGCCGGGCTTGATACTGGACCGGGGGCGTTTGTCCCGGCTGATTTCAACGCCCGCGAAACGGTCGAGACCCTGCGGCTGGATGACGCCATTCCCGGCAATCGCAAGGTCTCGGTCATGCTGCTGGAGGGCAATGGGCATCAGGTCCAGGCGCTGATCGGGGCACGCAGGCTGATTGCGCGCTGCCGCCCGGTTCTGGTGATTTCGGCCTTCCGCCGCCCGCGCTGGTTCGCCAAGAATTTTGGCGCGCTCGGCTACCGGGTGCGGGGCCGTCTGCGCGACAAGCTGGTGATTTCCGTCGACCCGGTTGATTTCTGACGCCGCTTCGCGACATTGAGCGCGAACACGTCGCGACCGGGGAACACAATGGCCAAACAGCCACGCGCATGGCAACGGATGCTTTCGGGCCGAAGGCTTGACCTGCTTGACCCGACGCCGATGGATATCGAGATCGAGGACATTGCCCATGGCCTGGCCTTTGTCGCCCGCTGGAATGGCCAGACGCTGGGCGATTTTGCCTATTCGGTGGCCGAGCATTCGCTGTTGGTCGAAACCATCTATGCCAGGTTAGAGCCGAAATCACCGGTGAAATGGCGCCTTGCCGCATTGCTGCACGACGCGCCGGAATATGTGATCGGCGACATGATTTCGCCGGTCAAGGCGGCGGTCGGACCGGGGTATTCCGTGCTCGACAACCGGCTGACAGCGGCGATCCATCTGCGCTTTGGCCTGCCTGCCGCGATCCCCAAGGCGGTGAAATCCCGGATCAAGACCGCCGACAAGGTCAGCGCCTATATGGAGGCGGTGCAGATCGCCGGATTCTCCGTGACTGAGGCGGCCAAGTTGTTCGGCACCCCGGACCCCGCCCTGATCGAGGGGTTGAGCATCCGGCTACGACCGCCGGTTCAGGCGCGCGACGATTACACCGCGCGCCATAGGACGCTGTTGGCACAGATGACATGATGCATGTCCGTAAATCCGGGCCGTTCGACGCCGCGCCGATCGCCCGACTGCTGAACGAGATCATCGCAATTGGTGGCACCACGGCGATGACCCGGCCAGTTGATGGCGAAACCATCGCCAGATGGATGGCGTCGGATCCGCGCAATCTCTGGCATCTGGCCGAGGATGAGTCCGGCCTGTTGCTGGGGGTTCAATGGGTCGAACCTCATCCGGATCTGGGCGCCTCGGTCGCCAAGATCGCCACCTTCGCGCGGGTCGGGCGCACCGGGATCGGCATTGGATCGGCCCTGTTCGAGCGGACAAGCCGGGCGGTGAAAGCCCTGGGATACGACTGGATCAGCGCCGAAATCCGCGCGGATAATGCCGGCGGGCTGACCTATTATCAAAGCCACGGGTTTGAGGATTACGCCCGCAAATCCGGGCAAGAACTGCACGACGGCCAGGTCGTCGACAAGGTATTGAAACGCTATAACTTGTGATCGGCGCCAGGCCGCGCCCGCTGTGACGGCCCTTGCGGCAACGCAGGCCGAAGCGTAGCATTCGCGCCACGCGCCGGGACCGCACAAGGCCCGCGCGACTCACCGAAATCATCGCCCTGACAGGTGTCGGGCAACCCTGATTTTCCTGAGGTTGGCCCCTCTGGCATGTCGCCACGAGGGGGGTTCTGGATTGGAGAATGTGATGGGAAAAGGCAACAGCAGCAAGGGCAACAAAGAAACCAAGAAGCCCAAGCAAGAGAAGCCCAAGGTTCTGGCAACGGCCAATTTCAACGCCAGCAAGCCGATGTCGCTGGGCGCGAAAAAGGCCAAGTGAACCCGGTTTCGGGGGGCGGGGGCGCAGGCGCCTGCCCCAACCGTATCAATGCCTATTTCGGCGAGCGTTTGGCGAGGATCCGCTGCAGGGTCCGACGGTGCATGTTGAGCCGCCGCGCGGTCTCGCTCACATTGCGATCACAGAGCTCATAGACCCGCTGAATGTGTTCCCAGCGGACGCGATCCGCGCTCATCGGATTTTCCGGCGGCGGCGGCAGACCGTCACTTCGGGCCAGCAGCGCATTGGTGATATCAGTCGCATCGGCGGGCTTGGACAGGTAATCCGTCGCCCCGATCTTGACCGCTGCCACCGCGGTGGCAATCGCGCCATAGCCGGTCAGCACCACGATCCGGCTGTCGGGGCGCTTTTCACGAATGGCCTCGACCACATCCAGCCCATTGCCATCCTCCAGCCTCAGGTCGCAGACCGCATAGGCGGGGGGCCGGGCGCTGGCAATGGCCTTGCCTGCGGCGACGTTTTCAGCGGTCTCGACCACGAATCCGCGCTTTTCCATAGCCTTGGCGAGACGACGCAGAAAAGGCTCGTCATCGTCGACCAACAGCAATGTCCGGTCCGGTCCCAGATCCGCCAATTCTTGCACCATGTCCTGCTCCTCTGCTCACCAGCGCGGCCCGGCGGCGCGTCTGTTGTGCGTCGGATCGTCTTAGACCTTGCGATTGCCAGCGTCAAATTCGCGCGGATCTATTGCGCATCCAGAAAACACTGAACCTTTTGCGCCATATCCTCGGGCGTCATATCGCGGCGAAAATATTCGACAAAACCATGGCCCGGCAGGGTCAGGTAGGTGAAGGTCGAATGATCAACCAGGTAATAGTCCGGGTCGTCGCTCTCCTGCTTGCGGTAATAGGTGCGATAGGCCGTGCTGGCTGTCTTGATCTGTTCCGGCGTGCCGGTCAGACCGATCATCCGGGGATGCAGGTAATCGGTGAAATCCTTCAGCAGCTCAGGCGTGTCGCGCTCGGGGTCGATCGAGATGAACACCGGTTTCACGAGGCTGCCCCGCTCTTCCAGCAGAGTCACCGCCTCGGCATTGCGGGCCCCGTCAAGGGGGCAGATATCCGGGCAATAGGTATAGCCGAAATAGATCAGCGCGGGCTGATCCAGAACCTCGGCGTCGGTGACGGTCTTGCCATCCTCATCAACCAGGGTGAACGGCCCGCCGATCTGATCGGAGCCTCCGGCGATGGCGCTGGTGCGACAGGCCGCAAACTGGTCATCGCCACCCCTGCCGATGGTCAGCAGCCAGAGTGACGCGATCAGGGCCACCAAAATACCGGTGGCAAGAATTGCCATGGTGCGAAGGGTCATTGTTCGGCTCCCGATCTTATCGCGCCGGCGGCATTGCCTGCGTCACTGGGCACATCTAACCTTTGATCCGACAGATGCAACGGGGCAAGGCGGAGGCCGCAGGATGAGCCACACTGATTTCGGCCTTCTCAAGGGGCAGCAACGCGGCAATTGGATCCGCCTGCGCACCATCATCCTGCTGCGCTGGGGCGCGATTGTCGGGCAGCTTTCTGCACTGATCATGTCGGCGCAGATCTATCACCTGCAACAGGAATATGCCCTGTGCTTCCTGGTGGTCGGGGTGTCGGTGCTGGGCAATCTGATCGCCACCCTGGGGTTTCCCGAAAACAAGCGCCTGACCGAGGCCGAAAACCTGATGATGGTTCTGTTCGACCTGCTGCAGCTGACGCTGTTGCTTTATCTGACCGGCGGGCTGAACAACCCGTTTTCGATCCTGATTGTCGGGCCGGTGACGATTTCGGCGGCAGCATTGTCGTTGCGCTCGACCGTCTTTGTCGGCGCGGCGGCGATCATCGCCGTCACGCTGCTGGTGCCGTTTCATCTGCATTTGCTGACAGAGACCGGCGCGGTGCTGCGGGTGGCCGATCTGTTCCTGTTCGGCAATTGGCTGGCTATCGTCATCGCGGTGATCTTTTTGGGTGTCTATTCCCGCTGGATTGCCGCTGAAATGCACAATATGTCCGATGCGCTTCAGGCGACGCAGATGGCGTTGGCGCGGGAACAAAAGCTGACCGACCTGGGCGGCGTTGTCGCGGCGGCGGCGCATGAGCTCGGCACGCCGCTGGCGACGATCAAGCTGACCGCATCCGAATTGATCGCCGATCTGGCCGAAAATCCCGAACTTCAGGACGACGCGCGGCTGATCGGCGAGCAGGCCGACCGCTGTCGCGATATCCTGCGTTCGATGGGGCGGGCGGGCAAAGAGGATCTGCACCTGTTGCAAGCGCCGGTCACGGCCGTGGTGCAAGAGGCCGCCGAGCCGCATCTGACCCGCGGCAAGACCCTCCATTTTGACGAGGGCCCGATGCCGGGCCATGACGGAGCGCAGCCGGTGATCCGGCGTCAGCCCGAGATCATCCACGGGCTGCGCAACCTGATTCAGAACGCGGTGGATTTCGCCCGCGCCAATATCTGGATCGAAACCCGCTGGGGCGATGACACCATCACGGTGCGGATCATGGATGACGGCCGGGGCTATTCGCCGCAGGTGATCGGCAGGATCGGTGATCCTTTCGTGCGGCGGCGGCGCGGTTCCGGCGATACCGGGCAGCGACCGGAATATGAGGGCATGGGCCTCGGCCTGTTCATTGCCAAGACCCTGCTGGAACGCTCGGGCGCCGAACTGAGCTTTGCCAACGGGCCGGACAAGTATTCGGCGAGTGGCGAATTCGCGGATCGCAGCGGCGCGGTGATCGAGGTGGTCTGGCCGCGCGGGTTGATTGTTCCGCCGGCCAAAAGCGGGGATCAGCGGCTGGGCCAGAACCGCCGGATCGAGGCTTAGGACCTCTTCGCGACCCTGCGTCGGCCTTTTGTTTACACTTTGTTTACCTCTGCCGACACAAAGTCGCGCCGCTGCAAGTAACAAGTAAACGGTGGGGGTATGGGCGGTATTAACGCAGCAGAATTGGCGCTTGTCATATTGGTGAGCCTGGCTTCGGTCGCGATCACGCTGGTGATCGCGATATTTGCGGCGCGCTTTGGTTGGCTGAACACCGCGCCCGGCCCGGAGCCGGGACCGGATGAGGCGGATGAACCAATCGCCTTTCTGTTCCAGAACGGCGTGCTGAGCGATGCGAGCCCGCCAGGTCGGATATTGCTTGATCAGGGCCGGGCCGGGCTGAACGATTGGGACCGGCTAGCCGAGCTGCTGACGCCTCGGTTTTGCACGATGCCCGCGACCCTGCCCAACAATTGCAACCTGACCTGCCACAGCCGCGACCCCGGCGATACCGATCTGGTGAAAATCGAAGCCGCAGATGGCATCCTTCGACTGTCGGTGGTTGAGCCCTCGCCGATGACCGCCGCCGACCGGCACATGCAGCGATTACGGCAGATCGAGGAGAGCCGGTTGCGTGGCACCTTTGATCAAGCACCGTTTCTGATCTGGATTACCGATGCACTCGGCCAAGTGCAGTGGTCCAACGAGAGCTATCGCCGGTTTGCGCTGCGCGCCGAGGCCGGCCAGACTGACGCGATCCTCAGCACCGGGTTGGCCCTGCCGCGCAATCAGGATCCGGTGTCGGTGCGTGTGGAAACCTGTGCGCAAGAGACCGGACAAACCGATCCGCAATGGTTCGACGTCACCGTGCAGCGTGCCAAGCATCATTGGTTGCACTATGCCACCAATGTCACCCCGATCATCCGCGTCAAAAAGACCCAGCGCGGCTTTGTTCAGACCCTAACCAAGACTTTTGCCCTGTTGTCGATCGGGCTGTGCGTGTTTGACTGTGACCGCAGCCTGACCCTGTTCAACCCGGCGATGATCGATCTGACCGGACTAAAACCGGAATTCCTCAGTTCGAAACCGTCGCTGGCGGCGTTCTTTGATGCGCTGCGCGACCGGCAGGTGATGCCGGAGCCAAAGAATTATCTGGCCTGGCGCGATGCGATATCCGATCTCGACACCCGCGCCACCGCCGGGAATTTCCAGGAAACCTGGAGCCTGCCCGGCGGCGCCACCTATCGGGTCACCGGGCGCCCCTATCCGAACGGCGCCATCGCGTTTCTGTTCGAGAATATCAGCGCCGAAATCGGCGCCTCGCGACGGTTTCATGAATCCGTTCAGTTGGCGCAATCGGTGATGGATTCGGTCGAGGAATCGCTGGCGGTATTTTCGCGTCAGGGCCGTCTGGTGATGTGCAACGCCGCTTATCGGGCGTTGTGGAATACCGACACCGGCGCCAATGTCGGCGAGGTGACAATCCAGGACGCGACCCGAATCTGGCAGAAGGCGACACAGCCCAATCCGGCCTGGGGCGATGTCCGGGATTTCGTCGGCGCCTTTGGGCCACGCGCGGAATGGCAGGCCGATGCGCGGTTGGTCGACGGATCGGAATTGCACTGCCGGTTTGTGCCACTGAAGGACGGCGCGACGCTGGCCGGATTCAGCACGGTGTCGGAATATGCGACACAGCTTGGCTGATCAGCGCTTGCGAACCCCGTTCGCCAAACTAATCTGGCGCCATGGGGCAAATCCTGTGTGACATTCAACTCGACTCGCCAGAGGCGACCTGCGCTGTGGCCGTGACCCTCGGCCGCGTGCTGCGGCCTGGCGACACGTTGTTGCTCGAAGGCGGGATCGGCGCGGGCAAAACCCATTTCGCCCGCTGCCTGATCCAGTCGCGCCAATCCACGATCGAGGACGTGCCATCGCCGACCTTCACCCTGGTTCAGACCTACGACGCTCCGGGCGGTGAGATCTGGCATGCCGACCTTTATCGGCTGACCCACCCGCGTGAGGTGATCGAGCTTGGCCTCGACGAAGCCTTTGAAACGGCGATCTGCCTGGTTGAATGGCCGGATCGGCTGGGCCAGTTGGTGCCGTCCGATGCGCTGACGCTGCAGTTCAGCCTGGCCGGTGAAACCGCGCGCAGGCTGGTGATCTCGGGCGAGGCGGCGCGCTGGCAACCGGCGTTGACGGAGGCTGGGCTTTAATGGAACGCAGCGAGCTTTGCGACCGCTTCCTGGCCGCCTCCGATCTGAGCGGTGCCACTCGGGTGCCGGTGTCCGGCGATGCCTCGAACCGGCGCTATGAACGGATCGTAGCGCCAGGCGGCCCTGTCATTCTGATGGATGCGCCGCCGGAAAAGGGCGAGGACGTGCGCCCGTTTGTGGAGATCGCAAACCATCTGCGCGGTCTCGGCCTGTCTGCGCCAAAGGTTCTGGCGGCAGAGACTGAAACCGGGTTTCTGCTGCTGGAAGATCTGGGTGACGACCTCTTTGCGCGGTTGCTGGCACCCGGGGTGGCGGTCGACGACACGGATGAAAACAGACTCTACACCGCCGCAACCGACTTGTTGCTGATGCTGCGTGATGCGCCGCTGCCGCCAGGAATCGGCGGCTATGATCCGGCGCAGATGGCCGAGCTCGCAGCATTGATGTTTGACTGGTACCTGGCCGCCCCCCAGCCCGAGGCACGGCAGACCTTTGTCGCCGCGATGGGCGATGCCCTCACCGAACATAGTGGCGACACGTCGGTTTTGGTGCTCAGGGATTATCACGCCGAAAACCTGATCTGGTTGCCGGATCGCACCGCGGAGGCGCGGGTCGGTCTGCTGGATTTCCAGGATGCATTGGCCGGGCATCCCGCCTATGATCTGGTGTCGCTGGTCCAGGACGCCCGGCGCGACGTGTCACCGGCACTGGAGCCGGAATTGATCAGACACTATTGCAGGGCAAGTCACACAGATCAGGCCGAATTCGAGGCCGCCTATTTCCTGCTCGGCGCCCAGCGCAACCTCAGGATCCTCGGCGTGTTCGCGCGGCTTTGCCTCCGCGACAGCAAGCCGCATTACCTTGACCTGATGCCACGGGTCTGGGCCCATCTTGTCCGCGATCTGGCACATCCGGCGCTGGCCGACGTCGCGGCACTCCTCACCCCCATCCTGCCCGCGCCGACGCCCGCGCGTCTGGCTCAGTTGAGGTCGCTATGCGGAACCCGCCCGACAGCCTGATGATCTTTGCCGCCGGGTTCGGCACACGGATGGGTGCGCTGACCAGCGCGCGGCCAAAGCCCCTGGTTCGGGTCGCAGGCCGGGCGCTGATCGACCATGCGCTGGACGTGGCGGCGCCGATTGCGCCAGAGGTGATCGTGGTCAACACCCATTACCGCGCCGATCAGATGCAGGCGCATCTGGCCGGGCGTGGGGTGGTGATTTCGCATGAGACGCCGGAGATCCTCGAGTCTGGCGGCGGGCTGCGCCAGGCCCTGCCGCTGCTCGGCGACGGGCCGGTGATGACGCTGAACAGCGATGTCGTCTGGGATCGAGCCAATCCGCTGACGCTGCTGCGTCAGGCCTGGGATCCTGCGCAGATGGACGCACTTTTGCTCTGTGTAGAGCCTGAAAATGCCATCGGACGGCGCGGCGGCGGTGACTTTTCCTGCGGGCCTGACGGGCGATTGGCACGCGGCGGGCCGGTGATCTACACCGGGGCGCAGATCATCGCGACCGGGAGTCTGGCCGGGGTCGATCAGCCGGTGTTCTCGCTCAACCTGATCTGGGATCAGATGATCGCGGCGGGGCGCTTGTTTGGCCTGACCTATCCAGGGCGTTGGTGCGATGTCGGCACGCCTGAGGGTATCGCGCTGGCCGAGGCGATGATCGCCGCTGCCGATGTTTAAGCCGCTGCCGTATCCGCGCCTGTTCGGCATGCCGCCGGGCGCGGATTTCCCCGCCGCGCTGGTGGCGCATCTGCAGGCGCAATACGCCGGACGCCCGCCGCAGGCGCTGGCCCGGGTGCGGCTGATCGTCAACACCCGTCGGATGGCACGGCGGATTCGCGACCTGTTCGATCGTGGCCCGGCGCTGCTGCTGCCCCGGATCGAATTGATCACTGACCTCGGCGCCACGTTACATGACGTCGACCTCGGACCGGCAGTGTCACCGCTGCGGCGTCGACTGGAACTGGCACAGCTGATCAGCGCCCTGCTTGAGGCCGAGCCTGACCTCGCCCCGCGTTCTGCGCTTTATGATCTGGCCGATAGCCTGGCGGCGGTGCTGAGCGAAATGCAGGGCGAAGGGGTGCCGCCCGAGGCGCTGGAACGGCTGGATGTCAGCGACCTCTCTGGCCATTGGGCGCGGGCGCTGAAGTTTCTGACCATTGCCCGCGGTTTTGAAGACGATGCCGGGCGCGGGCTGGACGGTGAGGCGCGACAACGGCAGGTGATCGAACGGCTGACCGCCGAATGGGCCGAGGCCCCGCCCGCCGACCCGGTGATCCTGGCCGGGTCCACCGGGTCACGCGGCACCACCTTTCTGTTCATGCAGGCGGTGGCGCGGCTGCCACGCGGTGCGGTGGTGCTGCCTGGCTTTGATGCGACCATGCCCGCGCCGGCCTGGGACACGCTGAACGACCCGCTGACCGGTGAGGATCACCCGCAATTCCGCTTTGCGAGGGTCTTGCAGGCGCTGGATATGAGCGCCGATCAGGTCTTGCCCTGGCCCGGTGCCACGGCGCCGGTGCCGTCGCGAAACCGGGTGATCTCTCTGGCGCTGCGGCCGGCCCCGGTGACCCATCAATGGCTGCGCGAAGGGCCGAAGCTGACCGATATCGACGCGGCAATGCAGGCGGTGACTTTGATCGAGGCGCCCTCGGCCCGCGCCGAGGCGTTAAGCATCGCGCTGCGCCTGCGGCAGGCGGTCGAAGATGGCCAGACCGCCGCGCTGATCACCCCGGACCGGATGCTGACCCGACAGGTCGCCGCGACGCTTGACGCCTGGGACATCGTGCCGGATGATTCCGCCGGGCAGCCGCCTCAATTGTCGCCACCCGGCCGATTGCTGCGCCACGTCGCCAGCCTGTTTGCCCGCCGCCTGACCACCGAGGCGCTGCTGACCCTGCTGAAACACCCGCTGACCCATTCCGGCGGGGATCGTGGGCCGCATATGCTGATGACCCGGGCGCTTGAGCTCGAACTGCGCCGCAACGGGCCACCGCATCCGACCGCCCACGATATTCAGCGCTTTGCCGAGGGCCGGAAAGAGCCGATCGCCGGGCCCTGGGCCGATTGGGTTTGCGAGACGGTCCTGGGCCAATTCGACCCCGAGGCCGCGCCGCTGCCGGATCGCGTTACGGCCCATGTCGATCTGGCCAACCGGATCGCCGCCGGACATGCCAGCACGGATGCCAAAGAGCTGTGGGCTGACGCCGCCGGACGGTGCGCCGCCGACGTTATGGCGGCCCTGGCCCGCGAGGCGCCCTATGGTGGATCGCTCTCGGCGCTGGATTATGAGACCCTATTCAACGGGGTTCTGGCCGATGGCGAGCTGCGCGAACCGGATCGCGGCCATCCCGGCGTGTTGATCTGGGGCACTTTGGAAGCGCGGGTTCAGGGCGCTGATCTGGTGATCCTTGGCGGGCTGAATGACGGGTCCTGGCCGGAATTGCCGCCGCCCGATCCCTGGCTGAACCGGGATATGCGGCACCGCGCCGGGCTGCTGCTGCCCGAGCGTCGCATTGGATTGTCGGCGCATGATTTCCAACAGGCGATTGCGGCCTCCGAGGTTTGGCTGACCCGCTCGGTGCGCTCCAAAGACGCGGAAACCGTGCCATCGCGCTGGATCAGCCGGTTGACCAACCTGCTGGCCGGGTTGGAGGCCGGGCAAGCGCCGCTGGCGGGAATGCGTCAGCGCGGCGCCAGTTGGCTGCGCCTGGCCAGGGCCTATGAGGCCGCGCCACGCATCGACCCGGCGCCGCGCCCGGCCCCCTGCCCGCCCGACGCGGCGCGTCCACGGCAATTGTCGGTGACCGAGATTCAGCGCCTGGTCCGCGACCCTTACGCGATCTACGCCCGCCGTATCCTGCGGCTGCAACCGCTGGACCCGCTGATGGCCGAACCCGACGCAAGGTTGCGCGGCACCGTGTTGCACCGGGTTCTGGAGAATTTTGTCGCCAACACCCTCGATGATCCCGCCGCGCAGACCCGCGACCGCTTGCTGGCGATTTGCGCCGAGGTTCTGAGCGAGGACGTGCCCTGGCCCGAGGCGCGGCTGATGTGGCAGGCGCGGCTGGCGCGGGTTACCGACGGATTTCTTGCCGACGAGGCACGGCGCCAGGATCTGGCCCGCCCGACAGGATTTGAACGCAAGGGCCGGGCCGAGATAGCCGGGCTGGATTTCACCCTCACCGCCAAGGCCGACCGGATCGACCTCGACGCTGCCGGGAACGCCCGGATTTACGATTACAAGACCGGCAAACCGCCCAGCGCCAAAGAGCAGGAACTCTTTGATCGGCAGCTGCTGCTGTCCGCCGCCATTGCCGAGCGTGGCGGCTTTGACGGCTTTGGACCGCTGCCGGTCGCGGCGGCGGTCTATATCGGGCTGGGCGCCGCGGCGGCGGGTGAGACGCCCGCGCTGCTGGATCAGATCTCCGCCGGGCAGGCCTGGGAGGATTTTGTGACCCTGATCCAGGCCTATCGCCGTGAAACCCAAGGGTTCACCTCGCGCCGGATGATGTTCAAGAAGGATCAGGTCGGGGATTACGACCAGCTCGCCCGCTTTGGCGAATGGGATGCCACCACCACGCCAGACCGGAGGCCGGTGCGATGAGCCCGCGCGACGAGGCAACCCAACGCCAGGTCGAGGCCTCGACCCCTGAACGGTCAACCTGGCTGTCGGCCAATGCCGGGTCCGGCAAGACCCGCGTCTTGACCGACCGGGTGGCGCGGCTGCTGCTGTCGGGGGTCGAGCCTCAGCATATCCTGTGCCTGACCTACACCAAGGCGGCGGCGAGCGAGATGCAGAACCGGCTGTTCCTGCGTCTCGGTGGCTGGGCAATGCTGGGCGACGGCGCGCTGCGCGACGAGCTGGACCAGCTGGGCGCCGCCGGCCCCTATGATCTGGACCGGGCGCGGACCCTGTTTGCCAGCGCCATCGAAACCCCGGGCGGGTTGAAGATCCAGACCATCCATTCGTTTTGCGCCGCACTGCTGCGACGGTTTCCGCTGGAGGCCGGGGTCAGCCCGCAATTCGCCGAAGCCGAGGAGCGCGCCACCGCATTGATGCGGGCCGAGATTGTCGAGGCGCTGGCCGATGGGCCGGAATCGAACCTTGTGGCGGCAATTGCGCGCCATCTGACCGATCAGAATTTCGACAAGCTGACCGGCGACATCACCCGCAATGCCGATGCCTTTCGTCAGCCGCTGTCGGATGCCGAACTGCACGCGCTGTTTGACCTGCCCGCCGGGCTGGACCGTGACGGGCTGCTGGCACTGGCGATCCCGCCGGGGGCCAATGACCTGTTGCAGCGGCTGATCTCAGGGCTGGCCCAGGGATCGAGCACCGATGCAAAGGCGGCGGACAAGCTGCGCCAAATTGGCGACCTGGGGGCGGGGTGCCTGCCGGTGCTTGAGGATGTGTTCCTGTTCAAATCCGGGGACAAGGCGCTTACCGCCAAGATCGGGTCTTTTCCGACCAAGGCAACGCGGTCCTCCCTTGCCGAATTGATGCCACAGCTAGAAGACTGGATGCGGCAGATCGAGCGGGCTCGTGACCTGCGCGCCGGGCTCGATGTGGCTGAACGCACCCGCGCGCTCTATGATTTTGCCGACGCGTTCCTGCGCGACTATGAGGCGACCAAGCAACTGCGCGGCTGGCTCGATTTCGACGATCTGATCCATCGGGCGCGCGATCTGCTCTCCGATCCCGGGGTCGCGGCCTGGGTGCTCTATCGGCTGGACGGCGGCATTGATCACATTCTGGTCGACGAGGCGCAGGACACCAGCCCGGTGCAATGGCAGGTGATCGAACGGCTGGCGCGGGAATTCACCAGCGGCGCCGGGGCGGTTGACGGGCAGGCGCGCACGATCTTTGTGGTCGGCGATAAGAAGCAGTCGATCTATTCGTTCCAGGGTGCCGATCCGCGCGAATTCGACCGGATGCGGGCTGATTTTTCAGAACGGCTGGCAAGCGGGCCAAGCCCCTTGCAAGTGCTGGAGCTGGCCTATTCGTTCCGTTCGGCTTCGGCGATCCTGGCGCTGGTTGACACCACTTTCGAGGGGCAGGAGGCCGCCGGGTTCGGCGGCAACGAACCGCACCACGCCTATAAGGCGTCGATGCCCGGCCGCGTCGACCTCTGGCCGGTGGTGGAAAAGACCGAAGCGCCGGAGGCGCGCGCCTGGACCGATCCTGTCGATCAGCTGGGACAGAATGATCACCGGGTGCAGCTGGCCGCTGCGGTGGCCAAGAACATCAAGGCGATGATCGACAGATCAGAGCCTATTCCGGAGGAAATCGACCGGTCTGGCGCCTACAGGATGCGCCCAGTCACGGCCGGGGATTTCCTGATCCTGGTGCAGCGCCGGTCCGAGCTGTTTCACGAAATCATCGCCGCCTGCAAGGCGGCTGACCTGCCGGTCGCCGGGGCGGACCGCCTGAAGGTCGGGGCGGAACTGGCGGTGCGCGATCTGGCGGCGCTGCTGAAATTCCTGGCGACGCCTGAGGATGACCTGTCGCTGGCGGTGGCGTTGAAATCGCCGTTGTTCGGCTGGGATGAACAGATGCTGTTCGATCTGGCGCATAAGCGGAGTGACAAATTTCTCTGGCCGGCGCTGCGCGGACGACGCGATGAATTCCCGGACACGCTCAGCCTGCTTGACGACATGCTGCGGCAGGCGGATTTCCTGCGGCCTTATGATCTGATCGAGCGGATCCTGACCCGGCATAAAGGGCGCAAGAAGCTGCTGTCGCGGCTGGGGGACGAGGCCGAGGATGGCATCGACGCCTTGCTCGATCAGGCGCTGGCGTTTGAACGCAACGCGGTGCCCAGCCTGACCGGGTTCCTGGTCTGGATGGAAACCGACGAGCTTGAGATCAAGCGCCAGCTCGACAGTGCGGGGGATCGGATCCGGGTGATGACGGTGCATGGCGCCAAGGGGCTGGAATCGCCGATTGTGATCCTGCCTGACACCGCCACCCGGCGGGAACCGGCAGGCGACCGGATCGCGCCGATCGGGGATCGGGTGGCCTGGTCGGTGTCCGCCGATGCCGCCCCGTCGCGCCTGCGCGCCGCGATCAGCGATCAGCGCGAGGCGCGGGCGCGCGAGCGCGAGCGTCTGCTCTATGTGGCGCTGACCCGGGCGGAGAAATGGTTGATCGTCGCCGCGGCGGGCGATTTGGGCAAGAACGGCGCGGCCTGGCACGACCGGGTGCGCGGCGCCATGGAAACACTGGGCGCAACCCCGGCGGAGCTGCCCACCGGGTCGGGCTTGCGGCTGCAATCCGGTGATTGGGATATGGCCATCGCTGAGACGCCCCAGGCGGAAATCGGACCAGTCAGCGCCCCGGTGCCTGACTATTTCAACCACCCCGTCGTCGCTGCCCCGGCGCGAATTTCGACCCTAACCCCGTCGGATCTGGGCGGTGCCAAGGCGCTTGCCAGCGAGGCCGGACTGAATGAGGCGCAGGCGATGCGGCGCGGGCGCCAGATCCATCTGCTGCTTGAACTGCTGCCAGAGGTCGATCCGGCGCACTGGGCCGAGACCGCCACGCGGCTGCTGTCGCGCGGGCCGGACGCCGCAGAGGAAGCTGAGATCGCGGTATTGTTCGCCGAGGCGCAGCGCGTGTTGGAAAACGACGCCCTGCGGCCCCTGTTCTCGGGCGAGGCGTTGGCCGAAGTGCCGGTATCGGCAGCATTGGAGGAGTTGGGCAACGCGCGAATCCATGGGGTGATCGACCGGCTGATCATCGAGGAAGGCCGGATCCTGGCAGTGGATTTCAAGACCAACGCCGCGGTGCCGACCGACCCGAAGGAGGTGCCCGAGGGGCTGTTGCGGCAGATGGGCGCCTATGCCAGCGCGCTGCGGCAGATCTTTCCCGAACACCGGATCGAGGTCGCGATCCTCTGGACCCAGACTGCCGAACTGATGATCCTGCCTCACGATATTGTGGTTGCGGCGCTAAAGGCCACCACCGCTCCTTGACCACAGGCCAGGGCGGGCCTACCTTGAATTTCGAAATTTCAGCCTGGGAGCATGGCAATGGCGACCGTAGCCGCAACCGACGACACCTTCGAAACCGAAGTGATCAATTCCGACCTGCCCGTGGTGGTGGATGTCTGGGCCGAATGGTGCGGGCCCTGCAAACAGATCGGCCCGTCGCTGGAAGAATTGTCCGAAGAGCTGGCTGGCAAGGTCAAGATCGTCAAGGTCGACGCCGATACCAACCCGAATTCGATGATGTCGATGGGGGTGCGCGGCATCCCGGCGCTGTTCATCTTCAAGAACGGCGAGATCGTTTCGAACCGCACCGGCGCGGCACCGAAAGCGGCGCTGCAAAGCTGGATCACCGACTCGATCTGATCGGATCACACAATCTGAATCGGATGCGGGCGCCATTTGGTGCCCGTTTTCCTTTGCCTAGACCGGCCAGCCACCGCGGCGCAGGGCGGCGGCAATCTGCGCCTCAGCCTCGGGTCGCCCGGCGTTGATCGCCATCACCTGCCAGAACCAATGCAGATAGCCCGCGTAATCAGGGCGCATCCGGGTGACTTCTGCAAAGGCAGCGGGTTCACCCAGATCGGCGACATTGGCGGCGATGTGATGAAAATCGATCCGCGCGAACAACACGCAGGGCTTGGCGAAGAAATAACCGTTGAAGGCGGCAGAAGAATTCTGGGTGACCACATAATCGCAGGCGGCGAGATGCTGCGCCATGTCGCCCTTTGCGATGCTCAGGCGCGGGTGTTGTCGGGCCAGATCCTCCAGTGCCTGGATGTCAGCGGCATCATAGATCTCGTTGGGATGCAGGGTGGCAATAACCGGACGGACAGGATCATGCCTGAGCGTCGCGGCGATCATGTCGATCGGGGCACAGGTCTGAAACGAGCGGTGTTCGCGGATCCGCCCCTGAAGCGGGATATAGACATAGCCGTCGTGACCTGTGGATCGGTTGCCGAACAGCCGCTTGCGCCAGAACCGGGCAAAGCGCGTCGCCGCGTCCGGATCGCCGGTGGCTGGAAAATCCTGCCCGGCGACATGCCAATTCCAACGCTGCGCGGATCGCTCGATTGCCCAGAACGGGTAGTGATAGACCCTTCTGACGGTCAGCGCCCGGTCATGGGTCGGCGCATCCATGTGGAACAGGTCATAGCCTGGTAATGTGGCGACGGCGATACGTCCCTGGGGGCTGTTTTCCAGCAATTCGACCGTCAGCCCGGCCTCTTGCACCACCTCAGTCACCTTGGCGAAAAAGTTGTGCTGCCCAGCGCGGACGCTGGTCAGCAAATCGGGATCGAGATGGAACCGCACCGGGGTCTTTTGCATGGGCGCGACGCTAGTGGTCAGGGTCCGCTCAGGCAAGACCTGCCCTTGCCGCGCGGCGGTCCAGCCCGCATATAGACGGAACCATTGCAGGAGGTTTCGTATGGCTGAGACTAGTTTTCCGGGTTGGCACGGCACCACGATCATCGGGGTTCGCAAGGGCGGCCAGGTGGTGATTGCCGGTGACGGCCAGGTATCGATCGGCCAGACGGTGATGAAAGGCACGGCGCGCAAGGTGCGCCGCCTCAGCCCCGGCGGACATGATGTGGTGGCGGGCTTTGCCGGATCCACCGCCGATGCCTTTGCCCTGCTCGAACGGCTGGAGGCCAAGCTTGAGGCGACGCCGGGTCAATTGGCCCGGGCAAGCGTCGAACTGGCCAAGGATTGGCGCACCGACAAATACCTGCAAAAGCTTGAGGCGATGCTGATCGTCAGCGATGGCACGGACATCTTTGTGATCACCGGCGCCGGTGACGTGCTGGAACCCGAACATGATGTGACTGCCATCGGGTCGGGCGGCAACTACGCGCTGGCCGCCGCGCGGGCGCTGATGGACAGCGACCAGAGCGCCGAACAGATCGCCCGCAAAGCGATGGCGATTGCCGCCGATATCTGTGTCTATACCAACGGAAATCTCACGGTTGAAACGATTGGCGCCTAGCACGGATTTTCCGAAAAATCGACTGCTGAGCCGCCGCCAACCGAAAGGACCAAAATGACCGATCTGACCCCCCGCGAAATCGTCTCGGAGCTCGACCGCTATATCATCGGCCAGAATGACGCCAAGCGCGCCGTCGCCGTCGCCATGCGCAACCGTTGGCGCCGGCAACACCTGCCCGACGATCTGCGCGACGAGGTCTATCCAAAGAACATCCTGATGATCGGCCCCACCGGCGTCGGCAAGACCGAGATTTCGCGTCGCCTGGCGAAACTGGCGCGGGCGCCGTTCATCAAGGTTGAGGCAACGAAATTCACCGAGGTCGGCTATGTCGGCCGCGATGTCGAACAGATCGTGCGCGATCTGGTCGATGCGGCGATGGCCACGACGCGCGACTACATGCGCGAAGACGTGAAGGCCGCCGCGCATCGGGCCGCCGAGGATCGGGTGATCGAAGCGATTGCCGGGGTCGATGCCCGCGAAGGCACCCGCGAGATCTTTCGCAAGAAGCTGAAGGACGGCTTGCTCGATGACGAGGAAATCGAGATTGAGCTTGCCGACACCGCCTCGCCCATGGGGATGATGGACATTCCCGGCCAGCCCGGCGGCGGTCAGATGGGGATGATGAATCTTGGCGATCTGTTCGGCAAGGCCTTCGGCGGGCGCACCACGACCAAGCGCCTCAGGGTGCGCGACAGCTATGACGTTCTGATCAGCGAAGAGGCCGACAAGCTGCTCGATGACGAACAGGTCAAGATCGCGGCGCTGAAGGCGGTCGAGGAAAACGGCATCGTGTTTCTGGACGAGATCGACAAGGTCTGTGCCCGCGCCGATGTGCGTGGCGGCGACGTCAGCCGCGAGGGCGTGCAGCGCGATCTGCTGCCGCTGATCGAGGGCACCACCGTCAGCACCAAGCACGGGCCGGTGAAAACCGACCATATCCTGTTCATCGCCTCCGGTGCATTCCATATCGCCAAACCGTCGGACCTGCTGCCGGAATTGCAGGGACGGCTGCCGATCCGGGTCGAGCTGCGACCACTGACCGAGGCGGATTTTGTCCGTATCCTGACCGAAACCGACAATGCGCTGACCCTGCAATATGCCGCGCTGATGGGGACCGAAGAGGTCAAGGTCAGCTTTACCGAGGATGGCATTGCCGCGATTGCGCGGATCGCGGCAGACGTGAATGCCAATGTCGAAAATATCGGCGCCCGGCGGCTCTATACGGTGATCGAACGGGTGTTCGAGGAATTGTCGTTCACCGCCCCGGATCGCGGCGGTGACGAGGTGGTGATCGACGCAGAGTTCGTGCAGAAAAACGTCGGCAAGCTGGCCGAGAACATCGATATCAGCCGGTTTGTGCTATGAGCCTGGCACATCATCAACTGTTCATCTCGATTGGGCCGAACCCGCGGCTGGTGCGGATGTGTGCGGAGGAAAAGGGTCTGGAGATCCCGGAAACCCTGGTCGATCTGCGCGGTGGCGAGAACCGGCGCGACGCCTATCTCAAGCTCAATCCCGGCGGTCAGATGCCGGCGCTGCGGCTGCCCGATGGTCAGGTCATCGCCGAGACCCTGGCGATCTGCGAATACCTGGAAGAGCTGCACCCGGAACCGGCGCTGATCGGCTCTAACCCGGCGGAACGCGGGGAAACCCGGATGTGGTTGCGCCGGGTGGAAAACCTCTATGTGCGGCCGATGATCGACGCCTATCGCTACGGTCCGGGCCTGCCCCTGTTCGCCAACCGGATGCGCTGCCTGCCTGAGGCCGCGCCAGATCTGCTGCTGCTGGCGCATGATGGCGAGGCCTGGCTGAACGCGCAGATCGGCAAGGGGCCCTACCTTGCCGGGGCGCGGATGACGCTGGCCGATGTGATGCTGTTTGCCTTTGTCGATTTCGCGGCGATGCGCAATGTGATGACACTGGATCCGGCACATGCGGCGCTGCAACCCTGGTTCGCACGAATGGCGGCACGGCCTTCGGCGGCGGCGACCTTGACGGTTTGAGCCCGTCCGCTCAACGACTTCGCCGCAAGTAGATGTAATAGGCGCCGTCGCCGCCATGGCGCAGATGTGCCGGGGTGATCTGCAACACCAGCGCCGCCAGCGGTGGCGTGCTCAGCCAATGCGGCACCTGATGGCGCAGCACCCCGCGCCGCACCGGGATCGGATCGCCATCGTCGCGGTCGCGGCCCTTGCCGGTGATCACCAGAACCAGGCGTTTGCCCTCGCCGCTGGCGCGCAGGATAAACCCGGTCAGCACCCCATGTGCGCGGTCGAGGGTCATGCCATGCAGATCGACCCGTGCCTCTGGCGCCAGCTTGCCACGGGTCATCTTGGCATGTGCCTTGCGATCCATCTGGATTGGCGCCTTGGCCAGGCGGTCACGGATCGGATGCAGGATGTCATGCGACGGCCCCCGATCATAGGCCGATTGCCCGATATGGAAGTCAGGATGTGGATCGGGCTGTATCAGGGTCTGTTTCGGCTTGGGTTTGGCGGCCTCCGGCGTCGGTCTGCGGCGGTCTTGATGCAGTCTCTGGGTGCTTTCCGCCACCTTCCGCCAAAGCTCGGCCTCATCCGGTTTTAGCCGCCTGCTCATCCCGGATCCTCAGTCAGCATCGCATAGGCGCGCTGGATCGGCATCAACACCACCATGCGCCCGCCATCGCGCAACCGCCCGGCCGTGCGGCCCGCCACATCACCGGTACCAAAAAAGATATCCGCCCGTTGTGCGCCCTTGATGGCCGATCCAGTGTCCTGGGCAACCATCAGCCGATGCATCGGGCCCTGCCCTTCCTTCTCGATCCAGACCGGCGCGCCGAGCGGCGTGTAGCGCGGATCGACGGCGATCGAGCGCAGCGGGGTGATCGAGCGGTTCATCGCCCCAAGCGGCCCTTTGGACGCCGGTACATGCGACACGGTGCGAAAGAACACATAAGAGGGGTTGTGGCGCAGCAATTCCATCCCGTCGACGGGATTGCGATTGACCCAGCTGCGGATCACCTGGGCTGAGACCTGATGCGCCTTGTACACACCGCGACGTACCAATTCCTGCCCGATGGAGCGATAGGGGTGGCCATTGGCACCGGCATAGCCGACCCGGATGGCGCCGCCATTATCCAGCCGGATCCGTCCGGACCCCTGGATCTGCAAAAAGAACAGTTCGACCGGATCATCGACCCAGGCGATTTCCAACCCGCGCCCGCGCATCCGGTCGCTTTCCTCGATCGCCCGGCGGCTGAGCCAGGTGCCGCCCCGTGCTTCGGGCGGCATCCGGTAGACCGGATAGCGATAGCGGGCGTTCGGGGTGAGAGAGCCGTCGAGTTCGGGTTCGAAATAACCGGTGAACAGGCCAGGCTCGCCGTCTTCGATCAGGACCGGGCGAAAGAACAGCTCAAAGAAAACCTTGGCGCTTTTCTGGTTCTGGGCCGCGGCGCACAGGATGCGCCAGTCCGGTTCGTCCATATCGGTACAGGTTTCGACGAAAACCGCCAGCGCGGCGGCATGATCGTCCTTGTCCCAGTCATTCAGCTGATCGAATGACAGGATCGTGTGGCTGACCTCAGGCCCGGCGGCGCCGCCGGTGGATGCGCCCGCCATCATCAAGCCTGCCGCCAGAGCCGCAAGCCAGCGCCTGATCATTCGCCAGTGGCGACAAGCAGCCAGTTGGGATCATCAGATCCCATCTGGCGGGCAAAGGTCCAGGTGTCGCGCTGGGTCTTGGCCTCACCAGGCTTGCCTTCAACAATATCGCCGCCCCTGTCGCGCACCACCGAGGTCAGTTGACCGATAAAGCGCACGCTCAACTCGGCCTCATGGGTAACGGCGTCATAGGTCGCATCGACCAGGGTCAGTTCCTTGAGCCCAACAAAATCAGCTTCGATCTGAAGCCCCTGTTGTTCGCGCATCGAGACCACTTCGGAAAAGCTGTCATAGACCTCGGTCGCCAGGAATGGCTTGATCGCGGCCAGTTCGCCGCGTTCGAAATTCATCAGAATCATTTCATAGGCACCGCGCGCGCCGGTCAGGAATCCGCTGACGTTGAACGAGGGCTCGGCCCGCTTCATCGCCTCAAGCGCTTTGGCGGCCGGGCTGCCCTCGGGCACATGATCGATGATATCGCGATCCGCGCCACCCTCGATCACATCAAAGCTGCGCTTGCGAACCGGTTCGGCGCCGGGCTGTGGCAGCGGCGGTTTTTCAAACCCCTCGCGGGTGCCAAGGACGCTGCGCAGGCGCAGGATCAGAAAGACGGCGATTCCGGCCAACACGAGCAGCTGTAGGATGGGCGAGTTCATTAAGATCCTCATTGGCGGGCATGGCAAGCCACGACTTGCATCCCTATGTAGGTGAGCGGTGTGGGCAAGTCCACCATGCCGCCTTGTTAGGAGCATATGTTATGTGGTTGTTCGTCGCCTTTATCGCAATCCCGATGATCGAGATTGCCTTGTTCATCCAGGTTGGCGGAGCCATCGGCCTGGGCTGGACCCTGGCCATTGTGTTGTTGACGGCGATCCTGGGCACCTGGCTGGTGCGCAGCCAGGGCGCCCTGGTGTTGAACCGGATCAGGCAAAGCTTTTCCGAATTGTCCAATCCGGCAGAGCCATTGGCCGAGGGCGCGATGGTGCTGTTTGCCGGGGCCCTGTTGCTGACACCTGGTTTCTTTACCGACACCCTCGGGTTTCTGCTGTTGATTCCGGCAGTGCGCCGGGCCGCATTTACCTGGGGGCGGCGCCATGTCCATGTTCAGGAATTCACCACAGGGCCGCAGCAGCGCCCGCGTCCGCGCCCGGAAACCGCAATCCCCGAGGTGATCGAGGGCGAATTCACCGAGGTCGATCCGGCCAAGCGACCGACCCATCAGCCCTCGCATTGGACGAAGCATTGAGACGCATCAAAACTGCTGATAGGAAGCGGCCAAATATGCCAATCTTGGGAGCATTCTAGATGACGGACGCAAACGGGGCCGCCCCGGCAGCAGCCCAGCCTGAAATCCGATTCACCGTTCTGAATCAGTATATTCGCGACATGTCGTTCGAAAACATTCTGTGCCGCAAACCGGCCAAGGGCGAATATGTGCCCAATGTCGAGGTGCAGGTCGGATTGCAGACCGCCAAGCGTGAGGTCGATCATCAATACGAGGTGGCGATCAAGCTGAACGTGAATTCATCGGTCAAGGACACCGACACGACACTGTTTCTGCTCGAAGTCGATTATGTCGGGCTGTTCCACATCGAAGGCGTGCCGGATGACCAGTTGCAGCCGTTTCTGCTGATCGAATGCCCGCGTCAGATCTTTCCGTTCCTGCGCCGCATCGTCAGCGATGTGACCCGCGATGGCGGCTTCCCGCCGCTGAACCTGGAAAACATCGATTTCCTGCAATTGTTCCGTCAGGAAATGGCGCGTCGTTCGCAGGTTGCGCAGGCCTGATCGCAGGTCAGCTGACCCGATTCCAGACCGGATTGCCGCCAAGGGCCGCCACGAATTCCTCGTGCGCGGCCTTTTCCATTTCGCTCAACCGCGGCGGCAGCGGTCTGGGGCGCGGCTGCGGCCGCCAATCAGGCTCGGCCGCGACATCGGCGGCGGATCGTGGTCCGGAGGCGAGCGCGAAATCCGGCTGACGACCGCCGATCAACTCAAGATAGACCTCGGCCAGGATTTCACTGTCGAGCAGCGCGCCGTGCAGGGTGCGCGCCGAATTGTCGATCCCGAATCGGCGGCAAAGCGCGTCAAGCGAGGCTGGAGAGCCGGGAAATTTTCGCCGGGCTATGGCCAGCGTATCAAGCGCCTGTTCATCGGGCAGGCGGGGCCGCTTCAGCCAGCTCAGTTCGGCATTCAGAAACTTCATGTCGAAACTGGCATTGTGGATCACCAGCCTGGCGTCGCCGATGAAATCCAGAAAATCCTGAGCGATATCGGCGAAAACCGGTTTGTCTGCCAGAAACTCCTCGGACAGGCCGTGCACCTCAAAAGCACCCGACGGCATGTCGCGCTGCGGATTGATATAAACGTGATATGTCTCGCCGGTGGGAACGTGATTGAACAATTCCACCGCACCGATCTCGACGATCCGGTCGCCCTGATCCGGCTCAAAGCCGGTGGTTTCAGTATCCAGAACGATTTCACGCATCGCGCTGCTTGCCCCTGATATCCGCCACAATCGCCTGCACCTGCTCGCGGGCATGATCCAGCGTGTCGGTGTTGACGATGTAATCCGCCAGCGCCCGTTTTTCAGAATCCGGCATCTGCTTGGCCTTGATCGCCTCGAACTGGGCCTCGCTCATCGTGCCGCGGGCCAGAACCCGGTCGCGTTGCACCTCTTCGGGGGCCGAGGCGACGACCACAGCGTTCATCCGGCCCTGATTGCCGCCCTCAAACAGCAGCGGAATGTCGAGCACCACAATATCGGCGGTCGCGGCGGCGATAAACGCCTGGCGGTCCTCGCCGACCAGCGGATGAACAATGGTCTCGATCCGGCGCAGCGCGTCCGGTTCGGTAGAGAGGACCTGGCGCAGCACATCGCGCGATACGGCGCCATCGACAATCGCTTCGGGAAACGCCTCGGCCATCGGCGCGACGGCCTTGCCCCCTGCGGAATAGAGTCTGTGCACCGCGGCATCCGCGTCCCAAACCGCGCAGCCGGCTTCAGCGAACATTGCGGCGGTGGTGCTTTTGCCCATACCAATTGAGCCTGTCAGGCCAAGTAGAAACGTCATGCCAGAACATGCCTCCGGGTTTGATCATCAACTTCGGGCCGACGGCCGAACCAGCGTTCGAACCCCGGCACCGCCTGATACAGCAACATGCCAAGCCCATCCACCGTGGTGCACCCCGCGGCCTCGGCGGCCATCAACATCGGGGTACGCAGCGGCGAATAGACCAGATCGGTGACCACCTGACCGCGATGGAATCCGTCAAAGGGCACCCGCAGATCGGGCTTGCCGGTCATCCCCAGCGAAGTGGTGTTGATAACCAATGCCGCGTCTTCGATGGCATTGCCGGCCTGCACCCAATCAACCACCTTGATCCGGGGGCCAAATTCGCTGACCAGACGTTCAGCGCGCGCCCGGGTGCGGTTGGCGATCTGTATCTCGCGCATCCCGGCATCCAGCAGTGATGATATCACCGCCCGCGCCGCGCCACCTGCGCCCAACATAAGCCCCGGACCATCGGCAGGACGCCAGCCCGGCGCGCCTTGCCGCAGGTTTTCGATGAATCCGAAGCCATCCGTATTGTCAGCGCGAATCTTGCCGTTTTCGCCAAACACCAGGGTATTTGCCGCGCCGATCAGGATCGCCCGATCGGTGATCAGGTCGGCAATTTTCATCACCGTCTCCTTGTGTGGCACGGTGATGTTGACGCCGACGAACCCGGCCTTGGGCAGGGTACGCAGGATGGTTTCCAGATCGGCAGGCGCCACATCCATCGGAATATAATGTCCAGGCAGGCCGAACCGGCGCAGCCAATAGCCGTGCAAACGCGGCGACAGTGAATGTGCAACCGGATGGCCGATGACGCCAGCCAGCGGAATCTTTGCGTTGCTCATCCGTCGATCACCCCTTTCGTGGTCAGAAATGCCAGCAGCGGCAGCAGCGGCATTCCCAGAATTGCAAAATAGTCGCCACTGATGGTGGAGAACAAGCGAATGCCTTCGGCTTCGATATGATAGCCACCGACGGATCCGGCGACCTCAGGCCAGTTCCGGTCGAGATAGGCGTCAAGATAGGCGTCGGAAATCGCCCGCATCTGCAGCTTGACCTCGCTCACATGCCGCCAGATCGGTTGCCCGGCCTCATAGATGACGGCGGCGGAAAACAGCGAATGCCGCTGGCCGCGCAGCTGGGTCAAGGTATCGCGCGCCGCCTCGCGGGTGTCGGATTTGCCAAAGACCTGGGCGCCAAGAGCAAGGATCTGATCCGAGCCGATGACCAGGGCGTCGGGGTGTTTCATACTGACCCGCTGCGCCTTCATTTCTGCCAGAGCATCGGATTGATCGCGCGGGCTGATCCCTTCAGCCGCCAGCGATTGACGCAGGGCCACTTCGTCGATCGGGGCCGGGCGGATCTGAAAATCGATACCTGCCTGGCGCAACAACGCGGCGCGGGTAGCCGAGCCCGAGGCCAGAACGACAGTCTGTGCCATGTTGATAACCCCTGTGAAACCTTGGCCAAGTGGCAGGAGCGTATTGGGGAAAACCCGGTCGGATTTCAAGCCGGGGAAAATCCCGCCTCAGCTCAGCCGGTCTGTTTCATCTCATCCCTCTAGGGAAAAGAACAAGTGGCTGATCCCCAGCCCCTATGTTTCGCGACAGATGCCAAGGATTCTATCAACGACCATTTTAACGCATGATTTGTATATAATTAGTTGTTTATAAACGTATTTTTCTGAATTATCCCTGTCCAGAAGATTTTTTATCACAGCTTTACCCACACCCGGACCTGACTGGGGGCAAACCGCCATAAACCCAAGGATCCACAGAAAAACCGGTGCCTACTACAACATCATCTTTCTATATATATTCTTTATTATTAAGAGGGGGACGGGCAACGAGGCGTGGAAATGAGTCAGATATTCAGTGATCTCTACCCCTGGGCCAAGGCGCTTCACATCATCTCGGTGATCTCTTGGATGGCGGGGATTTTCTACTTGCCTCGACTGTTTGTCTATCACAGCGAACAGGTGACGCCAGGAACTGAGACCGACACGCTGTTCCGGGAGATGGAGCGCAAACTGTTTCGTCTGATCATGAGTCCAGCGATGATCGCGACCTGGCTGTTTGGCCTGGTACTGGTTTTTACCCCTGGGATCGTGGATTGGTCGATGATCTGGCCCTGGACCAAGGCCGCCTCTGTTCTGGTGATGACCTGGTTCCATTATTGGCTGGGCATGCGGTGCAAGGATTTTGCAGTTGGTCAGAACACTCTGCCTGGTCGGCGCTATCGGGTGATGAACGAAGTGCCGACGCTGCTGATGATCCTGATCGTGATCTCGGTCGTGGTGCGGTTCTGAGCCCGGATTGACTCCGACAGGCCCCGGGCCTATATCGCTGCTCAACCTGCCCGTCCGGGCGGTGTGTTACCCTTACAAATGATAAAACCGATGCCCCTGCGGCTGGTTTGGGATATTTCCATGAGCGTTGAACGTTTGAACCTTGCCGATCTCAAGGCAAAAAGCCCCAAAGACCTGTTGTCGATGGCGGAAGAGCTGGAGATCGAGAACGCCAGCGTCATGCGCAAGGGCGAAATGATGTTCCAGATTCTCCGCGAAATGGCGGATGAGGGCTGGGAAATCGGTGGCGACGGGGTGCTCGAGGTGCTTCAGGACGGGTTCGGATTCCTGCGCTCGACCGAAGCCAACTATCTGCCGGGCCCGGATGATATCTATGTCTCTCCCGAGATGATCCGCCAGCATTCATTGCGCACGGGCGACACCATCGAAGGGCTGATGAAAGCCCCCGAGGAGAATGAGCGCTATTTTGCGCTGACCACCATCGGGGCAATCAATTTTGAATCGCCGGAAAAAGCCCGTCACAAGATCGCCTTTGACAACCTCACGCCGCTTTATCCTGATGAACGGCTGACGATGGAGGTTCAGGACCCGACGATCAAGGATCGCTCGGCGCGGATCATCGATCTGGTGGCGCCAATCGGCAAGGGCCAGCGGAGCCTGATCGTCGCGCCGCCGCGCACCGGTAAGACGGTGCTGCTGCAGAACATCGCCAATTCGATCGAGAAGAACCACCCGGAATGCTACCTGATCGTGTTGCTGATCGACGAGCGGCCGGAAGAAGTGACCGACATGCAGCGTTCGGTGAAGGGTGAGGTCGTGTCTTCGACCTTTGACGAACCGGCGACCCGGCACGTTGCGGTTAGCGAAATGGTCATCGAAAAGGCCAAGCGCCTGGTTGAGCATAAACGCGATGTTGTGATCCTGCTCGATTCAATCACAAGACTTGGTAGAGCATTCAACACAGTGGTGCCGTCTTCGGGCAAGGTTTTGACCGGTGGTGTGGATGCGAATGCGCTGCAACGACCGAAGCGGTTCTTTGGCGCGGCGCGGAACATCGAAGAGGGCGGCAGCCTGACCATCATCGCAACCGCATTGATCGACACCGGCAGCCGGATGGACGAGGTGATCTTTGAGGAATTCAAAGGCACCGGCAACTCGGAAATTGTTCTGGATCGCAAGGTTGCGGACAAGCGGGTGTTCCCGGCGATGGACATCCTCAAGTCTGGCACCAGGAAAGAGGAATTGTTGGTCGACAAGGTTGATCTGCAGAAAACCTTTGTTCTGCGGCGAATCCTGAACCCGATGGGAACGACGGATGCGATCGAGTTCCTGATCGGCAAGCTGCGGCAAACCAAATCGAATGCCGATTTCTTTGATTCAATGAACACTTGATTTTGCTGGCAACGGGCCAGCAATCCGGAGTTTACCATGGACACGATTTTCGCCTTGGCGACGGCACCCGGCGCAGCCGGTGTGGCGGTGGTGCGGGTCTCCGGTGATCTGGCCTGGGAGGCCGGGCAGGCCCTCGCCGGTGAGATGCCGGCCCCGCGTCGGGCCGGATTGCGCACACTTCGGGCACCGGACGGATCGACGTTGGATCAGTCTCTGATCCTGGGGTTTCGCGGCGGTAATTCCTTTACCGGCGAAGACGTGGTTGAATTCCACTTGCATGGCAGCACCGCGGTGGTTGGCGCGGTCCTGGCGGTTTTGGGCGGGATCGACGGGCTGCGGCCGGCCGAGGCCGGGGAGTTCACCCGGCGGGCGATGGAGAATGGCAAGCTCGATCTGGCACAGGTCGAGGGCCTTGCCGATCTGATCGACGCGGAGACAGAGGCGCAGCGACGTCAGGCGATGCGGGTGCTGGAAGGCCGGTTGGGCGACCTTGCTGCCACCTGGCGCGGCAATTTGATCCGCGCTGCGGCATTGGTTGAAACCGGGATTGATTTTGTCGATGAGGATGTCCCGATCGATGTGATGCCGGAAGTGGCTGTTCTGTTGAGCGAGGTTTTGGATGATGTCAGAGGCGAATGCGCTGGGGTCGGGATGGCCGAACGGGTGCGCAATGGCTTTGAGGTGGCGATCCTCGGGGCACCGAATGTTGGGAAATCGACGCTGTTGAACGCGCTTGCGGGGCGAGACGCTGCGATCACTTCAGAAGTTGCCGGGACGACCCGAGATGTGATCGAGGTCCGGATGGACCTCGGCGGGTTGGCGGTGACGATTCTGGACACGGCGGGTCTGCGGGAAACAGTGGATGTGGTCGAATCCATTGGAATCGAACGGGCCAGGCGCCGCGCTGCCCAGGCTGATCTGCGGATTGTTCTGACGATGGACGGCGAAGCGCCTGAGGTTGATTTTTTACCCGATGACATTTTGGTCGGCGCAAAGGCGGATGTTTTTGGGGAAGGGGTGTCCGGGCTGACCGGGCAGGGTGTTGGCGATCTTGTTCAGAGGATTCGTGAGATTCTCGAACAACGCGCGGCTGGGGCCGGTACCGCAACCCGCGAGCGGCATCGGCAGGCGCTGTCCCGGGCAGAGCAACATCTGGGAACCAGCCTGGCGATGGTCGATGACGGTGGCGAGATTGATTTGGTGGCTGAAGAGATCCGTTCGGCTATTCGAGCGCTGGATTCTCTGGTAGGACGGGTCGATGTCGAGAATCTGCTCGACGAGATTTTTTCTTCTTTCTGTATCGGAAAATAGGAATTGTTTCACGTGGAACATTCTTTCGACGTCATTGTCATCGGTGGAGGCCACGCAGGCTGTGAGGCCGCGCATGCCGCGGCACGTCGTGGCGCGCGCACGGCTTTGGTTACGCTCAAGCTCGATGGCATCGGGGTGATGTCGTGTAACCCGGCAATCGGCGGCCTTGGTAAAGGCCATTTGGTGCGCGAGGTCGACGCGCTTGACGGGGTGATGGGCCGGGTTGCAGACGCGGCAGGTATTCAATTTCGGTTGTTGAACCGACGCAAGGGCCCTGCGGTGCAGGGACCAAGAGCTCAGGCGGATCGCAGTCTTTATCGCGCAGCCATGCTGCGCGAGATGCAGTCACAGCCGAATCTTGTGATAGTGGTGGGCGAGGCGGTCGACCTTATTCTCCAGGGTGACGCGGTTGTCGGGGTGTCTCTGGCGGATGGAACCGACCTGACTGCGCCCGCTGTCGTGCTCACAACCGGGACATTCCTGCGAGGGGTGATCCATATTGGCGATGACTCCCGGCCCGGAGGCCGGATGGGCGATGCACCTTCGGTCAGGCTGGCTGAGCGGATTGATGGCTTTGGCCTGCCGCTCGGACGGTTGAAAACCGGCACACCTCCTCGGCTGGACGGGCGCACCATCAACTGGGATGTGCTGGGCTCGCAGGCCGGCGACGAGGACCCGGTGTTGTTCTCTTTTCTGTCAGACAAGCCGGTAGCGCGACAGATTTCTTGTGGGATCACGCATACAAACGAGCGGACCCATGAGATCATTCAGAAAAACATCACCCGGTCAGCCATGTATGGCGGATTTATCGACGGCATCGGCCCCCGCTATTGTCCTTCGATAGAGGATAAAGTGGTGCGCTTCGCGGACAAGACCTCGCATCAAGTGTTTCTTGAACCCGAGGGGTTGAATGACACCACGATCTATCCAAACGGAATTTCGACCTCACTGCCTGCCGATGTTCAGGAAGCTTATGTTCACTCCATTCTCGGGCTTGAGAGCGCGACCATCGTACAACCGGGCTACGCCATCGAATATGATTATGTCGATCCGCGTGCGCTGGACCTGTCTTTGGGCGTCAAGGTGGTGCCGGGGTTGTATCTTGCCGGTCAAATCAACGGCACCACGGGATATGAAGAGGCCGCGGCGCAGGGTATGGTTGCCGGGCTGAACGCCGCTGCACGGGCATTGGACGCTGAACCTGCCGCGTTCAGTCGAACGAATTCCTATATCGGGGTGATGATCGACGATCTGACGTCACGTGGCGTGACGGAGCCGTATCGAATGTTCACGTCCCGTGCCGAATTCCGTCTGTCACTGCGCGCCGACAACGCCGATCAGCGATTGACGGAGCAGGGCATTACGCTTGGCTGTGTCGGTGGGGCGCGCAAAACCAGCTTTCTGACAAAGATGGCGGCGCTTACCGCAGGGCGGGCGCTGTTGGAGTCGAAGGAATATACGCCAAAACAGCTTGCTGCCTGCGGTCTGAAATTTAGTGCGGATGGATCAAAGCGAACCCTGTTGCAGGTTCTTGCGCTACCTGATGCAGGAGTGAGTGATTTGCTCACTCTGGATCCGGCGCTTGGCGAGATTTCCGAGGAAACGGCGGTTCAGCTCAAGCGGGACGCCACCTATGCCAACTATATTGCCCGGCAGGACAAGGATATCGCTGCGATAAAACGGGATGAGATGCTGGTGATCCCGGCGGACTTTGATTTTCATTCGGTCACCGGGTTGTCCAATGAGCTGCGGACCAAGTTTGCGGCGCTAAGGCCGGCCAACATGGCGCAGGCTGCGGCAATTGAAGGGGTAACCCCAGCGGCGTTGACTTTGTTGCTGGCGTGGCTGCGACGTCTAGGCCGGAAATCCGCGTGATGCAGGGCGCTTTGGCAGATTTGAATGTTTCACGTGAAACAATCGAGCGTCTGGAGGCCTATGTCCAGATTCTTACCAAATGGAACAGCTCGATCAATCTGGTATCGCCTGCGACGCTCAACGAAGTCTGGAGTCGTCATATTGTTGATTCCGCACAGATCTTCTCTCTCGCGCCCTGGGCAAGCAAGTGGGCTGATCTTGGCAGCGGCGGCGGCTTTCCCGGTCTCGTCATCGCGATCCTGCTCGGTGAGAGCAACGACGGCTCCATGATCCTGGTTGAATCAGACCAAAGAAAATCGGCCTTTCTGCGCACCGCCCTTCGCGAAACCAACACCAAGGCTCAGGTTGTCGCTGAGCGGATCGAAGAAACCGCGCCGCTACAGGCGGATATTCTAACTGCCCGCGCTTTGGCACCATTGACCCGGCTTCTGACCTTCACCGAACGTCATCAGCGCCCCGGTGGTGTTTCGATTTTTCCCAAAGGTCAGAGCTGGCGCGCCGAAATTGAAGCGGCGCAAGCACACTGGCGCTTTCACTATGATGCTGTCCCGAGTAAAACAAACCCGGATTCTGTGGTCCTAAAGGTCGGAGATGTCGCCCGTGTCTAACGTATTTCGTGCTCGCCACCCTAAGGTCATTGCCGTGGCCAATCAAAAGGGTGGTGTTGGCAAGACCACGACAACCATTAATCTGGGCGCTGGCCTGGTTGAGCTGGGTAATCGGGTGCTGGTGGTCGATCTCGATCCGCAAGGCAATGCCTCAACCGGCCTCGGCATCGACGCCGGGGATCGCGATCTGACCACCTATGATTTGCTGCTAGGCGAAACCGATTTGGCGGAAATCATTCTGACCACCGATATCGAAAATCTGCATATCATTCCCGCCACGGTCGACTTGAGCTCAGCCGACCTTGAGATGATGGCCAGCGAAAAACGCAGCTTTCTGTTGCATGATGCCCTGCGCCAACCGGTGATCGAAGACCTGGGCTACGATTTCATCCTGATCGATTGCCCGCCTTCGTTGAACGTGCTGACCGTCAATGCGATGGTTGCCGCGAATTCGGTTCTGGTTCCGTTGCAGAGTGAGTTTTTCGCGCTCGAGGGGCTGACACAGCTGATCACCACAATTCGTGAGGTGCGGCAGACCGCCAATCCGGAACTGCGGATCGAGGGCGTGGTGTTGACCATGTATGATGCGCGCAACAACCTGTCCCGGCAGGTTGAAATGGATGCTAGGGAAAACCTGAGTGATATGGTGTTCCAGACGGTGATCCCGCGGAACGTTCGGGTCAGCGAGGCGCCGTCGTTTGCGATGCCGGTGCTGGAATATGATGCGGAATCAAAAGGGGCCGCCGCCTATCGCGCGCTGGCCCAAGAGCTTCTCGACCGTCAGCGAGCGGCAGCGGCCTGAGGGAGGGCATGACATGAGCGATAAACCGAAAACCCGCGGGTTGGGGCGTGGATTATCCGCGTTGATGGCGGATGTCGGAACCGACAATGGCGCCACCGCGCCACGCCGCGCGGATTCCCATGTGCCGATCGAAGATATTGCACCGAATCCAGACCAGCCGCGCCGCAGCTTTACCCAAGACCAGTTGGAGGAACTCGCCGCCTCGATCCGCGAGCGCGGAATCATTCAACCGTTGATCGTGCGCGCCAAGCAGAATGGCGCGGCGAAATACGAGATCGTTGCCGGCGAACGGCGGTGGCGTGCGGCGCAGATGGCCAAGCTGCACGAAGTGCCGGTGGTGATCCGCGACTTTGACGACACCGAAGTGTTGGAGGTGGCGATCATCGAAAACATCCAGCGCGCCGACCTCAACCCGATCGAAGAGGCGGCGGGGTATCGCGCGTTGATGGACCGGTTTGGCCATACCCAGGAGCGGGTGTCCGAGGCGCTTGGAAAAAGTCGCAGCCATATCGCCAACCTCCTCAGGTTGCTGCATCTGCCCGAAGAGGTTCAGACCTTTCTCCGCGAGGGACGCTTGTCGATGGGCCATGCCCGCGCCCTGATCACGTCCGCCGATCCGGTTGCGCTGGCCAATCGGGTGATCAAACAGGGGCTGTCGGTCCGTGAAACCGAACGGCTTGCCAAGGCCGGGGACGCTGAGTCAGACACCAAACCGGCCAAAAAAGCGGCTCCTTCTGGGAAGGATGCCGATACCAAGGCGCTTGAAAATGATCTGAGCGCTGCAACCGGCATGAAGGTGAGTGTCGATCACAAGCCGGGCGGCGAATCCGGGCAGGTGACCATTCGTTATGCGGATTTTGAGGGGCTCGACGCGATCTGCCGGTTGCTCAACGGGGGCCGCTAGGGCGGCTCCAGATAAAGATCAGAACACAGCACAGGGTGGCGCCCTGAATCAACAAAATCTTCGGGCGCAGACCGGTGGCCAGCGAAATGCCAAAGACCAGCAGGATCGACAGGGTGGCATAGCGCTTTGCGTTGCGAGAGATTGCACCGTTTCGCCGCCAGCCCTCGATTGGTGGTCCAAGTTTTTTGTGATTAATCAACCAGTTATGCAGAGTTTCAGAGCCTTTGGCAAAGCAGAACGCAGCCAGCAAAAGGAATGGCACGGTTGGCAGCAGGGGCAGGACAATGCCGATTGCCCCCAGAGACAGGCAGATCAGACCGAACAGCGTCCACAGCCAGCTCATCGCAGATCTCGCACCAACTCCGCCAGCACTGCGTTCAGCACCAGACGCCCTTCTGCGGTGGCGCTGATCCGGTCCGGGCCCTGGGCCAACATGCCGATCCGCACCAATTCCTCGACGCGTTGCAGAGACAGCGGTTGTCCAGACAGCGCGGCAAAGCGGCTGGGTGCAATCCCCTCGCTCAGGCGCAGGCCCATCAGCAGAAATTCCTCGGCCTGATCGCGGGATGTCAACAGCGCGACCTCGCGCTCCGGTCTGCCGGATTTGACGCCGTTCAGCCAGTCACCGGGCATCCGCAACGCCTCGGTTGCGTGGCGTTGGCCGTCGAGTGACAGCCGCCCATGGGCGCCGGGGCCAATGCCGATATAGTCTCCATATCGCCAGTAAACGCTGTTGTGCCGCGATTGGGCGCCGGGCCGGGCGAGGTTTGACACCTCATAGCTGGTAAACCCGGCGGCACCGGCCATGCTCTGCGTCAGCTCATAAAGGTCGGCGGCCAGATCTTCGGACGGCAGGCCGCGCAAGCCGCCGTGCCGGGCGCGGTCGGCAAAGGCGGTGCCGGGCTCGATGGTTAGTTGGTAGAGCGACAGGTGATCCACGGCCAGATCAAGCGCGCGACCCAGTTCGGCCTGCCATTCGGCCGCGGTTTGATCCTGGCGGGCATAGATCAGATCGAAACTTACCCGGTCGAAATGGGCACGGGCGATGTCGAAAGCGGCCAGCGCTTCGGAGGCAGAATGGATTCGACCCAAACGTTGTAGATCGCGGTCGTTCAGTGCCTGCACCCCCAGAGAAAGCCGGTTTATCCCAGCGGCGGCATAGGCGCGGAACCGGTCAGCTTCGACCGAGCCGGGATTGGCCTCTAGGGTGATTTCGATGTCATTGGCAAAAGGCCAGTGCGCGCGGATGCGCGACAGGATCGCCTCGATCAGGCTGGGCGGCATCAGCGACGGGGTGCCGCCGCCGATAAAGATCGAATTCAACAGCCGACCAGGCGTCAACGCGGCATGGCGATCAATCTCGGACAGATAGGTCAGGCGCCAAGATTCAGTGTCTATTTCACGGGAAACATGCGAGTTGAAATCGCAATAGGGGCATTTCGCGGCACAGAATGGCCAGTGCAGATAGAGTCCAAATCCACCGTTGCGCCAGTCTTCTGTGATCGGGTCAGTCAAAACAGGCGGCCACCAGCTGTTCAAAGGCCCGGGTTCGGTGGGTCAGTGGCAGCTTGCGCTCGGGCGTCATTTCGCCAAAGGTTTCGGACTCGCCATCCGGCTGAAACACCGGGTCAAAGCCAAAGCCGCGTGTGCCCCGCATAGGCCAGACATATTGGCCCTCAACGACGCCTTCGAAAATTTCGTCATGGCCATCCGGCCAGGCCAGACAGAGGGTGCAGTGAAACGCGGCCCGGCGCGGCAGCGGCGCCGCCTTGGCCTCAAGCAGATCCCAGACCCTGGTCATCGCCATGGTGAAATCGCGGCCCTTTGGGGTCTCGGCCCAATCGGCGGTATAGACTCCGGGGGCTCCGTCCAGCGCGGCAACGGTGATGCCGCTGTCATCCGAGAGGGCGGGGAGCCCGGTGGCCTTGGCGGCGAAATGGGCCTTGATCCGGGCGTTTGCCGCAAAGGTGTCTTCGGTTTCTTCCGGTTCTTCCAGCCCATGTTCGGCGGCAGAGCTGACCGTGACTCCGTAGGGCGCCAGCAAAGCCGCGATTTCGCGCAGCTTGCCGGAATTGTGCGACGCGATGATCAGCCGGTCGCCGGAGAATCTACGCACCGACTGCGGCCTTTTGCGCAATCACCAGCTCATCGACGCCTTTTTGCGCCAGATCGAGAAGCTCGGTCATCTGTTCACGGCTAAAGGTCGCGCCCTCGGCGGACATCTGCACTTCGATCAACCGCCCGGCGCCGGTCATGATGAAATTGCCATCGACCCCGGCCTCGCTGTCCTCAGGATAATCGAGGTCGAGCACCGGCTGTCCGGCATAAAGGCCGCAAGAGACCGCGGCGACTGGATCGACCAGCGGATTGGATTTCACATCGCCGACCTTCATCAGCTTGTTCACCGCCAGCCGCAGCGCCACCCAGCCGCCGGTGATCGAGGCGCAGCGGGTGCCGCCGTCGGCCTGAATGACATCGCAATCAATGGTGATCTGGCGTTCGCCCAGGGCGACCCGATCGACCCCGGCGCGCAGCGAGCGGCCGATCAGCCGCTGGATTTCCACCGTGCGCCCGCCCTGTTTGCCCGCCGCCGCCTCACGCCGCATCCGGCTGGTGGTCGAGCGGGGCAGCATACCGTATTCGGCGGTGACCCAGCCGAGGCCGGATCCCTTGATGAACGGCGGCACCCGATCCTCGATCGTCGCGGTGCAGAGCACATGGGTATCGCCCATGCGGATCATACAGGATCCTTCGGCATGTTTGGTTACGCCGGTCTCGATGGAGACGCTGCGCATTTGATTCAATTCACGTCCTGATGGCCGCATCGGGGAACCTCCTGTTTGGGCGTCGGGATGACACTCCCGAGATGTGATGGCAAGTCTGATTGATTTTTCGGCCCAGCGGTCTTTAATGGCAGGCCATGAAAGACCAACAGCCTGGACAAACCCCATGACGGAACAGCGATCGCTTCTCAGTGATCTGAATGATCGATCGCGCGAAGTGTTTCGCCGGGTGGTCGAGGGCTATCTGGAAAGCGGTGGGCCAGTGGGGTCACGCACGCTCACCCGGCTGATGAATGAAAAGGTCAGCGCCGCGACGATCCGCAATGTGATGCAGGATCTGGAATTGCTGGGGCTGCTTGGCTCGCCGCATATTTCGGCGGGGCGGGTGCCGACCCAGCAAGGGCTGAGGATGTTTGTCGATGGCCTGCTTGAGGTGCGCGACCTCGAAACCAGTGACCGGGCGTTGATTGATGCAACGGTGGGTGACAATGGTACCGATGTCGGGGCGATACTGGACCGGGTTGGCGCCGCTCTCTCCGGTGCCACCAGGGGGGCCTCGCTGGTGCTGGCGCCGAAAAGCGAAACCGCGATCAAGCATATCGAATTCGTTGCGCTGGGACAGGACCGGGCGCTGGTGGTGCTGGTTTTTGCCGATGGCCATGTCGAGAACCGGATTTTCAACCCGCCGCCGGGCCAGACCCACAGTTCGATGCGCGAGGCGGCGAATTTCCTGAATGCGCTGATCGAGGGACGCACCCTGAGCGATGTGCGTGGGGTGATTCAACGCGAAATCACCCATCGGCGGCAGGAGATCGATTCGCTGGCCCGGTCGTTGGTCGAAAGCGGCATGGCGGTCTGGCAGGATGGTGGGGACCGCCACGAACGGCTGATCGTGCGCGGCCGGGCAAATCTGATCGAGGGCGCCGAGGACATCGACCTCGACCGGATCCGCGAACTGTTCGACGACCTTGAGCGCAAGCGCGATATCGCCGAGTTCCTGGAACTGGCCGAAGAGGGCGAGGGGGTTCGCATATTTATCGGCTCAGAGAACAAACTTTTCTCACTTACGGGTTCCTCTCTGGTGGTTTCTCCATATATGAACGCTGACCGTAAGATCGTCGGCGCGGTCGGGGTCATTGGGCCCACGCGGCTCAACTATGGGCGAATCGTGCCGATCGTGGACTATACAGCGCAGCTGGTCGGGCGGGTGATTTCTGACCGGAGCTAGAGGTGAAGAATGGCTGAGCCGAAAGACGACGATTTTCTTGATGATATTGAGGCCGCAGAGGCCGACGCCTATGCCGAAGAGATGGCAGAGCTGGACGACGAGGCTGTCGAGATCGACGCGTTGCGCGCCGAGCGTGACGAGTTTCGCGACCGGTTCATGCGGGCGTTGGCAGATGCCGAAAACTCGCGCAAGCGCGCGGATAAGGATCGGCGCGAGGCCGAGAATTATGGCGGCTCGAAGCTGGCCCGCGACATGCTGCCGGTGCATGACAACCTGAAGCGCGCAGTCGAGGCGGCGCAGGATCTGGGTGCCGAAAACGCGGCGCTGATCGAAGGGGTCGAGCTGACCCTGCGGGAATTGATGAACGTGTTCCGCAAACACGGGATCGAGCCGATTGCGCCGGAAGTTGGCGACCGGTTTGACCCGAAGGTGCATCAGGCGATGTTCGAGGCACCGGTGCCGGGCACCCGGGCCGGTGACATCATCCAGGTCGCGGCAGAAGGATTCCTGCTGCATGACCGGCTGTTGCGCCCGGCCCAGGTCGGGGTGTCATCGACACCCGGCTAGGCGCCCCAGCCCGGCGGGATCGCGCGGATGGCTGATCTGCGCCTCCGGCGGGAATATTTATGGCAAGATGAAGGGCGGCGTGTCGCGTTATTCGCGGGACGCCGCTTTCAGTTGGTAGAGCGCCTCGAGGGCTTCGCGCGGGCTGAGATTGTCGGGATCCATGGAGTCGATCAGGGCGGTGAGTGCGGAAGGTTTTGCGGGGAGCTCGGGGGCGGGCCGGGCAGGGGCGGCGGCAAAAAGCGGCAGGTCGTCGATCAGGGTTTTTGATTTGCCACCTTCGCGGTCGCCTTTTTCCAGCCCATCGAGAATGGCGCGGGCGCGGGCGACAACGCTGTCGGGCAAACCGGCCAGCCGCGCGACCTGCACGCCATAGCTGCGGTCAGCAGCGCCCTTGCGCACCTCATGGAGAAAAATCACATCGCCATCATGTTCGCGCACCTCAACAGTGGCGTTGTCGACGCCGGCAAGCTTGCCTGCCAGGGCGGTCATTTCGTGGTAATGGGTGGCAAAGAGGGCGCGGCAGCCATTGACCTCATGCAGGTGTTCCAGCGTTGCCCAGGCGATGGACAGCCCGTCATAGGTGGCGGTGCCGCGGCCGATCTCATCAAGAATCACCAGCGCGCTTTCGTCGGCCTGATTGAGGATCGCGGCAGTTTCGACCATTTCGACCATAAAGGTCGAACGGCCTCGGGCCAGATCGTCAGAGGCGCCGACCCGGCTGAACAATTGGCTGACCACGCCGATTTCGGCCCGGGTCGCGGGCACATGGCTACCGATCTGAGCGAGCAGGGCAATCAGCGCGGTCTGGCGCAGGAAGGTCGACTTACCGGCCATGTTTGGTCCGGTCAGCAGCCAGATCCGGGCCGGATCGCCGGAGAGGTCGCAATCATTGGCGATGAAGGGCGCGCCCTGACGGGTGAGCGCTGCCTCGACCACCGGATGGCGGCCGCCTTCGATGCGCAGGGCCCGGCCATTGGTGATCTTCGGGCGGGTCCAGCTTTCACTGCGCGACAGATCGGCCAGGGCGGTGGTGAGGTCGAATTCTGCCAGGGCCCGAGCGCAGCTGGCGATCATGGGGGCGGAGTCGAGAATAGCGACTTTCAGCCTGTCATAGAGACGCTTTTCGATCTCCAGCGCGGCCCCGGCAGCGTTGTGAATCCGGGTCTCGATCTCGCTCAGTTCCGGGGTGGTGAAGCGCAGTTGGTTGGCCGTGGTCTGCCGGTGGCGAAAGCTGTCGGAGAGCGGTTCCTTCAGCATCTTGTCGGCATGGGTCGCGGTGACCTCGATGAAATAACCGAGCACATTGTTGTGCTTGATCTTCAGCGTGGCGATGCCGGTGGTTTCGGCATATTGGCCCTGCATCCGGGCGATCACCCCCCGGCCCTCGTCGCGCAATTCGCGGGCGGCATCGAGATCAGGATCATAGCCCGGTGCGATAAAGCCACCGTCGCGGGTCAGCAGTGGCGGCTCTGCGATCAAGGCGGCACCGAGCTGCGCCAGAAGGGTGTCATGGCCGATCAGATCGGCGCTGACGGTGGCCAGAAGCGGTGGCAACGTCTGGTCGGCAAGCCTTGCATGCAGGGCTTCGGCCTGCTCCAGCC
Source organism: Pseudooceanicola sp. (assembly GCF_029213205.1). Classification (GTDB taxonomy): domain Bacteria; phylum Pseudomonadota; class Alphaproteobacteria; order Rhodobacterales; family Rhodobacteraceae; genus Pseudooceanicola. The sequence goes on from NZ_JARGNH010000005.1 coordinate 43,343, forward strand.
CAGTGCGGATGGCGGCGAGGTCGCGCGGGCCGCCGCGATCCAGAGACAGCCGTGACAGGGCGCGATCAAGGTCCGGCACGCGGCGCAGAAAGTCGCGCAGATCAGACGAAATGCGGCTCTGTTCCACGCAAAAATCGATGGCATCGAGGCGCGCGCCGATCACCTCCGGGTCGCGCGAGGGGCTCGACAGCCGCCGCTCCAGCAGTCGGGCGCCGCCCGCCGTGACGGTTCGGTCGATGGTGGCGAGCAGGGATCCGGCGCGACCACCAGTCAGCGCATGGGTCAGTTCCAGATTGCGGCGGGTGGCGGCGTCGATCTGCATCACCCGGTCTGCGGTCTCGCGGACCGGCGGGCGCAGCAGCGGCAGCTTGCCGCGTTGGGTCAGGTCGAGGTAATCGACAATCGCCCCCATCGCCGCCAGCTCGGCCCGGGAAAAGGTGCCAAAGGCATCGAGCGTCGCGAGATTGAACAGTGCAAGCAGCCGCGCCTCGCCATTGGCACTGTCAAAGGCAGCGCGGGCGAGCGGGGTCAGCGCGGCCCCATTTTCAGAGACTATTTCGGCGAAATCAGGCTCATTCAGGTTTGAAATCAACACTTCAGACGGGGCCAGCCGCGCCAGCTCAGGGCCAAGCCGCACAGGCGGCAGCGGGGTGACATGGAATGACCCGGTGGAGATATCGACCCAGGCCAGCGCCCCCTGATCGCGGACCAGCGCATAGGCGGCGAGGTAATTGTGCCGCCTGGCGTCGAGCAGCGTGTCCTCGGTCAGGGTGCCGGGGGTGACCAGCCGCACCACATCGCGGTTCACCACCGATTTGGAGCCGCGCTTCTTGGCCTCTTCCGGGCTTTCCATCTGTTCGCCGACGGCAACGCGAAAGCCTTTGCGGATCAGGGTCAGAAGATAGTTTTCGGCGGCATGGACCGGGACGCCGCACATCGGGATATCCTCGCCCAGATGCTTGCCGCGTTTGGTCAGCGAGATATCCAACGCCTCGGCGGCAGCGACGGCATCGTCAAAAAACATCTCATAGAAATCGCCCATCCGATAAAACAGCAGGGCGCCGGGATATTGCGCCTTGATCTCAAGGTATTGCGCCATCATCGGCGTAACGGCTGTGTTCTGCTGGTTCACGGACGACCCCCCAATCGCAGAAAAGGATACAAACCTCGGCCCTGCGACGAAAGGCGAAAGCGCTTTTTGTTGAGCCGTGGCCCATGCCCGTGTAAGACGCCCAAGCCTTGGGATAGGGAGAACAAAGGCATGACACGCCCCCGCAACCGGATCACGCCGGAAGATGCGCTGCAATTCCACCTTGAACCGTCGCCGGGCAAGCTGGAGATCGCGGCCACCGTGCCGATGAACACTCAGCGGGATCTGAGTCTGGCTTACTCGCCTGGCGTCGCCGTACCCTGCGAGGCGATTTTCGAGAATCCGGAGACCGCCTATGACTACACCACCAAGGGCAACCTGGTGGCGGTGATCACCAATGGCACCGCGGTACTGGGGCTCGGCAACCTCGGGGCGCTGGCCTCCAAGCCGGTGATGGAAGGCAAGGCGGTGCTGTTCAAGCGCTTTGCCGATGTGAACTCCATCGACATCGAGCTCGACACCGAAGACGTCGACGCCATTGTGAATGCGGTAAAGCTGATGGAGCCGACCTTCGGCGGTATCAACCTCGAGGATATCAAGGCGCCGGAATGCTTTATGATCGAGCAGCGGCTGAAGGAGCTGATGGACATTCCGGTGTTCCATGACGACCAGCACGGCACGGCAGTGATCTGTGCGGCGGGGCTGATCAACGCCCTGCATATCAGCGGCAAAAAGATCGAGGATTGCCGGATCGTGATGAACGGTGCCGGCGCTGCCGGCATTGCCTGTGTCGAGCTGCTGAAACGGATGGGCGCGAAGCATGAGAATTGCATCGCCTGTGACACCAAGGGGGTGATCTATCAGGGTCGCACCGAGGGTATGAACCAGTGGAAATCGGCGCATGCGATCACCACAGATCTGCGCAGCCTCGAAGAGGCGATGGTCGGGGCGGACGTGTTTATCGGAGTCAGCGCCAAGGGCGCGGTGACGGCCCAGATGATCGCCAGCATGGCGCCAGATCCGGTGATTTTTGCGATGGCCAATCCCGATCCCGAGATCACCCCGGAAGAGGCGCATGAGGTGCGCTCTGACGCCATCGTGGCCACCGGCCGCTCGGATTATCCGAACCAGGTGAACAACGTTTTGGGCTTTCCCTACCTGTTTCGCGGCGCGCTCGACATCCATGCCAGGGCGATCAACGACGAGATGAAGATCGCCTGCGCCGAGGCGCTGGCGGCGCTGGCGCGTGAAGATGTGCCGGACGAGGTCGCCATGGCCTATGGACGGACGCTGAAATTCGGGCGTGATTACATCATCCCGACGCCCTTCGACCCTCGGCTGATCCACAGGATTCCGCCCGCCGTTGCCAAGGCCGGGATGGAGACCGGGGTGGCGCGACGGCCGATTATCGACATCGATAGCTATAAACAGAGCCTGAAAAGCCGGATGGACCCGACCGCGAACATCCTGCGGTCGATCAACCTGCGGGCCCGCAATGCGCAGGCGCGAATGATCTTTGCCGAGGGCGATGATCCACGGGTGCTGCGTGCGGCGGTCAATTACCAGCGCTCCGGCTTTGGCGAGGCTCTGGTGGTCGGGCGCGAAGCAGAGGTCAAGGCCAAGCTGGAAGAGGCCGGGTTGGCCGATGCGGTCGACGAGCTGCTGATCGTGAATGCGGCGAATACCGAGCATCTGGAGACCTACAAGGACTTCCTCTATCAGCGGTTGCAACGCAAAGGCTTTGATCGGATCGATATTCACCGGCTGGCGGCGCGTGACCGGCATGTGTTCAGCGCGTTGATGCTGGCGCATGGTCATGGCGATGCGATGATCACCGGCGCGACCCGGAAATCGGCACATGTGCTGGACCTGATCAACCACGTTTTTGACGCCGATGCGGCGCATGGCGCGGCCGGGGTCACCGCGCTGCTGCACAAGGGCCGGATCGTGCTGATCGCCGACACGTTGGTGCATGAATGGCCGAACGAAGAGGACCTGGCGGATATCGCCGAACGCGCCGCCTCGGTGGCACGGGATCTGGGGCTTGAGCCGCGGGTGGCCTTTGTCAGCTTTTCCACCTTTGGCTATCCGATGTCGGAGCGGGCCGAGAAAATGCATATCGCCCCCAAGGTGCTGGAACAGCGCGGAGTCGATTTCGAATTCGAGGGCGAAATGACCGTCGATGTGGCGCTGAACATGACGGCAGCGAAATATTACCCGTTCTCGCGCCTCACTGGCCCGGCCAACATCCTGGTGGTCCCGGCACGGCATTCGGCGAGTATCAGCGTGAAGCTGATGCAGGAAATGGCCGGGGCGACGGTGATTGGCCCGATCCTGGCGGGTGTGGAGAGCCCGATTCAGATTTGTTCCACCGGTTCGACGGTGAACGACATTCTGAACATGGCGCTGCTGGCCGCTTGCAAGGTCGGCTGAGGTGACGATCTGGTGCCTTGGGTCGGTCAATGCCGATCATTTCTACAAGGTGCCTCATCTGCCCGGGCCGGGCGAAACCATCGCCGCGCGGGACTATGCGCGCGGCCTCGGCGGCAAGGGCGCCAATATGGCGGTCGCCGCGGCCCGTGCCGAGGCGCGGGTCGAACTGATCGGGGCCATCGGGCCAGATGGCGGCTGGATGCGTGACAGGCTGGCTGGATATGGCGTGTCATTGACGCACCTGGCCGGCTCTGAAACCGCCTCGGGTCATGCGCTCATCGCGGTGGATGAGGCGGGTGAGAACCAGATCACCCTTTTTCCCGGTGCCAATCGCGGCCTTGAGGTTTCGCAGGTCACGGCGGCGCTGGGCCAGGCGGTGCCGGGTGATCTGTTCCTCTGTCAGAACGAAACCAACCTGCAGGCCGAGGCGGCGGAGCTGGCCCGGGCCAAGGGGTTGCGGGTGGTCTATGCCGCCGCTCCGTTCGAGGTCACGGCGGTGCAGGCGATGCTTGGGCTAACCGATCTGTTGGTGCTGAACGCGGTCGAGGCGGCGCAGCTTGAGGCGGTCCTCGATCAGCCGCTCACCGCGTTGCCGGTGCAGGATATCGTGGTGACTCTGGGGGCCGAGGGCATGCGCTGGATCGATACTGATTCAGGCAAAATCAAAGATTTTCCGCCGATCCCGGTGCGGGTGACGGACACCACCGGCGCGGGCGATACCTTTACCGGTTATCTGGTTGCGGGTCTGGATGCAGGCGCGGAAATGGCAATGGCGATCACCCGCGCCGGCAAGGCCGCTGCGCTGAAAGTTACTCGTTCAGGCACCGCCGATGTGATCCCGACTCTGGCCGAGGTCGAGGGCTGGACGCCCTAACCATCGCGCCTAATGCCCGACAAATGGCGCATCGTTCCCCCACAGCGCCTTGATCCGGCCATCGCGGCCGCAGGCGTCGCGGTAACTCTTGTAGGCGCGGGATTGTTTCTGCGGGCCGAACCGGGTCAGCACCATTTTGGTGCCTTTGTAATAATCCTGATGATAGGCCTCGGCCTTGGTAAAGGGCCCGGCGTTCAGGATCGGGGTCACGATCTTGCGGCCCAGTTGCGCCTGCGCTTCGGCCTTGGCCTTTTCTGCGGCGGCCCGTTGCCCTGGGTTAGAGACAAAAACTGCGGTACGATAGCTGTCGCCGCGATCACAGAACTGGCCACCGGCATCGGTCGGATCGACCGAGCGAAAGAAATGGTGCAGCAGGGTGTCGAGGCTGACCTTGGACGGGTTGTAGGTGATTCTCACCGCCTCGTAATGGCCGGTGCCGCCCTTGGTGACCTGTTTGTAAGTCGGATTGGCGGTCTTGCCGCCGGTGTAGCCTGACACCACCTCGCGCACCCCGGGGACGGATTCAAAATCGGATTCGACGCACCAGAAACAGCCGCCTGCGACGGTCAGGGTGGCGGATTGCGCGGCGGCTTGGCTGGCAAAGGCGAGGGCCAGCAGCAGCGAGGCCGCCAGAGACGAGATCAATCGGGTCATGGAAAATCCTCCGGGTTGCAGGCATTCTGGCGCCAGCACGCGGGCGAACCAAACCGGAATACGCCAGGTCACGCGGGTTTGAGCGGGCGTGATCAGATGGCCGGGCCAAAAGGGGGCGGGGATGGATTTGTTGGGCGACATCGGCGGCAGCCACAGCCGCTTTGCCCTTGCGCAGAATGGGACGATCGTTGCCGACAGCCTGCGCCGGTTGAACAATGACGATTTCCCTCGGTTTGACGCAGCGCTGGCGGCCTATCTGGCCGAGGTGTCGGCACCGCCGCTGTCACGGATAGCGCTGGCCGTCGCCGGGCCGATGACCGGGCGGCGGATCACCATGACCAACCGTGACTGGTCGGTTGATGGCACGGCCCTGGCGGCGGATGGCGCGCGGGTGGTGTTGATGAACGACCTGACGGCGCTGGGTCTGGCCGTGCCGGTATTGGGGCAGGGCAGCCTTGAGACGATCAGCGCAGGCATCGCCGAGGGGCCAGGTCAGGCGCTGGTGCTGAACCTTGGCACCGGGGTGAATATCGCCGCGATAAGGCTGACGGAGACGGGCGCGATCCGGTTCGAGTCTGAATATGGACATGCCGCGCTGTCCGCCCCGATTGCCGAAGAGGCGCGGCGGGTATTCGGAGAAAAGCCGCGCTTTCCCACGGTAGAGAGTCTGTTTGGTGGGGTCGCGCTCAATTCTCTGGGGGTGGTGCTGGACCGACCCGAAGCCGCCGAGATCGGTGCGATGCTGGGGTTGCTGGTGCGCGACCTGGCGGTGACGTTGCTGCCGCGTGCTGGGCTTTATCTGTCAGGCGGAGTGGCGCGGGCGCTGATGGCGGGGCCAGGCCGAGACGGATTCACCGGGGTCTTGGGCCGCCCCTTTGAGGCTGCCACCGGTATCCAGCATCTGCCGGTCTGGCTGATTACCGATGACCTTGCGGCGTTGCGCGGTTGTCTGGCGGCGCTGGGCAGCGCCGCCGTTTAGGGCGTTATTTCAGGCGGCGGCTGCGTGCCGCCAGAAGCTTCAGGCGCAGCGCGTTGAGTTGGATGAACCCGGCCGCGTCCTTCTGGTCATAGGCGCCGGCGTCGTCCTCGAAGGTCACATGCGCCTCGGAATACAGCGAGTGATCCGACCAGCGGCCGACGCAGGTGGCAGAGCCTTTGTAAAGCTTCAGCCGCACCGTGCCGGTGACATGCTCCTGGCTCTTGTCGATGGCGGCCTGCAGCATCTCGCGCTCGGGGCTGAACCAGAAGCCGTTGTAGATCAGCTCGGCATAGCGGGGCATCAACGAATCCTTCAGGTGCCCCGCGCCGCTGTCCAGCGTGATCTGCTCGATGCCGCGATGCGCCTCCAACAGGACGGTGCCGCCCGGCGTTTCGTAGATGCCGCGCGATTTCATGCCGACGAAGCGGTTTTCCACGAAGTCGAGCCGCCCGATGCCGTGCTTGCCGCCCAGTTCGTTCAGCCGGGTCAGGATCGTGGCGGGCGACAGCGCCTCGCCGTTGATCGACATGGCGTCGCCCTTTTCAAAGCCGACCTCGATATATTCGGGCTCGTTCGGGGCGTCCTCGGGGTTCGCCGTGCGCTGGTAGACGTATTCGGGCGCGGCCTCGGCCGGGTCTTCCAGCACCTTGCCCTCGGAGGAGGTGTGCAGAAGGTTGGCATCGACCGAGAACGGCGCCTCGCCGCGCTTGTCCTTGGCGATCGGGATCTGGTTCTTCTCGGCGAAGTCCAGCAGCCGGGTGCGGCTGGTCAGGTCCCATTCGCGCCAGGGTGCGATCACCTTGATGTCGGGGTTCAGCGCATAGGCCGCCAGTTCGAACCGCACCTGGTCATTGCCTTTGCCGGTGGCGCCATGCGCCACTGCGTCGGCGCCGGTCTGTTCGGCGATTTCGACCAGCCGCTTGGAAATCAGCGGCCGGGCGATTGAGGTGCCCAGCAAATACAGCCCCTCATAGAGCGCATTGGCGCGGAACATCGGGAACACGAAGTCGCGCACGAATTCCTCGCGCAGATCTTCAATAAAGATTTCCGAAGCGCCCATCATCTCGGCCTTGGCGCGGGCTGGCTCCAGCTCTTCGCCTTGGCCGAGGTCGGCGGTGAAGGTCACGACCTCACAGCCGTATTCGGTCTGAAGCCATTTCAGAATGATCGAGGTGTCGAGGCCGCCGGAATAGGCGAGCACGACTTTCTTGGGCGCGGACATCATGTTCCCCTTTGCGATATCGCGGCTGGCGATACCGGTTTTCATCGGGCGGGGCAAGGCGGCAGGATTGGCGAATGTGGCGCATCGTGGCGGCAATCCGGCGGGCAGGCACGCAGCGGGGTCAGAGTGATGCGCAGACGGCGCGGCAATTCCTCCAGGTAAATCTGCCGGGATTTCCAGTACGTGCGGGCGATTTCGCCCAGGTCGATCTCGTCCAACCGCTGGCCGTCGATCGTCGCCTCGCCCTGCTGGCACAGGGCTGCCACGGCGGTGAACCCCATCGTCACGGCGCTGCCCCGCAGGTAATGCAATTGCCGGGCCAGGGCTTCATCCGGCAACAGCGCGTCGACCACGTCATCGGCGTCAGACAGGAACAGCTTCGCTACTTCGATAAAATCGTCAGGCCCGATTTCCGCGATCAATTCATGGGCTTTTGACCAGTCGATCATGGCAATTTCTTTCCTGCTGCGACGCGGGTCTAGGGCGCAGCATTTAATAAATCCTTCAAATCGCACCGGTTCTGACCGGGCAGCGATTCATGCCCCGTTAAATCTTGCGGGTTAGGGAGGGCCCGCCCTGTCTCGGGCAGGATCGGGGTGCAAGCGTGCGAAGGGGCCAGGTGCAATCAGATCGGGCGCAGACGGATCCCTCAGCCGCGTCGCGTTTGCCGGTGCGTCGGGTTCTGGTGGTCGATGACAACCCGTTTCAACGTCGGATCGTCAGCGCGATGCTCAGCCGCTGGGGTTATGATGTGGTCGAGGCCGGATCGGGGGTCGAGGCGCTGAGCGAATGCGCCGCCACAGCGCCGGATATGGTGATCAGCGACTGGATGATGCCGGGCATGGACGGGGTGGAATTCTGCCGTGCCTTTCGCCAGCTGGCGCGTGAGGATTACGGATATTTTATTCTGCTCACCTCAAAGGGCGAAAAGGATCATGTTGCCGAGGGGCTGAACAGCGGCGCCGACGATTTTCTGACCAAGCCGTTAAATCCGGTTGAATTGCGCGCCCGGCTCAGGGCTGGGGAGCGGATCCTGTCGATGCAGGCCCAATTGCAGGACAAGAACCGGCAGTTGGCGGTGGCGTTGAGCGACTTGCAGGCGATCCAGCTTCTGATCGATTCCGATCTGGTCGAGGCGCGCAAATTGCAGCAATCGCTGGTGCGCGAACGGTTCCGCGACTTTGGACCGGCGCAGGTGTCACTGGCCCTCAGCCCGGCGGGGCATGTCGGCGGTGATCTGGTGGGATTCATCCCGGTTGGCGAGGATTGTGTCGTGCTTTACGCCATCGATGTGGCCGGGCATGGGATTTCGTCGGCTTTGATGACCGCACGGCTGGCCGGCTACCTGTCAGCCTCAGCCCCGGAGCAGAATCTGGCGCTCACCCGTGGCGCGGAAGGCGCGCCGCTGGCGCGGCCGCCTGCCGAGGTTGCGGCGCGGTTGAATGCCGTGGTGCTGAATGACATGCGGGTGGATCACTTTTTCACCTTGGCGCTGGCGATTTGCGATTTGACCAGCGGCGAGGTCAGCCTGGTGCAGGCCGGGCATCCGCACCCGCTGATCCAGCACCGCGACGGTCGCCTGACCGAGGTTGGCGCGGGCGGGTTGCCGATCGGGCTGCTGCATGACGCCAGCTATGACGAGGTGCGGTTCCAACTGGCGCCTGGCGACCGGCTGTTGATCCTGTCCGACGGGGTCACCGAATGCCCCGGGGCGCATGGCGGGCTGCTGGGTGAAGACGGGCTCAAGGTGGTGTTGTCGGGTCTGTCCGAGGTGCGCGGTCCGGCGCTGCTCGATTCGCTGATCTGGACGCTGGCAGAGATCAATCCGCAGCCGGATTTCCCTGACGACATTTCCGGTATCATGCTGGAGATTGGCGATTAGCCGCGCAGCAACGCCCGCAACAACGCCCGCTCGCCCTCATTCGCCAAGAGGTCGAGTGCGGTGTTCGTCCGTGTCCAGATCGCACTGTGCCCCGGCTCACTCGGCGGGCCGAGTGGGCGCACCGGTCGGGCGATGTAGATGGTGCAGATCTTTTCCGCCCAGAGGTCGTATTCCGGCATGAACACGAAACGGCGAAAGGCCGCGATCCGGCGCGGCCCGGCAATCGACCAGCCGGTTTCCTCAAGAACCTCGCGATGCAGGGCGCGCAACGGTGATTCGCCCGGATCAATGCCGCCGCCGGGCAGCTGGAATTCCGGCTTGGGCTCCGCCTGAAAGGTCAGCAGCAGGCTGTCGGCCTGCGGCAGAAAAACGTAGACGCCGGGGCGGGGCGTATAGGTGATATCGGGCCGGACAGCTTCGCCATAACGCCGCATTGTGATCGCTCCTTTTCCGGGGCCATCCTTGTCGGGGCCGACCTTGCACGGTATGGCAGGGACAGGCGCAAAGGACACCCCGATGAACATAGGCTCCAAATTGGCATGGGACGATACGGTTCTGCCGTTCCAGCTCGACAATTCGGACATCAGAGGCCGGGTTGCACGACTTGACGGCGTGCTCGACGGCATTCTGAAGCAACACGATTACCCCCCGGTTGTCGAGGCGCTGGTGGCGGAAATGGCGCTGCTGACCGCGTTGATCGGGCAGACGATCAAACTGCGCTGGAAATTGCAGCTTCAGCTGCAAACCGACGGTCCGGTGCGGATGATTGCCACCGATTATTATGGCCCTGATGCCGAAGGTGCCCCTGCACGGATTCGCGCCTATGCCAGCTATGACCGCGATCGGCTGCAGGGCGATGTTCCGATGGATCAGGTCGGCAAGGGCTATTTTGCCATCGTGATCGACCAGGGCGCCGGGATGACGCCCTATCAGGGGATCACCCCGGTCGCGGGCGACAGCATTGCCCGCAGCGCCGAGGCCTATTTCGCCCAGTCCGAGCAGCTTCCGACCCGCTTTGCGCTCAGCTTTGGCCGCTCGATCGAACCGGGCGGTGACGAACATTGGCGCGGCGGCGGGGTGATGATTCAGGCCATGCCCAAGGCCTCGCCGCTGTCGGGCGGCGGATCGGGCGACGCCGGGTTGATCCTCGCCACCGACCTGGTCGATGGCGATCAGGAGGAAGATTGGACCCGGGTCAATCTGCATCTCGATACCGTTGAAGAGCTGGAGCTGACCGGCCCCAATGTCGCGCCCACCGATCTGTTGGTGCGGCTGTTTCACGAGGAAAATCCGAGGGTGTTTGACGCCCAGCCGGTGCGCTTTGGCTGCTCGTGTTCCGAGGACAAGGTGCGTCAGAGCCTGTCGATCTATTCGGCCAAGGACATCGCCAAGATGACCACCGAAGACGGCAAGGTCACCGCTGATTGCCAGTTCTGCGGCGCCCATTACGAGATGGACCCGGCCAGCGTTGGCTTCGAGGCGACCAAAGATGCGTGATTGGGCGGAGCGGATCCGCGCGGCCTTGGTCGAGGACGGCGGCGCCACATCCGATTATGAGCTGAATCCAGGCGTGTTTGTCCCGGATAAGCCGACCCGCCCGGCAGGGGTGCTGATCCCGATCGAGGAGCGTGATGGCCGGCTCTGGGTGATCCTGACCAAACGCTCTTCGGCGTTGAAGCATCATCCCGGGCAGATCGCCTTTCCCGGCGGCAAGGTCGATCCCGGCGATGCCGATGCGACCGCCGCCGCACTGCGCGAATCCGAAGAAGAGATCGGATTGCCGCGCGACAATGTCGAGGTTCTGGGCTGCCTGCCTGAACATGACACGGTGACCAATTTCCGCATTCGGCCGGTGGTTGGCCGGGTGCTGGCGCCGTTTGATTTTCGCCCCGAACCGGGTGAGGTCGAAGAGGCATTCCGGGTTCCGCTGGCGCATCTCTGCACCCCGTCGAAATATTCCACCGCCGGGCGGCGCTGGCAGGGGCGGACCCGCAGCTATCACATCGTACCCTATGGTCCCTATTACATCTGGGGCGCAACGGCGCGAATGTGTCGGGTGCTGGCTGACCGGCTGGGACCCGACGGGATATGACGCGGATCGCGGGTGACTGGCTGGACCGGCCCGCGACGCGGGCGGTCTGCGCGATGCTCGAAGGTGCCGGTCATCAGGTGTTCTTTGTCGGTGGCTGTGTGCGCGACACCCTGCTGGGGCGTGCGGTCGGGGATATCGATCTGGCCACCGATGCGCGCCCGGATCAGGTGTTTGCCTGTGCCAAGGCGGCGGGGCTGAATCCGGTGCCGACCGGGGTCGAACATGGCACGGTCACGGTGGTGTCCGAGGGCATTCCGCATGAGGTGACGACCTTTCGCCAGGATGTCGAGACCGATGGCCGCCGTGCGGTTGTCGCCTATGCCGACGATATCGAGACCGATGCGCAGCGGCGTGATTTCACCATGAACGCGCTCTATGCAGATTCGCGTGGTGCTGTGCTGGATCCGACCGGTCAGGGGCTGGCCGATCTGGCGGTCCGGCAGGTGCGATTCATCGAGGATCCGGAGGCGCGGATCCGCGAGGATTACCTGCGGATCCTGCGGTTCTTTCGGTTTCACGCCTGGTATGGCGATCCCGCTGCGGGGATGGACCCGGCGGCGCTGGCCGCGATTGCTGCGAACTCAGCCGGGATAGAGACGCTTTCCGCCGAACGGATCGGCCATGAGATGCTGCGCCTGCTGGCCGCGCCGGATCCGGCGCCTGCGGTTGCGGCGATGCGCCAGACCGGGGTGCTGATGCTGATTCTGCCGGGCGCGGATGACATGGCGCTGGCGCCGCTGGTGCATCTCGAGGCGGCGGGCGGGCATGCGCCCGAGGGGTTGCGCCGTCTCGCCGCGCTGGGCGGCAGCGATGTGGCGACCCGGCTGCGGCTGTCGCGGGCGCAGGCCCGGCGGCTGGCGGATATCGCCCGAGCGCTGGATGAGGCAGGTGATGCCGCCGCGCTGGGCTATCGCCATGGCGCCGCGCTGGCATTGGATGCGTTGCTGATCCAGGCCGCATCGCTGGGCCAGCCGGTTGATCCGGCAGCGATAGACTCTGTGCAACAGGCCGCCGCCCGGGTGTTTCCGGTGAGCGCTCGCGATCTGATGCCGGACTATCAGGGCCCGGCGCTGGGCAAGCGTCTCAGCGTGCTCGAGGAACGCTGGCTCGCTTCGGCCTTTGCGCTAACGCGGCAGGATTTGCTGGATGACGAGTGAGCGCGCCTCGACCCGGTCCGCATCGGTGCCATCCCGCGCCGCAAGGGCGGCGTGATGCGGCCCGAACATCTGATTGACGCGTTTCGGCCCGCTGACAGCCCGCCACCGCAGAGCCTGCTGCGCTTTATCGGCTGGGCCTTGCGCGGGGCGTTCCCGGCGTTGTTTCTGGCGGTGGTACTGTCGTCGCTGGCCGGCGGGATGGAGGCGGGCACCGCTCTGATCCTGGGTCGGGTCATCGATCGCGCCGGGATGTCCGGGCCCGAAGGGTTCTTTCTGGCGGAAAACGCGGGTCTGTTGCTGCTCGCCTTCGGGTTCTTCCTGATCGCGCGGCCGCTGTTCTTTGGCCTGTCCTCGGCGTCGAACTCGATCATCATCGCGCCGAATGTCGACAGCATGGTGCTGGCCCGGCTCAACCGCTGGACGCTGGGTCAATCGGTGGTGTTCTTTGACAATGATTTTGCCGGGCGGATCGCGCAGAAGCAGCTTCAGACCGCCCGCGCCCTGACCGATGTGACGGTCGAGGTGATCAACACCATCGCCTTTGCACTTGCCTCGCTGGTGGGCGCGGTGCTGCTGATCGGCAGTATCGACGCCCGGCTGGCGCTGGGATTTGCGATCTGGCTCAGTCTCTATTTTGCCCTGATCCGCTATTTTCTGCCGCGAATCCGGGCCAGAGCCAAGGACCGGGCGGCGGCGCGGGCGCTGGTGACCGGGCAGATCGTCGACACGATCACCAATATCAAGACGGTCAAGCTGTTCGCCCATGATGCCCATGAGGACCGCGCGGCGCTGGGCGCGATCCGGGGCTTTCGCGACCGGGTGCTGGCGTTTGGCTATCTCTCGGCGAGCTTCCGGGTGACCCTGAACGCGCTGGCCGGGACCTTGCCGCTGTTTCTGTGGTCGCGTGGCGAGGCGACGATCGGTGACGCTGTGGCGGCGGGCACCGTGGCGATGCGGGTGGCGCAGATGACCGGCTGGGTCAGTTTCGGGCTGATGACCACCTATGCCAATCTTGGCGAGGTCGAGGATGGCATGCGCACCCTGACCCGGTCGGTGCGGCTTGAGGATGCGCCGGATGCGCAACCGCTCACAGTGAGCGGTGGCCGGGTGACATTCGAGGATGTCGGCTTTGCCTATGGCCGCGAAAAGGGCGGGGTGCAGGGCATCACGCTTGAGATTGCGCCGGGTGAAAAGCTGGGCATTGTCGGCGCCTCGGGGGCCGGGAAATCGACCCTGGTGGCGTTGCTGATGCGGCTGTATGACCCGGAACAGGGTCGCATTCTGATCGACGGGCAAGACATTCGCGGCGTCACCCAGGACAGCCTGCGCCAGCAGATCGGCATGGTCACTCAGGAGACCGCGATGTTCAATCGCTCGGCCCGAGAGAACATTCTTTATGGGCGCCCTGATGCCGGTGAGGACGCCTTGATCGACGCCGCCGAAAAGGCCGAGGCGGATGATTTCATTGCCGATCTGGCGGATCATACCGGGCGCGAAGGCTATGACGCGCGGCTGGGCGAACGCGGGGTCAAGCTGTCGGGCGGCCAACGGCAGCGGATCGCACTGGCCCGCGCCATCCTCAAGGACGCGCCGATCCTGGTGCTGGACGAGGCGACCTCGGCCCTGGACAGTGAGGTCGAAGCGGCAATTCAGAGCGCGCTGGAACGGGTGATGCAAGGCAAGACGGTGCTGGCAGTGGCACATCGGCTGTCGACGATCAGCCGGATGGACCGGATCGCGGTGCTGGATCAGGGTCAGGTGGTGGAAACCGGAAGCCATGACGAACTGCTGGCGCAGGGCGGGCTGTATGCGCGCTATTGGGCGCGGCAATCGGGCGGGTTCCTGGGTGCAGATGAGGCGGAATAGGACGGTATGGGCGACTATCTGATCGAACGGCTGGGCCATCAGGGCGACGGCATTGCACGCGGCCCGATTTACGTGCCGCTGACCCTGCCGGGTGAAACCGTGAGCGGTGAGCGTGACGGCGAGCGACTGAAAGAGATGCGCATCATCACCCCGTCGCAGGACCGGGTGCAGGCGCCCTGTCGTCATTTCCGCAGCTGTGGCGGCTGCGCGCTGCAACATGCCTCGGACGGTTTTGTCAGCCAGTGGAAGGCTGACATCGTGCGGGCGGCGCTGGCGGCACATGGTATTTCCGCAGAAATAGACAAGGTTTTGACCTCGCCCGCGCGGTCGCGGCGACGCGCCACCCTGTCAGCACGGCGTACCAAGAAGGGCGCGCTGGCCGGGTTTCACGCCCGCGCCTCGGATGTGATCATCGAGATACCGGACTGCCAGTTGCTGCATCCCGATCTGATGGCCGCGCCCGACCTGGCGGCAGCGCTGACCCGGGTTGGTGGCAGCCGCAAGGGCGAGATGTCGGTGCAGGTGACACGCTCTGAGTCCGGTCTGGACGTGGTGGCACGCGGCGGCAAGCCGCTGGATGCCGAATTGCAGATCGCGCTGGGCGAATTCGCCGGGTCGCATGGCCTGGCGCGACTGACCTGGGAGGATGAGGTGATCGCCATGGTGCGCCCACCGCAGCAGCGCTTTGGCCGGGCGTTGGTGGTGCTGCCGCCGGGCGCGTTTCTGCAGGCCACCGCCGAGGGCGAGGCGGCGCTGGTCGCGGCGGTATCGGCCCTGATGCAGGGCAAGGCGCGGATCGTCGATCTGTTCGCGGGCTGCGGCACCTTCACCCTGCCGCTGGCCGAACAGGCTGAGGTGCATGCGGTTGAGGGCGACGCGGCAATGCTGGCGGCGCTGGATCGCGGTTGGCGGCAGGCGCGGGAACTGCGCCGGGTGAGCCATGAGGCGCGCGATCTGTTTCGTCGCCCGCTGCTGGAGGATGAGCTGGCCCACCATGACGGCGCGGTGATCGACCCGCCGCGGGCCGGGGCCACGGCGCAAATCGCCGAACTGGCGCGGGCACGGGTCGGGACAATCGCCCATGTCTCCTGCAACCCGGTCACCTTTGCCCGCGACGCCGCGACTCTGATCGGCGCAGGCTATGTGCTGGGTCCGGTGACGCTGATCGATCAATTCCGCTGGTCGCCGCATGTCGAAATCGTCGCGGGCTTTTTTCTCACAACAACGTGATGGCATAATCGCCACTTCGCAAAGTGATTGGGCAGATGTATCCTGACTCTCAGGCGACACAGATCAGCCGAGGGCAGCGACGGCATGACATTCTTGCGAATCCTAATCATTCTGGGGCTGACGCTGGGTGCGGCGGCCTGTTCCAAGTTTCGGGCCTATAACGGGCCTGAGGTCACTCGCGTCGTGGTCTATAAATCTGACCGTCAGATGCATCTGCTGCATCATGACAAGGTGCTGAAAAGCTACGATTTTGGGCTGGGATTCGCGCCGTCCGGGCATAAGCAATTCCGCAATGACGGCAAGACGCCCGAGGGCGAATATGTGATCGACCGGCGCAATCCGAACTCAGAATTTCACCTGTCGGTCGGGATTTCCTATCCCAACCCGGCTGATCGCGAATTCGCCTCATCCCAGGGCAAAAACGCGGGCGGCGATATCTTTATCCACGGGCGACCGTTCAAATATCGCAAGGGCGGGCGCGATTGGACGGCGGGCTGCATCGCCGTCAGCAACCGCGAGATCGAAGAGATCTACGCGATGCTGCGCGAGGGCACCCCGATTTCGATCTACCCCTGAGGGGTAGATCAGCTGTCCGGTGCCGCAGCTGAGCCGTTGCCGCCCATGATCAAAGTCCACCAGATCTTGCCGCTGTTTTCTTGGTGCCAGGCGAATCCCAGATGCTGGCCACGGCGGTCGAGAATCACGTCACGGGTGTCGGGCTGCTCCATCCAGGCGGACAGGGTCTCGAGCTCGCTCTCATAGGTTTCCGAGATATTTTCGCCCAACATTTCACCAGTATAGCCAACCCGGCGGACGCGATCCATCGGCGAGGACCCGTCGGAACCGAAATGCCAGGGCCGGTTCTGATTGGCCATGTCGCGCGAATGGGTGGCGGCGGCGGCGTTCAGTCGCGGATCGAGGGTGACTGGCACGGCGCCGGCGGCCTGGCGCAGCGCGTTTACCCCATCCAGGATCTCGTATTGGATACGCGCCTCGTCGCCAGCGCGGATGCGATAGAGTTTGGGCAGCGGCCTGCCATCGGACGCCAACTGGGTTTCGGTTGTTGGTTCGGTGCAGGCGGCCAACAGCAGCAGCGCCGGAGCAAGCAAAAGGGACAGTCGCATGAAATACCCGCGTCAAGATCAGTTGACCTCAGACTTAGCGCGCCCAGCGTTGCTTGACAAACCCACTTCGCGGCGCGAGGTCCCGGTGACAAGAGTTTGAATTGCGACTGCGGCGCCAGGGCCATATCTTGGGCGGCATTCACCGCGGCTCGAAGGAGAAACAGATGTTCAATTCGCAGAAACCGAAAGGACGCAGGGCGTTTCTGGCTGGCAGCGCGGCATTTCTTGCCGCACCGGCGCTGGCTCAGACGACCTCGGCCTACACCTCGCCTTTCGAGAATTCGACCATCGTCGAGCGTGACCCGGACGAAGTGGTGCGGCGCAATATTTCGTCGTTCCGCTCGCTGGATTGGCGACCCTATTTCAGCAGTACGGCAGGTGGCGCGGTTCTGGTCGATACCACCAGCCGGGCGCTACATTTCTGGTCGGCGGATCAATCGATCTACAAGCTTTACCCGACCTCGGTGCCGTTGACCGAAGAGCTGACCCGGCGCGGCCGCACCTCGATCGTGCGCAAGGTCGTCGGCCCGGAATGGCGGCCAACCCCGTCGATGATAAAGCGCAATCCAGAATGGCCGCCTTATGTCGGCCCGGGTCCGGATAACCCGCTGGGCACCCATGCGCTGTATCTGAGCTGGACCTATTACCGGATTCACGGCACCCACGACACGCGGAAAATCGGCCGCCGGTCGTCGAGTGGTTGCATCGGTCTCTACAACGAACATATCGCCGAACTTTTCGAGCTGACCAATGTGGGCACGCAGGTGTTGCTTATTTGACGACAAACTGGCGGTGCCGCGGCGGCAACCGTTTGACGGCAATTGCAATCCATCGGTTTTGCTGGTTAGAACGAGTCACGAGGTAAGTCTTGGGCGTTCCTTGTCCTTTCACCTGTTGAGGGTATCGGACGCATATCTGGAGGATATTATGAAGAAACTCGTTATCGCTGCCGCTATGGTTGCTGCTGCTTCGACCGCATACGCCGGCTCCATGGCCGAGCCGATTATCGAAGCTCCCGTGATCGTTGAAGAGACCACCAGCTCGTCGTCGGGTCTCCTGATTCCGCTGCTGCTGCTTGTTGCGATCGGTGCCGCAATCGCACTCGGCTGAGTCGACCAAGTAAAAGGAAAAAGGCGGTGGTTTTCCACCGCCTTTTTTCATGTCTGATGATCAGGTTTCCGTGCTAATCAGCGATTTCGCGGTCACTCAAGCCAGCCGCGCAGATTCGCGGCAATCCGGCCGGTGAGCGCTGCGATATGTGCGGAATCATCGTTCAGGCAGGGGATATAGGTGAAGCGTTCACCGCCCGCATGCTCAAAACTTTCGCGAATCTCTTCGTTGATCTCTTCCAGCGTCTCGATGCAATCGGCGGAAAAGGCCGGGGCAATGACCGCCACCCTTTTCTTTCCGGAGTCGGCCAGCCGGGCAACCTCTTCGACGGTGTAGGGCTGCAGCCAGTCCTCGGGGCCGAATTTCGACTGGAATGTCGTGATGATTCGATCATCCGCCCAGCCCAGCCGTTCCTTGAGCAGCCGCGTGGTTTTCTGGCATTGGCAGTGATAGGGATCGCCTTCGGTCAGATAACGTTGCGGCAAGCCGTGGTAGGAACAGACCAGGATGTCCGGCTCTGACTCGGCCGCCGCATAGCCACGCTCGACCGATTGCGCCAGCGCGTCGATATAGGCGGGATCGTCGAAATAGGGTGGCAGGGTCCGGGTGGCGGGCTGCCATGTCTCATCCCTCAGGGCGCGAAAGAATTCATCATTGGCGGTGGCCACGGTCGCCCCGGCGTATTGCGGGTAAAGTGGGCAAAACAGGATCTTTGTGCAGCCCGCCGCCACCATCGCCCGAACCTTTGAGCGGGTCGACGGGTTGCCATAGCGCATACAGAAATCGACCATGACCGTGTCGCCATACCGATCACGCAGAGATTCAGACAGCTTTGCCGCCTGCAGTTTGGTGATCGTCATCAGCGGGCTTTCGTCCGCTTCGGTGTTCCAGATTGTCCGATAGGCGGCGCCGGATTTGAACGGGCGAATGGTCAGCACGATGGCCTGGAGAATGGGCTGCCATTTCCAGCGCGGATAGTCGATTACCCGGCGGTCAGACAGGAATTCATTCAGATAGCGCCGCATTGACCAGTAATCGGTGGCGTCCGGGGTGCCGAGATTGGCAATCAGAACGCCGACCTTTTCGCGCGGCAGCGCGGGGTGATTCGCGGGCGCATGGGGTGGGCGGCTGGCGTCGGCTGGCATCTTGGTTCTCCTGATCGTCCTGGCCGCAGATAGAGTCTTTTGCCGCCCGGTCAATCCTTGAGCGGCGTTTCCGTTGCCCCGAGCGCTGAGGCGAGGCGATGGGTCGCGCTGCCGGGACGCAGCGGCTGTGGCTGGCTGTCGTCGGGGGCCCAGCCGGACAGGTGGATGATTTCGAAGGTGGCGCCAATGCGCCCGTCGGCATTGGCGTGCGCCTCGGCATAGATCTCGGCGGCGCGGGTCAGCACCGCGCGCCGGGTCGGGCGCCGCAGCCGGTGCTGCAGCGCATTCGCCTCGCCCATCGCCCGCAGGTCGCGCATCAGGTGAAAGGCGCTGTCATAGGTGACGCTCAACCGGTCGCAATCGGCCACCGGCAGGGCCAGGCCGGCGCGCTGCATCAGCCCACCCAGGTCGCGGATTTCGGCCATTGGCGCCACTCGGGGCGACAGGCCGCCGGTGATCTGACTCTCAGCTTCGGCCAGCGTGGCGCGCAGTTCATGCAGGGTCTGCCCGCCAAACAGGCAAGCCAGCAGCAAACCATCCGGGCGCAGGGCGCGGCGGGCCTGGATCAGCTGTCCGACGGGGTCAGAGGACCAGTGCAGCCCAAGCGCGTGAATCGCCAGATCATGGGCGCCGGGCGTGATGGCCAGCGTGTCGGTATCGGCAATGGCCCGCGGGTTCGGCAGGCCCAGCCCGGCGGCCCAATAGGAGGCGAAAGGGCCAATGATCAGCGGCGTCGTAAACGTCCTGTTAACCATGGCGAGGCGAGCCTGAATATCGTCCATCGCCCGGTCATGCAGAAACAGGGCCTCGGGCCGCGCGCGGGCGCGGTTGCGGGTCAGGGCGGTGGGGTCGGACAGGCGCGGTGTGGTCATGGCGGCCAGAATAGAAGGGCGGGGATGAATATTCAAACGGCTCTCAGGGTTCTGTATCCGCCACGCTGCCTGACCTGTGGCGAAATCGTCGACAGCGATCAGGGCCTCTGCGGGCCCTGCTGGCGCGAGACACCGTTTATCACTGGATTCACCTGTGATCTCTGCGGGCTGCCGTTGCCCGGTGGCGGGCCGGGTGAAATTGCCCATTGTGATGAATGTCTTTCGCGCGCCCGGCCCTGGGTGCAGGGGCGGGCGGCGATGCTCTATGACGGCAATGGGCGGCGGCTGGTGCTGGCGCTGAAACATGGCGACCGGCAGGATATGGTGGCGCCCTGCGGTCATTGGCTGGCGCAGGGGCTGCGCGGGCTCGACCTGAGCGGGGTGCTGATCGCGCCGGTGCCGCTGCACCGTTGGCGGCTGATCCGGCGGCGCTACAACCAATCGGCGCTTCTGGCCCGGGCCTTGGCAGCCGAAATCGGCGCGGAATGTTGCCCGGATCTGTTGTGGCGCCCGCGTGCGACCCGGGCTCTGGAAGGGTTGGGGGCCGAGGCGCGGTTCGCGATGCTGGATAGCGCGATTGTGCTGGCCGAGCGAAACCGGGCGCGGATCAGCGGCCGTAAGGTGCTGCTGGTGGATGATGTGATGACCACCGGCGCGACTCTGGCCGCCGCCAGCCGCGCCTGTCTTGAGGCGGGCGCAGGCCCGGTATCGGTGGTGACTCTGGCGCGGGCGGCAAAAGCGGCTTAAGTTCCGGCAACTACCTTGCTGTCGGAGGCCATATGAAACCCGTCGAAATCTACACCACGCCGTATTGTGGGTTCTGTCATGCAGCCAAACGGCTGCTGAAATCAAAAGGTGTGAGCTTTAGCGAAGTCGATGTGGCGCGCGAGCCGAACCGACGGGCCGAGATGATGCAGCGGGCCAATGGCGGACGCACGGTGCCACAGATCTTTATCGGCGACACTCATGTCGGTGGCTGTGACGAACTTTACGCCTTGGAGCAGGCGGGCAAACTCGACCCGCTGCTGGCCGAGGCATGAAGACCGCGCTGCTACAGATCACCTCTTCTGACATTCCGGAGGAAAATCTGGCGCTGGTGTCGGATCTCTTGCGCGAGGCAGCCGGACAGGGTGCCGGATTCGTGCTGACGCCCGAGGTCACCAATTGCGTCTCCGCCAGCCGCAGCCAGCAAGAGGCGGTGTTGTCTCAGCCCGCCGAAGACCCGTTTCTGGCGGTGATGCCGGATCTGTGCCGGGAGCTGGGGATCTGGCTGTTGCTGGGATCGCTTGGGCTAAAGACCAGCGACCCCGATGGCCGCTTTGCCAACCGGTCGTTCCTGATCTCACCCGAGGGTGCGCAGGTCGCCTGGTATGACAAGATCCACATGTTCGATGTGCAGGTCAGCGAAACCGAAACCTACCGCGAATCAGCAGGCTATCGGCCCGGCGACAGGGCGGTTCTGGCTGAGGCTGATTTTGCCCGGATCGGGATGAGCGTCTGTTACGACATCCGGTTTCCGCATCTCTACCGCACCCTGGCACAGGCCGGGGCGCAGGTGTTGACGATTCCGGCGGCGTTTTCGCCGCTGACCGGACAGGCGCATTGGGAAAGCCTGCTGCGGGCGCGGGCGATCGAAACCGGCTGCTGGGTTCTGGCCCCGGCGCAATGCGGCACCCACAGTGTCAGCCGTGGCCGGGCGCGCAGCACCCATGGTCATGGCATGGTGGTCGCACCCTGGGGCGAGGTGGTGGTCGATCAAGGGATCGAGCCGGGCATCGCCTGTTTCGATCTCGACATCGCCCAGGTGGACGCGGCGCGCGGCAAGGTGCCGTCGCTGTCGCATGATCGGGAATTTCGGCTGGACCGATGACCGACAGTTCAAATTCCCTGGCGGTGACGTTGTTCAGCGAGATCCTGACCTCGGACCAACTGGTCCGCAACCGGCTGAGCCGGGTGTTGCCCAAGGGGATGGAGATTTCGCATTTCTCGGTTCTCAATCATCTGGCGCGGTCCGGCGAGGAACGCAGCCCCGCGCAATTGGCCAAGACCTTTCACGTCACCCGGGGGGCGATGACCAACACCCTGAACCGGCTGGAACTGTCCGGTTACATCCACATCCGCCCCGATTGGGACGATGCCAGGCGCAAGATGGTGGCCATTTCCCCCGCCGGGACCCTGGCCCGGGATACGGCGTTGAACGCGATCACCCCGATGGTGCATGCGCTGATCGGCGACATGGGTGAGGACAAGGTCCGCGCGGCGCTGCCGATCCTGCGCGAATTGCGCCTGCGCCTTGCGGGCGACTAGCGCAAATAGGCTCTATTCCGGGCGCAGCGCGGCGGTGACGTAATTCACCGACAGGTCGCGATCAGAAATCCGCCATTGCCAGGACACCGGGTTGAACAGGTATCCCTTGCGATCCACCGGCTCCAGCCCGGCGCGGCGCAGCAGGTCGAACAATTCGTCCGGGGTGATGAATTTCTGCCAGTCATGGGTGCCGCGCGGCAGCCAGCGCATGACGAATTCGGCCCCGACGATGGCCATGGCAAAGCTCTTGGGATTGCGGTTGATCGTCGAACACAGATGCAGCCCGCCGGGTTTCAGCAGGTCATGGCAGGCGCTGAGATAGGTCAGCGGGTCGGCGACATGCTCGACCACCTCCATATTCAGCACCACGTCGAATTGCTCGCCCGCCTCCGCCAGCGCCTCGGCGGTGGTGTGACGATAGTCGATCGTGAGCCCGGAGAGTTCGGCATGGATCTGCGCCACCGGGATATTGCCGGCGGCGGCGTCGGCCCCGACCACCTCAGCGCCGAGTCGCGCCATCGGTTCGCAGAGCAGGCCGCCACCACAGCCGATATCGAGAATCCGCAGCCCGGCAAATGGTTGCGGCTGCTGCAAATCGCGGTCGAATTCGGCGGCGATCTGGCTGCTGATATAATCCAGCCGCACCGGATTCATCATGTGCAGGGGCTTGAACTTGCCGGTCGGATCCCACCAATCGGCGGCCATCGCTTCGAATTTGGCAACTTCGGTCGGATCGATAGTGGTCTGTGTCGCGCGCATGGCCTATCTCTTGGGTAACCTCGGCATGTCAGCGTCTATATAGGACGAGAATGGATAAATACTCGGGCAAAAAGAGCGCAGTCCAATTTCTGCACCCGCCGATCGACCCGTTCGACCGGCGAATGCTGGACGTGGGCGATGGCCATTCGCTCTATGTTGAACAATCCGGCAACCCCGAGGGGCAGCCGGTGGTGGTGTTGCATGGTGGTCCGGGGGGCGGCTGCAGCCCGGCGATGCGGCGTTATTTTGATCCGTCGTTTTACCGAATCATCCTATTCGATCAGCGTGGCTGCGGTCGGTCACGGCCACATGCCAGCGTCGAGGCGAACACCACCTGGCATCTGGTCGGCGATATCGAA
Organism: Pseudooceanicola sp.; assembly: GCF_029213205.1. Lineage (GTDB taxonomy): Bacteria > Pseudomonadota > Alphaproteobacteria > Rhodobacterales > Rhodobacteraceae > Pseudooceanicola. Next base: position 66,498 of record NZ_JARGNH010000005.1, read on the forward strand.
CGGATCCGCGAGGTTCTGGGGATCAAGGACTGGATCGTGTTCGGCGGCAGCTGGGGCGCGACCCTGTCGCTGATCTATGCTCAGACCCATCCCAGCCGGACCAAGCGGCTGGTGCTGCGCGGTGTCTTTCTGATGACGCGAGACGAGCTTGACTGGTTCTACGCGGGTGGCGCCGGACGGTTCTGGCCCGAGGTCTGGGCCCGGTTCGAGGGGCTGATCCCTGAGGCAGAGCGGGACGATCTGATCGCCGCCTATCACAAACGGCTGTTTTCCGGAGATATGGCCGAAGAGGTGCGCTATGGCCGCGCCTGGTCGCAATGGGAAAACGCGCTGGCCTCGATTGCCTCGAACGGTCAGGGCGGCGAGCCGCCGGGCGATTATGCCCGTGCCTTTGCCCGGCTGGAGAACCATTATTTCAGCCATGCTGGATTCCTGGCCGAGGATGGGCATATTCTGAACCGGATGGACCGGATCGCCGATATTCCCGGCATCATCGTGCAGGGCCGTTATGACATGATCTGCCCGCCGCGCATGGCCTATGAGCTGGCGGCGCGCTGGCCGCGCAGCGAATTGCGGATGATCCCGAATGCAGGCCACGCCCTGTCCGAGCCCGAAATCAGCGCCGAGCTGGTGCGGGCGATGAACCGGATTGCGATGGGGTAGGGCCTCAGGTCGCGGCGTCGGCGCGGAATTTTTTCCACACGCCATTGGCGCGACCGATCACTTTGCCATCCGCAATGACCTGTCCTTCCATGAAGCACAGGCTTTTGGTTTCGCGGGCGATTCTCGAGTGCAGTTCGATGAACGCCCCGATTTCGCCTGCGCCCATGAAATCATAGCTGAAATGTATCGTTGCTGTCGGGGCGCCGTTGGAGTCGCGCACGATGCGGCCCAAGCCTCGGTCGGCCAGGGTCATCAACATACCGCCCTGCACGACACCGTTCAGGTTGCGGTGCCGGTCGGCGGCACGAAAACCGACGATTTGCGGCGCATCCTCGACGTTAAGAGCCCAGATCGGGCCGACCAGGCCGACGAACCCCTCATCGTCAACGAGCACCCAACTGTCGTTGGGGGGCATGTCGTCCTTGGTCGGAATTCTCTGGTGGTTCATCGCTCTCTGTCCTTTGTTGCTGTCCCGCTCGGTCCGGGCCTCTAGCATGATCCCTGACCGGGTGGGAGAGGGCGGGCGAAGCTTGTGCATTCCTGTTTTGGCGACCGCGCCTTCCCCGGCCTGGGCCCGGTGCAGGAATGTGACTTGCGCCGGGGGGTGATTCTGCCTATATCCGCCTCAACAGCGGCGCGCCGGGCTCTGGTCCAAAGCACCACCGACATAATCGACGGGCCGCGCGCCCGTTTTTTTGTGTCCAAAGGACTCCGATGACCGACCTGATCGCCAAAGCAGCCATCGACCGGCGCCTGGCCGAAATCGTGACCCCCGTGATCGAAGATCTGGGCTTCGAATTGGTGCGCTTGCGCCTGACCGGTGGAAACGTGACGGCCAAGACGCTGCAGATCATGGCCGAACGCCCCGGCGGCGGCATCGAAGTCGCCGAATGCGCCCGGATTTCCACCGCGATTTCGGCGGTTCTGGATGTCGAGGATCCGATCACCGACCCCTATACGCTGGAAGTGTCGAGCCCGGGCATTGACCGGCCGCTGACCCGGCTGAAGGATTTCGAGACCTTTGAAGGCTACGAGGCCCGGATCGAGACCAGTCAGATGATCGACGGGCAAAAACGCTTCAAGGGCGTGCTGGCCGGAGTCGAGGATGACGAGATCTTGATCAATATCGAGGCCGGGACGGTTGGGCTAAAGCTCGACTGGCTGGCGGATGCCAAGCTGGTCCTGACCGACGAGTTGATCAAGGAAATGCTGAAAGCCCGCAAAGACGCGGAAACCCTGAACGAAGACGCCTTTGACGAGATCAAGGCCGATGATGGTTCCGAGGAGGACTAAGACCAATGGCTATCACCTCTGCCAACCAGCTTGAGCTGTTGCAAACCGCCGAAGCCGTGGCGCGGGAAAAGATGATCGACCCCGTGCTGGTCATCGAAGCGATGGAAGAATCGCTCGCCCGGGCCGCCAAGAGCCGCTACGGCAGCGAAATGGACATTCAGGTGACCATCGACCGCAAGACCGGTCGCGCCCGCTTTACCCGGGTTCGCACCGTGGTCGCGGATGAAGATCTTGAGAATTATCAGGCCGAGATGACGGTTGAGCAGGCCAAGCAATACATGGCCGATCCCAAGGTGGGTGACGAGTTCGTCGAAGAGGTGCCGCCGGTCGAAATGGGCCGGATCGCGGCGCAATCGGCCAAGCAGGTGATCCTGCAAAAGGTCCGCGAAGCCGAACGCGACCGCCAGTTCGAGGAATTCAAGGACCGCGTCGGCACGATCATCAACGGTCAGGTCAAGCGCGAGGAATATGGCAACGTCATCGTCGATGTTGGGTCCGGCGAGGCGATTCTGCGCCGTAACGAAAAGATCGGGCGCGAGGCGTACCGCCCGAACGATCGCATCCGCTGCTATATCAAGGACGTCCGCCGCGAAGTGCGCGGGCCGCAAATCTTCCTGTCGCGCACCGATCCGCAATTCATGGCGGAGCTGTTCAAGATGGAAGTCCCGGAAATCTATGACAACATCATCGAAATCAAGGCCGTGGCCCGTGACCCGGGCAGCCGCGCCAAGATTGCGGTGATTTCCTATGACAGCAGCATCGACCCGGTCGGCGCTTGTGTCGGGATGCGCGGCAGCCGGGTGCAGGCCGTGGTGAACGAACTGCAGGGTGAAAAGATCGACATCATCCCCTGGTCCGAAGATGTGCCGACCTTCCTGGTGAACGCATTGCAGCCCGCCGAAGTTTCCAAGGTGGTGTTCGACGAGGAAGCGGAGCGAATCGAAGTGGTGGTGCCCGATGAACAGCTGTCGCTGGCGATTGGTCGGCGCGGTCAGAACGTGCGGTTGGCGTCGCAGCTGACCGGGCTCGACATCGATATCATGACCGAGGCCGAGGAATCCGAGCGTCGGCAGAAGGAATTCGAAGAACGCACCAAGCTGTTCATGGACACGCTCGACCTCGACGAATTCTTTGCGCAACTGCTGGTCTCCGAAGGCTTCACCAGTCTCGAAGAGGTCGCCTATGTCGATCAGGACGAATTGTTGGTGATCGACGGCGTCGATGACAGCACCGCCGCCGAACTTCAGGCCCGGGCCCGCGACTTCATCGAAGCCAAGGCCAAGGCGGCGCTGGCCCATGCCCGCGAACTCGGGGTCGAGGACAGCCTGATCGAATTCGAAGGCCTGACCCCGCAAATGGTCGAGGCGCTGGCGGAGGACGGGGTGAAAACCCTCGAAGATTTCGCCACCTGCGCCGATTGGGAATTGGCGGGCGGCTGGACCACGGTGAACGGCGAGCGGGTCAAGGATGACGGTCTGCTTGAGAAATACGATATGTCGCTGGACGAGGCGCAACACTTGATCATGACCGCGCGGGTGTCGCTGGGGTGGGTCGATCCTGCCGATCTGGTGGCCGATTCTGCCGAAGCGGATGAAGAAGCGGATGAAACTGACGAGGAAGCCGAGGCCTGAGGTCTCGGTGAACGGAGCCTGAGGCATGACCCGCGGCGGAGCAAAGAAAGATCGGTCCGACGATTCCGAACGCAAGTGCATTGTCACGGGCGAGGCGGCGCCGAAGGCTGGGCTGATCCGATTCGTGGTGTCGCCGGACGGGCAGCTGGTGCCGGACGTGCTGGAAAAGCTGCCGGGTCGCGGGATCTGGGTGACGGCGGAACGTGGCGCGCTGGAACAGGCAGAGAAGAAAAAGCTGTTTGCCCGCGCCGCGCGGCAGCCGGTGGTGGTGCCAAAAGCGATCGCGGACCTTGTCGAAGGCGCCGTGGCACGCCATCTGGTGGACTTGATCGCGCTGGCGCGAAAGTCCGGCGCGGCGGTATCGGGCTATGAAAAGGTCAAGGGCTGGCTCGAAACCGAACGGGCGCGAATCCTGATTCAGGCCATTGATGGATCGGGGCGCGGCAAGTCAAAATTGTCCACCCCTGAGGGTGGGCGCTTTGTCGGATGCCTGACGGCGGATGAAATCGGACAGGCCTTTGGCCGCCAAACAACGGTTCATGCCGCTTTGGCGGCTGGCGGTCTGGCGAAACGTGTTGTAGATGAGGCGCAACGGCTCAAGGGCCTGCGTGCCGACCCCGGCGGGCAAGCCCCGCCTGAAAGGAAGTAATACGTAGATGAGTGACCAAGACGGCAAACGAACTCTCGGCGTGCATGGTGGGCCCCGGTCGGGGAATGTGAAGCAGAGCTTCAGCCACGGCCGGACCAAGAACGTCGTGGTGGAAACCAAACGCAAGCGCGTCGTCGTGCCCAAGCCCGGGCAAGGCGCGGGCGGCGCATCTGCGTCCGGTTCCAACCGCCCAGGTGGCAACCCCTCGAAACGTCCCGCCGGGATAACCGACGCGGAGATGGAGCGTCGGATGAAGGCGCTGCAGGCTGCCAAGCAGCGCGAAGCCGGCGAAGCCGCCGAACGTCTGGCCGAGGAAAAGGCCCGCGAGGCAGATCGCAAGCGCCGCCGCGAAGAAGCCGAAGCCAAGGAGCGCGAAGAGCGTGAGCGCGAAGAAGCGCTGAAGGCCAAGGCCGCCGAAGAGGAACGCGTCAAGCGTGAGGCCGAAGAGGCCGCCAAACGCGCCGCCGCCCCGCCTCCGGCACCAGGCGAAGAACAACCCCAGCGTAGCGGTGGCCGTGGTGCCCCTGCGGCGCGTGGCAAACCGGCAACGCCGGAACGCAACGACCGCGACGATCGCGGCGGTCGCAAGACCCGCACCGATGATGGCAACCGCCGCGCCGGCAAGCTGACGCTGAATCAGGCGCTGTCGGGCGGCGAAGGTGGCCGGCAACGGTCGATGGCTGCGATGAAGCGCAAGCAAGAGCGCGCCCGGCAAAAAGCCATGGGCGGCCCGGTTGCGCGCGAAAAGGTCGTGCGCGACGTGCAGGTGCCCGAGGCGATCATGGTCGGCGAATTGGCCAACCGGATGGCGGAACGGGTCGGCGACGTGGTCAAGGCGCTGATGAACAACGGCATGATGGTCACACAGAATCAGTCGATCGATGCCGACACCGCCGAGCTGATTGTCGAGGAATTCGGTCACAACATCGTTCGGGTGTCTGATTCGGACGTCGAACAGGTGATCGCCTCATCCGAAGACAGCCCCAGTGATCTGCAACCACGGCCGCCGGTCGTGACGATCATGGGCCATGTCGATCACGGCAAGACCTCGCTGCTCGACGCGATTCGCAAAGCCAAGGTGGTGGCCGGTGAAGCCGGGGGAATCACCCAGCATATCGGTGCCTACCAGGTTGAAACCGACACCGGTGCCAAGCTGACCTTCCTCGACACGCCGGGTCACGCGGCCTTTACATCGATGCGGTCGCGCGGTGCGCATGTCACCGATATCGTGGTTCTGGTTGTGGCCGCAGACGACGCGGTGATGCCGCAGACCATCGAGGCGATCAATCACGCCAAGGCGGCCAAGGTGCCGATGATCGTGGCGATCAACAAGATCGACAAGCACGAGGCGAACCCGAACAAGGTGCGCACCGATCTGCTGCAACATGAAATCATTGTCGAAAAACTGTCTGGTGAAGTTCAGGACGTCGAAGTTTCGGCCGTCACCGGTCAGGGGCTTGATGAGCTGCTCGAAGCGATTGCGCTGCAATCCGAGATTCTTGAGCTGAAGGCCAACCCGAATCGGGCGGCCGAAGGCGCGGTGATCGAGGCGCAGCTGGACGTTGGCCGTGGCCCTGTCGCCACGGTTCTGGTGCAGCGCGGCACCCTGCGTCAGGGCGATATCTTTGTCGTCGGCGAACAATGGGGCAAGGTCCGGGCGTTGATCAACGACCGTGGCGAGCGCATTCCCGAAGCCGGACCTTCGATCCCGGTCGAGGTTCTGGGCCTGAACGGCACCCCGGAAGCCGGCGATGTTCTGAACGTGGTGACGACCGAATCGCAGGCCCGTGAAATCGCCGAGTATCGGGCGCAGGTGTCGAAAGACAAACGCGCCGCTGCCGGCGCGGCTACGACGCTCGAGCAGCTGATGCAAAAGGCGAAAGATAGCGAGAATCTGACCGAAATGCCGATCGTCGTTAAGGCGGATGTGCAGGGTTCGGCCGAGGCCATCGTTCAAGTGATGGAAAAGATCGGCAACGAAGAGGTCCGGGTGCGGGTGCTGCATTCCGGTGTTGGCGCGATCACCGAATCGGACATCTCGCTGGCCGAAGCCTCCGGCGCGCCGGTGATTGGCTTTAACGTGCGTGCCAATGCCCCGGCCCGCAATTCGGCCAACCAGAAGGGCGTCGAGATTCGCTATTACAGCGTCATCTACGACCTTGTGGATGATATAAAAGCCGCTGCCGAAGGTCTGCTTTCGGCCGAGATCCGCGAAACCTTTATTGGCTACGCGCAGATCAAAGAGGTGTTCAAGGTCACCGGCGTCGGCAAGGTTGCGGGCTGCCTGGTTACCGAAGGCACCGCGCGCCGCTCGGCGGGTGTGCGTCTGCTGCGCGACGATGTGGTGGTGCACGAGGGCACGCTGAAAACCCTGAAGCGGTTCAAGGACGAAGTCTCAGAAGTCCAGTCCGGTCAGGAATGCGGTATGGCGTTCGAGAATTACGACGATATTCGCGCCGGCGATGTCATCGAGATCTTTGAGCGTGAGGAAGTGGCGCGGACGCTGGCCTAAAGCCGGCGCCCGCCGCCTTTTTCCTAGACTGACAGAACCAGCGCCACCCCGGCGACCGATATCGCAATGCCGATAAAGGTCAGCCGGGTCAGCGTCCGGTCGCCGTGGATCACCCGGTTCAATGCCATCACGATCAGCGGATAGGTGGCCACCAACGGCGCCACCTTGGTGACCGGACCCAGCGACAGCGCGCTGTAGAGAAAAATCACTGACAGCCCGTTGCAGACCCCGATCACGCAATACCACAGCATCCGCGGGTCACGCGGCAGCGGCGCGGGCGATACAAAGCGGCGCACGGTGATCAGCATCACAGCCGAGGCGACATAGCCGATGGTGGTTGCGGCAAAGGCATCTGGCCAGCTTTCCAGCCCCAGCTTGACCACCGGTTGCATGGTGCCACGCAGCACCGCCGCCGCCAGCGGAATCGTCAGCGCCCAGAGCGCGGCGCGGCTATGCAGGCGCATCCGCTCCGCCGCCAGCAGCAACAGACCGCCGCAGACCGCCAGGATGCCGATCAATTGCCAGGGACCGGGCACATCATCCAGCAGCAGGGTCGCGGCGCCGACTGCGAAAATCGGAGTGAGGTTGCCCAGGGCGCCCGACAGGTTCGGACCCAGCCGGATATTGCCAGCGAAATTCAGCAGGGTGACCATCGCCGGAAACACCAGCCCGGCGAACATGAACAGCAGCGCACCCTTCTGCGTCCAGCTGGAGAAATCTATGGTGAATGGCGCCAGGATCAGGAAAAACAGCGCCGCGCTGGGCACGCTGACCGATCCGCCGACGACTGGCGGCGCGACCCGCAGGCCCAGGGGGGCCAGAACGATACCAAGCGCGTAAAAAAAAGCCCCGGCGAGGGCAATCAGAACAAATACCGAATCCATGGGAGCCTGACCAAGTGACGAGTCAGGCGATCCTACCCGCTCTGCCGCGGCAGGCCAGCGGGAAACACATCTCAGGCAATGTTGGCGCGAAAGGCAGGCTTAGCGACCTACCCTCGGGCGGCTGTTCACGGATCAGTTGCGGTTCAGGCGACCGAGGCGGTTTGCGTCACAGGCGTGCCTGCGAAAATCTTGTCACCGACCTGTACCTCGATCCGGCCATCCGACAATTGGCGGACAAACGTGCCCTGAACCGAGACGTAGTTTCCCAGTGTTATTGTTCTGGTCATGATTTCGAATCCCCCCCACAGAGACGGCCACCATTATAACAAAACCGAATCAAAATTACATGATTCGTTGATTGCTGGTCACAGCCAATCGCGCAGGATCGGGATCAGCGGAATATCTGCGGGCGGCATCGGGTGGGACTTCAAGTCATGCGCCCGCACCCATTTCAGCGCCTGGCCCTCGCGGCCGCGCGGGGTGCCGTTCCACTTGCGGCAGGCGAACAGCGGCATCAGCAGGTGAAAATCGTCATAGCCATGCGAGGCAAAGGTCAGCGGCGCCAGGCAGGAGGACCAGGTGTCGATGCCAAGCTCCTCGTGCAATTCGCGGATCAGTGCCGCCTCGGGGGTTTCGCCCGGTTCCACCTTGCCGCCGGGAAATTCCCAGAGCCCGGCCATCGATTTGCCCTCGGGCCGTTGCGCCAGCAGCACCCGCCCATCGACATCGATCAGCGCGACGGCAGAGACCAGGACAATGGTCACGAGCGATAGTCGGCGTTGATGGTGATGTATTGATGGGTCAGGTCGCAGGTCCAGACCGTGGCGCTGCCACTGCCAAGACCGAGGTCGACAGCGATCTTCAGGTTCTGGCCCTTCATGTAATTGGCGCCATCGGCCTCACGATAGCTGTCCGCGACCCAGCCTTTTTCTGCGACCAGCACCTCGCCAAAGCGAATGGTGATCAGATCGCGGTCGGCCTCGGCCCCGGACTTGCCGATTGCCATCACCACGCGGCCCCAATTCGGATCCTCACCGGCAATCGCGGTCTTCACCAGCGGCGAATTGGCGATGGATTTGCCATGGATCCGCGCCTCCTGGTCACTGGTGGCACCGGTCACTTCGATTTCGACGAATTTGGTTGCGCCCTCGCCGTCCCTGACCACCTGATGCGCCAGGTCGAGCATGACGGAGTGCAAGGCGTCGCGGAATGGCCCTTCGGTGCTGGTAACCGCGGCACCCGATGTGCCCGTCGCCGCGACCAGCAGGGTGTCAGAGGTCGAGGTGTCGCTGTCGACGGTGATGCAGTTGAAGCTGCGGTCGGAGAGCTCGGACACCATCTGTTGCAGCAGCGGGCGCGCCACCTTGGCGTCGGTAAAGATATAAACCAGCATGGTGCCCATATCCGGCTCGATCATGCCCGATCCTTTGGCGAATCCGGCGATCTGCACGGTTTTGCCGCCCAGTTCGACCTGCGCCGAGGCGCCCTTGGGAAAGGTGTCGGTGGTCATGATCGCCTGCGCCGCTTCGGCGATCTTGCCGGGGTCCAGCGCGGCGGACAAATCATGGACCTTGTCAGTGATCCGCCCGGCGGGCAGCTTTTCCCCGATCACCCCGGTGGATGAGGAAAACACCCGTGTTTCCGGCAGGCCCAGCTCCGCGGCCACGGCACGGGTCACGGCGCGGGTGGCGTCAATGCCGCTGCGCCCGGTAAAGGCGTTGGCGTTGCCGGAATTCACGATGATCGCGGCGCCGGCATCGCTGTCGCCGCCGATCTTGGCCTGGCAATCCAGCACCGGTGCCGCGCGGGTGGAGGAGCGGGTGAACACCCCGGCGATGGTGGTGCCGGGGGCCAGTCGGGCCAACATCACATCTGTCCGGCCCGCGTATCGAACCCCTGCCGCGATGGTGGCAAAGGCGACGCCCTCGATCACCGGCAAAGCCGGAAAGGCTGCGGGTGCGAGCGGAGAGACAGGATATTTGCCCATTCGGATTACTCCACGAGTTGCATATTGGTCAGCTGGGTCGGGTCGATGCCTTCGGCACCGCTGCGGTCGACATTGGCTTTTTCCACCAGCCCGTCAATCAGCTCTTGAACCTTGGTGCGCTGAAGTTCGACTTCGATCTCGCCGCGCACCTCGTCCAGCGACGGGGCGGCTTTGGCGCGGGTCTCTTCCAGCAGGATGACATGCCAGCCGAACTGGGTCTGCACCGGTTCCTTGGTGTAGCTGCCTGGCGCAAGGGCGACCACCGCATCCTCGAAGGGTTTGACCATCATGCCCTGGCCGAACCAGCCCAGATCGCCACCGTTGGGGCCGGAGGGGCCGGTCGATTTTTCCTTGGCCAGGGTGGCGAAATCGGCGCCACCGTCCAGCGCTTCGATCAGCGCTTTGGCCTCGTCCTCGGTCTCGACCAGGATGTGGCGCGCCTTGTATTCGCTTTCATCCGAAGCGGCGGAATAATTCTCGTCGTAAGCGGCCTGGATCTCGGCCTCGCTCAGCGCGGTTTTCAAGAAGTCCTCGACCGCGGCGCTGGCGATCTGGCCGCTGCGCTCATTGTCCAGTGTCAGGGTGACCGCCTTGGGCAGATCACCGGTCCAGGATTGGGCCAGGGCCTCCTGCTGAACCAGTTGATCCAGGATGCCGGTGAACAGCACGTCGGCTGGCAATTGCGCATATTGATCGGGCAGGCCGGCGCGGATCATGATCATGTGACCCAGCGTGATATCGGTGCCGTTCACGGTGGCGACGACGGTGTCCGCGGTGGCCGGTTTGGCATCGGGATTGACCTGACTTTCATCCGGCTTGGTGATGGTTTCGCTCTGTGCCAGGGCAAAGCCGGGCAAGGTCAGAGCGGCGGCAATAAGTCCGGCACGCAGGGTCGTGGTGATGGGCATTGTGTTCCTTCCTTGGCGCATGTGCCGAATGGTCCGGCGCGTGGCGTTGACACTATCCGGCCGCCCCCTTACATCGCCTTATGTTTAAGGCGTGAGTGGCCATTGCGGCCCGTTCTATGGGGGCCGTGGCGGCCATTCAACCCCGCGCTTTTGCACGTTGTCGTCAATGACCGGATCGGAATTGCCATGTTAGGTATCGGGACACTCGCCAAAAAGGTCTTCGGAACGCCGAATGACCGGAAGGTAAAGGCGACCCGGCCGCTGGTGGAAAAGATCAACGCGCTGGAGCCCGAATTCGAGGCGCTGAGTGACGCGGGATTGAAGGACAAGACCGAGGAACTGGCCAAGCGGGCGATGGGCGGTGAAAGCCTGGACGACCTGCTGCCCGAAGCCTTTGCCAATTGCCGTGAGGCGGCGAAACGGGCGCTGGGCCTGCGGGCCTTTGATGTTCAACTGATGGGCGGGATTTTCCTGCACCAGGGCAATATCGCCGAGATGAAGACCGGTGAGGGCAAGACCCTGGTCGCCACCTTTCCGGCCTATCTGAACGCGCTGACCGGCAAGGGCGTGCATATCGTCACGGTCAACGATTACCTGGTCAGACGCGACGCGGATTGGATGAGCAAGGTGTTCGGGGCGCTGGGCCTGACCACCGGCGCGGTCTATCCGCAGCAGCCCAATGACGAAAAGATCGCCGCCTATCGCTGTGACGTGACCTATGCCACCAACAACGAACTGGGCTTTGACTATCTGCGCGACAACATGAAATCCGACCTGTCGGAGATGAATCAGCGCGGCCACAACTTCGCGATTGTCGATGAGGTCGACAGCATCCTGATCGACGAGGCGCGCACGCCGCTGATCATCTCGGGCCCGTCGGAGGACCGCAGCGATCTCTATCAGAGCATCAACGCGCTGATCCCGTTGATCGACGAGGGCATGTACACCGTCGACGAAAAGATGCGGCAGGCGACCTTTACCGACGAAGGCAATGAATTCCTTGAGGCCGAGCTGCACAAGCGCGGCCTGCTGCCCGAGGATCAGACGCTCTACGATCCCGAAAGCACCACGGTGATCCACCATGTCAATCAGGCGCTGCGGGCCCATAAGCTGTTCCAGCGCGACAAGGATTACATGGTGCGCGGCGATGACGTCGTGCTGGTCGATGAATTCACCGGGCGGATGATGGCCGGTCGGCGGTTGTCTGACGGTTTGCATCAGGCGATCGAGGCCAAGGAAGGCGTGACCATCCAGCCAGAAAACGTGACGCTGGCGCAGGTGACGTTCCAGAACTATTTCCGGCTGTATGACAAGCTGGCGGGGATGACCGGAACCGCGGCGACCGAGGCCGAGGAATTTCAGGAAATCTACAAGCTGGGCGTGGTCGAAGTGCCGACCAACATGCCGATTTTGCGCAAAGACGATGATGATGCCGTCTATCGCACCACCGCCGAGAAATACGCGGCGATTGTCGAGACCATCAAGGAATCCCACGCCAAGGGTCAGCCGATCCTGGTCGGCACCACCTCGATCGAGAAATCCGAAAGCCTGTCCGATCTGCTGAAACAGGCGGATCTGCCGCATAATGTTCTGAACGCCCGCCAGCACGAGCAAGAGGCGCAGATCGTTGCCGATGCCGGCAAGCTGGGTGCGATCACCATAGCCACCAACATGGCCGGGCGCGGCACCGACATCAAACTCGGCGGCAATGTCGAGATGAAGGTGATGCAGGCGCTGGCCGCCGATCCCGAGGCGAATCCCGATGAGGTGCGCGCCCGGATCGAGGCCGAGCATGCCGAGGAAGAGGCCAATGTGAAAGCCGCCGGCGGGCTGTTTGTTCTGGCCACCGAACGCCACGAAAGCCGCCGCATCGACAACCAGCTGCGCGGCCGCTCGGGCCGTCAGGGCGATCCGGGGCGCTCCAGCTTCTACCTGTCGCTTGAGGATGACCTGATGCGGATCTTCGGATCCGAGCGGCTCGACAAAGTGCTGTCAACGCTGGGGATGAAAGACGGTGAGGCGATTGTGCACCCGTGGGTGAACAAATCGCTGGAACGCGCCCAGGCCAAGGTTGAGGGCCGCAACTTTGACTCGCGCAAGAACGTCCTGAAATTCGACGATGTGATGAATGAACAGCGCAAGCTGGTGTTCGCGCAGCGGATGGAGATCATGGAGGCCAAGGATCTTTCCGAAACCGTGAAAGAGATGCGCCATGAAGTGATCGACGACCTGGTCGATCATCACATCCCGCCCAAGGCCTATGCCGATCAATGGGATGTCGAGGGGCTGCAGGCCGCCTGCGTCGAAAAGCTGGCGCTGGATGTGCCGGTGCTGGAATGGGCCGCCGAAGAAGGCGTTGATGACGAGGCCATCGTTCAGCGGCTGGAAAAAGCCGGTGACGAGATGATGGCGAAAAAAGCCGCCGCATTCGGCGCCGACAGCATGCGCCAAATCGAAAAGCAGATCCTGCTGCAGACCATCGACCAGAAATGGCGCGACCATCTGATGACGATGGAGCATCTGCGTTCGGTCATCGGGTTCCGGGGCTATGCCCAACGCGATCCGCTGAACGAATACAAGAAGGAGGCGTTCCAGCTGTTCGAGGGCATGCTTGAATCCTTGCGCGAGGATGTGACCGAGACTCTGTCGCGGATCCGTCCGATGACCGAAGAGGAACAGCAGCAGCAGATGGCGGCCTTTCAGGCGCAGCTGGCTGCGCAGCAAGCCGCGCTGACATCGGATCAGTCCACCGAAGACGCGGCGCAGCCGGTCGAGGCAGCGGTGCCAGGGTTTGACGAAAACGACCGCGCCACCTGGGGAAATCCGGGCCGCAATGACCTCTGCCCCTGCGGATCGGGCAAGAAATTCAAGCATTGCCACGGCAAGATCGGTTGATCTTGCAGCCTTGCAATCGCCTTAATGGTTTCCCGGCGCGGCCACAGACCGGCCTCGATTTTTGATCATGCTTACACCAAGCGAAATGTAAGCCATGGAGGGAATCGTGGCCCGTTCCAATAAAGTTCTAGTCGTCGCCGGTGCCTTGGGCACTGCCGCAGCCGTTGGGTTTCTGATGCAGATCGGCAGTACGCAGGTCGTGCAACAACAGAGCCCGGCCGAACCGATGCAAACCGCCGCGCTTGCGATGCCGGAACCGGCACATCCCGGTGTGGCAAAGCCGCTCGAATTGTCCGGCATTGCGCTGACCTCATCGTTGAGCGACCGGCCTGATGCGCCGCGCTCTCTGGCCGCGCCGACCCGGGCACCGCAGGTCACCGCGATGGTCGACCGGATCCCGGATGCCCTGCCAAATGCAGAGCGTCTGGATTCCGAATGCCCGGTGACGTTGAAGGCGGAAAATTCGATTGCCGCCCTGGTGAACCTCAAGTTCAGCTCAAAATGCGACCCCTATACACGGGTGACCTTTACCCACGAAGGGCTGGTATTCAGCGAGTTGACCGACAGCACCGGCAGCATTGAAATCGCAGTTCCGGCGCTGGTCGAAAACGCCCGTTTCACTGCCGACCTGCCGGTTGGCGATGCGGCGGTCGCCCTCGTTACAGTTGAATCCGTGGTGTTTTACGACCGCGCCGTGCTGCAAGGCATCGGTCAAACCGGGATGACGCTGCATGCGCTGGAATTTGGCGCCGGTTATGACGCCGATGGCCATGTCTGGGTGGATACCCCCCGCGATCCGACGATCGCGGCGCGTGGCGAAGGCGGCTTCATGATGACGCTGGGCGATCCGACTCTGCCAGAATCGACCATCGCCCAAGTCTATACCTTTCCCTCGGGCACCGCCCGCAACGGCGGCAAGGTCCGTCTTTCGGTTGAGGCCGAGGTTCTGGCCGAAACCTGTGAGCGCGACGTTTCGGCACAGGTTTTCCAGATCAGCAGCGGCGCCCGGATCAATTCACAGGAATTGACCATCGCAATGCCCACTTGTGATGCGGTTGGTGACTATCTCCTGTTGAATACTCCGCTGAATGACCTGAAAATCGCCAGCAGATAAGCCGACCGACCGAGGCCCTCACATGCGATTTTACTGTGCGGCGAGATTCGCCGCACATTTCCTTTTCCGGATATGTCTGTTGGCCTGCGCTGCGCCGCTGGCGGCACAGGACGTTACCCTGACCTCGCGCGATGGCTCGATCGAGATCGCGGGCAATATCCTCGGCTATGACGGACAATTCTACCGGGTCGACACGATCTATGGCGAATTGACCATTGACGGCTCGGGGGTGAATTGTGACGGCCCTGGCTGTCCCGATCTGGAAAGCTTTGTTGCCGAGCTTGAGATTTCCGGCGCGGCGACGGCAGGCGAGGTGCTGATCCCGGCGCTGATCGACGGCTTTGCCCGGCGCAACCGGTTCAGCATGGCTGAAGAGACGGACGGGCCAACGCGCACCACCTTTGTGCTGACCCAGCGCGAAACCGGCAAGGTGGTGGCGCGGTTTTCGGTGCACAGCACCAACACCGACGAAGGCTTTGCCGATTTGCTGGTCAATGAGGCCGACGTGGTGCTGTCGCGCCGCGAAATCCGCAATGAAGAGGCCCAGCGCGCCTATCAGGCCGGGATGGGCGAGATGCGTGCCGCCAATCGGGCGCGGGTGCTGGCACTGGATGCGCTGGTGCCGATCGTCGCGCCGGGTAGTCCGCTGACCGAAATCACCCTGGCCGATCTGGCGGCGGTGTTTTCCGGGCGAATCACCAGTTGGGCGGCGCTCGGCGGCCCGGATGCGCCGATCAGCGTGCATATGCGCGATGCCGCCGCCGGGCTGGCCCAGGCTGCTGAGGACAAGCTGTTGGCGCCAATCGGGGCCGATCTGCGCGCGGATGCACAACGCCATAACAGCGATGCGGCATTGTGGCGCGCGGTGGTGGCTGATCCTTTTTCCATCGGGCTGTCAACGGTGTCGGGCATTGGCAATGCGGTGCCGCTGGGCCTGTCGGGCGATTGTGGCTTTGCCATCCATGCCAGTCGTCGCAACGCCAAGACCGAGGATTACCCGCTGACCGTGCCGCTGTTCCTCTACACCCCGGCCCGGCGTCTGCCGCGTCTGGCGCGGGAATTCCTGGCCTATGCCCGCAGCGCCCCGGCGCAGCTGGTGATCCGGCGCGCCGGGTTCATCGACCAATCCCCTGAGGAAATGCCGATCGACGATCAGGGCGACCGCTTTGCCAATGCCATTGCCCGCGCCGGTGACGGTGTCGGGCTTGAGGAATTGCAACGCATGGTAGCGGCTCTGACGCCGCTCAGCCGCCTAACCCTGTCGTTCCGGTTTCAGGCCGGGTCGGCGGCGCTGGACGCGCAGAGCAGCTCGAACATCCGGCAGTTGGCAGTGGCGCTGGAATCCGGGCAGTTCGACGGGCGCAAGCTGGTGTTTGTCGGCTTCTCGGATGGTGCCGGACCGGCCGAGGCCAATCGCAAAATCTCGATGCGTCGAGCTGAAAGCCTGCGCCGGGCGGTGGTCGCCGCCACCGAAGCGATGGATCTGACCCGGGTTGAGCTCCAGGTCGAGGCCTTTGGCGAGGCGATGCCAATGGCCTGTGACGACACCACCTGGGGCCGGCAGGCGAACCGGCGGGTCGAGGTCTGGCTGCGCTAATGCGCCTCGGCCCAATTGGCACCCTGTCCGGCATCAACAGTCAGCGGCACCGAGAGTTTCACCGCCGGGTCGGCGGCATTCTCCATTACATCGCGGGCCGCTTTGATCAGCGCCTCTTCGGCGCCCTGCTCGACCTCGAACACCAGTTCGTCATGCACTTGCAACAGCATCCGCGCAGGCAGCCCGACAATGGCGTCATCCATGCGGATCATCGCCCGGCGGATCACATCGGCGGCCGAGCCCTGGATCGGTGCGTTGATCGCGGCGCGATGCGAAAAGCCTGAGCGTGGCCCCTTGGCGTTGATCTCTGGCGTGTTGATGCGCCGCCCGAACAGCGTCTGGACAAAGCCGTGTTCCTTGGCAAAGGCCACCGTCTCATCCATATATTCGCGAATGCCGGGAAAGCGTTCGAAGTAGCGGTCGATGAATCCCTTGGCCTGATCTCGCGGAATCCGCAGGTTGCGCGCCAGTCCAAAGGCCGAAATGCCATAGATCACCCCGAAATTGATCGCCTTGGCCTGGCGGCGCACATCCGGGGTCATCTGATCGAGCGGCACGTTGAACATTTCGGATGCGGTGGCGGCGTGAATGTCCTGACCTTCGTGAAAGGCCTGTTTCAGCGCGTCGATCTCGGCAATATGCGCCAGGATCCGCAGTTCGATCTGGCTGTAGTCGAGCGAGATCAGAACCTTGCCCGGCTCGGCGACAAAGGCCTCGCGGATGCGCCGCCCCTCTTCGCTGCGCACGGGAATGTTCTGCAGGTTCGGATCGGTCGAGGCCAGCCGCCCGGTGTTCGCCCCGGCAATCACGTAAGAGGTATGGACCCGCCCGGTCTCGGGGTTGATGTGGTCCTGCAGCGCATCGGTATAGGTCGACTTCAGCTTCTGCAGCTGCCGCCAGTCCAACACCCGGCCGGGCAGTTCGTGCTCGGTCGCGAGATCCTCCAGCACATCCGCCGGGGTGGAATACTTGCCGGTCTTGCCTTTCTTGCCGCCTTCGAGGCCCATCTTCTCGAACAGGATCTCGCCCACCTGCGCCGGGGAGCCGACGTTAAACGTCTCGCCCGCAAGCTCCTGTATCTCGTCCTCGAGCTGCGCCATCTTCTGGGCAAAGGCATTCGACATCCGGCTCAGCGTGTCGCGATCCACCTTGATCCCTGCCGTCTCCATCCGGGCCAGAACCGGCACCAGCGGCCGTTCTAGCGTCTCGTAAACCGTGGTGACCTTGCGCCGATGCAATTGCGGCTTCATCAACAGCCAGAGCCGCAGGGTGATATCGGCATCCTCGGCGGCGTATTTCACCGCGTCCTCGATTGGCACCAGATCAAAGGTGATCTGGCTCTTGCCGCTGCCCAGCAGGGTCTTGATCGGAATCGGTGAATGGCCGAGGTAGCGCTCGCTCAGCGTGTCCATGCCGTGATTGTGCTCGCCCGCGTGCTGGGCATAGCTGATCAGCATGGTGTCATCAAAAGGCGCGATGTCGATGCCATAGCGTTTCAGGATCTTGGCGTCGTATTTCATGTTCTGCCCGATCTTGAGGACCGCATCATCCTCAAGCACCGGTTTCAGCGCGGCCAGAACGTCGTTCAGCGGCAATTGTCCCCCGGCCAGATCGTCATTGGCAAACAGGCCCTCGCCGCCGCTGGCCTTGTGGGTCAGCGGAATGTAGCAGGCCTGCCCGGGCTCAACCGCCAGACAGATGCCGACCAGATCGACGCGCATTTCGTCCAGCCCGGTGGTTTCGGTGTCGACGGCGACATAGCCGCGCTCGCGGATCCGGGCGATCCATTTGTCCAACGCTGCCATCTCGATCACGCATTCATAGGCCGCGGGATCAATCGGCGGCATCTCGGGCGCGGCGGCGTCTGCATTGGCGGCGGTCGCGGGTTCGGCGATTACCGGCGCGGCAACCCCCAGCGCGTCAGAGATCCGCTTGGTCAGGTTGCGAAACTCCATCTCGGTCAGGAATTTCAACAAGGTTTCGGGGTCGGGGTCGCGAACCTCGAGATCGTCGAGGGTGAAGTCCAGCGGCGTGGCGCAATCGAGCTGCACCAGGGTCCGTGACAGCCGGATCTGATCGACATTGTCGATCAGGGTCTGGCGGCGCTTGGGTTGCTTGATCTCTTCGGCCCGGGCCAGCAGCGTATCCAGATCACCATATTCGTTGATCAGCAGCGCTGCGGTCTTGACCCCGATCCCCGGCGCGCCGGGCACGTTATCGACACTGTCACCGGCCAGCGCCTGCACATCGACCACCCGTTCGGGATAGACGCCGAATTTCTCCAGCACCCCGTCGCGGTCGATCCGCAGGTTCTTCATCGCGTCGAGCATTTCGACTCCGCCGCCGACCAGCTGCATCAGATCCTTGTCCGATGAGATGATCGTCACCCGGCCACCGGCGTCGCGGGCCTGGCAGGACAGGGTGGCAATGATGTCGTCGGCCTCAAACCCCTCCAGCTCCTTGCTGGCGATGTTGAACGCCTCGGTCGCCGCCCGTGTCAGTGGCATCTGCGGGCGCAGATCCTCTGGCATCGCCTCGCGGTTGGCCTTGTAGAGATCGTAAAGGTCGTTGCGAAAGGTGTGGCTGCCCTTGTCAAAAATCACTGCGACATGGGTCGGAGCATCGGGGCCCGTGTTGCCCTCGACATAGCGCTGCAACATGTTGCAGAACCCGGCCACTGCGCCGATCGGCAACCCGTCGGATTTGCGGGTCAGCGGCGGCAGCGCGTGATAGGCGCGAAAGATGAATGCCGATCCGTCGATCAGGTGCAGGTGGCACCCCTTGCCGAAACTCATGCCGATCCCTTCCTGCGGTTGCCCTGTGTTGCGGTCTCCCGCTTCATCTTGCCAAAAATATTCCCGCCGGAGGCATCGCGCAGGCTTGCCGGCGCGACCAAACGGATATCAGGCCGCGCTGCCCTGGTCTGCCTTGCCGCCCTTCAACACATATTTCGCGTCGCAATAGCCACATTCGACCCAGCCGATGTCGTCGGGAATATGCAGCCAGACCCTTGGATGGCCAAGCGCCCCTTCACCACCGTCGCAGGCGATCTTGTGGCTTTCGACGATTTTGGTTTCTGGCGCTTCGATGGGCATGGCGGATGGTCCTTTGCACGGGCGATTGATCGGCCAAACTATGGTCGATCAGCCGGGTCTGGGCAAGAGCGGGCAGGGCGCCTATCCTGATCAAAACCGGGAGGATGCCATGAAATTCGAAGGTGGATGCTATTGCGGCGCGGTTCGCTACGCGGTCGAAGGCGAGGTGCTGTTTCAGGCGCAATGCCAGTGTCGGCCCTGCCAATATGTGTCGGGCGGCGGCCCGAACTTCTTCATGATGTTCGCCGTCGATGCGCTGACCTATACCAAGGGCACCCCGGCGCGGTTCACCCGCAGCGATCTTGAGGCGCCGCGCAGTCGAGACTTCTGTCCGACCTGCGGCACCCACCTGACCACCCGGCAGCCGAACGGCAAGACGCTGGTGGTCAAGGTCGGGACGATGGACGATCCGTCGCTCTATTCCGGCCCCTCGGCGGCGATCTTCATGGGCGAGGCGCAGCCGTTCCACTGCATCGCCGAGGGCGTGCCGCAATTCGACACCCTGCCGCCGCGTTAAAGCAGTGGTTTCAGCCAGGCGATAAGAAACTCCCGGAAAAAGATCGCTGCCGCGCCAGCGACCACGACCCATAGCAGCGGCACCATGTCGAGGTTGGTGCGAAACGGTTCTTTGCGCGTCTTGTGTCGAAAGTGCCGCTGGCCCAGCTTCGCCCCGAGCCAGCCACCGAGAAAGGCGATCAGGATCAGATTTGACTCGGCGACCCGCCAGCCGCCTGCGCGCGCCTGCGCCTTGTCATAGCCAAAGGCGCCATAGGCCAGGACGTTTGCCGCAATCAGCCAGAAGGCCAAAAGGCCAAAGGCCTGGCCCAGCGTCACGGCTGTTCGCGCGGACGTTCCAGCATCCGGCCAAGGCGGCGACCGCCGAGGATATGCAGGTGGTAATGCGGCACCTCCTGCACCCCGTGCTCACCGGCGTTGGAGATGAACCGGCAGCCTTCGCCGATGTCCGAGGTCACCCCGACCATCTTGCAGATCGCCGCGATGGCGCGGTTGAAATCGACGATTTCGGCATCGCTCGCGGCCTCGGCGAAATGGTCATAGGTGACATAGGGCCCCTTGGGGATCACCAGCACATGCACCGGCGCCTGCGGGCGGATGTCTTCGAAGGCCAGGGTGTGCTCGGTCTCCAGCACCGTCCGGTTCGGGATCTCGCCGCGCAGGATCTTGGCAAAGATGTTTTGGTCGTCATAGGCATAGGGCATTGCGTACCTCAGTCGTTGAACAGGTAATCCATTTCCGCGATTTCGCGGGCTTTTTCGGGGGTGATCGACAGAAAGGCGGCCAGTGGTGCCGCGTTCTGTGCCGGAGTGTCGACCTCGCGTATCCGGTACATATTTTCGAAACCGGCATCGCGCAGCCGGTCAGATTCGAAATCCATGTCGTTGCGGATGGTGGGCAGCAGCCGTTCCATGGTTTCGCGCGGGGTGCTTTCGCCGGCCAGCCCGACCCGCTTGGCATGGCCAATCAGGTAATCGTCGCTGAACTGGCACTCGATGTCGAGCAGCCGGGTCACCGAGCGGTCGGAGCAGAAGTCATGCAGCAGATCGATGCCATTCGGGTCGAGGCAGAGGAGCAGCCGGTCGGAATTGTAATAGTCGAACAGCATCCGCACCAGCGCCCGCCGGTGCCGGGTGCGCTTACCCAAAGTGCTTTGAATGCCGCCGAGGTCGGGTAGCGGCGTGCTTTCCTCGTGAAACAGGTATTCAATGGCCGGGACATTGGTGACCTGGCGAATGCGCTCAAGCAGCCGTTTGGCGACGTGCCATTTCTTGGAGATCACGATCAGCAGCTCGCGCTCGCGGCCCAGGGTCGATTCGGTTTCCCAGAACCGCATTCCAAAGCGGCGTCCGAGCCGACCCTGGCCGGTCAGGAACTTGAACAGGCTGGGGCCCTCGTTGCTGACGTCAAAGCGGATGTTCTTGGCGGCGTAGAGTTGGCCCAGACGGCGCTTGAGCTGATGCGCATCCGGCGAAATCTTGCGTGCGAACAGGAAATCCTGACTGAGCAGCAGATCGTAGTGGTCGTTGTAGAAGGTCACCGGCATGCCGTAGTCGGTGAACATCAGGAATGTCAGGGAGCGCGACCGGATCTCTTCTCGCGGCACGATGTGGTGCACGACGGTTTGGAAAAACGTTTCGTCCGGGATCCAGGTGGTACGGAAAAACCGGACCACGTCGCGCCGGGACTTGCAGAATTCCAGAACCGATTCAATGGTTTGACGCCTCAGGCACCACCATTGACTGCCGATCATGATTTGCAGGTCAGGCGGCACTTTCCGAGTCAGGCGCAGCCGTTTCTGCAGCCCGATCGAGGCATAGAACCACCATTTGTGTTTGCGTTCGTTGAACAGGTGGCGATAGATCAGCCGCTCTTGCTTGAACCCGGTCTTGATCCAGTCGCTTTCAAAGAAATCAAAGCTTTCGATGAAGTCATGGTCGGTGCTTTCCAGGTAATCATGGGCAAATTCAGCGGATTTGATCGCCATGCAATCGCCCGAGAGCATGTAGAAATGGGTGGCACGGGGAAAGGCCTCGACCGCGGCCTCGATGGCGTTCAGGGTGGCCCGCACCAGCGACCATTCCCCCCAGCCGCATTTGATCCGCTGTTTGGCAAATGTGACGTTGGGATTGTCGGCCAGGGCGTCGCGGATTTTCTGGTAATGTGCGGGGTCAGAGCGGCCGTCAAAGTGAATCGACATGTAGTCGCCCACGGCCGTCAGGCGCTCAGCCTGTTGGATGATCGCCTCCGGGTCCTTGTGGCAGAGCAATATGAAAGCGATTCGGGCCATGTTCCGGCGTGCGTAGGGGCAACTAAGTTAAGGTTTGCACTGTGATAAGCGTGAAGGTGCGTTGATTAAACCTCATTAGTTTGCTTTTTTGTTTAGCAAAGCACGAAGGCCGCACAAAAGCGGTCGCCAAGTCGGAGGCTTAGGGCAGTTTATGGGGTTTCCAGGTACTTGGATGACCGAGAGCGAGAGCGTCGTCTATCGGGTGGTTCCGAAATGCGCCTGCTCGACCATCGGGCAGATCATGTTCTATGCGGATCATGGTGAATTTTTTGACGGTGACATCCATGACGCCGATTACGGCATGCACAAATGGGCGATGGAGAACAGTCACCAGCTGATCGAGGACAATGTCCGCAATCACAGATCCTATGCCTTCACCTGCGTGCGCAATCCCTACGCCAGGATCCTGTCGTCATTCTTTGACAAGATCTGTGGCATCCAGCGCAACGGCAACCGCTATCGTGGCAATCTGGTGCCGCTGCTGATCCAGAAATACGGGGTCGAGGTCGGCGGTGACGATGGCAAGGAAGAGTTCGACCAGATCAAATCCTTCCGCCGGTTCCTGCTGTTCGCCCGCGACACCATCCGTTGGCGGCGCCCGATGGAGCCGGATATCCACTGGTCAGCGATGTCCGGCCATATCTCGACCTTCATCGTCAACGGCGGTCACTACGACAAGATTTTCTGGACCGAGTCGTTCAACGACGGCATGCAGGAGGTGCTGAACAGCATCGAAACCAAGCATCCGATTGATCTGAAACAGATTCCGCGCTTCAACGAATCCGAAGGCCATGGGCCCAAGCGTCTGCACCCGGTCGAAGATTACTTCGACGATCTGTCGAAGCATCTGGTCTACGAGATCTACAAGCGCGACTTTGAGTTGTTCAAATACGATTTCAACGATCCGTCGAACAAGATGCCGATCGGTGAGATCGATCTGGACGAGGTGCATGCCAAGCTGGGCGAATAGCGTTCAGCCCGGCCGCAGCCCCGGATAGCCGCGCATCGCACAATCCGGACCCGCCAGCATGTCCGCGCGCGCCGCCCAGGCGATCCTGGACGGCCTCGCTGGGCGCCGCGATGAGGTGGTCATCGGCAAGGCGGCGTGGCTTTGGCGGATTTACCGCCTTTTTCCGTTGCTGGCGCATCGGTTCATGCGCCGGATGTCGCGATCAGCTGTCATGCTCACCCAGGGTCGGTGATGGCGTGGTCAATTTCAGCTCGGCATCCGAGAACACGAAGGGCGAACGCACTGTCGGCACCCCGTCGAGGTCGAGCTTCATGCCACGGGCGATCACCTGCGGATCGGCAAACACCTCGCCCATGTCGTTGATCGGCCCGGCGGGGACATTGTTGGCCTCGCAGGCGGCCAGCAGATCGGCCTTGGTAAAGGTCCGACAGGCGGCGGCCAATTGCGGGATCAGCGTCGCGCGGTT
The DNA here is from genome assembly GCF_029213205.1 of Pseudooceanicola sp. Classification (GTDB taxonomy): domain Bacteria; phylum Pseudomonadota; class Alphaproteobacteria; order Rhodobacterales; family Rhodobacteraceae; genus Pseudooceanicola. Next base: position 89,968 of record NZ_JARGNH010000005.1, read on the forward strand.
GCTGATCCGGTCGCCATTGCTGCGATACAGTGGATCGTCCTTCAGCGCCGACAGGTTCAGCACATCACAGAGCCGCTGATACTGACCGTCATTGCCGGTGGCGATGATGATATGGCCGTCAGCGGTGGCAAAGACCTGATAGGGCACCACATTCGGATGGGTGTTGCCGGTGCGCTGCGGCGGGTTGCCCGAGGCGAAGTAGTTCATCGCCTGGTTGGCCATCACCGAAACCGCGCAATCCAGCAGCGCCATGTCGATATGCTGACCACGCCCGGTGGTGTGGCGCTGTTGCAGCGCCGCCAGGATCGCGGTGGTGGAATAGACCCCGGTGAACAGATCGGTGATTGCCACCCCAGCGCGCAGCGGCTGGCCATCCGGTTCGCCGGTGATCGACATGAAGCCGGACATGCCCTGAATGATGTAATCGTATCCGGGCCGATGGGCATAGGGGCCGGTCTGGCCAAAGCCGGTGATCGAGCAATAGATCAGCTTTGGGTTCAGCGCGCTCAGGCTGGCGTAGTCCAGCCCGTATTTGGCCAGCCCGCCGACCTTGAAATTCTCGATCAGGATATCGGCATCCTTGACCAGATCGCGGACAAAGGCCTGCCCCTCAGGGGTGCGGAAATCACAGGTGACCGATTGCTTGCCGCGATTGGCGGAATGGTAATAGGCGGCGGTGGTTTCGCCGTTGCGCGTGATATGCGGCGGCCCCCAGGTGCGGGTGTCGTCGCCATCCGGCGCTTCGACCTTGATCACGTCGGCGCCGAGGTCGGACAGGGTTTGACCGGCCCAGGGACCGGCGAGAATGCGAGCGAGTTCAACGACCTTGAGGCCGGTTAGGGGCGTGGTCATCAATCCTCCAGTGCCGTATCTATCAGCTTCTTGAAATCGGCCCAGTTCATGTTGGAATGTTTGGTTCCATTGATGAACAGGGTCGGGGTGCCGCTGACGTCATCGGCGGCGGTGTTCTTTTCATACCAAGCAACCAGGGTCTTGGCGGTGTCTTCGTTGGCGAGGCAGGTTTCGACCTGATCGTCGGTCAGGCCTGCGACCTTGCCGATCTTGCGCAGATTGTCGGCAATCGCCGCCGGGCTTTCGCCGCCCAGCCAGTCCTTTTGCTGTTTGTAGAGCAGCGAGGAAATGCCGAAGAACCGGTTCGGATCACAGCGCGCGATCATCGAGGCCCAGAGGCCGAACCGATCGAAATAGACATCGCGGTAGATGAACCTGACCTTGCCGGTGTCGATATAGTCGGATTTCAGTTGTTGATAGGGGCCGGCGTGAAAGCTGGCGCAATGCGGGCAGGTAAAGCTGGCGTATTCCAGCACCGTCACCTTGGCGTCAGGCGTGCCCTGTACCATTTCGATGACTGAAGAGGTGTCGATTGCTTCAAGATCCTCGGTCGTCGAGGCGTTGATTTGGGTGGTGGCCGGGGCGGCTTCGCGGCGGGACCAGTAAACGCCCCCGGCGCCGATGGCCGCGACGGCGGCAGCGCCCGCGATAAGTGTCCTGCGATCCAAAATGCGATCCTTTCCTAGGTCTTTTGCTTGCTTAGAACATTCCGGGCCAGAGCCTCAAGCGCTGCCCGCAGGTCAGTGTCGCCAATCCCGGTTGTGCTGGCGCTGGCCCTGGCCAGAGTTTCGGGGTCTGGTGTCGCCGCAACCGGCGGTTTCGCAGGCTCAAACGCCACCTGACCATCGACGAATCCGGTGGCCGCAGTCTGGGTGATGCGGATGCGGGCAATGGCGTTATAGCCATAGACGCCGTTCACCCGCTCGCGCAGCTTTTCCTTTTGCATTTCGATCAGTTGCGCGCGGGCGCCATCGGTGAGCAGGGTCAGCGTCGCGCCCAGCCCCTGACGGCCATATTTGACATCGACAGGCCGGGCGAGGCCGGCCAGATCCGGCCCGGCAATCTCGTCCCAATGGGTCAGCAACCGGGTCACGGCAAAGCCCCGGCTTTCGCCAGCCCGGCGAATCCGGCTTTCCAGCAGGTTTGCGGTGCGCTTGAACCCGTAGGTGGTGGTGCTGCGGCGGGTCATGTCTTGCATCCCTCTTCCTGCGGCTATTCTAGTGACCGAGGCGGCGGTTGCCAGCCGCGAAACAGGAGCGGGGACATAAAGATTGCGTGACGGGGAGCTGAGCGAGGCGTTGCTGACCTGGTATGACCAGCATGCGCGCGACCTGCCGTGGCGGATCGGCCCGGCGGCACGGGCGGCCGGGGTGTTGCCCGATCCCTATCGCATCTGGCTGTCCGAGGTGATGCTGCAACAGACCACCGTTGCCGCGGTTCGTGACTATTTCACCCGGTTCACCACGCTCTGGCCGCGGGTTGGCGATCTGGCGGCGGCGGCGGATGGGCAGGTGATGGCGGAATGGGCCGGGCTTGGCTATTACGCCCGCGCCCGCAACCTGCTGGCCTGCGCCAGGGCGGTGGTCAATGACCATGGCGGTGTCTTTCCCGATACGCGGGCGGCGCTGATGGAGCTGCCAGGGATCGGCCCCTATACCGCCGCCGCGATTACCGCGATTGCCTTTGACAGGGTCGAAACCGTGGTTGATGGCAATGTCGAACGGGTGATGGCGCGGCTGTTTGACCGGCATGAGCCGCTGCCGGGGGCCAAGCGCGAGCTGACCGTGCTGGCGGCGAGGCTGACCCCCGAAGCGCGCAGCGGCGATTACGCCCAGGCGGTGATGGATCTGGGGGCGACGATCTGCACCCCGAAATCACCGAGTTGCGGGATTTGTCCCTGGCGTGATCCCTGTGCGGCACGATCTGCCGGAACTGCCGCGCTGCTGCCGCGCAGGATGGCGAAAAAGCCCAAGCCGGTGCGCCATGGCGCGGTCTACCTGGCCCGGCGCGCGGATGGGGCGCTGTTGCTGGAACGGCGGCCGGACACGGGGTTGCTCGGCGGCACCCTGGGTTGGCCCGGCGGCGATTGGGTGCCCGTGAGCGACCCTGTTCCGCCCGAAGTGCCGCCTGTCCCCGCCGATTGGCAGCGCCTGCCGGGCGAGGTGCGCCATACTTTCACCCATTTCCATCTGCGGCTGACGCTTTTCGTCGCGGATATCGACATGGACAGCCGCACGGGCCGCGCCGCCCATCCCGAGTCCACCACGATTGCCCTGAAGCCCGGGGAAAGTGCCTTTGTCCCGCGTCAGGATTTCCGCCCCGCCGACCTGCCGACGGTGATGCGCAAGGCATTTGACCTTTGGCGTGGTGGCGCTGACAATGGTTGAAACTCTGCGTCTTCCCGTTCAACCCCAGAGGCCCGGATGACCGCTCCCGATCGCACCGCGAAACTCACCTCGGCCTTGCCGTTTGCGCTGTCGATGCTGAACGTGCCGCTGGCCTGGATCGGTGCCGTCCATGGCGGCTGGTCGGTGGTTCTGCTGCCGCTCTATAGCTATTTCACCTTCAGCATTCTGGACGCGTTGACCGGGCTGAATCTGGACAATCCAGACCCGAACACGCCGGATTCCGATCTGTTCTGGTATCGCGCGATCACCATGATCTGGTTTCCGATCCAGGCGATCACGGTGTTTTCGCTGATCTATTACGTCACCCACAGCGACCATCTGAGCCTGCTGGAAGTGCTGGTGCTGTTTTACGGCGTCGGGATCATGGCCGGGGCGACCGGGATCGTGTTCTCGCATGAGCTGATGCATCAGAAGAACAAGCTTGAGCGCTGGCTCGGCGACCTGCTGCTGGCGAATGTGCTCTATTCACATTTTCGCAGCGAACATCTGCTGGTGCATCATGTCGATGTCGCCACCCCGCGCGATGCGGTGACCGCCCGCTACAACGAAGGCTTTCCGCGCTATTTCCTCCGGGTGCTGCGGCAATGCCCGCGCTCGGCCTGGGCTGCGGAGAAGCGGATGCTGGCGCGGCGCGGCGCCTCCATGTTCGACCGGCGCAATCCGTTCTGGCGCTATGCGGCGCTGCAGGCGCTGATGCTGGGGCTGGCGCTGTTGGCCGGTGGTTGGGCCGGGCTGGGGCTGTTCCTGTTCCTGGCCTTTGTCGCGATCTGGCAGCTGGAGCTGACCAATTACGTCGAACATTACGGGCTGACCCGCAAATACCTGGGCGACGGTAAATTCGAACGGGTGATGCCACATCATTCCTGGAATGCCTCGCACAGGGCGACGAACTGGCTGCTGATCAACCTGCAACGGCATTCCGATCACCATTACAAACCTGACCGGCGGTTCCCGTTGTTGCAGACCTATGGCGCGGATCAGGCGCCGCAATTGCCCTATGGCTATCCGATCATGGCCTCGGTGGCGATGGTGCCTCCGCTGTGGCGACGCTGGATGAATCCCCGGGTGCGCAAGTGGCGGGCGATGTATTACCCCGAGATCACCGATTGGGCGCCTTACAAGCGCGGCCTGCATACGGGGTGAGCGATAGTATATGTCGCGTATCCGACAGTCAGAATAGTCCACACACACCCGATAATGAGCGCCGTTAGTCTTTTTTACTGCCGACCGCTTCCTGCTTCTTGGTCAGGCCCGACTTTTTCGTGACCGGTCAAGCGCGTCGTCGGATGTGTCTGCTTTGAGTTAGTCGTGACGCGCTTATTCGCGCCTATCCCATTAAATTATTGTACGCGCCTAGTATTGGCGCTATGTATGCGATGAATCGGGGTCTCTCCCGCTAAATCTAGTTGGGCTGGTTATGAGCATTGCATCTATAACTTCTGAAATTGAGGCTCTTATCAAGAGGGCATCAGATGAAGCTTACGCGCGTGGAAAAGAGGACGCGAAGCGCGAGATGCTGATGCTGCTATCGCCTGGCGTCACCGCAGCGCAATCCGAGGACGAGCAGAATAATACCTTCGATCAGGAAGATGATGACGCCACACCTCAGCGCAAGCGCGCGCCTAGAGGTTTGCCCAAAGCTCTGACGATGCGAATGCTTTCTGCGTCACGCACAGGACTCACGCCACAACAAATAGTTGATGGGGCGCAAACCGAAAACGAACAGATGATCGCAGTTTCAACAATCCGCAGTGAACTTCGAAAGGGCCAGAAGTCTGGTCTGTATAAAGAGGTCAACGGACTTTGGTTTTTATGTGAAGCGGAGGACAATTCCGTGGAAGGCTCGCCCTCCGCTTCGAACTTTAGCCACGAAAGGAAACAAGATGCCCCCTCCGTAAAGTCTACAATCTGGGACTAATCCCAGAAGCCCGCTCCTGACATGGGAAATCCTGTCAAGGGGCGGGCACTTCAACGCGGACGTGGTGGAATGGTAGACACAGTAGCCTTGGAAGCTACGGGGGCCGCCGTAGGAAGCACTTGCCCCGTGCCGGTTCAAGTCCGGTCGTCCGCACCATTTTTATACAACACTCTGACTCCATTGGCAAATCCCAAGTAAAGAGATCTGCCAATGGGTTAGTATTACGGCGACTTTTTTTGGTGCATCCCTCAGTGATTTCGTGGCCGCTTCAGAGTGGGTGATTCAGGTCTAACGTCGCCAAAAAAAGGCCCCGCCGATGAGGGCGGGGCGCAAAGTTGCATCGCACGGGTGCGATGCTGGCGGTAAGCCGATGTTGGATCAGTTCATTTCAGACCGGATTTGCTGACGCAGGATGTCGATCGGCACGGTCTGGCCGTCTTTCTTGTAGCACCAATAGGTCCAGCCGTTGCAGGAGGGCGCGCCTTCGAGATGGGCGCCGACCTGGTGGATCGACCCCTTGATGTCGTCGCCGATCAGGGTGCCATCGGCACGGACCTTGGCCTTGTGCCGCCCGTTCATCGAATAGAGCTCTTCGCCCGGGCGCAGCATGCCGCGTTCGACCAGTTGGCCAAAGGGCACCCGCGGTTCGGCGCGTTTTCCGGTCGACACCTGCAGCGCCTCGCGGTCGTATTTGCGCACGTTCTTCAGCCGTTTCTCGGCAACCTCGCGATAGGCGGCTTCGCGTTCGATACCGATGAAATCGCGGCCCAGCATCTTGGCCACGGCGCCGGTGGTGCCGGTACCAAAGAACGGGTCAAGCACCACGTCGCCGGGATTGGTCGAACCGACCAGCACCCGGTGCAGCAGCGATTCCGGTTTCTGCGTCGGATGCGCTTTGTCGCCATTGGCGTCTTTCAGCCGCTCACCGCCATTGCAGATCGGCAGAACCCAGTCCGACCGCATCTGAATGCCCTCGTTCAGGGCTTTCAGTGCCTCATAGTTGAAGGTGTATTTTGCACCCTCGCCTTTCGAGGCCCAGATCATCGTCTCATGGGCATTGGTAAAGCGCTTGCCGCGAAAGTTCGGCATCGGGTTGGCCTTGCGCCAGATCACATCGTTCAGGATCCAATAGCCCTGGTTTTGCAGCTCGGCGCCGACCCGGAAAATATTGTGATAGGACCCGATCACCCAGATCGCCCCGTTCGGTTTCAGGATCCGGCGGGCGGCGGCGAGCCAGGATCGGGTGAAATCGTCATAGACCTTGAAGCTGGCAAACTGGTCCCAATGGTCATCCACCGCATCGACGCGGGAATTGTCGGGCCGGTGCAGGTCGCCCTTGAGCTGAAGGTTATAGGGTGGGTCGGCAAAGATCAGGTCGATCGAATTCTCAGGAAGCGCGTTCATCGCCTCCACGCAATCGCCGGATAGAATCGTGTTCAACGGCAGCGCGGGCGCTGCCTGAGCGGTGGTTTTCGTCATTATCTGCCTCGTCCCGGCGCTGTTCGATGCGCTCGTTCATTGCCGAGAAAGATGAGTCAAACCTGATTCGCGGTCAATTTCTTTTTTGAATCAATCACTTACCTAAATATCTTTACACAAGATATTGTGGATGGGGGCAAAGCTGCGTCTATGATGTGGGGTTATCCCCAGATCTAGGAGCGCCGCCTTGTGGCTTTTTGACGGGTATCCGGCGTTTGTCTCCCAGCCGTAACCGGGAAAGTGTTGCGCAAGATCCCGCATGATCGCATCGCGTGCTACTTTGGCCACGATCGAGGCGGCGGCAATCGACAGGCTGCGCCCGTCGCCTTTGACAATCGCCTCGGCTGGGAGGGTCAGGCCACGCGGGATCATATTGCCGTCGATCAACAGGTGATCGGGGGCGCTGGGCAGCCCGTCGATGGCCCGGCACATGGCGATATGGCTGGCGCGCAGGATATTGTGGCGGTCGATTTCCTCGACCGTGCAATGGGCGATGCTGACCTCGGCGCAGGCGTGCAGCTCTGCCGCCAGGATATCGCGGCGCTTTGCGCTCAGCTTTTTGGAATCGTTGAGCCCGGCAGGGATGCGGGCGGGGTCGAGGATCACCGCCGCTGCGGTGACCGGCCCGGCAATAGGCCCGCGCCCGACCTCATCGACCCCGGCGACACGCAGGGCGCCCGCAGTATGGGCGGCGGTTTCGAAACTGTAATCCGGCTGGTTCATAGGCCGGTTCAATCGGAGAGGCGTCGGCATGGCAAGGTAAAAGGGGAAGGGCATCGGTGCCCTTCCCCTTTGCTGGAGGTGACCCCGGCGCTGCTCACCCGCCGGGGCCTGGCCCGCGCCAACTGGACGGCGCGGGTGTTCGATCCGCTTAGCGGGTGCGGATGCCGGCGCCTTGCAGGCATTGACCGGAATAGACCATCTGGGTGCCACGGCGGGTGTGGGCGTTTGTCACGCAGCGGCCAGGCAGGTTGGCGGCAACGCGCGGATGTTTCTGCACGCAGCTATAGCCAAAGGCCTCGACCGGGCCGCGCCTGGTATTGATCGTCGTCCGGCAGGTCGAGGGCATGGTGCGGGCCGTGTCGCGACCGCGCCGGTCGTTGCGGCTGTCATGGCGATTGTCATAGCGGTCATCGCGATGCCCGGAATTATGGGCCTTGGGGGGCACATAACGGTTTTCGTAGCGGGTGGTGGTGCGGCCGCGGTTGCTCTGTTCAATGGCGGTGCCGATGATCACCAGAGCGGTGGCGCCAGCCAGGAATTTCACCAGGTCGTCGTTGCCGGCCTTGGCGGGCGCGGTGAAGGTGGTGACGGCCAGCGAGGCGGCGAGGATGGTGGCGATGAATTTGCGTGACATGGGGTAGGTCCTTTCGGTGGCGGGCGGCGTGCCCTGGGTTGTGACCCCGGACGTTGCGGCCCGAGAGGTGATGACCCAAGCCTCGCCCCGATCGGTGAAATCAGGCAATAACAGCGCGTGGTTATCCGATAACCACCACGCCAACCCCCTTTGGTTATTGAATATCATCCGGGTTGCGCGCATTTTCGAGTGATGAAAAACCTCGCCCCCCTCCTGCTGGCCGCGGCCCTGAGTCTCGCCACCCCGTTGGCCGCTCAGGCCGCCTGCTATGCCGATTACAAGGCGCGCCGCGACAGCCCGCTGAAACTGCATTACGGTGTGATGCAGGTGTCGTCCTGCAGCAGCGGTGCGGCGAAATCCGAAGTGGCGGCACGGCTTGCACAGAACGGCTGGACGCTGCTCAATGTGCTGAGTGTCTTTGACGACACCGGGCTGGAGCAGAGGAAGGCCAATGCCGGACAATACTACCTTCGCTTCTGACGCGCGGCGCACGGGCACCCGCACCGTCGCCTATGGGCTGGCGGTGATCGTCGGGTTGTTGCTGGTCGCTGGTGTCTTGCTGTTCCTGAACCTGCCGGATGCCAACGCCTTCAACGACCGGGTGGCGCGGATATTCGCCGAGAATGATGGGCTGACCAGCCAGGCCGAGGTCAAGCTGCTGGAGATTCTCGGCCAATCCGGCACCGCCTTTTCCGAAGTGCTGGAGAGCTATCGTACGGTGATCTTCGTGCTGCTGGTGTTTGCCACAGCGCTGCTGCTGGCGGCGCTGGTGTTTCTGGTGCTGTTGATTACCCTGAACCGGCGTATGGCACAGATCGAACGCTCCGGCATCGAGGTGAATTCACTGCTGATCAGCCGCGATGAGAAGACCATCTACCTCAACAACATGGCGTTCAAACTGACCGACGCCGCGCTGGAAACCCTGACCATCCTGGCCGAGGCGCGGATGGATGACGATGTGATGTCGGGGATCGAGATCGAATCGGCCATCTCGGGTCGCCCCGTCGGCGATTGCGACGAGGCCGCCGGTGCCACCCGAATCAAACGCCTGCGCGACACCTTGGGCAACCAGATGGTCAGCGAACTCCTTGTGCGCAACATTGCCCGCAAGGGATACATGCTGGCGATCGACAAATCGGTGATCAAGATCGTTTGAGCGGGCGGGACCCGTGAAATGGCGACCCCGGCAGGATTCGAACCTGCAACCTGCCCCTTAGGAGGGGGCTGCTCTATCCAGTTGAGCCACGGGGCCGTTGACGCCCTCTTAGCCCGGGTTGGCGGGCTTGTCATCCTTGTGGCGGCGGCTGGATCGGCATTTTCGCGATGCCAAGCCGCTTGAACCGGCGCGGGGCATGGCGCAAACTGAAAGTCACCAACTTCAGGACAATGCCGTGACCAAGCAAGATCCGCGCCCTCTGACGCTCCGCGACGTTTCCGAGGCGTCTGGCGTTTCGGAAATGACGGTCAGCCGGGTGCTGCGCAATCGCGGCGATGTCTCGGCGGCGACCCGCGAAAAGGTGCTGCAGGCGGCGAAACGGCTGGGCTATGTGCCCAACAAGATCGCCGGGGCGCTGGCCAGTCAACGCGTCAACCTGGTGGCGGTGATCATTCCGTCGATGTCCAACCTGGTGTTTCCCGAGGTGATGACCGGCATCAATCGGGTGCTTGAAACCACTGATCTGCAGCCGGTGGTCGGGCTGACCGATTATTTGCCGGAAAAAGAGGAAAAGGTGCTCTACGAGATGCTCTCGTGGCGGCCCTCGGGGGTGATTATCGCCGGGTTGGAGCATTCCGACGCCGCCCGGGCGATGCTGAAGGCGGCCGGGATTCCGGTGGTCGAGGTCATGGATACCGATGGCCTACCGATCGATTCGATGGTCGGGATTTCGCACCGGCGGGCGGGCCGTGAAATGGGCCGCGCGATCCTTGAGGCCGGGTATCGGCGGATCGGGTTTCTGGGCACCGGGCTGGGGCTCGATCATCGTGCCCGCAAACGCTTTGAGGGTCTTACCGAGGCTCTGGCCAAGGGGGGAATCGAGATCGCCGATCAGGAGTTTTATTCCGGCGGTTCGGCGCTGGCCAAGGGGCGTGAGATGACGGCGGCGATGATGACGCGCAATCCGGACCTCGATTTCCTTTATTATTCCAACGATCTGATCGGTGCCGGTGGGCTGCTGTGGATGATCGAAAAGGGCTATGACGTACCCGGCAGCATCGGCATGGCCGGGTTCAACGGGGTGCGGCTGCTGAAGGGTCTGCCGCGGCAGCTGGCGACGATGGATTCCTGTCGCGATGAAATCGGCAGCCTTGCGGCCCAGATCATTGCCGACCGGATGAAGGATGGCGGCGAGGCGCAGAGTATTGAGCTGACGCCGAAGATTGATTTCGGCGACACCCTGCGCCGGGGCTGAGCAATGGTGCCGCCGGTTCTGGACAATGGCGCCGCCCGGCGGGTGTTTCTGCACCGGCATCTGCTCGGCGATACCCCGCAGGGGCCTGGACGTGGCGATGATCTGAGACAGCTGATCCGCCGCCTCGGGTTCGTGCAGGTGGACAGCGTCAACACGGTGGAACGCGCCCATCACATGATCCTGTTCGCGCGTCGCCCGGCCTATCGCCCGGCCAATTTGCGCCCGCTGGTGGAACGGCACCGGCATCTGTTCGAGCATTGGACCCATGACGCGGCGGTGGTGCCGTCCGAGTTTTTCCCGCATTGGCGGCTCAGGTTTCAACGCGACGGTGAACGGCTGCATGAGAAATGGACGAATTGGCAGGGCGGCGCCTATCTGGATGAGGTTGCCCGGGTGCTGGCGCATATCCGCGAGTCCGGGGCCGTGCGCTCAGGCGATCTGACGGCGCCGGAGCACAAGGGCAAGAGCGGTGGCTGGTGGGACTGGCATCCGTCGAAAACCGCGCTGGAATATCTTTGGCGCACCGGGAAATTGGCGGTGGCGCGGCGTGATGGCTTTACCAAGATTTATGACCTGACCGAGCGGGTGTTGCCCGCGCCCGAAGCACCACTGGATCCGGCGGCGACGGTGGATTTCTTTAACCACGCGGCATTGGATCGGTTGGGGTTTGCCACCTCGGGCCAGATCGCGGCGTTCTGGGGCCATGTGAAACCCGCCGAAACGGCAGACTGGTGTCGGGCAGAGGTCGCCGCCGGGCGGATCGAGCCAGTTACGATTCTTGGCGCTGATGGCCAGCCACGGCGGCATTTCGCCCGCCCCGGGTTGCTGGACGAAGCCGCGGAGCTGGCGCCGCCGTCGGCGCGGCTCAGGGTGCTCAGCCCGTTTGATCCGGCGATCCGTGACCGCAATCGCACCGAATTCCTGTTTGGCTATCACTACCGGATCGAGATTTTCGTGCCCGAGGCCAAGCGCCAGTACGGCTATTACGTGTTTCCGCTGCTGGAGGGCGACCGGCTGATCGGGCGGATCGACATGAAGGCGCGGCGCGGCGACGATGTGCTGGCAATCACCCGGCTCTGGCTGGAACCCGGGGTGCGGGCCAGCAAGGGGCGGCTGGCAAGGCTGGATGCGGAACTGACCCGCGTCGCCCGCTTTGCGGCGGTGTCGCGGATCGCGTATGCGTCCGGCTGGCTGGGGTGATCAGGCTTGGTTTGTCAGCTGGCCGCAGCGACGGCGCGGCCGGTCATAACCTTGATCAGATGGGCGCGGTAGTCCGGGGTGCCATGCAGATCGGCGATCAACCCCTCGCTGGAATGGCTGAGTCCGGCAATCGCGGCGGCAGAGAAATCAGCGCTCAGCGCCGCCTCGGCCTCAGCCCAGCGGAACACGCCGTCTTCGCTGGCGCCGGTGACGGCAACCCGGACACCATCGGGATATTTGGCGACGAAGACACCGGTCAGGGCAAAGCGCGACGCGGGTTGTTCGAATTTCTGGTAATTCGACACTTCGGGAATCGGGAACCTGACGGCGGTGATGATCTCGCTCTCGCGCAGAATTGTGGTGAACAGCCCGTCAAAGAAGTCATCGGCGGCGATTTCGCGGCTGTTGGTGACAATGGTCGCACCGGTACCCAGCGCCGCCGCCGGATAGCAGGCGGCGGGGTCGTTATTGGCCAGCGAGCCGCCGATGGTGCCACGGTTGCGCACTGCCGGATCACCGATATGCCCGGCCAGACCGGACAGGCCGGGAAAGCTGGTGGCGGTTTCACGCGCCACGCTGTCGTGGTTGGTGATCGCGCCGATGGTCACGGTTCCACCGCTGATCGAAACGCCTTTCAGCGCCGCGATGCCGAGCAGGCTGACCAGCTTTTCCGGTGAGGCCAGCCGTTGTTTCATTGTCGGAATCAGGGTCTGACCGCCGGACAGCGGCAGCGCCTCGTCCGATTGCAGGGCGTCGATGGCCTCGTCCACGGTTTTTGGCTTGACCAGTTCAAAGTCATACATCGGCGCTCTCCCAGACTCTTCGACCCCGGCATCGTCGCATTTGGTATGCCAAAGCAAGGGCCGGTTCCATTCGTCGATACCCTCATGTGCGCAGAAGGGCATGTCAATATGGCGGCGGCTTGGTCTATGCTTATGGCTGGAGAATTCGACCCGAGGGACATCGGGCGCAACTTTAGGAGGAGATTTCGGATGCGGGTGATGGAGCTTGCGGAACATGGCGGGCCTGAGGTTCTGAAACTGGCAGAGCGCCCCGATCCGGTGCCCGGCGCCGGTCAGGTGCTGATCGAGATTCGTGCCGCCAGCGTCAATGCCGCCGACTGGAAGGTGCGGCGCGGCAAATCGTTGCAACAGCATGTTCTGCCGCATGTGCTGGGGCGCGATTTCTCCGGCGTGGTGATCGGGTTGGGCGAAGGTGCCGATCTGGCGATTGGCGATGAGGTGTTCGGGGTCTGCCCGCAGGAAACCGAGGGCGCCTATGCCTCGCGTATCGTGATGGATGCCGGGCTGGTGGCGCTGAAACCGCGCAGCCTCAGCCATGTGGAAACCGCCGCGATTGCGCTGGCCGGACTGACCGCGATGGTCGCGATCGAGGACACGCTGGGCCTGAAGCCGGGCGAGAACCTGTTGGTGCAGGGCGGTGCCGGTGGGGTTGGCGGCATGGCGGTGCAGCTGGGCCATTACATTGGTGCCAAGGTCGCCGCGACGGCGCGCAGCGACAACCATGATTACCTGCGCGGGCTGGGTGCGGATCAGCCGATTGACTACCGCGACGCCGATCTCGGGCAGGTGCTTGGCGATCGTGACGCGGTGTTCGATTGCGTCGGCGGTGACACCGTGGCCAGCAGCTTTGCAGCGTTGCGGCCCGGCGGGCGGGCGGCGTTTGTCGGCTCTGGCGGGACAGCACCCGAACCGACCCGCGCCGACGTCACGTCACTGCGCCCGGCGGTGGGCCGCAGCCGCGCGCGGATGGCGCGGGTGGCTGAACTGGCCGATGCCGGGGCCTGGAAACCACCGGTGATCGAGACCATGCCGCTGACCGAGGCGGTCAAGGCGCATGCGCTGAGCGAGGCCGGACATGTGCGCGGCAAGATCGTTTTGATCCCTTGAGGGCAGGTCCAGGTCCGGTTGACAGAACCTGTGGATCGGCGAATACCGAAAACATGAGTTTGAAACGCATTCAGGACCTGGACGCCCCAACCGCCTTGCGGATACTCGCCGCCGCCGAAAAACTGTTTGCCGAGCAGGGGGTCGAGTTGACCTCGGTGCGCGAGATCACCCGTCAGGCAGGCGCCAATGTGGCGTCGGTGAATTACCATTTCGGATCAAAGGACGATCTGACGGTGGCGGTGTTCGAACGGGCCATCGCCCGGGCCAGCGAGCTGCGTATGAATGCGCTGAACCGCTGCCTGCGGGCCGCCGAGGCGCGGAAATCGCCGCCCGATCTGGCCGAGCTGGTTTCGATTTTCATCGAACCCTATATGGGCGACGGCAATGAGGCGCAGGGCGCGCTGATGGCGCGGTTCATCCTGATGCACCGGGTGACACCGGATGATTCCACCCGGCGGATCGTGGCAACCTATCTGAACCCGCTGGCCGACAGTTTTATCGCCGCTTTCGCCCTGGCCTGTCCCGATGCGGGCCCGGGTGATCTGTCGGCGCGCTATCTGTTTTTGGTGAATTCCACCGTTCTGACCTGTGCTGAGGATCGCGGCGCGGATCGACTGGCGGTGTTGTCGCGGGGTGCGCTGTCGCAGGTTGACCGGGTGGCGATGCGCGATCAGCTGGTGCGCTTTGCGGTCTCCGGTCTGATTGGCCATCAATCCAAGGGTTACATGCGGCCCGACATGGGGGAAGCTGTCGGGTGATTTGTGTTTGCGGCTAACTCGCGGTGGCGCGGGCGATCACCAGTTCTTCGTTGGTGGGCAGCACCAGGACCTGGACCGGGCTATCGCCGGTGCTGATCCGTCTGGCCCGGCTTTGATTGGCTCCACCGGCATTGGCAGCCGCGTCCAGGGTGATGCCGATCCAATCCATCCCGGCGCAGACCTCAGCCCGGATCGGCGCGGCGTTTTCACCGATGCCGCCGGTGAACACCAGCGCATCCAGCCCGCCCAGCGCCGCAGCCAGCCCGCCCAGTTCGCGGCGGATGCGAAAGGTGAAATACTCGATCGCCTGACGCGCGGCGGGATCGTCTGAGGCCAGCAATTGCCGCATGTCGTGGCTGATGCCGGACAGGCCGAGCAGACCGGAGCGCTTGTAAAGCATCTCGGTCACTTCAGCCGGGCTCAGCCCCTCTTGTTCAATCAGGTACAGCACCACGCCGGGGTCGATCTGGCCAGAGCGGGTGCCCATCGGCAGCCCGTCCAGCGCGGTGAACCCCATCGACGAGGCGATCGAGCGTCCGGCCTTCATCCCGCACATCGAGGCGCCGTTGCCCAGATGCGCCACCACCACCCGCCCGGCAAAGAGATCGGGGGCGGTCGCGGCCAGGTGCCCGGCGATATATTCATAGCTCAGCCCGTGAAAACCATAGCGGCGCACGCCCTTGTCGTAAAAGGCGCGGGGTAGAGCAAAGGTGTCATTGACGAAGGGATGGTTGCGGTGAAAGGCGGTGTCGAAACAGGCGATCTGCCTTGCCTCGGGAAAGGCCGCAATCGCAGCGCGCACCCCGGCCAGGTTGTGCGGCTGGTGCAGCGGCGCAAAGGGGATCAGGGTTTCCAGCCTGGCGATCACCTCGGGTGTCAGGGCGACGGGCGCGGTGAACTTCAGCCCGCCATGCACCACCCGATGGCCGACGGCACCGATCCTGGCTCCGGGAAAATGCGTCTCTAACGCGCCTAAAACCGCGATGAGCGCGGCGGCATGATCCTGTCCGGCGGTGTCCAGTTCGGCGGCGGCCAGGGTCTCGCCAGCGGCGTCCTTCAGCTTCAGCCGGGGGGTGCTGCCGATCCGTTCGACCTGGCCCGAGGCCAGCGCCTGCGGCTCTGGGGCATTGCTGAACAGCCCGAATTTCAGCGACGAGGATCCGGCATTCAAGACCAACACATGTGCCATCAGTGCTTGCCCGTCCGCGCGTGATGCAGTGCCGCCACCGCGCAGGAGGCAAGGCGGCTCATGTCGTCGTCCGCGCGGCTGTTCAGGATGATCGGCACCTTGGCGCCCAGCACCAGCCCGGCGCTCTCGGCATGGCTGATATAGGTCAGTTGCTTGGCCAGCATATTGCCCGCGTCGATATTCGGCGCCACCAGAATCTCGGCCCGTCCGGCGACCGGAGAGGTCAGTCCCTTGGTCCGGGCGGCGGCGATATCCACCGCGTTGTCCATCGCCAGAGGCCCGTCAACCAGACCGCCCTTGATCTGGCCGCGCTCGGCCATTTTTGACAGCAGCGCGGCGTCAATCGACGAGGGGATATCGGGATTCACCGTCTCGACCGCCGACAGCACCCCGACCTTGGGTTCGGCGATCCCAATCGACAGCGCCAGGTCGATGGCGTTCTGCACGATGTCCATCTTGGTGCGCAGATCCGGCGCGATGTTGATCGCCGCATCGGTGACCAGGATCGGGTGGCTGACCCCGGGCACGTCCATGACAAAGATATGGGTCAGGCGGCGGCCTATCCGCAGGCCGCGATCCTTATCAAGCGCGGCGCGCAGCAGGTCATCTGTGTGCAGATGCCCCTTCATCAGCGCAGTGGCGCGACCCTCATGCACCAGAGCGACCCCGCGCCGAGCGGCAGCGGCATGGTCAGGTTCGTCGATGACCTCGATCCCGGTCAGATCGGCCGCCAGTTCGGCGGCGACTTCGGCGATCTTGCGCGCGTCACCAATCAGGATCGGGGTGATCAGGGTGTGGTCGCGGGCCAGCAGGGCGCCGCCGAGCGAATTCGGCTCTTCCGGGCAGATCACCGCCGTGACCAGCGCGGGCAGCGGCGCGGCCAGTTTCAGAAGTTTTTCGAAATGGCGATGACGCTGCACGATCAGGCCGGGCAGGTCGTGACTGTCATAGGACAGCTTGACCCGCGGCGCCTCGACCTCGGCGACACCGCTGAGGATCAGCGCATCGTCAGACAGGCGGCGCACCTCGGTGGCCAGGGTCACGCACATGGTGCGGTCATTCTTGTCGGTCACCGTGACCCGGCTGACCAGTTCATCTCCGGCATGGGCGCGGCTGTGAAATTCCAGGCTCTGCGCATGATAAAGCGATCCGGCGCCGGGCAGCACATTGCCAAGCACCGCCGAGACCAACGCGCCGATGAACATGCCCGGCGCCAGCGCCTCGGGCATGCCGTCGCCATCGCCATCGGCGTTGAAAATATGCATCGGATTGTGGTTGCCCGAGACATTGGCAAATACGATCAGGTCGTCGACGGTCACCAGTCGTCGCAGCTCGGAATGGTCGCCGACCTGCAGTTCCTCGAATGTGCGGTTTTCGATCTTCATACTGCCCCCATGTTGCCTGCGCCCATCCCGACGTTTTGCATCGGCGAAGTCAATGGGCAGTGGCGCGCGACCCGGCGCTGACTTGTGAATAACTGCGCGTTGAGGCGGGGATTTTGGTTGCGGAGGACGGACTTGACCCCTCGGCACGGTGAGGACAGGCCGAGGACGAATGCAGTGCCGGTGGTGCGTCAAACGCGGCGACTGCAGCGAGCGTGACTACGGCAAAGTTTGTCTCATCAATCTTCCTTCGCTTCCATGAGTTGATGGGGAGGCTAAACCGACGATGCAATTCGGTCACCAAAGAACAACGTCAAAATAGAACGATGTGGGGAAAACAGATCTCAACCGAGACAGGTGTTCCCGGGTCCGAGCCCCTAGGTCGCGCAGCCTTATCAAACCAATGGTTAGGCTTTGAACCCTTCACCTGCAGCATCCCGCAGGCCTAGGGTCACTGCAAGCGCGAGGGATTTCATGATCAGCATCTGGCATCAGGGCTTTGTCGATTTTGACCAGGTCCCGATTTATCGAAACAGTTTCGAGGATCATATCACCGCGATCCTTCCCGCCGACACGCGGATCCGGTTGCATGGGCTGATGCCCGACACTTTCGGGCCCGGTGTCACCCCGATCGACGCGCTGCGCTTTCCCGCTGTCGAGGCATTGCTGGAGGATCAGATCGTTGCTTCGGCTGAACTGGCCGAAGCCGAGGGGTTTGACGCGGTTGCGATCAATTGTTTTTACGATCCGGGCCTGCGCATCGCGCGCAGCCTTGTCGGTATCCCGGTGGTCAGCCTGTTCGAAAGCTGCACCCTGACGGCGATGTCTCTGGGCGCGCGCTTTGGGATGCTGGCGCTGAACGGTGATCAGTGCCGCAAGCACCACGAACTGGTTGCCGCCTATGGGCTGAACGACCGCTTTGCCGGCACCCGTGCCGTCAGCCCCGCCCTGAACGAGGCGATGCTCGAGGCCGAGGCCGAGGCTGCTGCGCCGGTCATTGCCGGGATTGAGCGCGCCTGCCGTGATCTGGCGCAGTCAGGGGCCGAGGTGATCATTCCCGGTGACGGGGTGATGAACGATTTCATCTGGCGGCACCGGATTCGCACGTCCGGGGTCGAGTTGCTGGATGCCGCCGCGGTGCTGATGCACCACGCGCGTTACATGGCGCAGCTTCGCGCCTCGACGGGGCTGGGCGTCAGCCGGGCAGGGCATTATGCAACACCGGCGCGCGCAATGCTGGAGCATTCGCGTGCGCTGCTTGCAGCACGGCCTGCCCGTGAGGACCGGTTCAGCGGCATTGGCTGGATCGGCGCGACGGTCGAATGACAGAGATAAATGAATAGGGAGAATACGATGAGATTTGTGGGAAAAGCAGGGCTGATCACTGCGGCGGCCTCCGGCATGGGCCGCGCCGGGGCGATGCGGATCGCTGCCGAGGGGGGCAAGGTTGCCGTGGTCGATCGAGACGCCGCCGCCGCCGAGGCCGTGGTGGCCGAGATCACCAAGGCGGGCGGCACCGCCATCGCCATCGCTGCCGATCTGCGTGATCTGGACGTGGCGGCAGGCATCGTCGCCCAGACGGTCGACACCTTCGGTCAGCTCGATTTCGCCTGGAACCACCTGGGCCATCCTGGCCCCAGCAAGGTCGAGGGTATGGACGAGGATCTGTTCCAATTGTCCTTTGACATCAACGTCCGCTCGGTCATCGCGACCACGCAGGCGGCGCTCCCCGAGATGCGAAATGCCGGTGGCGGCGCGTTGCTTTATACCTCGTCCAGCGCCGGGTTGATCGGGTCGCGCTATTCACCGTCCTATTCGCTGATGAAGCACGGCATCGTCGGCTGGACCAAGGCGCTGGCGCTGAAATATGCCGCCGAGAATATCCGTGCGAACGTGGTCTGCCCCGGCTCGATCGACACGCCGATGTTCACCGCTTTTGGTGCGCGCCCCGATCAGGATCCCCGCACCCCCGAGGAAATTCGCGCGACCACGACCGCAGGCATCCCGATGCGCCGTCTTGGCCAGCCCGAAGAGGTCGGCGCAGCCGCCGCGTTCCTGTTGTCGGGCGATGCGTCCTTCATCACCGGGGCGGTCCTGCCGATCGATGGCGGCTTTGTCGCGCAATAATAGAAGAGTGACCGACATGAAAACCAAGGCCATCGTTCTGCGAGACCTCGCTCTGCCCCGTCCCTATACCGACAGTCAGCCGTTGCGGATCGAGGAGGTCACGCTGATGCCACCAGCCCCGACCGACCTGGTCGTTCAGGTTTCGGGCGCGGGTCTGTGCCATTCCGACCTCTCGGTCATCAATGGCACGCGCGGTCGCGATGTGCCGATGGTGCTGGGTCACGAAGGCGCGGGCGTCGTGGTCGAGGTCGGCGCGGCGATCACTGACGTCAAGGTCGGCGACCCGGTGGTGTTCCAGTTCTCGGTTTCCTGCGGGCGTTGCCGCAACTGCCTGGGCGGGCGGCCACAAATCTGCGAAGAGGCCCCGAAAGCCCGCGCCAAGGGCGAGCTGATCTCGGGCGGGTCGCGCCTGCGCGACGGCGACGGCAAGGTTCTGCGGCATCAGGCCGGAGTCTCGTGTTTCGCTGAATATTCGGTGGTCAATCGCGGTTCTGTCGTGGTGATCGACGACTCGATCGCGCCCGAGGATGCGGCAATCTTTGGCTGTGCCGTGATGACCGGCGTCGGCGCGCTGGTGAATACTGCGAAGATTGCGCCGGGACAGAGCGTGGCGATCTTCGGCATGGGCGGCGTCGGGCTCTGCGGGTTGATGGGGGCCAAGGTCTCGGGCGCCCAGGTGATCATCGCCGTCGATCTCGATGACCACAAACTGACCAAGGCGCGTGCCCTTGGCGCGACCTACACCTTCAACGCCCGCGATCCCGAGCTTGTCGAAAAGGTCAGGGACCTGACCGGCGGCGGCGTCGACGTGGCCGTCGAACTGGCCGGGGCGGTGGCCGCGATGGAAAGCGCCTATGCCATCACCGTGCGCGGCGGGCGGCTGGTCACGGCGGGGCTTTCACCGATCGGGGCCAAATTCGCCTTTGAACACGGTGATCTGGTGAGCAATGAAAAGGCGATCATCGGCAGCTACATGGGCTCTTGCGTTCCGGTCCGCGACATCCCGCGCTTTCTGGCGATGTATCGCAGTGGCGCGCTGCCGGTGAACCAGCTAATCGACAGCAAGATCGGCTTTGCCGACATGAATGCAGGCTTTGAGAAACTGGCGGCAGGCGAGGCCTTGCGGCAGATCCTCGTGCCAGCGTTAGGCTGACAATTTGTTATGGTATGGGGATCTTGGCGTTGGTTTTCGACGCCACCCTGCCATGGCATGCCAGTCAGAACTGACAGGAGGATGCAATGACCGATACCCCCAAACTATTTACCCCGCTGACATTGCGTGGCGTGACCTTGCGCAATCGCATCGCGGTATCGCCGATGGCCATGTATCGTGCCGAAGACGGATATCCGACCGACTTTCATCGCACCCATTACGGAAAGTTCGGCATGGGCGGCGCAGGGCTGGTCTTTGTCGAGGAGACCGCCGTCACCCGCACCGGCCGGATCACCAATGGTTGCCTGGGCCTGTGGAACGATAACCAGACCGAAGCCTATCGTCCGATCGCCGCGCAATTGCGCGATCAGGGCGCGGTATCCTGCATGCAGATCGCTCATGGCGGGCGCAAGTCCAGCGCGCAGCGGGCGTGGGAGGGCAACGGCCCGCTTACCGCCGAGAACCTGGCCAATGGTGACGAGCAATGGACGCCCGTCGCGCCTTCGGACAATCCGTTCTCGGCCGGATGGCCGGTGCCGGAGCCGCTGGACCGCGCCGGGATGGACACCATCCGTGACGCCTTTGTCGCCAGTTGCCTGCGGGCGCTGGAGGCCGGGTTCGACATGGTCGAGCTGCATATGGCGCATGGCTATCTGCTGCAAAGCTTCCTGTCGCCGCTGGCCAACAAGCGCACCGATGACTATGGCGGATCGCTGGAAAACCGTATGCGCTTTCCGGTCGAGGTCGCCACGGCGGTGCGCAAGGCGCTGCCCGACGATGTGCCATTGCTGGCCCGGATCTCGGCCACCGACTGGATCGATGGGGGCTGGCAGATGGACGACAGTGTTGCACTCGCCAAGGCGTTGGAAGGCGCGGGTGTCGACCTGATCGATTGTTCTTCGGGCGGCAACCTGGAAAAGGGCGCGACCAATTCCAACCTGACCCGCAGCCCCGGCTATCAAGCACCCTTCGCCGCACGCATCCGCGCCGAAACCGGTCTGAAGTCGCAGGCGGTCGGGCTGATCCGCACACCGGAACTGGCCGAGCAACTGCTGCAGGATGGCGCCGCCGATATTATCGCACTTGGGCGGCAGATGCTGTTCAACCCGTTCTGGGCGCATCACGCCGCCGAACATTTCGGCGTCACCGGTCATTTTGAGAACTGGCCAAAACCCTATGCCTGGTGGTTGGACAAATGGTCCGCCGGCCTGCGCAGCATGGGAGAGGAGCCCCTTGCCCATGGCTAGCTTGCGAATCGGCACCCTGCGCATCGATCTGGTGACGGAAATCCGCCACCGGATGATGCCGCTCGGGTTCCTGTTCAACGATCTGACCCGCGCCGAGGCCGAACGCAACTTCGACTGGCTGGGCCCCGAGTTCATCGACCGCGAGTCGTTGGATGTCGGCATGGCCTTTCAGGCCTTCGTGATCCGCGCCCATGGCCGGACGATTCTGGTCGATACCTGCAACGGCAATCACAAACAGCGCCCGACCGCGCCGTGGCAGCATGACTTGCGGGCGCATGACTTCATGCGCTCGTTGGCGGGGCTTGGCCTGGCGCCTGGCGATATCGACATGGTTCTGTGCACGCATCTGCATTGTGATCACGTCGGTTGGAATACCCGGCTGGTGGATGGCCGATGGGTGCCGACATTCCCGAACGCCCGCTATGTGATGAACCGCGCCGAATACGATCATTATGCCGCGCGCTTTGCCACGGAAGAAAGCACCGCGGTCAATCATGGTGCGTTCGAGGACAGTGTTTTGCCCGTCGTCAATGCAGGCCTTGCGGATTTCGTCGATGCCGATCACCGTGTCCTTCATGAGATCGAGGAAGAGGTGTTTCTGCGCCCGTCGCCGGGCCATTCCTTTGGCCATTGCTGCATCTATGCCCGTGCCGGGCAGGCCGAGGCGATCGTGACCGGTGACCTCGTTCACCACCCGATCCAGTTCGACCTGCCAGACCTGCACATGCGTGCCGATCTCGATCCTGACTTGGCGGTGCAAAGCCGCCGCCGCGTGATGGAATATTGCGCCGGCAGCGGGGCCTTCCTGCTGGCTGGCCATATCCCGTTCTGGTCGATGGCCCAGGTCGAGGCCAAGGGCAGTGCCTTCAGGTTGGCAATCTAACCCCGAGGCAAACAGAAAGTTTGGCAACGGCAATTTTTCACCAGTGTGCCGGACCTTTCCAACAAGGCAACCATTCCAGCAATTCAAAGAAAAGTTCGCCAGTGAAAGCGACTAGGGGAGAAACATGAACCTTATCGAGGCCATAGTGGGCCGCGCGTCCAAGATACTTCTCTTCGTCGCGACGCTCTGTATCGCGGCGATGATGCTGCATGTCTGCCTGGACGTTCTGGCGGACAATTTCATTGGTCGACCGATAGCCGGAACCGCTGAGATCGTGGCGTTCTACTATATGACCGGCGCCGTCTTCCTGCCGCTGCCCTATGTCGAGATGCGAAACGAGGCGATCTTTGTCGACCTGTTCTTCAACATGGGCGGCAAGCGTGCCAAGCGCATCATGCTGGGCTTGGCCTATCTGGCGCAGGCCATTTTCTTTGTCATTCTGGGCTGGCAGACCGGCACCGACGCCATCGCCGCCTTTCTCAAGGGCGAGGTGGTCGAGGCGCAGATCAACGTGATGATCTGGCCTGGCCGGTTCTTCCTGCCGCTGGCCTTCCTGCTGGCCGGTGTCATCAGCATGCTGATGCTGCTGCGCGTGCTGTTCAAGCCTGGCTTTGACCCCGAGGAAACCTTGCACGGCGAAGATCACCTTGGCGGAGGGCGTGCAGCATGATGGGTCTCGATCGTCTCGAAATCGGTATCGCGGGCGTTGTCGTCGCGCTGATCCTGATTGCCATGCGGGTGCAGATCGGTGCGGTGCTGGGCATCGTCGCCTTCGTCGGCATCGCCATGATCACTTCGATGAAAGCGGCCTGGGGCATCGTCACCGCCCTGCCGCATAACTTCGTCTCGGACTGGAGCCTGTCCGCCGTGCCGATGTTCCTATTGATGGGATATATTGCGGCGCGTTCTGGGCTGACCAACGACATCTTTGCCTCGGCGCGGATTCTGATCGGCCGGGTGCCGGGCGGGCTGGCTTCGTCCACTGTTGTCGCCTCGGCGATCTTTGCCTCGGCCTCGGGGTCCTCGGTCGCAACGGCGGCGGCTTTCAGTCGGATTGCGGTGCCCGAGATGCTGAAGGCGGGCTATGCGCCGTCATTGGCGACCGGCGCGGTGGCGGCCTCGGGCACGCTTGGCTCGCTGATCCCGCCTTCGGTGCTGATGATCCTTTTCGGCATCTTCACCGACACCTCGATCGGCGGGCTGTTCGTGGCCGGCGTGATCCCGGGGATCCTGTCCGCCGTGGCCTATATCGCGATGATCACCATTCGGGCCTGGCGCACCCCGTCGCTCGCCCCGCGTGAAACCGCAACCTTTACCCGCGCCGAGCGCATGGCCGCCTTTCGCGATATCTGGCCCCTGCCGGTGCTGATCCTCGGCGTCCTTGGCGGCATGTTCGCCGGGCTGTTCTCACCGACCGAGGGCGGGGCCATCGGTGCCGGGCTGGCCGCCCTGATCGCCCTGGCCCGTGGCGCGCTGAATCGCGAGGCGATCAAGCAGGCCTTGATCGAAACCGCCGTCGGCACCTCGACGATCTTCATCATCGCCATCGGCGCCTCGATGTTCGCGGCCTTCATGGGCCTCTCGACCCTGCCGAATTCGCTGGCGAACCTGATGCTCAGCTATGTCTCGTCGCCGGTCGCGGTGATCGCCTGCCTGGCGGTGCTGTTCGTGATCCTGGGCATGTTCGTCGACGGTATCTCACTGCTGTTGCTGACCGTGCCGATCATCCTGCCGGTGCTGACCAATCTCGGCATCGACATGATCTGGTTCGGGATCATCACCATCAAGCTGCTGGAGATTGGCCTGATCACCCCGCCGGTCGGGATGAATGTCTACGTCATCAAGAGCGCACTCGGCCGCACGGTATCGCTGGCTGAGATTTTCAAGGGCGCGTTCTGGTTCATCGCGATGGACCTGATCACCCTCAGTCTGCTGATCGCCTTTCCCGCACTTTCGCTGTTCCTGCCGAGCCTCATGAACTGAGTCGGCCCCATTACGACAAACCGAGGAGGACCCTGATGACCCTGATGAAACTCAAAGGCGCGGTTGCCGCACTGGCCTTGCTGCCCGCGATGGCGCAAGCCGAAAATTACACCGCCGCCGTGACCTGGAACGACCTGCACGCGATCACGATGAACCATTTCGTCAACTTTGCCAAATATGTGAAGGACGCCACCAACGGCGAGATCAACTTCGAGGTCTATACCAACTCGTCCCTGCTGCCGCCGCGCTCGGCGCTCAAAGGCACTGCCGATGGCATCGCTCAATATAGCCATGTCACCGGCGCTTATGTGCCGGCCGACCTGCCGCTGGACAATGTGCTGAATGACATCGCCTTCAACGCCGACGACCAGCTGGCCGTCACTTTTGCTCAGACCGAGATGAAGGCGCTGCACCCCAAGATGCAGGCGGAATACAAGAAGAATGGCGTGGTCTTTTCCGCCAGCTATTCGACCAACCCCTATCTCTACATCTGCGCCACGCCGATCCGCACCGTAGAAGATCTGAAGGGCAAGAAGATCCGCACCGGCAGCACCGCACAGGTGAACTGGGTCAAGGCCACCGGCGGCACCGCCGTGTCGGTTCCGGCGACCGAGATGTACACGGGCCTGCAACGCGGATCGGTCGATTGCGCCCTGGGCGATGCGACCTTCATGACCACCAGCTTCAAGTTGCAGGAGGTGGCCAAGGCTTCGACCACCCTCGGGCTTGGCACCCACACCTCGGGCGGCAACTTCTTCAATGCCGATTTCTGGCAGTCGATCACGCCGGAGCAACGCCGCGTGCTGCTGGATCAAGCTTCGCAGACCTTTGTCGAGCTTGCGATTGACTGGAAAAATCGCGGCGACGAGGCCCTGGCCGAAGCGAAATCGAACGGTGTCGAGATCATCGAACCGGATGAGACGCTGAAGGCGGCGCTGGCCGACTTCCGCGCCGATCTGGCCAAAACCATGCCTAAGGTTGCGATGGAAGAGCGCAAGGTCGAGGATCCGACCGACCTGCTGGACGCCTATGCCGCAGCCGTGGACAAATACAAGAGCCTGCTGGAGGGCGTGGACCGCACCGACGCCGCCGCTCTGCGCAAAATCGCGGATGCAGAGATCTATTCCAAGATCGACGTGACCACTTACGGGATGTGATCCCTGCCACGGATTGAATGGGGCCGCGCCGGATATCCGACGCGGCCCTTTCTTGTTTCGCGTTGCTCAGCCTGCCGTTCGGATGCGATCCAGAACCGGGCGCAGGTAGGTCAGGAACCTCGCGGGGTTTTCGGACATCGGGAAATGCCCCATTTCCTTCATCACCGTCAGCTCGACCCCCAGCGTATTCGCCAGGGTGGTGCTGTCCTGCGGCGTGCAGGAATAATCGTATTCGCCAGTCAGCAGGTGGATCGGGCAGGCGCCGGTGTCGATCTTTGCAACCTCGTCGCGGAAATCCCCGTCAACCTTGTAGAACCACATATCGCCGCGAAACACCCCCGGCCCACCCTGCATGTAATGCCAGCGGGTTTCGTCGCGGTGCATTTCGGGGCTTTGCGGGGCCATGAGGCCATAGGCGATGGCACCACAGACGCGGCCGCCATGCACATCCGCCCGGTCCAGCCATTGCGTGTCGTAATAGGGCGCCACATGGGCCGAGCTTTGCAGCCCGATCAATGCCCGGAACGCCTTTGGGTGGCGCTGGGCAAGGTGCAGCACGATCCGCCCCCCGATCGAGCATCCCATGACCACTGGCCGCTCCAGTTCCATTGCGGCGCAGAACGCCATGATCTGCGCGACATAGGCGTCCGAGGACAGCGTATAGGGCTGATCCACCGTGCCTGGCGCGGGCGAGGATTTGCCGTGGCGGGGCATGTCGAAGACCATGACCCGGAAATGGCGCGTCACCTCCGGGTCATTCAATACGGCGCGGTATTGGCGCCCGTCGCTGCCTGCGGTGTGCAGGCAGACCAGCGGAATGCCTTGTCCGGCCTCCTCCCAGTAAATCCGGTGGCTGACGCCTTCGACGGCGATATGGGCATAGCGCCCGGTGATCGGTTCGATCCGGGGGGTCGTGTCCATCTCGGTCGCCGGATGCGTGGTGGTCTCCCGCAGCGACTCGAACAGTTTCTTGACGTAGAGCAGGTTCGCCATCAGCGGATGCAGATCGCCTTCGAACCGGAGCACACCGCGCCGCAGCAGCGCGATGATGTCATGATGCCCTGGACCAGGCACCGGCGCCAGCAATGCCGCCCATTCCGCGTCTGACGCTACGATCCGTGTCTGCCAGCTGGGCATGACAAACGGCCCCGGCGTTACCTCGGTGACGGCGCCCTGCCGGATCGTGACGCGATGGTCGGTTTCGCCGGCCGTCAGCATCAGGTCCCAGTCGAGCGTTGCCATTGCAGCCGCGGCGCTGTCCGGCCCGGCGGTTTCAGTCAGTCTCTCGAACATGTGGATCTCCCCTTGTGGTTTCACGGCGATGCTACCCGCCCGACCAGCAGAGGAAAGAAGTCAACGCGCGGCCATGCCTAACCTGAAGTTCGCCATACCGGATCGCGGTTAAGTCGAACCTGACCAGCACCCGGGGCATTGTTCCGCCGAAGAAACCAGAAAGGCAGACTATGACCAAACGCAGCGACGCGCATTCCCGCTATCCCGAGCCCGGCCAGATCATTGCTGGCGCATGGCTGCCCACCGGCGACCGTCAAACCGGAGAGGTCATGGACCCCACGACCGGCACCGTGCTCGGCTCCTACGCCCAGGCCACGGATGCTGATATTGACAAGGCGCTGGCGGCGGCAGCGTCAGGTTTTGCCATCTGGCGGGCGATGTCCGCCCATGCCCGTGGCCGAATCCTGCACGAGGTCGCCCGCACCATGCGTGATCGGCGCGAGGCATTGGCTGAACTGGTGACCCTGGAGCTGGGCAAACCCTGGGCCGAGGCCCTGGGCGAGGTCGAGCAGGCCGCCGGGATGTGGGAATGGGCCGCCGAAGAGGGCAAACGCGCCTATGGCCGAATCATCCCGTCGCGCGAGGATGGTGGTCGGCAGATGGTGCTGGTCGAGCCGCTTGGTCCGATTGCCGCCTTCGGGTCGTGGAATGCGCCGCTGATCACGCCGTCGCGCAAGATGGCCGGGGCGCTTGGTGCCGGATGCTCGATTGTCCTGAAGGCGTCGGAGGAGGTTCCGGCCTGCGCCCTCGCCATCGGGCGGATCGCCATCGACTGCGGGTTGCCCGAAGGCGCGCTGTCGATCCTGACCGGGGATGCGGTGCATATTTCCGACCGGCTGCTGGACGCGCCGCAGATCAAGGGCATCAGCTTCACCGGCTCGACCCGGATCGGCAAGATTCTGGCCGCGAAGGCGGTCAGCCAGATGAAACGCCCGATCATGGAACTTGGGGGCCATGCGCCGGTGCTGATCTTTGATGATGTCGATGTCGAGGCGCTGGCGAAGACCGCCGTGGCGGCGAAGTTCCGCAATTCCGGTCAGATCTGCATCTGCCCCACCCGGTTCCTTGTGCAGCGTGGCGTTTACGCCGCCTTTACCGAGGCACTGACGGATCTGGCGAAAGACCATACGCTGGGGGATGGATTTGACGAAAACGTCAAGATGGGCCCGGTGATCGATCCTCGCCGCATCGCCTCGATGGATGACTTCATTACCGACGCCAAGACGCGGGGTCTGAAGGTCACCACCGGCGGCAATCGGCTGGACCGCGAGGGGTTCTTCTATGCGCCGACCGTCATCGCCGATGTGACGCCGGATGCGCTGGTCGCCAATGTCGAACCCTTCGGCCCGATCGCCGCGCTTGCGCCGTTTGATACCTATGACGAAGCCATCGCCCAGGCCAACTGCCTGCCCTTCGCCTTGGCCGCCTATGTGCATTCCGAAAACGTCCACACGATCCACAAGGCGGTCAATGACGTTCAGGCGGGCAGCGTCATCTGCAACGGCTGGCGGGTCTCATTGCCCGAAACGCCGTTCGGCGGGGTCAAGGACAGCGGGTTGTTCCAGGAAGGCGGGATCGAGGGCCTGCGTGCGTTCCAGAACGTCAAGTTCGCCTATGTCGCCTGACCGGCCTTGACGCGCCGGGATTGCCGAAAGAATTCCGGCGCTTCGCCGGACTGGACCAGCAGCCAGTCGATGAAGTGCCGGGTCTTGGTGCTGACCGAGGTCATTGTCGGCCAGATGGCATAAAAGGCCGCGCCAGTGACATGTGGTTTCTTGAGCGGTCGGACAAGTTCGCCTGCCGCGAGTTCGCTCTCGAGCAGGTCAAGCTGGCCGACGGCCAGGCCAAAGCCACGGCGGGTCGCGGAATAGGTCAGCAGGGAGGTGTCGAATTCCATCCCCTCCAGCGCATTGATTTCGGCGCCTGCCGCCTCGGCCCAGAGCTCCCATTCCCGGCGGCGATATTTGGAATGCAGCAGATCCGCACCCTCAAGATCCGAGACGGTGTTGATCGGCCCGTGGCGTTCCAGGTAATCGGGGCTGCAGACCACATCCACGACCTCCTCGAACAGCTTGCGCGCCTTGGCGTCCTTCCAGGCGCCATGGCCCAGCTGCAGCGCGACATCCAGATGGGTGCCGCGAAAATCCAGCGGCAGCACCGATGTATCCAGCCGGATCCGGTAGTCCGGGAAATCCTGCATGAACAGGCGCAGGCGGGGGAACAGCCAGTGATGCGCGAAGGTTGGGTAGATCCGCAGATTGATGGTGTTCTCGCGCTCGTTCGACAGAACACGGCGGGTGGCCATCTCGATCTGGTCGAACAGCCCCGCCACCTCCTGTCCGAAGGCGCGCCCCGCCTCGGTCAGCCGCACCGAGCGGGCGCCGCGTTCAAACAATTGCATGCCCAGATAACGTTCTAGAATCGAGATCTGGCGGCTGATCGCCACCTGACTTACCCCCATCTCCTGCGCAGCCGCAGTGAATGTGCGCTGGCGCGAGGCCACCGCAAAGGCTCTGAGCGGGTTGAGCGGAAGGTTCTTGTAACGCTGATCCATAAACGATGGTTGTCCTTATCCGACAAATGCGTGGGGCAAAGCTGAGCGCAAGTCAGTGTAACGTCGTGCCAAGCGACAGGAAAGGACCCTCCCGGCATGGATTTCAATCTCAGTGACGACCAGCAGATGTTCTACGACACGGTGCGCCGGTTTGCCGAAAAGGAGCTGGCCGCAGATGCCGCCAAGCGCGCGATGCAACCGCAATTCCCGCATGACATCGCGCGTCGCGCGGCCGAACTGGGCCTGATCGGGATCACCTTTGACGAAAAAGACGGCGGCGCCGGTGGCTCGCTGATCGAGGCGATCCTGGCCATTCAGGGTGTCGCCCTGTCCTGTCCGCGTAGCGCCGACGTGGTGCAGGCCGGCAATTTCGGCCCGATCCGCACCTTTTACGAATACGCCACCCCGGCGCAGAAAGAGAAATATCTCAAGCCGCTGATGACTGGCGACGCGGTGATCTCGCTCGGCATGTCCGAACCCGGAGCGGGCTCGGCGGTGACGGAATTGACCACCTCGGCGGTGCAGGACGGCGATCACTACATCATCAACGGCACCAAGGTCTTTGGCACCCACAGCCCCGAGGCCGACCTTTACCTTATCTATGTTCGCTTTGGCCCCGGCACCGGCGGCATCGGATCTGTGCTGATCGAAAAGGGCACGCCGGGCCTGATCGTCGGCAAACCGACCTCCTTCATGAACGGCGAGCAATGGGCGCAGGTCTATTTCGAGGATTGCCGCATCCACAAGGATGACGTCCTGCTGGGACCGGGTGGGTTCAAGAAGCAGATCTCGGGATTCAACGTCGAACGGCTGGGCAACTCGTCCCGCGCCGTGTCGGTCGGCCGCCATGCCTTCAATGTTGCCCGCGAGCATGCGTTGACCCGCAAGCAGTTTGGCCGCGCCCTGTGTGAGTTCCAGGGCCTGCAATGGAAATTCGCCGAGATGGAGCTGAGGCTGACCTCGGCGCAATTGATGCTGATGCGCGCCGCCGCGAATGCCAAGGACGGCTTGCCCTCGGCGCAGGACACCGCCCTGGCAAAACTCGCCTGTAACGAGGCCGGCTGGTTCGCCGCCAACGAAGCCTTGCAGATCATGGGCGGGCTCGGGTTTTCCGAGGACAGCACTGTGCAATATTGTCTGCGCCGTACCCGTGGTTGGATGATCGCCGGGGGATCCACCGAGATCCTCAAGAACCGCATCGCCGAGGGCATTTTCGAGCGCCGCTTCGCGCAGCGCGCCCCCGAAGCGACGGCAGCGGGATAAGGTTCTGACATGACAAATCCCTTGCTCGAAGCGCTTCTGCGCCCTGCCACCGTCGCGCTTGTCGGGGCCTCTGACAATGTCGCGCGCCTGACCTCGCGCCCGCAACGGTTTCTTGCGCAGCATGGTTTCAAGGGCCGCGTTGTCCCGGTAAACCCGGGTCGCGACACCGTGCTCGGCGTGCCCGCCGTCAAATCGGTGCGCGACATCGAGGGCCCGATCGATCATGCCTATATTCTGCTGGATGCCGAATTGGGCATGGCGGCGCTGGACGATTGCGCTGCGAAGGGGGTCAAGGTCGTCTCGATGCTGGCCGACGGCTTTGCCGAGGCCGGCCCCGAGGGCCGCGCCCGGCAGGACCGGATCACCGCTGTCGCGCAAGAGGCCGGGATTCTGCTGATCGGTCCGAATTCTACCGGCGTGGTGAATGTGGGTTCGGGTTTTTCCTGCACTTCGAATGCCGCTTTTGCCGCCGAGACACTGCTGCCTGGCCGCACTGCCGTGCTGTCGCAATCCGGTTCGATGATCGGCATGCTGGGCTCGCGTGGGGCGGCTCGGGGCGTCGGCTTTTCATCGATGATTTCGGTCGGGAACGAGGCCGGGGCCAATGTCGGCACCCTGGGCCAGCTTCTGCTGGACGATCCTGAAACCGACGCTTTTGCCCTGTTCCTGGAAACGGTGCGTGACACCGCCGCGCTGTCGACCTTTGCCCGTGCCGCCCATGCGCGCGGCAAACCCATCGTCGCCTACATGATCGGCCAATCCGCCGAGGGTCAGGCGCTGGCCGTTTCACATACCGGCGCATTGACCGGATCGACCGAGGCGGTCGGGGCGCTGCTCGATAGTCTCGGCATCGCGCAGGTTGGTAACCTCGATGCGTTGATCGACGCCCCCGGCGCTATGGCGCGCGCCCAGATCCGGCCCGAACGTCCGCGCTCGGTCACCGTGCTCTCTACCACTGGCGGCGGCGGGGCGACGGTGCTCGACCAGATCAGCGCCCGTGGCATCGCCATCGCCGGATGCAGCGATGCAGCCCGGTCCGTCCTGGAACCGCAAGGCATTCCCCTGGGCCATGGCAAGCTGGTCGACGTCACCATGGCCGGGACGAATTATGCCTCGATGCGCGCCGTGGTTGAGACGTTGATGACCGACCCCGACACTGGCATGCTGGTCGTTGCCGTCGGATCCTCGGCGCAGTTCAACCCCGAACTCGCGGTGAAACCCATCCTCGACGCCCTTGCTGCCGCGCCCGAGGGCGCCGCGCCGGTCGTCGTCGTTCCCTTGCCCCATGCGCCGGAAAGCCTTGCCCTGCTGTCAGCAGGCGGGGTTGCGGCCTTTGGGTCGGTCGAAAGCGCGGCGGAGGGCGTTGCATCGATGATGCGTGCCCGTCCACCCGCGCCGCCGGTGACAGAGGTCCTCCCGTCCTCTGTCACCGGTCTCCTGGCTCAGGCGGCGTCCGGGGTGCTGGATGAGGTCACGTCGGCTCAGCTATACGCCGCGCTTGGCGTCAACGGCCCCCGCGCCGTGGTCCTGGAACCGGATGCTGCCGGGCCGGGCGATCTGCCATTTGCCTATCCGGTCGTTGCCAAGCTGGTGTCGCCCGATCTGCCGCACAAAACCGAGGCCGGTGCGATCGCGGTCAGTTTGGCGGATGCCGCCGCCGTGTCCGCTGCCATCGCGCGGATGAAAGCCTCGGCCGAAGGTCACGCCCCGGGCTATTGTCTGAAAGGTATCTTGATACAGGAAATGTGTGTGGGCCTTGGCGAAGCCCTGATCGGCGTGACCCGTGATCCATTGGTCGGCCCGGTGGTGACTCTGGCCGCTGGTGGCGTGATGACCGAGATCTATCGCGACAGCAGCGTTCGTCCGGCCCCGGTGTCCCTGGACATCGCACGCGAAATGGTTGGTGACATCAACGGTTTCGCCCCGCTGCGCGGGTATCGCGGCCTGCCGCCCGGCGATCTTGAGGCGCTGGCGCAGGCCGTCGCCCGGGTGTCGCTGCTTGCCATAAATGACCGCGTGCAGGAGGCCGAGATCAACCCGGTGCTTATCCGTGCAGAGGGTCAAGGTACGGTCTTGCTCGACGCGCTGATCAAGATCGGATGATCTAATCGGGGTATTGTGACGCCATTGATCGATACAACAGCCGGTTCGATGTGACATCAACGATCCAGGGAAATTTGACGAGGTCTTAGTGATGCCTACAACAGCCAACAATGGTTCGACGCCGCCGCTGCCCACCACGGTCTCCGGGGCCTGCGCACAGCTTGCAATAGAGCAACGCGCGGGAAACCAGCCGCAAGAGGTGCTTCATGCCGCCAAGCGCTGCGTCATTGATTGGTTTGCCGCCACGTTTCCCGGATCGGTCGACAAGCCCGCAAAGGCGCTGGAAAGTGGATTGACGGATGAGATCGGCCATGGCGGGGCCTATACGCTTTCCGGCCTCAAGGCGCCGATGCGCACCGCGGCCCTGATCAACGGTATCGCGTCGCATTCGGTTGAATTTGACGACATCTTTGCCCCCGCGATCTATCACCCCGGCAGTCCGGTGATCGCGGCCGCTCTCGCTTCGGCTCAGGGATTGAATTGCAGCGGGCGCGACTTTCTGAACGCGGTGATCGCGGGCTACGAGGTCTCGACACGGATCGGTGAATGTATGGGGCCGGATCACTATCGGTTCTGGCACAACACCGGCACCATCGGCACCATTGGGGCGACAAGTGCGGTCGCCATGTTGCATTGCCTGGACTCATCTCGAATGCAGCATGCGATTTCCACCTGCGTCACCATGGCCGCAGGTCTTCAAGCGGCGTTTCGTGGCAATTCCGACATCAAACCGTTGCACGCCGGCCATGCCGCAGATGCCGCGCATATCGCGGTCGCTCTGGCACGGGGCGGGGTGCTTGCGCCTGCCGATATTTTTGAAAGCGATGTCGGCTTTGGTGCGGCCATGGCCGGACATGTCGATTGGAGCACGATCCTCGCGCCCGACCAAAGCTACAACATCACCCGCATGAGCGTGAAGAACCATGGCTGCTGTGGCCATATCTTTCCAGCCCTGGACGGTGCGTTGGCATTGCAGGACCGCCACGGATTTGCAGCGTCGGACATCGACTCGATCGCGGTTGGTGGCTATTCGGCCACTGTGAACGTCACCGGCAACCAGATCGCGGATACGCCGGGCGCCGCAAAGTTCTGCCTGCCGTTCATCGTCGCCAGCGGGTTGGTGCATGGCAGCATCCGTCTGGATGCCTATTCTGACGCGCGGTTGAGCGATCCGGTCGTGCGGCAATTGATGCCACGCATTTCGGTGCAACTTGACCCGGAAATCGATGCGCTGTTCCCGCATCAACGTGCCGCCAATGTCACGATCACGCTGAACGACGGCACCGTGCTGCATCACCTGCAACCGCATCGCATCGGCGATTCGGAACTGCCGCTCAGCGATCAGCAGCTGATGGAAAAGTACCACGAGCTGGCGGCGACCGTTACCGACCGTCCGCGCGCGCAGCAGCTGCTTGACCGGCTCTGGTTGCTTGAAAGCGCCGCCGATCTCGGCTTTGTCCAGGGCATCCTGCACGGCAGCTGAGATCAGATTGTCCCTGCGGACGAATCGACACCCAGCGCCGTTGCGCATTGCCTGAACAGAGGGCCGGGTTTCGGTGCTGATGCGCAGGGATCTCCCGTCCCTTCGCGCGGCAAGCTGTGCTTGCACTGAAGTCGCCATCAGGCTGAGGCAAGCCGACACCGGGCCACAGCAACGTGGATGGCGTCATCATCGAGATCTGTTGAGACTGCTCTGGTGCAGAAACAAGATTTTTCTTGGGAAAATTTGGTAGCGGAGGAGGGACTTGAACCCCCGACACGCGGATTATGATTCCGCTGCTCTAACCAACTGAGCTACTCCGCCAAGCGATGCGTCGGATATGCCAACCACCCTGAGGCGTCAAGCGGAAATGGCGCAATGCCGGCCGGGCAAGCGTGGTTGCGCGGCTTCGGTGAAACCGTCAGCCTGGACTCGCGCGGGTGAGGGCGCTGATGCGAGGATGGGGGTGGGCGATGATATTGTGCTGCGGTGAGGCGTTGATCGACATGGTTCCGGCCGAGTCGGCCGCGGGCGAGACGGGGTTTGTGCCGCTGCCTGGCGGGTCGGTGTTCAACACTGCGATTGCGCTGGCAAGGCTCGGGGCCGGGGTGGCGATGCTGACCGGGCTGTCGCGTGACAGCTTCGGTGTCCGGTTGGAGGCGGCGCTGATCGAGGCCGGGGTTGGCACCGATCTGCTGATCCGCTCGGACCGGCCAACAACGCTGGCCTTTGCGCATCTGGACCAGGGCCAGGCACGCTATGAATTCCATGATGAGAATTCCGCCGGGCGGATGATTTGCGATGCCGATATGCCACTGATTCCGGCAGAGGTGACCTGTCTTTATTTCGGTGGCATCAGTCTGATCGGTGAACCCGGTGCCGATACCTATGCCCGCTTTGCTGTGCGTATGGCGGCGCGCCATCTGCTGGTGGTCGATCCGAATATCCGTCCCGGGCTTATCGGCGATGAGGCCGGTTATCGCGCCCGGTTGCTGCGGCTGCTGGCGCTGGCGGATATCGCCAAAGCCTCGGGCGATGATCTGGACTGGCTGTTCCCGGATCTCACCGGCATCGCGGCGCAGGCGGATGCGTTGCGCCGTCTCGGCGCGACACTGGTGGTCATCACCCGCGGCGCGGCGGGGGCCGTTGGGTTTGCGCGGGATTGGCAGGTCGCGGTTGCCGCGGTTCCCGGTCCGGTGGTCGACACGATTGGCGCTGGCGATATCTTTGCCGCCGGTCTGCTGGTCCGGCTGGGCGAGCTGGGGATCCGTGGCAAGGCCGATCTGGCTGGGATCGCCCGCGCGACGCTGAAGGATGCGATGGGCTATGCTGCTCAGGTTGCGGCGTTGTCGATCCGCCATCGGGGCGCGGTGGCGCCCTGTCGCGATGAGGTCCAGATGACCTTGGACGCCGCCGCGCCGCAGGATCTGCCAAAACATTAATCACTCCGCGTGAATTCCGGGCAGGTCGGGGCGCTCAACAGCCACGCCTGACGCGCTATGGCTTTACTTCCCCCGGCGGGAATGGTGATCGCTGCTTATGCCGAACACGATCTCGATCACGATTGTCGAGGCTGACCGCGACCGCGCCATGCAGATCGTGGACAGCCTGCGCGAGGCCGGGGATTTTGACATTCACGTCGTCTCCGAACCCTCCAGCCTTGCCCGGCAGGTGGAACATCGGCAGCCCGATATCGTGCTGATCGACCTGACCAACCCATCCCGCGATGTGCTAGAGGAAATGACTCTGGCCTCGGGGCCGCTGGATCGGCCGGTGGCGATGTTTGTCGACCGGTCCGACGCCGGGCTGTCCGCCGCCGCGATCGAGGCCGGGGTGTCGGCCTATGTGGTGGACGGGATGAAACCGGCGCGGGTCAAGCCGATCCTGGATGCGGCGATTGCCCGGTTCCGGATGTTTCAGAGAATGCGCACCGAACTGGCCGAAACCAAGAAGGCGCTGGAAGAACGCAAGCTGATCGACCGGGCCAAGGGGATGATCATGAAGGCGCGCGGCGTTGGTGAGGACGAGGCCTATGCCCTGCTGCGCAAGGCAGCGATGAACCAGAACAAGCGGCTGGCCGATGTCGCCGAGGCGCTGGTCTCCAGCGCCGGGTTGCTGTCATGAGGACCATAAACCTGTCGGTCGGGTTCATCCCGCTGGTCGATGCGGCACCGCTGATCGTGGCGCATGAGATGGGCTTTGCCGCCGAAGAGGGGATTGCGCTGGTTCTGCGCAAGGCGCCGTCCTGGTCCAGCCTGCGCGACCTGCTGAGCTTTGGTCAGGTCGATGCGGCGCATATGCTGGCGCCGGTGCCGGTGGCGGCCGCGATGGGGCTGGGCGGGGCCGGGGTGCCGCTCGCCGCTGCCTCGGTGCTGTCGGTGAATGGCAATGTGATCGGGGTCAGTCGCGGGCTGGAACACCGGCTGCGCGACCTCGGCCATGACTTCGCCTTTGGCGATGCCCGCGCCGCCGGTGAGGCGCTGATCGCCGCCAGCAATGGCGTCCTGCGGATCGGGGTGCCGTTCCCGTTCTCGATGCATGCCGAACTGGTCTATTACTGGCTGACCGCGCTGGGCCTGCCGGCGCCGCAGAACGTGGTCATCCGCACAGTGCCGCCACCGCTGATGGTGCAGGCGCTGAAGGCCGGCGAGGTCGATGCGTTTTGCGTTGGCGAACCCTGGGGATCAATGGCGGTAGAAGAGGCGGCAGGGGCGCTGTTGCTGCCCTGTTCGGCGATCTGGGCCTTTGCCCCGGAAAAGGTTTTGGCGGTGCGCTCGGACTGGGCGGAACAGGAAACCGCGCTGCTGTCACCCCTGATCCGCGCAGTCTGGCGGGCGGGGCGCTGGCTGTCGGATCCCGCCTCGCGCACCTTGGCGGCGGAATTGCTGGGCCGCCCGGCCTATCTGGGCCTGTCGCCCGAGGTGATCGACCGCGCCCTGTCCGGGCGGCTGGTGATCTCGCAGGCCGGAGAAGAACGTCAGGTCAACGGGTTTCTGGAATTTCACCGTGGCGCTGCGAATTTCCCCTGGCGGTCGCAGGGCGAATGGATCGGCCGACAATTGGCGGCACGCACCGGGTTTGACCGAGACCATGCGGCGCGCAGCGCCCGAGCGGTGTTTCGCAGTGACCTCTATCGCAAGGCGCTGATCGGCACCGGCGCGGACCTGCCCGGTGCCTCGCTCAAGATCGAAGGCGCGCTGTCGCAGGAATCGGCCTTTGCCGCGCGCTCCGGGCAGATGCTGTTGCAGCCGGATCGGTTCTTTGATGGCCGCGTGTTTGAGCCCTCTGCCGAGTAACGCCCAAAAAAGGTGCAGTTGCAGCGAGATTCATGCGGCAACGCAGCAGTGTTCGGTGAATCGGCCAGATTCAATTGGACCGCGCCGCCGGGCATTGGAATAGTCAAGACACCGACAGGCAACGACGCCCGTCGCCGAGACATTCCCGCAGACTGGGATTTTCCTGAGCAAAGCCGCTCGACCCTCCACCGCATAGGCCGGTGGGGCAGGTCAGCGGCTTTTTTCTTTTGCCCGGTCACCGGGCCAGATTCGAAAGGGACAGACATGTTAAAGAACCTTCTCCTCGCCCTCGCAACCGGCACCAGCCTGACCGGCGCGGCCTTTGCCGCCCCGCTGGAGCTGGAAAAGGACGAGCTGACCTTTGGCTTTATCAAGCTCACCGATATGGCGCCGCTGGCGGTGGCTTATGAGCAGGGCTATTTCCTCGACGAAGGGTTGTTCGTCACGCTTGAGGCGCAGGCCAACTGGAAGGTGCTGCTGGATGGTGTGATCGACGGCAAGCTGGACGGCGCGCATATGCTGGCCGGGCAGCCGTTGGCCGCGACCATTGGTTTCGGCACCGAGGCGCATATCATCACCCCGTTTTCGATGGACCTGAACGGCAATGGCATCACCGTGTCGAATGAGGTCTGGGCCGAGATGAAACCGAACATCCCGGTGATGGCGGACGGTCGCCCGCAGCACCCGATTTCCGCCGAAGCGCTGGCACCTGTGGTTGCGAAATACAACGCCGAGGGCAAGCCCTTTAACATGGGCATGGTGTTCCCGGTCTCTACCCATAATTACGAGCTGCGCTATTGGCTGGCCGCCGGTGGTCTGCATCCGGGGTTCTATTCCGACGACAACACCAGCGGCCAGATCGGCGCCGAAGTGCTGCTGTCGGTGACGCCGCCGCCGCAGATGCCGGCGACGCTCGAAGCCGGGACGATCTATGGCTACTGCGTCGGCGAACCCTGGAACCAGCAGGCGGTGTTCAAGGGCATCGGGGTGCCGGTGGTTACCGATTACGAGCTGTGGAAGAACAACCCCGAAAAGGTGTTCGGGATCACCGCCGAATTTTCGGAGACCTATCCCAACACCACCAAGGCCGTGGTCAAGGCGCTGATCCGGGCGGCGATCTGGCTGGACGAAAACGACAATGCCAACCGGCCCGAGGCCGTCGAGATCCTGAGCCGTCCGGAATATGTCGGCGCCGATGCCGAGGTGATCGCCAATTCGATGACCGGCACCTTTGAATACGAAAAGGGCGACACCCGCGAAGTGCCGGATTTCAACGTGTTCTTTCGCTACAACGCCACCTACCCGTTCTATTCGGACGCGGTTTGGTATCTGACCCAGATGCGTCGCTGGGGTCAGATCGGTGAGGCCAAGTCGGACACCTGGTACGCCGA
This sequence comes from Pseudooceanicola sp., assembly GCF_029213205.1. Classification (GTDB taxonomy): domain Bacteria; phylum Pseudomonadota; class Alphaproteobacteria; order Rhodobacterales; family Rhodobacteraceae; genus Pseudooceanicola. Next base: position 128,762 of record NZ_JARGNH010000005.1, read on the forward strand.
GGTCGCCAAATCGGTCTATCGCCCGGACATCTACCTTGAGGCGGCGCGGCTGCTGGTCGATGAGGGCCTGGCCCAGGTGGCGGATTTTCCCTGGGACAGCGATGGCTACAAGGCGCCGACCCCGGCTGCCGATATCATCGACGGCATCGCCTATGACGGCAAATCCCCCAACGCCTATCTCGACAGTCTGCCGATCGGGCTGAAGGGCGCACAGAAAGTCGTCGGCACCGAGGTCCGGGGCTGAGCGCCCCCTCACCCCGGCCCTCTCCCCCGCCGGGGAGAGGGAGCCGCCCAATTCAAGCGCGCCGCCCTTGCCCTCTCCTCTCGGGGAGAAGGTTGGGTGAGGGGCGCGCGCGACAGGTTACGGAGCAGAGATAATGACCACCGTCGATCCCGAATTCACCGGTGAGGCCGCCCGCGAGGCGCGCCGCGCCCGCCGCTTCACCCGCATCAACAAGGCGGATGCCTGGTTTCGGGTGCTGGGCCTGGCCTGGGTCACCCCGATCCTCAAGGCCGTCGCCGGGGACAATCCGCGGGCGCAGATGAAAGACATTTGGCGGCTGCTGGCGGTGCCGCTGATCGCGATTGGTGCGTTCCTGCTGATGTGGGGGATCTTGGCACCCAAGGTGCAGACCTCTCTGGGTGCGGTGCCAGGACCGGCCAAGGTCTGGGTCGAGGCGGTGAACCTGCACCAGGATGCGCAGGCCAAAGCGGTCAAGAAGGCCAAGTTCGATGCGATGGTCGACAAGCGCAATGAAAAGCTGATCGCGGCGGGCAAGGCGGATCAGGTCAAAAACGTCGCCTATACCGGCGCGCCGAGCTACTACGAACAGATATGGACCTCGATCAAGACGGTGTTCTTTGGCTTTCTGGTCGCCACCATCGTGGCGGTGCCGCTGGGGATCATGGCCGGGCTGTCGCCGACCGCAAATGCCGCGCTGAACCCGCTGATCCAGATCTTCAAACCGGTGTCGCCGCTGGCCTGGCTGCCGATCGTCACAATGATCGTCTCGGCGGTCTATGCGACCAACGACGGGCTGTTTTCCAAGAGCTTTCTGGTCTCGGCGATCACCGTCACGCTTTGTTCGCTCTGGCCGACCCTGATCAACACCGCGCTGGGCGTCGCCAGCATCGACAAGGATCTGATCAGCGTCTCGAAAGTGCTGAAAATGGGCATCTGGTCGAAGATCACCAAGCTGGTGCTGCCCTCGGCGCTGCCGCTGATCTTTACCGGGCTGCGGCTGTCCCTGGGCGTCGGCTGGATGGTGTTGATCGCCGCCGAGATGCTGGCGCAGAACCCAGGCCTGGGCAAATTCGTCTGGGACGAGTTCCAGAACGGATCGTCGTCGTCGCTGGCCAGGATCATGGTGGCGGTGTTCACCATCGGGATCATCGGCTTCTTGCTGGATCGGGTGATGCTCGCGCTGCAATCGCTCTTCACCTTTTCGAACAACAGGTGAGCGGGATGAGCATTCTGAAATTCGAAAATGTGTCCAAAGGGTTTGGCGCGGGTTTGAACCGGTCCGAGGTTCTGAAAGGGATTTCGCTGGACGTGACTGAGGGTGAATTTGTCGCCATCCTCGGGTTTTCCGGCAGCGGTAAATCGACCCTGATGAACCTGATTGCCGGTCTGGAAGCCCCCGACAAGGGACGCGTCACCTTTCGCGGCAAGCCGATCGAGGGGCCGGGGCCGGAGCGCGGGTTGGTGTTCCAGAGCTATTCGCTGATGCCCTGGCTGACGGTGCTGGGCAATGTGATGCTGGCCATCGACGCGGTGCACCCGAAGCTGTCCAGGGCGAAAAAAGCGGCCAAGGCGGATCATTACATCCAGATGGTCGGGCTCAGCCATGCCGCCAGCCGACGACCGGCGGAATTGTCCGGCGGCATGCGGCAAAGGGTGTCGGTGGCGCGGGCGCTGGCGATGGAGCCGGAGATGCTGCTGCTGGATGAGCCGCTCAGCGCTTTGGACGCGTTGACCCGGGCCAATCTGGCGGATGAGATCCTGGAGATCTGGGAGCAGGACAAGAAGACCTGCATCCTGATCACCAATGATGTCGACGAGGCGATCCTGCTGGCCGACCGGATCGTGCCGCTGAACCCGGATGGCACCCTGGGTGCGCCGGTCAAGGTATCGCTGCCGCGACCGCGCGACCGCAGCACGATGAACCACGATCCGGCGTTCAAGGCGCTGCGGGCACAGGTCACCACCTATCTGATGGATGTCGGAATCGAGGCCAAAGTCGAAGGCACCCGGCAATTGCCGACAATCAAACCGATGCATTCGATCCCGGCGGCGGTGGCCAAGACGCAGGAGGGGCTGATCGGCGAACGGTTTCTGACCTTCTCGGAAATTCACAAGATCTACCCGACGCCCAAGGGCCCGCTGACCGTGGTCGAGGATTTCAACCTCAAGCTCAATCGAGGCGAGTTTGTCTCGCTGATCGGTCATTCCGGCTGTGGCAAATCCACGGTTTTGACGATGGCCGCCGGGTTGAACGAGATCTCGAAAGGGGTGATCAAACTGGACGGTTATGTCGTCAAGGATGCCAATCCCGAACGGGCTGTGGTGTTCCAGTCGCCGAACCTGTTCCCCTGGCTCACCGCCAAAGAGAATGTCGCGATCGGAGTGGCCAAGGTCTATCCCAAGGCCAGCCAGGCTGAGCGTAAGGATGTGATCGAGTATTACCTGGAACGGGTCGGACTGGGTGACGCGATGGACCGCCCCGCCGTCGATATGTCGAACGGCATGAAACAGCGAGTCGGGATCGCGCGGGCCTTTGCCCTGTCGCCCAAGCTGCTGTTGCTCGACGAACCTTTTGGCATGCTCGACAGCCTGACCCGCTGGGAATTGCAGGAGGTGCTGATGGAGGTGTGGGACCACACCAAGGTCACCGCGATCTGCGTCACCCATGACGTGGACGAGGCGATCCTCCTGGCCGACCGGGTGGTGATGATGACCAACGGGCCGCAGGCCACCATCGGCAAGATCACCGAGGTCGACCTGCCGCGTCCGCGCAGCCGCAAGGCATTGCTCGAGCACCCGGATTACTACGCCTACCGGCAAGAGGTGCTCGATTTCCTCGAGGAATATGAACATGGGGCCAAGCCGAAACCGGCCAAGGCCATCGCGGCGGAGTGAGACAGATGACCAAGTTCGAAACCCAGGCGACCGATACCTTTTTGGAGGCCAAACAATGAAACAGAAACTGGTTGTCATCGGGGCCGGCATGGCCTCGGGTCGGGTGCTGGAACACTTGACCGATGATGCGCCCGAGGCGTTCGATATCACTCTGTTCAACGCCGAACCGCGCGGCAATTACAACCGGCTGATGCTGTCGCCGGTGCTGTCGGGCGAAAAGACCTATCAGGACATCATCACCCATGATGATGCCTGGTATGCCGCGCGCGGGGTGACCTGCCGGTTCGGCGAAAGCGTGGTGTCCATCGACCGCAAGAACAAGCAGGTCATCGGTCAGAATGGCGCGGTGGCCTATGACAAGCTGGTGATTGCCACCGGGTCGGCACCGTTCATCATTCCGGTGCCGGGTAAGGATTTGCCGGGGGTGGTGACCTATCGCGATCTGGATGACACCGACGCGATGGTTGCGGCGGCGGCCGGGGGCGGATCGGCGGTGGTGATCGGCGGCGGCTTGCTGGGGCTTGAGGCGGCAGCGGGGCTGGCGATGCGCGGCATGAAGGTGACGGTGCTGCATCTGATGGGCCATCTGATGGAGCGGCAGCTGGACGAGGCGGCGGGCTATCTGCTGCGCCGCGACCTTGAGGGGCGCGGCATCACCATCAAGACCCAGGCCGCGACCAAGGCGATCCTGGGCGAGGATCGGGTCGAAGCCGTGCTGCTGGAAAGCGGCGAGACCCTGGCCGCCGATCTGGTGGTGATGGCGGTGGGCATCCGGCCCGAAACCCGGGTTGCCACCGATGCCGCGCTTGAGGTGGCGCGCGGGGTCGAGGTGAATGCGCAGATGCAGACCTCGGACCCGGATGTCTATGCGGTGGGCGAATGCGTCGAGCTGGACGGACTGCTGTTTGGCCTGGTCGCTCCGCTCTATGAACAGGCGCGGGTGGTGGCCAATGGCTTGCTGGGCAAGCCGGATGTGTTCGTCGCCAAGGAATTGGCGACCAAGCTGAAGGTGACCGGCTGCGATCTGTTCAGCGCTGGCGATTTTGCCGAGGGGGAGGGGCGTGAGGATATCGTGTTCCGCGATCCGTCGCGCGGCATATACAAGCGGCTGGTGATCGAGGGTGACCGGCTGATCGGCGCGGTGATGTATGGCAATACCGCTGATGGCAACTGGTTCTTTGGCCTGATCAAGGACGGCACCGAGATCGACGAGATGCGCGACACGCTGATCTTTGGCCCGGCATTTCAGGGGGGCGATTCACTGGACCCTCTCTCAGCCGTTGCAGCATTGCCGCCTGAGGCGGAGATTTGCGGCTGCAACGGCGTATGCAAAGGCAAGATCGTCGAGGCCATCGCGGGCGGCGCCACCGACCTCGGCGCGGTGCGGGCCCAGACCAAGGCCAGCGGATCCTGCGGCACCTGCACCGGGCTGGTCGAGCAATTGTTGCAGGTGACGCTGGGCGATGACTTCCAGATGCCGACGGCGCAACCGATCTGTGGCTGCACCGATCTGACCCATGAGGACGTGCGCCGCCTGATCAAGTCGCAGGAGTTGAAGAGCCAGGCCGCCGTCTGGCAGGAACTGGGCTGGACCACGCCGAACGGGTGCCATGTCTGCCGTCCGGCGTTGAACTTCTATCTGCTGGCCGATTGGCCGCTGGAATACCTCGACGACCCGCAAAGCCGGTTCGTCAATGAACGCAAACACGCCAATATCCAGAAGGATGGCACATTCAGCGTGATGCCGCGAATGTGGGGCGGCATGACCACCCCGGACGAGCTGCGTGCGATTGCCGATGCGGCGGACAAATACAAGGTGCCGACCGTGCATGTCACCGGCGGCCAGCGGATCGACCTGCTGGGGGTCAAAGGTGAGGATCTGCCGGCGATCTGGGCCGATCTGAACCGCGCCGGGATGGTGTCGGGCCATGCCTATTCCAAGGGGCTGCGGACGGTGAAAACCTGTGTTGGCACCGATCATTGCCGATTTGCTACCCAGGACAGCACCGGCCTCGGCATCAAGTTGGAAAAACACCTCTGGGGGTCCTGGACGCCGCATAAGGTGAAGCTCGGCGTCTCCGGCTGCCCGCGCAATTGCGCCGAGGCGACCTGCAAGGATATCGGCGTGGTCTGCGTCGATTCCGGCTATCAGATCGGGGTTGCAGGCGCGGCGGGCATGGATCTGAAGGAAACCGAACGGCTGACCGAAGCCAAGAGCGAGGATGAGGCGATCGCGCTGATCACCGCCTTTATGCAACTCTACCGCGAAAACGCCAAATACCTCGACCGGCCCTATAAATGGGTCGCCAAGGTCGGTCTGGATTGGGTCAAGGAGCGGGTGGTGGACGACCTTGAGAGTCGCGCCGCGCTGGTCGACCGGTTCGAGATTTCGCAATCGATCTATCGCAAGGACCCCTGGGCCGAGCATGTGCAGAACCGGGCGCAGATCTATGCGCCGTTGGCCGATCTGACTTTGGAGGCCGCAGAATGAACTGGCTCGACATTGCCGCGATTGACGACATTCCGCTGCGCGGCGCCCGCGTGATCAAGACGCCGCTGGGCTGCGTCGCGCTGTTCCGCACCGCGATGGCCGAGGTCTTTGCGGTGTCCGACCGCTGCCCGCACAAGGGTGGGCCACTGTCCGAGGGCATCGTGCATGGCCAAAGGGTGACCTGCCCGCTGCACAATTGGGTGTTTGATCTGAACACCGGCCAGGCGCAGGGCGCCGATGAGGGCCAGATCGCCACCTATCCGGTGCGGGTTGAGGGCGGTCGGGTGCTGCTCGACACCGTCGCGCTGGGCAAGAAGAGTGCAGCGTGATGGACGGGTCGGCCCTGCCCGAAGTCCGCTCGACCTGCCCCTATTGCGGGGTTGGCTGCGGGGTGCTGCTGCGCGCCGATGCGGCGGGCGGCATCGCGGTGCGCGGCGACCCGGACCATCCGGCGAATTTCGGGCGGCTCTGTTCCAAGGGGGCGGCGCTGGGTGAAACTGTCGGGCTTGAGGGAAGGTTGCTGGCGCCGGTGGTGAACGGGGTCGAAACCGGTTGGGACAGGGCGCTGGATCTGGTGGCCGGCAAGTTCAGCGCGGCGATTGCCGAACACGGGCCGGACAGCGTGGCGTTCTATGTCTCGGGCCAGTTGCTGACCGAGGATTACTACGTCGCCAACAAGCTGATGAAAGGCTTCATCGGTTCGGCCAATATCGACACCAACTCGCGGCTTTGCATGGCGTCGTCGGTGGCCGGGCACAAACGCGCCTTTGGCAGCGACACGGTGCCCGGCACCTATGAGGATCTGGACGAGGCTGATCTGGTCGTGCTGGTCGGCTCCAACCTCGCCTGGTGTCATCCGGTGCTCTATCAGCGCATCCTGGCCGCGCGGGCCAAGCGCGGCACCAAGCTGGTGGTCATTGACCCGCGCCGCACCGCCAGCTGTGACGGCGCCGAGCTGCATCTGCCGATCCGACCCGGCGGTGATGTGGTGCTGTTCAACCGGCTGCTGGCCGAGATTGAGGCGCGCGACGCCACGGATGCGGATTTCCTGACCCATGTGAGCGGCGCCGAGGCCGCCTTTGCCGCCGCCCGGATGCAGGACACAGGGCCAACCGGGTTGAGCGAGGCGATGATCAGCGCCTTCGCCGATCTCTGGCTCTCCCATGACAGGGTGGTCACCATCTATTCGCAAGGGGTCAATCAATCCTCCGCCGGGTCGGACAAGGTGAATGCGATCCTGAATTGCCATCTCGCCACCGGGCGGATCGGCAAGCCCGGCTGCGGGCCGTTCTCGGTCACCGGGCAGCCCAATGCGATGGGCGGGCGCGAGGTTGGAGGGCTGGCCAATATGCTGGCTTGCCACCTGGATATCGAGAACCCGGATCACCGGATGGCGGTGGCGGAATTCTGGTCCGCCCCGACGATGCCGACCCAGCCGGGGCTGAAGGCAGTGGACATGTTCCGCGCGGTGGCGGACGGGCAGATCAAGGCGCTGTGGATCATCCACACCAACCCGGCGGTGACGATGCCCGATGCCGATGCGGTGCGCGATGCAATTGCCGCCTGCCCGTTCACCGTGGTCAGCGACATCACCGCCGAGACCGACACGGCGCGGCTGGCCGATGTGCTTTTGCCTGCCACGGCCTGGGGTGAAAAGGATGGCAGCGTCACCAATTCGGATCGCACCATCAGCCGCCAGCGGGCGGTGCGCCCGATGCCCGGTCAGGCGCGCCCGGATTGGCAAGCGCTGGCCGAGGTCGGGCAGCGGATGGGCTGGCACGCGGCGTTCGACTATGCCGGTCCGGCCGAGATTTTTCGCGACTATGCCGCGCTCAGCGGGATCGCCGCCGGCTTTGGCCGCGACTTTGACATCTCCGGGCTGAAGGACCTTGGCGAGGCGGATTACGCCGGGTTAGAGCCGTTTCGCTGGCCGCTCAGCGCCAGCCGCCAGGGCGGGCGGTTCTTTGGCGACGGCCGGTTCTTTCACCCGGATGGCAAGGCGCGGATGCTGGCGCTGGAACACCGCCCGCCGGTGGCGCGGACCGGGGCGAAATACCCGTTCCGCCTGAACACCGGCCGGATTCGCGACCAATGGCACACGATGACCCGCACCGGGCTGTCGCCACGCCTGTCGGCGCATCTGGCCGAGCCGTTCCTCGATATCCATCCCGCCGACGCGCGGGCGCAGGGGATTGCCGCCGCCAGCCTGATCCGGCTGCGCAGCCCCGAGGGCAGCGCCATCCTGCGCGCCCGGATCACCGATGAGGTGCAGAAGGGCGAGGTCTTTGCACCGATGCACTGGACCGGGGAAACCGCGCCTTCGGCGCGGATTGATGCGCTGATTGCAGGCGTAACAGACCCTGTTTCGGGTCAACCCGAGAGCAAGGCGGCGGTGGTCGCCTTGGCCCCATTTGCCGCCGCTTGGTATGGCTTCGCGGTGTCATCCGGCCCGATGCAGCCGCAGGCGGAATATTGGGCGCGGGCGCGCACCGGCACCGGATGGCGGGCGGAACTGGCGGGGCGCGATGCGGTGGAGGATTGGGAGGCCGAGGCGCGGCGCCTGTTCGCCTTGCCCGAGGCCGAGGTGCAATCGGTGGTCGATCGCGCCCGTGGCGCGGCGCGGCTGGCCTTTCATTCCGGCGGTCACTTGCTGGCGGCGCTTTATGTGTCGCGCGAACCGGTGCCGGTGATGCGCGAGTACCTGACCACCCTGCCGGGCGATACCGCAGGCGACGCGCTCACCGGGCGCAGCGCCGCCGACCGGCCCGATCCCGGCCCGATGGTCTGCGCCTGCCTTGGCGTTGGGCTGAACACCATTGTCGGCGCCATCGAGACCGAGGGGTTGATGAGCGTCGAGGCGATTGGCGCGGCGCTGGGCGCGGGCACCAATTGCGGCTCCTGTCGGTCTGAAATCGCCGAAGTGCTGGCCCGGGTGCGCCCGCGCGAGGCGGCGGAATGAGCCTGTCGCAGCACGTCGCCACCCTTGGGCGCGGCCCGGGCCGATCCCGGTCCCTGACCCTGGACGAGGCATGCGATGCGATGGCGCAGATGCTGACGGGCGATGCCGCACCGCAGGCGGTGGGCGCGATCCTGATGCTGCTCAGGATGAAGGGCGAAACCGCCGAGGAAATCGCCGGGTTCGTCCGCGCCGCGCAGGACAGTCTGCCCGAGGTGCCCCCTGTCGATCTGGACTGGCCGAGCTATGCGGCGGGGCGGACCCGGGGCCTGCCCTGGTTCCTGCTGTCGGCGCGGCTGTTGGCCGGGGCCGGTCATCGGGTGTTGTTGCATGGCTGGAATGGCCGGGTCGGATCGGTGCGCGCCGGGCTTGGTTCCGCGGGGATCCGGCAGGCGAAGGACATCGGCACGGCGGCGGATGTGCTGGCCAGCGACGGCATCACCTATCTGCCGCTGGAGCATCTGGCGACGGGCTTGTTCGCGCTGTTGCAGTTGCGCGATACCTTTGGTCTGCGCTCTTGCGTCAATACGGTGTGCCGGATGCTCAACCCCGGGCGGGCGGCGGCCAGCGTGCAGGGGGTGTTTCACCCCTCCTACCGGTTGTTACAGGCCGATGCCGCCGGGCTGCTGGGTTGGAGCAACCTGAGCGTCATCAAGGGCGGCGGCGGCGAGTTTGAGCGCCATCCGAGCAAGGTTATCGCCGGGTTCGGCCTGCGCGAGGGCGCGGCCTGGGAGGGCCGTTTCGCCGCCCTCCACCCCGAGACAAGGCGGCTGGACGATGGCGCCGAGGATCCGGCACGGTTGGCCGATCTCTGGACGGGGCGGATCGCCGATCCGTTTGCCGAGGCGATTGTGATCGGCACCGCCGCTGCGGCACTGGCGACGCTGGGGGTTGGAGATGCAGAGCAGCGCGCCGCCGATCTGTGGCGGGGCCGGGCGCGGTCGTCGGAAGGGGATCGGCGATGAAGAGTTTTCCGATGTTCATCCGCACCACCGACCGCCGGGTGGTGATCGTTGGTGGCGGCGAGCAGGCGGCGCAAAAGGCCCGGCTGATCCTGAAGACCGACGCGCAACTGCTGCTGGTCGCCGCAGTGCTGGACCCGGAGCTGGCGGCGCTGATCGCCGAGGGGCGGGCAGAGTGGCACCGCGATGCGATCACCCCGGCCCTGTTCGAGGGCGCGGTGATGGCCTTTATCGGCACCGGCTGCCCGGGGGCTGACGCCAGCATCCACGCGCTGGCCAAGGTGGCGCGCTGCCCGGTCAACGTGGTCGATCAGCCGGAGCTCTGTGATATCACCACCCCGTCGCTGGTTGATCGTGATCCGATCGTGGTGGCCATCGGCACCGAGGGGACGGCGCCGGTTCTGGCGCGGCAGATCAAGACCAGGGTTGAGGAGATCCTGGCGCCAAATATCGGCGGGCTGGCCGCCTTTGCCGGGCGGATGCGCGGCGCGGTGGCGGCGCAAGTGCCGCGCCCGCAGCGGCGCGCCTTCTGGCGCTGGGTGTTTTCGGATGCGCCGCGCGATGAATGGCTGCGCGGCGCGGAACGGGCGGCGGCGGGGCGGATCAAGACGGCGATCGCCGCGGGCCGGGCGCCGGATGCGAGCGGGCAGGGCTCGATCGCGCTGGTCAGGGCCGGGCCGGGCGCGCGCGACCTGTTGACCTTGCGGGCGGTGGCGCGCCTGCAAGAGGCGGATGTGATCTTTTACGACCGGGAGGTTGATCAGCAGGTGTTGGAATTGGCCCGCCGCGACGCCGAACGGGTCTGTCTGGGTCCGCTGGCGGGCGCCCAAACCTGGCCGCAACCGCAGATTGACGCCCGGATGGTGACAGAGGCGCGGAGGGGGCGCCGGGTGGTGCGGCTGATCCCTGGCGATCCGGGCATTGCTGGCGCGGATCTGAACGCGGCGCAGGCCGCCGGTGTTGCGGTCGAGATTGTGCCCGGTGTGGCCGCTGCCACGCCGATCAGGGGTCTGCCCGCGCCGCTTGCCCAAGTCGGTTAATCCGCTGCGCTGCCGCCATATCTTGAAAGCGCTAGGCCCAGCTGTGCGAGCAGGGTTTCGAATTCGCCGGAATCTGCGGCCGAGAGGTCGAGCGAAAAGCAATTCTCGAACACCGATTTCGATGAAAACACCCGCCCGGGCACCAGCAGCGGCCCCTTTTCGCCAGCCGCCCGGACGATTTCCAGCGCATTGCCATCCGAGGGCAGTCGAACCCAGCAAGTGTGGCCACCGTCAGGCCGCGACACCGCCGCGTTCTACGGCAGGATCTGGCTGAGTTCGACGAGTCCGCGCCGCATGTTGTGGCCAAGGGTCTCGCGATAGCGGCGCAACAGCCGGTCATAGCCGGGGGCCAGCACGAAATCCGCCACCGCCTCCTGGATCGGCACGCTGCCGGCGCGTTCCTCATAGAACAACCGGCTGACCATCATGTCCTGACGAAAGCGGTTGTTCACGATGAATGCGACTCCATAGGTCGCGCCCAGGGTCGGGCCGAAACTGCCGACTTGCATCACCAGATCCTGGGCATCGAAGCGGCGCATGCTGGGCACTGGTGCCGCACCATGGCCGAGTTCGCCAAAGATGTCGTTCTCGATGATTGGCACGCCGTGATAGGTGGCCAGGGCGACCATCCGCGCCTGCGCCTCTTCAGGATAGGTGACGCCAGACGGGTAGTGGTTGTTGGGCATCAGCAGGCAGGCATCGACCCGGGTGCTTTTCAGCGCGCGTTCGAATTCATCAACGTCAAGACCTGTGCGCGGATGCGAGGCCAGTTCCAGGGTCGAGATTCCGCGCCGGTGCAGCACTGGCATGATCGGAAAATAGCCGGGGGTTTCGATGATCACCTTGCTGCCCGGTCGGCAGATCGTATCAAGACAGGTCGACAATGCCGCCATTGCATTGGGGGCGATCACCACATGTTCGGGACGGGTCAGCACCCCGCGCAAGCGCTCCGGCGTCAATCTGTTTGGGCGGCATTACCCGGCCAGTATCTACAAGACCTCGGATGGCTGGCTGGGCGTATCGACGGTGACCCATGCGCAATGGACCGGCATGTGTCAGGCCTTTGGCCTTGGCGATATCGCCGAGGATCCGAAGGTCAAGACCCATGATGTCCGGTTGAAAAACGCTGCGCAGCTGGATGCGGCGCTGGAACCGGTGATCGCCACCAAGACCAGCGACGAATGGTTCTGGATCTGTAATCGGTTGAAGCTGCCGGTGGTGATCGTGCCGCGCATGGATCAGCTGTTGCAGCAGAAGGCGGCGCATTTCGGCATCGTCAACGAGGTGGTGCCGCGCGATCAGCTGATGGCCGAGGCGACCCGTTGGGCGGAAATGCTGCTGGAGATTCCGCCGATGTATACCAAGGCGATCAAGGTCGGGCATTACCGTGACATGCAACTGCGCTATTTGCAGAACGAATACGATTACGTCGATTACATCCACCCGCAAGAGGTCAGCGAGGACCGTCAGGAGGCGCTTGAGGCGTTTTTCGAGAAACGCAAACCGACCTTCCAGAATCGGTAAGGCTTGCCGGGTCGCCCGCGCTGGCGACCCGGCCCGACTGCTGGGATCAGGCGATCTTGCCATCCGGCGGCAACTCATGTTTCGAGCGGATTTCCGGCGGCATCCCTTGCACCCTATGTTTGGCGTGCCATTCAATCGTGGCGTTGCGCACCGATGCCGGTTGCGCGGTCATCCAGGGCGGTCATCCAGGATTGCACCCCGAACAGGGCGCTCCGTTCACACGGCTGGTGTTGGTCGGCGAAGCGGCGCATGCTTCGACACTGTTCTGGGCGCGGCGCGCATCAATAATGATCGAAGACGTGAACTTGTTGTCGCGTTTGCTGGCAGTTGGTGGTGAAATCGGCACGATCCCGAACAGATGGCAGGCCCGGCGCTCTCCGCGCTGCGCCTGTGTTCAGGAAGGCTCCAAAGCCACCGGTATGCGCGGTCATCCGCCCGGGCAGGCGGCGATGGACCAGGCACATGCGCATATCGGGGCGCATGTGCAACAGGATGCGATGCGCGCTTTGCTTGCTTGAGCGAGCCGATTTGAGGAAATGAGAATGGTTCAAAAACTTCCCCCCCTGCGCCGGGTTCTGACCGGCCATGACGCGAATGGGCAGAGTGTCATCGTAAGCGATGCGCCGTCTCCCAGCCCGCTGACGGTGCCAACGCGGCCCGGCTATATGGTGGCCAATGTTTGGCGCACTGGCGCTGCGCCCTCGGACGTCAATGCGCCGGATGACATTCTGGCGCACAAGGGCGTGCTGCCACCGGAGCGGGGCACTGTCATTCGGGTTATCGACTTTCCGCCCGAACCCGAGGATCCGGCCGAGATGAAGGCGATGCTCGATGCCACGTTCCGGGAGATCTACCCGGACGCCGATCATACCGGTGAGACCAAGGGCCATAGCGGCATGCACCGCACCCTGACGGTGGATTACGCCATCGTTTTGCACGGCGCGATCACCGCAGTCATGGACGAGGGCGAAACCGTGCTGACCGCTGGTGACATCCTGATTCAGCGCGGCACCAACCATGCCTGGTCCAATCGCTCGGGCGAAATCTGCCGGATCTGTTTCGTATTGATCGACGCCAGCGCCAGCGGCTGAGGCGGCGGGATCGCGGCCGCACTTCCCATTTCCAACGGGTGGCAAGATGCCAGACCAGAATCCGAACGAAGCCTGTGTCGGCGAGGTGCGCGACGCGCTCCTCCAGATCAACGTAGCTGAACCGCGACCCGCTCGTCTCGTCCGTCCCGCGCATCCTCACCCCCGTCGGTGCTGCCCAAAGGGTGAATCATGTTCTCAAAGCCCTGTCGAGGCAGGGCTCGTTCAGCAACCTGCTAAGGCATGTTGACAAAAGGGATTCACATTGCCGTGCAGGCATGATTCAAGCTGGTATCTGCGATGGAGACCAACCTGGCACGAGACCTTGTGCCGGACGAGGCATGGACGCCCTGAACCAGAGTGGGGCGGTGCCGGATGCCCTTCAAATGAGCTCCGTTATACGCGCGCACCATCAGGCAGGGGGGCCGCCGCGACAGGGTTTTGGCCGCTCAAGAGGTGGCTTCTCGACCAAGAGCCATCTCCGCGGCAACGCAGCAGCCCTGGCCATGAGGACCGAGATCACACCGGGCCGGACATCCGATGACCTGGGCTTCGATCTGGTCATGGCCGACAGCCTGCCCGCGCCAAGCGCCCTGTTGGCAGACAGAGGCTATGATGCTGACAGCATTCGCAAAAAGATGGAGGCGGGAAACCTGCTCACCCAAATACCAATGCGCAAATCACGCAAGATGCGCGCCGGTGTCGGTCACGCGCCGGATTCCTTGCGCAACTTGGTCGAGCGGTGCTTCAACACGCTCAAGAACGCACGCCGCGTCGCAACCCGCTACGACAAAACTGTCGAAAGTTTCCTGGGCTTCATAGGCAGCACCTCAATCCGCCTCTGGCTGCGCCTTTTGTCAACATGATCCAGTCAGGCGACGGGCACGCCACGCTATTCGGGCGGCGCTTGGCGGTGCATCTGATGGTGCAGCCCGCTGTCGCCCGCGCTTTCATGGCCGACCGCATGGCGGCGGAACAGGCGGCGCGCATCGCGGGCGTGCTGGCGCTGTGGCGCGACTTGGACGCCCCCGCCGTCACGGCGCAGGACATGGGCAACGGCATCGCGCTTGCGCAATTCTACTTGTCCGAGGCGGTGCGGATGGCCGACGCGGCGACGGTTAGCCAAGAAATCGACCGGGCCGAAGCCCTGCGGCATTGGCTGTTGGCAAGCTGGCCGCATTCCGAGGTGATGGCGCGCGACGTGGTGCGGCTTGGGCCGAACCCGCTTCGCGAAAGCCCCAAGGCCCGCGCTGCGCTGGGCATCTTGGAGCGGCACGGATGGCTTGCGCCACTGGACCACGGAACGGTGGTGCGCGGTGCCGCACGGGCAGAAGTGTGGCGCATCGTGAAAGGGGGCGGCGATGTGGTTTGATGTGCAAGCCGCGCTGGCCGAAATCGAGGGCGGGGACATACCCGCCCCCGAGGCTGGCCCCCCTGCGACTTCTGCGACATCTGCGACAAAGCCCGCCCGTGTCGCAATTGTCGCGGGTGTCGCAACGCCCCCGGCGCAGAATCGCGACCCCGATATGCCAGACGCCGCGCCCCGTGTCGCAAGAGACGCAGCCCCCGAGACCTTTTCTCATGGCCGATCCGTAGCGGGGCACCCTCGCACATGGACGGGCCGCATCGTGTCGCTGGATGCGTGGCGGCACCTTTCGGAATGGGAAAAGCACGGGCCGAACGGGCGGCACTGGTGCGGCATCGCGAGAAGCTGGATTGAACCGAAAGGCGAATGAGACATGGAAAACGAACCTGAGAAAACCCGAGGACAGGTCGCAATGGTGGAAAATCAGAACCCGCCCCGCGTTGCGCTCGACTGGAAAGAGGATGACACGCTCGACATTCAGCCCAGCGGCTCTTGGGGTCGGATACTGAAGGCCTCGGGAAATCAGAGCGTGACCGCCGGTCTAATCTGGCGAACGTCCCTGCTGGGGTCGAAAGGAAAGCAGGTTGATGCCGACTCAACGGATTTCGCGTTGGGATTCGTGGATGCGATGCAACCAGGGGACGCAGCCGAGACGCTTCTTTTGTCGCAGATGGCCGCGACACACATGGCGGTGATGATGCTGGCGCGGCAACTGAACCACGTCGATACCATCGCGCAGAAGGATTGCGCCGAAAAAGCATTGAACAAGACCGCTCGCACTTTCGCGGCGCAGATGGATACGCTGAAACGGTATCGCTCAAAGGGTCAACAGACGGTGCGCGTTGAACGTGTCACGGTGAACGAAGGCGGGCAGGCGATTGTTGGCGATGTGCAGCACGGGGGGCGGGGCGATGGCGAAAGTTGACGCTGACCCCTTGCACGCGGCGAACACTGCGCCCAGATGCACTGCAAAATCAAAGCGCACTGCCCAACCCTGCCGAAACCCAGCCGTGCGCGGTTGGACCGTATGTCGGATGCACGGCGCACATGGTGGCGCTCGACCGGGGCAGCGAATCCCAACTGGAAGCATGGAGCGCGAAGCGGTGAAGTGGTGGCGCTGTGAAAATTGGTCAATGCGCTGGGCCGTGAATTGCGCGAGTTGGCCGACGAGATGAACCCGCTCAACCGGCAAGACAACAAATCCCCTAGGGTGGATAATTAGGGGGATATAGCAAAGGTCACTTAACCATTTTTCCAATAGAATCAATATGTTATCGGGTAAATATGGTGCCCAGGAGAGGACTCGAACCTCCACGGCCTTGCGGCCACTGGCACCTGAAGCCAGCGCGTCTACCATTCCGCCACCTGGGCAGGTGTCGTGAGCCGTGCGTTTAGTATTGCCCCGCCTGCGTGTCAACGGGATTCATCACCGTAGGCCCTTGTTTTTCGCACCGTTGGACGCCGCCGCGCCTCAGCTGAACGGGCCGCCCCGGAAGGGGGCTTTCAGAAGGTCATGCAGGTTGTTGGCGCGATCTTCTGGGAATTGCCTCAGCCCGTATCGAAATACCTTGGGATCGCGCAAAGGTTCGGCCCGATAAGTGCCGAACAGCCGGTCCCAGATCGCCAGATCATGCCCGTAATTGCTGTCGGTTTCCGCCGTCTGGTCGGAATGGTGAATGTGATGCAGGGCCGGGGTCATCACAAAGGGGCGGATCTTTCGGTCGAGCGCGTCCGGAATCCGCAGCGCAGTGTGGTGGGAGAGATCGATGATCAGCACGGCGGCGGCGTAAAACATCACCGTGCCCGGATGCAGTCCCAGGCCGGCGGCCATCGCGGCGTTGACGATGGTCAGCGCCACATGAATCACCGGATGCACCCGATAGGTGGTGGTCACATCCAACGCCTTGTCGCTGTGATGGATCTTGTGAAAGCGCCAGAGCAGTGGGATTTTGTGCGATGCCAGATGTACCAGATAATCCCAGAGACTGAGCAACACAAAGCTGAGACCGGCCAGAACCACAGTGCCGGGGTCGAGCAGGTTCAGCAGGCCGAAATCATGCCGCTGCGCCCAATCCGCCGCGACAAAGGCACCCAGCGGGATCGCCGCGGCCAGTCCCGAAGATATTGCGATCAGGGCGATATTGGCGGGCCAGCGGCGTTTGGCCGACCCACGCTGACCGGCCCGGTTTTCCGCCAGCTCGACCGCCGCAATCAGGGCCAGGAAAACCAACCAGTACGAGGTGATAAGCGCCAGGATCATGTCGCATCCGCAGCGCTGTCGGACGGCTCTGTTCTCCAGATCGCGGCCCAATCGGCAACCGGCTCGTCGCAATGCGATGGCCAGATCCGCACCAGTTGAAACGAGGTGCTGATTTCATCCCGGATCCCGAGGAGGGGCAACAGCCAATGCTTGATCCTGAGATAGGTCAGGCGCGGGCGTGCCGCGGTTTCATAGGAAAACCCGTGGAATTGAAAACTGTGGCTTTCACCGTCGCCGTGGTGATCGGTGGCAAAGGCCTCGGACACCCAGCCGACCGAAAATTCAATCGCCTTCATCGCGCCGTCACAAAGCGGGCCTCGGAATGTGTAGCCGATCAGCTGGTTGTTGACGTCCGGGTCGCGGATCTCTTCCTCGATGTCGAATCCCTGCGCGCTGAGCGCACGCCACAGGCCGGGCATCAGCGTGTCGACGGACTTTGCCGCAGCATGGTCGCTGCGCGCCTCATAGCGCGCATAGCCCGAGGTGGCGGCGAACAGCGCCACCAGCCCCCACCAGATCAGGCCGCGCGCCATATCCGCCCCCTCAGGATCACCGCGTAGAGGCAGACCAGCCCGATCAGAAGGAACTGCACGACGGCAAAGATCAGCGACCCGGATCCATGATGCCAGAATTCATAGGCAGCCCAGTTCGGCACCATCAGCCCCAGCCGGATGGCGTTGGCGAATATCAGGGCCAGCATCAGGATCAGGATCGGGCCAAGGTCACGCCAGTTCATCGGTGAGCGAAAGAACGCCTTGAAGCAGCTGTAGCCGAGAAAGGCAAAGCTGAGGTTGCTGAACACCGAACAGGCGCCGATCAGTTGCAGCCGAACGCCGTCCACTGCCGTCAGCCGGGTGCCTTCGGCGATGACATCGAGACCGATCAGGCGATTCAAGGCGGCGGCGAATTGCGCCTCGCCGATCAGAAAAAGGTCCTTGAACAGGTGAAACAGCATCGGCGCAAAGAAGCCGTTGATCGACAGCGCAAGGGCGACCAGCCCAATGAATCGATCATCCGCACCGTGACCGAACCGTGAGAAATAGAACAGCGCCACCGGCAGCAGGACCAGCGGCACATCATGGCCCGACCCGCCAAAGCCACCAATCCAGAGCGCAAGGCCGGTGATTGCGAATAAAAAGTAATCTGCCGAGGTCGCTTGCCGCCGGTCACTGGTGTCGGTCAGCAGGTGAAACACTGTCAGGAAGGCCGCCAGGCCGAACAGGTTCGACCGGGCAAGCTCATAAATCCAGTCATGGATCGGGCTGACCGACAGCCGCGCCAACAGGCTGTGGCATCCCAGCAGGATCCAC
Source organism: Pseudooceanicola sp. (assembly GCF_029213205.1). Classification (GTDB taxonomy): domain Bacteria; phylum Pseudomonadota; class Alphaproteobacteria; order Rhodobacterales; family Rhodobacteraceae; genus Pseudooceanicola. The sequence goes on from NZ_JARGNH010000005.1 coordinate 146,898, forward strand.
AGGCCGATATGAACCTGGTTGCGCGGCAGGTAAAATCTCATCCGGGGCAGGCGCGTTAGGCGCGGTGTTCGGATTATTTGTTGCGCCGAAGAATCCGGTACCCGACATAGCCGACTGCGGCGACGGCCAGGCCAACCGGGCCAGTCACGCCGGCGATCGGCAGCGGCACGGGTGCGCCCGCCAAGGCCGGGGTGACGAGGGTTGTCAGGAATCCGGCGGTCAGGACGGTGATGTTACGCATGGGGAGCCCTCCAAAAATTTGTTGTGTTCAATAAGGTTAGTTCTGTGACCGGGGGCCGTCAAAGGCTTGTTTGTGGCGTATGCCTTTCCCGCCTCCATGACGGCAATCTACCAAAACCGTCCCGTCTGCGACCCCCAAACGGCTTGCCGTGGGCGCGGTGGGAGGCTAGGAAAACAGCAATGCGGATGCCGGAGTGCGAGAAATGTCCAAGCTAGTCACAATTTTCGGCGGATCGGGCTTTGTTGGCCGCTATATCGCGCGGCGGCTGGCCAAGGATGGTTGGCGGGTGCGGGTGGCGGTGCGTCGCCCGAACGAGGCGATGTTCGTGCGCACCTATGGTGTGGTCGGTCAGGTCGAGCCGGTGTTCTGCAACATCCGCGACGATCAATCGGTGCGCGACGTGACCCATGGCGCCGATGCGGTGATCAATTGCGTCGGCACCTTCGATGCCCGCGGCAAGAACAATTTCGATGCCATCCAGGCCGAAGGCGCGACCCGGATCGCGATGATCGCCGCTGAGCTGGGCGTCGCGCGGATGGTCCATATCTCGGCGATTGGCGCCGATCCCGACGCCAACAGCGCCTATTCCCGCACCAAGGCCGAAGGCGAGGCCGGGGTGTTGAAACACATGCCCGGCGCGATGATCCTGCGCCCCTCAGTGGTTTTCGGTGCCGAGGATCAGTTTTTCAACCGCTTCGCGGCGATGGCGCGGACGATGCCGGTGCTGCCGCTGTTCGGTGGCGGCACGCTGTTTCAGCCGGTCTTTGTTGATGATGTTGCCGCTGCGGCTCAGATCGGCGCCAACGGCGGCGCGGCGGGCGGTGTCTATGAGCTCGGCGGCCCGGATGTCGACAGCCTGCGCGGGTTGGTTCAGCAAATGCTTGGTGTCATTCAACGCCGCCGCCTGATCGTCAACAACCCGCTGTGGACCGGACGGATTCTGGCCGCGCTCCTCGATTTCACCCAGCTTGTCACCTTGGGGTTGGTGTCCAACACCACCCTGACCCGGGATCAGGTGAAACAATTGGCGGTCGACAATGTCGTCAGCGATGGGGCCAAGGGGTTTGCCGACCTCGGCATTGATCCGATCGCGACCGAGGCGGTTCTGCCCGATTACCTCTGGCCCTATCGCCCGTCGGGCCAATATGCGGCGATCAAGGATTCGGCCAGGGGCCTGCGGGCGCATTAGCCACGCAGGCGCTTAGGAATAAGCCCAGACCAGCAGCCCGATTCCCAGGATCACCCGGTAGATCACATAGGGCGTATAGCTGACGCTGCGCAGCAGCCGCATCATCAGCGACAGCGCGGCGAGGGCGGCAACAAAGCTGAGCCCGGCGGCAATGGCGCCATCGCGGGCAGCGGCCATATCGGCGGTCGCGACGACCTCGATCGACAGATAGGCGCCGCTGGCTATGATCGTCGGGATCGACATCAGCATCGACAGCTTGGCCGCGTCGCGGCGGGTGTAGCCCAGGAACAGCGCGCTGGTGATCGTCGCCCCGGATCGCGAGGTGCCGGGGATCAGCGCCACCGCCTGCCACAGGCCCATGATCACGGCATGGCGCAGTGACCATTCCGGCGCGGACAATGTGGCGCGCGGCGCTCGATCTGCCCACCACAGCACCAGGCCAAAGCCCAGCATCGTCCAGCCAATTACCTTGGCCGAGCGCATCGCCTCGTCCAGCCCGGTGAGTTTCAGCGCCAGACCGAACAGGATCACCGGCACCGTCGCCACAACCAGCAGAAACGCCAGTCGTGCCCCGGGCCGGTCGAGTCGCCCGCGCAGCATATCGGGAATCCCGGCAAGGCCTTCGCGCACGTCGCTCCAGAAATAGAGGATGACGGCGCCGAGCGTGCCGATATGCACCGCCACGTCGATCGCCTGCCCCTGATCCTGGGCGCCGGTGATCTGCGGGAAGAGTATCAAATGGGCAGATGAGGAAATCGGCAGGAATTCGGTCACGCCTTGAATGACCGCGAGAAGGAAAAGATGTAGTAAGGACATGGTGATACTGGCTCCGACTCGGGTCGGCCTTTCCCTACACCCCGGCCAGATCGGGGGGAAGACGCGAGATAGGGCGCGGTTGCTGACCTAAATCCGTATCTCATTCAGCGAAAGCGATCCGCCGGGATCAGATTATTCTTCATATAGGTCACTGAAACTGACTTTCATTTAGGCCTGCGATCTCGTAAAGAGGCGCAACGACCGGAATCCCGACAGAAAGGCAGTGCCTTGGCCAAGCAACCGATGCTCAAATTCGTGACCGTTAGCCGCGACATGCCGACAAAGCGTGCCGCCGAAGAGCGGAGTCACGATTTCGCAGAGATCTATGCCGACTATGCCGCAGCCAAAGCTGCCGAGCAGGCGGCGCGCTGCAGCCAATGCGGTGTGCCCTATTGCCAGTCGCATTGTCCGCTGCACAACAACATCCCCGACTGGCTGAACCTGACCGCCACAAACCGGTTGGAAGAGGCCTACCAGGTCAGCCAATCGACCAATACTTTCCCCGAGATCTGTGGCCGTATCTGCCCGCAGGACCGGCTGTGCGAGGGCAATTGCGTCATTGAACAGGCCGGGCATGGCACCGTCACCATCGGTGCGGTCGAGAAATACATCACCGACACCGCTTGGGAGCAGGGCTGGGTGAAACCGATCGCGCCACCGGTCGAGCGGGATCAATCGGTCGGCATCATCGGTGCCGGGCCGGGCGGGCTGGCGGCTGCGGATATGCTGCGCCGGGCCGGGGTGCAGGTGACTGTCTATGACCGCAATGACCGTGCCGGCGGGCTGATGACCTACGGGATTCCTGGCTTCAAGCTGGAAAAAGAGGTGGTAATGCGCCGGATCGACCAGTTGGAGCAATCCGGCGTCGAATTCGTGATGAATTGCGCCGTTGGCGAGGATCTCAGCTTTGACGCGATCCGTGGCAAGCACGATGCGGTGCTCATCGCCACCGGCGTCTATAAATCGCGCGATCTGGGCGGGCCGGGCTCCGGTGCCCAGGGCATCGTCAAGGCGATTGACTATCTGACCGCTTCCAACCGGGTCGCGAATTTCGGCGATAGGGTCGCGGAATTCGAGAGCGGCGAGTTGAATGCCAGCGGCAAGCGTGTGGTGGTGATCGGCGGTGGTGACACTGCCATGGATTGCCTGCGCACCGCGATCCGCCAGGGCGCGCTGAGCGTAAAGTGCCTCTACCGTCGTGACCGCGCCAATATGCCCGGTTCGCAGCGCGAGGTCGCCAATGCCGAGGAAGAGGGCGTCGATTTCGTCTGGCTTTCGGCCCCGGTCGCGTTTTCCGGCGACCCGGTCAGCGGCGTCACGGTGCAGAAAATGCGCCTCGGTGCCCCGGATGTGTCGGGCCGTCAGGCGCCCGAGGTGATCGAGGGATCGGGCTATGTCGAGGACGCCGATCTGGTGATCAAGGCGCTGGGATTCGAACCCGAAGACCTGCCGCTTCTTTGGGGCTACGACGGGCTGGAAGTGACCCGCTGGGGCACCATCCGCGCCGAATACGGCAGCGGCAAGACCAACCTCGACGGGGTCTATGCGGTCGGCGATATCGTCCGCGGGGCCAGCCTGGTGGTCTGGGCGATCCGCGATGGCCGCGACAGCGCCGAGGCGATCCTCGGCTATCTCGACGGCACGGCGGCGATTGCGGCGCAATAGGGTCTGATTGACAGACAAGGGCGGAGGCCGAGATGAACGAACGACAAGGCGGCTGCATGTGCGGCGCGGTGCGGTTCACAGCAACCGACGTGCCTGGGGAATTTGGCGCCTGCCATTGCGAGATGTGTCGCCGCTGGACCGGCTCGGCCTTCCTTGGCATCACTGTGCCACGGGCGTCGGTGACCTGGCAGGGCGAGGCGCAGATCCGCACTTTGCAAAGCTCAGACTGGGCCGAACGCGCCTGGTGTGGGCGCTGCGGCACCGGGCTTTATTATCACATCACCGCCGACGGCCCGATGGCGGCGAATTACGAGATCCCGGTGGGGATCCTTGACGACGCCAATGGCCTGACGATGCGCAGCGAAATCTATATCGACCAAAAACCGGACAGCTTTGCCTATGCCGGGGAACATCAGCTGATGACCCGTGCCGAGGTTCTGGCGAAATACGGCATCTCTTTGGATGGAGAATGACATGACCACTTATGACGAAAACTGGGCCCGCGCCGAAGAAGCCAAACGCAAGTGGATGTCCGAGAACGGCATGTTCTCGCTGGAAGACGAAAAATCGTCCTGCGGTGTCGGGCTGGTGGTGTCGATTGAGGGCAAGAAAAGCCGCAAGGTGGTGGAAGCCGGCATTCAGGCGCTCAAGGCGATCTGGCACCGTGGCGCTGTGGATGCCGATGGCAAGACCGGCGATGGCGCGGGCATTCATGTCGAAATCCCGGTGCCGTTCTTTTACGACCAGATCAAGCGCACTGGCCACGAACCGCGCAAGGATCAGTTGATGGCGGTTGGCCAGGTGTTCTTGCCGCGCACCGATTTCGGGGCTCAGGAATCCTGCCGGACCATCGTCGAGGCCGAAGTGCTGCGGATGGGCTATTACATCTACGGCTGGCGCCATGTGCCGGTGAATGTCGGCTGCCTGGGTGAAAAGGCCAACGCCACAAGGCCCGAGATCGAGCAGATCCTGATTTCCAACCTCAAAGGCGTCGACGAGGAAACCTTTGAGCGTGAGCTTTACGTCATTCGGCGGCGCATCGAAAAAGCCGTCTCGGCGGCTGGGATCAGCGGGCTCTATATCGCGTCGCTGTCTTGCCGGTCGATCATCTACAAGGGCATGATGCTGGCCGAACAGGTCAGCGAATTCTATCCCGATCTGCAGGACGAGCGGTTCGAGAGCGCATTTGCGATCTATCACCAGCGCTATTCCACCAACACCTTTCCGCAATGGTGGCTGGCCCAGCCGTTCCGGATGCTGGCCCATAACGGCGAGATCAACACGATCAAGGGCAACGTCAACTGGATGAAGAGCCATGAGATCCGGATGGCCAGCGGCACCTTTGGTGACCTGGCCGAGGATATCAAGCCGATCATCCCCGGCGGGTCTTCGGATTCCGCCGCACTGGATGCGGTGTTCGAGGTCCTGGTGCGCGCCGGTCGTTCGGCGCCGATGGCGAAGACCATGCTGGTGCCCGAAAGCTGGTCGAAACAGGCGCTGGAAATGCCCAAAGCCTGGCGCGATATGTATTCCTATTGCAACGGGGTGATGGAACCCTGGGACGGCCCCGCCGCCCTGGCGATGACCGATGGCCGCTGGGTTTGTGGCGGGCTGGACCGCAACGGCCTGCGTCCGATTCGCTATGTCGTCACGGGTGATGGGCTGCTGATCGCGGGCTCCGAGGCTGGGATGGTGCCGACCAACGAGGCGACGGTGCGCGAAAAGGGCGCGCTTGGCCCGGGTCAGATGATCGCGGTGGATATGAGAAAGGGCAAGCTCTACCACGACACCGAGATCAAGGATAAATTGTCCAAGGCGCTGCCATTCGGCGAATGGGTCGGCAAGATCAACGACCTCGAAGAGGCGCTGGGCGCGGTCACTGAAACCCCGGTGTTCGAGGGCAGTGAGCTGCGCAAACGCCAGATCGCCGCCGGTTACACCATGGAAGAGATCGAGCAGATGCTCGCCCCGATGGTCGAGGATTCCAAGGAATCTCTGGCCAGCATGGGCGACGACACGCCCTCGGCGGTGCTGTCGAATCAGTATCGCTCGCTCAGCCATTTCTTTCGGCAGAACTTCAGCCAGGTCACCAACCCGCCGATCGATTCCCTGCGCGAGTATCGGGTGATGAGCCTGAAAACCCGCTTCGGCAACCTCAAGAACGTGCTGGATGAAAGCAGCGCCCAGACCGAGATCTTGGTGCTGGAAAGCCCGTTCGTGGCGAATGCGCAATTTGACGAGCTGAAGAGCCATTTCAACGCCAATTTGGTCAAGATTGACTGCACCTTTGCCGTCGATGGCGGTCGCGATGCCCTGCGCCAGGGGCTGGAACGGATCCGTGCCGAGGCCGAGGATGCGGTGCGGTCGGGCGGTGGCCATATCGTGCTGACCGATCAGATGCAGGGGCCGGACAGGGTCGCGATGCCGATGATTCTGGCCACCAGCGCGGTGCATTCCTGGCTGACCAAAAAGGGCCTGCGCACCTTCTGTTCGCTTGGGGTCCGCTCCGCCGAATGCATCGACCCGCATTATTTCGCGGTGCTGATCGGCTGTGGTGCTACCATCGTCAACGCCTACCTGGCCGAAGACACGATTGCCGATCGGATCAGCAAGGGCCTGATCGAGGGCACCCTGACCGAGGCCGTGGCGCGCTATCGCGAGGCGATTGACCAGGGCCTGCTGAAAATCATGTCCAAGATGGGGATCTCTGTCGTTTCCTCTTATCGCGGCGGGCTGAACTTTGAAGCGGTCGGCCTGTCTCGGGCGATGTGCGCCGACTATTTCCCCGGCATGACCAGCCGGATCAGCGGCATCGGTGTGTCCGGCATCCAGAAAAAGATCGAGGACATCCATCGCAAGGGATTCCTTGGCGGTCAGGATGTGTTGCCCATCGGCGGCTTCTACAAATCCCGGAAAAGCGGCGAGACCCACGCCTGGGAAGCGCAGACCATGCATATGCTGCAAGCGGCCTGCGATCGCGCCTCCTATGAGATGTGGAAGCAATATTCGGCCCGGATGCAGGCCAACCCGCCGATCCATCTGCGTGATCTGCTGGCGATCAAGCCACTGGGCACGGCAATCCCGCTGGAAGAGGTGGAAAGCATCACCTCGATCCGCAAGCGGTTCGTGACGCCGGGCATGTCGCTGGGGGCGCTGTCGCCCGAGGCGCATAAAACCCTGAATGTCGCGATGAACCGGATCGGCGCCAAGTCGGATTCCGGCGAGGGCGGCGAGGATCCGGCGCATTTCGTGCCCGAACCGAATGGCGACAACCCAAGCGCCAAGATCAAGCAGGTCGCCTCGGGGCGGTTCGGTGTCACCGCCGAATATCTGAACCAATGTGAAGAGCTGGAAATCAAGGTCGCGCAGGGCGCCAAACCTGGCGAGGGCGGCCAGCTGCCCGGCATGAAAGTGACCGAACTGATCGCCCGGCTGCGCCATTCGACCAAGGGTGTGACGCTGATCAGCCCGCCGCCGCATCACGACATTTATTCGATCGAGGATCTGGCGCAGCTGATCTATGACCTGAAACAGATCAACCCGAACTGCAAGGTGACGGTGAAGCTGGTGGCCTCTTCGGGCGTCGGCACGATTGCTGCTGGCGTGGCCAAGGCCAAGGCGGATGTGATCCTGATTTCCGGCCATAATGGCGGCACGGGTGCCAGCCCGGCGACCTCGATCAAATTCGCCGGTCTGCCCTGGGAAATGGGCCTGACCGAGGCGCATCAGGTGCTGGCGATGAACAACCTGCGCAGCCGCGTCACCCTGCGCACCGATGGCGGTTTGCGCACCGGACGTGACATCGTCATGGCGGCGATGATGGGGGCCGAGGAATACGGCATCGGCACCGCCGCGCTGATCGCAATGGGTTGCATCATGGTGCGCCAGTGCCAGTCTAACACCTGCCCGGTCGGGGTCTGCACCCAGGACGAGGATCTGCGCGCCAAGTTCAGCGGCACCGCTGACAAGGTGGTGAACCTGATCACCTTCTACGCGCAGGAGGTGCGCGATATTCTGGCCTCGATCGGGGCACGGTCGCTGGACGAAGTGATCGGCCGGGCCGATCTGTTGCACCAGGTCAGCCGGGGCGCCGATCATCTCGACGATCTCGACCTCAACCCGCTGCTGATCACCGTCGATGGCGCGCAGAACATTGTCTACAACCGCGACCGGGAACGGACCCCGGTGCTGGATACGCTGGATGCCGAAATCGTCCGCGATGCGGCCCGGTTCCTGCGCGATGGCGAAAAGATGCAGCTGTCCTATGCAGTGCAGAACACCCACCGCACCGTCGGCACCCGCACGTCGAGCCATATCGTGCGCAAATTCGGCATGCGCAACGCGCTGCAACCCAACCACCTGACGGTCAAGCTGACCGGCTCGGCCGGGCAATCGCTGGGGGCCTTTGCCGCGCCGGGGCTGAAACTGGAAGTCGCGGGCGAGGCCAATGATTATGTCGGCAAGGGCCTGTCCGGCGGCACCATTGTGGTGCGTCCGCCAATGGCCAGCCCGCTGGTCGCCGCCGACAACACGATCATCGGCAACACCGTGCTTTATGGCGCCACCGATGGCTTCCTCTTCGCCGCCGGGCGGGCCGGTGAGCGATTCGCGGTGCGCAACTCCGGCGCCAAGGTGGTGATTGAGGGCTGCGGCTCCAACGGTTGTGAATACATGACTGGCGGGGTGGCGGTGATCCTCGGCTCGATCGGTGCAAATTTCGGCGCCGGGATGACCGGGGGCATGGCCTATCTCTATGATCCCGACGGCAGTGCCGAGGCGTTGATGAACCAGGAAACCATCATCACCTGCACCAGAATCGAAGGCCATTGGCTGGCGCAGATGGAGGGGCTGATCCGCCGCCACCTGGAAGAAACCGGAAGCCGCAAGGCCGCCGATATCCTCCAGCATTGGGAGAACGAAAAGGACAAATTCGTCCAGATCGTGCCGAAAGAGATGCTGAACAAGCTGCCCTATCCGGTCGGCATCCCGGATCAGGCGATCCCGGCCGAGTAACCCGCCTTGCAATGGGCGATGGGCTGAGGGTCAGGTAACACCAAGGGGCGGTCGCAGGGCCGCCCTTTGGCATTTGGACCATTGGCAGGCGGTCAGCCGACTCAGCGTTCCAGCTGCAATTCCGTCAATTCGGTTGAGAAATCGCCATGCGAGCAATGCGCCCGCAGGAACACCCGCTTTGTGCCGTCCGGCACCATCACCGAATGCAGGGCCCGGGCAAAGGGCTGTTCGGTGACATGCGGATGCCCCAGCTTGCGAAACGCCAGAACCTTGCCGTTTTCGTCCAGCACCTGCCAGCCGTCGGCATAATGGTCCCATCCGGAATCGGGATGTTTCAGCGTCACCTCGATGTTCCAGCCCAAGCCATGCTTGGCCGCCGTGGCGCTGACAATCTCTGGCGCGTCGGCGGCGGCACCTGTTGCCCCAATTGCGAGGCCTGAGATGAGAGCGAGGGCAAGGATACGAATTGGCGTCATGGCGCCCGTTATAGGCAGGCCACAGACGCCATGCATGTCACGAAGATGTGTCACTGCGGTGAGCGTGACTTTCCATCAACACTTTGCGCGACTGTGAGGCGAATTCGCGCCGCCACAGCACCGCAAAGGTCAGCGCGGCGGCGGCGATCAGCGCCTCGGACCCCAGCATCCAGGCGGTCGTGCCCAGGGCGAAATAGATCGACCGCAGACCCTGGTTGAAACTGCGCGCGGCAAAGATATTCAGATCGGCGGCCTGTCCGGCGCGGCTCTGCGCATCTGGATCCTCGGGGTCGTTCGGGGTCGCGGCCATCAGCACCGCGCAATAGCCGAACAGCCGGTGCGACCAGACGAATTTCAGAAAGGCATTGGTCAGAAAGCCGGTGATGGTCAGCACCTTCACCTCCCAGACAAAGGGCGGATCGCTTTCCAGCGTCAGCGCGTTGGCCAGCCCGGTCAGCCGGTCGGCATTGCCGATCATTGCCAATGCGCCGCCGATCGCGATCATCGTGGCCGAGGCGAAAAATGTGGTGCCCTGGCGCAGGGTGGCCAGGGTTTGGGCATCGAAAATCCGCGGTTGCCGGGTGACCATCTGCACCATCCAGTCGCGCCGGTATTGCGTCACCAGCCGCGACACCGAAGGCCGTCTTCCGGAATGCTCGATCAGCCAGCCGATCAACAGCCACAGCCCGAGCAGCGCCGCAAGCGCCGCAAAGTCGAGCGGGGCAAAGAGCCCAAGACGGTCTGACCAATCCATACCCCCTAATACTTGGCCTCGGGTTCGCTTGCCAGTGGGGTTTGGCGGCGATAGGTTCTGACAATGGTCAGTGCTGCATCTGCAACCCGGTTCAGGGAGGTCGAAACCGATGGAAATGCCCGTCCCCGATCCCGTGGCCATGGCCCGCAAACCCGAACTGGTCAGGCGTCTGCGCGCCGCTTTGCCGGCTGGGTCAGTCATCGACGCGCCCGAAGAGTTGCGCGCCTATGAATGTGACGCGCTGACCGCCTATCGCTGTCCGCCGCTGGCTGCGGTCTTGCCGGTGAACACCGAAGAGGTCGCCGCGGTGCTGCGCATCTGCAACGAGCTGGAGGTGCCGGTGGTGCCGCGCGGATCGGGCACCTCGCTGGCGGGGGGGGCGCTGCCGACCGCCGACTGCGTGATCCTCGGGGTGGCGCGGATGAACGGCGTGCTGGAAACCGATTACGACAACCGCTTTATCCGGGTGCAGACCGGACGCACCAATCTGAGCGTCACCGGCGCGGTCGAGGTCGATGGCTTTTTCTATGCCCCCGATCCATCCAGCCAGCTCGCCTGCGCCATCGCGGGCAATATCGCGATGAATTCCGGCGGGGCGCATTGCCTGAAATACGGGGTGACCACGAACAACCTGCTGGGCGTGACCCTGGTGACGATGCAGGGCGAGGTGCTGGAAATCGGCGGCCCCTGGCTCGACCCCGGCGGGCTCGACCTGCTGGGGGTGATCTGCGGGTCCGAAGGGCAGTTGGGCGTGGTGACCGAGGCGGTGCTGCGCATCCTGCCGAAACCCGAAGGCGCCCGGCCGGTGCTGATCGGCTATGACAGCAACGAGGTGGCGGGCGCCTGTGTCCGCGACATCATCGAGGCCGGGGTGTTGCCGGTGGCGATCGAATTCATGGACCGCCCCTGTATCCGCGCCACCGAGGCCTTTGCCGGGGCCGGCTATCCCGATTGCGAGGCGCTGCTGATCGTCGAGGTCGAGGGATCGGACCAGGAAATCGCCGAACAGCTGGCGGTGATCACCGAAATCGCCGGGCGGCATAATCCGGTCGAAATACGCGAAAGCCAGAGCGCGGAGGAAAGCGCGCGGATCTGGCTGGGTCGGAAATCGGCCTTTGGCGCGATGGGGCAGATCAATGATTACATGTGCCTTGATGGCACCATTCCGGTCAGCGCCCTGCCGCTGGTGCTGCGCCGGATCGGCGAGATGTCGGCCGACTACGGGCTGGACGTCGCCAATGTGTTCCATGCCGGCGATGGCAATATGCATCCGCTGATCCTGTTTGACGCCAACAAGCCTGGCGATCTGGAGCTCTGCGAGGCCTTTGGTGCCGAGGTGCTGAAGCTCTGCGTCGAGGTCGGCGGCTGTCTGACCGGCGAACACGGGATCGGCATCGAAAAACGCGATCTGATGCTGCACCAATATGACCGCGTCGATCTTGAGACGCAGATGGCGGTGAAGGATGTGTTTGATCCGAAATGGCTGTTGAACCCTGCCAAGGTGTTCCCGCTGTCGGTCAGCACCGCCCGGCGCGAGAGGCGGATGGCGGCGGAATAAGGGGGGCCTGCCCCCCATCGGCCCTTGGCCGATTCCCCCCGGGATATTTTTGACCAGAGGAAGCATGAAACCCGCAAGCGAAACAGAATTGGCCGAGATGATCCAGGCCGCGACAGGACCGTTGTCGGTGATCGGCGGCGGCACCAGGCTGCGCTGGCGCCCGGTGACGGGTGCGCCACTGTCGAGCGCGGGGCTGTCGGGGGTGCGGCTCTATGAGCCGGGCGCGCTGACGCTGGTCGCCGGAGCGGGCACGCCGGTGGATGAGATTGTCGGTGTTCTGGTGGAAAAAGGTCAAAGACTGGCGTTTGAGCCGCCGGATATGCGGGGCTTGATGGGCCATGACGGCACCCCGACCATCGGCGGTGTGGTCGCCGCCAACGCCAGCGGGCCGCGCCGGGTGCAACTGGGTGCCTGCCGGGATTTCTTGCTTGGGGTGCGCTTTGTCGATGGGGCCGGACGGATCGTCAAGAATGGTGGCCGGGTGATGAAGAACGTCACCGGTTATGATCTGGTCAAACTGATGGCGGGCAGTTTCGGCACGCTCGGCGTGCTGAGCGAGGTCAGCCTCAAAGTGCTGGCGGTGCCGCAGGCCGAGGCGACGCTGATCGCCCGTGACCTGCCGCTGGATCAGGCGCTGGGCGCGTTGCGGGCCGCCCTGGCGACCCCGTTTGATATCAGCGGCGCCTGTCATGACGCCACCGGAGCCGAGGCCCAGACAAGGCTGCGGATCGAGGGGATGGCGGGATCGGTGCGCTATCGCAGCGAGAGGCTGCGGGCGGCGGTTTGCGCCGGTTGGGATCTGGTCGAGGGTGCGGACAGCGCCGAGCTCTGGCGTGCCACCCGCGATGCCAGCGCCTTTGTCGGCAGTAATGAGGCCGTGTGGAAAATCTCGACCATGCCGGGGCGGGCCGAGGATCTGATGGCCACCCTGACGGCGCAGGATCTGGCGCATCGGGCGCTGTTTGACTGGGGCGGCGGGCTGATCTGGCTGGCGGTGCCGCAGACCGGGGACAGCGGCGCGGCGCTGATCCGCGCGACGCTGGCACGGCTTGGTGGCCATGCGACGTTGCTGCGGGCTGATGGCCGATTGCGCCAGGCGGCGCCGATGTTTCAGCCCCGCGACCCGGCACTGGCCCTGTTGGAGACCGGATTGCGCGACCGCTTTGATCCGCGCGGCATTCTGAACCCCGGCCTGATGGGCGCGCGACAGAAGGTGGGCACCGCATGACCTATTTCGTGATTGGCGCAGCAATCCTTGGTCTGGCCCTGTTCGGCATTCTGTTGCGCAGCGCCCCGGAAGCCGGGTTTTTCCGGCTGCTGGCCAGCGGTATTGTCCTCTTGGTGTTTGCCGGGACCGCGATGCTGCGGCTGCTGCCGATCGAGCCCGGCGGATCCGGCGGTCGGGTGATGATTGCGCTCGCCTTTCTGTGGCTGGCCTGGGTCAGCGCGGTGGCGTTTGTGGCCCAGGCCCTGCGCCGCAGCTATCCGCAATCGGCGGCGGAACTGACCAATGTTTCGGCGTTGGCCACCCTGGCCCCGGTGGCCGGGCTGGCCATCGCCCGCGGGCTGATGTGAGGCGCGATGCAAACCAATTTCACTGACAAGCAACTGCAAGATCCCGGCATTCAGCGGGCCAACGAGATCCTGCGGGCCTGCGTGCATTGCGGGTTTTGCACTGCGACCTGTCCGACCTATCAGGTTCTTGGCGATGAGCTCGACAGCCCGCGCGGTCGGATCTACCTGATCAAGGACATGCTGGAGAACGAGCGGGTGCCGGACGAGAAAACCGTCAAGCATATCGACCGCTGCCTGTCCTGCCTCGCCTGCATGACCACCTGCCCGTCCGGGGTGCATTACATGCATCTGGTGGATCAGGCGCGGGCCTATATCGAAGACCAGTATCGCCGCCCCTGGCATGACCGGGCCCTGCGCGGACTGCTGGCCGCGATCCTGCCGTATCCGATGCGGTTCCGGCTGGCGCTGCTGGCGGCAAAGGTTGCCCGGCCCGCCCGGCGGCTGGTTCCGGATCCGCGGCTGCGGGCGATGCTGGACATGGCGCCAAAGACCATCCCGCCGGTCAGCCGCAACGACGACCCGCAGGTGTTCCCGGCGCAGGGCGACCGGCGGATGCGGGTGGCGTTGATGACCGGCTGTGCGCAAAAGGCGCTGAACACCGACATCAATGACGCGACGATCAGGCTGCTGACCCGGCTGGGCTGTGAGGTGGTGATCGCGCCGGGGCAGGGCTGTTGCGGGGCGCTGACCCATCACATGGGCAAGGCGGACGCCGCGCATCAGAGCGCCGCCGCCAATATCGCCGCCTGGCAGGCGGCTAAGGCGGAGGCCGGTCTGGATGCGGTGGTGATCAACACCTCGGGCTGCGGCACCACGGTGAAGGATTACGGCCATATTTTCCGCAATGATCCGCTGGCTGAGGCGGCGGCTGAGGTGGCGGCGCTGGCCGTCGATGTGACCGAACTGGTGCAGCGGCTGGGCCTGCCTGAGGGCGCGCCAAAGGGGCTGCGTGTCGGGTATCACGCCGCCTGTTCGCTGCAGCATGGGCAGAAGGTGAAGGACGCGCCAAAGGCGCTGTTGAAGCGAGTCGGGTTCGAGGTGGCGGAACCCGCCGACAGCCACCTGTGCTGTGGCTCGGCGGGCACCTACAACCTGTTGCAGCCGGAAATCTCGGGTCAGCTGAAGGCGCGAAAGCTCAGCACCCTCGCGGCGATCAGGCCAGATGTCATCGCGGCCGGCAATATCGGCTGCATGATGCAGATCGGATCGGGCAGCGCGGTGCCGGTGGTGCATAGTGTCGAACTGCTGGATTGGGCAACCGGCGGGCCAAAGCCACGGGCGTTGACCGAAATCGCCTGAAACCCACCCCGCCCCTGCCCGCGCCGCGCCGCAATTTCGCCCGCAACCACCGGTATCCCTGATCGAAAGTCAGACAGGAAATCCGAATGTTGCGTGCCCTTGCCCTTATCGCCCTGATCGCAGTTCCGGTTTCCGGGATGGCGCAAACCCTGGCCGACAACATGTCGCGTCACGGCGCCCTGACCCGGCTCGATACTGGCGATCAGAGTCGTGGTTGGGAGGCGGTCGGGCGGCTCGATATCAACGGCAAGGGATTCTGCACCGGCGCATTGATTGCTGACAATCTGGTGCTGACCGCCGCGCATTGCATGTTCGACAAACACACCGGCACCCGCGTTGACGCGACCAGGATCGAGTTTCTGGCCGGGTTCCGCAATGGCCGCGCCTCGGCCTATCGCAGCGTGCGCCGCGCGGTGGTGCATCCCGAATACCGCTATACCCCGAATGTTTCGGCGGAAAGCGTACGCCAGGATGTGGCGCTGCTGGAACTGGATATGCCGATCCGCAACACCACAGTGATCCCCTTTGCCACCGACGCACGGCCGCGCAAGGGCGACCGGATCGGCGTGGTCTCTTATGCGCATGACCGCGCCCAGGCGCCCAGCCTGCAGGAGATCTGTGGCGTGATGGGGCGTCAGGACGGGGTGTTGATCATGTCCTGCGATGTCGATTTCGGATCCTCCGGCGCGCCGGTGTTTTCCTTTGAGGGTGGCGAGCCACGCATCGTCTCGGTGGTGTCGGCCAAGGCCGAGGTTGACGGCGAGCGCGTGGCTCTGGGCACTCAGCTGGGCGAAACCCTGACCCAGCTGCGCGGTGCGCTGGGCAGTGGCCCCGACTTTGCCGCGGTTCCGCCGGTCAACGGCGTGCGGCTGCGGCTGGGTGGTGGACGCCAGGGCACCGGTGCCAAGTTTGTGCGCGCCCAGGACTGACCGGGTCGACATGGCTCGATCCGGAATTTGATCCCCGCTGGCGCGGGAGAGGGATGCAGCCCTCCGCCAGGCGCCGCCCCCTTGAAACCGCGAAGTCCCATTCCCACATCTGATTCACCGGGGCGCCGAAACGGGCCCCGGCATCGACACCGCCTGTCCCTTAGGGAAGGCACCACCCTGTTATCGCTCAAAGAGGATGACCCAGATGCGTAATTTTGACCTTGCTCCGCTCTATCGTGCCACCGTTGGTTTCGACCAGCTTGCCGATATGATGGACCGGGTGCTGGCCGGGGATACCGGCCAATCCACCTACCCGCCCTACAACATCGAAAAGACCGATGAGAACGCCTATCGCATTTCGATCGCGGTTGCCGGTTTCTCGGAGGCCGACCTCAGCGTCGAGGTCAAGGAAAAGGCGCTGATCGTCACCGCCCGCAAGCCCGATGACGCCGCGCCGCGCAGCTATCTGCACCGTGGCATCGCCACCCGCGCCTTCGAACGCCGCTTTCACCTGGCCGATCACGTCAAGGTTTCCGGCGCCACCCATGCCGACGGCATGCTGCATATCGATCTGGTCCGCGAGATTCCCGAGGCGCTGAAACCGCGCCGTATCGAAATCGCCAAGGGGGACACGGTCGAAGCCAAGGCGATTGAAACCGCCGAGGTATAACCCTCCGACATTTCCAAGACCCTCGTTTCTCAATCTGGCGCGGCTTCGGCCGCGCCTTTTTTCGTTTCGCCCTGTGCCGGGACTTCCGCGCAACCGGGGTGTCGCCTATACCTTGCGCGTGGCGAAACAGACCAAACCCAAGGCCAAGAAAAAGGCCAGGCAGCCGGAGCGGCCCCGTCGGTTTCGTCGGCTTGTGCGCTGGGTCTTGCGCTGGGGCGCGCGGCTGGCCGGGCTGTTGGTGCTGATCGTGTTGCTGGTGGTGGCGGCGCACAGCCGGTTCAACCCGACGCTTGGCTATTACATGTGGACCGAGGAACAGCGGCTGGGCGAGATTGACCGCGTCTGGGTGCCGATCAGCGAGATCGCCCCGGCGATGGCCCGGTCGGTGGTGGCGGCGGAAGATGCGAATTTCTGCAACCATTGGGGATTTGACATGGCGGCGATCCGCGCCGCGCTTGCGGATGGTGGCCGCCGTGGTGGATCGACGCTCACCCAGCAGGTGGTCAAGAATGTGTACCTCTGGCACGGGCGCAGCTGGGCACGCAAAGCGCTTGAGGCGCTGCTGACACCGGTGGTTGAAATCCTCTGGAGCAAGCGGCGGATCGTTGAGGTCTATCTCAACATCGCCGAATTCGACGAGGGCGTGTTCGGGGTGGAGGCGGCGGCGCGACATTATTTCGGGGTTGGCCCCGAGGCGCTGAGCGATCTACAGGCCGCCCGGCTGGCGGCGGTGCTGCCGGCGCCGCAAAGCTGGTCGGCCTCGCGCCCCTCTGACCAGGTGCGCAACCGCACCAAAAAGATCCTGAGCGGCGCCGCGACCATCGCCGTCGATGGCCGTGCCGCCTGTTTTGAACGCCCCTAGGGCTGCGCCCTGTCAGGCGGCGGGATGCCGCTCGGCCGCACCGCCAGACTGGTGCATTGGCGCGCCGACCCGCGCCTGATCCACCATCTGCAGTTGAATCGCGCCGCCAATCGCGGCAAGACTGCCGAACGCGGCCCGAAGTGGCTGGCGCTCTGCTGAAATGGATCGGCCGAAATGGCAAAGCTGTATCACGTCCCGCTGTCCCCGTTCTGCCGCAAGGTGCGGCTGAGCCTGGCGGAAAAGCGGATCGAATGTGAATTGATCGAAGAACGCTATTGGGAACGCGATCCCGATTTCCTGCGTCGCAACCCCGCCGCCAAGGTTCCGGTGCTGCGCATCGACGGTAAGACGATGGCCGAGAGCACGGCGATCTGCGAATGGCTGGAAGAGGCCTATCCCGAGCCATCGCTGCTGCCCGATGACGCCGATGGCCGCTATGAGGTGCGCCGTATCGTCGCCTGGTTCGATGATAAGTTCCACAGCGAGGTGACCTCGAAACTGCTCTATGAGCGGGTCAACAAGAAGGTGATGAAACAGGGCTATCCCGACAGTGCCAACGTCAAGGCCGGGGCCCAGGCGATCAAGTTTCACCTCGATTACATGGCCTGGCTGCTGGATCACCGCCGCTGGCTGGCGGGCGACCGGATGACCCTGGCCGATTTCGCCGCCGCCGCGCATCTGTCGAGCCTGGATTACCTCAGCGATGTCGATTGGAGCCGTCGCGATCAGGTCAAGGATTGGTACGCCAAGATCAAGTCGCGCCCGGCGTTCCGGTCGATCCTGGTCGATCAGGTGTCGGGGTTTCTGCCCCCTGCGCATTACGCCGATCTCGATTTCTGAGCCCCATCGCGGCGGGGGGCCAGCCCCCCGTCGGCCGGATGGCCGACTCCCCCCGAGATATTTGGAACCAGGAGAAGCATGGCAACAGCGCTGAAACAGAAATTGCTGGCCCAGGCCGAGGCCGAGGGGTTCAGCGCCTGTGGCATCTGTCGCCCCGATGCGGTGCCCGAGGTGAAGGGCCGACTTGCGGAGTTTCTGGCGGCGGGGCGGCATGGCCAGATGGGCTGGCTGGAGCGGCGCGCCGAATGGCGTGGCGACCCGGCGGTTCTGTGGCCCGAGGCGCGTTCGGTGATCATGCTGGCGGAAAGCTATGCGCCGGAGAGCGATCCGATGGCGGGGTTGTTGACGCCGGAACGCGGGATGATATCGGTCTATGCCCAGGGCGCGGATTACCATGATCTGGTCAAGAAGCGGCTGAAGCGGCTGGCGCGCTGGTTGATCGCCGAGGCCGGGGAGCACGGTGGCGAGACTGTTGAGGTCAAGGTCTTTGTCGACACCGCGCCGGTGCCGGAAAAGGCACTGGCTCAGGCGGCCGGGCTGGGCTGGCAGGGCAAGCACAGCAATCTGCTGGGGCGCGAGCTCGGCAATTGGGTGTTTCTGGGTGCGGTGTTCACCACCTTGGAACTGCCGGTCGATGCCCCAGAGGTGGATCATTGCGGATCCTGTCGGCGCTGCCAGGACATCTGTCCGACGGCGGCGTTTCCGGCCCCCTATCAGCTCGACGCGCGGCGCTGTATTTCCTACCTGACGATTGAACACAAAGGCCCGGTGGATGTGGCGCTACGTCCGCTGCTGGGCAACCATATCTATGGCTGCGACGATTGCCTGGCGATCTGCCCCTGGAACAAATTCGCTGTGGCGGCGCATGAACTGCGCTATCGTCCGCGTGAGGGCAATCTTTTGCCAAAGCTGGCCGATCTGGTTGGCCTCGACGATGCCGGATTCCGGGCACGGTTTGCCGGGTCGCCGGTCAAGCGGATCGGGCGCGACCGGATGGTGCGCAATGTGCTCTACGCCATCGGCAATTCCGGAGATGCGGCGTTGAAGCCGGCGGCGCAGCGGCTGTGCGAAGATCCGGATCCGGCGGTGGCCGATGCGGCGCGTTGGGCGGTGGCGCGACTTTAGCGGATCAAAACCCGACGCGGCTCAGGCCGGCGGTTCGATCTGGGTGCAGACCACCAGAATCCGCGCCGGAGGTTCAAGCGCCGAGGCATAGAGATGGCCGCGACCGCTGTCAAAATAGATCGATTCGCCCTGGTCGAGAATGACAGAGGTGGCTCGGTTGATCTGAACAGGTTTCGGGCGTTTTCTAGGTCATGTTGACAACAGGGATTCGCATCGCAGTGCAGGCATGATTCAAGCTGGTATCTGCGATGGAGACCAACCTGGCACGAGACCTTGTGCCGGACGAGGACCGGGCGCAAACCGTTCAACCACCGCCTTGTTCCTGATGGGATTTTCTGGATCGCGCGCAACGGCGCGCCGTGGCGTGACCTGCCTGAAGAGTTCGGCAAGGGGTCAAACGTCTGACGCTGGACGCTGGCGGGGAGTGAGAGGACATCATGGACGCCCTGAACCAGAGTGGGGCGGTGCCGGATGCCCTTCAAATGATAGAGAGGCGAAACAGCCCTGATGCGGGGACAGCGTTCCTGCCAGCCGAACCGGTCATCAAAAGCCTGAACCGGATCATCGAATGGCGCGGCACGCCTGGCCCCGACAAGGGTCGGCAATGGCCCGGAATACATCAGCGGCAAGTTGATGGAATGGGCCGGGAAACAAGGCGTTACCATCCAGCACATCCAACCCGGACAGCCGCAGCAGAACGCCTAAATCGAGGGCTACAACCGCACGGTTCGGCACGAATGGCTCTGGACTTACAACAATGATCGCCCGAACATGGGCATCGGCGGCATCACACCCGCCCAGAAACTGAAAATGGCCGCGTGAGTTCTACGGATGCATCCCGCTAGGAATGGGTGGATTACTGCGGAAGGTTCAACGGTGTTCTTCCAGTTGCGGCCTTCGACGATCGCGGGCGGCTCCAGTAAGGTTCAGCGCAACATTATCGCGAAGGCTGTTCTCGGCCTTCCCACCTAAGCAGATCGGAACTCCCATGAACGAAAAGAAAGACACGAACATGCAACGGGACTTTACCAGTATCACAAAGCTGGTCGAACCCCGATCCGTCGCGGTGATTGGCGCCTCCTCGGATTCCGGAAGGATTGGCGGGCGACCGATCAAATGGATGCTCAAGGCGGGATACACTGGCAAGATCTTTCCCGTGAACCCAAATCGCGAAGAGATTCAGGGCCTGAAGGCCTATCCCTCAATTGCGGACCTGCCCGAAGCGCCCGATGCCGCGATCATCGCGGTTTCCGCAAGCCATGTATCGGCCGCGCTCGAGGAACTCGGCAACAAGGGCGTGGGAGCTGCGATCATCTTTTCGTCGGGCTTCGCGGAAGTCGGAGACGAAGGCGCTGCTGCTCAGGCGGATCTGCTGGACATCGCCCGGCGGCATGGCATCCGTCTCCTTGGGCCGAATTCGCTGGGCATGTTCAACGCGCGGCGGAATTACTATCCTACCTTCACCAGCGCCTTCGACACGGCATGGCCGCGTTCTGGTGGTGTCAGCATTGTCAGCCAGTCCGGCGCTTTCGGCTCCAATCTTGCAACCCTTGCACTGGAGAAGGGCCTTGGCGCGCCACTTTGCATCATGACCGGAAATGAGGCCGACTTGACTGTCGGCGAACTCATCGGTTGGCTCGCTACCGATCCGGAAACGCGCGTGATCGCCGCCTACATGGAAGGCATAAATGATGGCGACACTCTGATCGCCGGCCTCGAGGCCGCGCGGCAGGCAAAGAAGCCCGTGATCCTGATGAAGGTCGGGCGCAGCTCGCTGGGCAGTGCGGCCGCGGCGTCGCATACCGCATCCATCGCCGGTGACGACGTTGTCGCTGATGCGGTATTCCGCGAACTTGGCGTGATCCGCGTCAAGACAGCCACCGAACTTCTGGAATTTGCCGATATCGCGTCACACGGGATTTATCCTGCGAACAACACTCTGGGAGTTCTGACCGTCAGCGGTGGTGCCGGCGTTCTCATGAGCGATGCAGCCGAAGACTTTGATGTCTCCATGCCAGCGATGCCGGAAACCGCCCAGGCTGAGATGAAGGAAATCTTGCCCTTTGGCGCGTTCCGCAACCCGATCGATTGCACCGCACACCTGATCAACGATACGTCGCTGCTCGACAAGTTCATGAGCCGGATGCTGGCCGACGGAGGCTATTCCTCGATCATCAGTTTCTTTGCAAAGGGTGCTGGCATCCCCCCCTTCGCGCCGATCCTTTTCGAGGAAATGGAACGGCAAAGGCTCAAATATCCCGACAGACTCTTCATTGTCAGTGGAATCGCGTCCGAAGAGTTGCGACGCCGCTATGCCGAGATCGGCATCTCCGTCTTCGAGGATGCCAGCAGCGCAGTCCGCGCAGTCGCGGCTATGGGTCAGATCGGTGACACCTTCGCCGCCCTGCCGGAAAGCCCCCCGAATGTGCCAGACGGGATCGATTTGCCCGACGACGCGATGAGTGAGGCCGCTGCCAAGTCCGTCCTGACGCGTCATGGTATCCGCTTTGCACGGGAAAAGCTCTGCGCCGATGCCGATGCGGCGGTCGCCGAGGCCGAAGCCATTGGCTTTCCGGTCGTCATGAAGATCGTGTCGCCCGACATCCCACACAAGACCGAGATCGGCGGCGTGCTTCTTGCCGTTCCCGATGCGGCGGCGGCGCGCGCCGGGTTTGATACACTCCTGCAACGTGCGGCCGCGGCCCAACCTTCCGCGCATATCGAAGGTGTTCTGGTGGCAGAAACGGTCTCTGGTGGGATCGAAACGATCATGGGCGTCAAGAATGATCCCGCGTTCGGTCCGGTTGCGATGTTCGGCCTTGGCGGCATCTACACCGAAATCATGCAGGATGTCGTGTTTCGCCGCTGCCCTTTCTCGCCAGCCGTGGCAGAGAAGATGATCGAGAGCACACGCGCGGGCGTGCTGTTGCGCGGGGTGCGCGGACAGCCGGGTGGTGACATGGAAGCCGCCGCCGAGATGCTTTCCGCCCTGTCGGTCTTTGCGGCCGGGGCAGGCGACAGAATTGACAGCATCGACATGAATCCGGTCATCGTGAAGGAGAAGGGCAAGGGGGCCGTGGCCCTCGACGCTCTGATCGCCCTCAAGGATGCGAGCAAGCCCTGAAACGTCGCCCCCCCGGACACCCTGAAGGGCCGGGGGGGCGAACGGACCCGCATCGCATGGGTGGGCTTGCCTGGCCGCTCTTGTTTGATCACGGACAGCCTGGAGGGCGGCAGGCTCTGCACCGATGACATCGGTCAGCGTGAGTCAGACGGGTTCCAGACTCTGACCGCCAGACTCGGACCGACCGGGTGAAGGATGTGATCATTTCGGGCGGGACCAGGATCTGTCCGCGTGATGTCGAAGAGGTTCTGGCGCGCCATCCCGAGGGGATCGCGGCCGCGGTGGTCGGCGTGGCGGATCGTGAATCGGACGAACGCGTCAAGGCGTGTGTCGTGCTGAGCGTTGGCAGCACCGCGCGCGAGGCCGAACTGAAAGACCGGTGCCGGGTCGAAATGGTCTCGTTCAAGAAACCAAGTTTCCACGCATTCCTGCCGAAGACCGCCTATGGCAAGGCGCTCAAACCGGAATTACGGCAGTTGACCGGTGTTGGGCGCTATGTGCCCGGCTCAGTCTCGACCGGAATTGGCGGCGAGGTGAAACCCTTGATGCTTTGGGTCAGGTAATTGGCCCCGAACTCGACCGCGATGGCCTGATGCATCCGTGCGGCAATGTCAGGCATGAGATCTTCGACTCGGGTCAGGGGGCCGGCAACGGTGATCGCATAGATACGGTCCTCAACGGCATCGACGCTCAGTGGGGTGCCGGAGCCGTAGCGTTCGAATTCAACCTTGCGCAGCAGCGACGCGCGTTGTTTGGCGGGCCATTGGCTGAGGATCGACCAGCCCGAGGCCGTCGCATGGATCGGGACATACTGACCGACCTCGGCAGCATATCGAATCCGGGCCGGGGAATCGATCACCTCAAGGAACACAACGCTCTGACCCGCAGCAGCACCGATGCAGACCGTTTCGCTGGTTTCGTTCCGCAGGAATTTGCCCAACCGGATGATCTGGTCCGGCACAGGTTCGGTCGAGGGCACCCGTTGAGCCATCGATTGCCAGCGGGGCGTCGGCTAAAACCGCCCACGGCCAGAGGGTTCATACAGGTAGCCGCGTGCGGTCAGGGTGGACAGGAGGTTGTAGGTCGAGGATCAGTGGCCACTCAAAGTTCTCGGACACGTCCGCCAGACTTGCAGGACGTCCCCGCTCTGCGAAGAACTCGAGTAGATCGAGCACTTTTTCGACCTGCCGTACCTGCGTTACTTACCTCCGGTTGCCGTCGCCAGTGCATGATTGTCTATATATTGAGACAATATGCAGAAATTGGCCATTAATGCCCACGGTTAAGGTAAGTGCAGCCGATTACTGGAGATGGGGTGCAGATTTACGCTATTAATCCTGAAGCTTGATATGTTGACTCGTCAAGATGACCTGCTTATTCAATTATGAAAACTTATCGTCCATAATGATGTCTACGGTCGAGCTTCGAGGAGGAAGAATGCAAGGGTTCGATCGCCAGGACGGATCACGCGCCGAGCGTCATTTTTCCAGACTGGAGGAGGGCCTGCTGCGCATTGCCGGCATTTGCCTGGCTCTGATGATGTTCGTGGTCGTTGGTGATGTCATTGGTCGCTACGTGTTCAATTCACCCTTCAGTTGGTCCTATGATCTTATCGGGCTGTACCTGATGGTGGCGGTCTTCTTTCTTACCCTGTCGGCCGGGCTGGCCGGGCACCACCACATCAGCGTCGATCTGGTCCGCAACAAGCTTCCGGTACGGTTGCGCAACATTCTGCTGGGCATCGGCTACCTGGCTTCGTCCGGAATGATCTTTCTGATCTGCTGGACCGGAGTTGAGCGATTTATCGAAGCCTGGACCAAGGGCGAACGGCTGGCCTCTTCAGTCGGCTTTCCGACCTGGGTGCCCTATGCCCTGGTCGCTCTGGGGTCGGGTGTCGCGGTGATCCGCTGCTTGCAGCGCACAGTCGAACACGCGCGGGCCGCGATCACCGGAATTGAACCGGCGAGACTGATGCCGGAAGACACCAGCATTTTGCCGGACGCCTGAGGATGTTGGTTGCACTGACCCTCGGTCTGCTGGCGTTTCAGCTTATCATTGGCCTTCCCGTCGCCCTTTCGATGCTGGTTGCCGGTTCCGTCGGGCTCTGGGCCTTCGGAGGCGCGCCGATCCTGATGGGGATTCTCGGCACAACACCGCTGAGCACCGCGAATTCCTATGAGCTGATTACCATTCCGATGTTCATCCTGATGGCCGAATTCGTCATCGTTTCGGGGGTGGCCTCAAGCCTGTTCACCTCGGCGATGATCTGGGTCGGGCGCCTGCGTGGCGGCGTTGCTATGGCCACGGCCCTTGCCGGGGCCGGGTTCGGCGCGATTTCCGGGTCGAGCACCGCGGCAGCGGCTACGCTGGCCTCGACCTCGCTGCCCGAGATGATGCGACAGGGGTATGATCCGAAACTGGCGGGCGGGGTCGTTGCCATTTCAGGCACGCTCGCCATGCTGATCCCGCCGTCGATCGCGCTGATCCTCTTTGGTATTCTTGCCGATGTCTCGATCTCCAAATTGCTGATCGCAGGAATCGTACCGGGTCTGATCGTCGCCTCTTCGATCATTGCGACGGTTGCTGTGCTGGTCTTCATCTGGCCAGAGTCCGCCCCCACAGGCCGCGCCTATACGATGCGCGAAAAATTCGCCTCGCTCAGCCGGGTCGGCCCGATGCTGGTGCTGTTCTTTGCCGTCACCGGCACCATCTATACGGGGATCGCCACCCCGACCGAGGCCTCAGCCATCGGTGCATTCGTCGCGATGATCCTGGCCATCGTGCAGGGCGGCATGCGGATGCCCGGTTTCATGGATGCGCTGGTGCGCGCCTGCCTGACCACCTGCATGATCCTGTTTGTGATCCTTGGCGCGCATGTCTTTGGCTATTTCTTCACGATTACGCGGGTGACCAACGATATCACTTCATGGGTCGGGGGGCTGCCGCTGGCGCCGCTGACGATCATGTCGATCATCCTGCTTGGCTATATCGTCCTTGGCTTCTTCATGGATCAGGTCGCCATCCTGATCCTGACGGTGCCGGTGGTTTTGCCCGTCGTGCTGGACCTTGGGTTCAATCCGATCTGGTTCGGCGTCCTTGTCGTGGTCACCGCCGAACTTGGCATGGTGACGCCCCCCCTTGGCATGAACGTCTTTGTGGTCGCGCGATATACGCGCCGACCTCTGGGCGAATTGTTCCGGGGCGTCCTGCCGCACATCATCGCGCATGTGTTGGTCATCGCTCTGCTGACCCTGTTTCCGGCAATCGTCCTGTGGTTGCCGTCCAATCTCAAATGACGCCTGAACATTCATAATATGAGGAGGTACTGAAAATGTTAAAGATAACGAAAATCGCGAAGGGCATTCTTGGCCTTGCGCTGACCACAGCCGCATCCACCGCCATGGCACAAGAGAGTCTGCGGATCGGCGACAGCTTTCCGGTTGGGCATTATATCTCCGAGAACCTGACCAAGTTCTGGATGGAAGAAGTGACCCGCATGTCGGATGGCGGTATCACCTTCGAATATTTCCCGGCGCAGCAGATGGGGAAGGTCAAGGATCTTCTGTCGCTGACGCAAACCGGTGTGCTCGACATCGGCTATGTCGCGCCCGCCTATGTGGCTGACAAGATGCCTCTGTCTGCGGTTGGCGAACTGCCCGAAGGCTTCTCGACCTCCTGCGAAGGCACCAAGGCCTATTGGGAGATCGCCAAGCCCGGCAACATTCTGGACCAGGCCGAAATCGCCCAGGCAGGCATGCGTCTGCTGATGGTCATGGTTCTGCCGCCCTATCAGATCTACACCGGCGACCGCGCCATCGAAGGCCTGGCATCGTTCGAAGGCATGAAGCTGCGCGCGACCGGCGGCGCGATGGAGATCACCGCCAGGAAACTGGGCGCCGTCCCGGTCCAGATGCCCGCACCCGAAGTGCGCGAGGCGATTTCGCGCGGCACGCTGGACGCGGTTCTCTTCCCGGCATCTTCGCTGCTGCCCTATGAGATCGTGCCGCACCTCAAGGAAGCGACAAAGGGTATGAACTTTGCCAGCTTCGTCGTGACCTACATGATCAGCCAGAAGAAGTGGGATGCGCTGTCGCCCGAGAACCAGAAGATCCTGTCGGAGGCTGGTGAGGCGGCAACCATGCACGGCTGCGAAATCGCCGACCAACTGAACACGACCGACAAGAAGACGATCGCTGATGGGGGCGTGAAATTTGTCGACTTCTCCGCCGAGGACACGACCAAGATCAACGCCCTTCTGGCGAAGGTCGGTTCCGAATGGGCCGACGGCCTCGAGGCGCAGGGAAAACCCGCCAGGAAGATCCTGGACGCCTTCCGGAATGCCCTTCCGAAGTAACCCTTATGACCCTGCCCGCGATGATGCTTGGGCAGGGTTAAACCCACGATAAAAAGGCCAGATGATGAACTTTGAACTGACAAGCGAACAAGAAGCCATCCGCGACGCGATCGAACGTATCTGCGCGGATTTCGACGAGAGCTATTGGCTCAAGAAAGACCGCGACGGCGGCTTTCCACAAGATTTCTACGATGCGCTGGCCAAAGAGGGCTGGTTGGGGATCTGCACGCGAGAAGAGCAGGGCGGGTCCGGGCTGGGCGTGACCGAGGCCGCGATCATGATGCGGACGATTGCGGAATCCGGGGCCGGGATGTCCGGGGCCTCGGCGGTTCATATCAACATCTTCGGTCTCAAGCCGGTGGATATCTTTGGGACCGAGGAACAGAAGAACCGAATGATCCGCCCGATGGCGGAGGGGCGCGAAAAAGCCTGTTTCGCCGTGACCGAGCCGAACACCGGGCTGAACACGACGCAATTGAAACTCAAGGCAGAAAAGCGCGGATCGACCTATCATGTCACCGGGCAGAAGGTCTGGATCTCTACCGCTCAGGTGGCAGACAAGATCCTGTTGCTGGCGCGGACCACGCCGCTTGAGGAGGCCAAGAAACCGACCCAAGGGTTGAGCTTGTTCTATACGGATTTCGACCGCGACCGGATCCGCGCGCGCGAGATCGAAAAGATGGGCCGCAAATGCGTCGACTCGAACGAGTTGTTCTTCGAGGATTTCCAAATCCCCGAAGAGGACCTGATCGGCGAAGAAGGCGAAGGGTTCAAATACATCCTGCAAGGGATGAACCCGGAACGTATCCTGATCGCCGCCGAGGCGGTCGGTCTGGGCCTTGCGGCGTTGAAACGCGCGACCGCCTACGCCAATGAACGTATCGTATTCAATCGCCAGATCGGTCAGAATCAGGCGATCCAGCATCCACTTGCCAGGAACTGGTGCAATCTCGAAGCGGCCTGGATGATGGCATTGAAGGCGGCGTCGCTCTATGACGCTGGCAAACCCTGCGGAGCCGAGGCAAATGCCGCCAAGTATCTCGCAGGCGAGGCCGGGTTCGACGCGTGCCAGCAGGCAGTAATGACCCATGGTGGCTTTGGCTATGCCAAAGAATACCACGTCGAGCGTTACCTGCGCGAGGTCATGGTGCCCCGCATCGCCCCGATCAGCCCGCAACTTGTTCTGAGTTATATCGCAGAGCGCGTGCTGGGACTTCCGAAGTCCTATTGAAAGGCGTGACGATGGCAGATGCCGACCGGGCGGCGGATTTCTCCTTCGTTCCCTACATCAGGCCCGGCGATCGTGTCATGGTGGGCCAGGGAACCGCGGAGCCGCAGACACTTCTCAGGCGGCTTCTGGAACAGGCGCGGGCAGGAGAACTGCCTGCGTTTACCCTGTTTCTCGGGCCGGTGTTCAGTGACAGCCTGTCGGGTGGTGTCCCCAATAGCGTCAGCGTTGAAAGCTATGGCGCGATCGGCGCAACCCGCGGGCTGATGCGCGAAGGGCGGCTGGATATCTTTCCAACCCATCTGAGTTCGCTGAACCGGGATATTCTGTCCGGATTGATCCGTGTGGATGTCGTGTTGTTGCCGTTGCGTCCGGCGATCACCGGGGCCGGCTGGAACCTGGGCATCGCGCGGGATATCGCATTTGCCGCAACCCATCGCGCCCGTGCCGTGATTGGAGAGCTTCAACCGAACCAGCCGCAGACGTTCGGTGGGGACGTCCGTGATCTTGTGGTGGATGCTATGGTTCAGGCCGAGGGGGGGCCGGTCGAACTGCCGGTTACACGCCCCGACGACGTTTCGCTGCAGATTGCGGCGCATGTGGCGCCCCTCGCCCCTGATGGGGCGGTGCTTCAAACCGGCGTCGGCGGCATCCCCGCAGCGGTTTGTGCGGCATTCAGGGATCATCGCGACATCGGCGTTCATTCCGGAGCAGTGCCGGACGAGATTGTCGATCTGGTGGAGCGCGGGGTCGTCACCAATGCGCGCAAAGAGGTCGATGCGGGAGTTTCGGTTACGGGCATGCTTCTGGGCGGTCGCAGGCTTTATGACTTTGCACACCGGAACCAGGTCTTTCGGCTGGCGGGGCATGAGACAACCCATGCCCATAGGTCTTTGTCGCAGCTTTCGCGCCTGTTCGCCGTCAATTCGGCGTTGGAGGTCGACCTGACTGGGCAGGTCGGCGCAGAGGTGGCAAATGGGCGATATCTTGGTGCTGTCGGCGGGCAGGTGGATTTTGTGCGCGGCGCGCAGGCATCGCCGGGTGGGCGATCAGTGATCGCTTTGCCCTCCCGCACCGCGCAGGGCGATAGCCGAATAGTTTTGCGTGCCGGTATCGTGACCTGCGGGCGCGCCGATGCAGATACATTCGTGACCGAACATGGCGTCGCCGAACTGCGCGGACAGCCGGTATCGGAGCGCGTGAAACGGATGATTGCCATCGCGGCACCAGAGCACCAAGAGGCGCTGGCCCGCACATGGCGTGATACAGGGATGGCATTGAAATGAGTGGACCACTGCAAGGTATGAAGTTTGTGGAATTCGTTGGGATCGGACCCGGTCCCTTTGCCGCAATGTTGTTGTCTGATCTCGGGGCTGAGGTGATCCGCATCGACCGGATCTCAGCATCCGGGAACGGTATTGCGCGGCCAGTTGAGTTTGACTTCGCGGCGCGCGGACGATCCAATATCGCGCTCGACCTTAAAGATCCTGCGGCCATTGAACTGGTGCTTGATCTGATTGCGCAGGCCGATGGTCTGGTTGAAGGGTTCCGGCCCGGCGTGATGGAACGGTTGGGCCTTGGCCCGGATGTCTGCCTGGAACGCAACCCCGCACTGGCCTATGGCAGGCTGACCGGCTGGGGGCAGACAGGACCGCTGGCCATGACGGCCGGGCACGACCTGACCTATCTGGCGCTGACCGGCGTTTTGAATGCTATTGGCCGTCCCGGGCAAGCCCCGGTTGCGCCGATAAACCTGGTTGGTGATTTTGCTGGCGGCAGCCTGTTTCTTGTCATCGGTCTGCTGGCTGCGGTCCATTCCGCACGGCTGAGTGGGCAGGGACAGGTCGTGGATTCGGCGATTGTCGATGGGGTTAATCTTTTGGCGCTGCCGCTGGCCGGTCTGATTGGCGCGGGGATTCACGATGGCGCACGGGGAGAAAACCTGCTGGACGGGGGCGCACCGCATTACGACAGCTATATCTGCGCGGATGGCCGATACCTGGCCATTGCCCCAATTGAGGGCAAGTTCCGGCGCGAACTGCTGACAGGCCTTGGATTTGACCCCGACGGTTTCCCGGATGTTGGCGACAAACGAAACTGGCCCGAGGCCCGGCGCTTGCTGGCAGCACGCATTGCGGAACGTTCGCGCGATGACTGGGCGGTCGTTTTTGCCGAGAGTGACGCCTGCGCGGCGCCGGTGCTGGATTTCGACGAGGCGGCCGCGCATTCTCACGCACAGGCAAGGGCAGCGTATGTCGACGTCGGCGGCCATCGCCAACCGGCCCCGGCACCGCGATTTTCGCATACGCCGCCCGATCTTCCGACCCCGCCGCAGGCGCGCGGCGCGGGGTACGACGCGCTGAGCAGCTGGGGCATCTCGCGCGCGCGTATCAGTCAGCTTCAGGCGGTAGGCGCCAAAGGATAGGCGCGTCTCGCGGCCATCAATCCGATACTTCATGTGCCAGAGGCGCGCCTGCGAGGGCTGATGTCACGTAAAGCCCGTGGAAGTCGGCGACCTCAAAGGATCTGTCCTTGGGTTTCAGGATCCGAATCCGGACTTTCGGTCAGTGGCATTTGAGGCATTGCTTTTCTGCGTCACCCTCGGTGCCTCCGTAGCTGCCCCGAAACAGGGGCCTTCTATCGGACCGCGTCAAACACTATCGGACAAGCCGCACCGTAAAAACCCTTATACACCGGAGGTTTTTACGTCATTTGATGATCTTGGATGAGAAAGTGGTGCCGCTGAAGGGCGTCTAAAATCTATATCTTGATACACCCCGAAACACCGATACCCCAATAAAATATGGTTTTTCTGTATTTTCGCGGTCTCACAGTGCTTCACAACGCCCCATAGCATACCATATGTTGAGGGGGACTGAGAGGGGGACTGGAAATGGCCCGTGCCATTAATCGCCTGAGTGCATCCGGGGTAAAGACCGCCAGTGTCGGCAAACACGCGGATGGCGGCGGGCTGTGGCTGGTCAAGAACAAGGACGGCGGCGCGAAATGGGTGTTGCGGGTGACGGTTCACGGCAGGCGGCGCGAAATGGGGCTTGGGGCCTATCCTGACCGCTCACTGAAAGAGGCGCGCGAGGTGGCCGACAAATGGCGGGCCGTGGTGCGGCAGGGCCTAGACCCGATCAAGGAGCGCGAACGCCAGCGCCGCGAGGCCGCGCGAAATATTCACATGCTGGCCGATATCGCGCACGACGCCTTTGAAAGCCGCAAGGCCGAACTAAAAGGCGACGGCAAGGCGGGCCGCTGGTTTTCCCCGCTGGAACTGCATGTCCTTCCCAAGCTGGGGAAGTGCCCGTCGCTGATATCGACCAAAAGGATATCCGCGATACCCTCGCCCCGATCTGGCACACCAAGGCCGTGACCGCGCGCAAGGCGATGAACCGGCTCGGCATTGTCCTGCGCCATGCGGCGGCGCTGGGGCTGGAGGTCGATCTACAGGCGACGGACAAGGCCAAGGCACTGTTGGGCGCGCAACGGCACACAGCCACCAATGTGCCCGCGATGAACTGGCGCGAGGTGCCCGCGTTCTACCAATCGCTGGACGGCGGCAGCATCACGGAACTGGCGTTGCGCCTGCTTATCCTGACGGCGGTGCGCTCCAATCCGCTGCGGCACCTGCACGTCGATCAGATCGACGGCGACGTCTGGACCATCCCCGCGACCGCGATGAAAGGCCGCGTGGGGGCCACAAGCGACTTTCGGGTGCCATTGTCGGCAGAGGCGCAGGCGGTGGTCGCAGAGGCGCGCAAATTCGCCCGCGATGGCTTTCTGTTTCCCGGTGCCAAGCGCGGCGTCATATCCGACATGACAATGACGGCGTACATGGACCGGCGCGGGTTGAGCGAACGCCCGCACGGGTTCCGGTCCTCATTCCGTGACTGGACCGCAGAGGCGACAAACACGCCGCGAGAGGTGGCCGAAACCTGCCTTGGACATGTCGCTGGTGGAGCGGTTGAACGCGCCTATCGGCGCACGGATTTCTTGGAGCAGCGGCGGGCGCTGATGGAACGTTGGGCTGCTTCTTTGGCCTTTCGCGGCAACCAGATTGTGAAGTTTGCATGAGCAGTCCCGATAAGACATCCAAACGAAACCAGTATCGCAGCGATTTTTTGGCCGTTGAGCGCGCGTATAGCGCTCGGAATCCCGAGACGAACTGTACTTATTCGACCCCTAGACAAGCACTGATTATTGCCAACTTCGTGTTGCGTTGGAAGGAGACAGGACAGCACAGTTTCCTCGATGTTGCGATCCAGTACTGTGACGACCACGACCTGCCAATCTTGAGAGTGTTGAGAAAGTATCTGGCTGAATCTGCCAGACTCAGGAGTCCGCTTCAAGAAACCAAGGCATGGAAAGAAGGCCATAAAAATAGTGCCTTTAGGCTGATGACTCAATTGATCCATTCTGGCGCGTCCTTAAGTGAAGCCGCTGGAAAGGCAGCAGCTTGGCTCAATGATATGGGTGTCGAGTACATGGCCAGCACCCTAGAGAAGCAGTATACGGAAGCAATGAGGTCGGGTGGGTAATCCCCCCCGAAAGTAGGGGGCTGCATAAGTAGAATTTTCTCGCCAAG
>NZ_JARGNH010000006.1 GCF_029213205.1 Pseudooceanicola sp.
CCCGCGCCAAGGGCGCGGGCCAGGTCGCCGCTGACGCGGCGATGCCTCCGGCGGGAATATTTTTGGCAAGATGAAGCGGGGCGGGCGCGCTGACTGGCGCCCGCGGGTCGTTGGTTCGGGATGTTCGGACTCAGATCTCGATGACTTCCATCACCTTGGGGGCGCGGACATCGACGCCGGGCAGGGCAGCTTTCAGCGCGTCGGCACTTTGTTCGAGGACCGGAAAGGTCTGGTAATGCATCGGGATCACCATCTTGAAATCAAAGAAGGTTTTCGCGGCATAGGCGGCGCGTTTCATGTCCATCGTGTAATACCCACCGGCGGCCAGGATGCCGATATCGGGGCTGTGCAGGGCATTGAACACACCCATGTCGGCCATCACATCGGTGTCGCCGGAGAAATAGATCGTGTGGCCCTCACCCGCGATCATGAACCCGCTTTCCGACCCGGCATAGGTGCCATCGGGGGTGGATGAGGAATGGGTCGCGTTCACCATTGTCACCGACACATCGTCCAACCGGACGGTGCCGCCCTTGTTGAAGCCGTTGGCATCGACCCCGGTCTTGGCTTGCAGCCAGCCCATCAGCTCAACCATGCCATAAACCGGAATCCCCAGCTCCTTGGCGAGTCCGCCGACATCGCCGACATGATCGCCATGGCCATGGGTGACAAAGATATGGGTGGCCCCGGCAATCGCCTCGTCGCGGCGGTCCTTGGGAAAGGTCGGGCCAGAGGGGAAAGGGTCGATCAGCAGGATCTTGTCTGCGATTTCGATGCGGAATGATCCGTGGCCGAGCCAGATGATTTTCATGGGGCGCCTCCTGTGAGTTGTGCATTGGCCGCGAAGGTAATGCGCGGAGGCGGGCGCGGCAATGCATCTGGCCGTGATCGCGTCAGCCGGTGGTGGCGCTGCGGCAAACCCGCTAGCTTTGGGTGAATGATAGATGGCATCGGAGGTTCGGCCATGGCCCGCTACTGGATTGGCGTCGCGGTCCGTGCTCATGTGAAACGCGGCGAGGCCGGCGGGTTTTGCCAGCTTGGTCATGGCAAGGCGGCGCCGGTGGCGCGATTGGCACCGGGCGACGGGCTGGTCTATTATGCGCCGCGCGAAACCCTGGATGGCAAGGACCCGGTGCAGGCCTTTGTCGCCATTGGCCGGGTGAAATCGGGCGACGTCTATCGCGCCGATCAGGGGGGTGGATTTCACCCGCACCGCCGCGATGTCACCTATCTGCAGGCGCGCGAGGCGCCGATCCGGCCCTTGCTCGATCATCTGAGCTTTATCGGCGATCCCAGCCATTGGGGCATGCCGTTCCGGCGCGGGTCCTTCGAGATCCCGCAGGCGGATTTCCTGGTGATCGCCAAGGCGATGGGCGTGGCTGACAGCTTTGCTGAGGAGAGATGAATGGACTGGACGCGGGCTGTGGACGGCTATTGTGAGAGGTTGGGGCCGGCCTATTGGGCAGAGCCGCTGAACGCCGTTACCAACCTCGCCTTTCTGGCTGCGGCGCTGCTGATGTGGCACCGTTGCGCCGGGTTGGTCAGCGGCCGGGTGCTGGCGGCGATCCTGTTCGCCATCGGCATCGGCTCTTGGTTGTTTCACACCCATGCGCAACCCTGGGCGGGCGTGGCGGATGTGGCGCCCATCGGCATCTTCATCATCGCCTATATCTTTGTCGTCAATCGCGACTTCCTGCGCCTGCCAGGCTGGCAGGCCGGGCTAGGTACGGTTTTTTCAGCGACGCTGATCCCGCTGTTGGCCTATCAATTCGGCAAATATGAACTGACCGCCGCCTCGGCGGGCTATGTGCCGGTGCCGATCCTCCTCTTCGGCTATGGCTGGGCGCTGCGGCAGCGCTTGCCGGTGGTGGCGCGGGGGCTGTGGATCGGGGCGGGGCTGCTGGTGGTCTCGATCACCCTGCGCAGCCTCGACCAACCGCTCTGTGGGGTCTGGCCGCTGGGCACCCATTTCCTGTGGCACCTGCTGAACGCCGCGCTGCTGGGCTGGCTGATCGAGGTTTGGCGGCGCCACGCGGTTGCGGCCTGAGCGTGCCAAACCCGGTCGCGCAGCGGTGATGCCGCGCCGCCTTGCGGCCCCGGCGCGGCGGGGCTAAACCTCCGGCAACCCGAAACCGCCGCCGAGAGGCCCCATGTCCATCGACACAACAACCGCCGCCCGGGTGGCGAAACTCGCCCGGATCAAGGTCGAAGACGCGGCACTGCCCGCGCTGGCCGATGAGTTCAACACCATTCTGGGCTTTATCGAGCAATTGAACGAGGTCGATATCGAGGGCGTCGAACCGATGACCTCGGTCGAGCCGATGCGCCTGAAGCGGCGTGAGGATGTGGTGACTGAAGGCCATCAACAGGCCAAGATCCTGGCCAATGCGCCGGATGCCCGCGAGGGGTTTTTCGCGGTGCCGAAAGTGGTGGAATAACTCATGAGCGATCTGAACAGACTCACCATCGCCGGAGCCCGCGACGCGCTGCGCAAGGGCGAGACCACCTCGGTCGCTCTGACCGAGGCCTGCCTGTCCGCCATCGAGGGCGCCAAGGCGCTGAACGCCTTTGTCCATGACACCCCGGAGCTGGCGCTGGAACAGGCCCGCGCAGCGGATGCGAAACGCGGCGCCGATGCACCCGCGCTGAGCGGCATCCCGCTGGGGATCAAGGACCTGTTCTGCACCAAAGGGGTGCCGTCACAGGCCGGTTCGGCGATCCTGAACGGGTTCAAGCCGGAATATGAATCCACCGTCACCCAGAACCTGTTTGATCAGGGCGCGGTGATGCTGGGCAAGCTGAACATGGACGAATTCGCCATGGGCAGCTCGAACGAGACCAGCATCTATGGCAATGCGGTAAACCCCTGGCGACGCGGCGATGACAACACCGCGCTGACGCCGGGCGGGTCCTCGGGCGGGTCGGCCTCGGCCGTGGCCGCGGATCTCTGCCTGGGCGCGACCGGCACCGACACCGGCGGCTCGATTCGTCAGCCAGCGGCCTTTACCGGCATCACCGGGATCAAGCCGACCTATGGCCGCTGTTCGCGCTGGGGCATCATCGCCTTTGCCTCCAGCCTCGATCAGGCCGGGCCAATGACCAAGGATGTGCGCGATGCGGCAATCATGCTGCAGGCGATGTGTTCGCATGATCCCAAGGATTCGACTTCGACCACCACGCCGGTGCCGGATTTCGAGGCGGCGCTGACCGGCGATATTCGTGGCAAGACCATCGGCATTCCTAAGGAATACACCCTCGACGGCATGTCGGACGAGATCGACGCGCTCTGGACCCGGGGCAAGGAAATGCTGCGCGACGCGGGGGCCAAGATCGTCGATATCAGCCTGCCGCATACCAAATACGCGCTGCCTGCCTATTATGTGATCGCCCCCGCCGAAGCGTCGAGCAACCTCGCTCGCTATGACGGGGTGCGCTATGGTCACCGGGCCAAGCTGGCACATGGCGATGGCATCACCGAAATGTATGAAAAGACCCGCGCCGAAGGCTTTGGCGCCGAGGTTCAACGCCGGGTGATGATCGGCACCTATGTGCTGTCGGCGGGGTTCTATGACGCTTATTACAACCGCGCCCGCCGGGTCCGCACCCTGATCAAAAAGGATTTTGAGGATGTGTTCGCCCAGGGCGTCGATGCGATCCTGACCCCGGCAACGCCCTCGGCCGCCTTTGGCCTGGGCGAGATGGCCGCGGCGGATCCGGTGCAGATGTATCTCAACGACGTGTTCACGGTTACGGTGAATCTGGCCGGATTGCCGGGTGTTGCGGTGCCCGCCGGGCTGGATCGTCAGGGTCTGCCGCTGGGGCTGCAGCTGATCGGACGCCCCTGGGAGGAAGATGCGTTGCTCAATACCGCCTATGCGCTGGAAACCGCCGCAGGTTTTGTGGCGAAACCGGCGAAATGGTGGTAAAGCAAATAAAAGTCAGGCCGATGAGCAGAAAACAGGTGCCTTTCATGCGTAGTATCCCGATGGCTGTGGTGCTTGGCGCTGCATTGCTGGTGACCGCCTGCACCCCGACAGTGCCCGACAGCGGGGCTGGTGTCGGCTTTGCCGATTACGAGGCCTATGCCGAACAGCGCGAGCGAGAGTTGCAGGGCCAGAGTCAGGCGGCATTGCCGCCGCCGCAGGCGATCGGGTCAGAGACGTTGCAACGTCTGGAAACCGGGCAAACCACCGGACAAACGACTGGCCAAACCACTGGCACGGGCAGCGGCAGCGATATCGCCGCGGACACCCAGGCGGCGCTGGCCGCGAGCCGGGTCAATTCCGGGCAGCAACCGGTGCAGGCCGATCCGAACAACCCGGCGCCCGAGGCGGTGAATTCATTCGGCATTTCGCGCGAACAGGATTTTTCGGCGGTTGACGAGCAACGCTCGATCGACGCGGACAAGGCGCGGCTGGCCCAGGTGCGGTCGCAATATCAGCAGGTCGAACCTTCGGCGCTGCCGTCGCGCACCGAGTCCGGGCCGAATATCGTGTCCTATGCGCTCAGCACCACGCATCAGCCGGGGGAGAGCCAGTATAACCGCAGCGGCTTCAACCTCCAGGCGCGCTATCAGCGCAATTGCGCCAAGTATCCCTCGCCGGATCTGGCGCAGACCGAATTTCTGAAAAACGGTGGTCCGCAATCCGACCGGATGGGGCTGGACCCGGATGGTGACGGTTTCGCCTGTTCCTGGGATCCGCGCCCGTTCCGCACCGCTCGTGGCGGCTGACAGCGAGCCTGATGCGCCGGGCGCGATCTGGTGTCCGTCCCCGAACCACGGACCACGCCGCCATGGTGGCGCGCCGTCGCTGATCGTCCTGCATTACACTGCGATGGCACGGGCCGAAGACGCGCTGGCGCGGCTCTGCGACCCTGATCCGCCTGACGGGCTGGGGCCAGTGTCGGCGCATTACCTGATCGGCGCCGAGGGGCGGATCTGGCAGATGGTGCGCGAAGCGGACCGTGCCTGGCACGCCGGGGCGGGCAATTGGGCCGGCTGCACAGATGTGAATTCGCACTCCATCGGGATCGAGCTGTCCAACACCGGCGCCAGCCCGTTTGCGGCGGCGCAGATGCAGGCGCTGGAGCGACTGCTGCCCGGTATCATGGCGCGCTGGGCGATCCCGCCCGCCGGGGTGATCGGCCATTCCGACATGGCGCCGGGGCGCAAATCCGACCCCGGCGCGCGCTTTGACTGGCGCCGCCTGGCCCTGCAGGGCTTGGCGCTCTGGCCCGAAACGACAGCCGAAACGACAGCCGATGTGGGCGATTTTGCCGCCGATCTGGCGCGGATCGGTTATCGCGTGCCCGAGTCGGCAGACCCCGAGGCGCTGCTATTGCAGAGCTTTCGCCAGCGCTTTCGCCCCTTTGCCCGGGGGCCGCTGTCTGATGCGGATCGCAGCGCCGCGCGCGCGCTGGCGCTGGCCTGCGGCTAAGGGTCCGATCCCGCCGGGCGGCGATTTGCGCAAGATCATTGTCATGGTGGCGTGAACCGGTCCAATCTCGCCCCAGCAAAAGGAGTGGATGTCATGTTGGACATTTCGGAACGCAAGATCGCGCAAGTGGTGTTGATGGCACATGAAATGCACCGCGCCGAGGGCGAATTGCGCGCCTTTATCGACGCGCTGAACGAAGATGAGGCGGCCAGCCTGGTCGCGCTCTACTGGATCGGTCGGGGCGCCTACGAGCCTGAGGAACTGGAAGAGGCCAAGGCGACGGCATTGAGAGAGGCCACGGCGCCGACCTCGGATTACCTGCTGGGCTCGCCGCATATGGCCGATCATCTGGAGGCCGGGATCGAGGCGCTGGGATTGGAAATCGTCGATGACGAAGATGATTTGATGCGCGGCGTCTGAGGCAGTGTAAGGCGGGGCAATGAAACCAAAAATTATTACAACCCTGCGCGGCTATAGCGCGGGCGATTTTCGTGCCGACACCCTGGCCGGGATCAGCGTCGCGATGGTGGCGCTGCCGCTCAGCCTGGCGATTGCCATTGCCTCGGGGGCCGATCCCGGCGCCGGGGTGGTGACGGCAATTGTCGCGGGCTTTGTGATCTCGGCACTGGGTGGCAGCCGGGTGCAGATCGGTGGACCGACCGGGGCGTTTATCGTTGTCGTCTACGGGGTGATTGCCGAGCATGGATATGACGGGCTGGTTCTGGCGACGCTGATGGCCGGGGCAATCCTGATGCTGGCCGGGCTGTCACGGGCCGGGGCGCTGATCCGCTGGGTGCCCGAGCCGGTGATCCATGGCTTTACCTATGGCATCGCGATCATCATTGGGGCCAGCCAGATCAAGGATGCGCTGGGGCTCACGACCGAGTCACTGCCCGCCGACTTTCTACCCAAGATGGAAGTGATGTGGGCGGCGCGGGCCAGCCTGACACCCGCCGCTGTCGGGGTGACGCTGGCCACCATGATTCTGATCACCCTGTTCCGGCGCGCCGCGCCGAAATGGCCGGGGCTGATCGTGGCGGTGGCACTGACCTCGGGCGCGGCGGCACTGCTGGCGCTGCCGGTGGACACGATTGCTGGCCGCTTTGGCGCGTTGCCGGATCACCTGCCAATGCCGCATCTGCCCGAGATCACCATGGCGCGGCTGGGGGAATTGCTGCCCTCGGCGCTGATCATCGCCTTTCTCGCCGGGATTGAATCGCTGCTCTCGGCGATGGTGTCGGACCGGATGATCGGTGGCAATCACCGCCCCAATGCCGAAATCATCGCCCAGGGGGCGGCCAACCTTGCCAGCGCGATGTTCGGCGGCCTGCCCGCCACCGGCGCCATCGCGCGCACCGCCACCAATGTGCGGGCCGGGGGCAAGACCCCGGTGGCCGGGATCGTGCACGCGCTGACCATCCTGCTGGTGATGATGCTGGCGGCGCCGCTGGCCGGGCTTCTGGCGATGCCGGCACTGGCCGGGGTGCTGCTGCTGACCGCCTGGAACATGGCCGAGCCGCAATCCTGGCGGGCGCATGGCAAGCTGCCGCGCGCCGATCTGGCGCTGCTGCTGATGACCCTGGTGCTGACGGTGCTGGCCGACCTGACCGTGGCGATCGGGCTCGGGGTGGCCGTCGGGCTGGCGCTGCGTCTGCGTCAGCGCGGCGGCAAGCCACCGACCTGGCACACGCCCGACCGTTAGGCCGGGCAGGCGGGTCTTGCGGCTAAAGCGTGATGCGGAACCGGGCAAAGCCGTCCGGCCCGTCGCCCGCCGCTTCGATCGTCACGCTCTTCAGGTCGCCGAGGTAATCGGCGGCCTTGGGGCCGGTGTCGAACAGGACGCTGGTGCCCGGCAACGGCTTGAAGCCCCAATTGCCATCTGCCGAAGGCTGGATCGTGCCCTTTTCGACGATATAGCGCACGATGATATCGCGGTTGGTGTCGGGGCCTTCAAAGATGATCGTATCGCCCTTGGCGCCGGGGAAATCACCGCCGCCAGAGGCGCGATAATTGTTGGTGGCAACGACGAACTCGATGTCGTCGGTCACCGGCTGGCCCTGATAGGTCAGGTTGACGATGCGGCTTGAATCGGGATTGAGCGGCTCACCCTTGGGCCCGAAACGCGACGGCTGACTCAGGTCGATCTGATAGCTGACCCCGTCGATTACATCGAAGTTGTAGCTCGGGAACGACGGGTCCAGCAGCGGCGCATCCACCGCCCCCACCGCGACCTGGTTAAACGCCCCGGCCGAGCGCTCCAGCCAGCCCTTGAGTTGCGCGCCAGTGATCCGCACCGCGCGGATGGTGTTGGGATAGAGATAGAGGTCGGCGACATTCTTGATCGCCACATCCCCGGCGGGCACATCGGTGTAATACTCCGGCCCGCCACGACCCCCGGCCTTGAACGGCGCAGCGGCCGAGAGGATTGGCAGCCCCTCATGCGCGGTGCCTTTCATCATCTCGGTGACATACCAGGATTGCGCAATCGAGACGATCTGCACGCTGGGATCGTCGGCCACCAGGGCGAAATAGGAATGCAGCGGTGCGGCGGTCTTGCCAACCCCGCGGCGGACATAGGCCAGCGTCGCCTCATGTTCGGCGCGTATAGAGTCAAGCACATCGGACTCGCTGTCGACCAGCGCACTGACCGACCGGTCCGGGTTGCGCTGCGAGATGGGCCGGGTCGAGACCTCTTGCATCACCACCCGCCAGCTGCCGCCTTGGTTTTCCAGCATCAGGTCGATCAACCCGAGGTGCGAGCCCCAGAAACCGCCCATCGTCGCCGGTTTGCCATGCAGCGTGCCCTTGGCCACGTCGACCCCGGCAAAGCCGTCATAGGTCGGTGACGGGAACACCAGGTGGCTGTGCCCGGTCAGCAGCGCGTCGATGCCATCAACCTCGGCCAGCGGCACCGAGGCGTTTTCCATGCCCTCGCTGTGTTGTGCCGCGCCGATGCCGGAATGGCTGAGCGCGATGATGATATCGGCGCCCTCTTCCTTCATCTGCGGCACCCAGGCGCGGGCGGTTTCGACGATGTCACGGGTGCTGATATTGCCTTCAAGATGCCTACGGTCCCAGTTCATGATCTGCGGCGGCACAAAGCCGATCAACCCGACCTTGATCATATGAGTGTCGCCCGATCCGTCGGTCAGGTGGTGATCGAGGATCACATAGGGTTTCAGCAGGGTGGTGTCGGCGCGTGGCGTGGCGCCGCGCTCCTTGACGACATTGGCCGAGACCACCGGGAAATCCGCCCCGGCGACGGATTTCATCAGGAAATCCAGACCATAGTTGAATTCGTGATTGCCCAGGGTCGAGGCGTCAAAGCCCAGGCTGTTCATTGCCTTGATCACCGGGTGCAGATCGCCCTCCTTCATGCCGCGCTCATAGGCGATGTAATCGCCCATCGGATTGCCCTGCAGGAAATCGCCATTGTCGAGCAGCAGCGCATTTGTCGCCTCGGCCCGGGTATCGGCGATATGGGCGGCGGTGCGGGCGAGGCCCACCGTGTCATCGGGTTTGTCGGAGTAATAATTGTATGGAAACACATGCACATGCAGATCGGTGGTTTCCATAATTCGCAGATGCGCCTGTCGGGCTGCCGCTTGGGCGGAGAAGGGGTGCAATGTGATCAATCCGGCACCGGCAATCGTGCCGGAAAGGAATGTCCGGCGAGACAAATGGTTTTGCGAATCGCGTTTCATATCGGGTTCCCCTGTTCAGGACTCCGTCAAAATATGCCAAAACGTGACACGCATATGATGTTTTTATGTGCGACCGAGTCTTGCAGAACAACTTTTGCCTGCATAGCCAAATATCGTTTCAGCACCGGACTCTTGCTAAAGTTGCAATGGCATCACGCAGGCTGGCGATTGCACTCGGCCCGGCTTTGGGGAAATGTGTGCCGAAACAGTGGAGGGCAGGATGCGGATTGCGGAAACGGTGACTTTTGGTGGCTCCGGGCTGGACCGGGCCGGAGAGATTCGAGGCAATGCAGATGTGATGCGCTTTGCCCGTGGCGCGGCCTCATCGGTCTGTATCGTACTCTGGCGCGGCAACATCCTGCTGGACGGCGGCGCGACACCGGTGCTGGCGCGGCTGCCGATGGATCACCCGTTGCTGGCGATTGGCGATGAGGAACCGATCCTGCTGGGCCGGGATCAGAACGGGCTGATCTTTGCCCAGGACATTTCCGGCTGGAAACCGGCGGGGGACACCTTTGCCGAACCGGGGCCGGGTCGGCGCATTGTGGCGCCGCTGCCTGCCCACCCGGACCAGGATGAAGAGCACCTGTTCAGCGATGTCCGCGCCGTGATGGCGGAGATGTCGCCGCGCGACGCCGAACTCGCCGCCACCGCCAAGGCGATCTACAATTGGCATTCCACCCATAAATTCTGCGCCCGCTGCGGCAGCCACAGCAAGATCGTCATGGCCGGTTGGCAGCGCTCTTGTGACGAATGCGGCGGCCAGCATTTTCCGCGCACCGATCCGGTGGTGATCATGCTGATCACCCATGGCAACAATGTGCTGATGGGCCGTTCGCAGGGCTGGCCGCAGGGCATGTGGTCGCTGCTCGCGGGCTTTGTCGAGCCGGGTGAGACGCTGGAGGCGGCCGTGCGCCGCGAGGTGATGGAGGAATCCAGTGTGCCGGTCGGCACAGTCACCTATCTGGCCAGCCAGCCCTGGGCGTTTCCGAATTCGATCATGTTCGGCTGTCATGGCGAGGCGACGGATGACAAGATCACCGTCGACGAGACCGAGCTGGAGGCGGCGATCTGGGTGCCGCGCGAAGAGATGGTCGATGTCTTTGCCGGGCAACACCCTGTGATCCGTTCGCCTCGCAAAGGCGCGATTGCAGAGTTCCTGTTGCGCAACTGGCTTGCGGATCGGCTGGATTAAAGTGAGATTGCGTCACGGGCAGGGGCGCAAGACCAGATAGAACGGGCGAGCCATGAAATTCGTTGCCAAAGAAGATATCGAGGCACCGATCGAATTTGTTTTCGATGATGTGTCAGATTTCGAAAGCTTTCAGCGTTCGGCAATGCGCCGGGGCGCCGAGATCACCCGCACCGATAGCTTGAGCGAGGTCGGGGTCGGGATGAGCTGGGACGTGGCGTTTGATCTGCGTGGTCGGCGCCGCGAAATGGCGGTCAAGCTGGTCGAATTCGAAAAGCCGACCGAAATGCGGTTCGAAGCGGAATCGCCCAGCTTGAATGTCGATTGCTGGATCGAGCTGATCGCGCTGTCGCGCAAACGCACCCGGATCAAGCTGCATCTTGAGCTGAAGCCGCAGAACCTGTCGGCACGGCTGCTGGTGCAGTCGCTGAAACTGGCCAAGACCAATCTGACCAAGCGGCTGCAACTGAAAGTGGCCGATTACGCCAGTCTGGTTCAGGACAAGTCCAAGCGCCACGCTTAGCGGGGCAGCCCGGCCGTGCTGGCCGGGCCTGGTTGCTCAGGCGGCCGCCTCTTCTGCCAGGCTGATCAGCACCGCGCCGCCCTCAA
This sequence comes from Pseudooceanicola sp., assembly GCF_029213205.1. Classification (GTDB taxonomy): domain Bacteria; phylum Pseudomonadota; class Alphaproteobacteria; order Rhodobacterales; family Rhodobacteraceae; genus Pseudooceanicola. Next base: position 10,944 of record NZ_JARGNH010000006.1, read on the forward strand.
CCGCGTCGCCGATGGCGCAGGTGATGGCGGTGATCGTGCCAGCACGCGGTGCCACCAGGGCGGTCTCCATCTTCATCGCTTCGATCACTCCCAGCCTGGCCCCCGCCTCGACCGCGTCCCCCGCCTTCGCCGACAGGCTGATGATGGTGCCGGTCATCGGTGCGGTGACCACATTGCTGTGGTCGATCACGGCGGCACCGCCCGCGCGGGCGTCGGGCAGGATCAGATCGCGCACCACCCCGTCATTCAGAACCGAAACCAGCCGGTCGGCCTTGCGGGTGATAACATGCGCCACCGCCTGAACCTGCTGACGGGTGGCGCCGCTGCGGGCGGTGATGGCGGGACCGTCGATCCGCAGATCGGTCAGGCTTAGCGGTCCGGTCGCGCCGCCGGTCAGACGGATCGCGCCGTTGCCGGTCATGATCAGCTGACGGTCGATCAATTCCCCGTCGTGGATCAGCCGCAGGTCATGGTTGGCGTCGCCCCATAGCCGGAAACCGAATTCCGGCGCATCGGGATCCAGCCCCAAGGCGGCAATCGCGGCAACGGCGATCTGTAGCTCGGTGAGCGGCGGTCGGGCGATCAAGGCTTCGACGTTGCGCTCGATCAGCCCGGTGTCAAATCCCTGGCCGTTGGCAAATTCTCGGTTCTGCGCCAGGGCGGTCAGGAATTCGGCATTGGTGGCGGTGCCTGCGACATGGGTGCCGCGCAGTGCTGCCAGCAGCGCCGCAAGCGCCGCCGCGCGGCTGCCGGCATGGGTGATGACCTTGGCGATCATCGGATCATAAAACGGGCTGATCGCGTCACCGCTGCGCACGCCGGAATCGTTGCGGGCCGTGGCGCTGAACGACAGATGCTCCAGCGTGCCGGTGGCGGGTAAAAAGCCATTGGAGGGGTCCTCGGCATAAAGCCGCGCCTCAAAGGCATGACCTCTGATCTGCAGATCCTCCTGCGCCAGCGGCAGCGGCGCCCCCGCCGCGACCCGCAATTGCCATTCGACCAGATCGACACCGGTGATCGCCTCGGTTACCGGATGTTCGACCTGCAACCGCGTGTTCATTTCCATGAACCAGAACCCGTCGGGGCGCAGCGGGCCGGAGCCGTCGACGATGAATTCGATGGTGCCCGCGCCGCTGTAATTGATCGCCTTGGCGGCGGTCACGGCGGCGGATGTCATCGCCGCGCGCAGCGCCTCGGTCATGCCGGGGGCCGGGGCCTCTTCGATCACCTTTTGGTGGCGGCGTTGCAGCGAACAATCGCGTTCGAACAGATGCACGGCATTGCCGTGATTGTCGCCAAACACCTGCACTTCGATATGACGCGGTGCGGCTATGAATTTCTCGACCAGCACATGGGCATCGCCGAACGCCGCCTGACCCTCGCGTTGAGCCGAGGCCAGGGCTTCGGCAAAATCCCCGGGCCGCTCGACCTTGCGCATGCCCTTGCCGCCACCCCCGGCGCGGGCCTTGATCAGCACCGGATAGCCGATCCGCCCGGCCTCTTCGGCCAGAAAATCGACCTCCTGTCGCGCGCCCTGATAGCCGGGCACCACCGGAACCCCGGCCTTGGTCATCAGGTCCTTGGCCGCGTCCTTCAGTCCCATCGCCCGGATCGCCTGGGCCGAGGGGCCGACAAAGACCAGACCGGCCTCGGTGACCGCGTCGACAAACTCCGGGTTTTCGGACAGGAAGCCATAGCCGGGGTGGATCGCCTCGGCCCCGGTTGTCAGGGCGGCCGCGATGATCGGGTCGGCGCGCAGATAGCTGTCAGCCGCCGCCGCGCCGCCGATATGCACCGCCTCACCGGCCAGGGCGACATGCAGCGCCCCCGCATCGGCATCGGAATAGACCGCGACAGTGGCAATCCCCATCTGATGCGCGCTGCGGATCACCCGGCAGGCGATTTCGCCCCGGTTGGCGATCAGGATCTTGGAAAAAGGTTTTGTCATCATCACATCCTGAACAGGCCAAATTTGGTGTCTTCGACGGGCGCATTCAGCGCGGCCCGCAGCGAAAGGGCGACAACATCCCGGGTCTTGCGCGGATCAATGATCCCGTCATCCCAGAGCCGCGCCGAGGCATAGAGCGGTCGTGATTGCCGGTCGAACATGTCGATCGTCGGCTGTTTGAACTGCGCCTCTTCCTCGCTCGACCACTCCCCGCCCTTGGCCTCGATCGCGGCGCGGCGGACATCCGCCAGCACGCCCGAGGCCTGCGGCCCGCCCATCACCGCGATCCGGGCATTGGGCCACATCCAGACAAACCGCGGCCCGAAGGCGCGCCCGCACATGCCGTAATTGCCCGCCCCATAGGATCCACCGACGATCACCGTGATCTTCGGCACCGAGGCGGTCGAGACCGCCGTCACCAGCTTGGCACCATCCTTGGCGATGCCGCCGGCCTCGTATTTCGAGCCGACCATGAAGCCGGTGATATTTTGCAGGAACAGCAGCGGGATCTTGCGCTGGCAGCAGAGTTCAATGAAATGCGCGCCCTTGGTCGAGCTTTCGGAAAACAGCACGCCGTTGTTGGCGATGATCCCGACCGGAACCCCGTCGATATGGGCGAATCCAGTGACCAGGGTGGTGCCGTAGCGCGGTTTGAATTCGGCGAAATCCGACCCATCGACCAGCCGGGCGATCAATTCGCGGGCGTCATAGGGGGTCTTGTCGTTCGCCGGGACCACGCCCATCACCTCGTCGACCGGATAGAGCGGTGCCCTGGGCGCGCGGAAATCAATGTTTGGGCGCGGGCGCGGCCCCAGGTGGCTGACGATTTCGCGGGCCAGGGCCAGGGCGTGCCGGTCATCATCGGCCAGGTAATCGGCAACGCCCGACAGCCGGGTGTGGGTGTCGCCGCCACCAAGGGTTTCGGCGTCGACGATCTCGCCAGTGGCGACCTTGACCAGCGGCGGGCCTGCCAGAAAGATCGTGCCCTGTTCGCGCACGATGATGGTTTGATCGCTCATCGCCGGGACATAGGCGCCGCCGGCGGTGCAGGATCCCATCACCACGGCGATCTGGGCGATGCCCTTGGCGCTCATCCGGGCCTGGTTAAAGAAGATCCGTCCGAAATGGTCGCGGTCCGGGAACACCTCGTCCTGATTGTTCAGATTGGCGCCACCGGAATCCACCAGATAGAGGCAGGGCAAGTGGTTTTCCTCAGCGATCTCCTGAGCGCGCAGGTGTTTTCGCACTGTCATCGGGAAATAGGTGCCGCCCTTCACTGTCGCGTCATTGCACAGGATCATGCAATCGCGCCCCTCGACACGGCCAATCCCGGCGATGGCACCGGCCGAGGGCACCTCGTCACCATATAGCCCGGAGGCGGCAAAGAGGCAGACCTCAAGAAACGGCGCGCCGGGGTCCAGCAGCCCGGCAATCCGGTCGCGCGGCAACAGCTTGCCCCGGGCGACATGGCGCTGGCGCGCGGAGTCTGAGCCGCCTTTCAGAACCCGCTCGGCCTCGGTCGCGATCTCGGCGTACTGGGCCTGCATGGCTGCGGTGTTTTCCGCAAACTCCGGCGCGTTCGGCGTCAGTTTGCTCTGCAATATCGTCATAGGGTCGTGTCTCCATTTTGGGCGGGCGGCGGCAGCCTGCGGACATGCCGATGCATCTCCGTTCTGATCCCCGGGGTTCAGCGGTGCGTTACGCTGTCAGCGCGCCATGAATTCCGGCAGGAACAGGGTGATCTCTGGCAGGGACAGCAGCAGCAGCAGCACCAGGATTTCCATTGCCAGAAATGGCAGGATGCCGCGAAAGATGGTCCTGAGCGGCACTTTGGTCTGCGCCGCCGCGACATAGGCGTTCAGGCCCAGCGGCGGCGTCAATAGCCCGATCTCGACGGTCTTGGTGACCACAATCCCGAACCAGACCGGGTTGTAATCCAGCGCCATCGCCGTCGGAAAGGCCAGCGGCATCGCCAGCGACAGGATCGCCAGCTGATCCATGAACATCCCCATCACCAGCAGCGAAAGAATGATGATTGCCATGATCGTTTCGCGCGACATGTCGGTGGTGGCGATGAATTCCAGCAGGCGATGGGTGATCCGGGTAAAGGCGAGGTAATTCGAGAAGATCGCCGAACAGGCCACAATCGTGACGATCATCACCGTGGCCCGGATGGCGCCGCTGATCGAGCGGTTGAATTGCACGAAATTCAGGGTGCGCTGAAACAGCACGATGATCAGCGCCCCCATGACGCCAAGGGCTGCCGCCTCAGAGGGCGAGGCCACGCCGCCGTAGATCGCGCCGATCACCAGCAGGATTAGCAGCACCATGGGAATGACATGGCGGCTGTCTTTGACCGCTTTGGTCAGGACAAAGGGCTCGCCCTTGGGTGCCTGATCGGTGGTGTGCGCGATGATCTTGATGACCACGGCCAGGCCAGCGGCGGTCAGCAACCCGGGGATGATCCCGGCGATGAACAGCTTGCCGATCGAGGTTTCGGTCAGCACCCCATAGACCACCAGCACGATTGAGGGCGGCACCACCACGGCCAGGGTGCCACCGACGCTGACCACAGCGGCGGCAAGGCGATCGGAATATTTGTGACGGCGCATTTCGGGAAAGGCCGAAGAGGCCATGGCGGCGGTTGAGGCGGTCGAACTGCCGACCAGCGCCGCCAGCAGCACCGAGGCCGCGACCGTTGCAATGGCCAGCCCGCCCTTGACGTGGCCGATCCAGGATTGGCAGGCGGTGATGGCGCGGCGGGTCACATCCCCGGCGGTCAGCAATTCGGCCATCAGAATGAACAGCGGGATCGCGACCAGAATAAAGGACGACGAGGTGTCGAAAAACGTGCGTTCCAACACCGCCAGCGCCGGTTTCCAGCCGAGCTGGGCGGCGAGGCCAAGCGCGCCGGTGATCCCCATGGCAAAGGCAATGGGCACGCGAAACGCCATCAGGACGGCGAGCAGGAAGAGTATGGCAATGAAAGTCAGCATCTGGTGCACCTGCGCTCCGTGAAAGGCAGGCGGTCGTCGCAACGACCGCCTGGATTGGGGGTTCGGAACCGGGGCTTAACGGCTGGTCAGCGCGCCATAAGCGTCCAGCACCGCCTTGGCCTGATCGTTTTTGAGGCGATCGGCCCAATCGGCGCTGACCGGCTGCAGCGCGGTTGCGACAGCGGCGAGTTCATCGTCGGACATCTGATAGGTCTCGATGCCCTGCGCCTTCCACTCTTCGACCAGACCCGAGACTGACTCGTCCTGCGCCTTGGCGACATGGGCCGCGGTTTCATCGCCGAGTTTCAGCATGGTCGCCTGCACGTCGGGCGACAGCGCGTCGAACAGATCGCTGCGCACCACCATCACAAAGCTGTAGCCGCCAAAGGAGCCATTGGTCGAAATGTGGCTGACGACTTCGTTCAGCTTGTAGCCGGGGACCGAGGCCAGCGGGAACAGGATGGCGTTCAGGCGGCCACGCTCGACAGCGGTATAGACCTCGGGACCGGGGATCGAGATCCCGACAGCGCCGAGCGTCCGCGCGGTCATTGATTGAGTGGACCCAGAGGTGCGCACATCCAGCCCGTCCCAGTCGGTCGGCATGCCGAGCCGTTTCTTGGCCAGAACCTGATAGGGCGGCAGCACAAAGCCATAGATTGGCGTCACCCCGGTCGCCAGGATTTCGTCACGCAGCGGGCCGTCTTTCAGCATGGTTTGCAGCGCCACGGTGCCCTGGACTGCCGAGCCATAGTAACCGGGCAGGCCGACCACCGAATTCAGCGGCAGCACATCGGCGTGATAGGCGGCGCCGAGCAGGGCGGCGTCGAGAATGCCATTGGCGACAGCGTCAAGCTGGGCGTTGGATTTCGCCGCCTGCTGGGACGGGAAATGTTCGAATTTGATCGCCCCGCCGGTGGCCGCTTCGACGGCGGCCATCCATTTGGTGGTGCCCTCGACCGACACGATATGTGTGGTGGATTGGAAATCACCCAGTCGCAGCGTTTCGGCCAGCGCGGGGGCTCCCGTCGCCAGCGCCAGGACTGCGGCGGACACAAATGCATTAAACGTCTTCATTGGTCTTCCTCCCATTGGTTTGTTGTCAGGTTTGAGCCACGGCTTTGTTCGAGAAAGCGTCGTGGAATAGCCGCAGACCCAGCACGCCACATCCCAGAGGAATGATCGCGTAGGCCCACCCGAGCGGCCAATCGAGCGCCCCGTATTCGACATCCCCGTGAGAGATGGCCTTGAGGGCAAATTTTCCGGACATCCAGGTGACCGCCACGAAGAAGGCGGCTGCCAGCAGCAACCGGCCTCTTGCGAGGAACGATCCCAGCAGTCCGGGCAGATGTTCCGGCACAAAATCCAGCGCCAGATGGCCGCCGTCGCGGAAAACCCGCGACAGCGACAAGGTGGCCAGGGCCGGCATCAGATAGAGCTCGGTGAGTTCGAATTGGATCTGCACCGGTCGGTTGAAAAACAGCCGGAGCAGAATATCCGCATTGAGCAACGCCGCGACAGCGACGAGGCTGAGGCAGCCTCCAAGGTGGAGGATGTCCTCGAGTTTGGTCAGAATTCTTCCAAACATGTTCAACCTAGCCTCCCCAGCGGTTGATCTTGCGGTTGATCAGCCGCGCCTCAGCGTTTGGGCAACTCGACGATGGCCGAACCGATCGCCGACATTTCGCCGTCCTGCTGTTCCGCGCGTTGCTGGACCTCGACCAGATAGCGTCCGTCTTTTTCGAATTTGCGGATCACGCTGGCGTGGATCAGGATGATGTCGCCTTCGGGGTTGTGCCGACGCACCTGGCTTTTCGCCTGGGCGAGAAAACCGTCATCGCCCATCCAGTTGGTGACCTGATGGGTCAGCCAGGAGGCGCGTTCGGGGCCGTAATCGTAGGCACCCGGTGCGCCGACCTCGAGCGCGAATTCCTCTTCCCAATGCACCCGCTCGGGGCAATCAGGGATGCCAAAGCGGTTCTTGATCCCGGCGCTGGGGTGTTTCTGTTGCAGTTGCCAGGCCAGTTTGTTGGCCCGGATATAAAGCCCACCCCAACCCTGCGCATAGGCGATGAAGCCGGTCGCGGTCATCGGACCCTTGACCATGGTCGGCAGCTCTTCGCCCTCGGTCACATCATCCCAATAGCGGGTTTCGGCGCCGCGAATGGTCTCTTGCGCATAGTATTTGTTGTAGGAATCGAGCTCGTCCTGGGTATAGACTCGACGGCCCTTGGCCTTGGCTTCGGTGTATTTGGTGCCGTTTTCGCGGGCCTGGTCGCGGTCGGTGCGGAAGCACCAGCTGTCGGCCGCGGCCAGCATGTCGCCGGTTTTCGCATCATAGAAATCGACGTGATAGATCTGTTGCACGGCTTTGCCGGCAAAGCGGGTTTCGTGTTCAATCAGGTCTTTCAGATAGGCTTCGGTGCGGAACTCGGTGTTGCGCAGGATCGGCTTGTGCCATTCCCAATTGGCACCGGACCACATTGCGTGCACGCCCGGCAGGCCACCGACATAGCCCGAGATGATCCGGCTGGTGGCGAACAGAAAGCTGGGCAGGGCAACCACGTCACCATATTTGGTGGTCTTGGCATATGCCGGGTCACACCACAGCGGGTTGTCGTCGCCAATGCCATGGGCGTAGTGGCGGATATTGTCGCGGGTGGCCTCATAGCACCAGGGTTCGACGGTGCGTTCGATCTTGACGCCAATCCGTTTGCGCAGATCATCCAGCCCCTCTTCGGTGATCTTTGGGAATTTCCGTGTCATGTCGTTCATTGCATTCTCCTTGAATGTCTTGATGGGTCTGGAAATTATTCTGCGGCGGCCAGTTTTTCGGCTTGCAGATCGCGAAGGATTTTTCGGTTCACCTTGCCTGCCGGTGTCTTTGGCAGATCGGTGACGAATTCGATTTGACGGGGGTATTCGTGGCGCGCGAGACGGGCGCGGACATGGTCCTGAATGCTGGTGATCAGGCCCTCGGTTTCCGCGCCCTTGAGGATGATGAACGCCTTGACCACTAGGCCGCGCAGCTCATCCGGGGCGCCGATCACGGCGCATTCGGCGACAGCCGGGTGGCTGAGGACCGCGTCTTCGACCTCGACCGCGCCAATCGTCCAGCCGGCCGAGATGATCACGTCATCGGCCCGTCCGCCGTGGTAGAAATAACCATCGGCATCGACCCGACCGAGGTCCTTGGTCGGGAACCATTTGCCGCGTTTCTTGACCATCAGCTCGCCGGTTTCACCGGGATCTGCCGGGGTGCCATCGGCGCGCTGAACTTCGACCTCGACGCCGGGCACCGCCTTGCCCATGGCGCCGTCCCGCACCTCAAGATCGTCAGCGCCGGGGTAGTTCGAGATGATGACGCCGATCTCGGTGGTGCCATACATCGAGCGCACCTTGGTGCCGAACACCTGCTCGACATAGGCGGCGGTCTCTGAATCGATCGGTTCGCCGGTGAAGGACAGCTTTTCAAAGCAATAGGTATAATCGCTGGCGACCCCGGTGTTGCGCATCATCCGGTAATGAGTGGCCGCCGCCGTCAGGTTGGTGATGCGGAAATCCTGGAGCGCCTTCAGCAGCCGCACCGGATCGAACTTGCCACTGAAAGTGCCGGTCGACACGCCCATCGCCAGCGGCGCCAAAGTGCCATGCCAGAGCCCGTGGCCCCAGGCCGGGGACGAGGGGCAGAAGAACCGGTCGCCGGGGCGGATGCCGGTGGCATAAAGCGCCGCGACCATCAGCGTGACAATCGAGCGATGATCGTGGCGCACGGCGGCGGGCAGCGCGCGGGTGGTGCCCGAGGTGTATTGCAACACAGCGAGATCGTCGTCCGAGGTTTCCAGATCGTATTGGGCGGGCAGGTGGTCGAGGCTGGTCAGAAAGCCGGTATCGACAACGGTGACATTCTTGGCGCCCCCGGTGATGGCGTCTTCGGCCTTTTCGGCATTGGTAAAGAAAATCTCAGGGCGGCAATCGCCGACCCGCAGCCGGATGCCATCCGGCCCGAACAGCGAAAACATCGGCACCGCCACCGCGCCGGTTTTGATCACCCCGAACATCGCGGCATAGAAGGCCAGCGACGGCTCGATCATCACCGCGACCCGATCTCCCTTTTTGATGCCCTGGTCGGCCAGGTAATGGGCAACTTGGGACGAGCGGCGCGACACCTCTTCGAAGCTGAGGATTTCATCCAGCCCGTCGGCATGGGCGATGCGCAGCGCGGTGTTGTCGCCGTCGACATGCCGGTCAATGCATTCATGGGCGATGTTGAAGCATTCACGATCGCCGTCGAACAGATCCCAGAGCTTCGCTTTCGAGTAGTGCGACTGAGCGTCCGCATAGGACGTGAAGTCTGTCAATCGGGTCATGCTCGCCTCCTTCCAATGTCGTGTCGGACCGCCAATTCAGGGCGTGTCCGGTTCGTTGACAAAGGGTGGGATTGTGAGAAATTATTGTCAATATGATTCTTTTATTGTATATAGACAATTAAATCGTGAATCATACGGAGGCCGAAATGGCGCATGATGACGACAAGCAGATGACCAAGCGACAGGTGCCTGCGGTCACCCGAGCCCTTGCAATCCTTAGACTTTTGGCGCGCTCGCCCGATCCGATCGGGGTCAATCCGATTGCCCGTCAGCTCGACCTGATCCCGAGCACTTGCCTGCACATTCTGCGGGTCTTGCAGGATGAGGGGCTGGTCGATTTTGATTCGAGCACCAAGCGCTACACCATCGGAATCGGTATCCTGCCGCTCGCCAGATCGGCCCTGCAGCGCAACACCTTTTCGACGCTGGTTCAGCCGAAACTGTCGCAGCTGTCGCAGGATTTTGATGTCACCAGTATCGCCACTCAGCTGTCCGAACCGGGCCAGATGGTGGTGGTCGCGCTGTCGCAATCGAACATGCCGTTTCGGCTTCAGGTCGATCTGGGCAGCCGCTTTCCCGCGCTGATCAGCGCCACCGGGCGCCTATTCGCGGCCTATAATGTCAGCGATGACGCCGAGCTTGAGGCGCGGTTTCACAAGCTGACCTGGGACAATCCGCCCTCGTTCGCGGATTGGCGGGCCGAGGTCAATGAGGCGCGCAGCCAGGGCTATGCGGTCGACCAGCGCAACTACATTTCCGGTGTGACGGTCGTTGCGGTCCCGGTCTTTGGCAATGACGGCAAGATGCTCCGCTCAATCGTCGCAATCGACATTTCCGAGCGCCTCAAGGACAAGAGCATTCCGAAACTGGCCAAGGCGTTGCAGGCGATCCGCGAAAGCATCGAGGGCAATCAGATCGACAGGGGGAGTTAGACGTGACGGGAGACGACAGCAGAGCGGCCAATTGGCGGGCCGGAAAGATGAAGGGGGCCCTGGGCCGGATCGGGCCGGTGTTGCGCGCGACCCGACCCGTCGCAGGTGCAATCGCCGTAATGATATCCGCGCCACGCTCAGGACCGAAAACATGACCGATCTCTCAGAACAGCCCCCCGCGGGCCCACTTGCCGGGATCAAGGTGCTCGACTTTTCGCGGATCCTGTCCGGTCCCTATGCCAGCATGGTTCTGGCGGATCTGGGGGCCGATGTTATCAAGGTCGAGGCCATTGAAACCGGCGACGACACCCGCAATTTTCCGCCGTTTCTGGGTGGGCTCAGCCATTATTACATCGCGCTCAATCGCAGCAAGGAAAGCATCTCGCTGGATCTGAAGTCAGCCGAGGGACAGCAGATCGCCAAGGATCTGGCGCAGGGCTGCGACATCGTGCTTGAGAATTTCAGACCCGGGGTGATGGACCGGCTCGGGCTGGGCTATGAGGCGCTGCGCCAAGTGAACCGGCAGTTGATCTATGGCTCGATCACCGGCTTTGGCGCGGACAGCCCGCTTGGCAGTAAGCCGGCCTTTGACATTGTCGCGCAGGCGCTGTCCGGGGTAATGAGCGTCAATTGCGAACCCGGCCAGCCGCCGAACAAGCTGGGGATCCCGCTGGGGGATATGGCGGGCAGCATATTCTCGCTGTTCGGGCTGCTGGCCAGCCTGCATGAACGCAATGCGACCGGGCAGGGCAAGCATGTCGAGGTGGCGATGCTGGACAGTATGATCGCGTTGCAGGGCTATCTGTCGCAGATCTATTTCGTCAGCGGTGAAAGCCCACGGCCCGTCGGCACCCAACACCCGAGCATTGTGCCCTATGGTGCGTTCCCGACATCGGATGGCCATGTCATCGTCGCCTGCCTAACCGACCGGTTCTGGCACAATTTTGCCCGTTCGCTGGGCCGCGAGGACCTGATCGAGGACGCGCGTTTCGGGGCCTACCAAGCGCGGCTGGACAACCGCAAAGCGCTGGACGCCATCATTCAGGACCGGATGACCCGCGACACCACCGGCTATTGGCTGGAGCGGCTGGAAACATTCGACGTCCCGAGTGCGCCGATCCTGTCGATTGGCGACGCGCTGGAACAGGATCATGTCATCCAGCGTGGGTTGGTCGAAACCGTCATCCATCCTTCGGTTGGGGCGATGAAGCTAGTGCGCGGCCCGATCCGGTTTAACGGGATTGGCCCGGCCCAGGCCAGGGCCCCGGCATTGCTAGGTGAAAACACCAGTGAGGTTCTGTCCCGCGAACTCAGCCTAAGCCCGGCGCAAATCTCTGAACTGGCCGCAAAGGGCGTGATCGGCGGGGCTTAGGCTCCGTCGGGTTCAGCTGCGGCGCGGATCGGCGGGATAGACTCCGAGGATTTCCAGCTCCGAGGTGAAATAGCCCAGCTCGTCCAGTGCCCGTTTGACCGGCGCGTCCTCGGGATGGCCTTCGATATCGGCGAGGAATTGGGTCGCGGTGAACGAGCCGTTCTTCATGTAGCTTTCCAGCTTGGTCATGTTCACGCCATTGGTCGCGAAGCCGCCCATCGCCTTGTAAAGCGCTGCCGGGATGTTGCGCACCTCAAAGACAAAGGTGGTGATCATCCCATGCGCGCCGCGCCGCGTCAGATCCAGGTCGGGCGACATCAACAGGAACCTTGTGGTGTTGTGGCCGTGATCCTCGATGTCGCGGGCCAGGACCTCCAGCCCATAGATCTCGGCCGCCAGATCGCTGGCCAGAACCCCGCAGTGCTGGTCGCCGTTGCGCGCCAGCTCGGCGGCGGCCCCGGCGCTGTCCACGGCGGTTTCGGCGGTGATGCCACGCTGGGCCAGAAACCCCCGCGCCTGTGGCAGCAGCACCATATGCGCCCGCACCTTTTCGATATCCTCCAGCGCCACGCCGGGGCGGGCCATCAGGCTGATCCGTACCCGAACGAAATGTTCCTCGATAATGTAAAAGCCGGAATTCGGCAGCAGCGAATGGATATCGGCGACTCGGCCATAGGTCGAATTTTCCACCGGCAGCATCGCCAGATCGGCGGCTCCGCTGCGCACCGCATCGATCACGTCGTCGAAGGTGCGGCAGGGCAAAACCGGGTGATCGGGGCGCGCCGCGACGCAGGCTTCGTGCGAATAGGCGCCCAATTCGCCCTGGAATGCGATGCGTTTGCTCATGGTTCCGATCCGCAACTTGGCCCAAAAGGGCGATTGGTCGCGGTAACTACACCTTGCGTAAGCCAAGGTGAAGCGGATAGATACCGGCGCAAACGGGATGAAATCCATCAAAGGACGCGCGAATTCCATGTTCGATACGATGACGATGACCAAGATCGTCGGCGGCTTCTGCGGGGCGCTGCTGGTCTTCCTTTTGGGAAATTGGGTGGCTGAGTCGCTCTATTCGATGGGGGGCGGGCATGGCGACGACCATGCGCAGGCCTATGTCATCGAAACCGGGGCCGAAGACACCGCCGACGAGGCCGATGAAGGCCCGGATTTCCCGACCCTGATGGCCGCCGCCGACGCGGGTGCGGGCGCCAAGGTGTTCAGCAAGTGCAAGGCCTGCCACAAGATCGACGGCAGCAATTCCACCGGGCCGCATCTGGACGGCGTCGTCGGACGCACCATCGATGCGGTTGAAGGATTCGGCTATTCCGGTGCCCTGCTGCAGGTTGGCGAGACCTGGACCCCGGAGAATCTGTTTCACTTCCTGGAGAGCCCGAAAGCCGCCGCGCCAGGCACCAAGATGTCCTTTGCCGGCCTGAAAAAGCCGACGGATCGTGTCAATCTGATCGCCTATCTCGACAGCATCAGCCAGTGATGACGTGCCGGGGCTGACCCGGTGCGGAAAAGGCCGCCGACCATCGGGTCCGGCGGCCTTTTTCATGCGCATTTTCTGCGCGTTGCGTTAGGTTGCATCACAAGGCTTCACGCATTCTCAACTTGAACCTTGCCAAGCCGCTCCTTTAGCTTGGCCACAAAGGGCCGCTGGCCCATCCTGTCCGGAGGTGTCTCGATGCTGCCCATGCCATTGCGTTCGCGCGTTTCCCTCGTCCCTCGTCCCCAGCGGGGCGCGGCGTTGTGGTCCGGGCTGGCGCTGGGGATTCTGGGGGCGCTGATGCTGGCGCTGCCGCTGGCGGCTCAGGACAGCACGGCCCAGGACAGCACGACCCAGGACGGTGGCGCCGAGGTGATCAAATCGCATGGTTTCAATGATTACAACGAGCTGAAATACCCCGCCGATTTTCCGCATTTCGACTATGTGAATCCCGAGGCCCCCAAGGGCGGCGAGATCGCCCTGGCGACCCAGGGCACCTTTGACAGCCTCAACCCCTACACCCGCAAGGGCCGCGCCGCGGCGCTGACCAGCGTGATGTTCGAAAGCCTGCTGGATGGCACGGCGCCCGCCGACGAATACGGCACCTCGTATTGCCTGCTCTGTGAAAGCCTTGAATACGACGCGGGCAAGACCTGGGTCATCTTTCACATGCGCAAGGATGCCAGGTTTTCCGACGGCACGCCGCTGACCGCGCATGACGTGGTGTTCACCCATAACCTGTTTCTGGAACAGGGCCTGCCATCTTATGCCGTGGCAGTGAAAAAGCGGATCACCGGGGCCGAGGCGCTGGACGATTACACGGTGCGGTTCACCTTTGCGGACGGTATTTCGCGCAAATCGCTCATTGATCAGGTTGGTGGCACCCCGGTGTTTTCGAAGAAATGGTTCGACGAAACCGGCGCCCGGCTGGATGAGCCGCGGCTGATCACCTCGCCCGGATCCGGCCCCTATGTGATCGACAATTTCGAAGTGAACCGGCGCATCGTCTACAAACGCAACCCGGATTACTGGGGCAAGGACCTGCCAGTAAATATCGGGCGGCACAATTTCGACCGCATCCGGATCGAATATTTTGCCGATGAAACCGCCGCTTTCGAGGCGTTCAAGGCGGGCGAATACACCATGCGTGTCGAGGGCAATTCCAAGCTCTGGGCGACCGCCTACGATTTCCCCGCCGCGCAACGCGGTCTGGTGGTGAAAGAGGAACTGCCGGACGGGTCGCCGCCCCCGGCCAGCGGCTTTATCTTCAACCTCGGGCGCGAGGCGCTCAAGGACATCAAGGTGCGCGAGGCGCTGGCGCTGGCCTATAATTTCGAATGGACCAACGAGAGCCTGCAATACGGGCTGTTCAGCCAACGCGAATCCTTCATCCAGGGCACGCCGCTGGCCGCCACCGGCGTGGCTGAGGGCGTCGATCTGGATTATCTGCAATCGCTTGGCGATCTGGTGCCGCCCGAGGTGCTGGGTGAACCGGTGCGGGTGCCGCATACCTCAAGCCCGGAAAAGCAGAATGACCGGCGCAATCTGCGCAAGGCGATGAAGCTGCTGGATGAGGCCGGTTGGCTGGTCGGCAGCGACGGGATGCGCCGCAACGCCGCCGGTGATCTGCTGCATATCGAGATCCCGGTCAATTCCGCCGGCGCCGCGGTGACAGAATCGGTGATCGAAACGCTGGTGCAAAACATGCGCCTGATGGGCGTCGACGCGCAGATGGAAAAGGTCGACCCGGCGCAATACACCAACCGCGAACGCGACCGCGACTATGACATCCTGCTGGATTCCTACCGCACCTTCCTGGGCGTCGGCACCGGGCTGAACCAGGTGTTCGGCTCGGCCGAGGCGGCATTCAGCCTGTTCAACCCGGCGGGTCTGGCCGATCCACTGGTCGATGCGATCATCCAAAAAGGTCTGGCCAGCGAGACGCTTGAGCAGGAAAACACCACGCTGCGGGTTCTCGACCGGGTGCTGCGCCACATCTTCTTTGTGGTGCCGGTCTGGTACAAGGCCAACCATTGGGTCGCCTATTGGGACATGTATGACCACCCTGACGAGATCGCGCCCTTCGACCTCGGCTATCTTGATTACTGGTGGTATGTCGCTGAAAAAGGCGAACAATTGCGGGCAACCGGGGCGTTGAGGTAATTCGCGCGCCATGGGAGCCTATATCCTCCGCCGGCTGCTGCTGATCATCCCGACGCTGTTCGGGATCATGGTGATCAACTTCACCCTGACCCAATTTGTGCCCGGCGGGCCGATCGAACAGATCATCGCCCAGATGCAGGGCGAGGGCGACGTGTTCCAGGGCATTTCCGGTTCGGGCAGCGATGCCGGGGCGACCGGGCCGGGCGAAGGTCTTGGTGCGTTGGGATCGGACAGCAAATACGAGGGCGCGCGCGGGTTGCCGCCGGAATTCATCGAACAGCTGGAAAAGGAATTCGGTTTCGACAAGCCGCCGCTTGAGCGCTTTGTCACGATGATATGGAACTACATGCGGCTGGATTTTGGCGAGAGCTATTTCAACAAGATGGGGGTGCTGGAGCTGGTGATCGACAAGCTGCCGGTCTCGATCACCCTCGGGCTCTGGTCGACGCTGATCGCCTATCTGATCTCGATCCCGCTGGGCATCCGCAAGGCGGTCAAGGACGGGTCGCGGTTCGACACCTGGACCAGCGGCACCATCATCGCGGCCTATGCGATTCCCGGGTTCCTGTTCGCGATCCTGCTGCTGGTGCTGTTCGCCGGTGGCAGTTTCTGGCGGGTGTTCCCGCTGCGCGGCCTGACCTCGGACAATTGGGAGGACCTGACCCTCTGGGGCAAGGTCGTCGATTATCTCTGGCACATCACCCTGCCGGTGCTGGCCTCGACGATCTCCAGCTTTGCCACCCTGACCCTGCTGACCAAGAATTCGTTCCTCGACGAGATCAAGAAGCACTACGTGATGACCGCCCGCGCCAAGGGGCTGAGCGAACGCCGGGTGCTGTATGGCCATGTGTTCCGCAATGCGATGCTGATCGTCATCGCCGGGTTCCCGGCGCTGTTCGTCTCGGTGTTCTTTGGTGGCTCGATCATCATCGAAACGCTGTTCTCGCTCGACGGGCTCGGGCGGCTCGGGTTCGAGGCGACCGTGGCCCGGGATTATCCGATCATCTTTGGCACTCTGTTCGTGTTTTCGCTGCTGGGACTGGTGGTCGGGATCCTGTCGGATCTGATGTATGTCTATGTCGATCCGCGCATCGACTTTGAACGGCGGGAGGGCTGAGATGGCCGTGGACCCCGCCCTGAAGCCGCCCAAGCGCAAATGGCTGTCGCCGCTGAACCAGCGTCGTTGGCGCAACTTTCGCCGCAATCGCCGCGCCTATTGGTCGCTGATCCTGTTCTCGATCCTGTTCACCCTGTCGCTGTTCGCCGAATTCCTGGCCAACGACAAACCGATCCTGATCCAGTATCGCGGCGGATATTATACCCCGATCTTCAACTTCTATCCCGAAACCGCCTTTGGCGGCGATTTCCAGACCGAGGCGATCTATTCCGATCCCGAGGTCAAGTGCCTGATCGCCACCGGCGGCATGGATGCGTGTTTCGACACTCCCGACGCTCTCATCGAAGATGCCAGGGACGGGGTGATCGCCGGGGCCGAGATTGCCAAGGGCTGGGCGCTCTGGCCACCGATCCCCTATGCCTTTGACAGCCCGGTGGACCGCCCCGGCGCGGCGCCTCTGCCGCCCAACGGGCAGAACCTGCTGGGCACGGATGACACCAAGCGCGACGTGCTGGCACGGGTGATCTATGGCTTTCGCCTGTCGATCCTGTTCACCCTGATCGTCACCACCGCCGCCTCGCTGATCGGCATCGCCGCCGGGGCGGTGCAGGGCTATTTCGGCGGCTGGCTGGATCTGGTGTTCCAACGGGTGCTGGAGATCTGGAACGGCATGCCGATGCTCTATGTCATCATCATCTTGTTCGCGATCCTGGGTCGCGGCTTCTGGTTGCTGGTGTTTCTGATGGTGCTGTTTGGCTGGCCCGGTCTGGTCGGCGTGGTGCGGGCCGAATTCCTGCGCGCCCGCAACCTGGAATATGTCCGCGCCGCCAAGGCGCTGGGGGTCAGCAACCGGGTGATCATGTTCCGCCACATGCTGCCCAACGCCATGGTCGCCACCCTGACCATGCTGCCGTTCATCGTCACCGGTACCATTGGCAGCCTCGCGACCCTGGATTTCCTGGGCTACGGCCTGCCATCCTCGGCGCCGTCGCTGGGTGAGTTGACCCTGCAGGCCAAGCAGAACCTGCAAGCGCCCTGGCTGGCCTTCACCGCGTTTTTCACCTTTGCGATCATGCTGTCGCTCTTGGTGTTCATCTTTGAAGGGGTGCGCGACGCGTTCGACCCCAGAAAGACCTTTCAATGAGCGTGCTTGAGGTCAAGGACCTCCACGTTGCCTTTCGTCAGGATGGGCAATTGTTCGAGGCGGTGCGCGGGGTGTCGTTCAGCGTCGACAAGGGCGAGACCGTGGCGATTGTCGGGGAATCAGGCTCTGGCAAATCGGTTTCGGCCCTGTCCACCGTGGCGCTGCTCGGTGACAATGCCGAGGTCAGCGGTTCGGTCACCTTTGAAGGCAAGGAAATGATCGGCGCGACCGAGGCACAGTTGCGGTCGGTGCGCGGCAACGACATCAGCTTTATCTTTCAAGAGCCGATGACCTCGCTCAACCCGCTGCACACGATCGAAAAGCAATTGGCCGAAAGCATCCAACTGCATCAGGGCCTGACTGGCGACGCGGTGCGGGCGCGAATCCTGCAATTGCTGGCTCGGGTCGGCATCCAGAATGCCGAGGAACGGCTGGGCGCCTATCCGCATCAATTGTCCGGTGGTCAGCGCCAGCGGGTGATGATCGCCATGGCGCTGGCCAACAAGCCGGCGCTGCTGATCGCGGATGAGCCGACCACGGCGCTCGACGTCACCATTCAGGCCCAGATCCTGGAATTGCTGGCCGAGCTGAAGCGCGAAGAGGGGATGGGCCTGCTGTTCATCACCCATGATCTGGGCGTGGTGCGGCGTATCGCCGACAGGGTCTGCGTGATGCAGGCCGGTGAAATCGTCGAGGCCGGCCCGACCGCCGCGATCTTTGACAATCCGCAGCACCCTTATACCCGGAAATTGCTGGGTGCCGAACCGGCGGGGCTGCCGGAACCGGTGGCGGATGACGCCCCGGTGGTGGTCGAGACCGATCACCTCAAGGTCTGGTTCCCGATCACGCGCGGCCTGTTCCGCCGCACCGTCGGCCATGTGAAGGCGGTGAACGACGCCACCATCAGCGTGCGCAAGGGCGAGACCCTGGGCATTGTCGGCGAAAGCGGATCGGGCAAGACCACGCTGGCGCTGGCGATCATGCGGCTGATCGCGTCCGAGGGCGGCATCACCTTTGTCGGCGAGGATGTCCGGCAATGGTCGACCCAGGAATTGCGCCGCCTGCGTGCCGATATGCAGATCGTGTTTCAGGATCCCTTTGGCAGTCTCAGTCCGCGGATGACCGCGGCGCAGATCATCGCCGAGGGGCTGGGGGTGCACAAGCTGGGCGGTGGCCGTCCACAGCGCGAGATGGTGGCCGAGGTGATGGCCGAGACCGGGCTCGACCCGGCGACGATGGATCGTTACCCGCACGAGTTTTCCGGCGGCCAGCGCCAGCGCATCGCCATCGCCCGGGCGATGATCCTGCGGCCCAAGCTGCTGGTGCTGGACGAACCGACCTCGGCGCTGGATATGACGGTGCAGGTGCAGATCGTCGAATTGCTGCGCGGCTTGCAGGTGAAATACGGGCTGGCCTATCTGTTCATCAGCCACGACCTGAAAGTGGTGCGGGCGATGGCACATCGGATGATGGTGATGCGGCGCGGTGATATCGTCGAACAGGGCGACGCCGAACAGATTTTCGGGGCGCCTCGCCACGCCTATACCCAGGAATTGCTGGCCGCCGCCCTGGCGCGTTAATCGGGGCCGAGCGCCTGCGCCCGGGTCCAGCCGATTGCCGCCTCAAGCGACAGCAATTGCGCCGCCGTCGACAGGCCCGAGGCCTGCGCCAGCGCGCCATAGGTTTCCACCCGCCAGTCGCGATCCAGATCGGCGGCGGTCTTGATCCGCTCCCAGGCCTCGTCCAGGCGATCCAGCTCGCGCAGCGCCTCGGCCTGCAGCATGGCGAGGATGGCGCGGGTGTCGCGGCGATCCTGGCCATCGTCGGGCAACCGGTTCACAAAAGTCGCGACGGCGCTGAGGGCCTCGTCCGGCGGGGCCGACATGGCGATCAGCCGGGTGCGGGTAAAGCGCATGTAAAGGATGTCGTCGGGCGGGATCCGGGCGACAAAATCCGGGTTGTCCAGGAACCGGTCGATCACCTCGGCCCCGAGATACCAATCGCCGCCGCCGCGCGGCCGTTCGATCGCATAGCCCAGGATCACCGGGTAGGCGACCCAGGGCCGCGCCGTCAGCGGATCAATCAGGTCATAGGCCTGCCGGGCGGTGCTGGCGGCGGCGCGGTCCTGTCCCATGCCGCCCTGGGCAATCGCGATCCGGTGCAGCAGGTACGCCTCCATATCGTCCGGGTGACCGGGCCGGTCACGCAGCCGCGACAGCGCGCCGCTGATCCAGGTCTGCCCTTCGCTGAACCGGCCCATCAGGTTCAGCGCATCGCCGACGCTGGCCATGTTCCAGATGTTCAACGGATGGTTCGTCGGCAGGGCCGCGGACACCTCTGCCGCCAGCGCCGCCATTTCCGCAAGCCGGTCTTCGATATTCTCGGTGCCGCCGGTTAGATCCAGATGATCGAAGTGCAACTGCGCAGAGAGCAGGCGCAGCCCGTCCTGGTCCGCATGACGGGCGCGGAGCGGGTCAAGGATGGCGCGGGCGGCCTCTTCGCCAAGCGCGTCATGCAGATCGGGGCCGATCATCAGCGCCGAAAAATCGGCGGTGGTGCTGGGGGCGGTCAGACCTGCCCATTGCCGCGCCCAATCCTGCACCAGCGCGCGGATCCGCGGGTGGTTGGCATCCAGCCGGTCAGAGAGGGCAAAAACCTGAAAGGCGGTGACCAGCAGCGCCATATCCGGCGCCAACTCCGGCAATCGCGCGACCAGCCGGTCCAGCGGCGCCTGAACCTCGGTCGCGGGGCGGGTGGAGCCGAACAGGACGGCGGTGAGCGCCACCAGATCGAGGAACGGATCATCCGGCGCCAGATCGGCGCCGGGTTGCGCGGCCAGCGCGCGGGCTTGGGTCAGCGCCGCGTCCGCGTCGTCGGGAAAGCCGGTCAGCGCCGCGTAATAGGCACCACTCGTCACCTGCAGCGCGGTCTTGCCATTCCCGGCCTGCAGCGCCTTGAGAACCGCGTTGTAGCCCCCGGACAGCACGCCACGCAGCACCGGGTTCCCATCCGCTGTCAGGTTGAGGGCTGCGACCGGTCGGAATTCATCCGCCAGGGCAAAGCCCCGCATGCCGGGATCGGCCACGTCGATCTCCGCCGCGATGCGCCGCACCAGATCTTCGCTGCGCCCGAGTGTGCGGCGGGCCACGCCATAGGCCCGCCGGAAAGCGGCCTGACTGGCGGCAGCGTCGCCCATGGCACGGGCAAAACCGGCGCGCAGTGCAATGAGCAGTGCCAGATCCGCGTCACCGACATTCGCGCCGGGATTTGCCGTCACCTGTGCCTCGCTCCGCGCCAGAATATCCGCCCCGGCGGGCAGGTCGCCGCGTTTTGCCAGCGCCCGCGCCAAGGCGGTGGCATTGCGGATATGGCCGCTGTCAAAGCGTTGATTTTCCTCAGCGCCTCGACCCGGTGCGGATGCGTGCCATAGCCCCCGGCATCGAGGATCTGCGCTGCCCCGGCCGCCATCCTTTCGCTCAGCTCCCAGTTGCGGACCGAGCGGTAGAGCCGGGCGAGGGCGAGATAGGGGTAGGCGCGAGCCAGCGCCGGGGAGTCGTCGGGCAGCCCGTCGCCGAGGCGGATCAGAGCGTCGCGCGCGCCGGTGCGATCGCCAGCGGCCGCCTGCGCCAGGGCGGCATCGGCGGCGGCGATCACCGCAGCAGTCGATAGCGGTTGCGCCAGGCCGGGGATCGGCACCAGGGCCAGCCAGAAGGCGGTGCAGAGGGCGGCGCGGCGCGGGCTCATAACGGTGGCGGGTCCGGGGGCAGTGACTGGGCGTAATCCCAGCCGATGATCGCCTCCCAAGCGGCACGATTATGCGCCTCGACCGCGTTGATATCGTCGCCATCCCCGGCCCGGATGGTGTCGCGCTGCCATTCGCTGCGAATGTCATTGGCGCGGGTCATCGCCGCCCAGGCGTCCGGGTAATCCTTGTTCCAATAGATCGCGATGGCCCGGGTCATCGCGATTTGCGACAGGTCGCGGCGCCAGTCGAGATTGTCGTCCGGCAGCGCCGCTTCGGCCAGGTCGAGCTGTTCCAGAACCACCGGAAGCTCGGCGTAATTGGCCAGCATGTCGGCATAGGTCTGATGCATATAGATCGCGTCGCGTGGCGGCAGCCGCTTCATGAAGGCCGCATCCTCGATATGCTTTTTCAGGATCGCACCGCCCATCTCGGCGTTGTCGTTGCGCATCCGCAGCGCATAGGCATAGGTCATCACCACCCCGGCGGCGAGATCGGCACGCGCCTCGAACAGGTCGATCATGTCATAGGCTTCGCGGGCCAGGGTCGCGGCAACATCGGCCTGATTGTCCTGCAGCATCAGATTGGCCTGGCGCGAGATCAGATAGGCCAGCGTGTCCTTGCGGTGATAGGGGTTGGCGCGCCAGGAATCCGTCGCGGCCTGCATCCAGGTCAGCGCCTCCTGGAACCGGTTGCGCGACCAGAAGGCATTGGCCAGGTTGAACTGGGTCGCCGCTGCGATCCCGTGATCGCGCGGCATCTGGTCGAGGATGACACTGGCCAGCCCGCTCATCTCAGAGAGGGCGCCGTCGGCGGAATAGAGGGTGGGCGAGCTCAGCAGATAGGAAAACCGCATGGTGTCACGCACCAGCGACAGGTCGAACTGATGGTCCATTTCGATCCAGCCGGTCATCCGGCTTGTCCATTCCTCGCCCTCTTCCGGGCCCATGTAGGTATAGATGACCTCACCCATCAGCGCATAAGCCCATTGTTCCAGAATATCCGGCGGGGTGCTGCGTTCGGCAGGCTGGGCCTCCATCCAGCGGCGGATGTCGGCGCGGATGCCGGCATCTTCGCCGGATTGGAACTTGGCCATCACCCGCAGCGCCAGATAGAGGCTGAGCTGTCCCTGCGGCAGGGTGGTTTCGCGGGCTTGCAGCCGGGCGATGGCACCGCCGACCTTGTCGGCCAGATGGGTGGTGCCCCAGGTTTTCGAAATCAGGTCGATCAGGTCAAAGATCGGGGCATTCGCCGGGATCGCATTGCCCAGCGAGGTGCGGGCGATGCGGCGGGCATCGTTCAGGGCGCTCTGACTTTCGTCATAGGCGCCCAGCATCGCCTTGTAGATGGCCAGGTTGACCAGATAGTCCGGGGTCTCGTCCTTGCCGTCCTTGCCGTCCTTGGCATAGGCGGCCAGCAGCCGTTCCAGCCCGGCGTAATTGCCCTCAAGGAACATCCGGATCGCATTTTCGCCGCCGCTGGTCAGGGCAAAGGACGCGGTGTCGATCGCGCCGAGTTCGGCGGCCAGCGCAAATCCCGCCATTCCCGGATCATCGGGATCGATCAGGTCGGCGTAGAATTTGACCTTTTTGTCCGTCACCCGGCGCGCCTTGCGCAGCTCAAGATAGGCGGCGCGGAAATATTCCTGGGTCTTGGCCTCGTTCTTTTGCCAGCGGTAGGTGAACGCGATCTGCCCAAGCAGATCAGACAGCGCCCAATCCGAGACTGTGCCGTTTTCGCGCAGCAGATCGACCGCCGCCAGCATGCTGGCCCGGGCCGCATCGATGCCATCGGTATTGGCGATGGCGCTGCCCAGCCGGGTTTCGTTCACCGCATAATCCGACCCGATATTGTTGACCGAGGTCAGATAGGCGCGGCGCTCCTCAAAGAACACCCGGGCTTCGCGAAAGCGCTTGGCCTCATAGAGCATCTTGCCGTGATTGCCGCGATAGAACGAACGATAGACCGGTTCGATCCCGTCGGTCTGATCCACCAGCTCCAGCAACTGTTCGGATTGGGTGATCAGCTGTTCAGGTGGCTCGCCCGCCGAAACCGCCGCGTTCAGCGACATATACATCAGGAACAGCGCCTGCGACTGGGTCACCAGATAATCGCCGCTGAACCGTGCCATAAAGCCTTCGCGCAGTCCCGAGGCGTCAGTCGAGGTGTTCACGGTCGCGGCGCGGGCCAGGAAGTAATGCGCCAGCTCGTTCAGATCGATGATCTCGTCATTGTCGTTGCTGTCCTGCATCGCGCCGCGCAGCACCACCTCGGCCTCGCTGGTGCGGCCGGATTCAAACAGCGCAACCCCCTGCAGCACCGTCGCCTCGATCCGGTAGGGGTGGTCGTTGGTTTCATCGCGGTCCAGCACCGAGGCCGTCGCAGCGGCAAAGCGCTGCATCTCGGACCAGTCTTCCTTGATGTAATAATAGCGGGCAAAGGCCAGTGCCGGATAGAATTCGGTCAGCAGATCGAATTCGGCCTCATGGGTGTAATCATTGGCCCGGCCGATCAGCGCAAAGGCGGCGTCCATCTCGCCAGCCTCGGCCAGGTCCAGCCCGGCATCGCAGAGTTCGAAAATCTCGTCCTTGGTCAGCTTGCGGGTGGCATAGCCGTCAGCCAGGGTCTGGCCGAGGGTCAGGTCAGGATAGCGCAGGAAATGGCTCTGAGCCAGGCTGACCAGGCCAAGGTCGTTGAAATCGTTCAGGAAAGCAGCGCGCAATTCGGCGGCGTCCGGTGCCGCGATCCTGGTGGCGGCCAGCGCCAGATAATAGCGCGCCAGTTCCTCTTGTGCCTGATCGTCGGGCAGCGGCGCGCTGTCGATCAGGCTCTGACGCAGCAGCGGGATGGCGGTGGTGGCGTCGCCTTTTTCATAGAGCGCGACGGCACGCAGAATGGTCGCTTCGATCCGAAAGGCGTGGTTGGTAAAGCCGACGTCGCGCATCGCCTCTTCGAAACTTGTTGCGAAGTTCAGGACATCGTCCCAGCGCGCCTCGCGGTAGGCCAGCTGGGCTTGGGGCAGGTCGGGAAAGCGCCGTGCCATCGGCGGCAGCGTCTCGTCAGCGGCCATCGCAATCGCCTGTTCCAGCGGTTCGCGGGCGCGGAGCACTTCGTTTTTCAGGAGATAGCCAATGGCCTGTGAGGTCAGTTCAAGCAGCTTGTCGCTTTTGCTGCCGCTGTTCTGGTCTTGGGCCTGGGCCTGGGCCTTGGATTGGTCCTGTGCCAGGGTCGGCACCGGCAGGATCATTGCCACGCTCAGCAGCAGCGCGGCGACGACGCGACGGGGCCCGAGGCCGCCGTCGCGCCGCATCATTTGGCCGTCAATTCGCGGCAATGACCTGCTCCATCCACGGCACAAAGTTGGACACTTTGGTATAGGCCGAGAACAGCGCGGTTTCGACGCAGGTCATGGTTTCGCTGTTGGCAAAGCCCCAGGACACAACCCCGGCCTGCACATAGGAGCCATCGCTGAGCGGCACGACGAGCGGGCCACCGGAATCACCCTGGCAGGAGGTCTTGCCGCCTTCATAGGTGCCCGAGCACAGCATGTTGTCGCTCAGCGGCATCGGCGCTTTCGAGAACAGGGCGTTCCAGGCGCTCTGTGCGTCATCGCCTTTGACGTTGAGGATTTGCAGCGCCTGAATGAAGGGCTCGACCGCTGCCTGACCACGGGCTTCCATCACGGCGCCGTTACACTGGTCGCGGCCCAGGATCTGGATCTGCGCCTGGTACATCTCGGCGGGATGGGTGCCGCCGTTGATCAGGCCCCAGCCGGTGACCACGGTCGGCACGCCGGTGACGTCAATCTGTTCGCCAAAGCTTTTGTCCGGCACTTTGATGGTCTGGTAGGACACGTTCGGTTTGCGGGCCAATTTGATCAGCGCGATGTCGCTGTCAAAGCCGTCCGGGTTATAGGCCTGGTTGCGGAAGATGCCCGCCACCGGGATCACGTCGCCCATGCCGGGCGCCAGTTTGTTGGTGCCGACAATGACGTTGACCTGCTGCGGGTTCAGGTCGAAATAGCCCTGGTCGTCCTGCATATAGACGCAATGCGCCGCGGTCAGAACCCATTGGTCCAGGATCAGCGAGCCGCCGCAGAATTGCGAATCCGGACCGACGGGGCGGCCAGCAATCAGCAGGCCGACCTGCCAGGGCCAGGCACCATTGGCGGCGATTTCGCCACCGATCACCCGGGCACCGCTGGCCTCAGCCTCTTTGCGGGCCATCTCGGCCTGCTGTTCCTTCTTGGCGGTTTCGGCAAAGGCGAAGGGCGAGGAAACGCTGGGATCGGCCTTGGGCGCGGCGTCGAAACTCTGGGCCATGCCGCCGGTGGCCAGCGCCGCAAGGGCGACGGCAGGAAGGGAAAGGCGTGTCAGGAATGTCATTTGTCTCACTCTCTTTGGTTGTGATTCACTTGGGGCTATCGGGTGCTGGTCGGAACCAGCGTGATGCGAAAACGCGTGACCTCGAGCGAGGGCAGGGCGCCTCCGAAACTGAAATTACGGGACTTTACCTCAGGATCCGCCGCCGCGAAAAGCCATTGTCCCAAATCGGGGGTGTCTTCGGGCATTGCGCGGGCGGTGCCATCGGCCAGGGCGGTCAGAACCGTGCGCGGCGCGCCCTGCACGGCGGGGGCGGCCAGAACCACCAGGTCCTCCTGTCCGGGCCGGTTGCTGGGGTTTGAGATTTGCAGCCCGATTTCTTCGCTTTCGCCAAAGCCGAGCCGGTTGGACAGGGCGCCGTCGGGATAGATCGGGATCACCCGGAAATCGCGGTCGATATAGAGAACCGTGATATCGCGCGCGGTTTTCGAGCCGTTCTTGACGGTCAGCCAAAGCTGGTCACAGGCATCGGCCCGCACCTCGCCCTCGGCAGCCGTCTCGGCGCCCGGGTCACCGCAATCGCTATCGGTGCCGGGGACATCGACCTTGGCCAGCGTCACGCTGAGCGAGGAGCCGGGCAGGGCAAAGCCCTTGACGCCGCTGCCCTCGGCGGCCTTCAGCGCCTGGCGCAGCCGATGCGCACGGATCGCCCGATCCAGAAAGGCGGCGGCCTCTTCGCGGCTGGCGCTGGCCGACAGGCGCGGGCTACTGCCGGCGCCAAGCCCGTCCAGAACCCCGTCACGCCCCGCCAAGGCCAGGCTGTCGCCGGTGAACACTGGCACATAATCCGGGGCGCCCTGGGCAATCACCTCAACCCCGTCGAGGCTGGCAGTCAAGTCGCGCAGCAGATCGGGCATCTGGCCGGGGGTGGCGCCCTGCATCAGCACCGGTGCCCCCAGTTTCAGGGCGGCGGGCAGGGCCGGGCGGTGCAGCCGGGCATAGCCTTCGGCGGGCAAGCCGGGGGTGCGGGCCAGCCGGGCGCTGTCGGCCTTGGCCTCGGCCACCTCGGCGATCACCGGATCCCCTGTGGTTTCGGCGCTGGCATAGACCGCGACCTGAGCGCCGGGTTCGATCCCGTGCAGCAGCCCGGCATTCAGCGCGCCGCCCTTGGTGCGCCAGACCGGGGCCACCGGATCGGCGGCACCAAACAGCGCCACGCCCAGCATCGGGCCCTCGGCATCCGGGGTCTGCGCTGCGGGCCCGTCCTTGGCCATGCCATCGACCGTGGCCAACAGGGCCTGTGACCAGCTGATGCCATTGGCGCTGGTCAGCACCGGCATCAAGGACCGGGTGAAATCGCCATACCAACTGGCCGCGTCACCTGGGTCGCCGACCGGGTATTCAAAGCTGCGCTGATCCGATTGCGAGGAATAGAGAAAGACGAAGCGGCCGCTCAGCGGCGGCGCGATCTGCCCCGGCAGGCTGTCGCCGGGCACCGCGTTCGGCACCCCGAGGCGCGCCGGGTCGATATAGCGCGCGGCTGAGATCTGGGCGTCCGGCAGGGCACGAAAACCGGTGGCGGAATGGCAGGCGTCCAGGATCGCCACCAGCTCGGCGCCGGTGTCGAGGATCGCCTGCATCATTACGCCGAGTTCGTCATCGACCAGCGCGTTTTCGACCGCGCCGATGGCGCCTTTCCAGTTCCTGGCATCCGACGGCAGCAGAATCTCGTCATAGCCCCCGGCCTCGTCACCGCTGGCATCGGGCATCTGCGAGCCATGGCCGGAGAAATAGAACAGCACCGTGTCGCCGGGTTGTGCGGTCGCCGCCAACCCTTGCAGGGCGGCGATGATCGCGGCGCGGGTCGGCGCGCCGTTGTGGCTGAGGCGCGGGTCAAGCCGGACGCCGGGGGCGGCCAGCACGGTGATATTCTCCGCCATTGCCCCGCGCGCCAGCAGCATGTTGCTGACCAGCCCGACGTCATTGGCCGGGCCACGCAGATCGGCGTTCAGGAATTCATAATCGGAAACGCCGACCACCAGCCCACGCACCTCGGCGCTGGCCGCCGGGGCGGTCAGGGCCAGCATTGCAACGGTGGCAAACCAACCTGCTGCAAGGTGGGGAGGGAAAGTCATCATGGGCTCCAGACCTTTGGTTCAATTAACGATTGCAACGGCCAAGCGCGCCAATCAAGTGAAACGCGCGTGTGACCAGATTTGTCATCAGTTCTTGATCGGGGTGATCCGCCTTGCGCCGGGGATATTGCCCGCGGCATCGGCCAGCTGGCGGGCGCGACCATAGCGGTTGGTCGAGCGTAGAAAGCCGTTGAGTTCCGGGTTCTGCCGGGTCGCCATCCGCCCCGCCTCGAGCGCCAGATCGACCTGATCGACCGGCAGTTGCAGGCGTGTCGGGATGGTGTCGAGCTTTTGCTTCATCGGTTCCGGCAGGCCCTGGAACGACACTTCCCCGACAAAGAATTTCAGATCACGGCAATCCCAACCCCGGGTTGATCCGCGCAGGCGGCGCACCTCAGAGGCAGGCAGCGCGCAGCGGTACTCGACCAGATCGGCCTGCCATTTGTCCAGTTGCAGCCGCATCGCGTCATAGCCGGTGCGCGAGGCCGAGGCCATCGCCGAGGACGCAATCGCCATCGCCAACTGCACCCCGCCGGGGCCGCGCAGATTCCTGGTCCAGGAATAATCGGTCTGCACCCCGGCATTGGCGACCAGGAACAGCATCCGCCGCAGCTTCACCGCCTCTTGCGCCGACAGGGGCGCAAAGGGCAGCTGTGCCCGCGCCCGTTCGACCGCCAGGCCGGTGGTGCCGAAATTGTCGGTAATGGCGCCGTCGAGCAGCTTGACGTACCGCACCGGATCGCCTGCGGCATAGGTTTCCAGCGCCGCGGCATGGGATTTCATCGCCCCCGTCGCCTCGGGGTTATAGCGTGCGGCGGTCAGCCAGTCCGGTTCGTTATAGCCGCAAGTGCCGGCATGGGATTCCAGGGTGATCGGCGAGAACACCAGTGGAAAGGCGGAGGAGGCGGCAATGGCATCGGACAGTGGATAACTGGACAGATCCGAACACAGCGCGTCAAAAGTTTCCGGTGAAAACAGGAACGTGGTCTGATTGGCGATGTCGCTGGCGTTGATCCAGGTGGTCACCCTGGACTGGCGGCTGAGGTCGCCAAAGGTGGCGCCGTGAAACAGGGTTTCGTCCAGGAACCGGCCATAGGTGCTGCGGCCATTGGCGCCGCCGGACAAGCCGCTGGCGATGGTGATCGGATTGTAGATCGACTTGGCCATGTATTTTTCGGCGTCGCGCACCAGAAAGCGGTCGCGATATCCGGCCAGCCCCCCGGCCCCCTTCAGCCCGAACCAGGCGGCGGTGACCGATCCGCCCGACACCCCCGACACCAGCCGGACGTCCGAGAGGATGCCGTCGTCATCGCCCGCGCCTTGAGTGGTGTCGCGCAGCGCCTCAAGCATCCCGGCAGCAAAGGCCGAGGCCCGCATCCCGCCGCCGGAAAACGCCAGCCCGACCCAGATCTCGCCATCGGTTTCGGAAACATTTACCGGGTCGACCAGAGGCCCGTTCACCCCCTTCGCCAGCGGTTGGTTCAACGGTGCGTTGATCGCTGCGCAGCCGGTCAGGACCAGACCGAATGCCAATGAAACCAAAGCCCTGAACACGTCAATTCCCCCTTGCCCCGGCAGCTTCAGGGCCGTGACAGTCTAGGCCAGGCGATTTCGATTCTGAAACCCTTTTGTGTGTTTGGCAGGCTCAGCGCGGCGCCGTGACGGGTGGCAATCGCCTGAACCAGCGCCAGGCCAAGGCCATGACCGGCCACCGATTGTTGATCGGCGCCACGGGTGAAGCGGTCAAACACCGTGGCGCGCAGCTCCTCGGACAGGCCCGGGCCACTGTCGCTGACGCTGAGCAGGTGGCGTTTGCCCTGCGGTTCCAGCGTCAGAATGATCCGGTCGCCCGCCTCGGTGTATTTGATCGCATTGTCGAGCAGGTTGGAAATCACCTGGGCCAGCAGATTGCGCTCGCCCAGCACCCAGGCCTCGGGGCTGATCTGCGCCTCGGCGTTCAGCCCCTTGTCTTCGGCCAGCGGCTCATACAGCTCAAACACCTCGGCGGCGATCTCGGACAGGTTCACCGGGACCAGACCGGGGCGCTGGCCCGAGGCGGCCTCGGCGCTGGAAATATCGAGCAGGCTGTCGAACATCCGGATGGTGCCAGCCATATCGGCGCGGATCGCGGCGACATCGTCCTCTTGCCCTTCGATCCGATCCAGACGCTGACGAATCCGGTTCAGCGGGGTGCGCAATTCATGGGCGATGGCGTCGGACAGCCGGTGGGTGGCGCGATTGAGCGCCTCGATCCGGTCCAGCATGGCGTGAAAATGGCTTTCCAGCGCGCCGAATTCATCACCGCTCCGCACCCCGGGCAGGCGCGCCGACAGCTCGCCCTCGGCAACCCGGTCGGCCAGGCTGTTCAGCCGACCGATGCGCCCGACCACCGCCCGCGCCACCAGCCAGCCAGCCAGCAGCGCCAGCGCCGAAAGGCCGATGGCGACCCAGAGGATGGTGCGGCGCAGCTCGCGCAGGGTTTCGGTGACCGGCGCCCAGGAACGGGCGGCGAGAAACGGAAACCCGCCGGGCAATTCCCGCGCCACGCCGCGAAAGGCCGCGCCGCCGGGCAGGGTCAGATCCTGCGCCGGGGTGGCGGCAAACAGGGCGCCATCCGGCACCGCGCCCGGTGGCCAGCCCTCAAGATTGCCCGCCAGAACTGCGCCGCTGCGGTCCTGCAACAGGTAGAGCCCGGAGTCCGGCGGGGTGATTGCGGCACGCGCCTCAACCGCCTCGCGCAGGCCGGGGATGCGGCGCTGGTCATAGACCTGGGCAAAGCCGGTCAGATCGGCGGCCAGCACCTCGGCCTGGCGCGCCTCAAGCGCGCGGGCGGTGATCCGGTATTGCAGCGCCATCGCGCCGAGCGACAGAAAGATGATGCCGCCGGCGACGATCAACATCACCCGCAGCGCGGCGGATCCGGCCAGGGATCGGCGCGGTCGGCTCATGCCTGCCCCGGGGCGCGGCGCGTCGAAATTGACGTGGATCGGGATTGGCGCAGCTTCACCCGACAACGCTCCCTTGCGGATCAAAGACATAGCCGACGCCGCGATCGGTGTGGATCACCGGATGCCCCGCCGCCTGCTCCAGCTTGCGCCGCAACCGTCCGACATGCACATCGACGACATTGGTTTGCGGGTCGAAATGCAGGTTCCAGACGTTTTCCAGCAATTGCGTCCGGGTCACCACCTCACCGGCATTGCGGGCAAAAAAGGTGATCAGTTCGAATTCCTTCGGGCTGACCGGGACATGGGCATTCCTGACATGCACGGTGCGCGCCTTCATCCGGATTTGCAGATCGCCAAAGGTAATCAGGTCATTGTCCAGCACCACCATGTCCTGACGCCGCAACAGGGCCCGCAGCCGGGCGCGCAATTCATCGCCATCAAACGGCTTGGCCAGGTAATCATCGGCCCCCTTTTCCAACCCTTCGATCTTGTTGGCGGCACGGCCCAGGGCCGAGACCACCAGCACCAGCGCGGTGGACCCGGCGGCACGGATCTTGGCGATGGCGTCGATGCCGTCGCCACCGGGCAGCATCCGGTCAAAGACAATGACCTTGAATTCCGCCAGACCGGCCGCCTTCAGACCGTCGGCGTAGTTGCGCATGACGATCGGTTCGGCGCCCAGATCGCGCACCGCTTCGGACAGCGCCTCGGCGGCCTCGATATCGTCCTCGACGATCAGAATACGGGGTGTGTCACTCATCGCCAGTTTCCTCCTGTTGCAGATCAGAACACCGACACCGCCGGGTCAAGGGCATTGGCACCGCCAAGCGGCACATTCAACTGTGCGTTGCTCCAGGGATCGACCAGGATATGCAGGGTGCGGCCACTGCGCTGCACCAGCAACACCACCGGGCGGTCGATTTGGGCGCTGTGCAGCGCCTCGGGCTCGGCGGCGCTGCCGTTCACCGCCAGGATCACGTCGCCCTGGGCCAGCCCGGCGCGGTAGCCGGGGCTGGACTGGGTGATGGTTTCAACCTTGGTGGTGTCGCTGGCCAGCCCGACGCCGAGCGTTTCCCAGCTGTAGGCGGCGATCAACCCGATCTGGCCCTTGATCTCGGCCAGGGTAAAGCGGGGCTTTTCCGGGGTCAGATCCAGCGCCAGGCTGATCTCTTGCCCGGCCCGCAGCACCATGATGCGCGCCTGATCGCCCTGGCGTGCATCCAGCTGCAGCGCCAGATCGCCGGGTTGGCGCAGCCCGCGCCCGTCCAGCGCCAGGATCACGTCACCGGCCAGCAGCCCGGCGCGCCAGCCAAAGCCACCGAGCGTGACATCGTCGACCAGCACCCCGTCACGATCCGCCAGCCCGAGGGCGCGGGCGATCTTGGGGGTGAGCGGGCGGGCGGTGACACCCAGCGAGGGCACCGGCGGTAGAGCCCCGGTCACCACCGCCGCCACCACATCGGCAGGAATCGCAAAGGCGATGCCCGCGAACAGCCTGGTGCCGTCGGCGATCCGGGCGTTCACCCCGCGCAGCGCGCCGCCTGCGTCGATCAGCGGCCCGCCGGAGGATCCGGGATTGAGTGCCGCGTCATGCTGGATCAGCCGCACCGGCACCGCCGGGTTCAGCTGCCGCGCCGGGGCCGAGACGATGCCGCGGGACAGGCTGAATTCCATTTCCAGCGGCGCGCCAAAGGCAAAGACCGGGATGCCCAGCGGCGGCGCCTCGGGGGTGGGTGGCAGACCGGGGCCGAACAAAGGCTCGTTCAGGCTGATCACCGCGATATCGCGGGCGGTGTCGACCTTGGTGACCGCCGCCGAGACGGTGCGCCCGGCCCGGTCGCGCAGGGTGACCCGGCTGCGTCCACGCAGCACATGGGCGCAGGTGACCACCACATTCCCGTCACCCCAGAGCGTTGCCGAGCCGAGGAATACCGCGTCGTCATCATCGCTGAGCACCACCAGCGTGGCGTCCAATGCCCGGCTCAGCAGCGCCGGATTGGCCACAGCTTCGGCGCGCACCGGGCGGTTGGCGGTCAACATCACCACCAGGAGGGCAAGCAACGGCACCATTGCCACCATCGGGGCAAGGCGGCGACGGCGGCGCTGCAGATGACGGGGATCGCTGGGCATCTCGGGGTCCTTTCACTGTGACGCTCCCTTGGTAACGGTCTGTGCGTCCGGGTTCACATGACAAGTCCCGTCATCTGCGCCAAACACCCAGAAACCTTTTGAACCACAGGGCATTGCGGCCCATTATCGGGGCAGCCTCAACCACCGGAGACCACCCCATGCGCCTATTCCCCGCCGCCCTCTTTACTGCCGCACTGGCGATCGTGCCGCAGGCCGGACCGGCCGAAGCGCTGTCGCTGGATGCCGACATGGTCCCGGCCAGCGCGGTGAAGCGGATCGAAATCTCGGCCCGGCTGCTGGAGACGGCGATGGGCGACCGCGATGCGCTGCTGGCGCTGGCAGCGGCCAAGCTGCGCAAATCGGCGCTGGGCAAAGAGGTGGCGCGCGAACCCGAACGCGACGGCCCGGTGCCCGAAGGCGCGGCCGAACCGCCGATCAGTTGGCAGGACATGCGCGACACCGCCCTGGCCCTGGCCCCCGGCGATCCGGTGATCGAGGGGCTGGCCGCAGATCTGACACTGGAAAAGTCCAAGGGCGTGGTCTCGGGCAAGGTCTATTCGATCAGCCAGATCCGGGCGGGCGGCACCGACACCTACCGGCCATTGCAATATGAGGGCAACGCCTATGCCGAGGTCTATGTCGAAGGCGCCAGCGCCGCCGATCTGAACGTCAAGGTGTTCGATCAGGCCGGGCGACTGGTCTGTTCTGACACTGACATCAGCGCCATCGCCTATTGTGGCTGGCGCCCGGCCGCGAGCGAGGAATTTTCTGTCGTGGTGCTGAACCGGGGTGGCGGCGGCACCTCCTATACCCTGATCACCAACTGATCCGATTTTGCCCCGAAAGCGATTGTGATGAAACGGTTATTCAAACTCAGCCTGGCTGTCGCCCTGACCCTGTCCACCGCGATCCCGGCGCTGGCACGTGACGCCCACGCGCTGCTGATCGGCGCGTCGCAATATCAGAACCTGGACGAAAGCGCCTGGCTGAACGGGCCAAAGAACGACATCACCCTGGTGCGCGATTATCTCAAGGCGAACCCGGTGCTCAGCTTTGCGCCTGAGCATGTGCATGTGCTGGCCGACGGGGTCGCGGGCGCGGCCCCGGCCACCCTGGCGGCGATCCGGCAGGAAATGGCGGCGCTGGCCGCCAATGTGGTGGCGGGCGATTTCGTCTATCTGCATTTTTCCGGCCATGGCACCCAGGCCCCCGCCGCCGACCCGGACAGCGAATTGGACGGGCTCGACGAATTGTTCCTGCCGGTGGATATCGGCCCCTGGAACGACACGGTGGGTGGCGTCGAAAACGGGCTGGTCGATGACGAGATCGGCCAGATGATCGACGCGATCCGCGCCAAGGGCGCCGATGTCTGGGTGGTGTTTGATTCCTGCCATTCCGGCACCGCCACCCGCGCCGCGCCCTCGGGCGACGATGATGTGCGCCAGCGGCAATTGAAACCCAAAGCGCTGAAAATCCCCGAGTCCCGGATGGCCGAGGCCGAGAGCAAGGCGCGCGGCCTGGCCGCCGCCGATCCGCGGGCGCGGGCGGCGGCCTCAATCGAGTCGACCGGTGACGCCGCGGCGACTCCCAATGAGGGGCAGGGCAGGCTGGTGGCGTTCTTTGCCGCCCAGACCAATGAGACCACCCCGGAAAAGAACATGCCGCGCGGCCAGCCCGGGCGCAAACCGCAGGGGGTGTTCACCTATACCCTGTTTGAGACCATGGCCGAACGGCCCGGCATCACCTATCGGCAATTGGCGCAGGAGGTGCTGCGCAAATATGCGGTGCTGAACCTGGCCCGCTCGACCCCGCTGTTTGAGGGCGATCTGGATCAGCCAGTGTTTGGCGAGGGTGGCGCCGGGTTGATCCTGCAATGGCCGGTCACTGTTGCGGGTGCGGAGCTGACGGTTCCGGCCGGGCTGCTGCATGGGCTGACCCCGGGTTCCGACCTGTTGTTGCTGGCCTCACCTGCCGATCCGGATGAGGCGGCATTGGCCAGCTACCGGGTGCGCGAAGCGACGACCTTTGCCGCCACCGCCATCGCCACCGACGAAGGTGCCGCGCCCGAGGTGCCCGCCGGGGCGGTGCTGCGCAAAGTGTCCAACGGTATCGACTTTTCGCTGACCGTCGCATTGCCGCCCGAGGGTACGACCGCCGCCGCCGCGATGCAGGCCGCCGTCGCGCAGATGATGCAGGAACCGGCGATTGCGTCGCGAATCAACTTTGTGCCGGCCGGCACCGAGGGCGCCGATCTGCGGCTGGCGGTTCTTCCCGACAGCCCGCGCCCGGATGCGATCTGGATCCTGCCCTCGACCGGGCTGGTCGCGCCCGAGGAGCTGGCCCGCACCCCATCGGTTTCCACCGCCGACAAGACTCCGGACAAGCTGGCCGCGGTCATGGCCGACAGCTTTGCCACCATCGCCAAGGCGCTGAACCTGATGAAGGTCGGCGCCGCCACCGCCAACACCAGCCTGCCGGTCGAGGCCGGGCTGATCACCGGGCGATTTGACTCCAGGACCGAAGAGGTGATCGCCAGCAGCCGCCTGCCAGTGGCCGGGGCTGATGTGCCGCGTATGGTGCCCGACGATGTGGTCGGGCTGCGGCTGACCAACACCGGCGACAGCCCGGTTGACTACAACCTGCTCTATGTCGGGGCGGATTATTCGATCAGCTTCATGGGCAACGGGCGGATGCAGCCCGGGGCGACGCTGGACGATGATTTCGTGCTGATCAGCGATGCCAGCTTTGGCCGCGACCGGCTGATTGTCATCCTGTCCCCGGCGCAGCCGCAATCGGCGGTCGAGGACCTGTCGTTCCTGGAACAGAACCCGCTGGAATTGTCGCGCAGCGCCGCAACACCGCGCGGGATCAAGGGGATGCTGGATGAGGCCGGGTTTGGCCAGACCACCCGCGGCGCGGTCAGCCTGTCCAGCCGCCGCAAAAAGGCCGATCCGGTGCCGGTG
This sequence comes from Pseudooceanicola sp., assembly GCF_029213205.1. Taxonomy (GTDB): domain Bacteria; phylum Pseudomonadota; class Alphaproteobacteria; order Rhodobacterales; family Rhodobacteraceae; genus Pseudooceanicola. The sequence continues at coordinate 46,709 of NZ_JARGNH010000006.1, forward strand.
TTCCTGCAATATGAGATCGACACGGTGCCCGGCGGATCGTGACGTTGGAGCCTGTTTCCCTGTCCTGACCCCGGCGCTGGTCTCTCAGCTGCTGCGCTGGGCGATGCCATTCATGAACAGATCGAGGAAATGCGCCGAGACGTCCTGCGGCGACATCGCGTCATCTTCGCTGTGCCAGCGCAGGATCCAGTTCACCGCCCCAAGAAAGAAATTCGAGGTGATGCGCACATCGACCGGGCGCAGATCGCCCTCTTCGATGGCCTTTTCGATCAGCATCCGGGAGTAGCGATCCAGCGCGCGGCGACGATCCAGCAACTCGGCCTGATGGTCCTGGGGCAGGGAGCGGATATTGGCCATGGTGGTATAGGCGCCGCGTTCCTCCATCAGATTTTCCATGAACCGTCGGTAAAGAAGCTGCAGCTTTTCAAAGGCACTGCCATCGGCCTTTTCCGCCTCAAGCCGGGCATTCTGGCCGCAATTATAGGTCAGCTTGATGCATTCATACAGCAGCTGTTCCTTGTTCTTGAAGTAGTAATACAGCGCCGTCTTGGTCACGCCGATTTCGTCGGCGATCTCGTCCAGCGAAGTGGCGTGATAGCCCTTTTCGTTAAAGATTCGGGCCGCGACGCGCAGCGCCGCTCGCCGTTTCATCTCGCGGATTTCTGCCCGCGAAGCGACCGCGCCGTTCCAATTTGCCATGGGTGATCCAATTTTCTTGCGGTGTCCATACTCGACCGCTCTCGCGGCGCGATCAAGGGTCAATATGCGCAGATGCCTTGTAAACCTAAAGGAAACGGTCATCTCGGCTCGAATTTCGAGGGGCAGCGCAGGGATTTTCGACGGACTCTTCTCAGCGCATTCCCATCGGAAGATTTAGTTACGTATGAGTAAAAATAAGTTCTTTCCGGTAATGTAAACCAGTGGTTTCGGTGAGCCAAAAAGGGTTTCGGTGAGCCAAAAAGATTGTATCGTTGAATTGTTCAAGAAGTCCGCCAGGCGCGGACCGTCTTCAGGGAGGAAGAAAGATATGACCAACACTTCGAAAGCCATCAATCGTCGTTCGATGCTGCGCGGCGCGGCGGTGGGCGTCTTGGCTGCCCCGGCACTTGTCGGCAAGGGCATTGCCGCTGGTAAAGTCACCTGGCGTATCCAGTCGCATTGGCCGAAAGCCTCGGCGTCGTTCGAGGGCAGCCTGGTTGTTATGACCAAGCAGATCACCGAGGCAACCGAAGGCGCGTTCCAGTTCGAACTCTTCGGCGCTGGCGAATTCGCCAAGGGCCCGGATATCTACAACCTGATTCGCAAGGGTGTGGTTCCGATGGGCACTGCCTCGGGGTCCTATTTTCAGGACAAGGCCCAGGCCGCTTCCTTTGTCTACGGCATCCCCGGCGCATTGCGCGAAAGCTGGGAAATGCAATACGCCGTCAAGCTTGGCGGGCTCGAAGACCTGGTCAACGAAGAGCTGATCCCTGACGGTGTCATCCTCAAGAGCGACAAGGTTCTTCCGACCGAATTCGTGCTGTCGAAAAAGATCAACAGCGCGGCCGACTTTCAGGGCGTCAAAATCCGGTCCTCGGGCAGCATGCTTGACTATCTCAAGGCCGCAGGCGCGGCACCGCAATACATCCCGGGTTCGGAGCTGTACCAGGCGCTCAGCTCGGGCGTGGTCGACGGGGCTCATTGGGGCGCGGCCACCGGTGCCAAGTCGATGTCGCTGTGGGAGGTCTGTAAATACCACTACAAACCGGGGCTGGGTCTCACCACCGACAGCTACATCATGAACGTCAAGCAATACGAAGCGCTTGAGGACGATCTGCGCGGCGTGCTGGACACCGCCTGTGAGACTCGCTTCTACGAGCGGTCTTTGGAATATCAGCTGGGTGAGGCACAGTCGCTGTCCTGGGGTATTGCCGAAGAGGGCATCGAAGTGGTGCAACTGCCGCAAGACGTGCTGGAAATGCTGGCCGAGGCCTCGACCAAGATCCTTGAAACCGAGGGTCAGAAGGGTGAGATCGCGGCGCGGGCTGCGGGCATCTATACTTCGCTCATGAAAGACCTCGGCTACGCCTGATCCGCGAAGCTGACGATCTCTGGCGGTGCGGCCCTGACGGCCGCACTGTCGTTTACCAGCAATTCGGCGAACCATACGGGCGGTCTGGGTGCGCGGGCCGCGTCAATCGTTTTGCGGTCCAGGGCGCGGAGATATTGGCCATGGTGGTATAGGCGCCGCGTTCCTCCATCAGGTTTTCCATGAACCGTCGGTAAAGAAGCTGCAGCTTTTCAAAGGCACTGCCATCGGCCTTTTCCGCCTCAAGCCGGGCATTCTGGCCGCAATTATAGGTCAGCTTGATGCATTCATACAGCAGCTGTTCTTTGTTCTTGAAGTCGTGATACAGCGCCGTCTTGGTCACGCCGATTTCGTCCAGCGAAGTGGCGCGATAGCCCTTTTCGTCAAAGATTCGGGCCGCGACGCGCAGTACCGCTCCAATTCGCCATGGGTGATCCAAATTTCTTGCGGCGGCATGGCCCCACCGCTCTCACCGCGCGATCAAGGGTCAATATGCGCAGATGCCTTGTAAACCTAAGGAAAATGGTCATCTCGGCTCGAATTTCGAGGGGCAGCGCAGGGATTTCCGACGGAATCCCCTCGGCGCATTCCCAGCGGCAGATTTATTTACGGATGAGTAAAAATAGGTTCTCTCCGGTAGTGTAAACCGGTGGTTTCGGTGACCCAAAAAGATTGTATTGTTGAATTGTTCAAGAAGTCCGCCAGGCGCGGACCGTCTTCAGGGAGGAAGGAAGATATGACCAACACTTCGAAAGCCATCAATCGTCGTTCGATGCTGCGCGGCGCGGCGGTGGGCGTCTTGGCTGCCCCGGCACTTGTCGGCAAGGGCATTGCCGCTGGTAAAGTCACCTGGCGTATCCAGTCGCATTGGCCGAAAGCCTCGGCGTCGTTCGAGGGCAGCCTGGTTGTTATGACCAAGCAGATCACCGAGGCAACCGAAGGCGCGTTCCAGTTCGAACTCTTCGGCGCTGGCGAATTCGCCAAGGGCCCGGATATCTACAACCTGATTCGCAAGGGTGTGGTTCCGATGGGCACTGCCTCGGGGTCCTATTTTCAGGACAAGGCCCAGGCCGCTTCCTTTGTCTACGGCATCCCCGGCGCATTGCGCGAAAGCTGGGAAATGCAATACGCCGTCAAGCTTGGCGGGCTCGAAGACCTGGTCAACGAAGAGCTGATCCCTGACGGTGTCATCCTCAAGAGCGACAAGGTTCTTCCGACCGAATTCGTGCTGTCGAAAAAGATCAACAGCGCGGCCGACTTTCAGGGCGTCAAAATCCGGTCCTCGGGCAGCATGCTTGACTATCTCAAGGCCGCAGGCGCGGCACCGCAATACATCCCGGGTTCGGAGCTGTACCAGGCGCTCAGCTCGGGCGTGGTCGACGGGGCTCATTGGGGCGCGGCCACCGGTGCCAAGTCGATGTCGCTGTGGGAGGTCTGTAAATACCACTACAAACCGGGGCTGGGTCTCACCACCGACAGCTACATCATGAACGTCAAGCAATACGAAGCGCTTGAGGACGATCTGCGCGGCGTGCTGGACACCGCCTGTGAGACTCGCTTCTACGAGCGGTCTTTGGAATATCAGCTGGGTGAGGCACAGTCGCTGTCCTGGGGTATTGCCGAAGAGGGCATCGAAGTGGTGCAACTGCCGCAAGACGTGCTGGAAATGCTGGCCGAGGCCTCGACCAAGATCCTTGAAACCGAGGGTCAGAAGGGTGAGATCGCGGCGCGGGCTGCGGGCGTCTATACTTCGCTCATGAAAGACCTCGGCTACGTCTGATCCGCGAAGCTGACGCTCTCTGGCGGTGCGGCCCTGACGGCCGCACCGTCGTTTACCAGCAATTCGGCGAACAATACGGGCAGTCTGGGTGAGCAGGCTGCGTCAATCGTGTATCGCCGCAAGGGTAAGGGGTACCCCCTATGCTTAAACTCGCGCGGGCCATAACCGGCCTCAACATGTGGATCGGGAAGTGGGTGTCGCTCGCCGTTCTGGTCCTGTTTGCATTTCTGCTGGCCGATGTGGTCATGCGGTATCTCGTCGGACAGCCGACGATCTGGACGGCGGAGCTCGCCACCCTGATCTTCGGGGTCTATGCGATCATCGGCGGCGGCTACCTGTTGGCCGAGCGCGGTCATGTCAATGTCGACATCATCTACGGGGCGTTCTCGCGCCGCCGGAAATCGATGCTCGATATCCTGACCTTCCCGCTGTTCCTGATGTTTGTCTGTGTTCTTCTGTGGCAGGGCTATGATCTGGCGTCGGAATCCCTGGCCGATGCGGAAACATCGAACTCGATCTGGAAGCCCTATCTCTGGCCAACCAAGATCTTCATACCGATCGCGGCGACCCTGTTGCTGTTGCAGGGCTTTGTGCGGCTCTGGTCCGATATCCGGGTGCTGCGTGGGAAACCGATTCCCGAAGATGTGTTCGGCACGCCTGCCGCCGAGGAAACCAGTGCTGAAATGGCCGCTGCCGGGGAGATCCAGGAATGAGCGTCGAACTTTTAACCCTGCTGTTTTTCGGGGCCCTGCTGCTGTTCGTGATGCTGGGGACGCCGCTGGCCTTTGTGCTGGGCGGCATCTCGGTGGTCTTTCTCTATTTCGAGATGGGGTCGATCGGGTTTTACCTGTTGGCGTCCAAGATGTGGGAATCAATGTCGAATCCGACATTGATGGCGATACCTCTCTTCGTCTTCATGGCCATCCTGCTGGAGAAATCCGGCGTCGCCAACGATCTCTATGAGATGATGCATGTCTGGTTCGGCGGGCTGCGCGGTGGTCTGGCCATCGGCACCGTGCTGATCTGTGTGATCTTTGCCGCCATGTCGGGGATTTCCGGGGCGGCGGTGGTCACCATGGGGACCATTGCCCTGCCCAAGATGCTGGAGCGGGGATATGACAAGAAGATGGCCTTGGGAGCCATCAATGCCGGCGGCGGCTGGGGCATCCTGATTCCGCCGTCGATCCTGATGGTGCTCTATGCAATGCTGACCGAAGTCTCGGTGGGCCGGCTCTTTGCCGGTGGTGTCGGACCTGGGCTGACATTGTTCGTGCTGGTGTCGATCTATATCGGCGGGCGCTGCTGGTTGCAGCCGAATATGGGCCCGGCTCTGCCGAAAGAGGAACGCGCCGGTTGGGGGCCAAAGCTGCGCTCGCTGAAGGCGGTGATCTTGCCGATCATGATCGTGACCATCGTCCTGGGCGCGATCTTTGGCGGCTTTGCCACCCCGACCGAGGCGGCGGCGATCGGCGTCTTTGGCGCCATGTTCGCCACCACGGTGAACCGGCAGCTGAACTGGAAGGTGATCCACGAGGCCTCGATCGCGACACTGAAACTGGCGGCGCTGATCATGTGGATCCTGTTCGCAGCACATGCGTTTTCGACCGCCTATACGGCGCTTGGCGCACAAAGCCTGATCCAGGACCTGATGGCCTATATCCCGGGCGGAAAATGGGGCTCGCTGACCTTCATGCTGGCGGTGCTGTTCTTGTTTGGGATGGTGTTGGATCCGGTCGGCATCATGCTGATCACCCTGCCGGTGTTCCTGCCGGTGGTGAAGGCGGCAGGGTTCGATCCGGTCTGGTTCGGTATCCTGTTCATCATCATGATGGAGGTGGGGTATATGACCCCGCCCTTCGGCTTCAACCTGTTTTACCTCAAGGGGGTTTCACCTGCGGGGGTTACCATGGGCGACATCTATGCCTCGGTGCTCCCCTACGTCTTGGTCACCTTGATCGGGGTGCTGTTGATCATCCTGTTCCCGGGCATCGCCCTTTATCTGCCAAACCTGTTCTATAATTAGGAAATGCCAAGGCACGCCTCTTTCGCATCCGATCACCCTCAACAGGCCTGGCTAAGGTCAGGGTGTTGACGCGGATCGAGGCGGCCTTGGACAAGGCAGAGGGTGGGCGTGATGTCTGTGATCGCGTCGATCTCAACCCGACGACCAAGAAACTGCCAGAGGCCCGGGATTCCTGGGCCTCTGGCAATTGTGACGCGCTGATCGCGCTGGCTGGCGGGTTGTCCAACGACACCGCCAAGGGTGCGATGGCCTAAAGTCTGACCGGCAAGGATGCCTTTGCCCGTTTCCAGAACGATGTGTGGGTGCCGATGTGCGGGCGCCGCCGTTCGATGCGATTCCGACGACCGTGTCGATGGGCACGGACTTGACACGTCTCTGCTTGCAGGCCTGACCGCCTCGACCGGGTTCGAGCGTTTTGCTATGCCATCGACGCCTATGCCAACAACCAGGTGAAACCGGTGGCCAATGAACTCGCCCTCGCCTCGATGCGCAATGCCATTGAAGACCTGGAACGTGCCGTCACCGATGGCAGCGACCTTGAGGCGCGCACCGGTGTGAGGCTGTCAAGCTGTCTCGGCGGGGTCTGCATCGGGCAGAATGGGGTGGATGGACTCCACATTCTTCGCGCGCCGATTGATTTGACGTCGCAATGCGCTCGCAGAGCGGATGCCCCGGCCGCATCGCCAGTTGCGGGCTCTCGGGCGATAACCTTCCCCGCTCGACGGACATGGCGCTGCGGACACAAGCAACGCCTCGCACCAGCCGCGACATGAATTCCAAACAAATCTCCCAACTTTATGAGGCCCTGCTCTGATGTCTGCTTATCTCGATCCCGAACAAAAAATCCTGAAAGAGCAGGTTGACCGGTGGCTGGCGGAAAACGTCACCCCGATCATCAACAAGCATGAAAAGGACTGCACCTTTCCCTTCGAAATCCTCGATGAGCTGAAAAACTTTGGCTATCTCGGTGGCAAGATCCCCGAGGCGGATGGCGGTTTCGACCTGCCCTACACCACCTGGGGCATGTTGATGGAAAGCGCCGGATATTGCTGGGGCAGCCTGCGCACGATCGTCAACATCACCAATGGCACGATCCAGAAACTCAGCCGTTTCGGCACGCCCGATCAGAAAGAGCGGTTTCTGAAGCCAATGCTGCAAAACAAGCTGAAAAGCTGCACCGGCCTCAGCGAGCCGAATGTCGGCTCTGACGTGCGCGGCATCGAATGCCGGGCGGTTAAGAAGGGTGATCACTATGTCATCACCGGACGCAAGCTGTGGATCACCAACGGCATCAATGCCGACATTTGCCAGGTCGTCGCGCGCACCTATTCCGACGAATGCGATGGCGAACTGTCCACATTTATCGTCGAAAAGGGCATGCCGGGCTATTCGGCCAAGCGGGTTGAAAAGCTGGTGCTGCGCCCGACCGGCACCTCGGAGCTGGAATTCGACAATGTGAAAGTGCCGGTCGAAAACCGGTTGGGCCCCGAGGGCAAGGCGCTGTCCGGCACCCTGGCCGGGCTGAACACCGCGCGGGTCAACATCGCCATGGGGGCGGTCGGGGCCGCGCAATCGGCGCTCGATCTGTCGATTGAATACGCCAAGACCCGCAGCCAGTTCGGCAAGTTGATTGGCGAACACCAGCTGGTGCAGAAATACATTGTCGACATGACGATCCGGGTGAAGGCGGCGCGGGCGCTGTCCTACACCGCCGCCCAGGCGCTGGACCGGGGCGAAGAGGCGCGCGAGGATTGCTCGATTGCCAAGCTCTATGCCACCAAGGCCGCCTTTGAGGTCGCCGATATGGCGCTGCAGGTGCATGGCGGGCTGGGCTATGCCGTCGGCTATCCGATCGAGCGGATCTTCCGTGACACCAAAGGGGGCATGATCCCCGAAGGCACTGTCGAGGTGCAAACGCTGATTGCTGGCCGCGAGATCCTCGGCCTGAATGCAATCACCTGAGGAAAAATCAAATGACTGATCATTTTGAACCTTACCAGTTCCAAGATCTGACTCCGCTGTTCAATCCGAAAAGCATCGCCGTGGTCGGTGCCTCGGGCAAGGAACATTCCATCGGCAACCACACCTTCAAGAACATCGTCGAATATTCGAAGTTCGAAGGCACGCTTTACCCGGTGAACCCGAAACAGCGTGAGGTGATGGGGCTGAAGGCCTATCCCGATATCGCCTCGCTGCCCGAAGCCGTCGATGTGGTGGTCATCGTGGTGCCCGCGCAATTTGTGCGCGAGGCGCTTGAACAGGCGGGCGTCAAGGGTTGCGGCTTTGCCGTCATTCTGACCAGCGGCTTTTCCGAGGCCGACGCGTGGGGTATCGCGGAAGAGGCCAAGCTGGTCGAGATCTCCAAACGCACCGGCATCCGTATTTACGGGCCGAACTGCCCCGGTCTGGTGAATCTGAACGTGCCCTTGGGCATGTCGTTCAGCCCCGCCTACAAGGGCGACATCACCCCAGGCTCCATCGCGCTGGCGACCCAAGGCGGTGGCTTGGGCCGCAACATGATGCAGCACAATTACCGTGGGCTTGGGTTTTCGGCCTGGTCGTCTTCGGGCAATGAATGCGACCTGCAAGTTGCTGATTTCGTGTATCACTTCGCGCTCGACCCCGAATGCAAGGCGATTGCGATCCTGGTCGAGGGGTTCAAGGACGGCCCGCGTTTCGCCGCCGCCGCCGCCAAGGCCGCCGAGATGGGCAAACCGATCATCGGGTTGAAGGTGGGCCGGTCCGAATATGGCGCCAAGGCCGCGCAATCGCACACCGCCTCAATCACCGGTTCGGCCGAGGTCAACTCGACGGTGTTTCAGCAGCTCGGGGTCATCGAGGTTGATGATCTGGACGAGGCGATGGATGTCGCCATGCTGTTCACCCGCAAACAGCCGACCGGCAATGAAAAGGTCGCGGTGTTTGCCTCCTCCGGCGGCGCGGCATCGCTCTGCGCGGATAATGTCGGCACCGCCGGGCTGACCCTGTCGGAATTCACCCCTGAGACCACGGCGAAACTGGCCGAGACCCTGCCAAGCTTTGCCAATATCTCTAATCCGATCGACACCACCTCGATCTCGATCAGCCATCCACAGGCGCTGCTTGCCAGCCTGGTTGTCTGCGCCAGTGACGCCAACACCGATCTGGTGCTGGCGCCAATCCCGATGGATTACGGGATCTATACGGAAAACAACGCCAAGAACTTCAAGAAAGCGCAGGATACGACCGACACCCCGATCGTGCCGATCTGGTTCTCGGAAAAGACCGGTGCCGGCTATTTCGAACTGGCGCGCTCTGGCTTGGTCCCATTCCGCAGCCTGCGCAACATGGGCAAGGCGGTCCGGCGCTGGATCGACTACGGCCAGTATCTGTCGACCCGCGACAAGGGCTGGCAGCCGCTGATCGTCGAAACCGGCGTGGCGGGTGAGGCGGCCCAGACCCGCAGCCTGACCGAGGCCGAGGGCAAGGCGGAACTCGCCGCCGCCGACGTGCCCGTCACCGCGCCCGAGGTTGCCGCGACCAAGGCCGAGGCGGCCACGATCGCTGCCCAGATGGGCCGCCCGCTGGCGATGAAGATCGTCAGCGCCCAGATCACCCACAAATCCGATGTTGGCGGCGTGATGCTGAACGTCGCACCCGACAACGCGGGCGCTGCATTTGACACCATCATGTCGAATGCGGCCAAAGCCGCGCCCGGCGCCACCTTGGACGGTATATTGCTGGAGCCGATGGCGCCGGCGGGCGGAGTTGAGGCCTTTGTCGGCGTCGCCCGTGATCCGGTGTTCGGCCATGTGATGACGTTTGGTCTGGGCGGTATCTATGTCGAGATGTTCCAGGACGTGACCCGCGCCATGCTGCCGGTGTCCCAGACGCAGGCCAAGGCGATGATCGCCAAGTTGAAATCCGCGAAGCTTCTCACCGGTTATCGCGGTCAGCCGCCGCGTGATCTGGATGCGCTCGCCCTGCTGGTGGCAAAAGTGTCCGATTACGTGGCGGCGAATGCCGGTCGGATCGAAGAGCTGGACATCAACCCGGTCTGGGTCGGCGCCGCGGGTGAAGGCGCGCAGGCGCTGGACGCCGTGGTGGTGGTCCGGGCATGATGGCAGCGCATCTATGACGAAGCTGGCGCCGACGACATCACCAGCCAGCAGCCAGCGCCAGATCGCGCTGGTGCCCCCCGCCTGTGCGGTCTTTGCCACCGCCGATGGCGGCGCGGCCTCAGCGGCCACCATTGACCGGTCTTCTGTTCTTGGCGATGGCTTAGCGGCCACCGCTGACATGGATCGTCTGCGCGGTGATGAAATCGGCCAGCCCGGAACAGAAATAGAGGATCGTCTTGGCAACATCGACCTCGTTGCCAAGGCGCGGCAGCGGGGTCAGCGCCAGACTGCGCTGTTCCAGCTTGGCGAAATCCGGGCGCGCCCGCAGGCGCGGCGTCGCGATCAGTCCCGGCGCCACCGCATTGACGGTGATGTTGAACCCGCCCGCCTCGCGCGCCAGCGCATTGGTCAGCCCGATCAGCCCGGCCTTGGCCGAGGAATAATTGGTCTGCCCCTTGTTGCCGAGATAGGCCATCGACGAGGTGTTGACGATCCGGCCCCAGCCGCGCCCCATCATCCCCGGCAGCACCGCGCGGCAGCAATGGAACGTGCCTTTGAGCACGGTGTCATGGACATCGTCCCAATCGTCCTCGGCCATCTTCACCATGTATTTGTCGCGGCTGAACCCGGCGTTGTTGATCAGCACGTCGACCGGGCCAAGCTCAGCGGTGACCGCATCAAAGGCGGCGGCAACGCTGGCCTTGTTGGTCACGTCGCAGGTGATGATGGCGACCGCGGCCCCCGGCACTTCGCCTTCGATCCAGGCCTTGGCATCCGCCGCCGCATCGAGGTTGAGGTCCAAAAGCGCCACTGCGGCACCTTCAGCGGCCAGCAGCTTTGCGGTGGTGCGTCCGATGGCGCCACCGCCGCCGGTCACAGCCGCGACGCGGCCGGTGAGACCCAGATCCATGTTTGCCTCCCTGACAAAATTTTTACTGTTCGGACAGCAGATTGCCATTTCGCCATGGCAAGAGCAAGAAATTCGATTGTGGATATGGGGGATCAATTTTACTATCCGGTAAGTGAAAGGCGCTGAGACAGGGCGCTAAGGAAGGAAAGTACGATGGAATTGGAAAAACCCGACCTCTTTAGCCTGTCGTCGGACGGCGGCCTGCTGGACCTGCGCGGCGGGCGCTGCGGTGCCTGCGGCGATCTGAACTTCCCGTTCGGCCCCTATGGCTGCACTGCCTGTGGCGCCGAACCGGACCGGATGAGCGAAGAGGTGATGCCGGGCCGCGCCCAATTGCTGACCTTCATCACCATCCATCAGAAACTCGCCCCCGGCATCGTGCCGCCCTGTGTGGTCGGTGAGGCGCGTCTCGCCAACGGGTCGATCCAGGAGGTCATGCTGCATGGCGCTGAGGATCAGTATCGCGATGAGATGATGCTTCAGGCGATCCCGGTCGAAACCAAACGCGGCGAGGATGTTGTGATCGCCTGCCGCTTTGCCCCGGCCAAGGAGGCGTGAAAATGACCGCAACGCTCAAGGATCTGCGCCCCGTCTACGTCGTCGGCGTCGGTATGCACCGCTACCAGTTCGCCAGCGACACCCCCTATATCACCCTCGGGCTGACCGCGGTGCGCCGGGCGCTGGCCGATGCCGGGATCGACTTTCCTGCCGTCGAAAGCGCCTATGTCGGCTGCACCGGCATCGGACTGGCCGCCGGGCGGATCATGTTCAACCATCTGGGCAGCACCGGCCTGGGCGTGACGCAAGTCGAAAACGCCTCGGCCTCCGGTTCCTCAGCGTTCCAGCTGGCCTGTTTCGAGGTCGCCGCAGGGCTCAAGGATTGCGCCATTGCCGTTGGCGTCGACAAATACGGCGATCAGCTGCGCGCGGTGAACAAGGAAGGGGTGAGCAAGCTCTCTGACACGGCCAACATCCCGCTGATCCGCTATGCGATCATGGCCGAGCATCTGAAAAAGGCGAAGGGCCTCAGCCAGGAGGATCTGGCACTGGTCGCGTCCAAGAACCACACCAACGGCGCCACCAATCCGTTCGCCCAGTTCCAGAAGCCGCGCAGTGTCGAGGATATCCTGAAATCAACGCTGGTTGCGGGCACCACCACCTCGCTGATGTGCACCCCGCGCGGCGAGGGCGGCGCGGCGGCGATCATCTGTTCCGAGGCGGGGATCAAGCGGCTTGGCATTTCCGGCGCCAAACCGATCCGCATTCTGAGCTCGGTTCTGCTGTCGGAGAAACCACAGGTGGGCCGCGAATTGCCCTCGGTCACCGTGGCGCAAACTGTGGCGGAGCAGGCCTATGCCGAGGCCGGGATCACCTCGGGTGACCTCGATTGCGTCGAATTGCACGATGCCTTTGCGATTGAGGAAATTCTTTACACCGAAACCTTTGGCCTGGCGCCCAAGGGCGAGGGGCAGCTGTTCCTGCGCGATGGCGGCAGTGCCATCGGCGGAAAATGCAGTGTCAACTCCAGCGGCGGGCTGATCGCCCAGGGCCATCCGCTCGGCCCGACCGGGATCGGCCAGATCCACGAGATCGTCAAACAGCTGCGCCACGACAATGGCGACCGCCAGCAGCCGGACGCAAAGACCGGCATGGCCCATATGATCGGGCTTGGCACCATTTCGATCGCGCATGTTTTCCAGAGGGATTGAATCGATGCCAGAATATGAAACCCTGATCTATGACAAGGCCGACAATGGCGTCGTCACCATCACCCTGAACCGTCCCGACCGGATGAACACCCTGGGCGGCACGATGAAGCCAGACCTTTACGACGCGTTCCAGAACCAGATGCTGAACGATCGCAATGTGCGGTGCGTGATCATCACCGGAGCGGGCGAACGGGCGTTCTGTGCGGGCGCCGATATCAAGGAGCGCGCCGGCAATCGGCCGCCACGCGCCGAATATTACGCCAAACAGAAATTCACCCATGACCTGACCCGGCTGATCGAGGATTTTGAACGGCCCGTCATCGCCGCAATCAACGGTGTTGCCCTGGGTGGCGGTATGGAAATCGCGCTCTGCGCCGATATCCGCATTGCCGCCGACCATGCCAAGATGGGCCTGCCCGAGGTCAAGCTGGGGGTTCTGCCTGCCGCTGGCGGCACCCAGCGGATGCCGCGCCTGATCGGTGCGCCGCTGGCCAAGGAACTGATGTTCACCGGCCGCCACATCACCGCGGATGAGGCGCTGGCCTATGGCATCGTCAACCGCGTGGTGCCGATGGCCGATCTGATGAGCAATGCCCGTGCATTGGCCGACGACATCGCCGCGCAGCCGCCGCTGTCGGTCGCCTTCATCAAGCAGACGATCAACAAGGGGCTGCAGGTCGGGCTGGAAGAGGGGCTGGAATACGAACGCCTCGGCGCCGCGATGATCATGGACAGCGAAGACCGCAAGGAGGGCATGGCCGCCTTCCTGGAAAAACGTAAACCCGTGTTCAAAGGTGAATAACATGCACCCGCCAGTCTTTCGCACCCGCCTGACCGAGATGTTCGGGATGCCGCATCCGCTGTTCGTCGGTGGCATGATGGGCCATTCCCGCGCCAAATTCGTCGCCGCCTGCGCGCGGTCCGGGGCCATGGCCTTCATGACCCCGAAGAGCTTTGCCTCGCCCGAAGCATTTGGCGAGGCATTGGCGGAATGCATCGACCTGGCCGATGGTCACCCGGTCGGGGTCAATTTCTCGATCTCGCGGTTTCACAGCAACGAGGTCAATGACGCCTGTTTCGAAATCGCCCGGGCTGCGGGCGTCACCCGATTTGAAACCGCCGGCAATCACCCCGGCGAGATGATCCCGAGGATTCACGATGCCGGTGGGGTGGTGATCCACAAATCGACCCAGGTCCGTCATGCGCTGAAAGCGGCGGAAGATGGTGTCGATGCGCTGATCGTCGTCGGCATGGAGGCCGGGGGGCACCCCGGGATCAACCCGCATCCCGGTCATATCCTGCTTTCCAACCTGTTGCCGCAGGTCGATATCCCGGTGGCCCTGGGTGGCGGGCTCGGCACCGGGCGGCAGCTTTGCGGGGCTTTGGCCCAGGGGGCCGATGCGGCGTTGATCGCCACCCGGTTTCTCACCTCGTCGGAAATCGAGGTGCATGACAATTACAAGACGCGGATGGCCGAGGCCGGGATGGATGATTCCTTGGCCGTGCTGCATTCGCTGAAAGATACCTGGCGGGTGCTGCGCAACAAGACTTCGGAATGGGTGGCGCAAAAGGAAGCCGATCTGGCAGGCAAGGCCAGCCGCGATGATTTCGGTGAGGTTCTGATGGGCAATTACGCCCGGGAAAACGCCTATAAGGCCGGCGATATGGACAAGGGGCTGATGTCCTGTTCCGCCGCCATCGCCCATGCCGACAAGGTGCAAAGCGCCTCCGAGATTGTCGATACGCTGATGGCCGAGGCCCGGGCCGCATCATTGGCGATGCAGGCCCGCACGCTATGAGCGTCGTTTGCCTCGCGCCGGGATCAAACCCTGGATCAGAGCGGCTTGTCAGCGCCCTGCGCCCGTGCGGCGCGGACATGGCGTGAGTCGATGGGAACCTGTGAGCCGCGATCAACCAGCACCGGGTCAAGCAGCGCATTGGTTTCGCGGTCGTGGAACCGATAGGGCGGGGTGCCGTCATGCGGCTGATAGGTTTCGGCCCATTGGATCAGCGACACCATCACCGGATAGAGCGCGCGGCCCTTTTCGGTCAGCCGGTATTCAAAGCGTGGCGGCGCGGTACTGTATTGCTGGCGCTCCAGCACCCCGGTGCTTTCCAGTCGCTTCAACCGGTCGGCCAGCACATGCCGGGTGATTTTCAGGCTGGCGTGGATATCGTCAAAGCGGCGCAGCCCGCGAAAGCAATCGCGCAGCACCAGCAGCGTCCAGCGGTCGCCAACCACGGATAATCCGCGGGCCACCGGGCAGGGTTCGTTTTCCAGATCACTCCAACGCATGGCCCATGGTAGCGCCTCGAGTGAGTTCCGAAAAGGAATTTCCTTGCCATGAGTTCCGAAACGGAACTAACTTGGGTGAAAACGGGACAAGGGGCGCGGACATGACAGCTGAGACGAAGGGTGCCAAGCGCCGGCAGAGGGCTGAGGCGATGCTGCACGGGCCGGTCACCGCCACCGTCGCGCGGATGGCAGCGCCGAATGTGATTGGCATGATTGCGACGGTGCTGATCAGCGTTGCCGAGGCGACCTGGGCGGCGCAGCTGGGGCTTGAGGCGCTGGCGACCGTGGCGCTGGTGTTTCCCTTCGTGATGCTGACCCAGACCCTGGCCGGGGGGGCTTTTGGCGGTGCCACCTCGGCCGCCGTCGCCCGCGCCCTTGGCGCCGGTGATGAGGTGCGGGCCGGGCGCATCGCCTTGCACGCGTTGATGATTGCGGTGCTGGCCGGTGCGACGCTGGCGGTGCTGTTTCTGAGCGCGGGCGAGGCGATCTTTCGTTTGCTCGGCGGGCGCGGCGCGATGCTGAGCCTGGCGCTGGCCTGGGGCGCGGTCTATTTTCCCGGCGCGGCGCTGGTCTGGCTGTCGCAAATCGCCTCGTCAGTGATCCGCGGCACCGGCAATATGCTGCTGCCGGCGTTCAGCCTGGTGATGATCTCGATCCTCTCGGCCAGTTTTTCCGGCGCCTTTGCCCTGGGCTGGGGCCCGTTTCCGGCGCTGGGCGTGCCAGGGCTGGCGCTGGGCTTCTTGACCGGTCATGGCGTCACCGCATTGGCGATCATGATCTATTTCGCCCGGGGTGGGCTGGGTTTTTCGGTGTTCGTCAATCTGCGCCCGGCGCGGGCGTTCTTTGCGCCGATCCTCAAGGTGGCGCTGGTCGCCGCCCTATCGCCGGTGCAAACCATCCTCACCACCCTGGTGGTCACCGCCTTTGTCGCCCGGTACGGGGCCGAGGCGCTGGCCGGTTACGGGCTGGGCGCGCGGCTGGAGTTCCTGATGATCCCGGTCAGCTTTGGCTTTGGTTCGGCCGCAACGGCAATGGTCGGAACCAATATCGGCGCCGGAAACATCGCCCGGGCCCGGCGCATCGCCTGGACCGCCGCCGGGATGGCTGCCGCCTGTGTCGCGGTGATCGGCATCACCGCCGCGCTGGCGCCGAACCTGTGGCTGGGGCTGGTGCTCGAGACAAGCAGCGGCGGCGTGCATGAGGTCGCCTTGGGCTATCTCAGGACCGTGGCGCCGTTCTACGGGTTTCTTGGCCTCGGCCTGGCACTTTACTTCGCTTCGCAGGGGGCAGGGCAGGTGATCTGGCCGGTGCTGGCCGCCAGCGCCCGGCTGATGATCGTGGTGGCCGGTGGCCTTGCCGTGGTGGCCTTGGGCCTGCCGCTGTCCTGGCTCTATGCCGTCATCGCGCTGGCGATGCTTGGTTATGGTCTGCTGACCGCCCTGGCGGTGCTGAAGGCCAATTGGGCGCCGCCTCCGCCCAAGCCGGCATGAGGTCTTCTCGGGGCGTTGGGATTGCATGCCTGGCCCGAACCGGTTACCGCCTTGAGAACAGAAAGAATTGTAGCGGAGACCACCAGTAATGGCCGATCAGGATGATGAATATGTCTATGACGAGGCAACCGGCGAATGGCGCCCGGCCTCGGAACTGGCTGCGGCAGAGGCAAGCAATCTGGTGGTGCGCGACTCCGCTGGGACCGAGCTGGCAGATGGCGACTCCGTCACCCTGATCAAGGATCTGAAGGTGAAGGGCGCCAATCAGACCCTGAAACAGGGCAGCGTGATCAAGTCGATCCGGCTGACGGACAACCCGGAAGAAATCGATTGCCGCCACAACAGCATCAAAGGGCTGGTGCTGCGCACCGAATTCGTGCGCAAGCGCTGACCTGCCTGCCCAGATCAGCCGAACCAGCAGGTTGATCGGCCCGCGAAAGGCAAAGCCGTTCCAGACCACATCAGCGGCCTCGGCCAGTTCCGTATTCGGGAACCGGGCGAACAGCCGCAGCCGCATGATGTCGGTCACCGCCCGGCGCGCCAGATCGGTGCCCTGGCAGAAACGTGGCCCATTGCCGAACCTCTGATGTGGTCGCCCTCGAAACGTCCGCCGTTCGGCCAGATCTCTTCGTCTCGATTGGCCGAAGCCGGGACACAGAGGCAGATCGGATCGGGGCCACCGGCAGAGCCTCGCCCAGGAATTGATATGGGCAAAAACGATATCAGATGAGACTTTCGCGGCGTGCGATCGGGGGGCCGCTGAAACGAAAACCCCCGGGGCCATCGCCCCGGGGGTCATCAAAACTTGAAGTCTGTCCTAAGGAAGCCCTCAGAGCATGCCTTCGCGTTGCGCCTTTTTGCGCGCCAGCTTGCGGGCACGGCGAATCGCTTCGGCTTTCTCGCGCGCTTTTTTCTCGGAGGGTTTCTCGAAATGTTGCTTGAGCTTCATTTCCCGAAACACGCCTTCGCGCTGGAGCTTTTTCTTCAGAGCGCGGAGCGCCTGATCGACATTGTTGTCGCGAACAGAGACCTGCATGTGGTTGTCACCACCTTCCTAGGTTAGAGTTGCAATAGTCTGCAGGAGGTGGCGCTATAGCAGCGCCTGAAATAATTGTCCAGCAGATCGGACCGAGATATGAGGCCGCGATGAGTGATCAATCGACCCCCGCCAAACCCGCAGCCGAGGCGCTGCTCGACGCCGCGTTGTCGCATGTGCCGTTTGACGGCTGGTGCGACGCCACCTTTCAGGCGGCGGCAGCAGATGCCGGTGTCGATCCCGGCCTGGCCCGGGCGCTGTTTCCGCGCGGCGCGGTCGACCTGGCGTTGGCCTTTCATGCCCGTGGCGATGCGGTGATGCTGGCGCGGTTGGCTGAACGCGACCTTGCCGATCTGCGGTTCCGCGACCGGGTCGCGCTGGCGGTGCGGCTGCGGCTTGAGGCGGTCGAGGACAAGGAATTGGTGCGCCGTGGCATGACATTGTTTGCGATGCCGCAGCATGCCGGTGACGGCGCCCGCGCGGTCTGGGGCACCGTCGACACGATCTGGACGGCGCTGGGCGATAGTTCGGATGATGTGAACTGGTATACGAAACGCGCCAGCCTCAGCGGCGTTTATGGCTCGGTCCTGCTCTATTGGCTGGGCGATGACAGCCCGGGCCATCAGGCCACCTGGGAGTTTCTCGACCGGCGCATAAACGATGTGATGCAGATCGAAAAATTCAAGGCGCAGCTGCGCGACAACAAGCTGGCCGCGACGCTTCTGGCCGGGCCGCTGGCTGTGCTGGGGCAGATCCGGGCGCCGCGCGGCAAAGGCGGGTTGCCGGGCCGGACCGGCTGAACCACCAGTTTCACAAAGGATGGGGTCATGCGCCTTAAGGGTGTGCGCCGCAGCAAGAATGTCGAAGATCGCCGCAAGATGCGTGGCGGCGGCGCCGGGATCGGTGGGCTGGGCGTTGGCGGCGTGCTGCTGGTGCTGGCCATCGGCTATTTCACCGGGGTCGATGTCACCCCGTTCCTGACCGACAGCGGCGGCACCGCCGGCGCCCAGGTCGAGGTCGAATTGACCCCGGAAGAGGAGCGCGCCGCCGATTTCACCCTGCGGGTGCTGGCGACCACCGAAACACTCTGGGGGCAGGTGCTGCCGGATCAGGCCGGGATCCGCTATGCTCCGCCGGTGCTGGTGCTCTATTCCGGGGTCACGCAGAGCCCTTGCGGCGACGCCTCGGGCGCCACCGGGCCATTCTATTGTCCGGCGGACAAACGCGCCTATCTCGACACGGCGTTCTTTGCCACCCTGGCCCAACGTCTGGGCGCAAAAGGCGATTTCGCCGCCGCCTATGTGGTGGCGCATGAGGTCGCGCATCATGTGCAGAACGAGCTGGGCATTCTCGGCCAGGTGCATGAGGCGCGCCAGAGCGCCAGTGAAGGCGATGCCAACGCCCTGACCGTGCGTCTGGAACTGCAGGCCGATTGCCTGTCCGGAGTCTGGGCTTCGGGTGTCGACGGGATGCTGGAACCCGGCGATATCGAAGAGGCGCTGAATGCCGCCCGCCAGATCGGCGACGACACCCTGCAACGCAATGCCGGGCGGGTGCCGCAGCCACATACCTTTACCCATGGCACCAGTGCGCAGCGTGCGGGGTGGTTCACCAAGGGCTATGACAGCGGCCAGATCAGCGCCTGCGACACCTTCGCGGCCAAGCGGCTCTGACAGCCGTGTCGCCGACGAAGCCAACTGGCTGGGTTCTGGCGCTGATCCTCTGGGCATAGCTGTCGCCCCCCTGGACCTGGCCTGTTCTTACACGTCGTCGCTGGTCTTGCTCCGCCGCCCGGCCGCCTGGGTGCGGTTGTAATGACGTGACAACCGCTTGTCGCGGGCCCGCCCCTCGGCGACCGAGGCGCTGGCCTGACGATCCTCGGCCTTCAGCTTGCGCCAGCGGGTCAGCCGTGCCGGGTCGAGATCGCCTGCCGCAATCGCCGCCTGCACCGCACAGCCCGGTTCGCCCTCATGGGCGCAGTCGCGGAACCGGCAGGTTTCGGCCAGTTCGGTGATTTCGGAAAACACCGCGTCGATGCCCATCGCCGCGTCAAACACCCCCATTTCCCGCATCCCCGGCGTGTCGATCAGCCAGCCGCCCGCCAGACAGCGGTGCAGCGCGCGCGCCGTCGTGGTGTGGCGCCCGCGCGCGTCATCCTCGCGGATCGCGCCGGTGGCGGTGTCGATGCCGCAGAGCGCATTGGTCAGGGTGGATTTGCCGGTGCCCGACATGCCGATCAGCGCCACGGTCTTGCCCGGCCCGCAATGATGGGTCAATTGCGCGGCGGCCGCGTCGGATTTGGCGTTCAGGGCGATGACCTCGATATCCCGCGCGGCGCTGCGGGCCTGTTCAACATAAGGGTCCGGGTCGGCCAGATCGGCCTTGGTCAGCAGGATCACCGGTTCAACCCCGGCCTCATAGGCCAGCGCCAGCGCCCGTTCGAGCCGCGGCAGGTTGAAATCGTCATTGCAAGAGGTGGTGACGAACAAAGTGTCGATATTTGCGGCGATCAGCTGTGCCCTTGCCTCGGGGCCAGAGGCGCGGCGGGTCATTTCGGTCTTGCGATCCAGCCGCCGCACCACCCGGCTGCCCTCGGCCAGAACCCAGTCGCCGACCGCGTAATCCCCGGCCGAGGCATCGCCGGGAAAGACCAGGCTCAGCGGTCCAGCCTCGGTCAGGGCGGTGACCCGGTCGCGCATCACCTCGGACACCCGGGCGGGGGTCTGGCTTTCCAGCTCGTCCAGATCAAGTTGCGACAGGAAATAGTTCGACCAGCCGAGGTCGCGCAGGCTGAGCGGGTCGTTGGTCATTGGAGTAAGGGGTGCGCGCAGATCATGGCGGTCAATTTAGCGCCATGGCCGGGCCCGGGGCAATGGATCTTCGATCCAGGCGCGCATTCTTGTTGAGCGGTGTGGGGCGGCACTTGAAGGCGCTGGCCCGATTCCGCAGATCGCCGGGCGATCCGCTCTGTCGGGCGGCAGGTTTCCGCTTGGCGGAAACCCTGGGGTGAGAGGCTGGACAACGACCCAAGCGGGGCTCGTTACGGCTGCTTCCTTCCGGATCTGACCGGGTTGGCGAGGTGCCTGCCCGCGCCAACCTCTCAATCGGTGATATAGGGCGGCAGACCGGCGATGGCAAGTCATCGGCGGTGCCGTTGCGCTGGACCTCGCGCGTCCCGACGATTAGGTTGACGCGGATCAGCACGGGGACCCAATGAGCACCACCGAAACGCCCGCCTATCAGGTGCTGGCCCGGAAATACCGGCCTGAAACCTTTGTCGATCTTGTCGGCCAGGATGCGATGGTGCGCACCCTGAAAAACGCCTTCAAGGCCGATCGGATTGCGCAGGCCTTCATCATGACCGGGATTCGCGGCACCGGTAAGACCACCACCGCGCGGATCATCGCCAAGGGGATGAACTGCATCGGTGTCGACGGCCAGGGCGGCCCGACCACCGATCCCTGCGGGCAATGCGAAAACTGCGTGGCGATCATGGAAGGCCGCCATGTCGATGTGCTGGAAATGGACGCCGCCTCGCACACCGGGGTCGGCGACATTCGCGAGATCATCGATTCGGTGCATTACCGCGCCGCCTCGGCCCGCTACAAGATCTACATCATCGACGAAGTGCACATGCTCAGCACCAGCGCCTTCAATGCGCTGCTGAAGACGCTTGAGGAACCGCCGGCGCATGTGAAGTTCATCTTTGCCACCACCGAGATCCGCAAGGTGCCGGTCACCGTGCTGTCGCGCTGCCAGCGCTTTGATCTGCGCCGGATCGAGCCCGAGGTGATGATCGCGATGCTGCGCCGCATCGCCGATGCCGAAAACGCGACGATCACCGATGATGCGTTGTCGCTGATCACCCGCGCCGCCGAAGGCTCCGCCCGCGATGCCACCTCGCTGCTGGATCAGGCGATCAGCCACGGTGCCGGCGAAACCACCGCCGATCAGATTCGCGCGATGCTGGGTCTGGCCGACCGGGGCCGGGTGCTCGACCTGTTCGAGATGGTGATGCGCGGCGACGCGGCGGCCGCGCTGCACGAATTGTCATCGCAATATGCCGAAGGCGCCGATCCGATGGCGGTGCTGCGGGATCTGGCCGAGATCACCCATTGGATTTCGGTGGTTCAGATCACCCCCGAGGCGGCGGATGATCCGACCATTGGCCCGGATGAACGGGCGCGCGGTCAGGATCTGGCAACGCGCCTGCCGATGCGGGTGCTGACCCGGATGTGGCAGATGCTGCTGAAAGCGCTGGAAGAGGTCGCCGCCGCGCCGAATGCGATGATGGCCGCCGAGATGGCGGTGATCCGGCTGACCCATGTCGCCGATCTGCCCAGCCCCGAGGATCTGGTCCGCCGCTTGCAGGACACGCCACCCCCGCCGGGGCCTGGCGGCGGCAATGCGGGATCCGGCGGCGGCGGGTCGGCCTCTGCTGGCCGAACCGCCATGGCGCCCGCCGCCAGCGCCAGCACCGGCGCCCCGATCGCCCAGCACCACAGCGCTGGCGCGGCCCAGGCGCTGGCTGTCGATCAGGCACTGGCTCGGTTTCCCACATTCGACCATGTGCTTGAACTGGTCCGTGCCAATCGTGACGTCAAGCTGCTGGTCGAGCTGGAAACCACCCTGCGCCTGGTCGCCTACCAGCCCGGTCGCATCGAATTCGTTCCCACCCAGGCGGCGCCGCCGGATCTGGCGCAGCGGCTGGGCCAGCGGCTGCAGCTCTGGACCGGCAACCGCTGGGCGATCAGCGTGGTCAATGAGGGCGGCGCAGAAACCATTGCCGAACGGCGCGACGCCAAGGCGCGGGCGCTGAGAACCCAGGCCGAGGATCATCCGATGGTGCAGGCGGTGCTGTCGGCCTTTCCCAAGGCCGAGATCGTCAGCATCCGCACCGCTGCGGATATCGCCGCCGAGGCTGAGGCCGAGGCCCTGCCCGAGGTCGAGGACGAATGGGATCCGTTTGAAGAAGACTGATCCGGCTTGATTGTTTGCCACGGCGCCGCCATGTGCGGCAGAGAAATTGAATCGGCGGCGATCCCGCCGCAACGTGACAGGAGAGACACCATGTTCAAAGGCCTCGGACAGATGGGCGACATGGCCAATATGCTGAAATCCGCACAGGAATTGCAGCAAAAGATGGCCGATTTGCAAGAGCAGATGCGCGAGATGATCGTCGAGGGCAGCTCGGGTGCCGGGCTGGTCAAGGCAACCTGCACCGCCAAGGGCGAATTGCGCGGGCTGGATATCGACCCGTCGATCTTCAACCCGGAGGAAAAGGAAGTGGTCGAGGATCTGATCCTCGCCGCGATCAAGGACGCACAGACCAAGGCCAGCCAGAAATCCCAGGACGAGATGAACGCCCTGACCGAAGGCATGGGCCTGCCCAAGGACATCAAGTTTCCGTTCTGATGGGGCTGTTTCTGTTCTCTGCTGAACAGGCCGCCGCGCTTGGGCGGGCAGGGGTGGCACGGGTGATCTTCGGGGCATGGCTGGTGTGGGTCGTGGTGACCGTGCTGCCGTTCGTCGGGGGCATTCTATGAGTTCGACCCGCGACATCGACGATCTGATCGAGATGATGGCCCGGCTGCCCGGCCTCGGACCGCGCTCGGCCCGGCGCGCGGTGCTACACATGATCCGCAAAAAGGCGCTGGTGCTGAACCCGCTGACTGCTCTGTTGCAGCGGGTCGGCGCCAATGTGCGGGAATGCGTCACCTGCGGCAATCTCGGCTCGGCTGACCTCTGCGACCTCTGCGCCAACGAAAAACGCGCCATCGGTGAACTCTGCGTGGTCGAAGATGTCGCGGACCTCTGGGCGATGGAGCGTGGCGGCGCTTTTCGCGGTCGCTATCATGTGCTTGGCGGCACCCTGTCGGCGCTGGCCGCCATCGGCCCCGATGAGTTGCGCATTCCAAAGCTGATCCAACGGGTTGCCGAAGAAAACATCAGCGAGGTGATCCTCGCCCTCAACGCCACCGTCGACGGCCAGACCACCGCCCATTACATCGCCGACCAGCTTGACGGTCAGGTGCGGCTGACCTCGCTGGCCCAGGGCGTGCCGATCGGGGGGGAATTGGATTACCTCGACGACGGCACCATCTCGGCCGCTCTGAAAGCCCGCAAGACAATTTGACTAAAATTGTCCCCCGCTTCCTCTGGTCCAAAATATCCTCTGGGGTGAATTGGGCCAAAGGCCCAAGAGGGGGCAGACAGCCCCCTACAGACCGGCCCGCTATAGCCCGGCCCCCTCAAACAGACCGGCCCCCTCAAACCACCGCCGCCTCCAGCGCCCAGGCGGGCAGGGCGTGCCCCTGCACCACCTCCGCACCGAGCCGCCCCAGCTCATCGGAACATTTCGCGCCGCGCCCGCAGCCGGCGACGGCGACACTGACCCGCTGCGACAGGCTGCGGATCGTGGCGATATTCTCCGGCGCATAGCTGGTGACGCAGGGCATTGTCTGGCGGGCCTCGAGTGCCACGCCGGGCATCCGGGCGCGCAGCATCTGCTCCAGCGCGGCGGCGACCTCGGTGCTGCCATCGCTGCGGAACCAATCGCCGATCTCTTCACCGCGCAGCGGCAGGTCCACCGGGTCGCCGCCCATCTTCAGATAATATTGCCCGTCCGGATAAGGGATCGGCGGCAGCAGATAGGGATCTTCGCCGTTCGGATGCAGATAGATCAGGCTCGGCTGGGGGCTGAGGCGGCGCGCCTCGGCCGGGCTGATCCGCAGCAGGGCGACGGTGCGGGCGTAGACCGCCAGATCCAGCGCGTTGTTCAGCAGCAGGTTGGAAAACCCGCCCGCCGCCACCAGCACCCGGTCGGCGCACACCTCGCCGAGACCGGTGGCGATGCGCACCCCGGGGCTGACCTCGTCGATCCCGGTGGCCTCGGTCCGCAGGATCCGCGCCCCGGCGCGTTCGGCGGCGATGCCCTGCGCCAGCACCAGACGGCGCGGGCTGATATGCCCGGCGCGGCGTGGCTCATGCAGGGCGATGGTGCCGGGTGGAAAGGCAAAATAGGGGAATGCCGCAGCCAGATCCGCGTCACGGTAGGTCTGGCAATCGATGCCGTCGCGATCCCGCACCGCCTGCAATTGCTGCATCGGGCGGCTGGTCTCGGGCCCGGCCATCAGCGATCCGACCTCGGTGAAAAAGTCGATGCCGCTTTCGCTTGCGATCTCGGCGTAGCGACTGATCGAGGCGCGGCTGACCCGGCTCCAGAACGGCCAGGGATCGAGGCCGCGGGTGATCCGCCCCTCGTCGTAATGACTGGCAAAGACGCCGCGATGTGCGGCGCGATCCGTCGGTTCATCCGGCCCGATCAGCGTCACCTCGACCCCGGCTTTGGCCAGATGTCGCGCCGCCGCCGACCCGATCAATCCGCGCCCGATCACTGCGATATGCATGCGCCGCCCCTTTCGAACCCGGCCTCAGGATGTCACGCGCGCGGCGCGGGTGGAAGGGGGCGGTTCACCAGGATCACCCCGACCACCGCCAGCGCCACCCCGGCGAAAACCATCGTATCCGGGCGCTCGCCCAGCACCAGCATGCCTAAGCCCACCCCGACCGCCTGCCTGAGATAGGCCTGGCTGGCAACGCCCAAGGGGCCAAGCCGGGTCAGCAGGTGGAAATAGATCAACAGGGCAATCCCGGTGCAGAACAACGCCAGCATTGCCCAGGCGCCGAGTGCCAGCGGCGCGGGCGACAGCCTCAGCGGTGCTTCAAAGACGAAGGCCAGCGGCCAGAGGGTGAGTGCGGCGCAGATCATCGTGCCCGAGGCCACCGCCAGCGGCGGCACCCCGGCAAAGCGGCGCCCCCAGAAGGTCGCCAGCGCATAGATCATGGTGCCGAGCACACAGGCGATCTGGCCCAGAACTTCGGCCCCCAGCCCGTGGAGCGCCGCCGGGCCGACGATCAGCACCACGCCAGCCAGCCCGGTGATGGTGCCCGCCAGATGCGCCCGGCTGGCGCCCCGCGCCCGGGTGATCAGCAGGATAAAGACAAAGACCCAGAGCGGTGAGGTCGAATTCAGCACCGTGGCCAGGGCCGAGGGCACGAATTGCAGCCCCCAGGCCAGAAGCACCCAGGCGCCCGAGGCATTGAGCACCGATTGCACCGCCAGCAGCGCCCAGATCCGCCGCCCGCGCGGCAACCGGACACCGCGCGCCGCCATCACCGCCAGCAGCAGCAGCGCGCCGCCGGTGACCCGCCCGGCGACCAGGGTCAGCGGCGGGATTTCCGGCACCGCGATCCGCTGGAACAGATAGCTGGACCCCCAGAGCGTCGCCAGCAGGCAGAGCAAGGCGTAATCGCGCCCGCGCCCGTCACCCATCGTGGCGGGCCCGGCTGTCCGCCGGTGCCTCTGTCCGGTCCTCCAGGCCATAGGTGCGCAGGACCGTGGCGATGCGCAGCCGGGCGGCCTGGGCAAGATAGGCGTCGCGGCGGCCTGCGGCGGGGATGGCTTTGAACATCACGGCAATCATGCGGCGGCCTTTCAACGGATGCATTCGAGGAAGGTGCGGTCCTCGCGGATGATAAGGCCTTCGGGCTGGGCGAATTCGAAATTTTCGCGTCCCTGCGGATCCGCCGCCAGCCGCATCTTTCAGGCCTCATAGGCGGCGAGGCTTTCGCTGTCGTAGATGCCATAGGCCAGGTGATGGCAGCTTCGTGCGGCTGATAATAGCCGGTCAGATCGACCCCGCAACGCGGAATCGCCTCGGCCCGGTTGCGGGTATATTCGGCCAATTGTTCCCTTTTGGCCGGGTCGATCTGGTGGCGGAAGATGCAGACCCCGGTATGTTCCTTCTCGCAAAGTAAGCGCCCCGACGCCGCCGACCGGGCCGTGCGGGTCTTGCGCAAGTCTCAACCTGAACCGGCCAGATCCGCCGAAAATGGAGCGGATTTTTTTGCGGCTCTTGGCGCGGGGCCAACCAGAATGACAGCTGCCAGAACGGCAACGGCCCGCCCGGTGGTGCCGGACGGGCCGCGAAGTTGCAAAAGTGCAGGGATCACCCCGCCCGGGCGATCAACGCCCGCGACGATCGTCCTCTTCGTCATCCTCGTCGTCGTCATCCGATTTGCCGGGCAGGTTGAAGAAGCTTTCGGCGTCGCGGAAATCTTCTTTCTTTTCCGTGTCCTCACCGAGATCGGTGGACAGCGAAAAGGTTTCCAGCCCTTCGATGGCGGTCGGAATCCGCGGCTCGGCATCCATGCCAAGGCTCTGTTCGGTCGACAGCAGCTTGCGGCGTTCGTCATCGGTCATCGGGGTGCCGTCGGCGGCCTTCTTGCTGGCGGCTTTCTGCACCGAAGAGTCCAGTTCGGTTTGTTTGCACAGGCCCAGAGCCACCGGGTCGATCGGCTGCATGTTCGAGATGTTCCAATGGGTCCGCTCGCGGATCGACTGGATCGTCGGCTTGGTGGTCCCGACCAGTTTCGAAATCTGGCCATCGGTCAGCTCGGGGTGGAACTTCACCAGCCAGAGGATCGCGTTCGGGCGATCCTGACGTTTGGACAATGGCGTATAGCGCGGACCACGGCGTTTTTCCTCGCCTACGGCGGCCGAGTTGAACTTCAGCTTGAGCACATGCGTCGGGCTTTTTTCGGCCGCGTCGATCTCTTCCTGGGTCAGCTGGTTGTTGGTGATCGGGTCAAAGCCCTTGACGCCTGCGGCGACGTCGCCATCGGCGATGCCCTGAACTTCCAACTCGTGCAGACCAACGAAATCGGCGATCTGTTTGAACGTAATCGTCGTGTTGTCCACCAGCCAGACTGCGGTGGCTTTGGCCATGATCGGTTTGCTCATTGCAGGCGCTCCTTCTATGTCTCGCCGCAACATGCGGCACATCTTCCCCGGCGCCTGAATCAGGCGGCACCGGCCTTCGGTGCAGGTTTCCGTTGTCGGGGAACTTGGCGGTTATATAGTCGGGACGATACCAGTTGGAAAGCCCGAATGCATAAACTGATCGCGACCCTTGTTTCCTTGGCTCTGACACTGGCCACCCCGCTGCGGGCCGAGGGTGAAAAGGCCGGGGTGTTTGATTACTATCTGCTGTCGCTCAGCTGGTCGCCAACCTGGTGCGCGCTGGAGGGCCGGGCGCGATCCTCGCCGCAATGCGATGAGGAGGCCGATTTCGGCTGGGTTCTGCACGGGCTCTGGCCGCAATATGAGCGCGGCTACCCCAGCCAGTGCTCGACCGTCCACAGCGGACCGAGCTGGGGCCGAACTGCGGCGATGGCCGATATCATGGGCGCCCCCGGGGTGGCCTGGTATCAATGGCAGAAACACGGGCGCTGCAGCGGGTTGGCGGCCAACAGCTATTTCGACCTCGCCCGGCTGGCCTATGACAGGGTAAACCGCCCGCCGGTGTTACGCGCGTTGACCCGCGACGTGACCCTGCCGGCCAAGGTGGTCGAAGACGCGTTTCTTGAGGTCAATCCCGATCTGCGGGCCGATATGGTGACCGTCACCTGCAAGGCCGGGCGGATTCAGGAGGTGCGAATCTGCCTGACCCGCAGTTTGGAATCGCGCCGCTGCGGGGCGGATGTGATCCGCGATTGCAGCCTGAGGGATGCCCTGTTTGACGCCATTCGTTAGCGAAAAACAGCACGAAGGTTCAAATTTGGCGACATATCCTGCGGGTCTGCTGGGACTGCCAGCCTGCCGCCACTAAGACCCACCCGGCGTCAAATGACCGGGTCAGGCAGAGCGGTTGGCTGGCCCAGCCGTTTTACGGCGAGGACGAGGTGCTGACCCCGGCCAACAGCCTCATCGACGGCGATGCGACGCGGTCGACAGGGCCATCTCCAACGGGGGTCTATACCGAACGTTTTCTGCCCGGCCCCCGGGAGGCTGCAAGTCCGGGCGCCGAGGGCGCGCCGGATAAGCACCGGGTCGAGCTTTGACGCGCGACGGCTGGCGGATCAGTCGCCGATCTTCAACACGATCTTGCCGATATGGGCGCTGCTTTCCATCCTTGCATGGGCGTCGGCGGCCCGGTCCATCGGAAAGGTGCTGTCGATCACCGGGGCGATCCGGTCGGGCCCCAATTTCGGCCAGACCAGTTCGCGCAGCTGATCGGCGATTCGGGCCTTGGCGAGGTCGGATTGCGGGCGCAGGGTCGAACCGGTGATTGTCAGCCGCTTGACCATGATCAGGGCAAAATTCACCTCGGCCTTGGGGCCTTGCAGAAAGGCGATGTGGACCATCCGCCCGTCTTCGGCCAGGGCCTTGATATTGCGCGCAATGTAATCGCCGCCGACCATGTCGAGGATCAGATCGACCCCGCCCTCGTCCTTTAGCGCCTCGACGAAATCCTGATCGCGGTAATTGATCGCCCGCTCGGCCCCCAGCGCCACGCAGGCGCGGCATTTCTCATCCGACCCGGCGGTGGTAAACACTCGTGCGCCAAAGGCGCGGGCGAGCTGGATCGCGGTGGTGCCAATGCCGGAGGACCCGCCATGCACCAGGAATTTCTCACCCGCCTTCAGCCCGCCGCGCATGAAGACATTGGACCAGACGGTGTAGAAAGTTTCGGGCAGGCAGGCGGCCTGGGCCATCGAAAAGCCCTCGGGCACCGGCAGGCAATGGGCGGCGGGGGTGGTGACATATTCGGCATAGCCACCACCCGGCAACAGCGCACAGACTTGATCGCCGACCGCCCATTCACTGACATTTGGGCCAATGGCGGCAATCTCGCCCGAGGCCTCGAGCCCGGGCAGGTCGCTGGCGCCGGGGGGCGGGGCGTAATTGCCGGCGCGTTGCAGCGCATCGGGGCGGTTGACCCCGGCATAGGCAACCCGGATCAGCACCTCACCGGCGCGCGGCACTGGCATCGGGCGGTTGACCGGCTGCAGAACCTCGGGCCCGCCGGGCTTGGAAATCTCGATTGCGCGCATCGTCTCGGCCATGTCAGCTCCCCAGTTTTGGTGATTATTGCGACGCCGGGCGGGATTGTCCACCAAGCGCATAGGCTGCAGCGGCGCGCCCGGCCCGCTGGCCGGTGGCCAGACAGGCGCTGAGCAGATAGCCCCCGGTCGGCGCCTCCCAATCCAGCATTTCACCGGCGGCGAAGGTGCCGGGGCGGTCGGTGAGCATCAGATCCGGGGTCAGCGCGTCAAAGCGCAGGCCCCCGGCGCTGGAAATCGCCTGATCCAGCGGCGCCAGACCGGCCACAGGCACCGGCAACGCCTTCAGCAGCGGCGCCAGATCATCGGGCATCGGCCGCCCCCATTCCATCAGCAGGGCGCGCAGGATCGGCGCGAGCTTCAGCGTCCGGCGCAGATGGGTCGAGAGGCTGTCGCCCTGCCGCCGTCGCTGCAGACGGGCGCGGATGTCATCAAGGCTGCGGTCAGGGAACAGATCGAGGCTGAGCGGCGCGCCCGCCCGCAAGGCCGGGGTGAGCGCGTAGACGCCGCCGCCCTCGAGCCCTGCCGCCGAGATCACGCTTTCGCCGCGCGAGGTGATGGTCCCGGCGCTGAGGGCCACCGCCTTGACCGGCTGGCCAAAGAACGGGCGCATATGATCGGACCAGGCGATCCGCAGCGCCGCATTGGCCGGGGCAAAGGCGCGGCGTTGAGCGTCAGGGAACGCCGCCGCCCAGGCGCCGTCCGAGCCGAGCCGCGCCCAGCTGGCGCCGCCGAAGGCCAGCACTGCGACCTCCGCCTCGATCTGGCGCGGGCCCTCGGGCGTGTCGAATTGATGGATCTGCCCGTCCTGACCGGTCCAGCGCCAGCGGCGGCGCAGGGTCGCGCCGCTGGCCGACAGGCGGGCCAGCCAGGCGCGCAAGAGCGGTGAGGCTTTCATCGCCCGGGGAAACACCCGCCCGGTCGAGCCGGTGAACAGCGGTTGCTCCAGCGCCTCGGCCCAGGCGGCGATCTGATTGGGTGGGAAATCCGCCAGCGCGGTGGCCAGCGCAGCGGGCAGGGTCGGGCCAAAGGCGGCGCGAAACGCTTCGGGGGATTCGGATTTGGTCAGGTTCAGCCCGGATTTTCCGGCCATCAGCAGCTTGCGCCCCGGGGTCGGCATCTGTTCGGTGATCAGCGGAGCCAGCCCGGCAGCGGCCAGCGCCTCTGCCGCCATTAGCCCGGCGGGGCCAGCCCCGATGACCAGGGCGCGGATCGGTTCGGATGATGGCATGGCTTGCCCCTTGGCTTGGGTTGGCTTGGTTTGGGCCGAGATAACTTGGGTTGGGCGGTGGTCGAGGCCCGTCATGCGCCAGCCCTTGGCTGGAGGCAAGGCGGCCGCACGGGGGACGGCGGCCAGTCTGGCCATCGAGGCCAGCCCGTCCGGGGCCTTGCGGCCCAGGGGGCGCGGCCCCCTCGACCTGCGGTCTCACCCCCGGGATATTTTGGACCAGAGGAAGCGGGGGGGGGGCGGTTGCGGGGTTAGGCGATCAATCCGATCCGGCGGCGCAGGGTTTCGTCGCGCAGCGAGAGCTCCTGGCCGAGGCAATCGTCGGCGGCCTTGGTGCACATCCAGGCCAGCGCCCGGGCCGGCCAGTCGGCGGGGATGTGATCCTGCCAGTCGAGCTTTGACACCGGGTTGATGCCGCTGGCCTTGATGTCGCGCTGCATCTGGGTGGCGACGGTGCCCGGCGACAGGCCCATCACCCGCAGCCCGGACTGGGCGTTTTCCAGATGCGCGGCACGGGTGAGCATCGCCGCCCCGGCCTTGGAGGCGCAATAGGCGCTCCAGCCCTCCATCGGGCCATGCGCGGCGCCGGAGGAGATGGTGAGGATGCTGCCGCCACCGGCCCTGGTCATCACCGGAATCGCGGCGCGCATGCCGTGATAGACCCCCTTGAGATTGACGTCGATGAGCTGGCCCCAGGCTGCCGGGTCGGTGTCCTCGATCCGGCCGATCGGGGCGATCACCCCGGCGTTGCCGATCAGCACATCGAGGCCGCCGAACCGGTCCAGCACCCTGGCCAGCGCCGCATCGACCTGATCCTGGCGGGCGACGTCGCAGCGGATGGCAAGCGCGGTCTCACCGATCTCGTCGGCCAGTTCAGCGATCCGGTCGCCGGAGCGGGCGAGCAGCGCCAGCCTGGCGCCCTGCGCTGCAAATTCGCGCGCCGCCGCTTCGCCGATGCCGCGGCTGGCGCCGGTGATCATCACCACTTTGTCGCTCAATTCACTCATGGTCTCGACTCCCTGCTGCATCTGCATCTGGCCCGGATTGGTACTGCGTCGCGCCGCCCGGGTCCATTCCAACGCTCTTGACCGCAGATGCGGCAGATATGAAGCTGTGTGCAATTTTGCAAAGGAGTGACTTCGATGACGAATCTGTATTTGAAATCCGCCCCCTATTTGCGCAGCTTGCTGGCCGCCGGGGCGCTGGGCCTGCTGGCCGGGCCCGGCCAGGCGCTGACCGCGGATGAGCTTTGGGGTCAGTGGCGCGAATACCTGGGCAGCTATGGCTATGAGGTCTCGGCGCAGATCGCCTCGTCCGGTGACACGCTGACGATTTCGGATCTGGCGGTGAAACTGGACATGAAGGCGTTTGACGCCGGTGCCGGGGCGGTGACGATCAGCCTTGGTCAGATCACCCTGGCTGGGCAATCGAACGGCACCGTGATCCTGACCCTGCCGCCGGTCACGCCGCTGGTCGTCGATGTCGCGGCCGAGGGCGAACCGCCGGTCAAGGTGACGATGGATTACGCCCAACAGGGGTTTTCGATGATCGCCTCCGGCGACAAGGAGGCCACCCATAACGAATTCAGCGCCGACAGCCTGAAAGTGGCGCTGAAATCGATCCAGCAGGATCGGGTGAGCCTCGATCTGGGCGTGATCGAACTGGTCCTGGCCGGGCTCAACGGCACCAGCGATATCAGCTCTGGCGCGATCTATACGATCGAACAGGTGCTGGAGGCCGACCGGCTGAGCTATGTCGTCGACATCCACAATCCGGAGCCGGGCAGTGACGGCACCTTCAAGATGTCCGGCGAGATGCGTGGATTGACGAGCAACGGCGGCGGCGCAATCCCCAAAGACGTTGACATGACCGATATGGCCGCGGCGCTGAAAGCCGGATATGCCGCCTTTGCCGAGCTTGATTATCAGGGCGGCACTTCCGATATCGCCTTTCGTGAGCACGGCAAGTGGTTCGAGCTCAAGACCTCGTCCGAGGGTGGTTCCTTTGACTTCGACATTGACGCCGAGACCCTCAGCTATGGCATCTTTTCGCAGAACCTGGCGCTTTATACGGCGGGCGACGATGTGCCGTTCCCGGTCAATGTCTCGGCCGAAGAGGTCGGCTTTGGCCTGGCGATGCCACTGGCGGCCTCGGACGATCTGAAGGATTTCTGGGCCGAGATTTCGGCGACCGGGGTCAACCTGCCCAACGAGGTCTGGATGATGGGCGATCCGGGCAATGCGCTGCCGCATGATCCGGTGACGGTACAGGCGTCGCTGGCGGGCACCGGGCGGCTGTTTGTCGATCTGACCGACGAAGAGCAGATGATGAAGCTGGGTCAGACCGGCGGCCTGCCGGGGCTGGTTGAGACGTTGACCCTGGAAGCGCTGACGATCAAGGGCGCCGGCGCCGAGATCAACGCCAGCGCGGTGCTGGATGTCGACAATGACGCGCAGAGCCCGCTCGGCCCGTTTCCAAATGTCTTCGGCACCGCCGAGCTGCGGCTGATGGGGGTCCGGGCGCTGGTTGAAAAGCTGGCGGCGATGGGGCTGGTACCGCAGGGTCCGGCGTTGATGATCAATGGCATGGTGTCGGAACTGGGCAAACAGGAGACCGGCCCCGACGATCTGTCGGCGCATGTGGTGCTGGGTGAACAGGGCACGCTGACCGTGAACGACAAGCCGATTCCACTGAAATGATCCCTCTGCGGTGCCGGGCCTGATCCCCCCGGCCTGATTTCCCCGGCCCTCCCATCCCGGCCTGGATGCTGATCTGACAAGAAGATTGACCGCCCGCGTTCGGCGTGGGCGGTCATGCTTTGCAAGTGTGGTGGCTTGCACCGGCTGGTGTGCCGGGCTACCCCCTGTAGGCCGCCGAACCGGAGTCCTCACATGACCGACGCCCCTGCCGATCTGGAAACCATTGCCGCCGCGCTGCTCGATGCGGCGCGCAAGGCCGGAGCCGAGGCAGCGGATGCGCTGGCCCGCGATGGCACCTCGGTGTCGGTGGATGTGCGCGCCGGGGCGCTGGAACATGCCGAGCGCGCCGAGGGCATCGAAATCGGGCTGCGGGTGCTGGTCGGGCAGCGCCAGGCCTGTGTTTCTGCCTCTGACATCCGGGCGGAAACCCTGCAGGCGATGGCCGAGCGGGCGGTGGCGATGGCGCGCGAAGCGCCCGAGGATCCGTGGATCGGCCTGGCCGAGCCGGGGCAGCTGGCCCGCGAGTTGATCGACCTCGACCTTTGCGATCCGGCGGCCGAACCGGCGCCCGGGGCGCTGGAAGCGGCGGCTCTGGCGGCCGAGGCGGCGGCGTTGGCGGTCGACGGGGTGGCGCAGGTCTCGGGTGCCAGCGCCGGCTATTCGGCCTCGGCAATGCATCTGGCGGCGAGCAACGGGTTTTCGGCCGGGATGCGGCGCACCTCCTCCAGCCTGTCCTGCACCGCGATTGCCGGGCGTGGCGCCGGGATGGAGCGCGATCACGATTACGATGGCCGTCTCTATCGCGCCGATCTGCGTGATCCGGCCGATATCGGCCGCCGGGCCGGGGAACGGGCGGTGGCCCGACTCGGCGCCCGCCAGCCCAAGACCGGGGCCTATCCGGTGATCTTTGACGAACGGGTGGCCGGATCGATCATCGGCCATCTGCTGGGGGCGGTGAACGGCCAGGCGATTGCCCGGGGTGGGTCATTCCTGCGCGACGATCTGGGCGCCCAGATCCTGCCTGCCGGCCTGTCAGTGACCGAGGATCCACTGCGCCGCCGGGTGGCCGGGTCGCGCGCCTTCGACGGTGAGGGGCTGGCCACGGCGCGGCGCGATATCATCCGCGACGGGGTGTTGACCGGCTGGACCATGGACCTGGCGACGGCCCGGCAATTGGGGATGACCGCGACCGGCAATGCGGCGCGCGGCCTGTCCTCGCCACCCTCGCCCGCGACTTGGAACATCGAACTGACCCAAGGCAGGCAGAGCCGGGCCGAGTTGATGCGCGAGGTCGGCACCGGGCTGTTGGTGACCTCGCTGATCGGCGCGACGATCAACCCCAACACCGGCGATTATTCCCGCGGCGCCGCCGGATTCTGGATCGAGAACGGCGAGCTGGCCTATCCGGTAAATGAGATCACCATCGCTGGCAATCTGCGCCGGATGTTCGCGGCGATGGTGCCGGCCAATGACGCGCGCGGCTGGCTGAGCCATGTGGTGCCGTCACTGCTGATCGACGGGCTGACCCTTGCTGGAAGCTGACCTGGATCTGTTGGTTGCGGCGGCGCGCGAGGCGGGGGAGATCGCGCTCGATTTCGCCGGGCGGGCGCATCAGAAATGGGAGAAGCCGGATGGCGCCGGGCCGGTGACCGAGGCCGATCTGGCGGTGAATGCGATGCTTGAGGCGAAGCTGCGCGAGGCCCGCCCCGACTATGGCTGGCTGTCCGAGGAAAGCCCGGATGATCCCGACAGGCTGACCCGCGAACGGGTGTTCGTCATCGATCCGATCGACGGCACCCGCAGCTTTATCGAGGGCGGCGAAACCTGGGCGCATGCGCTGGCGGTGGTCGAAAACGGCACTGTGACGGCGGCGGTGGTCTTTCTGCCGGTCAAGGACAAGCTCTACAGCGCGGCGGTGGACGAGGGCGCCTGGTTGAACGCGCGCCCGATCCGTGCCTCGCATCGGACCCGGGTCGAGGGCGCGACGATGCTGGCAGCCAAGCCGGCCTATGAGTCGCGGCATTGGCCCGGTGGCATGCCGGTGCTGGTGCGCCATTACCGCCCGTCGCTGGCTTATCGCCTGGCGTTGGTCGCAGAGGGGCGGTTCGATGCGATGCTGACCCTGCGCGACAGCTGGGAATGGGACATTGCCGCCGGGGCGCTGTTGCTGGCCGAGGCCGGGGCTGCGGTGAGCGACCGCCATGGCGGGCCACTGAAGTTCAACAATCCGCATCCGCAGGTGCATGGGGTGGTCGCCGCCGGGCCGGATGTGCACAGCGGCCTGTTGGCCGGGCTGCACGGCTGAGGCATTGCGCCACCCGGCAGGGTGGCGCGCTGGGCGGCGCCTCGGGGGATCGACCCCCTCGGTGCCGGGCCTCCGGCGGGAATATTTCCGGCAAGATGAAGCGGCGGGTGGTCAGCCGGAGCCGATCAGCACCCCGGCGGCGAAGACCAGCGCCCCGCCCAGCACCACCTGGAAGGCGGCGCGAAAGAACGGGGTTTCCATATAGCGGTTCTGGATCCAGGCGATTGCCCAGAGTTCGAGGAAGACCACCACGAAGGCGGTGATCGTCGCGGTCCAGAAATCCGGGATCAGATAGGGCAGGGCGTGTCCGAGGCCGCCGAGAGTGGTCATCACCCCGGCCGCGATGCCGCGTTTCACCGGCGAGCCGCGCCCGGAGAGTTCGCCGTCATCCGAGGCGGCCTCGGTGAAGCCCATCGAGATCCCTGCCCCGATCGAGGCGGCGAGGCCGACGAGGAAGGTGGTGCCGGTGTCATGGGTGGCGAAAGCGGTGGCAAAGATCGGCGCCAGGGTGGAGACCGAGCCATCCATCAGCCCAGCCAGCCCCGGCTGCACCCAGGTCAGGATGAACTTGCGATGCGAGGATCGCGCCTCGGCGGCTTTTGAATCGTCATCGAGATACCGCTCGGCCAGATCTTCGGCCTTGCGCTGATGCCCGGCCTCGGCGGCGGCGAGATCACCGAGCAGAGCGCGGGTGGCGGGATCGGTACTGCGGGCGGCGGCGGCAAGGTAGAAGTGTTCGGCGTCGCGCTCCATGCCTTCGGCCTCTTCGCGGATCCGCTCGATCCCGAGGTTCTCGATCAACCAGACCGGGCGGCGGGCATAATATCCCGCAACATGTTCGCGCCGGATCAGCGGGATGGTGTTGCCGAAGCGTTCGGTGAACAGCGCGATCAGCCGCCGCCGGTGCTCGTCTTCTTCGGTTGCCATGCCGTCGAAAATTGCGGCGCTGTCGGGGAATTCGGCGCGCAGCCGTTCGCCGTAGCTGCGATAGATCTGGGCGTCGTCCTCTTCTGACGAAATGGCCAGGGCGAGGATTTCACGCTCGCTCAAATCGCGAAATTGACGGCGTTGGGTGAGAAAGCGCATGGCGGTCTCCGGCTGGTGGCAGGTCCGGGGCAGGGTAGGCCTTTGCTGGGGGGGCGTCCAGTTTGCATCGCTGCGAATCGGGGGCCTGGCTCCGGAAATCGGTGCCCGCGCGGCTTGCCGAAACTGAACCGTTCAGTTTATTATGAGGCCGCATGTCGCCGCGCTGAAATTGCCGCCCACCAACCCCGGAGTTGCCATGAACGCACCGAAATCCGTCATCCGTGTCGGCCGGAAATTCGAGCAGGTGCTGGAAGGCGCGCGCGACGTGTTCCTGGCCCAGGGCTTTGAAGGCGCGTCGGTGGATGAGATCGCCAAGCGGGCCGGGGTGTCGAAAGCCACGCTGTACAGCTATTTCCCCGACAAACGGTTGCTGTTTGTCGAAGTGGCCAAGCGCGAATGCGGTCAGCTGGCCGATGACGCGTTGGATCTGATCGCCCTCGATCTGCCGCCGCGGGAGATGCTGCGTCTCGCCGCCGACCGGATGGTGAGCTATTTCAATTCCGATCTGGCGATCAACACCTTTCGGGTCTGCGCCTCTGAGGCCGAGCGGTTTCCGGAACTGGCGCGGGAATTCTATCGCAATGGCCCGGAACTGGGCCGCGCGCGGCTGATGACCTACCTGGCAGGCGAGACCGGCAAGGGCGGGTTAACGATCGACGACATCGAAATGGCCGCCGATCAATTCGCCGAATTGTGCAAGGCGCGTCTGTTCTGCGACCGGATTCTTGGCATGCGCGCCCGGCTGACCCAGGCGGAACTCGACCGCATCGCCGCCGAGGCGGTCGAAACCTTCATGGCGCGCTACGGGCCGCGCCCGACCTAATCGAGGCGGCGGATCATCAGCTGATTTCCGGCGCCGCTGCGGGTTTCGAACGCCTTCAGCTCGGCCACCAGATCGGACAGTTTACGCTTGCCATAGGATCGGGTGTCGAAATCCGGGTTCTCGGCGGTGATATACTGGCCGACCTGACCCAGCGGATACCAATCGTCCTCACCCTCGATCCGATCCATGGCGCGGCGGATCAGCGGCACCGCCTCGATCGGACGCATCTTGGCAGTGGGTTTTTCAGTGCCACGCACCGGATCCGCGTCTTCGGTGATGTTTTCCAGCAGGATGAAGCGGTTGCAGACATTGCGCAGGCTTTCCGGCGCCTTGGCCTCGCCGATGCCGATGACGTCCAGACCCTGTTCGCGGATCCGGTTGGCCAGCGCGGTGAAATCGCTGTCCGAAGACACCAGCACAAAGCCGTCAAAGCGGCCGGTGTGCAGGATATCCATCGCGTCAATCACCAGCCCGATGTCGCTGGCGTTCTTGCCCTTGGTGTTGGCCGTTTCCTGATGCGCGACCAGGCCCAGCGCCCGGGTCTGGTCGGCCCAGTTGCGCAGCCGTTCTGCGGACCAATCGCCATAGACCCGGCGCAGGGCCGGTTCGCCAAAGCTGGTGATTTCCTTGAGCACGGCAGCCGCGAACCGGGCCGGGATGTTGTCGGCGTCGATCAGAACGGCGTAAAGTTTGCGGGTGTTGGGCATTTGTGGCTCCTGTTGCAATGCCATCCCTCGCATTGAAAGCGCACCGGGTCAAATCAAGGTGCGGGCGCAGGCGTCAGGTGGCGGTTGGTGCGGCGGTGATCATGCTGACACAAATCGGACAACCTGATTTCGGATCAACTCAATTCCGTGATCGGAAGCGACGATCCAGATGGCGTTAAAGGTCACGTCTTTGAGGTCAGTTATTTCAAGAGCGTCTAGCTCCCATTCCGGAGTCTCAAAGCTGTTGGCATATGTATTGGGATAAATCAGAAGAGTATCTATCCGATAGTCTACCTGTGATTTTCGTCGTATTGCCTGACCGACCAACTCGGAAAACCGGCGTTTCCGAGTCGGGTCGTCCAAATCAATTTCGTCCACTTTGGTTGGCTCGGTGTCCTGCGCGTCTTTTTCGCGGGATGTCCAAAGCTTCTGTTCTTCCGGATCGACCGCTTCTGTCACTTCAATGAAGTTTTTACCAATTTGGTCATTCAAAACGAAATCGGGGCGGTCGCGCTGGTTGATGCTGATAGGATAGGCAAATTTGCGGGCATTCGCTTTCAAAAACAGAAGCATCACATAGCCTTCGAGCAGGTGCTGCTTTCCACGTCGCTCCAACCTCGGCGGTGGAGATCCCCACCGCTCTTCAGCGATCGCAATCAGATCTGACCAGTTCGCGGCCCGAACCTCTGGCGTCAATACAGCACCACCGAACGGATGCTTTCGCCCGCATGCATCAGGTCGAACCCCTTGTTGATCTCCTCCAGCGTCAGCCGGTGGGTGATCATCGGGTCGATCTGGATCTTGCCCTCCATGTACCAATCAACGATTTTCGGCACATCGGTCCGCCCCTTGGCGCCACCGAAAGCGGTGCCTTTCCAGACCCGGCCGGTGACCAGCTGGAACGGGCGGGTGGTGATTTCCGCGCCTGCCGGGGCGACGCCGATGATGATCGATTCCCCCCAGCCGCGATGGGCGCATTCCAGCGCCTGGCGCATCACGTTGACATTGCCGGTGCAGTCAAAGGTGTAATCCGCCCCGCCGATCAGGTCGCCCCGGCGCTTGGTCAGGTTGACCAGATAGGGCACCAGATCCTCGCCGATCTCGCTCGGGTTGACGAAATGGGTCATGCCGAATTTCTCGCCCCATTCCTTTTTCGAATTGTTCAGATCAACGCCGATGATCATGTCGGCCCCGGCCAGCCGCAGGCTCTGGATGACGTTCAGCCCGATCCCGCCGAGGCCAAAGACCACCGCTGTCGCGCCAATCTCGACCTTGGCTGTGTTGATCACCGCGCCGATGCCGGTGGTGACGCCACAGCCGATATAGCAAATCTTGTCGAACGGCGCGTCTTCGCGCACCTTGGCCAGGGCGATTTCCGGCAGCACCGTGTGGTTCGAAAACGTCGAACAGCCCATGTAATGCAGGATCGGATCGCCATCGAGGGTGGTAAAGCGGGATGAGCCATCAGGCATCAGCCCTTGGCCCTGGGTCGCCCGGATCGAGGTGCAGAGGTTGGTCTTGCCGCTGGTGCAGGAATAACATTCCCGGCATTCCGGGGTGTAGAGCGGGATGACGTGGTCGCCCGGCTTGACGCTGGTGACACCGGCGCCGACCTCAAGCACCACACCGGCGCCCTCATGCCCCAGAATCGCCGGGAACAACCCTTCGGGATCGGCACCGGACAGGGTGAATTCGTCGGTGTGGCAGATGCCGGTGGCCTTGACCTCGACCAGAACCTCACCGGCGCGCGGGCCTTCCAGGTTCACCTCCATGATTTCCAGTGGTTTTCCGGCTTGCGTGGCGACGGCGGCACGGGTGCGCATGGTGTAGTCCTCCCTGAAGGTTCCCGCCGAAGGTGGGCGAAAGACGGCTCATTTGCAACGCTTCACGCGGCTGTTGCTTGTCATTTTGCCGCCGCCGGCTTCATGCTGGCGGCAATGGGCCCGAGACCCGAGATGAGGACAAGAGCATGATCCGTTTGGCATTTGCCGTGCTGGCGCTGGCGCTGCTGAGCGCCTGCAAGGAAGAGGATGACCCGATGCCCAACACGGACGAGTCCGCCTTGCAGGACGCCTGTGGCGCCTCCGGCTTGCAGGATATCGTCGGGCTGAAGTTTGATGCCAACCTGCTGCCCGCCGGATCCGGCAAGGTGCGGGTGATCCATCCCGACACCATGGTCACCAGGGATTACCGCCCGGACCGGCTGAACATCATTCTGGACGAGAGCGAAATCGTCACCGATGTGCGCTGTGGCTGAGGCTTGCCTCGGGTTGCGGTCCGATATATCCCTTATCTGGGAATGATTCCCAGATAAGGGAACAACATGGACGATCTTGCCAGTCGCCTGGCCGCCCGGCTCAGATCTCTGCGCCTGGAACGTGGCCTGACCCTGGACGCGCTTGCCGGTGAAAGCGGCGTCAGCCGGGGCTCGCTGTCGCGGATCGAAACCGCCGAGACCAGCCCGACCGCCGAGGTGCTGGGGCGGCTGGCGGCGGTGTATGGTCTGTCGACCTCGCGGCTGATGCGGCTGGCCGAGGTCGATCCGGCGCCGCTGATCCGCCGGGCCGATCAGGAGGTCTGGCAGGATCAGGTCACCGGCTTTACCCGCCGCACCGTTTCTCCACCCGCTGAAACCCTGGCCGGACATGTGATCGAAAGCCGCCTGCGCCCCGATGCCATGGTGCGCTATGACCGGGTGCCGGTGCCGGGGATGGAACATCACCTGCTGCTGACCGAGGGCGCGCTGCAGCTTGAGGTCGCGGACACAACCCACGCGCTCGGCCCCGGCGATTGCCTGCGCTACCGGCTGGATGGGCCCACAAGTTTCCACGCTGGTGACAGCGGCGCCACCTATCTGCTTTTCATTCTGTAAGGTTCAAAATGATCGAGGAAATCGCACCCGGAAGTTACGACGCTGAAATCGACGGGCTGACCAGCCTGTTGCACGCCTGCGTCCACGCCGGGGCAAGTGTGAATTTCGTCCTGCCGTTTCCGCCAGAAGAGGCACGGGCGTTCTGGACCGGCAAGGTCGCCGTTGCGATGGCGGCAGGCAAGCGGCGGCTCTGGCTGGCGCGCGCGGCCGGGCAGGTCGCGGGCTGCGTGATGCTGGATTGGGACCTGCCGCCGAACCAGGCGCACCGGGGTGAGGTCACCAAATTGCTGGTGCATCCCGATTTCCGTCGCCGTCACCTGGGACAGGATCTGATCGCCACCCTGCTGGCGGCGGCTGCGGCGCAGGGGCTGCGGCTGGTGACGCTGGACACCACCACCGGCAGTCCGGCGCAGGGGCTCTATGCCGCCGCCGGATTCAACCTGGCCGGGTCGATCCCCAATTTTTCGCGCCACCCGAGCGAGGATCGGCTGGAATCCACCAGCTATATGTACCGGGTGCTGTGATCGCGGTGCAGAGGCCGATCTGTGCCCGCATGGCGCAGCTGCTTGGCGGGCGGTTCCAGACAGTGCTGACCGCCCTTGCCTCGGCGGCGCTGGCGAGCTGGCGGCGGCGTTGGCCCGGCGTAACCGCCACGCGGATTGACGCCCCGCAGCGCATTCGCTAGCAGGCGGGTTTCAACCGACGGAGGCGACCCATGGCGCGCAGAAAAAAAGGCCGCGACATTTCCGGCTGGCTGGTGGTGGACAAGCCCACCGGGCTGACCTCGACCGCCGTGGTGAACAAGGTGAAATGGGCCTTTGACGCCAACAAGGCCGGGCATGCCGGCACGCTCGACCCCGAGGCGACCGGGGTGCTGGCAGTGGCGCTGGGCGAGGCGACCAAGACCGTGCCCTATATCACCGACGCGCTGAAAGCCTATGAATTCACGGTGCGCTTTGGCCAGGCCACCAACACTGACGATGCCGAAGGCACGATCATCGCCAGCAGCGACACGCGCCCTACGGATGAAGAGATCAAGGAGGCGCTGCACGGGTTTGTTGGTGAGATTCAGCAGGTGCCACCGCAGTTTTCCGCGGTCAAGATCGACGGCCAGCGCGCCTATAAGCTGGCCCGCGACGGCGAGTCGGTCGAGATTGCCGCCCGGCCGCTCTGGGTCGAAAGCCTGCTGCTGACCGACCGGCCCGATGCTGATAGCGCGGTGCTGGAAATGGTCTGTGGCAAGGGCGGCTATGTGCGCGCCATCGCCCGCGATCTGGGTGAACTGCTGGGCTGTTATGGCCATGTGACCCGGCTACGGCGGATCTGGTCGGGCCCGTTCGCGGCGGCGGACGGGATCAGCCTGGAGCAGATCGAGGCGCTGGCCCGGACCCCGGATCTGGATGCGCATCTGCTGCCGGTCTCCGCCGGGCTGACCGAGCTGCCCGAGGTCCACGCCACCGAACTCGGCGCCACACGGTTGCGCAATGGCAATCCCGGTCAGGTGATCGGCCCGGCGCTGGAATTCGGCGATGAATGCTGGGCCAGTTTCAACGGTCAGCCGCTGGCTGTCGGCACCTATCGCGGCGGCGAGCTGCATCCGGCCCGGGTGTTCAACCTGTGACCACCCCGCCGATGCGTGCCGGAGCGATCGAGCGGCGCCATCTGGCAGAAGGCGTCATGTCTCGGGCGCTCTATTCGCCCTGCGAAACCTATCGCTATCTGCTGGAACGCGACTGGCAGCCAGCCGCAGGGCGCATCGCTTTTGTGATGTTGAATCCTTCGACCGCCTCCGAGCAGCGCAATGATCCGACGGTGGAACGCTGTGAACGCCGGGCCCGGCGCCTGGGCTTTGGCGGGTTTACGGTGGTCAATCTCTTTGCGTTTCGCGCCACGCGTCCCGCTGATCTGCGCCGCGCGGAAGATCCGGTTGGGCCCGAGAATGACGCGGTCCTGGCGCAGGCCATTGCGGCGGCCGATCTGGTGCTGGCGGCCTGGGGTGCGCATGGCGCCTATCGTGATGCCGGCGCGCGCTGGGCGGCGGCGCAGCGCGCCAGCGGGCAGGCCATGCACCACATCGGGCTGACCAAGGACGGCCACCCGCGCCATCCGCTCTATGTGCCCTATGCGGTCGCTCCGCAGCTCTGGTTCTGACAAGTCTTTGTTAACCATCTGTTTTGAAAGGATTTGACCGGTGCCGCTCGGGTGTGGTTCCTAGGCCGCATCTGTGGGGGGCAGGCCGATGCTGATGCTGGCCGGATTGATGGGAATGATGCTGGTCGGCGCGTCGATGGTCGTCGGGCTGGACGAGCCCGAGGTGCCGGACGATGACCCGACAGCGCCCGAGGCCGAGGATGATCCGTCGGGCAAGATCCTGATCGGCAGCATTCTGGCCGACCTGATGGTGGGCACTGCAGGTGCGGATCAGATGGGCGGCTATGACGGCGACGACCAGATGACTGGCGGCAGCAGCGGCGATCAGATGCTGGGCCAAACCGGGCGGGATTCGATCGACGGCGAGGCGGGCAATGACACACTCTGGGGCGGTGACGGCGCCGATCAACTGGCGGGTGGGGCAGGCGATGACACGCTTTATGGCATGCTCGACAACGATGTGCTTTCCGGTGGCGCGGGCAATGACAGTGCTGAGGGCGGCATGGGCGCCGATCTGCTGAGCGGTGGCGTCGGCGATGACGCACTGCACGGTGGTCATGGCGGCGACAGCCTGATCGGTGGTGCCGGGTCCGATACCCTGTTCGGCGGGTTTGGCAACGACTGGATCGACGGGGCGACACGGCAAGATGCGCCCGAGGTCGATGCGGCGGCTGATCCGGTCAATGACCCGAGCACTGATGCCGATTACCTGAACGGTGGCGGTGGCGCGGACACGCTGATCGCGGGCAGTGGTGATATCGTCACCGCCGGGCGCGGCGCCGATCAGATCGTGCTGGGCAATTGGATCATCCCGGGCGAAGAGGCCGGGATCATGGATTTCACCCCCGGTGAGGACAGCCTGCTGGTGGTCTATGACGATGCCGCCGGTCCGGCACCCGAGGTTGAAATCGTCCCGGTCGGTGGGCAGGTGCATCATGTGATCGTTGGCGGTGTGCTACATGCCAGCCTGATCTCGGACTTGCCGGTCGACCTGGCCGATGTGGTGCTGACCGCGCAAAGCGCCTTTGGCGTAATCCCCACGGCCAGCGCCCTCGTTACTGCCTGAGTGCCGGGCACGATTTCCCTTTCCAAGCCGGGGTGGATGCCCTATGTGCCCGCAATCTCCTGCGAAACGCGCAGGGGTGACTCCATGGACCCTGCTGGACGACATCCCGGCTTGCGCCCGTAACCCTTTGATAACAGGAGACCCCGATGTCGATCACACCCGAAGAAAAAGCCCGTCTGATGAAAGAATATGCAACCAAAGAAGGCGACACCGGCTCGCCCGAAGTTCAGGTTGCCATTCTGACCAGCCGGATCACCACCCTGACCGAGCATTTCAAGACCCATAAGAAAGACAACCACGGTCGCCGTGGCCTTTTGAAAATGGTCGCCCTGCGCCGCAAGCTGCTGGATTACACCAAAGGCAAAGACGAAGCGCGCTATCAATCGTTGATCCAGCGTCTGGGCATTCGCCGCTGATCACCGGCTGGCCCTGTAAATCAGGCCAAACCACCGGCTGAGTTTGAAACCGCGTCCCTGGGGCGCGGTTTTTTCGTTTCGCTCCGAATTCCATTTGGCAACTCAGTTTTTTCTCCTTTGTCTGCGCCACACAATCCGGCCAACAAGGTCGGAACCAAGGGACAGAAAACGAACAAATACTTCGC
This sequence comes from Pseudooceanicola sp., assembly GCF_029213205.1. Taxonomy (GTDB): domain Bacteria; phylum Pseudomonadota; class Alphaproteobacteria; order Rhodobacterales; family Rhodobacteraceae; genus Pseudooceanicola. The sequence goes on from NZ_JARGNH010000006.1 coordinate 91,566, forward strand.
AGAACTTATTGGGACTTTCACGCAGGTGCTGTTCGGCTGTGGATCGGCGGTTATTGCCGGGGCGGACATCGGGTTGATCGGGATCAGCTTTGCCTTTGGTCTGGCGCTGATCGGCATGGCCTATGGGATCGGTCCGGTTTCTGGCTGCCATATCAACCCGGCGGTGTCGCTGGGCATGGTGGCCGCCGGCCGCATGGCGCTGCCGGAAGCGGTGAAATATATGATCGCGCAGATCATCGGCGCGATCATCGCGGCCGGGGTGCTGTTTGTCGTCGCCAGCGGCAAGGCCGATTACAGCATCGCCACCAACGGTCTTGGGCAGAACGGCTGGGGTGCCGGGTATCTCGGCGAATATTCCATGCAAGCCGCGCTGGTATTCGAGGTGGTCGCAACCTTCCTGTTCATGGTTGTGATCCTGGGGGCCACCGGGGCCGGGGCGCTGGCCGCAGGGCTGGTGTTTCGCAGTGGGATGTTGAACGCGGCGGAATAAAGCCGACCGGCTGCCAAGCCGGAGTCAGGCCACGCCGGGGTGCCATCGGTGCCCCGGCGTGCTGGTGACGTAGCGGACCACCGTTTGCGGCCAGCGCAGAGCGCAATCCTCTGTCCTTTCCTGTTTCAAATTGCGGCAATCTCCTGTATGGCCCGCCCATCTGAGACGTGACGCCAAGGACCCCGGCGTTGTGCAACAGGATCAGGGGTCGGCGGCAATGGGGCCGCCATTTAAATGGGAGACCCGGGAACGCCCGGGAGTGCTCCCCTACAGGATACGCTAGATGTTCAATGTAACGACGAAAACGATGGAGTGGGGCGATGAAACCCTCACTCTTGAAACCGGCAAGGTTGCCCGTCAGGCGGATGGCTCTGTCATCGCGACGCTGGGTGAAACCTCGGTCATGGCGAACGTGACGTTTGCGAAAACGCCGAAGCCCGGTCAGGATTTCTTTCCGCTGACCGTTCACTATCAAGAGAAATACTATGCCGCCGGTAAAGTGCCGGGCGGCTTTTTCAAGCGCGAAGCGCGGCCGACCGAAAAGGAAACGCTGACCGCTCGCCTGATCGACCGTCCGATCCGCCCGCTGTTCGTTCCCGGCTTCAAACATGAAGTGCTGGTGATGTGCACGGTGCTGTCCCACGATCTGGTCAATGATCCCGACATGGTCGCAATGATCGCCACCTCGGCGGCGCTGACGATTTCCGGCGCCCCGTTCCGTGGCCCGATCGCTGGTTGCCGGGTTGGTTTCGTCGATGGCGACTATGTGCTGAACCCGGAAGTCGCGGATATGCACAAGCTGCGCGAAAACCCCGAGCAGCGCCTCGATCTGGTTGTCGCCGGCACCAAAGACGCCGTGATGATGGTCGAATCCGAAGCCTATGAGCTGAGCGAGGCCGAAATGCTGGGCGCAGTGAATTTCGCCCATGCGCAGATCCAGCCGGTGATCGACCTGATCATCTCGCTGGCCGAAGACGCGGCGAAAGAACCGTTCGATTTCCAGCCGCCGGATTATTCCGAGCTCTACGCGGCTGTGAAAGCGGCGGGCGAAGACAAGATGCGCGCCGCCTATGCGATCACCGACAAGCAGGAACGCACCACGGCTGTTTCGGATGCCAAAACCGCGATCAAAGCGGCGCTGAACGAAGATCAGCTGGCGGACGACAACCTCGGTTCGGCCCTGAAAAAGCTGGAAAGCGCGGTTCTGCGCGGCGATGTGGTGAAGAACGGCAAACGTATCGACGGTCGCAAGACCGACGAGGTGCGCCCGATCGTGTCCGAAACCGGCCTGCTGCCGCGGACCCATGGTTCGGCCCTGTTCACCCGTGGCGAAACCCAAGGTCTGGTTGTGACCACCCTGGGCACCGGTGACGACGAGCAGATGATCGACGCGCTCAGCGGCACCTACAAGTCGAACTTCCTGCTGCATTACAACTTCCCCCCCTATTCGGTTGGCGAAGTGGGCCGCGTGAGTGGCCCGGGACGGCGTGAAATCGGCCATGGCAAACTGGCATGGCGCGCGCTTCAGGCGGTTCTGCCGGCGGCCACCGATTTCCCCTACACAATCCGGGTTGTGTCCGAGATCACCGAATCCAACGGCTCTTCGTCGATGGCGTCGGTCTGCGGCGGTTCGCTGTCGATGATGGATGCGGGCGTGCCGCTGAAATCCGCGGTTGCCGGTGTGGCCATGGGCCTGGTCCTGGAAGATGACGGATCCTATGCCATCCTGACCGACATCCTGGGCGACGAGGATCACCTCGGCGACATGGATTTCAAAGTGGCTGGCACCGAGAACGGTATCACCTCGTTGCAGATGGACATCAAGGTCGCCGGCATCACCTCCGAGATCATGGAAAAAGCCCTGGCGCAGGCCAAGGCTGGCCGGATGCACATCCTGGGCGAGATGAACAAGGCGCTGTCCGGCGCTGGTGATTTCTCGGTTCATGCGCCGCGCATCGAAACGATGCAGATCCCCACGGACAAAATCCGTGAGGTCATCGGGTCCGGCGGCAAGGTGATCCGCGAGATCGTCGAACTGTCGGGTGCCAAGGTCGATATCAACGACGAAGGCATCATCAAGATCGCCAGCCCGAACGGCGATGCCATCCAAAAGGCCTATGACATGATCCATTCGATCGTGGCAGAGCCGGAAGAAGGCAAAATCTACAAGGGCACCGTGGTCAAGATCGTCGATTTCGGCGCCTTCGTGAACTTCTTTGGCAAGCGCGACGGTCTTGTGCATGTCAGCCAGATCGAGAACCGCCGTCTGAACCATCCCTCGGATGTTCTGAAAGAAGGTCAGGAAGTCTGGGTCAAGCTGCTCGGCTTTGACGATCGTGGCAAGGTGCGCCTGTCGATGAAAGTCGTGAACCAGGAAACCGGCGAAGAGGCTACCGAGGAAGCCGAAGCGTAAGCTTCACCGCTCGACTGATAAGGAAAGGCCCCGAAGCATCGCTTCGGGGCCTTTTTATTGGTGATCTCTGACGCCAGTCGGGATCAGCTTTTCGGCGCGGTGCCGTCAGCTGGGGCGGCGTCCGGGTTGACGCAGGCGATGAGCTGGCAGCCTTGCGACCCCAGTTCCTCACCGGCCTTGCAGGAGGCACGGGCCGCCGTGGCCGCGTCGCGCACGGTTGCTGCTTCGGCGACATATTCGTTGCCATTGGGCTGGAACGGACCGGTGTTGCCTTCGCTGTCCGCAGCGCCGGGGGCACCGCCATGGAAAGTGCAGGTAATAGGGGAAGCGGCCTGGGTCGCAATGGTGCCACCCAAGAGGATCGCCAGAGCGGCGATAACAGAATAATGACTCATGATTTGTCCATGGATGATACCGCGGCGCGCCCATAAAAGCCGCCGCGATTCAATTCGTTATGCTGAGTCGTTTGATCCGTCAATATGGATTTATACTGCCGCCACAACTTTGGTTTCCGCCCGGGAACCTGTCGCAAAATCCCGGCGGCTTCCCGGTGGGTTGACGGCAGCCCCGGGCCTGCGATGCTTTGCTCAGGAGGTGGCCCATGTATCATGAAGGCGAGGTCAGTTACGAACCGGTCCCGTTGCCGGATCGCCGCGATCTGAGCGACAGCGAGATGGCGGAAAAGGCTGCGGAATTTTTCGATCTGATGAAGCGGCGGCACAGCATCCGCGCGTTTTCCGACCGGCCGGTGGCGGCGGCGGTAATTGCCGATTGCATCGCCACGGCGGGGCGGGCACCCTCTGGGGCCAATCACCAGCCCTGGCATTTCGTGGCGATTGCCGATCCCGGCATGAAGGCCGAAATCCGCCGGGCGGCCGAGGTGGAAGAACAGAAATTCTATGCCGGCGGTGGCGGCGAGGAATGGCTGAAGGCGCTGGAGCCGATCGGCACCGGGGTCGACAAGCCGCATCTCGAGGTGGCGCCCTGGCTGATCGTGGTCTTTGCACAACGCTACGGGGTGACCCGACAGGGCAACCGCTACAAGAATTACTATGTGCCGGAAAGTGTCGGCATCGCCACCGGGTTCCTGATCGCGGCGCTGCACAATGCCGGGCTGTCCTGTCTCACCCATACGCCAAATCCGATGCGGTTTCTGAATGGGCTCTGCAATCGGCCAGAAAGTGAAAAGCCGGTGATGATCCTGGCGGTCGGGCATCCGGCTGAGAATGCGACGGTGCCGGCGGTGGCCAAGATCAAGAAGCCGCTGGATGAGATATTGACGATCTTCTAATCCTGACGGGCCGGGGGCTGTCTGCCCCCATCGGCCTTTGGCCGATCCCCCCGCCAAAGATGTTTGGAACCAGAAGAAGCGGCAGGGTGCATCGCCGGTCCGGGTTCGCTATGCAGGGGTGAGATGTGAAAAGGTGAGATGCGGATGCGGGTGATTTCAGAGAACCGGTGCTTTGGCGGGGTGCAGGGGGTCTATGCCCATGCCAGCGCAGTGACCAAATGCGAGATGACCTTTGGCCTGTTCCTGCCCGAGGCGGCGGCACGCGCGCCGGTGCCGGTGCTGTGGTATCTCTCCGGGCTGACCTGCAGCCATGAGAATGCGATGTTCAAGGCCGGGGCGCAGGGCTGGGCCGCCGAACAGGGGATCGCGCTGGTGTTTCCCGACACCTCGCCGCGCGGTGCCGCCGTCGCCGATGACCCGGCCTATGATCTGGGCCAGGGGGCGGGGTTCTATGTGAATGCGACCGAAGCGCCCTGGGCCGAACATTTCCAGATGTGGGACTACCTGACAGAGGATTTGCCCGAGGTTCTGGCGGAAGACTTCGCTCTGGACATGTCGCGCCAGGCGATCACCGGGCATTCGATGGGCGGACACGGGGCGCTGACCCTGGCGATGGCCTTGCCGGGGCGGTTCCGCTCGGTCTCGGCCTTCGCGCCGATCTGCAATCCCTGTGGCTCGGATTGGGGGCGCAAGCAATTTGGTGCCTATCTGGGTGCAGATGAGGCGCGCTGGCAGGCGCATGATGCCAGCCTGTTGATGGCGGCGCGCGGCTTTAACGGGCCGGTGCTGGTCGATCAGGGCGGCGGCGATGAATTCCTTGACCTGCTGCGCCCGGAAACCCTGTTCGCTGCGGCGGCGGCCCGGCGCCAGGCCGGCAGCTTTCGGATCCAACCGGGCTATGACCACAGCTATTTCTTTGTGGCGAGTTTCATCGCCGAACATGTCCGCTTTCACGGCGCGGCGCTGCGCGGATGAGCGTCATCTATATCGATGCCGACGCCTGCCCGGTGAAGGCCGAGGCCGAGCGGGTGGCGAGCCGCCATGGGCTGCGGATGCTGCTGGTCTCGAACGGCGGCATTCGCCCCTCGGCCAATCCGCTGGTCGAGATCATGGTGGTCGCCGCCGGGCCGGATGCGGCGGATATGTGGATTGCCGAGCGCGCCGGACCGGGCGATGTGGTGGTCACCCAGGACATCCCGCTGGCGGCGCGCTGCGTCGAGGCCGGGGCGCGGGTGCTGAAGCCGAATGGCGAGGTGCTGGATGCCCGCAACATCGGCCAGGTGCTGGCGATGCGCGATCTGATGACCGATCTGCGCGCCGCCGATCCGTTCCGCCAAGGCGGCGGTCGACCGTTTTCCAAGGCTGACCGGTCGCGGTTCCTGGAGGCGCTGGAACGCGAGATCCGGGCGGCGCAGCGCGGCTGAGGCACCGGGTTTCAGCGGCCGGGCATCCGGGGCAGGGGGGCCTCGGCATGAAAGGACCTCACCGGGTGCACCGCCGTCGGGTCATCGAGCCGCGCGGTGAAATCGTGGTCTGCATCGTGGTCTGCGGGGAGGCGGGGGGCTGTCTGCCCCCCATCGGCCGATGGCCGATTCCCCCCGAGGATATTTCAGACCAGAGGAAGCAGGGGCGTCAGTTTTCTTAGGCGGTGGCGATTCCGGCGATCCGGGCGCGGGCCGAGTTGGAGCGCGGCGTCCAGAGGCCGCGATCGATCGCCTCTTGCAGGCGTTCGGCAATCTCGCGCAGGGCGGCGGGGTTGTTGTCGGCGATGAACTGGCGGGTGACTTCGTCGTTCAGAAACGCCTCTTCGACCAGATCGAAATGGTGGTTCTGCACCGCGCCGGTGGTGGCGGCAAAGGCGAACAGATAATCCACCGTGGCAGCGATTTCGAAAGCGCCCTTGTAGCCATGGCGTTTCACCCCGTCGATCCATTTCGGATTGACCACGCGCGAGCGGATGACGCGGGAGATCTCTTCGTCCAAAGTGCGGATCACCGGGCGTTCGGGGCGGGAATGATCGTTGTGATAGATCGGGCGATCCTGGCCTTGCAGGCTGTGGATCGCCGCCGCCGCGCCGCCTTCGAATTGGTAATAATCGTCGCTGTCGAGGAGATCGTGCTCGCGGTTGTCCTGGTTCTGCACCACCGCCTCGGCCTGTTTCAGCCGGGTTTCAAAGCCGTCGCGGTCGGCGGTTCCCTCGGAGTCGGCGGCATAGGCGTAGCTGCCCCAGGTCAGATAGGCCTCGGCGAAGTCGGATTTGTCGGCCCAGAGCCGTTCGTCGATCAGCGCCTGCAGCCCGGCCCCGTAGGCGCCGGGTTTGGCGCCATAGACCCGCGCCACCGGTTCGCCGGCCCGGGCGCGGGCGGCGGCCGGGTTCATCTCGGCGGGTTCATCGAGCGCCTGCACCGCGCGGGCGGCGCGGTCGATCAGCGCGATCAGCTGCGGAAAGGCGTCGCGGAAGAAGCCGGAGATACGCAGGGTGACATCGACGCGGGGCCGGGCGAGGATCGAGAGCGGCAGGATCTCGAACCCGGTGACCCGGCGGTTGGCACTGTCCCATTGCGGTTTCACCCCCATCAAGGCCAGCGCCTGGGCAATGTCGTCGCCGCCGGTGCGCATATTGGCGGTGCCCCAGGCGGTCAGCAGCAGCGACCGAGGCCAGTCGCCCTGGGTCTGCAGGTGCTTTTCGATCAAGAGGTTGGCGGATTTCCAGCCCAAGGCCCAGGCGGTCGGGCTTGGCACTGCACGGCTGTCGACCGAATAGAAATTGCGCCCGGTCGGCAGCACATCCAGCCGCCCCCTTGTCGGCGCGCCGGAGGGCGCCGGGGCGACGAAACGCCCGGCCAAGGCGGTGAGCAGGCCCGCGGCTTCGCCCGGTCCGCAGGCGTCGAGCGCCGGGGCGATACGGCTGACGAGGGCGGAAAGGACGGCAGCACTGGCGGGACCGGGAGCAGCGGGTGCCGGTTGGTCGAGCAAGTCGATCGCCAACAACTCCAGCCGTTCGACCGTGTCGCCCTGGTTGCGCCAGCTCGCCGGTGACAGGGCCGCCAGTGCCGCCGGGCGCGGGCCGTCCCAGGCCGCGGCCATGTCGCAATCCAACGGATCGAAATCGAGGCCGAGATCGGCCGCCAGCGCGCGGAGCAGCGAGGCGTCGCCGCCCGTGCCATCGCCGCGCGGGATCCGGGTCAGGGCGATCAGCAGATCGCGGCGCAGGCGGCCTTCGGGCGTGTGTCCGAAGATATGCAGACCGTCGCGGATCTGGGCCTCTTTCAACTCGCAGAGGAACGCGTCGAGCTTGGCCAGATCGCTGTCGGCGTCAGCACCTGACATCCCGGCATCCTTGTCCAGCCCGGTGGCGGCGGTCAGCGACAGGATTTCGCGGCGCAGATGGGCGATGCGGCGGGGGTCGACGCCTGCCGCCTCGTAATACTCATCGACCAGCGCTTCGAGATCGCGCATCGGGCCATAGCTTTCGGCGCGGGTCAGCGGCGGCGTCAAATGGTCGATGATCACCGCCTGGGTGCGGCGCTTGGCCTGGGTGCCTTCGCCGGGATCGTTGACGATGAACGGGTAGATATGCGGCATCGGGCCGAGCACCGCCTCGGGCAGGCAGCTTTCGGACAGCGCCAGCGCCTTGCCGGGCAGCCATTCCAGATTGCCGTGCTTGCCCATATGGACGATGGCATCGGCGCCGAAGGCCTCGCGCAGCCAGATGTAGAAGGCGAGGTAATTATGCGGCGGCACCAGGTCCGGCGAATGGTAGGTGTCGGTGGGATCGATGTTATAGCCGCGTGCCGGTTGCAGGCCGACGACAACATTGCCGTAGGTCAGTACCGAGAGCTTGAACGCGGGCGCCGCAGCGTCGGGTTCGGGTGACGCGCGCCCCTCCGGGGGGACTATTCGTGGCAAGATGAAGGGGTCATCTTCGGGCCTGCCCCAGCGATCGGTGATCTTTTGTTTCACCGCCCAGGGCAGGGCGTTGAAGTGGTCGAGATAGGTCGAGAGCGGCAGCGCGACCCCGCCGCTGCGCTCGGCCCGGTCGGTGAGCCAGTTGGTCGGGCCGGCAAGGATCGCCTGCATCAGCGCGGCGCTGTCGTTCGGCGCGGCATCGACGCGATAGCCGTCGCGGGTCAGCAGCTGGAGGGCATGAACCGTCGCGGCGGGGGTGTCGAGGCCGACGCCATTGGCCAGGCGGCCGTCCTTGTTGGGGTAATTGGCCAGCACCAGGGCGACACGGCGCTGGCTGGCCGGTTTGGTGCGCAGGGCGCACCAGCGCCGGGTCAGGGCGGCGACGAAATCAATGCGGTCGCCGCGCGCCCGGTAGGTGGCAATCGGGCATTGGGTGGCCGCGTCGAAATAGGCTGCGTCCTTAAAGCTGATGGCACGCGACAGGATGCGGCCATCGACCTCGGGCAGGGCGACATTCATCGCGATGTCGCGCGCCGACAGGCCGCTGAGACCACTTTCCCAGGCCTCTTCGGTGCCGCCGGAAAGCACGATCTGGAACACCGGTGCGGCATTGGCGCTGGCCGTGGCCAGCGGGTTGGCTGCACCGTCGTCACCCTGATGCGGAGTGCCGGTGGCAAAGGCGGTGGCGTTGAGGATCACGGCGGGTGGCGCGGCGGCGAACAGATGTTCGAGCGTGGCGGTGGAGATCGGATCCTTCAGCGAGGCGACAAAGATCGGCATCGGCGCCAACCCTTCGCGCAGCAGCGCCTTGGTCAGCCGGTTGATCGGGTTCAGCCCGGCGCCCTGCAGCAATGCCCGGTAGAATATGATCGGCACCACGGCGGCATTGTTTGGCCAATGGCCGCGCAGCTCCGCCAGGGTCGGGGCCGGGTCGCCAGGCCAGTAGAGCCCGGCGCGCAGCAGCGGCGCCGGGGCGGCGGGCGGCGCGCCACCGTCGAGCATATGCGCCGCATGGGCCAGGAAATTGCTGGCATTGTCCGGCCCGCCTTCGACCAGATAGGACCAGAGCCGGTCGTAATCCGCATCGGCAACGCTGGACAGGGCGCGAAGTTCGTTGTCCGGCTTGTCATCGCCGGGCAGCAACGCCAGCGGCACCCCGGCGGCATGCAACCGGGCGCAGTATTGATCGACGCCATAGCGCCAATAGCCGCTGCCGCCGAGCAGCCGGATCACCACCAGTCGCGCCTTTGTGGCGCAGTGGTCGAGATGCAGATCGACCGACATCGGGTGGCGCAGATGGGTGAGATTGGCCAGCCGCAGACCGGGGGCTGCGGCCAGATCGGCGCGGGCCGCCGACAGCGCCGCGAGTTCGGTGTCGGCCGCCGAGATCACCACCAGATCCGCCGGGGTCTGGTTCAGATCGACAGGATCGTCACCGTCGTCATGGGATCCGGGGGTGGCGGCGAGAAGGTGCATGGCGGTGGGTCTGTCGCTTTCGGTCGGGCTAGGTCAGCCGTTTTTCCATGAAGACCGAACGCGGGTCTTCGCGATAGGCGCCGAACGGGCCGCAGGTGGCAAAGCCATGGGCGCGATAGAGCGCCTGGGCGGCGTGCAGGGTGTCGCCGGTTTCCAGCCGGATCAGCGGCAGGTCCTCGGCCCGGGCCAGATCCTCAAGCGCGCGCATCAGCGCCTTGGCGGCGCCGCTGCCTCGGGCGGCGGGATCGACGAACATCGATTTGACCTCGCCATAGCCCTCGCAAAGGGCCAGCGCGGCACAGCCGATCACCACCGCGCCCCGGCGGGCGATGAGAAACCGGATATTGGCGGCGGTCAGCGCGTCGATCGACAGGAAATGGTTACTCTCGGCCGGGAATTCGGCACGCATCAGCGCATGGCTCTGGCCCAGCAGATGCCGGGCGGCGGGGCTGCCCGGATCACCAGGCTCGACGATGATCACCGGCTCAGCTCGCGGGTGATTGCGGCACGGTCAAGCCCGGCCTGGCCGATCACCACCAGCCGGGTTTCCCGCGCCTCAGCGCCAAAGGGACGGTCGAAATAGCTGTCGACCCGGGGACCGACCGCTTGCAGGGTCAGGCGCATCGGCTTGCCGGTGACGGCGGCAAAGCCTTTCAGCCGCAGGATGTCATGGCTGCGGATGGTCTCGGTCACGGCCGCAGCAAAGGCCGCGGGATCGCTGATTTCGCCACGGGTGATGACAAAGGTTTCGAATTCGTCATGGCCGTGATCGTGATGATGGTCGTCGTCCGCATGATCATCTTCGTCATCATCATCATGGTGATGATGGTGGTGCAGCTCGTGCCGGGCTTCGGTGTCGGCCTCGGCGCCGGAATTCATTCCCAGCAGCACCGCGATGGGCAGCGCGCCCATCGAGGCGGCAACCACATGCACGCCGTCACGGGTGGCGCCGCCCAGATCGGCAAGGATGCGGGTGGTCTCCGCCTCGGACAGCAGGTCGGCCTTGTTCATCACCACCATATCGGCGCAGGTCAGCTGATCTTCGAACAGTTCCGACAATGGGGTGTCGTGATCGAGGCTGTCATCGGCGCTGCGGGCGGCGTCCACCGCCGCCACATCATGGGCAAAGCGGCCATCGCGCAGCGCCGGGCCATCGACCACGGTCACCACCCCGTCAACCGTCACCCGGGTCGAGATTCCCGGCCAGTTGAAGGCGCGGATCAGCGGCTGTGGCAGCGCCAGGCCCGAGGTTTCGATGACGATGTGATCGGGCCGGTCGGGCCGGTCGAGCAGCTTTTCCATGGTCGGGATGAAATCCTCGGCCACGGTGCAGCAGATGCAGCCGTTGGAGAGCTCAAGGATATCATCCGCGGTGCAGGCCTCGTCATTGCAGCCTTTCAACAACTCGCCATCGACGCCGAGATCGCCGAATTCATTGATGATCAGCGCGATTTTCTTGCCGCCCGCATGGGTCAGCATATGGCGGATAAGGGTGGTTTTCCCGGCGCCGAGAAAGCCGGTGATGATGGTGGCGGGGGTTTTGGCAGGCATGACGATCCCATGAGGCTGCGGGGGCGAAACGGCCCCTCAAAACGTCTGGGGCCGGGGGCAAGCCCCGGCCCGTTGCTTTCGGTCGGATCGACGCTCAGCCGGCGTTGAACAGCCGGGGCGTGGTCAGCCCGGCGCGTTCCAGCCCGCGCAGCGATTTGGCAGCGGCCAGCACCGCGAGATCGGCAATCGGTTCGATCAGCACGACCAGCATATAGGCGCCACCAAAGGTAAAGACGCTTGCGGTGGTCGCGGCGGTAAAGCCCTGACCGTAGAAGGCCCAGAAGGCCACCCAGAGAACGACGCCACCCTGATAGGCGGTGGAAAGCGCCAGCGCGTCCTTATAGCTGATGTCGACATAGGCGGTGTCGCGCGGGATCAGCCGGTCGGCCAGCGCCTTGACCGCAAACAGCGGGACCAGCACCGTGGTCACGTTGATGAAATATTGCGGCAGATCGAAGGGCGCGAAAAACATCCCCTGCAACAGCAGACCAAGCGCCAGACCAAAGGCCGCAGGCGCGGCGCCGAGCAGCAGAAACAGGGTCGAGCCGAGGATGAAATGCACCTCGGACACGCCAACCGGATAATGCGGCAGCAATTCGAAAAAGCTGAACACCGCGACGGCGGCAAGTGCGGTGCGGCTGGCGAGCGACACCAGGCCCTTGTCCTTCAACGTGTCCCAGCCCTGTTTCAGGGCCCAGGCGCCAGCGCCTGCGGCGGTGGCATAGCTGAGCACCATTTTGGCGCCGTGAACGATTCCGGGTTCGATATGCATTGTCTCTATCTCCTTCGCCGTCACACCCGACAGCGGCATTCGGTTTCCAACGCACGGCCGGTCTCCTGGCTGGCGGGTCGATACGGGCCGTCGCCTTCCCGGTTTCCCAGTGGCTGATGATGGCCCGCTCACCGCTTCACAGTCGCGGGGGCGGCTGCGGCTCGGGATCCCGATATGGGTCATCCGTTCCGCATTCCCGATTATCCCCGAACGCTTTGCGTTCTTGTTGGGGAACCGTGCCTCACCTTCTTGCAGGCGCGCGGGGGGCGAGGTCAAGGTGAATCCGCGCCGGGGTGCAGCGGGCCCCCGATTTCACCGCGCCAGCCCGCCGGTTGTTTGCGCATCGCCAAGCCGGTCGGCGCAAGGATGCGCTCATTGCCGATCACCGCGGTTAAGGCCAGGGCGGCGTGGAAGGCCTGGAGATAAGGCCAGGGCGGGGATTTCCCCTCGGTCGGCCATATCTTGTGGATAACTGGCGGGATTACGCCATATCCAGTTCGCCAGTGATTGACTCAACCCGGCCCGGCCCGGCACGCTCAAGGACAACGGGAATCACCCGGCAGGGTAGGCTATTGCGGTTTTCCAAACTCAGACTGACCGGCTTCAAAAGCTTTGTTGATCCGACTGAATTGTCAATTCAGGACGGTTTGACCGGCGTGGTTGGGCCAAATGGCTGTGGCAAATCCAACCTGCTGGAGGCGCTGCGCTGGGTGATGGGCGAGACTCGCGCCAGTGCAATGCGTGGCGGCGGTATGGAAGACGTGATCTTTGCCGGGGCCTCCAGCCGCCCGGCGCGCAACTTCGCCGAGGTGCAGTTGCATCTGGACAATTCCGAACGTCTGGCCCCGGCCGGGTTCAATGATCACGATCATGTCGAAATCATCCGCCGGATCACCCGCGATGTCGGATCGGCCTACAAGGTCAACGGCAAGGATGTGCGCGCCCGCGATGTGCAGATGCTGTTCGCCGATGCCTCGACCGGGGCGCATTCCCCGGCGCTGGTGCGCCAGGGCCAGATCAGCGAATTGATCAACGCCAAACCCAAGAACCGGCGCCGGATTCTTGAGGAAGCGGCGGGGATTTCGGGCCTTTATCAAAGGCGTCACGAGGCTGAGTTGAAATTGAACGCGGCCGAGCAGAACCTGCTGCGGGTCGATGACGTGGTCGAACAGCTGGCGGCACAGCTGGCGCAGTTGGAACGGCAGGCCCTCCAGGCCGCGCGCTATCGCGCCATCGGTGCCGATCTGCGCCAGGCCGAGGGCATGTTGCTCTATCGGCGCTGGCGCGAGGCGGATGAGGCGCGCAACACCGCGCTGACCCTGCTGCGCGAGCGCACCAGCGCCGCCGCCCAGGGCGAGGCCGCCGCCCGCAACGCTGCCAAGGCGCGCGAAGCGGCAGAGGTGGCGCTGCCGCCCAAGCGCGAAGAAGAGGCGATTGCCGCCGCCGTCTTGCAACGCCTGCAGGTCGAACGCGACACGCTGGCTGAACGTGAAGCGCGGGCGGTTGAGCGGATCGAGGCGCTGAAGGCGCGGATCGCCCAGCTCTTGCATGATATGGAGCGCGAGGCCGGGTTGAACCGCGACGCCGGCGAAACCATCGCCCGGCTGGAGGCCGAGCGCGCGACGCTGGCCAGCGCCGGTGACGGCCATGCTGTGGCGCTGGAAACCGCCGCCGAGGCGGCGCGCGAAGCGGCGGCGCTGTTGCAGGAGCGTGAGGGCGAGCTGTCGCAGCTGACCGAAGACGTGGCGCGGCTGGCCGCCCGCCATCAATCGGCGCATCGCTTTCTCGATGACAGCCGCAAGATGCTGGCGCGTTCTGAGGGCGAGGCGGCCAAGGCCAATGCGGCGGTGGCTGACTCGCGCAAGCTGTTGCAGGGCGCCGAGGCGGCGCAGGCCGCGGCCAAGGCCGCCGAGGCGACGGCCCAGGCCACCGCGCTCAATGCCGAAGAGACATTGCTGGCCGCCGAAACCGCCCGCGCCGACACCCAGTCGCGCGAGGCCGAGGCACGGGCCGAACGTTCGGCCGCCGAGGGCGAGATGAATGCGCTTCAGGCCGAGGTGCAGGCGCTGGCCCGGCTGGTGGCCCGCGACACCGCCGAGGGCGGCCAGGTGATGGATCTGGTCAAGGTGCGCCCGGGCTATGAAAAGGCACTGGGCGCGGCTCTGGCCGATGATCTGCGCGCGCCGGTGGTGGACGAGGATGGCCCCTCGGGCTGGACCCGGCTGCCAGGCTATGGCGCGGCGCAGGAATTGCCCGCCGGGGTGCAGGGGCTGGCGAATTTCGTCACCGTGCCCGAGGTGCTGCACCGCCGGATCAGCCAGATCGGTGTGGTCGAGGCCGAGGAAGGCGCGCGGCTGCAGGCGCTGCTGAAACCCGGCCAGCGTCTGGTCACCGCCGAGGGTGATCTCTGGCGTTGGGACGGGCTGCGCGCCTGGGCCGAGGATGCGCCCTCGACCGCCGCGCTGCGGCTGCAACAGCTGAACCGGCTGGAAGAGCTGAAGCAGGAATTGGAGCGGGCCGGCAACCGGGCCGAAGGCGCCCGCGCTGCGCATGAGCATCTGGCCAAGCGGCTGGCCGATCTGGCCGAGGCCGACAAGGCCGCCCGTCAGGCCCGCCGCGATGCCGACCGGCTGGTTGCTGAGGCCGCCCGCGCCCTGTCCCGCGCCGAGGCCGATCAGAACCTCGCCGAGAGCCGGTTGGAGAGCCTGGGGCTGTCGGTGCAGCGCCACGAAGAAGACGCGATGACCGCGCGCAAGCAATTGGCCGAGGCGGAAAAGGCGATGGCCGATCTGGGCGATCTCGGCGCCGCCCGCACCGCCGCCGAGCAGATCAAGCTGGCGGTCGAAGGCGCGCGGATGGCGATGATGTCGCGCCGCGCGGCGCATGATGAGCTGCGCCGCGATGGCGAGGCGCGGGTGAAACGCGCCGCCGAGGTTGCCAAGGAACTGGCCAGCTGGACCGCCCGGCTGGACAGCGCCGGTCAGCGGGTCGGCGAGTTGAACACCCGCAAGGTGCAATCCGAGGCCGAGCTGGTCGAGGCGGCGGATGTGCCCGCCGGGCTGGCGGCGGAACGTGACAAGCTCGACGCTGGTATCGTCGAGGCCGAGACCCGCCGCCGCAACGCTGCCGATGCGCTGGCGGCGGCCGAGGCGCGCGCCCGCGAAACCGTCGCGGCGGAACGTCAGGCCGAACGCGACGCCTCGGACGCGCGAGAGGCCCGCGCCGCCGCCGAAGCCCGCGCCGAAGCCGCCGCCGAAGCGGTCAGCGCCGCCGCCGAGCGGATCGCCGATGACACCGAACTGTCGCCCAAGACCCTGCTGGAAAGCCTCGACACCGATCCCGATGCGATGCCCGCCGCCGATCTGATCGAGGCGGATGTGAACCGGCTGAAACGTCAGCGCGACGCGCTGGGCGCGGTCAATCTGCGCGCCGAAGAGGATATGAAAGAGGTCGCCGGCGAACATGCGCAGCTGATCCACGAAAAGGCCGATCTGGAAGCGGCGATTCAGGCGCTGCGCGGTGGCATCGCCAGCCTGAATCGCGAGGGGCGCGAACGGCTGCTGACGGCGTTCGAGCAGGTAAACAGCAATTTCGCGCTGCTGTTCAACCATCTCTTTGGCGGCGGCGAGGCCAATCTGTTGCTGGTCGAAAGCGACGATCCGCTTGAGGCCGGGCTGGAAATCATGTGCCAGCCGCCGGGCAAGAACCTGGCCACTCTTTCCTTGCTGTCAGGGGGCGAACAGACCCTGACCGCGCTGGCATTGATCTTTGCGGTGTTCCTGGCCAACCCGGCGCCGATCTGCGTGCTGGACGAGGTCGACGCGCCGCTGGACGATGCCAATGTGAACCGCTTCTGCGACCTGCTCGACGAAATGTGCCGCCGCACCGACACACGGTTCCTGATCATCACCCACCATGCGGTGACAATGGCGCGGATGGATCGGTTGTTCGGGGTGACAATGCAGGAACAGGGCGTCAGCCAGCTGGTCTCGGTCGATCTGAAAAAGGCCGAGGCGCTGGCGGCCTGAACACCCGGGCGGCGACACCCGACGGGTGAAGGATTCCGGACTTGACCGATGCTGGGGCAATGCGGTGTCCTAGGGTCAGCCTGCATTGATCCGAGAGTTTGACATGAAACATTTTTCTCCCCGCATCGTTTCGTTCGCCCTTGCGCTTGCCATGGTCTGCAGTGGCCCGGCCCTGTCGCAGGGGTTGATCCCGATCACCGGCGGCACCCCGGGTAACCCGGATGCGCCGCCCGATGCCGGAGGTCAGCCGCCTGACGATGGCGGTGCCGGGATCAGCCGACCGGCACCGGGCGGTGATGCGCCACAGCCGCCGGGGCCGGGCGGATCGCCTGCCGCCACGACCAACCTGCTGGCCAACAACCCGGAATCGATCCGCGACGCGATTCAGGCCGCTGGATTTCAGGCAATCCTGGAAACCGATTCATCGGGCAACCCGTTGATCCGCTCAAAAATATCCAAATCGCCGATCTGGATTTTCTTTCTGAATTGCGACCGCGAAGGCGGCTGCCGCGCCCTGCGTTTTCACACCGGGTACAAGTTGAACCGGCAGGTGGATTTCAAGGAACTGAACGGTTTCATGCAGGAATACGCCTATGCACGGGCTTTCCTGAATAACGAGGGCTATCCGCGCATCCAGATGGATGTGCTGATGCGCGCCGATGGTATGGGGCGCGAGAATTTCGCCTATTACCTCGATCTGTGGCGTGAATTGGTGATGCTGTTCGAAAAGCGCATCGGCTTCTGATCACGCCAGCGCGCTGCCGGGCCGGGGTCGGATGTCTGACCCCGGCCCGGTGAATGGCTCAGAGCCACCCGAGCAGATCCCGGGTCGGCCAGGCGTCGGCGGGCAAGCCCAGTTTGATCTGCATTTGCTGCACCGCCTCGCGGGTCTTTTCGCCGAGGATGCCGTCAACCTTGCCCACGTCATAGCCGCGCGCGGCCAGCTTGCGCTGCAATTGCTTCATCTGTGGTCCTGACAGGCCGGGATCGGGATTGCCTGCGTCAAACACCGGGGCGCCCATCAGCCGGGTGGCGAAATAGGCGGCGGTCATCACATAGACAAAGCTTTGGTTCCACTCGAAATAGACCCGGTAATTCGGATAGGCGAGGAAGGCCGGCCCGTGACGCCCCTGCGGCAGCAACAGCGAGGCGGGCAGCGACGGCGCCAGCATCCCGCCATCGCGCGGCTGCACCCCGCGCCGCGCCCAATCGGCGGCGGACATCTGATGATCGAGGCCGGACAGCGACCAGTCGAGATTGGCCGGCACCCGCACCTCCTGCATCCAGGGCTCACCGGCCCGCCAGCCCAGCCGCTGCAGCATCTTGCCGCCGGACATCAGCGCATCGGGGGCGGAACGTTTCAGATCGACATGGCCATCGCCATCACCATCGGTGCCGTTTTCCAGGATATCGGCAGGCAGCATCTGCACCATGCCGATCTCTCCGGCCCAGGCGCCGGTGGTGGTTTTCGGGTCGAAGTCGCCGCGTTCATAGAGGCTGAGCGCGGCAAAGATTTGCGGGCGGAACAGCTCGGGGCGGCGGCAATCATGGGCCAGGGTGACCAGCGCGTTCAGGGTGTTGAAATCTCCCTGAAACGCCCCGTAATCGGTTTCAAACGCCCAGAAGGCCAGCAGCACCCCAGGCGGCACACCAAAGTCACGCTCGACCCGGTCAAAAACCCGGGCGTAGCTCCGCGCCTTTTTCCGCCCGACCTGCATCCGGTTGGCGGAAATCAAACGCCGGGCGAAGGTGGTGAAATCCAGCTGAAACACCCCCTGGGCGCGGTCGGCTTTCAGCACCCCTCCATCCTGGCGCACATTGGCAAAGAACCGGTTCACCTGGGCGGGCGCATGGCCCCTGGCGACGGCCTCTTGTTTCAGCCCAGCGACAAAGCCGGAGAAGGCGCCGCCACATTGGGCGGTGGCGGCACTGGCGCTGAGGGTCAGGGCAATGAGAGCGGCGGAAATGGATTTCATAAGGTCCTCTGGATGATCGAAATATCGGGCGAACCTAGCAGTCTGGCGGATTTGGGCAATGCTCAGATCACCACCACCAGCAGCGCCGCCAGGGTTGCGGCAATCAAGATCGCCGCCCAGACTCGCCAGAGCACCTGCACCGCGGCCTCGATCTGGCCGGGGCCGGGGCTGTGGGTGCCGTCCGGATGAACAAAGGCATAGTCGCGCATTTGCCCGTCATAGGCACGCGGCCCCGACAGGGCGGTGTCGACGGCGCGGGCCATGGCCGCCTCGGGCCAACCGGCATTGGGCGAGCGGTGGCGGCGTGCCTCGGCGCGGATCGCGGGCCATTGCCGCAAGCCGCCGGTCAGCAGCGCGATCAACAATGCCGATAGCCGCGCCGGGATCAGATTCATCAGATCGTCGGTGCGCGCTGCGAGTTTGCCGAATGCCTCATAGCGCGGGGTGCGATAGCCGATCATGCTGTCGGCGGTGTTCACCATCTTGTAGGCGGCGAGGCCGGGCAACCCGCCGATCAGAAACCAGAAGGCCGGGGCCACCACCCCGTCGCTGAAATTCTCGGCGGCGCTTTCGATGGCGGCGCGGCTGATGGCGGCATCATCCAGCCCGGCGGTGTCACGCCCGACGATCCGGGCGACGGCGATGCGCGCGGCCTCGGTCGAGTGGCGCAGGGCGGCGGCCACCGCGCTGACATGATCGCAGAGCGAGCGCTGCGCCAGCAGGATCGCGGCGCCCAGCACCTCGGCCCAGGGGCCAAGCCAGGCGATGGCCGATCCGGCGGTGAGTGCCAGCAGGACCAGCAGCGCCAGCGCCAGGCCGCCGCGCAGGATCCGCTGGCGGCCCTGGTTGAGTCTGCTCTCACAAATCGTCACGGCCCGGCCCATCAGCACCGCAGGATGCGGCAGGCGCGACCAGAGCCACTCCGGCTCACCCGCCACAGCGTCAAGGATCAGCGCCAGGCAGAGGATCGCGGCCAGCGACATCGTTCACCCTGCCAGGGCGTCGGTCAGGCGCGCCCAGTCGCCGGGCGCGGGCAGGCCCAGTCGGATGTGGCGCGGCGACCAGGGAAACACCCGCGTCCAGATCCGCTGCTGCGCCAATTGGTCCTGCAGCGTCGCCGCATCGGGCAATGTGTCGGGCAGTGTGTATAGACGAAACAGGCTGGTGCCACCGGCGAGTTCTGCGCCGGTCGCGTTCATCAGCCGGTCCAGCCGTGCGGCATCCGCATTCAGCCGGGCGCGGGTGGCCTCGGCCCAGCCGGGATCATCCAGCGCCGTCGCGCCGATCGCCAGAGCCGGGCCCGAGATGCTCCAGGGCCCGAAAGCGATGCGCAGTTCTGCGATCAGCGCCGGGTCTCCGATGGCAAAGCCGAGTCGCAGGCCCGCCAGCCCCCAGAATTTGCCCAGACCCTTCAGGATCAGGGTGCCGGGCTGTGTGGCCTCGGCGATCAGGCTGCGCTCCGGCGCGGTGTCGCAAAAGCTCTCGTCGATCACCCGCAGCCCGATGCTGCGCGGTGGCGCGATATGCCAACGCCCGGTCGGATTGTTCGGCGAGACGATCACCAGGCCCGAATCGCCGGGTGCCGGATCCCGGTCCTGCACATCCCATCCGGCGCGGGCAAAGGCGGGGGTATATTCGTTATAGGTCGGTCCCGGTATCGCCACAGGTCCGGGCGGCGCCAGCGCGGGCAGGCGCGGAATGACGGCCGACAGCCCCGGCAGGGCCAGCAGATCGGCGCCTTCGGGCACCGACCAATGGCATCGCGCGGCGCTAGTCAGCCGGGCCAATGCGCCCCGGTCTGGCAGCGCCTGCCAGATCTCCGGCGTCAGCTCCGGAATCGGATAAGGCACCGGGTTGATGCCGGTGGACAGGTCGATCCACTCACCGCGCGCGCCGCCATAGCGCCCGGCGGCGTCATCCAGGCCACCGCCATGGTCGCGCCCCACTGCCATATCAGCTCTTGGGCAGCGGCGGGTGGCGGGTCACGAAATGTCCCTTCACCCCCTGCGGCCAGGCACGGAACGGCACTTGTCCGGACTCCGAGGCGGCATGCTGGCGGGCATAGTCGACAATCGCCTCGGCGGCCTCGGGCAGCGGTTCGAACCGGCCCAGAGTATAGGCCAGCTTGCCCGTCGCCTGGATCGCGATGTTGCAGGAATGGCTGCAGCCCATCAGGCAGGACACCCGGCGGGTGCGTAGACCGGCGGCCTCGGCCAGCGGCTCGATCAGATCGGCGAGCTTTTCGCCATCCGTGGTGTCGCTGACCTTATCGGCCGAGTCGTCGCGCTTGCAGGTGTCGCAAATGGTGATCCAGCTGGTCATCGGGTCTCCGAAATGTGACGCCAAGCAGCGCCAGTTTTCTGTTGAATTTCTAGGTGATAGGTGAAAATTTGAGCATCCCCAGCCCAATCTTGTGCAATTCCTCGCGCATCGACCAATGGTCGCACCCCAGAAGGGCAAATTTTAACCCTTTGTTAGGAACTCGGGCGGAGTTTGTTCATGTAGTCGGCGGGGTCAGCGCGACGATTGTGTAACGCGAACCCCGACACCGGCGCAAGGCGGCGACGACCGCAGCGCAGAGCATTGGATGACAGGGCCAGGAGCAGATGAAAGTATTGATCGTTGAAAGCGAACCCGAATTGGGCCGGTTGTGGCAGCGCCACATGGACCGGCAGGGCTGTGACACGGTGCTGGTGCATGACCAGGACGGCGCGGTCGAGGCGCTGCGCGGCGATCCCTTTGATGTGATCGTGCTGGACCTGATCCTGACCGAGGGCTCGGCGCTGGCGGTGTCCGATTTCGCCAGCTACCGACAGCCGGATGCCAAGGTGATCTTTGTCACCAATTCGGCATTCTTTTCCGACGGCTCGATCTTTAACCATTGCGTCAATGCCCGCGCCATGGTGCGCGCGGACAGCCCGCCCGACGATCTGGCGGCGATGGTCGAGCACTACGCCTTGGCCGGGTGATCTGCACCTTGTTTCCCCAGAAAATTGGTACAACGGGCGGGTCGATGACGCGTCCGCGCCGTATCGCGTCGGGATTGCCAATTGCCCTCGGGCCGGGGTCTGCCTATAAACTGTCGTGACGATGCCCCTGGCGGGGCCGGAAAGGTGCAGGCCACAGCGCTGACCCATATCGGGGGCGCAAGTGGTCAGATCGTCGGGCGCTGCGATGCGGCCCCTTCCCCTTTCCGTTGCGACGTTTGAAGGGGGTCACGATGCCACGCGCGTTCCAACTTAGCCTGAGTGCCGCCGGTCTGGCGCTGCTGCCGCAGGTGGTCATGGCCCATCCTGGTCATCTGGCCGAGGTTGCCGGTCACGGCCATTGGCTCGGCGCTGCCGCCATCGGCGCGGCGATTGCCATTGGTCTGTTGCAGGGGCTGAAAGGTCGGCGCCGCGACGATGCGGATGAAAAGGCCGAGGCCGACGGCGAATTTGCAGACGGTGACTTTGCCGAAGCGCAGGACGCCTGAGCATGGCGAAAATCGGGGTGATGATCTGCGGCCATGGCTCACGCAGCCAGGCGGCGGTGGATGAATTCGCGGTGCTGGCGCAGCGGCTGCCCGCACTTTTACCACCGGACTGGCCAGTCGATTACGGCTATCTCGAATTCGCCAATCCGGTAATCCGCGCCGGGTTGGACCGGCTGCGCGCCAAGGGGTGCGAGCGGATTCTGGCGGTGCCGGGGATGCTGTTCGCGGCGATGCATGCCAAGAATGACATTCCGACGGTGCTGAACACCTATGCGGCGGAGCATGGCATCGCGATCAGCTATGGCCGCGAGCTGGGTGTTGATCCCAAGATGGTCGCCGCTGCCGGGGCGCGCATCCGCGCGGCGCTGGCCGAGACCGGCCCGGTGCCCCTGGCCGAAACCTGCCTGGTGGTGATCGGGCGCGGCGCCTCGGACCCGGACGCCAATGCCAATGTTGCGAAAATCGCCCGGCTGCTGCACGAGGGCCTCGGTTTTGGCTGGTGCGAGACCGGCTATTCCGGCGTCACCTTTCCGCTGGTCGAACCGGTGCTGACCCATGCGGCGAAGCTGGGCTACAAACGGATCGTGGTGTTCCCCTATTTCCTGTTCACCGGCATCCTGATCGACCGGATCTATGGCTTCACCGACCGGGTCGCCGCCGCGCATCCCGAGATCGAGTTCGTCAAGGCGGGCTATCTCAACGACCATGACAAGGTGCTGGAAACCTTTGCCGAACGGGTGGTGGAACAGATCGACGGCCCGCCGCCGCCGAATTGCGCCACCTGCCGCTATCGCAGTCAGATCCTGTCGCTGGGCGATGGTGGCCATCTCCATGTTTCGATCGAAGAACGGGCCTTGGCGGCTGGTCACCCGGCCACCGGCGCGGCGCCGCCGCCGACCTGTGTGATGTGCAAATACCGCACCGAAGTGCTCGGCTTTGAGGCCGAGGTCGGCGCGCCGCAGGAAAGCCACCATCACCATGTCGAAGGCCAGGGCGCAGCCGCGCCCGGCTCCAACGTTGCCGATTGTCTGCTCTGCGACAGCTTTTGCACCGGCGAATGCCGCTTGCAGACGGCGGCGCATGACCATCACCATCACCACCACCACGATCATGGCCACAGTCACGATCACCACCATGATCATCACCACGACCATGCCCATCCCGACTACCCGCATGCGCAGCATCCGCACGGTCCCGAAAGTGCGCGCAGCGCGAAATAGACCCGCCCGGCTTCATCTTGCCACAAATATTCCCGCCGGAGGCATCCGCCCCCACCAGCATCGCAAAGGCCCGTATCTTGCGCCCCTATGAAACCGACCCCAGCCGCATCTATGCGCAGAGCTTTGCCATTGTGCGCACCGAGGCGCGGCTGGACCGGTTCGCCCCGGGGATGCAGCGCTTGGCGATCCGCCTGATCCATGCCTGCGGCATGGTCGAGGTGGCGGACCGGCTGGCATTTTCGCCCGAGGCCCATGCCGCGGGGCAGGCGGCGCTGGCGGCGGGGGCGCCGGTGCTCTGTGACAGCGAAATGGTTGGCGCCGGGATCATTCGACGCTATCTGCCCGCCGAAAACCAGGTCATCGTCACCCTGAATGATCCCCGGGTGCCGGATCTCGCCACCCGCCTCGGCACCACCCGCTCGGCGGCGGCGGTCGAGCTCTGGGCCGACCGGCTGGAGGGGGCGGTGGTGGCGATCGGCAATGCGCCGACGGCGCTGTTTCATCTGCTTGACCTGCTGGACCAGGGGGCGCCGAAACCGGCGGTGATCCTCGGGTTTCCGGTCGGCTTCGTCGGCGCGGCCGAGAGCAAGGCCGAACTGGCGGCAAACCCGCGCGGCTGCGATTTCGTGGCCTTGCGCGGGCGGCGCGGCGGCTCGGCCATCGCCTCAGCGGCGGTGAACGCGCTGGCGGCGGGCTTGCCGGAGGAGGCGGCATGAGCGTGATCCCCTGGTTGCATATCGTCGGCATTGGCGAGGACGGCATCGACGGGCTGACCCCGGCCACAAGGGCCCTGGTCGAGGCGGCCGAGGTGATCATTGGCGGTGACCGGCATCACAGGCTTTCGGATTCGATTGTCGCCGAGCGGCTGGCCTGGCCGCATCCGTTCGATGCGCTGATCGACACGCTGCGCGGGCTCAAGGGGCGGCGGGTCGTGGTGCTGGCCACCGGCGATCCCTTGTGGTTCTCGGTCGGGGCGCGGATCGGGCGGGCGATTGATCCGGGCGAGATCGTCTATCACCCGCAACTCTCGGCGTTTCAGCTGGCCGCGGCGCGGATGGGCTGGAGCATGGCGGATCTGGAAACCCTGACCGTGCATGGCCGCCCGGTCGAACAGATGATCGCCTTTATCCAGCCCGACGCGCGGCTGCTGATCCTGACCACCGGCGCCGAGACCCCGGCCCAGATCGCGCGGTTCCTGACCGAGCGCGGCTTTGGCAACAGCCCGATGACGGTGCTGTCCAGCATGGGCGGCAAGGACGAGGCGCGTTTTGATGGGCTGGCCAAGAGCTGGGACCATGTCGTACCCGCCTTCAACACCCTGGCGGTGGACTGCGTCGCCGCCCCGGATGCGGCATTGCTGCCGCGGGTGCCGGGGCTGGCCGATGAGCTGTTTCAGCATGATGGCACGATGACCAAGCGCGAGGTGCGCGCCGCGACCCTGGCCAAGCTGATGCCGATGCGCGGTGCCTTGCTCTGGGATATCGGCACCGGCTGCGGCTCGGTCGCCGTCGAATGGATGCGCGCCGCTGGCTATGCCCGCGCCATCGGCATCGAGCCGCGCGCCGACCGGCGGGCGATGGCGGCGGCAAATGCGTTGGCCCTGGGCACGCCGCGGCTGCAGCTGATCGACGGTGCGGTGCCAGAGGCATTGGCCGGGCTGGACGCGCCGGATGCGGTGTTCATCGGCGGCGGGCTGTCGCGCCCGGTGTTCGAGGCCGCCTGGACGGCGCTGCGTCCGTTGGGGCGGCTGGTGGCCAATGCGGTGACCCTGGAAAGCGAGGCGATCCTGGCGGCGCTGCATGGCGAATTCGGTGGCGATCTGGTGCGCTTGCAGATCCATCGCGTCGATCCGGTTGGACCCTATCGCGGCTGGCGGCCACTGATGCCGGTGGTGCAATATTCGCTGGTGAAACGATGACGGCGCTGGCGGTCCCGGCCTTGACGCCTGTGGTGGCTGCGGCTGCCTCCGGCGGGAGTATTTCGGGAAAGCTGAAGCCGGGGGCGGCACGATGAGCGCGGCGGGGATGCTCTACGGTGTCGGGCTTGGGCCGGGTGATCCGGAATTGATGACGCTGAAGGCGGCGCGGTTGATCGCCGGGGCCGGGGTGATCGCCTATCCGACCCTGGCCGGGGCTGAGAGCTTCGCCCGGGCCATCGCCGCCGGGGTGATTCCGGCGGCGGCCGAAGAGATCGTGATGGATGTGCCGATGCGGGTCGACCGGGCCCCGGCGCAGGCGGCCTATGACGCTGGCGCGGCGCGGATTGCCGAGCGGCTGGCGGCGGGGCGCGATGTGGTCTGTCTCTGCGAGGGAGATCCGTTCTTTTATGGCTCGTTCATGTATCTCTTTGCCCGGCTGTCGGGGCGGTTCCGGGTCGAGGTGGTGCCGGGGGTGAGTTCGGTCAATGCCTGTGCGGCGGTGGCGGGTCTGCCGCTGGTGGCGCGCAATCAACGGCTGGAGATTCTGGCCGGGACCCTGCCTGCCGCCGAATTGCGGGATCGGATTGTCGGTGCCGAGGCGGTGGCGATCATGAAGGTCGGGCGGCACCTGGGCAAGATCTGTACGGTGCTGGATGACCTCGGGCTGATTGGGCGCGCGGTCTATGTCGAACGCGCCACCCTGGCCAATCAGCGGGTGCAGCCGCTGGCCGGGATGGTGGGTGATCTGGCACCTGGGGCTGCGGTGGCGGTGCCCTATTTTTCAATGATCTTGCTGACCAAAGGGGAAGACCCGTGGCTTTAAACCCGATTGTGATGGCGGTGTCCGGTTCCGGCGAAGCGGTGGCGCGGCGGCTGGCCGACGGGCTGGGCGTGCCGCTGTTCGGGCGGGTTGGCCGGGTGCCGGGCGCCGACGAGACCTTTGCCGATGCGCTGGATTTTGCGCGCGCGATGTTTGCCGCCGGGCGGCCGGTGATCGGCATCTGCGCCAGCGGCATCCTGATCCGTGCGGTGGCGCCGCTGCTGGCTGACAAGCGCGGCGAACCGCCGGTGGTTTCGGTCAGCGATGATGGTGGTTTCGTGGTGCCGCTGCTCGGCGGGCATCGTGGCGCCAACCGGCTGGCGCGGCAGCTGGCCGAATTGTTGCAGGGCCGGGCGGCGGTGACCACGGCGGGCGAGGTGGCGCTGGGTCTGTCACTGGACGAGCCGCCGCCGGGCTGGCTGCTGGGCACTCCGGAACTGGCCCGGGACGCGATGGCGCGGCTGCTGGCGGGCGGGCTGGCGCGGATCGACGGGGATGAGGCGGCGAAGGCCGATTGGTTGCAGGCGTTGCCGTTGGCCGCGCCCGGCGACGAGGGGGTGCGGGATGTCGTCGCGATCGAGGCCACGACGATGCCACCGGCGACGGGCGTGCTGACCTTTCACCCGCAGCGCTTTGCCCTGGGCGTCGGCTGTTCGCGCAACTGCCCGCCGGAGGAGTTGGATCGGCTGGTGATGGAGATGCTGGCCGATGGCGAGACCGCGCCGGGCGCGATCCGGGCGCTCTACACCCTCGACGTGAAGGCGGATGAACCGGCGGTGATCGCGCTGGCGGCCAAGTTGGGCCTGCCGCTGCGATTGTTCACCGCGGCGGAGCTGGAGGCGGTGGCGGATCGGCTGGAGACCCCGTCAGATGTGGTGTTTGCCGAGGTCGGATGTCACGGCGTTTCGGAAGGCGCGGCGCTGTGCGGCGCGGGGCCGCGTGGCGTGCTGGGCTGGCCAAAGCGCAAGAGCGCCAATGCGACCTGCGCGATGGCCGTGGTCCCCGGGGTGATCGAGGGTTTGGCCGGGCGGCGGCGTGGACGGCTGTCGGTGGTCGGCATCGGGCCGGGCCAGGCGGCCTGGCGCACGCCCGAGGTGTCGCAATTGGTCAGCGAGGCCGAGGAGCTGGTCGGTTACGGGCTTTACCTCGATCTGCTGGGGCCGCTGGCCAGTGGCAAGACGCGCTCGGACTTTCCGCTGGGCGGCGAGGAGGCGCGCTGTCGCTATGCATTGGAACGGGCGGGTGAGGGGCGCGACGTCGCGCTGGTCTGTTCGGGCGACGCGGGCATCTATGCGATGGGCGCGCTGGTGTTCGAATTGCTGGATCGGGACCAGGCCAGCGGTGGCGTCAGCGCGTCAGCGCGGCGGGTCGAGGTGGTCTGTTCGCCGGGGGTCAGTGCATTGCAGGCTGCGGCGGCGCGGGCGGGGGCGCCCCTGGGGCACGATTTCTGTGCGATCTCGCTGAGCGATCTGCTGACCCCGCGCGCGGATATCCTGCGCCGCTTGCAGGCGGCGGCGGAGGGCGATTTCGTGATTGCGTTCTACAACCCGGTGTCCAGGACCCGGCGCACCCTGCTGGCTGAGGCGCGCGATATCCTGCTGCGCCATCGCCCGGCGGAGACCCCGGTGCTGCTGGCCAGCAATCTGGGCCGGGCGGATGAGGCGCTGCGCTATCGGCGGCTGGAGGATCTGCAGGTGGATGAGGTCGATATGTTGACAGTGGTTCTGGTCGGCTCGTCGAATTCACGTCTGGCGGCGCTGGGCGAGGGGCCACGGATGTATACGCCGCGCGGCTATGCCCGGCGGATCGACGGGGACCTGTCGACCGGACCGGACGGGGATTGACGGCGGGGGCTCTGGTGGCGGCGGCCCCCATCCCGGCCTTCCCCCCTGAAGGGGGAAGGAGTCATGTGGCTTTGTGGGGCGTTTGTTTGATGGCATCTCCGGTGGCGGGGTTGCGGTGAAGGATTGAGAGGCGCTTGCGGGGGGCTTTGCCCCGCTTGGCGCCAGGTCGAGTGTTGGGCGAGTCGCGTCCGCGTCAAGGAGGACCCGCGCCAGAGCGTGGCGCGCGGTCTTGGCCCGGTCGCGACCCACAGGAAGTGAGATAGGATATGACGGTATATTTTGTCGGCGCCGGGCCGGGAGATCCGGAATTGTTGACGCTGAAGGCGCAGCGGCTGATCGCGGCCTGTCCGGTTTGCCTCTACGCCGGGTCCTTGGTGCCGCCCGAGGTGGTGGCCGGGGCGCCGGCAGGTGCCCGGGTGCTGGACACTGCGCCGATGACTCTGGACGACACCCATGCCGAGATCCTGGCGGCGCATCGGCGTGGCGAGGATGTGGCAAGGGTGCATTCGGGTGACCCGTCGCTATACGGCGCGATTGCCGAGCAGATCCGGCGGTTGCACGCCGATGGGATCGATTATCAGATCGTGCCTGGGGTGCCCGCCTATGCGGCGGCGGCGGCGGCGCTGGGGCAGGAATTGACGGTGCCGGAAATCGCGCAATCCATCGTGCTGACCCGGGTGTCGATGAAATCGACCGCGATGCCTGCCGGCGAGACGCTGGAGAACTTCGCCCGCAGCGGCGCCACCCTGGCAATCCATCTGGGGGTGCGCAATCTGCGCCAGATCGAGCGGGAACTGGTGCCGTTTTACGGCGCCGATTGCCCGGTGGTGGTGGCCTATCGGGTTGGCTGGCCGGATCAGATGTTCATTCGTGGCACCCTGTCGGATATCCACGCCAAGGTGCGGACCGAAAAGATCACCCGCACTGCGCTGATCCTGGTCGGGCCGGTGCTGGGCGAGATCGCGGATTTCCGTGAGTCGGCGCTCTATGATCCGGCGGTGCCGCATGTGTTGCGGCCGAGGACGCAGCTTTGAAGTGATTTGTTGATAGATTGTTTCCGGCGGTTGCCGAATGCAGGTGGCAAGAAACTTGACCTGCCCCTCTGATCGGGCATTGTGGCAGGCGCAAGCGAGGGCACCAAATGTCGACTTATCTGTCAAAAGAACTGAACGAAGGGCTGCAAGCTGCCCATCGGCTGGTCCGTGCCCGCAACAGCCGGATGCGGGTGCGCAACGGGCAAGACGTCTATCCGGTGATCCGGTTCTGGGATGCCGGGTTTTCTGTCGAGGCCGAGGTGGCGCCACATCTGCGCGGATTTGTCGATATTCTGGACGGCGGCCGGCATTTGTTTCAATGCCTGATTGTCGCCTCGGATGAAGAGGCCGGCGAGATCCGTTATGAGTTCAAGCGCGCCACCGCTGCGAGTGACACCGCGCCGCTGGATTTCGCGCCAGCCTGTGATGCGCCGGTCGGGTTGATCGGCAAATCCTGACCCCGGGGGCCAGCGGCATCTGATCCGGTGGATCCACGGCCCGGATTGCGGGGGCAAAAATGCTATGAGTCATAACAATTATTGACTCTAACTTAATCCACTTGCACATTGTGCGCGACGGCAATAACCCCGGGGCATCGATCCGATCTCGGGCAATGTCGGCTTTTTTTGGGGGGCATTTATGACCAAATTCACGACCTTTTCGCGTGGCCTGGCGGCGAGTGCCGTCGTTGCCATCCTGGGCACCGCCGCGATGGCGCAGGAGGTGACGCTGAAACTGCACCAGTTCCTGCCGGCACAGGCCTCGGTTCCAAAACATGTCCTGGATGTCTGGGCCGACAAGGTTGAGGCCGACAGCAAGGGACGCATCAAGATCGAGCGTTATCCTTCGATGCAGCTTGGCGGTCGTCCGCCCGAGCTGGTCGACCAGGTGATCGACGGCATCGCCGACATCATCTGGACCCTGCCCGGCTACACACCGGGACGTTTCCCCTCGACCGAGGTGTTCGAACTGCCGTTCATGATGACCAATGCCGAGGCCACCAGCCGTGCCTATTGGGATCTGGCGGAAAAGCATTTCATGGATACCGATTTCGCCGACTTCAAGATGCTCGGGCTCTGGGTGCATGGTCCGGGGGTGATCCATTCGACCGACCCGGTGACCACGCCGGCAGATCTGAACGGCGTGAAGCTGCGCGCGCCGACGCGGATGACCAACAAGCTGTTTACCGAGCTGGGCGCGACCACGGTCGGCATGCCGGTTCCGGCGGTGCCCGAGGCGTTGTCCAAGGGGGTGATCGATGCCACGGTGATCCCGTGGGAGGTGACGTCGTCGCTGAAGGTCGGCGAACTGGTGCACAACCACACCGAGTTCGGCAAGGATTCAGTTTACACCGCGACGTTCATCTTCGCGATGAACAAGGGCAAGTATGATGCGCTGCCGGATGACCTGAAGAAGGTGATCGATGACAACTCGGGCGCCGATTTCTCGGCCTTCGCGGGCAAGGTGATGCAGGACTACGACGCTCCGGCCCGCAACATCGCCATGGATCTGGGCAACACCATCATCACCCTGACGCCTGAGCAGGTCGATGTCTGGCGCCAGGCCTCGGCCGGGATCGAAGGCGGCTGGATCGACGAGATGTCCGCAGAGGGCATGGATGCCAAGGCGCTGGTCGAAGAAGCCAAGGCACTGATCGCCGAATACACCAAGTAACCGACTGGCGCGGCGCCCCTTGATCGTGGCGCCGCTGCCCTCTCTTGCAAGGGGTTGGCGATGCACAGGCTTGCAATCGGCTTGGCCCGCGGGATGGCCGTATTGGGTGGCATTGTTCTGTCTGCCCTGATCCTGCTGACCTGCGTTTCCGTTTTGGGCCGGTTGATCAACACCATCCTGCATTCCGGCTGGATCGAGGCCGTGGCCGGCGATTTGGCCACGACGCTGCTGGCGACTGGTATCGGCCCGGTGGCGGGCGATTTCGAACTCGTCGAGGCCTGCATCGCCTTTGCCATCTTCGCCTTCATGCCATTGGCGCAGGTCAGCGGCGGGCATGCCTCGGTGGATATCTTTACTTCGGGCCTGTCGGAACGGACCAACCGGGTGCTGACCCTGATCTGGGAGCTGCTGTTTGCGGCGGTGCTGATCACGATCGCCTGGCGGCTCTATGCCGGGATGGCGGCCAAGATGCGCTATGGCGAAACCACCATGCTGCTGCAATTCCCGATCTGGTGGGCCTATGGCGCCAGCTTCTTTGGGGCCGCCGTCGCCGCACTGATCGGGGTCTATGTGGCGATTGCACGCGCGCTGGAAGTGGTGACCGGCCGGATCATACTGCAGGCGGCCGGGGGGGCCGGGCATTGAGCAATTTTGAAATCGGGCTCTATTCCTTTCCGCTGCTGCTGACGCTGATCTTTCTGCGGATGCCGATCGGGCTGGCGATGTTCAGCGTCGGTTTTGGCGGGCTGGTGCTGCTGACCGATGGCACCCTGGTGCCTCTGGCCAAGATGAAAACGCAAACCTATTCGACGTTTTCCAGCTATTCGCTGTCGATCGTGCCGATGTTCCTGCTGATGGGGCAATTCGCGACGTTGGGGGGGATGTCGCAGGCGCTGTTCAAGGCGGCTGAAAGCTTTCTCGGCCACCGCAAGGGCGGCGTCGCCATGGCTGCGGTGGGGGCCTGTGCCGGCTTTGGCGCGATCTGCGGCAGCTCGCTGGCCACCGCCGCCACGATGGGCCAGGTCGCCCTGCCGGAACTGCGCCGCTATGGCTATTCCGGCGGCTTTTCCACCGCCACCCTGGCCGCGGGCGGTACCCTTGGCATTCTGATCCCGCCCTCGGTGATCCTGGTGATCTATGCGATCTTGACCGAACAGAACATTGCCAAGCTGTTCCTGGCTGCCTTCATTCCCGGCATCCTGGCCGCCATCGGCTATATGATCACCATCTCGATCTATGTGCGGCTGAATCCGAACAGTGCGGGCACCAAACCGGCGCTGCCGATGGCCGAACGCTTGCGGGCGCTGATCGATGTCTGGCCGGTCCTGATGGTGTTCCTCACCGTGGTCGGCGGGATCTATATGGGCTGGTTCACCCCGACCGAGGGCGCCGCCATCGGGGCCTTTGGCACCGGGCTGATCGCGTTCCTGAATGGCGGTCTGCGGGGCCGGGCCTGGCTGAACAGTTTCTATGCCACCGCTCGCAGCACCGCGATGATCTTTTTCATCGTTCTGGGCGCGGCCTTTTACAACGGTTTTCTGGCCCAGACCCAGGTGCCGCAAGAGCTGAGCCGCTGGGTGGTTGAACAGGGCCTCAGCCCCTGGGCCGTGCTGTCGATCATTCTGGTGCTCTACCTGATCTTTGGTTGCCTGATGGACAGCCTGTCGATGATCCTGCTGACCATCCCGATCTTTTTCCCGATCGTGTCGACGCTGGATTTCGGCCTGAACCCCGAGGAATTCGCCATCTGGTTCGGGATCATCGTGCTGATCGTCGTCGAGGTCGGATTGATCACCCCACCGGTGGGAATGAACCTGTTCGTGATCAACTCGATGGATCGCGAAACCCCGATTTCCAAGACCTATGGCGCGGTGATGTATTTCGTCGCATCGGATGTTGTCCGGGTGGTCTTGCTGGTGGCGTTCCCGGGGATCACATTGGTGTTGTTGCGTGCCTTTCACTAGGCTCGAGTCGGTGCGGAGCGATCCGCGCGTAAATGGTTATCGCGCATGACAATTATGGCGCAGGATGGGAGTAGATAATGGACATTAAAGGTATCACGGCACTGGTCACCGGCGGTGGCAGCGGTCTGGGGGCGGCGACGTCGCGGCATCTGGCGGCGCTCGGTGCCAAGGTTGGGGTCTTGGACTTCAACGCCGAAGGCGCGGCCGCAGTGGCCGAGGAAATCGGCGGCATCGCGCTGTATGTGAATGTGTCGGACGAGGATCAGGTCGAGGCGGCGTTCGAGAAATTCGCCGATTGGGCCGGGTCGATGCCGCGTGTCGCGGTCAATTGCGCCGGGGTCGGCACCGCCGCCCGGGTGGTGAACCGCGACGGCAAGCTGGCCATCGACGCGTTTCGGCGCACCATCGAGGTCAATCTGATCGGCTCTTATATCGTGCTGTCGAATGCGGTGCGCGGCATGGCGGCGCTGGATCCGCTGGGCGCGGATGGCGAACGCGGCGTGGTCATCAACACCTCCTCCGTCGCTTATCAGGATGGCCAGCTGGGTCAGGCGGCCTATGCCGCCTCCAAGGGCGGGATCGCGTCGCTGTCGCTGCCGGTCGCGCGTGAAACCGCGCGGTCGGGGATCCGGGTGATGGCGATTGCGCCGGGGCTGTTCGCCACCGCCATGGCCGCCGGTCTGCCCGAAGAGGTGCAGCGCGGGATCGAAGCGAATATTCCCTTCCCGCCCCGCTTTGGTGATGCCGAGGATTACGCGCTGCTGGTTGAACAGATCATCCGCAACAAGATGTTGAACGGGTCGGTGATCCGTCTTGACGGCGCCGTGCGCCTGCCACCGAGGTAAGCCATGAGTGTTGTTCTGAAAATCGAGATCCGCGACCGGATTGCCATTCTGACGATGAACCGTCCGGACAAGCGCAACGCGATGTCCGACGGGCTGCTGGCGGCGCTGGACGGGTTCTTTTCCGCCCCGCCCGAAGGCGTCAAGGCGGTGATCCTGACCGGCACCGCCGGGCATTATTGTTCGGGGCTCGACCTCTCGGAACATGTGGCGCGCGATGCCGAGGGCACGCTCCGGCATTCGCGCGGCTGGCATGCGGTGATGGACCGGATCCAGTATTCCGGCCTGCCGGTCGTCAGCGCCATCTTTGGCGCGGCGATTGGCGGCGGACTGGAGCTGGCCAGCGCCACCCATGTCCGGATCGCCGAACCCTCGACCATCTTTCAACTGCCCGAGGGGCGGCGCGGCATCTTTGTCGGCGGCGGTGCGAGCGTCCGTGTCGGGCGCATCCTCGGGGCTGACCGGATGACCGAGATGATGCTGACGGGCCGCAAATACGGCGCCGAGGAGGGGCTGCGGCTGGGCCTGTGCCATTACGCGGTGGGCGAGGGCGAGGCGTTTGAGCTGGCGCTCGACCTGGCCGGCAAGATCGCCCAGAACGCCAGCCTGTCGAATTACATCATGATCCACGCGATCTCGCGGATTTCGGATATGAGCCGCGCCGACGGGCTGTTCACCGAAAGCCTGTCCGCGGCCATCGCCCAGACCAGTGCGGATGCCGAAGAGGGGCTGCGCGCCTTTCTGGAAAAGCGCCCGCCCGAGTTCCGCTGAGATGCCGCGCGCCTTTGCCTCTGTGCCAACCCGGCTCGGGGCGCCGGATCGCCGTCTGCGGCAATTGACCAGCTATTCGCTGAAACGCGCCTATCACCGGCTGCAATCGGATGCGGCGCGGGTGCTTGAAGATCTGGGGCTGCGGATCACCACCTATTCGGCGCTGGCGATTGTCTGTGACATGCCCGACCTGCGGCAAAGCCAGCTGGCCGAGGCGCTGTCGATGGAACGCTCGAACACGGTGGTGATTGTCGATGCGTTGGAACAGGCCGATCTGATCGAACGGCGTCGGGTCGAACATGACCGACGCGCCTATGCATTGCGCGCCACGGCGGCGGGGCGGCGCCTGTGCGATCAGGCGACCGAGGCGCTGCACCGGCACGAGGCCGAAATGCTGGCGCCGCTGAATGACAAGGAGCGCGGGGACTTGATGGACCTGCTGCGCAAACTGGACGGAGGCGTTGACGGATCATGAGGAAAACCGGCGCACTCGTTCCGCAACGGATGCTGGTTGAAACCCGCGCCGATGGCACTCTGCTGCTGACCAGCCCGCTGCTGTTGGGCCCGGTGGCAAATTGCAGTGGCGACTGGCTGGACCATTGGGCGGCCGAGACCCCCGAGGCGGTGTTCCTCGCCGAACGCGATGGCGAAGGCTGGCGCGAGATTGGCTATGCCGAGGCCCGCACCAGGGTGCGCAGTCTGGCAGGCTGGCTGCTGGCGCAGGGGCTGCGCCCCGGCGATGTCGTTGCGATACTGTCGGGCAATGGCGTCGATCACGGGCTGCTGGCGCTGGCCGCGCAATATATCGGGCTGGTCTCGGCCGCCGTGGCCGAACAATACACCCTGATCCCCGGCGCCCATGACCGGCTGGGCCATGTGCTCGACCTGGTGCAGCCGAGGTTGCTGTTTGTCGATGACGCGGCCCGCTATGGCCACGGCCTGATGCTGGCGGCGGCACAGGCGGTGCCGGTTCTGGCCTCTGACCCCGCAGGCGCGCCGCGCGCGGTTACCGCGATGGCCGAGGCCTATGCGCATGGTGATGCGGGCGTCGATGCCGCCCGCGCCGGAGTCGGGCCGGATACGCTGGCCAAGATCCTGTTCACCTCAGGCTCGACCAGCCATCCCAAGGGGGTGCCGACAACCCATCGGATGCTGTGCGTCAATCAGGAACAGCTCGCCGCCTGTTTCCCGCTGTTGAAACAGCGCCCGCACCGCATTGTCGACTGGCTGCCCTGGAACCATGTCTTTGGCGGCTCGCATAATTTCAACATGATGCTGGCCAATGGCGGCGCGCTCTATATCGATGACGGCAAGCCGACCGAGGCGCTGTTTCCCCGCACCCTGGAAAACCTCAAGATGCGCACCGGGTCGCTCAGCTTCAATGTGCCGATCGGCTATGCCCGGGTGCTTGAGGCGCTGCGCGGTGATGATGATCTGCGCCGCGATTTCTTTGATGGGCTGGATTTCTTTTTCTACGCTGGGGCGTCGCTGCCGCAAGACATCTGGTCGGGACTTGAGGCGATGGCCCGGGACGAGATTGGCCGGGTGCTGCTGATGGTGTCGTCCTGGGGGATGACCGAAACCGCACCGGCCTGCCTTCTGGTGCATGAGCCGGTGTCGGAATCCGGCATTGTCGGCACCCCGGTGCCCGGCGTCACGATCAAGCTGATCCCCGAGGACGGCGACCGGTTCGAATTGCGGGTCAAAGGCCCGAATGTGATGACAGGCTATTACCGGGACGAAGAGAAAACCACCGAGGCCTTTGACAGCGAGGGCTATCTGATTTCCGGCGATGCGGTGAAATTCGCCGATCCCGCCGATCCGGACCGGGGCCTGCGCTTCGATGGCCGGATTTGCGAGGATTTCAAGCTGACCTCCGGCACCTGGGTGCGCGCCGCCAATGTGCGCAACGGGGTGCTCAAGGCATTGGACGGCATTGCCGCCGATGCCGTGGTCACCGGCCATGATAGGGGCGAGGTTGGGGTGTTGATCGTGCCGGTCCGACCGGTGAATGGCCCCGAGGGGGGCGTGGTCGATGATCCGGCTCTGGTCGCCGAGATTCGCACCCGGCTGGCGGCGCTGGCCGAGGGCGCGACCGGATCGTCCAACCGTGTCACCCGCGCCCTGATCCTGGCCGAACCGCCGTCACTGGCCGATCACGAGATGACCGCCAAGGGCAATCTGAACAACCGCAAGATCCTGACCCGCCGCGCCGCGCTGGTTCAACGTCTGTATTCCGCCGACCGGTCCGACCCGGCGGTGATCATCGTCTGAGGAGGCCCCATGGTCGATCTGTCCAAAGTCCGCGCCATTGATATCCACACCCATGCCGAAGAACCCTGCGGCTGTCATGCCGATGACGGCTATGACGATCTGCAATCGACCATGGCCAGCTATTTCGGCGCGCCCTGGAAACATCCGCCGACGATCGCGGAAACCGCCGCCCATTACCGCGAACAGAACATCGCCGCGGTGATCTTTCCGGTCGATGCCGAGCGCGAGACCGGCTATCGGCGCTATTCCAACGACGAGGTCGCCGAACAGGTGGCCGCGCACAGCGACGTTCTGATCCAGTTTGCGAGCATAGACCCGTGGAAGGGCAAGATGGGCGTGCGCGAGGCGCGCCGGTTGATCCGCGAGTACAAGATCAAGGGGTTCAAGTTCCACCCGACCATGCAGGGGTTCTGGCCCAACGACCGCATGGCCTATCCGCTCTACGAGGCGCTGGAGGAGGAGGGCTGCATCGCGCTCTTTCACACCGGGCAGACCGGGGTCGGATCGGGCATGCCGGGCGGCAACGGGATGCGGCTGAAATACTCCAACCCGATGGTGATCGACGACGTGGCGGTGGATTTCCCGGATCTGAAGATCATCCTCGCCCACCCGTCCTTTCCCTGGCAGGAAGAGGCGCTGTCGGTCGCCCAGCACAAGCCGAATGTCTATATCGACCTGTCTGGCTGGTCGCCGAAGTATTTCCCTGAAATCCTGGTGCGCTACTGTAATTCGATCCTGAAAAAGAAGGTGCTGTTCGGGTCCGATTGGCCAATGATCTCGCCCGAGCGATGGCTGGGGGCGTTCGACCAGATCGCGATCAAGGACGAGGTCCGCCCGGATATCATCAAGAACAACGCCGCAAGGCTGCTGGGGCTGGCGTGAGCGGCCCGCAGCTGCCCGCCCGGGGAGTTCCGGCCGGATCCTGAACCTCGGCGCGGATTGGCCGATGATCTTTCCCGACGGCACCGCCGATCTGGACATCCGTTTTGCCTTTGAGTTGAAAGCCCTTTGGCCCGCCCGAGGTGATGGCGCGGCTGGCGGCGGGTGAGGTGGTGGACCCATCCGACTGCTCGATGCGCCGAACCGCATGGCTGGCAACCGGGGCGCCGGACTGGGCCTGGGCGAACCGAACGCTGTTTGTCGGCCCCGAGGCAAGGTTGGCGCAGGGGGGTGTCGCTTTTCGCCATCGCGGCCATCGAATAGTGCGGCGCCCGGCCATTTGGGCCATCGCATCCCCGGGTTCGGTGTGATATGCGGATTACTGAATGTAACTTGGCCGGGCCTGACCGGCGCAAGCGGAGCCTCTGCGATGACCGAAACCGACCAACCCGTCCCGATCTCATCCCTGGAACATTACCCGATCAGCTTTTTCGCGGTGTCGATGGGGCTGGCCGGTCTGGCGCTGGCCCTGCACGCGGGTGAACAGGCGCTGGGCCTGACCGGTACCCTGTCCGGACTCGCGGCGGGTGCGACCGTCCTGGCCTTTGTCGCGATTGCCGCCGCCTATCTGCTGAAACTCGCCCGCTACCCCGGCGCGGTGTGGGCCGAATGGCATCATCCGGTGCGGCTGGCCTTTTTCCCGGCGATCTCGATCTCGCTGCTGCTGCTGGCGGCCATCGCCCATGGCCGCGGGCTGGCCTCGGCGCATGTGCTCTGGGTCTTGGGCGCGGTGGGGCAGTTCGTGCTGACCCTGACGGTGGTGGCCAGCTGGATCGGCACCCGGTCGTTCCAGCACGGGGCGCTGAGCCCGGCCTGGTTTATCCCGGCGGTGGGCAATGTGGTGGTGCCATTGGCCGGGGTGTCGCTGGGCTATGTCGAGCTGAGCTGGTATTTCTTTTCGGTCGGCGTGGTGTTCTGGGTGATCCTGCTGACGCTGGTGATGAACCGGATGATCTTTCACGACCCGTTGCCGGGGCGTTTGCAGCCGACACTGGTGATCCTGATCGCGCCGCCTGCGGTGGCCTTTGTGGCCTGGCTGCAGTTGGCTGGCGGCGTCGATGCCGTCGCCCGCATCTTTGTGAACACCGCCTGGTTCTTTGGCTTTGTGGTGGCGACGCAGGCGCTGAAACTGGCGCGATTGCCGTTTGCGCTCAGCTTCTGGGCGCTCAGCTTTCCTCTGGCTGCGCTGAGCATCGCAACCCTGCGCTATGCCGCTCTGATCGGATCGGAACCGCACCGCATCGCCGGGCTGGCGTTGTTGGCGCTGTTGCTCCTGGTGATCGCCGGGTTGCTGCTGCGCACTGCGCGGGCGATGTTCGCGGGCGAGGTCTGCCTGCCGGAATGAGGCCGGGCCAAAATTCTTGGCCAAGAATTTTCGCGCCGCTCGATCGGCGGGCGGCAGGCCAGGCCGGGTGCGCCCGCCCTCAGGTGTCGATCGGGCGCGCCTCGCTGACCAGCATCACCGGGATGCCGTTGCGGATCGGATAGGCCAGCCCGGCGGCCTTGCTGATCAGCTCTTCGGCGGCGGGGTCATAGCTGAGCGTTGCCTGGGTCTGCGGGCAGACCAGCGCTTCGAGCATGCGGCGGTCAAACCCCGGGGCGACGGGGGCGCTATCGGCGGGGGTCTCATTCATTGCAGGATCTCCTTGCCGGGTCCGCCGCGCAGGGCGAATTCGATCAATGTGGTCAGGGTTTCGCGGCGGGTGCAGAGCGAGGGCGCCTCAAGCAGCGCCTGCTTGTCCTCGGGGTCAAAGCGCAGCAGCATCGAGAGCGAATTGATCAGCAATTCATCCTCGGCTTCGTTCAATGTTTCCCAATCGGTGTCGAGGTTTTCCTCAGCGAAGTAGCGTCCCAGCAGGTCCAGAAACGCCCGTCGGTCAAAGCCGGGATCGCTGTCGCCGGGGCCGAGGTCACGTTCGAACCCCTGCCAATCGACCTTGCAGCGCCGATAGGGGGTAAAGCCCTGCACTTCGGACCGGATGCGAAAGCGCGAGATCCCGGTGAGGGTGATCATATAGCGCCCGTCCTCGGTTTCCGAAAACTGGGTGACCCGCCCGGCACAGCCGATGTTTTGCAGCTTTTGCGACCCGTCGGGGCATTCATAGGGCTGGATCATGCCGATCAGCCGCTGCGGGGTTTTCAGCACGTCCTCGAACATCGCCAGATAGCGCGGTTCGAACAGCTGCAACGGCAGCCGCGAGCGCGGCAGCATCAGCGCGCCGGGCAGCGGGAACATCGGGATCACCTCGGGCAGGTCGATGGGTTTGGTCATAAGCCGAATTTAGTGCGCCGGAGCCGTCAGACAAATATCATCGAGCTGAGCCTGCGGCGACCGTTCAGCACAATCGGGTCCTGCGGTTTCAGCGCGTCAAAGATGGTGAACAGCTGCGCCCGGGCGGCGCCGTCGTTCCAGTCCCGGTCGCGCCGGAACAGATCGAGCAATTCATCGACCGCCGCCGCGACCTCGCCATGGGCGTGCAGCGCCAGGGCCAGGTCGAACCGGGCCTGAAGGTCATCAGGATTGGCGGCAACCGCAGCGCGCAGGTCATCGACCGGCCCGGCTCCGGCGGCCTGTTTGGCCAGTTCGATCTGGGCATGCGCCGCCTCAAGTTCCGGCGCGGTCGAGATTTCGGCCGGGGCGCCGTTCAGGATCGCCTCGGCCTGATCGAGTTGATCCAGCGCCAGATGCGCGCGCACCAACCCGCCATAGGCGGCGGCGTTCAGCGGATCCTCTTGCAGGATCGCGGCAAAGGTCTGTGCCGCGTCTGCGGCGGCGCCCTCGCTCAGCATGTCTTCGGCAGCGGCAACCGCCTCGTCCAGCCCGCCGCTGGCATCGCCGCCTGCCGCCTCGATCGCGCGCTTGATGAAATCGTCAATCTCGCTGGCCGGGACCGCGCCCTGGAACATGTCCACCGGGCGGCCTTTGACAAAGGCGACGACGGTCGGGATCGATTGCAGCGGCAGCCCCTGCTGGCTCAGCGCCTGGGCCAATCGCTGGTTGGCATCGACATCGATCTTGGCCATTTTCACGGCGCCCTTGGCCTTGACCACCGCCGCTTCGAGCATCGGGCCGAGCGTTTTGCACGGGCCGCACCAGGTCGCCCAGAAATCGACGATCACCGGCACCTCGTTCGAGGCGTCGATCACATCGGCCATAAAGGTGGCTTCGCCGACATCCTTGATCAGGTCGGCGGCGGCGGGGGCTTGGTTCTGACCCAGTTCGAGCATGGCAATCGTCCTTTTGTCGGTTTGCTCTTATATGGACGCGCCGGACCTGAGTTCCAAGCCCGCAGAAGGTGGAGAACCGCGTTGAAAATCGGCAAGGCGATGGAAACTTCATGGGTCTGGCTGAACCGCGCGGCGCTGCCGATCCCGGCGCATCACGCGGGCTGGCTGCGTTACAAATCAAACGTCGCGAACACCGGGGCGTGGTCGCTGGGTTTTTCCCAGCCGCGGGCGGCGCGCAGGACGCGGCTGGAATGGGCGGCGTTGGAGATGTCGGGGGTGGCCCAGACGTGATCCAACCGGCGGCCCTTGTCGGCGTTGGACCAGTCGGGGCTGCGGTAAGACCACCAGGAATAGAGACTGCCCTCGGGCAGGTCCTGGCGAGTGATATCGACCCAGCCGCCGGCGTCCTGGGTCTGGGCCAGCTGTTCGACCTCCACCGGGGTATGCGACACCACCTTGAGCAATTGCTTGTGGTTCCAGACGTCATCTTCGCGCGGGGCGATGTTGAGATCGCCGACGAGGATCGATTTCTCCGGTTTTTCGGCAAAGAACCAGTCGCGCATCTCGGTCAGGTAGTCGAGTTTTTGCCCGAACTTCTCGTTCTTGCTGCGGTCGGGAATGTCACCCCCGGCGGGGACATAGAAATTGTGGACCGTCACCCCGTTCTCCAGCCGACCGGCAACGTGGCGGGCATGGCCGAGGGCGGCGAAATCCTGATCGCCCGCGTCCTCCATCGGCAGTTTCGACAGGATCGCGACGCCGTTATAGCCCTTTTGCCCGCGCGCCACGAAATGGCGATATCCGAGCGCGGCAAAGGCCTCGAACGGCATCTTGTCGACCGGGCTTTTGCATTCCTGCAGGCAGAGCACATCGGGCGCCTCTTCGGTCAGCAATTTGGCAACCAGCGCTTCGCGCAGGCGGACCGAGTTGATATTCCAGGTGGCGAGGGTAAAGGGCATCGGGCGGCTCCGGTTGCGAGGGGATGGCGCTTGGGTCGGGTGTCGGGCAGGGTCTGTCAAGCCCCGAGAGGTCGGGGCGGGGCAAGTTAAACCTCGGATTTACCATATTTGGCGTATATGGAGGGAAAGGATACAAGATCGGGCCGGAGGCGGCACGGTACAGGCGATGAGGGCAGCACGTTGGCGAGGCAGCAGATGATCGTGGCGGAATCCATCGGGTTCGCGGCAACCCATACCATTTCCAGCATCCTGGCGGATCTGCCCGGCTATCGGGTGACGCATGGGTCGCAGAATTTCGAAACCGGGGTGCCGATTGGTGCCGGATCACAGACCCCCGCCGGTTTTGCCGCCAGCATGGTCGCCGCCAAATCCGCCGGTCAGCGGCCGGTGGCGCTGCACACCAATTTCGACCCGCGTCAGTTCCTGCCCGCCTGTCAGGCGCAGGGGGTGCAGTACGGGCTTCTGGTGCGCCGCCCCGAGGCGCAGATCGAAAGCTGCTATGCCTGGGCGCTGACCAAGGTGCTGACCGGCGATGACCAGATGTTGCTGGTGGCGCTGAAGGCCGGGTTGCAGCCGCTGAATGACCTGCGGATCCGGGCCAGCCTGCCGAACCTTCTCTATGCCTATGCGCTGATCCATGTCTGCCAGTTCAACCTGGCGGCGGTCGAGGCCGGGGCGGCGTTCATGCAGATGGAAACCCTGCTGGCCGATGA
Source organism: Pseudooceanicola sp. (assembly GCF_029213205.1). Taxonomy (GTDB): domain Bacteria; phylum Pseudomonadota; class Alphaproteobacteria; order Rhodobacterales; family Rhodobacteraceae; genus Pseudooceanicola. Next base: position 133,147 of record NZ_JARGNH010000006.1, read on the forward strand.
ATCGGCCTTTCGAGCGGCCTTTGCGGTGCCCGACGAGGTGCCGATCGCACATTTTTCCGGCGAGGCGCGGCATCTGGCCTCGCACCGCGCCAAGCCCGAGCTTGAGGCGGTGGCGGCGCCGGAGCGTGAGGCCATTCGCGCCGCGATGCCGGTGTCGGTGGGGGCGGTGCGGACCTCGGTTGGGCAATTGGCGGCGCGCCTCGGCTACGTCGCCTGACCGTCCGGGTGCCGTGCCACGGCGCGGATTTCCAGCAGACCGCCGGGCACGATCAATTCCGCCACGCCAATGGCGGTCCAGGCCGGGTAGGGCGCGATCAGGTAGCGGTCCTTGACCCTGACGAAGGCCTCCATATGGCGTGCCATATCCAGGTGATAGGTGGTGATCTCGACCAGATCACACAGATCCGCGCCTGCCGCGCGCAGGATGGCGCGCAGCGCTTCGAAGGCGGTGGCGAATTGGCCCTCAGGATCGCGGACGGCTTGCAGATCCTCCAGCCCTGACTCCGCACTGGCGGTGGCCGCCTCTGCTCCGCTCAACCCGCTTTGGCGGTTGAAATCGGGGGTGTCGCCGCCGGGGCTGGTGCCGATGATGCCGGAACAAAAGATCAACCCGTTGGCGATTGTGGCCGGGGCGAAATGCCAGCTGTCATAGACGCCTTGCAGGGCGGGCGGGATGATACGGTCGATCTCGGGCATGGCGCGGCTCGGCTGGGTTTTGGGGCAGGCGCTTTTGCGCCCGCCCCGATCCGATCCTCAGCTCAGCAAACGCCGGGCGATGACCTGGGCCTGAATCTCGGCGGCGCCCTCAAAGATATTCAGGATCCGCGCATCGCAGAGCACCCGTGACACCGTATATTCCAGGGCAAAGCCGTTGCCGCCGTGGATTTGCAATGCGTTGTCGGCACAGGCCCAGGCGATGCGGGCGCCCAGCAGTTTCGCCATCCCGGCCTCAAGATCGCAGCGCCGGTCATGGTCTTTTTCATAGGCGGCGAAATAGGTGAGCTGCCGGGCGACCATGATCTCGACCGCCATCATCGCCAGCTTGCCCGACACCCGCGGGAAATTCACCAGCGCCTTGCCGAATGCCTTGCGGTCCAGCGCATAACGCATCCCGAGGTCGAGCGCGCATTGTGCCACGCCGATGGCGCGGGCGGCCGTCTGGATGCGGGCGCTTTCAAAGGTCTGCATCAGCTGGCGAAAGCCTTGGCCTTCGACCCCGCCGAGCAGGTTTTCGCCCTTGACGTGAAAGCCGTCAAAGCCAAGCTCGTATTCCTTCATGCCGCGATAGCCGAGCACCTCGATTTCGCCGCCGGTCATGCCTTCGGTCGGGAACGGGTCGGCGTCGGTGCCGGGGATCTTTTCGGCCAGGAACATCGACAGGCCGGTGTGGTCGGTGGTGTTCGGATCGGTGCGCGCCATCACCGTCATCACATGGGTGCGGGCGGCGTGGGTGATCCAGGTCTTGTTGCCGGTGATCGCGTAATCGCCGGACTCGCCCTTGACTGCGCGGGTGCGCAGCGCGGCGAGGTCAGAGCCGGTGTTGGGCTCGGTGAAAACCGCCGTCGGCAGGATTTCCCCGCTGGCGATCTTCGGTAGCCAATGGGATTTCTGTTCGTCGGTGCCGCCGCAGAGGATCAGTTCTGCCGCGATCTCGGAGCGGGTGGCGAGTGAACCAACGCCGATATAGCCGCGCGACAGTTCCTCGGACACCACCACCATCGACGCCTTGGACAGGCCAAATCCGCCGAGGTTTTCCGGGATTGTCAGGCCAAAGACGCCCATTTCCGACAATTCCTCGATGATTTCCATCGGGATCAATTCGTCCTTGAGGTGCCAGTCGTGGGCAAAGGGTTCGACCTTGTCGACCGCATAGCGGCGGAACTGCTCGCGGATCATCTCAAGCTCGTCATCCAGGCCGGAGGCGCCGAACATCGTGGTCCCTTGCTGTTCAACCATCAGCTCGGCAAGGCGCGTCCGGGCGGCCTGGGTGTTGCCGCCCTGGGTCAGGGCCATCACCGCATCCGACATCAGGCCGCGCTGGTCGTCCTGGGTCAGGCCAAGGTCCTGCAGGCGGACAATTTCGTTTTGCGACATCTGGATGCCGCCGTAAATCTGCCAGAGGTATTCGCCAAAGGCGATTTGCTGCAGCAGCTGTTCAAGCTCGCCAAATGTGTCGGCCGCGGACATCCGTTCGGCCCATTTCTGCATCTGGCGCAGCGCCTCGACATAGGTTGCCAGCCAGGCCAGCCCATGGGTCGCGGTCTGTTCGGCCTCGACGGCGGCGGCGCTGACCCGGCCGTCCTTGCCAAGCAGGTCCTTCTGGCGCGTTACAGCCATTTCCAGGATCGCCTCGACCGGGCCGAGGGCGGCGGCGGTGAGTGCCAGAAGATCAGGGAGGATCGGGGTCTCCGGGTTCGTCATATCCTGTCCGTCATGCGCCATGAATCATACCTTTCGTTGTCCGGTTCCGCTTAGCCATTTTGCAGGCGCAGCACAACATTGACGCCTGTTTAACGCCTGTGTGTCGATGAGTCTGGTTCTATTGTTGGGCGCGGGTTTTTCCAGTGGCGGATGGTCGCGGCAACGCGTATTTCGCCGACATGGATGCCATTTTTTCGCTGATGTCACCGCAGGTCTTTGTGATCTGCATGCTGGTCGCCGCCTTTGCCGGGATGATCAAGGGCTTGGTTGGCTTTGCCATGCCGATGATCCTGGTCTCGGTGCTGGGGTCAATTGTCGGGCCGGAACTGGCACTGGCCGGGCTGATCCTGCCGACGGTGCTGACCAATGGCTGGCAAGCGTTGCGCCAGGGTTGGGCGGCGGCCTGGGACAGCGTGAAACGGTTCCGGCTGTTCCTTGTGGTTGGTTTTGTGGCGCTGATGATTTCGGCGCAGCTGGTGCGGGTGATGCCGGAGCGGCTGATGCTGATGCTGATCGGGGTGCCGATCACCGGCTTTGCCGCGCTGCAGGTGGCGGGCGTGGCGCTGCGCCTGCCGGGCGCTTCGCGGCGGATCGAGGTGATTGTGGCCGCATTCGGCGGCTTCATCGGCGGGTTTTCCGGGGTCTGGGGACCGCCGACGGTGGCCTATCTGAACGCGCTGGACACGCCCAAGAACGAACACGTACGCATCCAAGGGGTAATTTACGGGCTGGGCGCGCTGGCCCTTCTGGGCGCGCATGTGGCCTCTGGCGTGGTGCGTCAGGACACCTTGCCGTTCTCGGTGGCGCTGCTGGTGCCGGCCCTCGGCGGGATGTGGGTCGGGCTGAAACTGCACGACCGGGCCGATCAGGCGACATTTCGCAAGGCCACCGCGCTGGTGCTGCTCATTGCCGGGCTGAACCTGATCCGACGTGGGGTTTTCGGTTGAGCTGACGCGGCGGTCGAGCCCGGAATGAAGGCCGGGCAAAACAGGCGCTGTTGCGGCCGTCCGGGGGGCTGGAAGAGGGCGGGCACCGCCCCCGGTCGCAATCAGCTCAGCAGCGCCGGGCCTTTGCACATCTTGGTTGAGATCAGGCTCTGGTCGGCGGGCACCACGGTGAAATCATGGCTCAGCAGGATTCCCCCCTCGACCTCGATGGCCAGGTTCCACCGACCCGGCTGCATCTCATAGGTTTCGTCGAAATCGAACTGGGTCATGCTGGTGAAATCGCTTTCCAGCGTGATCGCATAGGTTTCGCGGCTGACCGGCGGGGTGCCAAACGGCGGGTGGGTGATCACCACCCGGGCCATCCGGGTCGCTTCGCCCGGGGCCAGCCGGAACCGCATGCCAAAGCCGAGGCCAAGCTCGGCGGGCACCACATCGGTGTGGAAATCCACCGGCGGGTTGCCCGACACCAGATCGATAAAGCCGCGCTCGGTGTCCGGCGCCTCGATCCGTCCGACCGGTTCGTCGGGGCAGAACACCCCGAAATCTTCCAGGATTACTGGCGGTAAAACGTAATTGCCGGATTGGGCAAGGGCAGGGCTGGCTCGCATGGCCAGAACCAGCAGGCCATGCAGAGGCAGCCGCAGCCGCCGGTTGGTCCGAAAGTTCAATGGATTTTCCTGCACGAACACCTGCGCCCTGCCTCAGCGGAGGGGGCATCCCGCCGCATGGGCCAGCTTAACCACCTAGATCGGCTCTGCAAGGCGGTCAGGGTGTCTGGCGCACAGGGGCCGGACAAAATCCTGTGTGAGGTGAAAATCCAACCGATGCCGGGCAAGCGATTGCCCGGGCTTGCACACGATCAGGTCGGAGAAGGGGCCGACGCGCCGACCCGGATGGGTCAGCGCGGTGGCCGGGGCCGGTTAGCCGATGGCGGCGGCTTTCACGTCGTCATCGATGAACGGCACATATTGTTCGAAATTGGCCGAGAACATCTGCACCAGTTTCGCCGCTTGCGCGTCATAGCTGCCCTTGTCGGCCCAGGTCGCGCGCGGGTCCAGCAGGGTGGCGTCGACACCGGGCACCGTCACCGGCACTTCAAAGCCGAAGTTCGGGTCCTTGCGGAAGGTCGCGTCGTTCAAGGACCCGTCCAGCGCCGCGGTCAGCAGGGCGCGGGTGGCCTTGATCGGCATCCGGCTACCGGTGCCAAACGCGCCGCCGGTCCAGCCGGTGTTCACCAGCCAGCAGGTGGCGCCATGCTTGGCGACCTTGGCGCGCAGCAGATTGCCATAGACCTCGGGGCGGCGCGGCATGAACGGGGCGCCGAAACAGGTCGAAAACGTCGGTTCCGGTTCGACAACGCCACGTTCGGTGCCGGGGGTTTTCGAAGTGAAGCCGGAGAGGAAGTGATACATCGCCTGTGCCGGGGTCAGCCGCGAGATCGGCGGCAGCACGCCAAAGGCGTCGCAGGTCAGCAGGATGATGTTCTTGGGGTGCCCGCCCAACGCCGTGTCCGACGCGTTCGAGATGTATTCCAGCGGATAGGCGCAGCGCATGTTTTCGGTCAGGCTGCTGTCTTCGAAATCGAGCTCGAACGTCTCGGGGTCAAACACCATGTTCTCGATCACGGTGCCGAATTTCGTGGTGGTCGCATAGATCTCAGGCTCGGCCTCGGGGGACAGGCTGATGGTCTTGGCGTAGCAGCCGCCCTCGAAGTTGAAGGTGCCACGATCCGACCAGCCATGTTCGTCATCGCCAATCAGGGTGCGCGCCGGATCGGCGGACAGGGTGGTCTTGCCGGTGCCGGACAGGCCAAAGAAGATGGCGGTGTCTACCGGGTTGCCATTGGCGTGGTTGGCCGAGCAGTGCATCGGCATCACGTCTTTTTCCGGCAGCAGGTAGTTCAGCAGGGTGAACACCGATTTCTTGTTCTCGCCGGCGTATTCGGTATTGCCGATCAGGATCAGCTTCTTGTCGAAGTTCAGCGCGATCACCGTGTCGCTGCGGCAGCCGTGGCGCTCGGGATCGGCCTTGAAACTGGGGCAGTTGATGATGGTGAAATCGGCGAGGAAGGCATCCACCTCGGCACTGTCAGGCCGACGCAGCAGGTGGCGGATGAACAGGCTGTGCCAGGCCAATTCGGTGACCATGCGCACCTTGATCGCATAGGTCGGGTCCGCGCCGCCGACCAGATCCTGCACATAGAATTCGCGGCCCTTCATATGCGCCAGCATGTCGGCATGGAGCGTGTCAAACCCTTCGGGCGACATCTCGGCGTTATTTTCCCACCAGATCGTGTCGGCGACCGAGGCGGTCTTGACCACGTGTTTGTCCTTGGGCGACCGGCCGGTGTATTTGCCGGTGGTCACCAGAAAGGTGCCGCCACGGCCCAGCGTGCCTTCGCCATTCTTGATCGCATGTTCGACCAGCGCTGGCTCCAGAAGGTTATAATACACGTCACCAAGACCAACTATTCCCTGGTCTTCGAGGCGAAATTTTGGGTTCACTCGACCAAATGCCATCGTGCAATGCTCCTCTGTCCGCGTCGGGCGGCTGTGTTCAATTACCCGGGGGGGCTGGACTGGCAGCCTCCGCCTCCCGGTGGGCGGCTCTTAACATGGGGGTGAGCAATTGTAACAGGAGCGTTTGACGCAGTTAGCGCAACCACGTCAGGTTTAACGCAAACACCCGCCGATGCGCTGCGCTGCAGCACGGGAATTAAGGCCGTTCTAAGACATTTTCGCCACAAGTGACCCAGCTTGACTGGGCTGATTCGCAGTTGGGGATTGATTGCAAAGGGTAAATGTGTGGATAGTCAGAAAAAATAGCAAATAAACATCGAGCAGCACGAAGGAAATCGGGACATGTCAAAGATCGCCCTTGTGGACGATGACAGGAATATTCTGACGTCGGTTGCGATGACGCTCGAGGCCGAAGGCTTCGATGTCGAAACCTATCACGACGGACAGGCCGCGCTGGACGCGTTCAACAAGAAACTGCCGGATATGGCGGTTCTGGATATCAAGATGCCGCGCATGGACGGCATGGACCTGCTGCAACGGCTGCGGCAGAAAACTTCGATGCCGGTCATTTTCCTGACCTCCAAGGATGATGAGATCGACGAGGTTCTGGGCCTGCGCATGGGCGCCGACGATTATGTGAAAAAGCCGTTCAGCCAGCGTTTGCTGGTGGAACGCATCCGGGCGCTGCTGCGCCGTCAGGACGCGGTGGCCGGTGATATCGTTGGCGACACCGAAGAAACCAAGGTGATGGAACGGGGCGAGTTGCGGATGGATCCGCTGCGCCATTCCGTCGCCTGGAAGGGCAAGGACGTGTCGCTGACCGTCACCGAATTCCTGTTGTTGCAAGCGCTGGCGCAGCGTCCGGGCTTTGTCAAAAGCCGGGATCAGCTGATGGACGTGGCCTATGACGATCAGGTCTATGTGGATGACCGGACCATCGACAGCCACATCAAGCGCCTGCGTAAAAAGATGCGGACCGTCGATTCCGAATTCTCAGCGATTGAGACGCTCTACGGTATCGGCTACAGATACAACGAAGAGTAATGGCTCTCGTCGAGGGATTCCGCTTGCGCGACAATGCGCCTGATAAAAGCGGCGACGTTGTTCTGGGTGAAGATTTTGTTGCCCCGAATGCCGTCGTCGAAGAAGAGCTGCGCGAACATCGCGAGCGGCGTGGCTTTCTGTCGCTTAAGCAATCGCCGCTGACCCGCAAGATCATCATCTTCAACCTGATCGCGCTGAACGTTCTGGTTGCCGGAATCCTCTATCTGAACGCCTCACGCGACAGCCTGGTGCAGCAACGCGCCAATGCGCTGACCGGGCAGGTGGAACTGGTCGCCGATGTGTTCGAGGCACAATTGCCTGCCCGCGGCCCGGTAAACGTCGCCACCGGCGACGGTATTGATATCTCTGGCACCCTGGCCGGGCTCGATCTGCGCCAGGGTGTTGAGCTTTATGTTTTCGATGACACCGGAAATCTGGTCGGCAAGGCCACCGGCACCGGTTTCGAAGGCGCAGGCACCGCCGCCGAAGCGCCGCGCCGCACGATCCTCACCGATTTCCTGAGCGCGTTGTGGTCGGGTGCGACCTCGGTGTTTTCTTCGGGCCGCCGCGCCGAGGTGCCGGTTTCGGTGATCGACCAATTGCGCGACATGGTGAGCGCCGCGCCTGACAGCCCGAGCGAGGTCAAGCAGGGCAAGGCCGAGGACGGCGCCTTTTTCGCTGTCACCTCTCCGGTGCTGCACAATGGCCGGGCGATTGCCACCGTGGCGCTGGTGTCCTCCGCAGGTGAGATTGACGCATTGGTGCGCAGTGAGCGTGAGCGGGTTCTGCAGATGTTCGTCATCGCCACCCTGGTGTCGATCGGGCTGAGCCTGGTGCTCGCCTCGACCATCGCCAACCCGCTGTCCGATCTGGCTGCCGCCGCCGAAATCGGCCGCGATCGCGACCACCGCAAGGTCTCGCCCAGCCGGGTGCGGATCCCCGATCTGACCGCTCGCCCGGACGAGATCGGCCGCCTGTCCGGCGCTTTGCGCGGCATGGTCGCCGCACTCTACGAACGGATTGACGCCAACGAACAATTCGCCGCCGATGTTGCGCATGAGATCAAGAACCCGCTGGCCAGCCTGCGCTCGGCTGTTGGCACCATGCGGGTGGCCAAGCGCGAGGATCAGCGCAACAAGCTGCTGGATGTGATCGAACATGATGTGCGCCGCCTGGACCGGCTGGTCAGCGACATCTCCAACGCCTCGCGGCTCGATTCCGAGCTGGTGAAAGAGGAAGAGGAACAGTTCGACCTACTGACCATGCTGACCAACCTCAACGAATACCTCGGCCAGCAGGCCAAGGAAAAAGGCATCGATTTCATCAGCGACCTGCCCAAGGGCAAGATCATGATGAACGGGCTCGAGGCGCGGCTGGCGCAGGTCTTTGTCAACCTGATCACCAATGCCACCTCGTTCTGTGACGAGGGGGATGCGATCCGGGTCTGGGCGCGACGTCGCGAAAACCGGGTGCTGGTGGTGGTCGAAGACACCGGGCCGGGGATCCCCGATCAGGCGCTGACCAAGATCTTCAAACGCTTCTATTCGCAGCGCCCTGACAGCGATTTCGGCAACAATTCCGGCCTCGGTCTGGCCATTTCAAAACAGATTGTCGAGGCACATGGCGGCGTGATCTGGGCCGAGAACATCCGCCCGACCGACGCTGACATCACCTCGAATCCGCTGGGCGCCCGGTTTGTCGTCGGCCTGCCGATCTAGCTGTGGGCCGGGCAGATGGTCTTTTCCCTGACCACTGATACTGCGGGGGATGCTGCGGGCCGCGCCCGGATGCACGCCACCTGCGTCGCGTATCGCGGGCGCGGGGTGCTGATTGCCGGCGCGTCAGGCAGCGGCAAATCCGCGCTGGCGCTGCAGCTGATGGCACTGGGCGCCGCGCTGGTGTCGGATGATCAGGTCATTCTCGAACGGCGGGATGCGATGCTGATTGCCAGCGCTCCGGACGCCCTGCGCGGCAAGATCGAGGCGCGGTTTGTCGGTATCCTCTCTGCCCCCAGCCCCTGCGCCGAGGTGGCGATTGCCCTGGCGGTGCTGCTGGATATCAGCGAAACTGACCGTCTGCCGCCGGATCGGGCGACGAATATTCTGGGTTGTCCGGTGCCATTGCTTCACAATGTGGCAAAGACCTATTTCCCCGCCGCGATTCTTCAATATCTGGAATATGGGCGCCAGGCATGATCTGCGATCATGCCGCCAGCGATCGCACCTGAAACAGCTATACCTGCACCGGATCCGATGTCCAACACCCCCGAATTTGCCCCGACTTCCCGCCTCGTCTTTGTCACCGGTCCCTCTGGCGCCGGGCGATCGACCGCGATCCATGTGCTCGAAGATCTCGGCTATGAGGCGATCGACAACATGCCGCTGTCGCTGATCCCGCGGCTGATGGATGGGCCGCAGCCCAACCGCCCGATGGCGCTGGGTATCGACGTGCGCAACCGCGACTTTTCGGTGATCGGGCTGATCGACACCATCGACGGGCTCAGCGTCGGGCGCGACGACCCGGTTGAGGTGCTGTATCTGGACGCCCGCACCGATGTGCTGATCCGTCGCTATTCCGAAACCCGTCGCCGCCACCCGCTGGCCGAAACCGAAAGCCTGGACATCGGCGTCGAGCGGGAACTGGACCTGCTGACCACAGTGCGCGCCCGGGCGGATTTCCTGATCGACACCTCGGATCTGACCCCGCATGATCTGCGCGACGAGATGGAGCGCTGGTTTACCACCACGCTGGACCGGTCGCTGGCGATCTCGGTTCACAGCTTTTCCTACAAACGCGGGGTGCCGCGCGGCATCGACATGATGTTCGACACGCGGTTCCTGCGCAATCCGCATTGGGACGCGGCGCTGCGCGACAACGATGGCCGGGATCAGGCGGTGCAGGATTTCGTCGCCGCCGATCCGCGCTATACCGCGTTCTTTTCCAAGCTGCTGGATCTTTGCGATATGCTGCTGCCGGCCTATGTCGCCGAGGGCAAGGCGCACCTGGCAATTGCCTTTGGTTGCACCGGCGGGCAACACCGTTCGGTTACATTGACCGAACGTTTGGCAAATGCCCTTGCACAGCGCGGCTGGCAGGTGTCAATTAGGCACCGGGAACTTGAGCGCAGGCAAACTTCGCCCAATGACTGAAATGCGCCCGAGGAAAGGGGATCAGCAGTCTTGATCGGCATCGTGATTGTTGCCCATGGCGGGCTGGCCAGGGAATATCTGGCGGCGATGGAGCATGTTGTCGGCGTGCAAGGTGGCGTGCGTGCGATTTCCATCGAAGCCAGCCACGACCGCGCCCGCAAACAGGCCGAAATATGTGCCGCCGCTGATGCGGTGGACTCCGGCGATGGGGTGGTCATTGTCACCGATATGTTCGGGGGGTCACCGTCCAACCTGTCATTGCCCGCCTGCCTGCCGATGCACCGCCGGATCCTCTATGGCGTCAATCTGCCGGCCCTGATCAAACTGGCCAAGTCGCGGCATATGGCCCTGCCGAATGCGGTGCAGGCGGCGACCGACTCGGGGCGCAAATACATCGACAGCCAGAATTTTGGCACCGGAGAGTGAAGGCTGACCCGATGAGCGACAAGATTTCCCGCGCGCTGAAAGTCGTGAACGAAAAGGGCCTGCACGCCCGCGCCTCGGCCAAGCTGGTCGAAGTGGTCGAAGGTTTTGACGCAAGCGCCGAGGTGTTTTGCAACGGTCAATCGGCCCCCGGTGACAGCATCATGGGGCTTTTGATGTTGGCAGCCTCCAAGGGAACCACTATTGAGGTCGAAACTTCGGGACCGGAGGCGGGTGCGCTTGCCGATGCGCTGCAGGCCCTGGTCGCAGACCGGTTCGGCGAAGACATGTAAACGACCCCGGCGGGCGCAGCGACGGCAGGTACGGCTTGGTAGACAGCAGTCAGAATTCCGCGATTACAGCAGTGGCGCGCGATTCGGTGAGCCACCCCAAATATGACCGGCGCAGCCTGACCTATTCCAACAGCTTTGAGAATCCGTTCAAGCGCAATGTCATTCGCGCGATGGAATGGCTGACCGGCAAGATCACCATCCTGCGGTTGATCCGCGAATTCGAACGCCGCGGTGCGCCGCAGGGCGAAAAATTCTGGGCGGGGTGCCTCGATGTGATGGGCATCGAGGTGCGCACGCCCGAGGCGCAGATCGCCCGGATCCCGAAAGACGGGCCGGTGATCCTGGTCGCCAACCATCCGCATGGCATGGTCGATGGCATGGTGCTGGCCGATCTGATCGGTCGGCGGCGGGTGGATTACCGGGTGCTGTCGCGGTCGCTGCTGACCGGGATCGACGAGGTTGCCTCGTCCTTTCTGCTTCCGGTTCCGTTCCCGCATGAAGCGGATTCACAGAAAAAATCCATGGAGATGCGGGCACTGGCCCTGGAGCATCTGAAATCCGGCGGGCTGGTTTGCCTCTTCCCTTCGGGGGCGGTGGCGGCGTCGCACAGCCTGTTGGGCCCGGCGATCGAGGCGGATTGGAATGTCTTTACCGCGCAGCTGGTCCGCAAGTCCGGCGCGCAGGTGGTGCCAGTGTGTTTCCAGGGCTCGAATTCGCGCTGGTATCAGATCGCCAACCGGGTGTCTGCGACCCTGCGGCAGGGGTTGCTGTTGCACGAGATCGTGCATGCGCTGAACAAGCCGCAGGCGCCGGTGATCGGCGAGGTGATCCCGGATGAACGGACCGCCATGGTCCATTCCGACCCGCGCGGCTTCATGGCCTGGTTGCGCCAGCACACCCTGTCGCTGGCAGAGGCGTCGGAGGGGCAGGCCGACGGGGAAACTGACGACAATCCACCCGTCCGCTGATCAGCCCGCCAGGTTGCGGGCCAGGCGGCGCTGCTGCTCCAGCACCCGGGGCAGGTCGATTGTGGTGATCTGGCCGTCGCGCACCACTTGGCGGCCTTCGACGAGCAGATCGCGCACCCGGGTTGGCCCCGCCAGCAACAGCGCCGCCGGATCCCAGGACCCGGCGCTTTCCACTCCGCTGACATCCCAGATCGCGATATCGGCGCGTTTTCCCGGCATGATCCGGCCGCAATCCGAGCGGCCCAGCACGTCGGCGCCGCCACGGGTGGCGATTTCCAGCGCCTCGCGAGCGGACATCGCATCGGCGCCGCGTGACACCCGTTGCAACAGCATCGCCTGACGCGCCTCAGAGATCAGATTGCCGCTGTCATTGCTGGCCGACCCGTCCACCCCCAGCGCCACCTTGACGCCGGCGTCCCGCATCGCGCGCACTGGTGCAATGCCGGATCCGAGGCGGCAGTTGGAGCAGGGGCAATGGGCGACGCCGGTGCCGGTGCGGGCAAACAGGGCGATTTCCGCCGGGTCCAGCTTCACGCAATGGGCATGCCAGACATCGGCGCCGGTCCAGCCGAGGTCTTCGGCATATTGGCCGGGGCGGCAGCCAAAATTGGCCTCGGAATAGGCGATATCCTCGTCATTTTCGGCAAGATGGGTGTGCAGCATCACCTTCTTGTCGCGGGCCAGCAAGGCGGCGTCGCGCATCAGCTCACGGCTGACCGAGAACGGTGAGCAGGGGGCGATGCCGGTGCGGATCATCGCGCCTTCGCGCGGGTCGTGAAAGCGGTCAACGACACGGATGCAATCGCGCAGGATCGCCGCCTCATCCTCGACCAGCCCGTCAGGGGGCAGACCACCGGCGCTTTGGCCGATGCTCATCGCACCGCGGGTGGGATGGAACCTGAGGCCAATCTCAAGCGCCGCGTCGATGGTATCATCAAGCTGCGCGCCGCCGGGAAAGAGATAGAGATGATCCGACGACAGGCTGCAGCCCGACAGCGCCAGTTCGGCCAGCCCGGTCAGCGCCGAGACCCGGATTTCCTCGGGCCCGAACCGGGCCCAGATCGGATAGAGGGTTTGCAGCCAGCCGAACAGCAATGCGTCCTGGCCGCCGGGCACCGCGCGGGTCAGGGTCTGGAACAGATGGTGATGGGTGTTCACCAGTCCGGGAGTGATGACGCAGCCGCTGGCGATGATGGTCTCGCCACCGGTGGTCAGCCCGGTGCCAATGGCCGCAATCACGCCGTCGCGGATCAGAATATCGGCATCGGCCAGTTCGCGACGCTGATCGTCCATGGTGACGATGTTCTGGGCGCCACGGATCAGGATCTCGCGGCTCATGGCGCGGCGATGATCGGACGCAGCTGATCCAGTGCTGCGCGGTGGATATCAGCATTGCCCGCGGCCAGGATCCGCCCGCCCATATGCGCCGGGCCACCGGCCCAATCGGTGACGATGCCGCCCGCCGCCTGGATCACCGCAATCGGCGCCTGCACGTCATAGGGATAAAGCCCGGCCTCGATCACCAGGTCGATCTGCCCGGCGGCGAGCAGGGCATAGGCATAGCAATCCATGCCATAGCGGGTCAGCTTGACCCGGTCAGCGACCGCGCGAAATGCCGCCTGTTCACGGCAAGACCCGATTTCCGGGAAGGTCGAGAACAGGATCGCGTCTTCCAGCGCCCTGGTTGACCGGGTGCCGAGGGCCCTCTCGCCCAAGGGGCCGGTCATCCCGGACTGGCCATAGCCGCCCCAGAACCGTTCGCCGGTATAGGGTTGGTCAATGATGCCGAAGTCCGGGCCATTCGCGCCACCGACCGCGATCAGCACGCCCCAGGTTGGGGTGCCGGACAGGAACCCCCGTGTGCCGTCGATCGGATCGAGCACCCAGGTCAGCCCGCTGGTTCCTGGTTTGGAACCGAATTCTTCGCCCAGGATCGCGTCATCCGGGCGGCATTCGGCCAGGATTTCGCGCATTTTCCGCTCCGACTCGCGGTCGGCGACCGTGACCGGGTCGAAACTCTCTGTTTCCTTATTGTCGGCAATCAATCCGCCGAAAGCGCGGAAATGCGGGAGTATTACCGCCCGTGCGGCATCCGCCAAAGCATTTGCCGTCGAGATAATGTCGCGATTCTCTTGCGAGGTCATCATGCACGCCTTTCGTTTGCCGCCGAATGACGGCTACCGCAGGTCGTGCACAGGCTCAAGCAACGTCGCTGAGGACTCGGGCCAATTCGAACAGACGGCGGCGCTGGTTTTCGGGGATGGCATAGTAGGAGCGGATCAGATCCAGCGCCTCTTTGTCACCCAAGAGGTCGGCGGGCACGTTGTTGGGTTCCTTTTGGCCCCCATCGGCATCCAGACCTTCAAAGAAAAAACTTACCGGAACATCAAGCGCATCAGCGATATCCCACAGCCTTGAGGCGCTGACCCGGTTGGCTCCGGTCTCATATTTCTGGATTTGCTGGAACTTGATGCCGACACGTTCGGCCAGCTGTTGCTGGGTCATACCGACCAGCCAGCGACGGTGGCGGATGCGCTTGCCGACATGTGCGTCAACCGGATGGGTCATTGGAGTGACTCCATAACAATATCCCTTGTCTCCACGAACAATCCGCACCTCTTACGAGGTCGGCTCGCCGGAACAACCTTTGGTTTAGCGCCGCACATCCCAACAGCGTCTTAAAAGAATAACAGTTTTTCTTATTCGATCAAGCTGTGCGCCAGACGCGTATCCATGAGAAGTTGCCGTTAACCTCTCTGCCACCCGTCTCGCAGATCATGACGTGACGTAACTAAATCCTTTAAACATAATGAAACTTTACGCTTTTTTTAATTCGCCTGATCTGTCAGCATTTGACAGAACAAGCAAGCCATCCTAACCCGCAGTTTGTCGTTTGGATAGGGGGACGTCATGCGGGCATTAAGGATTTCGGTCTTGGGCGGCACGCCGCACTTGTGTGACATTCCCCGGCCCGAGGTCACGCCGGGGCAGACCCTGATCAAAGTGGCGGCCTGCGGGCTGAACTTTGCCGACTTGTTGATGATCGAGGGCCGCTATCAGGACAATCCCGAACCGCCCTTCACCATGGGGTTAGAGGTGTCCGGTGTGGTCGAGGTGGCCGACCCGGCGGGCGATGGTCCCGCGGTGGGCACAAGGGTCGCGATCTATGGGGGCCGCGGTGGTCTGGCGGATTATGGCGCCTTTGCCACCGACCGGCTGGTGCCGATCCCTGATGCGATGCCCCACACCGATGCGGCGGCGCTGCTGATCGCCTATGGCACCAGCCATGTCGCACTGGATCACAAGGCGCGGTTGCAGCCTGGCGAAACCCTGCTGGTGCTGGGCGCCGCCGGTGGTGTCGGCCTGACCGCTGTCGAGATCGGCAAGCTGATGGGCGCCCGGGTGATCGCCTGTGCCCGTGGTGCCGACAAGCTGGCGGTGGCCCAAAAGGCCGGGGCGGATCACCTGATTGATGCAAGCACGGTGGATATCCGTGCGGCGGTCAAGGATCTGGGCGGCGCCGATGTGGTCTATGATCCGGTCGGCGGCGATCAATTCGATGCCGCCTTTCGCGCGATGCGTCCCGAGGGGCGGATGCTGGTGATCGGCTTTGCCAGTGGCCGGGTGCCAGAGGTCAAACCGAACCATATGCTGGTCAAGAATATCGACCTGCTGGGGTTCTACTGGGGCGCCTATCTGAAATTCCGCCCGCAGGTGGTGACCGACAGCCTGGCGCAGCTGATGCGTTGGTATGATGAGGGCAAGATCCACCCCCATGTCAGCCACATCCTGCCGCTGGAGCGGGCCACCGAAGGGCTGGAGCTGTTGCGCAGCCGCAAATCCACCGGCAAGGTCGTGATCACGCCCTGAGGCGGCGGGTCTCGTTCAGCGGCATCAGTGTCCCGGACTCGGTGATGGTGAATCCGGCGCGCAGCATATCGGTCAGCCGCTCCAGAACCTCTCCGGTTCCGCGATCCTGTTGGTACATGCAGATCTTCTGCTTGCCGAGCCCCGGCAATTCGCCGCCATGGGCGATCGCCTCAAGCTGCGCCGGCTCGGTGCCCTCGATCATCGCGCCAATCGCCAGATCGGCGGAAATGGTCGCCTCGACAGTGCGGTCCTGTTCGGTTTCCACCGCGTTTTCCCAATCAATCGCCGCCGCCTCCAGCGCCTGGATCGCGCCCTTGCGGAAAATGCAGGTGCGCGCCGAGGCATAGCGGATCGGCCGCTGCCGCCAGGCATTGCCGCCCGGCGCACCGATCCAGCACAGGGGCCGTTCGTCCAAAACCTCGGCACTGGCGTCCGGGTTGCTCTCGGTGGTCAGGATCACATCGACCGCGCCCCGGGCGAAATCCTCTTTCAGCACCGAGGTATAGGCCGAGATCAACTGCACCTTCATCCGTGGGAATTCGGCGTTGAACTGCTGCAGGACGCGCGGGATGACCGGATAGACAATGTCATGCGGCACCCCGATCACAATCTCACCCTCATAGGTCCGCGAGGTCAGCCGGATCATCGCTTCGTCGTTCAGCTCGATCATCCGGCGGGCATAGCCCAGCAATTGCTCGCCCGAGGCGGTCAGTGAAATGCGTCGGTTGGACCGGTCAAACAGCGGCAGACCGATGCTGTCCTCCAGTCGTTTCAGCTGCATCGACACCGCTGATTGAGTGAAATTCAGCACCCCGGCGGCGCGCGTCACCCCGCCGTGATCGGCGACGGCGACAAAGGAGCGGAGCGCGGTCATATCGAGATTTCGCATACATCACATTCCTTGATGGATTTGACCAAGAACATTCATTTCCAATATTGATCATAAAGCACCATATGCATCAACAGAAATCATCAAACTGACATATGTCATCAAATTCAAGAAAGGATGAGACCATGACCACTCTCACGTCACGCCACACTGGTATCGCCGCCACCGCTCTGCGCCCCACCGCCCTGATTGGCCGTGTTTTCGCCCTGCTCGGCCTTTATCAAAGCCGCCGCTCGCTGGCCCGTCTGGACGATACGCTGCTGGCCGATATCGGTCTGACCCGCGACGAAGCCACCCGCGAAGCCCACCGCGCGGTCTGGCATGTGCCCGCCTGCTGGCGCAGCTGATTGGACCCGGCTCTGGCCGGATCGAAGCCGGACTGCCGCCAAAATACCGCCGAATCGTAAATGTTTATGCCGCGTCCATGTTTGGGCGCGGTTTTACGTTTGAGGGACTTGAAAAGCCGTTTAGGGTTGCCGATATCTAATCCAAAGCCCGTTTCGATATTCGGATGCGGGTGTTTGCTTACCTTCGGAGGAACGAATGGCTGAATTCGACACGATCCGTCAGACCACCGGCGCCCGTGCCGCAGTGATTGACGCGGGCCTGCGGGCTCATATGAACAAAGTTTATGGCACGATGTCCGTCGGCATGTTGCTGACGTTCCTTGTTGCCTGGGCGGTGGGGTCCAACGACGCGCTGCTGGGCGTGTTTCGCAATCCCGTGACGCTGCAGCCCAATATCCTGGGCTGGATCGTGATGTTTGCGCCGCTCGGCATGGTGTTCATGTTCGGCGCGATGCTCAACCGGTTCTCGGCCGCCGCGGCGCAATTGTTCTTCTACGCCTTTGCGGCGGTGATGGGCCTGTCGCTGTCCTGGATCTTTGTCGCCTTCACCGGCTTCTCGATCGCTCAGGTGTTCCTGGTGACCTCGATCGCCTTTGCCGGTCTCAGCCTGTATGGCTATACCACGAAAAAGGACATCTCCGGTTGGGGATCGTTCCTGATCATGGGCGTGATCGGTATCCTGGTGGCCTCGATCATCAATATCTTCCTCGGTTCGCCGGCATTGATGTTCGCGATCTCGATCTTGGGTGTGCTGATCTTTGCCGGGCTGACCGCCTATGACACGCAAAAGATCAAGGCGACCTACCTGGCCCATGCATCGCATGGCGATCAGGAATGGCTGGGCAAGGCCGCGATCATGGGCGCGCTGAACCTCTACCTCGACTTCATCAACATGTTCATGTTCCTGCTGCAGCTGTTCGGCAATCGCGAATAATCTGCGCCGACAGGTCTGAATAGATGCCCCGCCTCGGGTTTTCCGAGGCGGGGTTTTCTGTGCCGAGGCTGGGTTCAGCGCGCTGGCAAGGCGTCCGCTATCGCCGCCCAGAGGCTCTCCAGCGGTTCAATCCCCACCGATAGACGCAGCGACCCCGGCGCCACCGCATCGCCCCAGCGCGCCCGCCGCTCGGCGCTGCTGTGCACCCCACCAAAAGAGGTGGCGGGCTGCAGCATCGGACAGTCGTTGATAAAGCGCTCGGCGCGTGCCGCATCCGCCAGGGTCAGGCTGATCAGAAACCCTGAATTGGCCATCTGCCGACGCGCCGGGTGATTGCTCAGCCCAGGATAGCGCAGATCGGACACCGCCGGATGTTCGGCCAGCCGTTCGGCGATCACCTCGGCGCTGGCGACCATCCGCGACAGCCGCAGCTCCAGCGTTTCCAGCCCGCGCAGGGTCAGCCAGGCCTCGAACGGGCCGGGGATCGCGCCAGAGAGTTTGCGCCAGTCCTTCACCGCCTCAAACAACACCGGGTCGCGGGTGGCGACATGGCCCATCAACAGATCCGAATGGCCGTTCGGTGCCTTGGTGTCCGAGGCGACGACGATATCGGCACCAAGGTCGAGCGGGCGCTGGCCATAGGGGGTCATCGTGGTGTTGTCGACCACCATCAGCCCGCCAGCGGCATGAACCGCTTGCGCTGTCGCCGCGATGTCGCAGAGGTCGAGCCCGGGGTTGGAGGGGGTTTCGACAAAGACCAGGCGAAACCCGTCAAACCCGCCCTGGTCGAACTGCGCGGTTGGCCGGGTCTCGATCTCGATCCCGAGCGTGGCCAGAAACCGATCCGCCAGCACCCGGGTGGCATAATAGCCATCCGACGGCAGCAGAATCTGGTCCCCGGCCCGCAGGCTGGCCAGCAAGGCCGCCGAAATTGCCCCCATGCCAGAGGGAAAGCACAGGCAGGGCGCTGCCTCGAGATGCGCCAGCGTGGCCTCCAGCGCCACCCAGGTGGCATTGTCGACCCGCCCGTAATACGGCGATTCGTCCGGCTCGCCCGGCAGATGAAACATCGAGGCGGTCTGGATTTGCGGCGCCACCGGTGCGCCCTTGCTCAATCCCGCCGCATGCAGATGCAGCAATTGCGCCGCAAGATCGTCCTGTGTCATGTCCGTCGCCCCAATGGTTTCCCGGACACTGCGCAAAACAAAGGGGGCCCGCAACCCGGTCCCTGGCTTCCTCTGGTCAAAAATATCTCGGGGGGCGGCGGCCAGAGGCCGACGGGGGGCTGGCCCCCCGCCGCGCTCGGGCTCAGCGTTCGTCCGGGTGGACGTAATCCGCGAAGGTCTGGCGCAGGGTCAGCTTTGACACCTTGCCAGTCGCCGTCAGCGGCAGCGCATCGACCCAGATCACGTCATCGGGCAATTGCCACTTGGCGAAATGCTCTTCCATATGCGCCTGCAATTCGGCCAGATCGGGCTTCTCGGCCCCGGCGGCGACCGCCACCAGGATCGGGCGTTCATCCCATTTCTTGTGCGGCACCGCGATCACCGCAGCATTGCTGATCGCCGGATGTGCCATCGCCAGGTTTTCCAGATCGATCGAGGAAATCCATTCGCCGCCCGATTTCACCAGATCCTTGGCCCGGTCCTGAATCACCAGAAGGCCGCCCGGTTCGATCGAGGCGACATCGCCGGTGCCGAACCAGCCCTCGGGATCCAGCGCCTTGGCACTGGCCTCTTCGTTGTTGAAATAGCCCGAGACCACGGTGTTGCCGCGCACAAAAAGCTCGCCAATCGCCTTTCCGTCATGCGGCTGGCGCTTGCCATCCTCGTCGACGATCTTGAATTCGACCCCGAAACAGCGACGGCCCTGCTTTTGCTTGATGTCGAGCTGCTCTTCGAGTGGCGCGTCGGCCATCCAGGCGGGCAGAACCCCGTGCGAGCCGACCGGGCTCGTCTCGGTCATGCCCCAGGCATGGCTGACGCTGGCGCCGTGTTCCTCGAACGCCTTGATCAGCGAGCGCGGCGCGGCGGAGCCGCCGACCACAACATCCTTGAAACCTTTCGGCATCCGGCCCTGGCTCTGGATCTCGGCCATCAGCCCCATCCAGATCGTCGGCACCCCCCAGGCGGAATAGACGCCCTCGTCATCCATCAGCTTGAACAGGCTCGGCCCGTCCAAGGCCGACCCCGGAAAGACGATCGACAAGCCGGACAGCGGCGCCGAATAGGGCAGGCCCCAGGCGTTGACATGGAACAGCGGCACCACCGGCAGCACCTTGCTGCCCTCAACAAAGCTGGAGGTCTGCATCACGATGATCATCATCGCATGCAGCACCGTCGAGCGATGCGAATAGAGCGCGCCCTTGGGGTGCCCGGTGGTGCCGGAGGTATAGCAGAGACCGCAGGCAGTGTTTTCGTCGAATTCCGGCCAGTCGATCGTCGCGGGCTGCCCCTCCAGCAGGTCTTCATAGCACAGCGCCTCGAACGGCATATCCTTGGGCATCTTGTCCTTGTCGGACATGATCACATAGGTCAGGTCCTTGGGCAGATGGTCCTTCACCGCCGCGATCAGCGGCACAAAGGTGGTGTCCAGGAACAGCACCTTGTCCTCGGCATGGTTGACAATATAGATCAGCTGCTCTGGGCTGAGGCGCGGGTTGATGGTGTGACAGATCGCGCCGATGCCGGAGATCGCGTAATACAATTCGAAATGGCGATAGCCGTTCCAGGCCAGGGTCGCGACCCGGTCGCCCAGTTCGATCCCATGCGCCAACAGCCCATTGGCCAGCTGGCGGGTGCGTGCCGCGGCCTCTGGATAGGTATAGCGGTGAATGTCGCCCTCGGTGCGCACCGACACGATTTCACCGTGCTGGTATTGCTCTGCCCCGAATTCCAAAATGTCGCTGATCCGCAGCGGCCGCTGCATCATCATACCCTTCATGGGTCCTCTCCCGTATGCTTGTTTTAAAATTTGTAGCGCGGCGGCGCGATTGGTGAAAGCTATTTTCGTAGAGAACGGCCCTTGCTGCATTGCGGCATGTCAAGTGACGGAAAAGCCAAGGCAAAGAGGCGGTTTTTGCTGGCTTTGGGCGCCCGGATTTCTATGGTTGCCGCAACCCAAGGAAACCAGGAGGATGCCCGGTGAAAGCCATTGTCTGCAACGAATTCGGTCCGCTGAAAGATCTGGAATACAAGGACTTGCCTGACCCGGTCGCCGGGCCCGGCGAGGTTCTGATCAAGGTCGAGGCGGCGGGGGTGAATTACCCCGACGGGTTGTTGGTGCAGGGCAAGTATCAGGTCCGCCCGGACCGCCCCTTTGTTCCCGGCAGCGAGGTCGCCGGTGAAATCGTGGCGCTGGGCAGCGGCGTGAGCGACCGGGCAATCGGCCAGCGGGTGGTCGGCCATACCGTGCGCAATGGCTACGTCAGCATGGCGGCGGTCCCCGCCAATGCCTCCTTTCTGCTGCCCGAGGGCGCCGATGCCGCTGAGGCCTGCGCATTGATCATCGCCTATGGCACCTCGCATCACGCGTTGAAACAGCGTGCCAATCTGCAACCGGGCGAAACCCTGGTGGTGTTCGGCGCGGCCGGGGCCACCGGCGTGGCGGCGGTGCAGATCGGCAAGCTGATGGGCGCCAAGGTGATTGCCGTGGTGTCCTCGCCGGAAAAGGCCGATATCGCCAGGGAATGCGGCGCCGATCACGTCATCGGCTATGACAACCTCAAGAACGAGGTCAAGGCGCTGACCGGCGGCAAGGGTGCCGATGTCTGTTACGATGTGGTCGGTGGCGAGGCCTTCAACGCTGCCAGCCGATTCATGGCGCGCAACGGCCGGCTGCTGATCATCGGCTTTGCCAGCGGCGAGATCCCGAAATTCCCGGTGAACCTGGCTTTGGTCAAGGAATATGCCGTGGTCGGCGTGTTTTGGGGCAATTTCGCCCGCGAAGAACCGGCGGTCTATCAGGCCAATATGGACGAGTTGCTGGCCTGGTTCGGGCGCCGCGACATCAAGCCGGTGGTCGCTGGGCGCTTTCCGCTGAAAGACGCGGCTGCGGTGCTGGACAAGGTGCTGAACCGGGGCGGGGTTGGCAAATTCGCGCTGATCCCGGAGTGATCGGCGGCTGACCGGGCGAAAAGGACGAGGGGGCTGTCTGCCCCCTCTTGCGGGTCTGCGTCCCGCAATTCACCCCCGAGGATATTTTGGACCAGAGGAAGCGCGGGTCAGCTGCGCGATCCGGCCGGTCAATAGCCGACGCGGCTGATCGTTTCCACCAGTTCCACCAGCTTGGGCCCGAGTTCGTTTTCCAGCCGTTCCTTTGACAGCGACGTCGAATTGCCGCCGAGGTTGAAGGCCAGCATTGGCGTGTCGGGCTGCTGCGACCGATAGGGGACCGAGACCGCGTGCACATCCTTTTGCCATTCACCGAAATTGGCGTGAAAACCCCGGCTGGCGATCTGTTCGCGGGCCCGGGCGATGCCGTCGAGCACCTTGTTCAGCTGATCGGCGGGGGTGCGGTCGCGGACCCGGGCGAGGATCTCGTTGCGCTCGGCCTCGGTGGTGCCGGCGATATAGGCGCGGCCAATCGACGAGCGCACCAGCGAAATCCGGCTGCCGACATCGAGCTGCAGTGAAAACACCCCGATCGAGCGGGCACAGGCGAGATAGGTCATCGACAAATTGTCGCGCCCGCCAAGTGCCACCAGCACCCCGTCGCCGCATTCATCGGCCAGTTTTTGCATGTAGATCTGGGCGGTTTCACGCACATGCAGCCCGGCCAGGCAGGCATAGCCCAGCGACAGCACCGGCACGCCCATCCGGTAGCGGCCGGTGTTTTCGTCATAGATCAGATAGCCTGATTTCAGCAAGGTGAAGGTCAGCCGCGACACGGTGGAGTTGGGCAGGCCGGTGCGTTCAGCCAGGTCGGAATTGCCCAGCCCAGCACGGTCGTTGGGGTTGAAGGCGCGCAGGATTTCAAGGCCGCGGTGCAGGGCGGTCACGAATTGGCGGTCATTGCCACCATGGGCGCGGTCGATCGCGACCGCTGTCAGTCTCTTGCGCAAGGGTTTGTCTCCAGGTTCGGCAGAGCCGAGGCTTGGGTGCCGGTTCGGCGCTGTGTTCGGGGGGGCGTCCAGGGCATCGGATCAGCCGCTCGCCCGGGTCGCCACGGCCTCGGCAGCAGCGGAATCGGTCAGGTCGCGCCATTGCACCTTGCCGGCACCGCTGCGCGGCAGGGCATCGGTGAAAATGATGGTGCGCGGGCATTTGTAGGCGGCCATCTGATCGTGGCACCAGGCGATGATCGCCGCCTCGCTGAGCCCGGTCGCGCCGTGGCGGGGCACCACATAGGCGCGCACGGTTTCGCCGCGGCGCGGGTCGGGGGCGCCGATCACGCAGGCCTCGGCGATGTCCGGGTGATGGTGCATCAGGGCCTCGACCTCGGCCGGCCAGACCTTGAACCCGGCGGCGTTGATCATCCGCTTCACCCGGTCGGTCATGTAGAAATAGCCATCCCCGTCATAGCGGCCAATATCGCCGCTGCGCAGGAAGCGCTGGCCGTCGAGCTCGATGAACGCCGCCTCGGTGGCCTCGGGGTTGCGCCAATAGCCGGTCATCACCTGCGGCGCACGGATCACGATCTCGCCGGGCTGATCGGGGCCCAGCTCGACCAGGCTGTCGAGGTCGATCACCCGTGCGTCGACGTCAAACAGCGGGATGCCGAGGCATTGCTTGCGCGGCGCATGGGCGTGATTCAGATGGGTGACACCGATGGTTTCGGACATGCCATACCCTTCGAGCACCTCAAGCCCGGTGCTGTCCCTGAGCCGCTGCGCCACCGCCTCCGGCATCGCCGCGCCACCGGCACCGATCAGCCTGAGGCTGCTGAGGTCATAGCTGTCAAAATCGGGTGCGTTCATCAGGTCGAGCAGCATGGTGGTGATCGAGCGGAACAGGGTGATCCGCTGTTGGCCAATCAGCCGCGCTGCCAGGTCGCGGTCCCAGCGCGTCATCATCACGCTGGTGGCACCGGTCAAGATCGGGGTATTCATGCCGTTCTGCATGCCGGTGACGTGAAAGAACGGCAGCACCGAGAGGGTGATCTCGTCATCCGTATAGGGGGTGAAATGGGCATAGCCATGGATCACCGCCTGCACATTGCGATGCGGATGCATGCAGCCCTTGGGCTGGCCGGTGGTGCCGGAGGAATAGAGCAGCACCGCCAGATCATCGGCGGTTGCCAGATGTTCGCCGGGACGGTGCTCGGCGTTGAGCGCGTCGCGCCAGCGGGTGAGGCCGGGTCCGACAATATCAGCGTCGGTCTGCTCCTGTAGCCCGGCGGGCAGATCGGCGCGGCCCTCGGGCGCGGCCATATCGGCATAGGCGGCAACCAGCAGCTGGTCGAGGTTGCCCGAGGGCAGCAGCGGGCACAGCGAGTCGAGCAGTTCCGAGCCGACCAAGGCGATCCGGGCGCCAGTGTCGCTGGCCAGATGCGTGAGCTCGGCCGCGCGATACATCGGGTTGATCGGCACCACCACCGCATCGGCCCGCAGGATGGCGTAATAGCCGATCACCCATTGCGGGCAGTTCTGCATGTCGATCAGCACCCGGTCGCCACGCTGCAGCCCCTGGGCCTGCAGCCAGCCGGCGATCCGTTCAACATCCGCCAGCAGGGCACCGTAGCTGATTCGCGCGCCGTAATAGATCAGCGCGGTCTTGTCCGGCAGGCGCGCCGCCGTGGCGATCAGGTTGCGGGCAACCGACCGTTCGGGCACCTCAATGTGCCGCGGCACCCCGGGAGGCCACTGATTGAGATGCAGGTCTGACATTCACACCTTCATACCAGGCAGGTTGAGCGAGGCGGTGTTGCCGCCATCGACCGGCAAAGCCTGCCCGGTGATATAAGAGGCATCGTCGGAGGCCAGGAAACAGACCGCTGCGGCGATCTCTTCGGGGCGGCCATAGCGGCGCAGTTCGCAACGCGAGCCGAGCTTGTGTTCCTTGTCGTTCTCGCGGGCGTGGTCAAAGACGCGCTGGGTCATGCCGGTTTCGATCAGCCCGGGGCAGACGGCGTTGACCCGCACTCCGAAGCCGCCCAGATCGCAGGCGGCGGTCTGGGTCAGGCTGATCACCCCGGCCTTGGAGGCGGAATAGGCATTGCCACCGGCGCCGGAGCGGATCCCGGCAACCGAGGCGGTGTTGACGATGGCGCCCGAGCCCTGATCGGCCATCACCTTGCCCGCGTGTTTGATGAAATGCGCGACGCCAAACAGGTTCACGCCAAAGACGAACTTCCAGTCTTCCATGTCATTGTCGGTGATCGGCTGATAGCCGCGCGACACCCCGGCATTGTTGGCCACCGCATCCAGACGGCCCCATTTGCCGACCACTGCCTGAACGCAGGCCGCGACCTGGGCCTCGTCGCTGACATCGCAGGCATGGATCATGGTTTCACCATGGCCGCCGATCTCGCCGGGGCGGGCAGCGTGCAACGCGGCCTCGTCCCGGTCCACCAGACAGACCTTGGCGCCCTCGGCGGCCAGCCGGGCCGCAATGGCCCGCCCGATGCCGCTGGCCGCGCCGGTCACGATTGCCACTTTGCCGTCAAATCTCATAAAGCATCCTCCGATACGCATGTTTGCACGAAACGGCATACCGTTCAACAGGATCGGAAATTATTTCCGCGATGCGGATTTCAGGTGGCGGCGTTTTTGTTGTACTCGTCACGCAGCTCTCGCTTGAGGATCTTGCCGATTTCGGACCTTGGCATGTCCTCGCGGAAGACAACCTTGCTGATCCGCTGAGTCTTGCCCAACTGGGCGTTGCACCATTCGCGGATGGCCTCGGGATCGGCATCCGGCCGTTTCGGCACGACCAGCGCCAGCGGGGTTTCGCCCCATTCGCGGCTAGGAACGGCGATCACGGCGACATCGCCAACATCCTCGTGCTTGCGTAACACCTGTTCCAGATCGCTGGCATAGATGTTGAAGCCACCCGAGATGATCATGTCCTTCTTGCGGTCCAGCAGAAGTAGGAACCCGTCCTCATCCATTCGGCCCATATCGCCGGTGCGGATCCAGACCTTGCCATCGGAATCCACCCAGGTTGCTTCGGAGGTCTTGTCGGGCACCTTGTGATACCCGGGCATCATCGAAACGCCACGCCCGACGATTTCGCCGAATTCGGTGACCGGGATCTCGTTGCCGTCATCGTCGATCATCTTGACTTCACAACCAGGGTTCAGCTGGCCAACCGTATCCCATTTGGTGGGGTTTGCCGCGCAATCCAGGGAAAACGAGGCGCCACCTTCGGTTTGGCCATAGCTTTCCTTGATGTTGCCGGGCCAGCGTTTCATCACCTGCTCGATCAACACCCCGGGCAGGGGCGCCGAGGTCGACATTTTGCAGACATAGGAGCTGAGGTCGTAGTTGTCGAAATCCGGCTCGTCCATCAGGCGCATGTATTGCACCGGCACCAGAACCGCATGGGTGACGCGGTATTTCTCGCTCAACCGCAGGAATTCCTTGGTCTTGAACCGCGACATGATCACCACCGTGGCGCCCATCGTGGCCGCCGACAGCGTGGTGACAAGTGTGGTGTTGGAATAGAGCGGCGTCGACATCAGGTGGATGGTGTTTTCATCCATGCCAGTGCGCCGCGCCCGCACCATCTGGCGCGAGCGGAACCGATGATCATGCACGATCCCCTTGGGCGATCCGGTGGTGCCGGAGGAATAGATCATGTTGAACAGGTGGTCCGGTTTCACATCCGCTGGTGGCACCGGTGCAGCATCGCCGATCCAGCTGTCGAAATCAGCCATGGAAATCACCCGGTCCGCGCCCAAACGCTTGCCGGTTTCCAGAAATTGCGGCGACGAAAACAGGATCAAGGGGGCAGAGTTTTCCACCATCTTGACCAGTGAGTCCTCGGTCGCGGAAAACGGCAGCGGCACCATGCAGCCACCAGCGTGCAGAACCCCGAAATAGAGCGCAAGGTAATCCGGCGAATTTTCGGACAGCCCGGCGATCATCACATCCGGGCCGATCCCATCGGCCTGCAACCGGCTGGCGATCCGGGCGACCCTGTCCGCGAAATACTCCCAGGACCAGGAAGTGTCGGTCTCTTCACAGATCACCGCGGCTTTCTGCGGGGCGATCTTGGCTGCGGTCTGAACCAACTCGCCGAAATTGGTAAGGTCATCGCCCTCGGGCGATATGGGCAGGATTTTACCTTGGTGTGTGCGCAGGCCATCTTCCATGAATTCGATTCCTCTATCGACGTCAGTAATATCGCGGTCAGGTCTGTTGTCCGAATACCGGAGCCAACATTAGCGGCCAATATGACGAGGTCAATATTCCGCTCATCGGAATACTTTTCCACAGCGTTGACACTTCCCCACGCTCCGTGTCACCTAACTGCAACCGGAGGAGGACGACAGAAATGTACGATTATTTTCCCATATCTGATAAAGCCAAGAAGATGCGTGAGCAGCTGCTCCGTTTCATGGATGATCACATCTATCCCGCTGAAAAAGTCTATAAGGCACAAGTAGAAGAAGGTGACCGCTGGGAAGAACCGGCGATCATGAAAGAACTGAAGGCCAAGGGCAAAGAATCGGGTCTTTGGAACATGTTCCTGCCGCATGACGCGGGCGAGTTCAAAGGCGCCGGCCTGACCAATCTGGAATACGGCACCCTGTGCGAAATCATGGGCCGCTCCTCGATCGGTTCCGAACCGTTCAACTGCTCGGCACCCGACACCGGCAACATGGAAACCCTGTTCCTGTTCGCCGACGAAGAGAACAAGAAACGCTGGCTGACCCCGTTGCTGAACGGCGAGATCCGCTCGTGCTTCTCGATGACCGAACCGACGGTCGCCTCCTCGGATGCCACCAATATCGAAACCTCGATCAAACGCGATGGCGACGACTATGTGATCCAGGGCACCAAATGGTGGTCCTCGGGCGCGATGGACAAGCGCTGCAAGATCGCGATCGTGATGGGCAAGACCGACCCGGACGCGCCCAAGCACAAGCAGCAATCGATGATCCTGGTGCCGTTCGACACCCCCGGCGTCAAGGTCAAGCGGCACCTCTCGGTGATTGGGTATGACCACGCACCGCACGGCCATGCCGAGGTGCATTACGACAACGTCCGGGTGCCGGCGAACAACCTGATGCTGGGCGAAGGCCGTGGCTTTGAAATCGCGCAGGCACGGCTTGGACCGGGCCGGATTCACCACGCCATGCGCTCGGTCGGTCAGGCGGAACGCGCGCTGCAGATGATGTGCGAACGCGGCATGGAACGTCAGGCCTTTGGCAAGAAGATCGCCGAAATGGGGATCAACCGTCACTGGATCGCCGAAAGCCGGATGGAAATCGAGCAGGCCCGCCTGCTGGTGCTGCACGCCGCCTATATGATGGACACGGTCGGCAACAAGGTCGCACGCAAAGAGATCGCGATGATCAAGGTCGTGGCCGCCAATCTGGTCCAGCGCGTCGTTGATCGTGCCATGCAGGTGCATGGCGCGATGGGCGTCAGCCAGGACAGCACTTTGGCCGCCGCGTTCGCCAACGCGCGCACCATGCGCCTGGTGGACGGCCCGGACGAGGTGCATCGCGACACCATCGCCAAGCTCGAACTGAAACAATATCGGAACTGAACAGATGTTTGATCTGAAAGGTAAAGTGGCGATTGTCACGGGCTCGTCCCGTGGCATCGGCCGCGCCATCGCCGAGATGTATGCCGAGGCCGGCGCCAAGGTGGTTATCTCTTCCCGCAAAATGGACGCCTGTCAGGCGGTCGTGGATGCCATCACCGCCAAGGGCGGTGAGGCCATCGCCATCCCCTGTCATATCGGCGACACCGAGGCGCTGCAGAATCTGGTGGATTCGACGATCAAGCATTGGGGCCAGATCGATATTCTGGTGCCGAATGCGGCGATCAACCCGGTCTACGGCCCGCTGCAGGACCTCGACGACGCGGTGTTCGACAAGATGCTGATCACCAACGTTCGGGTGGTCAATACGCTGTGCAAGATGGTGCTGCCCGGCATGGCCAAACATGGCGGTGGATCGGTCGTGGTGATCTCGTCAGTGGCGGCGATCAAGGGCTCGACGATGCTCGGCGCTTACGGCGTGACCAAGGCGGCGGATGCGGCGCTGGTGCGCTCGCTGGCGCTGGAATGGGGGCCCAGCAATATCCGGGTCAACGCCATCGGACCGGGGCTGATCAAGACCGATTTTGCCCGCGCCCTCTGGGAAGACCCGGCGCGGATCGAGCGGATCAACAACGCCAACCCGCTGCGCCGGATGGGCATGCCCGAAGAAATCGCCGGCACCGCCCTGTGGCTGGCAACGCCACTGGCGGGCTATGTCACCGGCCAGCTGATCATTGCTGACGGTGGCCAAAGCTTCGCCTGATCGCGGGCCGTTTGAAATCGAACAGGGGCGCCCGCACCGGCGCCCCTGTTCTTTTTTCTGGCGGTAAGACCCCGGCGGCTGTCTCCCGCTTCCTCTGGTCGAAAATATCCTCGGGGGGTGGCGCGCCGCAGGCGCGCCAGTGGGGGGCAGACAGCCCCCCTTTGCGAGATCAGTCGCCGAACACCCGCAGGTCCGCGCCCCAGCCCGGATCGCCGTCGCGCATGAACTGGATCAGTGCCGCCTCGGTCTCAGCCGCGACCGCTCTGGCGCCAACCGGATCGGTCAGGGCCACTGGCACCTTGTCGATGTCATGCAGCCCATAGACGAAACTTTCGTCCGAACCATGGGTGGCGCCGAGCCAGTCATGCGGCGGCTTCGGCGCCCAGGCGAATTCATAGACCCAGGCACGGCCGCCCCCGGCGCGCTGGGCGGCGGCATTGGCGGCGGTGGCGCGGCGGTAGATGCGATCGGTCAGAAAATCCTCTTCCTTGGCCTGCCAGTCGGCGCCGGGCATCGCGGCGTTCCAGCGCGCCAGCTCGGTCTCCACCGCCGAATCGCCGTCGAACCGGGCGATGGTCTGGCGGAACCGGGCCTCGTCCACAGTGCCCATCCGCCCGGTCGCATACCAGAGCCGGGCCTCGTGCCGGGTGCGGCCCAGCACCAGCGGACAATCCTTGAGCGCGCCGTCGCGCAGCGCCTGTTCCGGGTGGCGCGGCAGGGTGGTGCCATCCTGAACAATCCCCAGGGTCTTGCCACCGGGCATCGAGCGCTCGGCGAGGTTCACCGCCACCACCTCGGCCTGGTGCCGCAGGATATCCTCGGCGCTGAGCGCCGCCAGCCCGGCCTCGTCGCCGGGTGCGACTCCGGCGCGGGTCAGGAAGTCCGCCGCAATCTCGGCGGCGCGCTCGGGCGATTGGATGCGGGTGGCATAGCCGGACAGCAGCCAGCATTTGTCGAACAATGTCGGCCCGTCCGCAGTGCCGAACAGGGCGGCGGCGGTGAATCCGCCCGAGGACATGCCGGCCAGGGTCACATTCTGCGGATCGCCGCCAAAGGCCTCGATATTGGCGCGCACCCAGCGCAGTGCCGCCGCGAGGTCGAGCATCGAGCGGTTGCTCTGGTCTAGCCCCGGAAAGTGCTCGGCCAGATGCAGAAAGCCAAGCGCACCGGTGCGCACATTCGGGCGCACCAGCACCACGTCATTGGCCGAGGCGAAGGCGGCACCGTTGAAATGGCCGACATTGGCGGATCCGGTGGCAAAGCCGCCGCCGAACAGATGCACGATCACCGGGCGGCGTTTGCCATCGGCGGCGGGGGTCCAGAGATTGAGGTTCAGGCAATCCTCGCCATAGCTCTGCGGCGCCCGGTGGATCGACCAGTCGGTGACCGGTGGCGGGTCCTGGATCGGCGCGTTGCCATAGGCGGTGGCGTTGATCTCGCCGCCCGGCGCCAGTGGCTCGGGCGGGCGGAAGCGCAGCGTGCCGAGCGGCGGTGCGGCATAGGGAATCCCGAGAAAGGCCAGAGCCCGGTGCTGATCCTGGCCCTGTTCAATCCCGTGATACAGGGCCTGTGGTGCTGTTACCTTGGCTGTCATTGCGCGTCCTCCTGTCGGCAGCCTAGCGCGGCGGGCGGGGCGGGGGAATGTGTGACGGGCGCAAGGATGTGAAAGTTGCGCCGCCCCCTGGCATCGCGGGGGGGGGCCGTGCACGGGCATCGAGCCCTGTCGCGGCAGGGCCTCCGGCAGCGGTCGTTTCAACCAGAAGACGCTGCGGAATCAGGCGCTGCGCAGGCTGTCGATCATCAATTGCACATTGTCGGGGTTGGCATCCGGGGTGATGCCATGGCCGAGGTTGAAGATATGCGGCCCCTTGGCAAAGGCCTGTTTGATCCGCCGGGTCTCGTCGATCAGGGCCTGACCGCCGCTGACCATATGGCCGGGCGCCAGATTGCCCTGCACGCAGCCGTCGATCTGCACATGGGCCGCGGCCCAATCGGCATCGACGGAATTGTCGATCGCGACGCAATCGGCGCCGCTGGCCTGGTGGAAGCCGATATATTTCTCACCCGCCTCGCGCGGAAAGGCGATCACCGGCAGCCCGGGATGGCGGGCTTTCAGTTCGCTGATGATCCGTTTGGTCGGCGCCGTCGCATAGGCGTCGAAATCGGCGCCCTGCAGCGATCCGGCCCAGCTGTCGAACAGCTTGACCACCTCGGCCCCGGCACTGACCTGGGCCGAGAGATATTCGATGGTGGCCTCGGTGATCCGGTCCAGCAGCGCCTCGAACAGCGCCCGGTTTTCGGAGATCAGCGCATGCGCCGGGGCCTGATCCGGGGTGCCGCGCCCGGCGATCATATAGGTTGCCACGGTCCAGGGCGCCCCGGCAAAGCCGATCAGCGTGGTCTCGCGTGGCAAGGCACCGGTCAGGATACGCAGGGTTTCATAGATCGGGTTCAGGGTCTCATGGATATCGGCGGCCGGGCCAAGCCGGCTGAAATCGACCTCAGAGGTGATGGTCGACAGGCGCGGGCCTTCGCCGGTGACGAACCAGAGGTCGGCGCCAAGCGCCTGTGGCACCAGCAGGATGTCGGCAAAGAGGATGGCGGCGTCAAAGCCGAAGCGGCGGATCGGCTGCAGCGTCACCTCGGCGGCGAGCTCGGGGTTGTAGCACAGCGACAGGAAATCCCCGGCCTTGGCGCGGGTGGCGCGGTATTCGGGCAGATAGCGGCCGGCCTGGCGCATCATCCAGATCGGCGGCACTGGCAGGCGTTCCCCGGCCAGGGCGCGCAGGAGGGTCTTTTGGGTCATTGCGGTTCCTTCCTCAGCGGCCAGAGGTCGCCGGGGCGGCGCGGGATGTCAAGCGTGCAGCGACTTGTCAGCAGATAGCGCCGCGATTAGGAACCTCTGCATGACACGCACTCGTCCGTCCCCCGCCGCGCCCCTGCGCATCGGCACCCGTGGTTCGCCGCTGGCGCTGGCCCAGGCACATGAGACCCGTGACCGGCTGATGCAGGCCCATGATCTGCCGATCGAGGCCTTTGAGATCAGCGTGATCCAGACCACCGGTGACCGGGTCCAGGACCGGGCCCTGCGCGAGATCGGCGGCAAGGGGCTGTTCACCCGGGAGATCGAGCAGGAGTTGCTGCTGAGCGGCATCGACATCGCGGTGCATTCGATGAAGGACATGCCGGTGCTGCAACCGCAGGGGCTGATCCTGGATTGCTATCTGCCGCGCGAGGATGCGCGCGATGCCTTTGTCTCGTTTCAACCCGGCGGGATTGCCGCGGTGCCGGTGGGCGCGCGGATCGGCACATCGTCGCTGCGGCGTGGCGCGCAGATGCGGCTGCGCCGCCCGGACGTCGAAATCGTGGAATTCCGCGGCAATGTGCAGACCCGGTTGCGCAAGTTGAACGCGGGGGTGGCGCATGGCACTTTCCTTGCCATGGCCGGGCTGATCCGACTTGGGCGGACGGATGTTCCCGCGGTCGGGTTGGCGGTGGAGGAGATGCTGCCGGCAGTGGCCCAGGGCGCGATCGGCATTGAGCGGCGCGCTGACGACAGCCGGATGGCGGCGCTGCTGGAGCCGATCCATGACCGCGCCACCGCCGAACAACTGGCGGCAGAGCGCGCCTTTCTGGCCACGCTGGATGGGTCCTGCGAAACCCCGATTGCCGGGCTGGCCGACGTCACGGGCGGGGTTCTGCGCCTGCGCGGCCAGATTCTGCGCCCCGATGGCTCCGAAGTACTGGAGGACGCGGCCAGCGCCCCGGTCGCGGATGGCGCCGCCCTGGGTGAGGATATGGCGCGACGTTTGCTGGCGCGGGCGGGGTCTGGATTCTTCGACTGGCGGTGAGGGCGGCTGGCCCCGGGGGCTGAGGCGGGAACAGCGCGCTGCGGTAGCCTTGGGCATCGCTTTCATCGGGCGCGCGAATGCCGATCCCGGATCAATCCTGGCAGGCCAGCCTGTTCCGTTCATCGGCTTTGTGGAGTAGGAAGTCGGAAAATCAACCGGAGACTATTATGCACGCCATCGCCTCTGACCATATCCCGGAGCGGCTTTTCCCCGTGATCGATGCGCTCTGCGCCACTGGCATCGGGGTTGCGGGGATCATCGCGCGCGGCCCGCTGGGGCAGTCGCTGCACCATGGGGTCGGCGAAAACACCGGCGGCGATCAGCAAAAAGCACTGGATGTCATCGCTGACGAGGCGTTCGAACAGGCGCTGGGCCCGGCCGGGGTGCGCTATTACGCCAGCGAGGAACAAGAGGGGGTGCTGACCCTGGGCGAGGGGCCGTTTGCCCTGGCCATCGATCCGCTCGATGGATCGTCGAATATCGATGTGAATGTGTCGATCGGCACAATCTTCTCGGTGTTCGAGGCCAAGGACGGGGCCGAGGAAAGCTTTCTGCGCCCGGCCTCCGAGCAGATCGCGGCGGGCTATATCATCTATGGGCCGCAGACCGGGCTGGCGGTGACCTTTGGCCAGGGTACGCTGATGTTCGTGCTGGACCCGGAAACCCAGGTGTTCGAACTGGCCGAGGAGGCGATGGCGATTCCCGAAGCGGCCAAGGAATATTCGATCAATGCCGGTTATCGGCGACATTGGCCGGGCTGGGTGAAAAGCTTTGTCGAGGAATGTGAGGCTGGGGTCGAGGGACCGCGCGGCCGCGATTATTCGTTCCGTTGGGTGGCGTCTCTGGTCGCCGAGACCCATCGGATTCTGACCCGTGGTGGCACCTTTCTCTATGCCGGCGATGCCCGTCCGGCCTATGCCAAGGGGCGGCTCAGGATGGTCTACGAGGTTGCGCCGATGGCGATGCTGATCGAACAGGCCGGCGGGCTGGCCACCGATGGCAAGACCCCGATCCTGGAGCTGACGGCAGAGTCCCTGCATGGCAAGGCGCCCTTTGTCTTTGGCTGCCGCGACGAGGTCACGCGGGTGGCAGAGCTGCACGGCTGAATTGGTCGTCTTGGCACGGGCCGGGGGAAAATTCTTCGGCGAAGAATTTTGATAAGAGTTTTCGTCGAAAACTCTTGCCCCTTGCCGGGCGTGGGCGCGGCAGGCTTGGCATGACAGCTGTGACGCGCCATATCGAAGCAAAGCACAAGGGAATCATCGCATGAGTGTTGATCGCCGCATAAAGATCGCCCCGTCGATCCTCTCGGCAGATTTTGCCGATTTCGGACGCGAGATAGAGGCCATCGAGGCCGAGGGCGCCGATTGGATCCATGTCGATGTGATGGACGGGCATTTCGTGCCGAACCTGACCTTTGGCCCACCGGCGGTGAAGGCGTTTCGCCGCCATGTGAAGACGGTGATGGATGTGCATCTGATGATCGCACCGGTCGATCCCTACATTGCGGCTTTCGCCGATGCCGGCGCCGATATCCTGACCGCCCATGTCGAGGCCGGGCCACATATCCACCGCACCCTGCAGGCGATTCGCGGCGCTGGGATGAAGGCGGGGGTGGCGCTGAACCCCGGCACCCCGGCCGAGGCGGTGGCGCCGTTGCTGGAGAACTGCGATCTGGTTTGCGTGATGACGGTGAACCCCGGCTTCGGCGGTCAGAGCTTTATCGACATGACCGGCAAGATTCGCCAGCTGCGCCAGATGATCGGCGACCGGCCGGTGCATATCGAGGTCGATGGCGGTGTCACCCCTGAGACCGCGCCCAAGGTGGTGGCGGCCGGGGCGGATGTGCTGGTGGCCGGGTCGGCGGTGTTCAAGGGCGGATCGGTGGCAGAGCCCGGCGTTTATGGCGACAATATCCGGGCGATCCGGCTGTCCTGCGACACGTTGGTCTGAGGCTGTGGCCCTGACGGGCCGCCCGAGACAGTTGGAACCAGAAGACGCGGGGACAGCTGCGGGCTATCAGCAGTTCGGCACATTGACGGCAAGGCCGCCAAGGGCGGTTTCCTTGTATTTCTCATGCATGTCGGCGCCGACCTGGCGCATGGTCTCGATCGCCGCATCAAGTGGCACCAGGTGGCTGCCGTCGCCGCGCAGGGCCAGCGAGGCGGCGGAGATCGCCTTGATCGCGCCGAGGCCGTTGCGTTCGATGCAAGGCACCTGCACCAACCCCTTGATCGGGTCGCAGGTCATCCCGAGATGATGTTCCAGCGCGATTTCCGCGGCGTTTTCAATTTGCGCCGGGCTGCCGCCCAGAACCGCGCAGAGCCCGGCGGCGGCCATCGCGGCGGCGGTGCCGACCTCGGCCTGACATCCGGCCTCGGCACCGGAGATCGAGGCGTTGAACTTCACCAGCCCGCCAATCGCTGCGGCGGTGAGGAAGAAATCCGGAAGCCGCGCGGGCGCGGCACCGGGGACATGGCTCAGCCAGTAACGGATCACCGCCGGCACCACCCCGGCGGCGCCATTGGTCGGGGCGGTGACCACCTGACCGCCGGCGGCGTTTTCCTCGTTCACCGCCATCGCATAGGCCGCGACCCAGTCGTTGATCTCATGCGGGGCGGCGAGGTTGGTGCCGCGTTCGGCCAGCAGCGCGTCATGAATCGCCTGGGCGCGGCGGCGCACGTTCAGCCCGCCGGGCAGGGTGCCGCCGGTGGTCAAGCCACGGGTCATGCAAGCCGCCATCACCTCCCAGATCCGGGCGATGCCGGGGGCCAGCGCGCCGCTGCCGCGCGCCGCCTCATTCGCGGCTTTCATCGCGGCGATGGATTTGCCCGAGGTTCGGGCCATTGCCAGCATTTCGGCAGCGGTCTTGAACGGAAACGGCACCGGCGCGCCTTCGTCGGCGGGCTTGCCCGCCAGCATCTCGGCCTCGCTCATCACAAAGCCGCCGCCGATGGAATAGTAACGCCGTTGCAGAATACGATCGCCCTGGGCGTCATGTGCCGACAGGCTGAGGCCATTGGCATGCAGCGGCAGCGGCTGGTCGTAGTCGAATACCAGATCCTGTGCGGGGTCGAAGACCAGCGCATTGAGGCCGGGCGGGGTGACGCGGCCGCTGGCGCGGATCGTCGCCAGGGCGGTTTCGGCAGCCCCGGCCTCATAGGTGTCGGGGTTAAATCCGGCGAGGCCGAGGATCACTGCCCGGTCGGTGGCATGGCCGATGCCGGTGAAGGCCAGCGACCCGTGCAACGCCGCGCTGAGGCGATGGGCGCGAAACGGTGCGGCGCGCAGGTCGTCAAGGAATCTGGCGGCGGCCAGCATCGGGCCCATCGTATGCGAGGACGAGGGGCCGATGCCGATCTTGAAGATGTCGAATACCGACAGGAACATGCGGCCTCCGGGCGCGGGTTCCGCCAGGCTAGCGCCATCGGGCGGCCGTGTCACAGGCGTTCACGACTCTTTTCGGGACGTCGACGGCGCCCTGGGGCCGGGCGTTGACCCGGCCAATATTAACCGCGCGTTAGGGCTGTCTGGCTAGCGTTTCCCGAAAGGCCACGGGAATCGCAATCGGGAAGGCACCGCCATGGAAACCGCGCAAAAACTGCATCAGGCACCGAGTGCCGATCGGCCCTTGCTGGGGCTGACAGTTCTGGTGGTCGAGGACAGCCGCTTTGCGTCGGAGGCGATGCGGCTGCTGTGCCTGCGCTCGGGCGCGCGGATCCGGCGGGCGGATTGCCTGCGCTCGGCGCACCGACACTTGCAGGTCTATCGCCCCTCAGTGGTCATCGTCGATCTGGGGCTGCCGGATGGGTCGGGCGCCGATCTGATCACCGAGCTGACCAGCGCCATGCCGCGGGTCTCGGTGGTGCTGGGGCTGAGCGGCGATGACGGCGCCAAGGCGCGGGCCCTGGGCGCCGGGGCCGATGGCTTTATCGCCAAGCCGGTGGAAAGCCTGGCGCAGTTTCATACGGCGCTGCTGCGCCACCTGCCGCCGGACCGGCAGGTGGCGCAGCAGCGCCCGGTGACGCAGGATATGGTGCACCCGGACCGGATCGCCTTTCGCGACGACATGGCGCATCTGGCCGAGGTGTTGAGCAAAAAC
Organism: Pseudooceanicola sp.; assembly: GCF_029213205.1. Taxonomy (GTDB): domain Bacteria; phylum Pseudomonadota; class Alphaproteobacteria; order Rhodobacterales; family Rhodobacteraceae; genus Pseudooceanicola. The sequence continues at coordinate 170,322 of NZ_JARGNH010000006.1, forward strand.
CTGGAGGACACTACGCTGGATTATTTGGCGCAGTTCCTCGGTGGGCTGGCGCGCAGTGCGCGGGATCAGGAATTGATCTCGGCGGCGGTGGCCCTGGCGATGTCGCGCAAGGAGGGCCGTGCCACCCGTTCCGACGTCGCCCGGATCGCCGGGCTGGTGCAGGAGCGGCTGACAGACCGGGCGGCGATCTAGGCGCTGCCGCCTGGCCGGTCGTCCTTCAGCCCAGCAGCACCGGCGCCATCTCGTCGATCAGCCCGCTAATGAACCGGTCAAAGGCGGCATTCGGTTGCCGTTGCCGCAGGGTGTCGCGCATCGGGTCCGGGGCTTGCGATTTGGCTCCGGCCAGGGCCGCGATGGCGGCATGGCCGCAGAACGGCACATAGGCCTCGGAATAGCCGCCCTCATGCACCAGAACCAGCTTGCCAGCGCAATGTTTCTCTGCCGATTGCTTCAGCTTGTGGGTCATCTCGGCATAGGTTTCCGCAGTGCAGAGCATCCGCGCCAGCGGGTCAAAGGCGCCCGCGTCAAAGCCGCAGGCGACCACGATCAGGTCGGGCCGATAGGCGTCGAGCGCGGGCAGCACGATCCGGTCGATGACTTCGAGATAGCCGACATGGCCGACACCCGGCGGCAGCGGCACGTTGATGTTATAGCCCGCGCCAGCGTCCCGGCCCCGGTCGCCAACATCGCCGGTGTCGAGAGGATAGTTCTTTTCCTGATGGATCGAGATCGTCAGCACGTCGTCGCGGTCGTAAAAAATCGCCTCGGTGCCATTGCCATGGTGCACATCCCAATCGAGAACGGCGACGCGCGGCGCCAGGCCGTCGGCCTTGGCGGCCTCGATGCCGATGGCGATATTGTTCAGCAGGCAGAATCCGTTTGGCCAATCCGGCAGGCAATGGTGGCCCGGTGGCCGCGACAGGGCATAGGCGTTTTGCCTCTCACCGCGCAGCACCGCGTCGATGGCGGCGCGGGTCAGCCCGGCCGACAGGGTGGCGATTTCATAGCCGCCCTGGGCAAAGGGGGTGCGCAGCCCCAATTCGCCGCCGCCCGCATCCGACATCGCCTTGAACTGGTCGAGATAGCTGGCCGGGTGCACCCGAAGCAGATCTTCTCGCGTCGCCGCCGGGGCGCTGCGGCTGTCGAGCTCGCCCATCAGCCCGGTCACATCCATCAGGTTCTTCAGCCGCCGCTTGGTCTCCGGGCTTTCCGGAAGGCCACCGGCGGCCAGCGGCTGCACCAGCCCGCCGAGCGGCAGGGTCAGGGCATAATTGCCGCCCGCGTGCCAGAAACACAGTTCATCCCAGAAAAACCCGGTTGACATGGCGCGGCTCTCCTTGCCCATTCGCATGGACAAGAGTGAACAGGACCGCACCTGGTAACGCAAGAGCCGGAGCACGATGGCCAAGCATCCCGATCTTACTGACCTGGCCCGTCCGGGGGCCGAAATCACCGTGCGTGTTACCCCGCGTGCCAGCCGCAATGTGGTGCAGCGCGACGGCGATCAGGTCAGCGTCCGGGTCACCACGGTGCCGGAAGACGGCAAGGCCAACGCGGCGGTGCGCAAGTTGCTGGCCAAGGCGCTGGGCCTTGCGCCAACCCGGCTGCAGCTGCTGCGCGGCCAGACCGCGCGCGACAAGACTTTTCGTATCGACGACGACGCCTAGATCGGCTTGCGGCGGTCAGCCCCGGCCATTCAACCGCGGCCATTCAACCCAGGCTGCTCGGCCCGGTCTCGGTCTTTGGTGCAAAGCTATAGCTGCCCTCGGGCAGATTCAGCGCCGCCGCCAGGTCGCGCAGCTGGGCCATCGATAGGGTGATGCGCTGCATGCTGTCGGTGCGTGGCTCATATTGCTCGACGGTGACGCATTCGGCAAAGGCATTGACGACCACGTCTTCGGACAGCGGCGTTTCGCCGTCGTCGAGAAGGGTGATCACAGTGCAGTCGAAATCGTGCTCGATGGTGAACATGGCGTCAGTGATAGGCCAGCTCATGCGGCTTGCCTAGGGGGCAGGTCGGCACATATGGAATCTGTGGCGCAGGCTGCTTAGACATGGGGAACGCAACGGAGGGCAGGGGCGATGATTGCACGGCTGTTGGTGACATTGGCAGCGGCGCTGGCGCTGGCTGGCTGTGCCAGTACCGGCCCCGGCCCGGCCCCCGCATCGCCGCGCCAGGTTGAAAGAGCCGGCATGACCGAGGCCGAGGCGGAAACCGCCGCCCGCCGCTTTGTCTCGGTGGTCCGCACGGTCGAGCCGGTGGCCGAACGCGAATGCCGCGCCCGGGCGCCGGGGCTGAATTGCGATTACCTGATCGTCGTCGATGACCGCCCCGATCAGCCCGCCAACGCCTTTCAGTCGCGCGATTCCTCGGGGCGTCCGGTGATCGCCTTTACGCTGGCGCTGATCGCCGACATCGTCAATGCCGATGAGCTGGCCTTTGTGATGAGCCATGAGGCGGCGCATCACATCCGCAACCACCTTGACCGGCAGCGGATGAATGCGACGGCCGGGGCACAATTGCTGGGCGGCCTGGCCTCGATTGCCGGGGCCGGCATGGCCGGGGTCGAGCTGGCCGCGCAGATCGGCGCCACCGTCGGCGCGCGCAGCTATTCCAAGGAGTTCGAGCTTGAGGCGGATGCGCTGGGCGCCAGGATCGCCCAGGCCGCTGGCTATGACGCGCTGCGCGGGGCGCTCTATTTCTCGCGAATCGCTGATCCGGGCGATCAGTTCCTCGGCACCCATCCGCCGAATGCCGACCGGCTGGACACGGTGCGCCGGGCGCTGGAGGGTTAACAGCCGCCTGCTGAGGGACACAATTTGATCGAAATCAAGGACCATGCGGGCGCCAGCCTTTAGGTTTGCCGGTGAATGCAGTGAGGCAATGATGCAACCGCTTGGTAATCTCAGTCGCCATCTTCACCTGGTCAAACGCATGGCCCGCGCCACCGGCACGGCGCTCGATACCTCGGTGCAGGACGGCCAGCTGAGCATTTCCGACTGGGCGGATGCCATCACCCGATGCCGGGGCTGCGCCCGTGTTGCTGAATGCGAGAATTGGTTGTCGGAAGCGGAATTGTCGCTGTCGGGTCCGCGCCCGGCGCCTCTGGCCTGCGAAAACCGGGACCTGTTCCGGTCGCTTGCCCCCTTGGCCGCAGAGTGAGGCCCGAGAGATGAGCTTTTCGGATAAACTCGACCGCGCGAACGACTTGTTCAATGGCATGGCCGACCGGCTTGGCGTCGATATGGCCAGCCGGGTCAGCAACGATCCTGAAAGCATCTATGCCTATCGCAACGCGGTGATCCGTTGTTCCGGCTGTGAGAATCCCGAAGCCTGCCAGGGTTGGCAGGTCGAACACCCAACCGCGCGCGAGGCCCCCAGCTATTGCCGGAACCGCGACGCGCTGCGGGCAATGAAATAAGTCCGGATTTGCTGGACAGAGTCAGACGCGGCGCGTGGCTGGGGAGCACACGAGCCGAGAGGGGCGTCTGACCGGTCCGTGCAAAAAGCGCCGGTGCGGGATTACCCCTGCACCGGCGCTATTGTTTTTGCGACCAGGTGAGCCCGGTTTCTGGGTGAGCCCGGTTTTCTGGCCGGATATCAAGCCGCCAGTCTGGCCCGGGTCTGGCCGATCATCAGCGCGGCAGCGGCGGCTTCGCGGCCTTTTTCAACAAAATGACTGCGATAAATCGAATTGTGATGTTCGGTGTCCTGATAGTGGTGTGGTGTCAGCGCGATCGACAGCACCGGCACCCCGGTGTCCATCGCCGCCCGCATCAGCCCCTCGACCACCGCCTGCGCCACGAAATCATGGCGATAGATGCCGCCATCGACGACAAAGGCCGCCGCCGCCACGGCGCCATAGCGTCCTGACTCGGCGAGGTCACGGGCCAACAGCGGCAGCTCGAAAGCGCCGGGCACGTCAAAGACATCGACCTGGTCGGCCGGGATCATTTCGCAGAACCCGGCCAGGGCCTGGTCAACGATATCCGCATGCCAATTGGCCTTGAGAAAGGCATATCGGGTGTGTGTCATGGGTATCTCCTTTGCGTAACAGACACGTCACCCAAGGCGATTACGGGCCGGGCAGGCGCGGCTGCGCCGCTGCGGCTCCGTTCTCTTTCATCCGGACTGTGACCGTCGGCCCAGGCTTTTCACCTGGTCTGCTGACCCCCGGCATCTGGCCGGGGCGCTCGCGGGCTTACGGGTCGCGCCCGCATACCGCCGGTGGGGAATTGCGCCCCGCCCTGAGAACCCGATGATGGTGCATCGGGCCGGTGGCGGGTGCAAGGGCGACTGGCCCCGGTAATGGAAACGCAGGTCGCAGAGGTCAGACCAGCCGCCCCCAAAGGTCATATTCGCCAGCCTCATCGACCTCGACCGTGACGATATCGCCGGGTTTCAGCGCCTCGAATCCGGTGTCGATGAACAGGTTGCCATCGATTTCCGGGGCGTCGGCCTTGGTGCGGCAGGTGGCGGCGTCTTCGTCGACCTCATCGACGATCACTTCGATCCGGCTGCCGACCTTGGCGGCAAGCTTGGCCTCGGAAATCGCCTGGGCTTTTTCCATGAACCGGTTCCAGCGGTCCTGTTTCACCTCGTCGGCAACGTGATCGGGCAGGGCGTTGGAGCGGGCCCCGGCGACATTTTCGTATTGAAAACAGCCGACACGGTCGAGCTGCGCCTCGTCCATCCAGTCCAGAAGCGTCTGAAACTCTGCCTCTGTCTCGCCCGGATAGCCGACGATGAAGGTCGAACGCAGGGTGATATCTGGGCAGATGTCGCGCCAGGCGGTGATTTCATCCAGGGTTTTGGCCGCCGCCGCCGGGCGCGCCATGCGTTTCAGCACATCCGGGTGGGCATGCTGGAACGGGATGTCGAGATAGGGCAGCACCAGCCCATCCGCCATCAGCGGGATCAGGTTGCGCACATGCGGATAGGGATAGACGTAGTGCAGACGGACCCAGGCCCCGAGCGCGCCAAGGTCACGGGCCAGATCGGTGATATGGGCGCGGTGACCGCGCTCCTCGGCATGTTTGATGTCGACGCCATAGGCCGAGGTGTCCTGACTGATCACCAACAGCTCACGCACGCCTGCCGAAACCAGTTTTTCCGCCTCGCGCAGCACCGCATGGGCGGGGCGCGATTGCAGGCGGCCGCGCATGTCGGGGATGATGCAGAACTTGCACTTGTGGTTACAGCCCTCGGAGATCTTGAGGTAACTGTAGTGGCGCGGGGTCAGCGAGACGCCGGAGGCGGGCAGCAGATCGACAAAGGGATCGGGGGACGGCGGCACCGCCAGATGCACCGCGTCCAGCACCTGTTCGTATTGATGCGGCCCGGTCACCGCCAGCACCTTGGGATGGGCGCCGGTGATGAATTCGGGCTCGGCACCGAGGCAGCCCGTGACGATCACCCGACCATTGGCCGACATTGCCTCGCCGATCGCGTCAAGGCTTTCGGCCTTGGCGCTGTCGAGAAAGCCGCAGGTGTTCACGATCACCGCATCGGCACCCGCGTAGTCGGGCGAGATCGCATAGCCTTCGGCGCGCAGCCTCGTGAGGATGCGTTCAGAATCGACCAGCGCCTTGGGGCAGCCCAGCGACACCATGCCGATGGCGGGTTGACCGGGACGGCCTGTGTCCGCGAGGCGGGCTGCCGGGGCAATGTCGGGGCGCAGGTTGGGTGGGTTCTGACTCATCCCCGCCCTATATCGCGGATTAGGGCGTTGGCAAACGGGGACGTGAAGGCGCCAGTGCTTGTCAGCGCCGCCACCGACGTTATCCTGATCAAAACGAGCAGATTGGAAAACTCATGCGGATCATTCGCAGACTTGCGCTGGCAATATTCGCCGTGGTCGTGGTGGCTGTCGGGGCATTGTTCTTTTTGCCCGGTGAGCGGATCGCGCAGATTGCCGCCGACCAGATCGAGGCGCGCACTGGGCGCGCGGTGCTGTTTTCGGGCGAGACCGAAGTCACCTGGTGGCCGGTGCTGGGGGTGCGCACCGGCGCGGTGCAGGTCGCCAATGCCGATTGGTCGAAGAACGGGCCGATGTTCCGGGCCGAGGCGCTGACCATCGGGGTTGACGCAAGCGCGCTGATCTCGGGCAATATCCGGGTCAAGGAAGTGCTGGCGACCAAGCCCGAGATCCTGCTGGAACGCAGCGCCGATGGCCGCGCCAACTGGCAGATCGGCAGCGCGAAACCCGATGAAAAAAGTGGTGCAGAGCCCGCGCCCGAGCCGGAGGCCGAGTCAGAGGCCCAGGCGTTTCAACTGGACCGTGCCCGGATCACCGGCGCGGCGCTGCATCTGATCGACGCGCAGTCGGGCACAAGGCAAAGCTTTGACAATGTGGACATTTCTCTGGACTGGCCAGAGGCCTCGGGGCCGGTTGACCTGAAACTGGTGCTGCGTCCTGCCGGGCAGGATGTGCAGGTCGACGGGCAAATCTCCGATGTCACGGCGCTGATCGCGGGCGAGGTCTCGGGGGTGACGATGCAGGCCACGACCGGTGGCGGCACGCTCAGCTTTGCCGGTCGGGCCGGCAGCGCGCCCGAAGCACAGGGCCAGATCACGGCGGATCTGAGCGACAGCGCGGCCTTTCTGGCGGCGCTGGGTGTGGCCGGGGTAGAGGTCCCAAAGGGGCTGGGCCAGCAGGCCAAGTTCAGCGGCGATGTTACCCTGACCCGCGAATCGAAATTGTCTCTGCGCGACGCCAAGGCGGCGCTGGATGGCAATCAGCTGACCCTGGCGGCGGATGCGACGCTGTCGGGCAAGCCAGTGGTAAAGGCGCAGATCGTCGCCGGGGCGCTGGACCTGTCCGGGCTGTCGTCGGGCGGCACGGCCGCCTCTGGCGACGCGGCCGCGGCACCGGGCTGGTCGACCGCGCCGATCGACGCCTCGGCCTTGGGGCTGTTTGACGGCGAAATCTCGCTCAGCGCCGAAAGCCTGAAAGTCGCCGACCTTTCCTTTGGCAAGCTGGGGCTGGTGACCACGGTTGAGCGGTCGCGCGCGGTCACGGTGATCCGCGAGGCCTCGGGCTTTGGTGGCGGGCTGACCGGGCAGGTGGTGGTCAACAACCGGGCCGGCCTGTCGACGGCGGGCGAGTTGAGCGCGGAAAATGTCGACCTGCAGCAATTGCTGAGCGAGCTGGCCGGGATCGACCGGTTCACCGGCACTGGCGGTGCCCGGCTGAAATTCCTGGCCTCGGGCCCGTCGATGGCGGCGCTGATGAATTCGCTCTCCGGTGACGGCGACCTGCAGACCGGGCGCGGCACCATCAAGGGCATTGATCTGGACAAGCTGTTCCGCACCGGTCTGGGCACTGGCGGCACCACGATCTTTGACAAGATCAGCGCGACGTTTACCATCGCTGACGGCGATCTCGTCAACCGGGATCTGGCGATGGCGCTGGCCTCGATCACCGCCAGCGGCGATGGCCGGATCGGGCTGGGCAAGCAGGATATCGACTACCTGTTCACCCCGATCTCGCTCAAGGCGCGGGACGGGCGCGGCATCGCGGTGCCGGTGCGGATCAAGGGACCCTGGGCCTCGCCACAGATTCTGCCGGATCTGGAAAAAGCGATTGATCTGAACCTGGCCGATGAAAAGAAGGCGCTTGAGGACAAGGCGCGCGCCAAGATCGACGAGAATCTGTCAGACAAGCTGGGCGTTGAAAAGCAGGAAGGCGAAAGCACCGAGGACGCGCTGAAGCGCAAGGCCGAGGAAGAGGTGCTCAAGGGGCTGGGCAAATTGCTCGGCGGCAACTAAAGCGTCCCGCCTTTAACCTGCGACATATCCGGCAGCAGTGAAGTAATTCC
>NZ_JARGNH010000055.1 GCF_029213205.1 Pseudooceanicola sp.
GAGCGGATGCCCTCATCGGGATCGAGAAACGCATCGCGGAAGATTCTTATGGCTGCTCGTGTCATTGCTGCGCGTGAGGGGTCGGGGAGTGTAACGATTGAGGCGGTGGCAAAGGAGGCGGGGCTCAGCAAGGGCGGCGTGCTTTACAATTTTCCGACGAAGCGGGCTTTGCTTGCGGGTCTGTTGGATCAGATGCTGGCCGCGCACCGGGATTTTCTTGCCAAAGTGCCGGAGCAGCATCCATCACGCACTTTACGCGGGCATCTCGAAACGGTTTTGCAGCCAGAGGACGTGGTTGATGACCTGTCGATGGCGATCCTCGCGGCTGCCGCATCGGATCCGCGGCTGCTTGATCCGCTGCGAAGTGAACTGACCGACGACCTTGAGCGTATCCTGACCAACACCCAAGACGCTCCGGCTGCCATGATTAGCGTCCTGGCGATCCAGGGTTTGCGGTTTCAACGGCTTCTGAACCTTCCGGACGGGGGCGCGGATGTCAGAGACTGCGTCATCGAGCGATTAAGGACAATGATTGATGAACTCGAATAAAAAGACCCGAAGCTGGAAGCGGATCGCTTCAGTCCTTGTGCTGGCGGCGGCTGCGGCCCTGGCTGTGCCGTTCCTTTCGGGCCCCCTGACAGATGTTTTGGCCCAGACGACAATGGACGCCGGGGAAAACGGGGACGACGGGGCGAAGGCCACAGTTGAAGACGATCGGCCGGTCGTGGTCGAGGTGGCCCCTGTGCTCCGCCGCGTCATCACTCAATCGCGCAATGTTGCAGGCCGTGTCGAGCCTGCCCGCACGGTGGATATTGCGTTTCAGGTGTCGGGGCAGATCATTTCTCTCGACGTCGAGCCGGGCGACCGGATTCGCGAGGGCGATGTGATTGCGCAGCTCGATCAGGCCGATTTTAATCTTGCCGTTGATCGGGCCCAGGCCTCCTTTGATCTTGCAAACTCCGATCTCGGGCGCGCCTCGAGCCTCGCCGAGCGGGGGGTTGCCGCCGATGCCAGCCTCGAAGCGGCCCGCGCCCAGTTCGCGCAGGCAGATGTGGCGTTCCGTGAGGCCAGGCGGCGCTTGTCCCAGACGCAGATCATGGCGCCTTTCGATGCGATCGTGGCGCGGACCTTCGTTGAGGAATACGTCAACGTTACCTCGGCCGCGCCGGTCGCGCGCCTGCAGGATGTCAGCGAGATGCATATCATGATTTCTCTGCCCGAGGAGCTTGCGGCTGTTGCGCGCGCAACGCCCGACGCGTTTGACATCGTTGCGAGCTTTCCCGCGGTGCCGGGGTTCAACGCGCAGCTCGTCCTTCGCTCCTTTGCGACCGATGCCGACCCGACAGCGCAGACCTACGATGTGGAATTCGCCATCGCGGGTGACATCGACCCGCGCCTGCTGCCCGGGATGACGGCGGAGGTGCATATCTCGATCGCCGCCGAGGGAGATCGTCGGCAATCCGTTATCGTTCCGGTTTCGGCAGTGGACACGACGAGCCGAACCGAACCCTCGGTCTGGGTGTACCAGGAAACCTCTGGCCAGGTCGCACGCAAGACCGTCCGCCTGGGCCTCCCGATCAATGACGAGATCATCGTTCTGGAAGGCCTTGAAGGCAACGAGCTGGTAGTGTCCGGCGGTTGGTGGCGGCTCAGGGACAATCAAAAAGTGACAGTTTCGGGTCTCTGATCCCGTATTATGTTGGCAGGACCCGGATAGACCATGGCACTCAGTATCTCACGCGCGAGCATCAAGCGCCCTGTGGCGGTTTGGCTCGCCATCATCTTCTGCCTCGTTGGCGGCTATTGGGGGCTGAACACGGTGGGCCGCCTTGAAGACCCCAGCTTCACCCTCAAAACGGCGCTTGTCTTCGTGCCCTATCCCGGCGCCTCGGCCATAGAGGTTGAAGAGGAGGTCGCCGACGTTGTCGAAAATGCGCTGCAACAGATGAAGCAGCTTGACCGGGTTGAATCAAAGTCCATGCCGGGCATGGCTCAGATCACCGTTGAGATCGAGATGACTTATGGGCCGGATGAGATCCCCCAGGTCTGGGACGAGATGCGCCGCCGCATCAGCGACGTGGAAGGGGACCTGCCCGCAGGCGCGCAGCCGCCCATCATCAACGATGATTTCGGCGACGTTTACGGCATGTTCTACGCGGTAACGTCCGAAGGCCTGAACCCGTTGGAACAGCGCGATCTCGCCACGACACTGCGGCTTGGGCTGGTCACCGTTGATGGCGTTGCCAAGGTCGAGGTTCAGGGGCTTGCCGAAGAGGTGATCAACATCTCGATCCCGTCGTCGCGCCTGACGGAACTGGGGTTTCCGCCCAACCAGATCCTCGGCATTCTCGCCGACGAGAACAAAGTGTTCATGAACGGCGAGATTACCGAGGGCCCGGCCCGGATCAACCTGTCGGTTCCGCCGGGTTACGTGAGCCCCGAAGGGATCAGGGACCTTCGGCTCGGCGCGGCAGGAGAGGTCGGCCAGGTTACGATCAATGATATCGCCCGTGTGAGCCGCGAGGAAGCCGAACAGCCCAGCCAGGTCATTCGCCAGAACGGAGCCTCGGCCTTTACCCTTGGCGTTTCGGCGCTGACAGACCGCAACGTGGTTGAGGTTGGCAAGGCGGTCTCTGCCCGTCTGGAGGAGCTCAAGACCGCGCTGCCGGAGGGGGTCGAGATCATTCCGATCTACGAACAGCACGCCGTGGTGGACGAGGCGGTTTCGAGCTTCCTGATCAGCCTCGGACAGTCGGTTGGCATTGTCGTCGCCGCGCTGATGTTGACCATGGGCTGGCGCGCCGGTCTGGTGGTGGGCGCAACCCTCGGGCTGACGGTGTTTTCGACGCTGTTCTTCATGTCGGTCTTCGGCATCGCGATGGAACGGATCAGCCTTGGCGCCCTGATCATCGCGATGGGGATGCTGGTCGATAATGCGATCGTCATCACCGAGGGCATGGTGATCGGTGTGGCGCGTGGCAAATCCGCAGAAGACGCCGCCGCCGAGACCGAAACCGCCACCTCGATCCCGCTGCTCGGCGCGACCGTGATCGGGATCATGGCGTTTTCCGGCATCGGCTTGTCGCCTGACGCGACCGGCGAGTTCCTGTTCTCGCTCTTCGCGGTGATCGCGATCTCGCTGCTGATGAGCTGGGCGCTCGCCGTCACGGTCACGCCCTACCTTGGCAAGCTGCTGCTGCGGGCCCCCAAAGAGGCGTCGGACGATCCCTACAAGGGCGCGTTCTACGGGGTGTACCGCAGGTTCCTTTGGCTGGCTCTGCGCACCCGGGTCCTTGTTGTGCTGATCATCGTGGGCATTACCGTCTGGTCCGTGCTGGCCTTCGGACAGGTGAAGCAGGCCTTTTTCCCCGCGTCAAACACCCCGATCTTCTATGTCCAGCTCCAGATGCCACAGGGGACCGACATCAACGTCACCGACGATGAGATGAAGCGGCTCGAACAGATCCTCCTGGCGGAGGAGAGCGTAACCGACGTCACCACGCTTGTCGGGCGGGGCGCCAGCCGCTTCATGCTGACCTATAGTCCCGAGCAGGCCGACCCCAGCTACGGCCAGCTTATCGTTCGGGTGGCCGACGCCGAGGCCATCCCGCCTATCGCGGCCCGGCTGAACCGGGATTTGCCCGCCGAGTTCCCCCACGCTTTGATCCGTGTGGAACAGATCGTATTCGGGCCGCCTGCCGGGGCCGATGTGGCGGTTCGTTTTTCGGGGCCGGATCCGGTCATCCTGCGCCAGCTTGCGGATGATGCAATGCGGATTTACGAGGATACCGGGACACTCACCAACCCGCGTACGAATTGGCGCCAGCGAGAGATTGTTGTCGAACCTGTCGTCAATGAATCGCGTATGCGCCTGGCCGGCGCAACCCGCGGCGCGATCGCAGATACCATCCGTTACGGAACCTCCGGCATGCGTGTTGGCCAGCTGCGCGAAGACGATGAGGTGATCCCGATCCAACTGCGCCTCCCCGAGAGCTCACGCGATGGGGTTGATCGGCTCCAGGACCTGTCCGTGTGGTCCGATGGCGCGGGAACCTATGTGCCAATGGCCAACCTTGTCAGGGGGTTCGAAACCCGCCTTGTCGAGGCGCTTGTCCACCGGCGTGACCGGGAGCGGACCATCACCGCCCTCGGCGGCGCACGCGACGATCTGACTGCGGATGAGGCCTTCCGAAGTGTCCGCGCCAAGGTCGAGGCGATCCCGCTTCCCTACGGGTACACCCTGGAGTGGGGCGGCGAATATGAAAGCGCCCAGATGGCCCAGGAGAGCCTCGGCAAGCAGCTTCCCCTCGGCTTCCTGGTGATGCTGGCGATCTCGATCCTGATGTTCAATAAGATCCGCCAGCCGCTGATCCTGTGGCTCGTCGTGCCGATGTCGGTGACGGGCATGGTGCTGGGGCTGCTGTTCACCGGATTGCCCTTCACCTTCACCGCCCTGCTCGGCTTCCTGTCGCTCTCGGGCATGCTGATGAAAAACGCCATCGTGCTGGTCGAAGAGATCGACCTGCAACGCGCCGAGGGGGTTTCGGATTACAAGGCCGTCATAAATGGATCGGTCAGCCGTTTGCGCCCTGTGGTGCTCGCAGCCGGCACGACGATCTTCGGAATGATCCCCCTCCTGCCAGACGCCTTCTTCGCGTCAATGGCCGTCACTATCATGGGCGGCCTCGCCTTCGCCTCCATCCTCACACTCGTCGCGGTTCCGGTGCTTTATGCGCTCTTCTTTCGGATCAAGCCTCCGAAAGAAGATACCAGCCTGAAGAACGCCTGA
>NZ_JARGNH010000007.1 GCF_029213205.1 Pseudooceanicola sp.
GCGGGGGGGGGGGGGGGGGGGGGGGGGGGGGGGGGGGGGGGGGGCGGGGGGGGGGGCGGGGCGAGGGGGCTTTGCCCCCTCGCGCTCCCCCAGGATATTTTCGACCAGAGGAAGCCAGGGGACCGGGCAGGCATCAGCCGAACACCGCAACCATTTGCCGGGCCACCGCGACCCGGCGGCCTTCGGCGTCCCAGATATCGGTGTACTGCAACGAATAGCCATCCGCCGCCTGTTCGCTGACCGAGCGCAGGATGTGCCAGCCGCGCGCCGCCACCGGGTGAAAGAAATCCATGCTCCAGGTCATCGTCGACACCGGGGCGCGGTCGCGCAGCTGCACCATCGCCGCCGGTGGCAGCCCGTCGCCAAGGGCAATCGGGATCAGCCCCGGGTCGATGCCGCTGTCATCGACCAGCCGCGACCAGATGTAGATCTCGCAGTCGCCGCCCTCGAGCGGGCGCCGTCCGCCGAGGCGTTTCAGCTCGAAATTCTCGGGGAACCCGGAGGCGCGCGTGTGGCCCGGACGGTGAAAGCCCGGCGCCTCTTCCGGCGGGATCACCTGTGGCGCCGGTTTCAGGTCATGCACCACTGTGCTGGGGCGCGGCGCGGCAAAGGTCAACAGAGCGCGGGCCGCGAGGGTCTCGCCAGAGCGGCAATCGACGGAGATCACCGCCGAATTCTTGCCCCGCCGCAGCAATTCGCAGGTAAAGACCAGTTCCTCCACCGCCGGGCCGGAAAAGGCGAACTGGGCCGAACGCAGCGGCGGCAGATCGGGAAAGGCGCGCTGCGCCGCATGCACCTGCAGCAGCGCCGTCAGCCCGCCCAGCAGGGTCCGCCCCTGCATCCATTCCGGCCGCGCCATGACCCGGGTTTCCATGCCCGTTCCGGTGCAATCGGCCAGAATCTCTCCGATGGTTGCCATGCCTGCTCTCCTTCGTCGCCAACGGGGCGAGGTTTCAAAAGCCCTCAGCGCGGTCAATGCGGCGGCGTGCAAGCCTAGATATGTGAAGACCCTGGCCCGGCCCCGCCTCAGCCGAAGATTGCGACGATCTGGCGGGCGGTCAGCACCCGACGGCCCGATGCATCCCACATGTCCGAGCCCTGCAGCGAATAACCATCCGCCGCCTGATCGGAATAGGTGTGCAACAGGTGCCAGCCGGTCGCGGTGACCGGCTGAAAGAAATCTACCCCCCAGGTCATCGTCGACACCGGCGCCCAGGCCGACATTTCGGCCATCGCACCGGGTGGCAGCACATCGGCCGTCGCCAGCAGCACGGTGACCGGGTCGACCCCGGCCTCATCCAGCAGCCGGGTCCAGACCAGCATTTCCGGTGTGCCACCGCTCAGTGGGCGCGATCCCGACACCAGGCGGATGTCGAATTTCGCCGGGAACGACAAAAGCTTTGGCGGCTTGCGGTGGAACACCTCGCAGGTTTCCGGCGCCGGGGCGGCGGGCGCGGGGACCAGGTCATGGGCGACGTGGCTGTCCCGCGGATTGGCGCAGGTGAAAATCGCGCTGGCCGCCGGACCCGCCGCGCCGATGCAGGCCACCTGAACCACCGCCGAATTGCGCCCGCGGCGCAACAGCGAGACGGTAAACTCCAATTGGCCCTGGGCCGGGCCGACAAAGGCCAGCTGGGCGCCGCGCAGGGGCGGCAGATCAGGCAGGGCCCGGGTGGCCGCATGCCAGCAGAGCGCCGCTGTCATGCCACCGTAAAGCGTGCGCCCCTGCCCCCAGGCCTCGGGCGCGGCGATGCTCTGCGCGGCGCCCTCGCCGCTGAACCCGTCCAGAACCTCGCGCAAATTTGCCATGACCGCCTCGTCAGTTGTTGTCTTTTGATACTGTGCTATCCGCGCCGCGCTTCTCGTCCGCCGCGCTTGGGTAAGTCAACCGCGCCGGGCGGAAAAGAAGCCGCTGAGCAGCGCCGCCGCGGCTTCGGCGCCAATGCCGTCGATGACTTCGGGCGCGTGATGCGCCTGGGCATGGCTGAACACCCGGGCGCCATGCAGGACGCCGCCGGATTTCGGGTCGGCGGCGCCAAAGACCAGCCGGGCGATGCGCGCGGCGGCGATCGCGGCGGCGCACATGGCGCAGGGTTCCAGCGTCACGAACAGCACATGACCGGGCAGCCGCTCGCTGCCCGCCGCGGCGCAGGCGGCGCGGATCACCAGCATTTCGGCATGGGCCGAGGGGTCGGACAATTCGCGGGTGCGGTTGCCGGCCCGCGCCACGATCTGCCCGGAGGGGGCGACCAGCACCGCACCAACCGGCACCTCGCCGCGGGCAGCAGCGGCGCGGGCTTCGGCCAGCGCCTCATCCATATGCGGGGCGAATGTCATGGCCCCTTCCTGCCCCGGCCCCGCCCAGCCTGCAAGCCCGCTTCCGCCGCAGGGCAAAACAGGCTAAGCCAGCGCCATGACCCGCAAACCCGCCCATACGATCCGCCCGCCGCGCCCGTCCAAGACCGGGGCCAAACCGCCGTCGACTTCCGGGACGAAGCCGCTGGCGAAAGCCGTGGCAAGCTCCGCCGCCAAACCGGCACCAAAATCGCAGCCGAATGCGGCACCGGCCACCGCCGCTGCGCCGGGCGCCACGCCCGCAGGCGAGCGGATCGCCAAGGTGCTGTCACGCGCCGGAATCGCCTCGCGCCGCGACGCCGAGATTATGATCGTCGAGGGCCGGATTTCGGTGAACGGACGCAAGCTGACCAGCCCGGCGCTGAATGTCAGCGCGGCGGACCGGATCGAGGTCGACGGCAAGCCGCTGAATGCCCCGGAGCCGCCGCGGCTGTGGCTCTATCACAAGCCCGCCGGGCTGGTGACCACCGCCCGCGACGAAAAGGGCCGCCAGACGATATTCGAGGCGCTGCCCGAGGATCTGCCCCGGGTGATGAGTGTCGGCCGACTTGACCTCACCTCTGAGGGCCTGCTGCTGCTGACCAATGACGGCGGCCTCAAGCGGCGAATGGAACTGCCCGCCACCGGCTGGCTGCGCCGCTACCGGGTGCGGATGCGCGGCATTCCCAAGGACGAGGATTTCGCGCCGCTGCGTGCCGGTCTGAAGATTGACGGCGAGAAGTTTCAGCCGATGCAGGTCACCCTGGACCGCCAGCAGGGCGCCAACGCCTGGGCCACGGTCGGGCTGCGCGAGGGGCGCAACCGCGAGATCCGCCGGGCGATGGAGTCGATCGGCTTTAGCGTCAACCGGCTGATCCGGATTTCCTACGGGCCCTTCCAGCTGGGCCAGTTGCAGCCCGGCGCGGTCGAAGAGGTGCGCGCCAAGATCCTGCGCGATCAGCTGGGCCTCGCCGAGGCCTCCCCCAGCCAGAAACCGACCCGCCAGCCGCGCCGCCCGCGCAATTCCTGACCGCGCTCGACGTCACCGGCCTGGCTGCGAAACCGCGCCGACTGCGCCAGCCGGCTGGCATTGACGTCAGGCCCAACTTGTCCAGAGCCCGACAACGCGTCACATTGGCGCGATAACATGACGCAAATTTGATGGACCCGGACCCATGGCTGATCTTTTGACTTTCGCCAACCTTGGCACCTTTCTGATGCTGTGCTTTTTGCAGGCGGTGCTGGGGTTTGACAACCTTCTCTATATCTCGATCGAGAGCCAGCGCGCGCCGGTGGCGCAGCAAAAGGCGGTGCGATACTGGGGCATCATCATCGCCGTCGCCCTGCGAATCGTGTTGCTGTTCGCGATGATCCAGCTGCTGGATGCACTGACCGAGCCCTTCTATACCTTTGCCTGGGACGGGGTGCTGACTGGCGGGGTGAATTTCGCCACCGTGGTGTTTGTCTTTGGCGGCGTGTTCATCATCTACACCGCGGTCAAGGAAATCGGCCATATGCTGTCGCTGGATCATCTGGAAACCGATGTGCAGCAAAAGGGCGGCAAATCCGCCGCCGGGGTGGTGACGCTGATCGTGTTCATGAACCTGATCTTCAGCTTTGATTCGGTGCTGTCGGCGATTGCCATCACCAAGGTGTTCCCGATTCTGGCCGCCGCCATCCTGTTGTCGGGCCTGGCGATGCTGGTGTTGGCCGACGGGGTCACCCGGTTTCTGGAGTCCAACCGGATGTATGAGGTTCTGGGCCTGTTCATCCTGCTGATTGTCGGGGTGGTGCTGCTGGGCGAGGCCGGTCAGGCCGCCGCCCATGCCACCCATGATCCGGCACTGGCGCTGCGGTTCTTTGACCATGAGGTGATCCCGATGTCGAAGACCACCTTCTATTTCTCGGTGGTGGTGCTGTTCCTGGTCGAGATCATCCAATCGGGCTATTCGCGCAAACTGAAGGCCGAACGTCGCGCCACCCAGAGCCGATGACGGCACATGACTGCACACTGGCGCAATCCATGCGGGGTGCTTATGTTCAGGTCTGAAAATGGTCGCTGGAGGGGGCTATGTCCCGGCTGATCCTCATTATTGTGCTGATTTCTGCGCTGGTCGCTGCGGCCTCGCTGGTTGCGGCGGCCTGGGGTCGTCCGGCGGGGGCTGAGACGGTCCCGGTGCGGCGCTCGAACGCCATCCAGAAAGTCGCCTTTGTGCTGTTGATGGTGGTGATGGGCGGTGTCGCGACCGGCTGGCTGGGGGCCGACTAATGGCACAGCGTTACGGCGGCGATTTCAGCCCCGATGGTGAGAACCAGCCAAAGCCGCCTGCAGGCAACCACAGGCCACGCCGCAATCTGGCCCGTCCCGACCCCGCCGGAGCGCGCTCGAACTTCCTGTTCGTGCCGCCGCTGATCCTGGCGGCGACCTCGATCGCGGCGGGGGCGGTCGGGCTGGCCATCGGCCTGGTCGGCGCCGCAAGCTGGGCACTCGCCGCCTGGCTGACCCGCGAGGGGCTGCGCGCCGAAGCCGCCTATCATGACCGCAAGGTGGCCCGCCGGCCGGCGCTGCCGCGCAAGATCCTCGGCTCTTTCGCCATCGCCCTGGGCACCGGCCTGGCCGCCACCGTGCACGGCGCCAGCCTGCTGCCTGCCGGGCTCTATGCGGTGATCACCGGGGCGCTGCACCTGGCCGCCTTCGGTCCCGACCCGTTGCGCGACAAAAGCGTCGAAGGCATCGACAACTTTCAGCAGGACCGGGTCGCCCGGGTGGTGGTCGCGGCCGAGGCGCATCTGAAAACCATGCAGGCGCAGATCGACACCCTGCGCGATCGGGCGCTGAGCGCACGGGTCGCCGGTTTTGTCACCACCGCCCGCGAGATGATCCGCACCGTCGAGAATGACCCGCGCGATCTGACCTCAGCGCGCAAATTCCTCGGCGTCTATTTGATGGGGGCCCGCGACGCGACGGTGAAATTCGCCGATGTCTATGGCCGCAATCACAGTGCCGATGCACGCGCCGCCTATGAGGCGCTGCTCACCGATCTGGAACAAAACTTCGCCGCCCGGACCGAAAAGCTGATGCTTGACGACCGGAGCGACCTGACCGTCGAAATCGACGTTCTCAGGGAACGACTGCAACGCGAGGGGGTCCGGGCCCCCAAAACAACGGAGTAAGCAACATGTCGGACACCGTACGCGCCAAAGCCGCGGAATCTGTGAAACTGGTCGAAGAGGTGACGGCGGTGGTGCTGTCTGAACCCAGTGGCGAAATCGTTGCCCTGGAACAGGCCGAGCCGGTAACGGCTGACGCGATCCGCACCCGGATGGCCGAACTGGACATGGGCGATACCAATTCGATCGTGTCGTTCGGGTCCTCCGCGCAGGCGGAATTGCAGGAAATCAGCCAGGCGATGTTGCAGGATGTGCGCAACAAGGATGTCGGCCCGGCGGGTGACAGCCTGCGCAGCATCGTCACCACCATCCGTGGGTTTTCGGTCAGCGAGCTGGACGTGCGCCGCAAACGCTCGTTCTGGGAACGGTTGATCGGCCGCGCCGCGCCCTTTGCCAAGTTCACCGCGCATTTCGAGCAGGTGCAGGGCCAGATCGACCGGGTCACCGACGACCTGCTGAAGCACGAGCACAGCTTGATGAAAGACATCAAATCGCTCGACATGCTCTATGACAAGACCCTCAATTTTTACGACGAGCTGGCGCTTTATATCGCGGCGGGCGAAGAGAAGTTGAAAGAGATCGACAGCACCGAGATCCCGGCCAAAGAGGCGGCGGTGAACGCCGCGCCCGAAGACGAACAGGTGATGAAGGCGCAGGAATTGCGCGACCTGCGCGCCGCCCGCGACGATCTGGAACGCCGGGTGCATGACCTGAAACTGACCCGCCAGGTGACGATGCAATCGCTGCCCTCGATCCGGCTGGTGCAGGAAAACGACAAATCGCTGGTCACCAAGATCAACTCGACCCTGGTCAACACCGTGCCGCTCTGGGAGACCCAGCTGGCGCAAGCGGTGACGATTCAACGCTCGGCCGAAGCCGCCGCCGCCGTGCGCGACGCCAATGACCTGACCAATGAGCTGTTGACCAGCAACGCCAAGAACCTGCGCGATAGCAACAAGATGATCCGCACCGAGATGGAGCGCGGCGTGTTCGACATCGAAGCGGTGAAACAGGCCAATGCCGATCTGATCGGCACCATTCAGGAAAGCCTGCAAATCGCCGACGAGGGCAAGGCCAAGCGCGCCGCCGCCGAAGTCGAGCTGAAGAAGATGGAGGCCGAGCTGCGCGACACCCTGTCCGCCGCCAAGGCCAAGGCAACCGGGCTGGGCGACGCCGCCGGGACCGCGGTTCCGTCGCAGAGCTGAGGTCGGCGCGGTGCGCGGCACACAAACGCTGGCTGCGGCGCTGATGGCGCTGACGCTGCTGACCGCCTGTGAGGACGGGTCGGACGGCTATGGCGTGTCGCCACCGCGTCGCGCGGTTCCAGCGACGATTGCCGCCTCGCCCCGCCCCGAAAGCGCCGCTTCAACCGATCTACGGCGCTATTACGCCCAGGTGCAGGCCGATCTGCTGGCCCAGGGGTTGCTGCGCCAAGAAGGCGGCGGCATCGACACCCCGTTCAGCGCCGAGATGCTGGCGCAGAATTTCGAACGTATTGCGCTCTATGACGAATACGCCCGAGGTGGGGGCTTGCAGACTTCGAACGCGCCGTCGCATCTGCGCCGCTGGGTGGTGCCGGTGCGGGTCGCGGTGGAATTCGGCGCCACGGTGCCTGTCGCGCAGCGCAATTTCGACCGCAACGAGGTGGTCAGCTACACTGCCCGGCTGGCGCGACTGACCGGCCATCCGCTAACCTATACCCCCGGCCCCGGCGCGAATTTCCATGTGCTGGTGATGGGCGAGGACGACCGGGCGGCGGCCATTGCCCGGATCCGACAGCTGGTGCCGAATATCTCGGACAGTTCGCTGGGGATCTTTCGCGACCTGCCGCGCTCGATCCATTGCCTGGTGGTGGCGTTTTCCGGCAGCAGTGCCGATTACGAATACCGCCGCGCCATCGCCTTTGTGCGCGCCGAACATCCCGATCTGATGCGCCGCTCGTGCTTTCACGAGGAAATGGCGCAGGGCCTGGGCCTGGCCAATGACAGCCCCTCGGCCCGGCCTTCGATCTTCAACGACGACGACGAGTTCGCGCTGCTGACCAGCCATGACGAGATGCTGCTGCGGATGCTCTATGACCCACGCCTGCGCCCCGGGATGACCCCGGACACGGCGCGCCCGATCATTCAGTCCCTCGCCAACACGCTGGTTGGCGGCCCGAGCTGAGCTGAACCCATAATCATCTGGAAAGGACCCCCACCATGGGCATTTTCGATTTCCTGAGCGGTGAATTCATTGACGTCATCCACTGGGTGGACGACAGCCGCGACACGCTGGTCTGGCGGTTCGAGCGTGAGGGCCACGAGATCAAATATGGCGCCAAGCTGACGGTGCGTGAGGGGCAAGCGGCGGTGTTCGTGCATGAGGGCCAGCTGGCCGATGTCTTCACCCCCGGCCTTTACATGCTTGAAACCAACAACATGCCGGTGATGACCACGCTTCAGCACTGGGATCACGGCTTCAAATCGCCGTTCAAATCCGAGATCTATTTCGTCAATACCACCCGGTTTGCCGATCTGAAATGGGGCACCAAGAACCCGATCATGGCCCGCGATCCGGAGTTCGGCCCGGTGCGCCTGCGCGCCTTTGGCACCTATGCCGTCCGGGTCACCGAACCCGCCCGCTTCATGAGCGAGATCGTCGGCACCGACGGCGAATTCACCATGGACGAGATCAGTTTCCAGATCCGCAATATCATCGTCCAGGAATTTTCCCGGGTGATCGCCAGCTCTGGCATTCCGGTGCTCGACATGGCCGCCAACACCCGTGATGTGGGTCGGCTGGTTGCCAAGGAAATCAGCGGCACCTTGAGCGAATACGGCATGGAAATGCCCGAGCTCTACGTCGAAAACATCTCGCTGCCGCCCGCGGTCGAAGAGGTGCTGGACAAGCGCACCTCGATGGGGATCGTCGGCGATCTTGGCAAATTCACCCAATTCGCCGCCGCCGAGGCACTGGGCAAGGCCGCCGCGACCCCGAATTCCGGCATGGGCGCCGGGATTGGTGCCGGAATCGGCATGGCGATGGGCGCCGCCCTCGGTCAGCAGGGGCCATGGGGCCAGGCGCCTGCGGTCAGCCAGCAACCGCCCGCCGCCGTGGCGCCGCCGCCGCCACCGCCGCCAGTCGAACATGTCTGGCACCTCGCAGAAAACGGCAAGACCACCGGCCCTTTCTCCAAGGCGACGCTGGGCCGGATGGTGGCGGACGGATCGCTGTCGCGCGAAACCTTTGTCTGGACCGCCGGTCAGGACGGCTGGAAGAAAGCCGAGGACGTGACCGAACTGGCGCAGTTGTTCACCATCCTGCCGCCACCGCCGCCGGGAAGCTGAGCGGACGCCTGAGATGAATGCCCGCGAACATAGATTTCCCTGCCCGAATTGTGGCGCCGATTATCGCTTCGATCCGGTTGCCGGGCTGCTGACCTGCGATTTCTGTGGCCATAGTGAGCCCATCGAAGGTGCCGACGAAGGCCACCCGGCGATCAACGAGCTGGATTTCCGCACCGCGATCGAGGCGCGGCTGCCCGAGGCCGAGACCGAGGAAACCCGCACCACCAAATGCCCGAATTGCGGCGCGCTGGTGGAATTCGACGCGACGATCCACGCCACCGAATGCCCGTTCTGCGCCACCCCGGTGGTCACCGATACCGGGGTTCACCGGCAGATCAAGCCGCGCGGGGTGCTGCCCTTTGCACTGAACGAATCCGCCGCGCGCAAGGCGATGACCGATTGGCTGGGGCGGCTCTGGTTCGCGCCGAACGGCTTGCAGGATTACGCCCGCAAAGGCCGCAAGATGGAAGGTATCTATGTGCCGTTCTGGACCTATGATGCCGACACCAAGTCGCGCTATCAGGGCGAACGCGGCACCATCTATTACGAAACCCGAACGGTGATCCGCGACGGCAAGTCACGGCAGGTGCAAGTCCAGAAAATCCGCTGGCGCCCGGCCTCGGGCCGGGTGGCGCGGTTTTTTGACGATGTGCTGGTTCTGGCCTCGCGCAGCCTGCCGAAACGCTACACCGACGCGCTGGAACCCTGGGACCTCGCGGCGCTTGAGCCGTATCGCCCGGATTTCCTCGCCGGGTTCCGGGCCGAGGCCTATCAGGTCGAACTGGCCGAAGGCTATGACGAGGCTCGCGCCCAAATGGACCGGGTGATCGAGCGCGATGTGAAATTCGACATCGGCGGCGACGCCCAGCGCGTACATAACATCGACACCAAGATCAGCGATGTGACCTTCAAGCATATCCTGCTGCCGGTCTGGCTGGCCGCCTATAAATATCGCGGCAAGACCTATCGCTTTGTGGTCAATGGCCGCACCGGCCGGGTCCAGGGCGAACGGCCCTGGTCAGCCTGGAAAATCACCTTTGCCGTCATCGCGAGCCTGATCCTGGCTGGGGTGATCTTCTATTTCATGGGACAGAACCAATGACAGATACATCAGATTTCGACGCCTTGACCGCGCTGTTGCAGCGCCGCCATTCCTGCCGCGCCTTTCGGCCCGATCCGGTGCCGGATGTGCAGATCAGGCAACTCGTCGAAACCGCGGGCCGGGCGCCGTCCTGGTGCAATTCGCAACCCTGGCAGGTGATCATCACCAAGGGCGCCGAAACCGAGTCTCTGCGCAGCAAACTGATTGCCAAGGCCACATCGACCGAGGCTGGCGCGCCCGATCTGCCCTTCCCCTCAGGCTATAGCGGTCGGCATCAGGACCGCCGCCGCACCTGCGGCTGGCAGCTCTATGATGCGGTCGGGGTGCAAAAGGGCGACCGCGCCGGATCAATGGCGCAGGCGCTGCAGAATTTCCACCTGTTCGGCGCACCGCATACAGCAATCCTGACCTCGGGGACCGAGCTTGGCCCCTATGGCGCGATGGATTGCGGCGGTTTCATCGTGGCCTTTTGCCTGGCCGCCGAGGCGCTGGGGCTGGGCTGCGTGCCGCAGGCGGCGGTGGCAGGCATGTCACCGCTGCTGCACGATCATTTTGCGATTCCAGACGACCGGATGGTGCTCTGCGCGCTCAGCTTCGGTTATGAGGATCGCGACCACCCGGCCAATGCGTTTCGCACCGACCGGGCGCCGCTGGACGAAATCCTCGACCTGCGCGGCTGAACCGGCTCAGCTCTTGCTGATGGTCACTTTCTTGGCGGTTTGCGCCTGGGCGGCGAGACGCGCGATTTTGATGGTCAGAACCCCGTCCTTCAAATCCGCCGACACCTTGTCGCCATCGGCGTCGCCCGGTAGGCGAAACGACCGGCTGAAGGCGCCGTATTGGCGTTCGGAAAAGAAATAATCCTCGCCCTTCTCTTCCTTTGAGTCGGTCTTTTCGCCCCTTACCGTCACCACCCCGTCATGCACCGAGATGTCGATGTCGGATTCCTCGACACCGGGCAATTCCATGGCGATGCGATAGCCCTCCGTATCCGAGGCGGCATCCGACGCCGGGGCCAGCCAATCCGCCACCTTGGCGCCAAAATTGCGAAACGGGTCATAGAGGCTGGGCCACAGGCCCGCGCCATGCGATTTCTCAACCATATCGTCGTTCCTTTCCTTGATCCAACGCAGCACAGATTCGCGCGCCGCGGTGCCGGGATCTTGACCAGATCGGCCCCCCGGCACTTTGACACCGGTCAAATCCGCCTTGCGTTCGACACCGGTCCGGCAAAAAATCCCCGAGCCAACACCGGAGGATGACAGATGCGCGCCCTGATTCAGAGAGTAACCGAGGCCGAGGTGCGCGTCGCGGGCGCCACCATCGGTCACTGCGGCGCCGGGCTGCTGATTCTGGTCTGCGCGATGCCCGGCGACACCGAGGAAACCGCTGAAAAACTGGCACTGAAAATCGCCAAGTTGCGGATCTTCAGCGATGCGGCCGGCAAGATGAACCACGCCCTGCTCGACACCGGCGGCAGCGCGCTGGTCGTCAGCCAGTTCACTCTGGCCGCCGATACCAGCCGCGGCAATCGGCCCGGCTTTTCCGCCGCCGCCGCCCCTCCCGAGGCCGAGCGCCTGTATCTGGCCTTCGCCGGGGCCCTCGCCGCTCTCGGCCCCAAGGTCGAAACTGGCCGCTTTGGCGCCGACATGCAGGTCAGCCTCACCAATGACGGCCCGGTGACTCTCTGGCTCGACAGCGAAACCTGAATGTGAGAGCTGGCCCGGTTGATCTGAACAGGGTCCGGGCGTTTTCCAAGTGGTTTTCCGCCTCGGTTGCACCGCCAGCACCTCGGGCATCGGCGGGTTGAAGTCGGCCTGATCGGGCGTCCGGCCGTCACGCGATGCATGCGGTCGGCGGCTGTTGTAGACGCCGGGATAGCGGGCGATCCCGGCGCGGCCTTCGGACCCGCTGGCATGCCCGCAGGTAGATTTCCTCGTATCAGATGGGCCGCGCCTGCCGCTTGAGCCCTGCCATCACCACCTGTGACCGGCGTCACTGGTGGTTTTCCGGGCCTGCGCCAGAGGCGCCGGGAGCGCCTCAGCGGCCCGCGGGCTGAACGCCGGGTCGCAGGGCCTGGATCAGAACGATTTCAACGCAACCGCGAGGTCATCCCAGAGCGTAGCCCGCGCCGCGCACGGTGCGGATCGGATCGTCGCCGCCGTGACGGCTCAACGCCTTGCGCAGGCGGCCGATATGGACATCGACGGTGCGGGTGTCGACATAGATATCCCGGCCCCAGACCCGATCCAGCAATTGTTCACGGCTCCAGACCCTTCCGGGTTTTTCCAGAAAGGTGGTCAGCAACCGGTATTCCGTCGGCCCGAGCCGCACCTCATGTTCGCCTCGGAATACCTTGTGGGTTTCTGAATCGAGCAGGATGTCGTCAAAGATTAGCCGTTCCCCGACCGTAGACGGGCGCGAACGGCGCAGGTTGGCTTTGACCCGGGCCATCAGCTCGATCACCGAAAAGGGTTTGACGACATAATCATCGGCACCGGTTTCCAGCCCACGCACCCGGTCAACCTCTTCGGAACGGGCCGAGAGCATGATCACCGGGATCATCCGCAGCGCCGGTTTCACCTTGATCTGACGGCAGATCTCGATACCGGAAACGCCGGGCAGCATCCAGTCCAGCAGGATCAGATCGGGGGTTTCCTCTTCGATCAGCAGCAGCGCCTCGTTGCCGTCTGCGGCCTGGATCACCCGAAAGCCTTCGCCTTCAAGGTTGTAGGTCAGGATTTCACGCTGGGCGGTTTCGTCTTCGACGACCAGAACCGAGGGCTGCATGTCTGCGGGCATCAGCTGTCCATTTCCCCTAGTTCGAGCGAAGTACGGTCCTCTTTCTGACGCTCGTCGTCGGGCAGTTCGCCGGTCACCAGATAGATGGTCTGTTCGGCAATGCCCGTCGCATGGTCACCGACCCGTTCGATGTTCTTGGCGATGAAATGAAGATGCATGCCCACCGCGATATTGCGGTGATCTTCCATCATATGGGTGAGCAGCGAGCGAAAGATCGTGTTGTAGATCTGATCGGCTTCGGTATCCCGCTCGATAATTTCCAGGGCTTTATCGGGGTCGCGCTGGATGTAGCTGTCGAGGGCGTCCTTGACCATCGCCTCGACAAATTTCGACATCCGCCCAAGGGCAGAGAACGAAGCGCCGATATCGGGGCTTCCGGCCATGGCGATGGTCCGCTTCGCCATATTCTTGGCATAGTCGCCGCAGCGTTCCAGATGCGAGCTGATCTCCATCACCGACAGGACGGTTCTGAGATCCCCGGCGGTCGGCGAGCGCAGCGCCAGCAGCTTGGCGGTGTCGGTCTTGATCGTCTGGTCAAGGTCGTCGATCAGCCGGTCGCCCTTGCGCACCTTGGCGGCCAGTTCGATATCCCGGCTTTTCAGCGCGGTCGCGGCTTCGGACAGCGCCAGTTCGACCAGCCCGCCCATCTTCATGACGGCGGCCTGAATGCCTTCGAGGTCGCGGTCGAACGACGATACGATGTGTTTGTCATGCATGGCTCTGTTCCTACCCGATCCGGCCAGTGATGTAACTTTCCGTGCGGCTGTCCTGCGGGTTGGTGAAAATCTGGTCGGTGACATTGAACTCGACCAGATGCCCGAGATGAAAGAACGCGGTGTTCTGGCTGACCCGCGCCGCCTGCTGCATCGAATGGGTGACGACCACCACCGAATAGTCCCGGCGCAACTCGTCAATCAGTTCCTCGACCTGGGCGGTGGCGATCGGGTCAAGCGCCGAACAGGGTTCGTCCATCAGCAGCACCTCGGGCTCGGTGGCAATCGCGCGGGCGATGCAGAGACGCTGCTGTTGGCCCCCCGACAGCCCGGTGCCCGGCTGGTCGAGTCGATCCTTGACCTCATCCCAGATGGCGCCCCGGCGCAGCGATTTTTCGACGATCACATCGAGGTCGGCCTTGCTCCTGGCCAAACCGTGAATCCGTGGCCCATAGGCAATATTGTCATAGATCGATTTCGGAAACGGGTTGGGTTTCTGAAACACCATGCCGACCTTGGCGCGCAGCTGCACCGGGTCCACCCGCTTGTCATAGATGTCCTGCCCGTCCAGCCGGATATCGCCCTGCACCCGGCAGATATCGATGGTGTCGTTCATCCGGTTCAGGCAGCGCAGGAAGGTCGATTTACCACAGCCCGACGGGCCGATAAAGGCGGTCACCGTCTTGTCAGCGATGTCGACATCCACATCCTTGATCGCATGGGTGTCGCCATAATGAACATTGACGCCGCGCGCGGTGATCTTGGTGTCGGTCATCTTCACGTCCCGTTCGATTTTTCGCATGTCGTTCATGGCGTTGTCCTTTCCGGAGCGCTTACCATTTGCGTTCGAATTTCTGCCGCAGGTAGATCGCCACCGCGTTCATCATGACGAGGAAACCAAGCAGCACCAGGATCGCCGCCGAGGTGCGCGAAACGAAACCGCGTTCCGGGCTGTCGGCCCAGATGAAGATCTGGGTCGGCAGGGCGGTGGCGCTGTCAAACGGGCTGTTGGCGGCCGAGGTGATAAAGGCGTTCATCCCGATCAGCAGCAGCGGCGCGGTCTCGCCCAGGGCCTGGGCCAGACCGATGATGGTGCCGGTCAACACGCCGGGCATCGCCAGCGGCAGCACGTGCTGGAACACCACCTGCTGTTTCGATGCGCCAAGGCCAAGCGCGGCCTCTCGAATCGAGGGCGGCACCGCTTTCAGCGCCGCGCGGGTGGCGATGATGATCGTCGGCATGGTCATCAGCGCCAGGGTGAGGCCACCAACAAAGGGCGCCGAGCGCGGCAGGCCGAACCAGCCGATGAACACCGCCAGCGCCAGCAGCCCGAACACCACCGAGGGCACCGCCGCCAGGTTGTTGATATTGACCTCGATAAGATCGCTGAACCGGTTGCGCGGGGCGAATTCCTCAAGATAGATCGCGGCGCCGATGCCCAGTGGAAAGGCGATCAGGAAACAGGTCAGCAGCGCCCAGAACGACCCGACCAGGGCCCCCTTGAGACCGGCGAGTTCGGGAAAACGTGAATCCGCATTGGTGAACAGCGCCCAGTTGAACGGTTTCGAAATCGCGCCCTGGTCCTTGAGCGTGTCGAACCAGGCGATCTCGGTGTTTTTTACCCGGCGGAATTCATCCGGGGTGTCACGGTCGATCAGGCCTTTGTTGAGCTGGTCGAACGGGTCCGAGACCGGGACTTTCAGGGTCACGCTCTGGCCGATCAGCCCCGGGTCGGCGACAACCATATCGCGCAGCTTGAACTGTGCGCCTTTCGACAGGATACCCTCGACCGATTTGGCGGTGGCGCGGACACTCATATCGGTGCCGGGCAGCATTTTGGCCACCGAGACCGCCAGAACATCGTCAAAGCCGCCGCGCGGCAGCCGTTTCAGCGGCACCTCCTCTGGGTCGACATAGACCGACAGGGTGATGTGGGTCTGGGTAAAGGCGGTCCAGCCCGAGGACACCAACGAGGCGACCAGGATAAACAGCATGCCAAAGGCGATCGAGATGGCGCCAAGGCCGATCCATTGCAGCCGGGTCTGTTTGCGGCGGCGGCGTTTCAGCGAGGCCGCGACCAATTCGGATGAACTCGCCTTGCGGGGGGTGCCGGTCGGCATGGTTGCATCGGTCATGTCGATCGCCTCAATCGTAAGCTTCGCGGTATTTGCGCACGATGCGCAGCGCGATGATGTTGATCATCAGGGTGACGAGGAAAAGCATCATCCCCAGGGCAAAGGCCGCCAGGGTCTTGGGGTTGTCAAAAGAGGTGTCGCCGATCAGCAATGTCACGATCTGAACCGTCACGGTGGTGACACTGTCGAGCGGGTTGATCGTCAGCTTGGCGATCAGACCCGCCGCCATCACCACGATCATCGTCTCGCCGATGGCCCGGCTGACCGCCAGCAACACGCCACCGACGATCCCCGGCAGGGCTGCTGGAAACAACACTGTGGTCATCATCTCGCCCCGGGTTGCGCCAAGGCCAAGCGCGCCGTCACGCAGGGTGCGCGGCACTGCTGACAGGGCATCGTCGGCGAAGGAAGAGATAAACGGGATCAGCATGATCCCCATGACCCCGCCCGCCGCCAGCGCGGTGTTCGGCGCGACATCAAGGCCGAAGGACTGGCCCAGGCTGCGGATCGCCGGGGCGACCACCAGGATGGCGAAAAACCCATAGACCACAGTGGGAACCCCGGCCAGAATCTCAAGCACCGGCTTGACCACTGCCCGCAACCGGCGCGGCGCGAATTCGTTGAGGTAGATGGCCGAGAACAACCCGACCGGCACCGCGACAACCAGGGCGACCACGGTGATCACCATGGTGCCCAGGAACACCGGCAGCCAGCCAAAGGCGCCCGCTGCGGCAATCTGATCCTCGCGCAGCGGAATCTGCGGCTCCCAGTTCATGCCGAACAGGAATTCCGACAGCGGCACGTGTTTCAGAAAGCGCAGGGTTTCGTAGGACAGCGAAACGATGATGCCGATGGTGGTGAAGATCGCGACGACCGAGCAGAACACCATCAGCCCGGAAACGATGCCCTCGACACCCTGGCGGGCACGAAAATCGGCGCTGACCCGGGCGCGGGCAAGGCCCATCAGCAGCAGCGAGAGTGCGGCGACCGCGACAATCAGCAGCCAGTCAGCACGTTGGTGCAGCTGCGACAGGTGGCTGGCGGCGGCGACCTTCCATTCTTCGGGAGAGCCGAACACCTGGCCGCGGGACAGGGATTTGATCTCGGCCAGGACAAGCTGCGTGGCCCCGGCCCCGCGCTCGCCCAGCGCCCCGTCCGGCAACCCGGCCATCACCAGGCGGTCGATCACCGGCCCCTGAAGCATCAGCCAGAACAGAATGAAGGTCAGCACCGGAACCAGGATCAGCAGCGCCGAAAACAAGCCATGATAGGAGGTCATCGAATGCAGCCGGTCGCCACGGTCGCGGATCGATTTGGCCGCAACCCGGTTCAGGATGTAACCGGCGCAGACCGCGCCAATGAGCAGGAGAAAGGGAAGTGCTGACATTGGCCTGTTCTTTCCAAGAGGTCGCCCAGGCCGCGTGAATGCGCCCCGGGCTTTAGCGTAAACTGCGGAGCTTAATTCGGCGCGGTCATCGGCTTGCCATCCAGAACCGCGTCCTGAAGCTCGATACGGCGATCGTCGGACAGGGCAACCAGGCCACGTTCGGACAGATAGCCACCGGCCTCCAGCGCGTCGTCGGACATGTATTCCTCAATGAATTCGTTGAGGTTCGGGATCACCCCACGATGCGCATTCTTGACGTAGAAATACAGCGGACGCGACACCGGATAGGATTTGTCGGCGATGGTGTCGGTGCTCGGTGCGACGCCTTCGATCTTCACACCTTTCAGCTTGTCCAGGTTCTCGTAAAGGAACGAATAGCCAAAGATGCCGACGGCGTTGGAATCCGCTTCCAGCCGCTGAACGATCAGGTTGTCGTTCTCGCCGGCTTCGACGAACGGTCCGTCGGTGCGCATGCGCGAGCAGTTTTCTTTGACCCATTTGCCGTCAAAGCCGCCGTCATGAACATAGGCCAGCTCTTCGCAACCGGCATGCATCGCCAGTTCGACAAAGGCGTCACGGGTGCCCGAGGTCGGCGGCGGGCCATAGGCGAGGATTTCAACAGCCGGCAGGTCGGCGTTGATTTCGTTCCACATTTTGTAGGGGTTGTCTTTCCATTCGCCGTCAACCGGAACCTGGGCACCCAGTGCCAGGTAAATCTCGCCCAGGGTCAGGTTCCAGTCGTAGTCGTTGCTGCGCGAAATCGCCATCGACAGGCCGTCAAAGCCGATCAGCGCCTCGGATACGTCGGTCACGCCGTTTTTCTGGCAGAGTTCGTATTCCGATGCCTTCATCGCCCGCGAGGCGCCAGTGATGTCGGGATGGCTTTCGCCAATGCCGCCGCAGAAAATCTTCATGCCGCCGCCGGTACCGGTGGATTCGACGATAGGCGACGCGGCGCCGGTGTTGTTGGAAAACTGTTCGGCGACAGCCTGGGTGTAGGGGAACACGGTCGACGACCCGACGATGCGGATTTCATCGCGCGCGGCCGCGGTGGTTGCCGAGACGGCAACGAGGGCCAGAGCCGACACGGAAAGCTTTGTGAAAGACATGGTATCTCCTGATTTTCACGAGGGCCGGTGGTTTCGGCCTCTGCTGCGTCGCTAGATCGATTCTGTGATGCTTATGCAAAAATCAGATGACGGTTTTGTAACAGCCCGCCTTGCCGTGGCAAAAGTGTGAGATTTCGTCGCGGAAACCAGGGCCAAAAAGGTGCCCCGGCGCGCGCCAGCCCCGCCCCGCCGGTGTCCCGGCAGGGCAGATGCCGAACAGACCCGGCCTCGCCTAGGCGCTGAGCCACTGGCCGAGCTTGGTCGCATCCGGCAGGCCGCCCGCATGCACCAGCTTGCCATCGATCGCGATGCCGGGGGTCGACATCACCCCGGCCATGGCGATGGCGCGCGCATCGCTGACCTTTTCAATGGCGACCTCGATGCCAAGCTTTGTCGCGGCGTCCTTGATCATCGCCTCGGTGGCGTCACAGCGTTTGCAGCCAGGGCCATAGACCTTGATGTTCTTCATCGGGATGTCCTTTCGGGAAATGGCGTTGCGGCGGGTCCGCAACGGTTCAGAGCAGGAAGTTGAAGAGATACCCGGTGGCGAGGATGCCCGCCGCCACCACGGCGATGAAGATGCCGATCAGACGGTAGGTCAGCACCTGTTTCAGGATGATCATTTCAGGCAGGCTGAGGGCGATCACCGACATCATGAAGGCCAGCGCGGTGCCCAGCGCCGCCCCCTTGCCAAGCAGCGCCTCGACAATCGGGATAACCCCGGCGGCGTTGGTATACATCGGCACCCCTACAACCACGGCGGCGGGCACCGACCACCAGGCCTCACCGCCCATGATTTTCAGCATCATCGCCTCAGGCACATAGCCATGGATCGCGGCGCCGATGCCGATGCCGACCAGCACCCAGATCCAGACCTTGCCGACGATCTCGCGTACCTGTTCGACACCGATCTTCAGCCGGTCCACCAGTGTCAGGCGCTCCTCGGGCAGATCACCGACGGGGCCGGCGTTCATCTCGCGCACCCAGTCCTGCAGATAGCGCTCCAGCCCCATCCGGCCCATCACGAACCCGGCCAGCGTGGCGATGGAAAATCCAAAAACCAGGTAGATGGTGGCAATCTTCCAACCCACCAGCCCGTAAAGCAGCCCCAGGCCCACTGGCCCGACCATCGGCCCGGCGATCAGAAACGAAAACGTCACCCCCAGCGGGATCCCCGCCGAGACAAAGCCGATGAACAGCGGCACCGAGGAGCAGGAGCAGAACGGCGTCAACACCCCGAGAAACGCGGCCAGCGGATAGCCCCAGATCTGGCGCTTGCCAGCAAGGATGGCGCGGGTCTTTTCCGGGCTGAACCAGCTGCGCAATACCCCGGTGACAAAAACGATGCCGGTCAGCAGCAGCAGGACCTTGGGCACATCATAGAGGAAGAAGGCAATCGCCTCGCCGCTGTGGCTGTGACGCGCGACCGGAAACAGCGCGGTCGCCCATTCCGAAAACGGGATCAGCTGGCCATAGACCAGGTAGAGCGCCAGGCCGATGCTGGCCACGCCCAGATACCACAGCCAGTCAGGCGCGCCGCGCGGCGGCAGGGCCTCAGGGGTTTCAACACTCATCCGGCTTTCCTTTGATTCTGTTGTTCTGCGGCCAGCACCGCGTCGATCACGCCAACCAGCTGCGGCGCCAGATCCGGGTTGCGGCGATAGCGCACCCATTGCGCATCGCGTCGATCCAGCACCAGCCCGGCCTCGCGCAGCACCTTCATATGCCGTGACATCCGGCTCTGGCTGACATCGAGCCGCACCATCAATTCGCACACGCAATGCTCGCCGCCGCCCCAGAGCAGCGCCAGCGCGGAGCGGCGGGTCGAATCACAAAGGGCGGTCAAGAGGTCCTGCATGCCAGATTGATAATGCGCCCGGGCGCATATGCGCCTTGATTCATATCAACCGGGGTCAATTGCGCAGGCGAGTCCCCTGCCCCCTCTTCCTCTGGTCATAAATATCCTGGGGGAGCACGAGGGGGCAAAGCCCCCTCGATCTTGGCCGAGGTCCGGACATCGCGGCCCGCTCTCAGCACCATGTCCGCCGGACTTCATATCCGACTAAAACAATCGGATTGACAATCTTGACTGCTTAACTCAGGTATATGACAAGTCAAGCCACCCCACAGTCCTGCAGCGCCAGGTCACTGCAGGGGAAGCCCGACACGCGATCTTGTGAGGACTTCCCGATGCCGCCCACCAGAAAACCACTGCCTGAGCTCGACGAGCGCCAGACCCCGCGCAGCAGACAGGTTGACGATCTTGCGCTTCTCAGCGCCGCGCCCGAAGCCGAAGGCTCCGCCGAGCACTGGCGGCTCGAACTGCGCCCAGACGCCGAGCGCCGGGCGCCATGAGCCAGCCATCGCCGCCGCCCAAACCAATGCCCGCCGACCCCGTGCCAAGCCATTCGGCGCGCGACCTCACCAATGGTGGCGAATTGGCGCGGATCGTGCTGGACGGGCAAAGCTACACGCTGCGGATCACCCGGGCTGGCAAGTTGATCCTGACCAAATGAGCCGTGATCAAGAGAAACGCAGCGCCGCGCCGGTTGGCTTTGTCTCCGAGTTGGTTGAGATCGAGGTCGCAGCGGTGGTCTATCTTCAGCCCTGCCGTGACGGGCCAGAGGCCCAGGCGCAGGTCTGCACTGATTTGGTCCCGAGCCTCGGGCCAGATCTTGGCCGCAAGCGGTTGCCATCGTTCGAGGACCTCAGCGGGCTCTGTGCCCGCTTTGGCCACCGGCCGCTGCTGCGACCCGAGGTGGCACCGATGATCGCGTCGTTGGCGGCCGACTTCGGCCCTGCGCTGAACCGGATGCGGCCCTGCGCGCCGGGACGGATCAAGGTCGCCAGAACCGATCACCCAAAGACCACATTTCACTGACAAGGACAGTTCCATGCAATCACCCCTTCTCCAATCGGCGGGATTCGCCCTGGCCCTCGCCACCCCCGCAATGGCGGTCGAAAAATCAGAGGTGCTGGGCAGCTACGCCGATATTGCCGCCGCCATCTATCAGGACAGCGCCACCACCGCAGAGCGTCTGCAAACCGCTGTTGCCACCCTGTTGGCCAGCCCTTCGGCGCAAAACCTGACGGCGGCCCGGCAGGCCTGGCGGGCCGCAAGGGTGCCCTATCAGCAATCCGAGGTGTTCCGCTTTGGCAATGCCATTGTCGATGACTGGGAGGGCCAGGTGAATGCCTGGCCGCTGGACGAGGGCCTGATCGACTACGTCGATTCTGCCTATGGCGGGCCCTCGGATGAAAACGCGCTGGCGGTGCTCAATGTCGTGGCCAGCCCGCAGTTTACCCTGTCCGGCAAAGCCATCGACGCGCGGGTGATCACCCCGGCCTTGCTGTCTGATACCCTGCACGAGGCCGACGGGATCGAGGCCAATGTCGCGACCGGTTACCACGCCATCGAATTCCTGCTCTGGGGTCAGGATCTGAACGGTCACGACACCGGCGCCGGTCAGCGTCCCTGGACCGATTACGCCCACGGCGCGGCCTGCACCGGCGGCAATTGCGACCGCCGGGGTCAATACCTGGCCGCCGCGACCGAATTGCTGGTCAGCGATCTGCACTGGATGTCGGCGCAATGGGGCGAAGGCGGCGCCGGGCGCGCCGCCTTGCTGGCGGATGAAGACACCGGCCTGGCTGCGGTCCTGACCGGCATCGGGTCGCTGTCCTACGGCGAACAGGCCGGGGAACGGATGCGCCTTGGCCTGATGCTGAATGATCCCGAAGAAGAGCATGATTGCTTTTCCGACAACACCCATAACAGCCATTACTACGACGGGCTCGGGGTGCAGAACGTCTATCTCGGCGCCTATGTCGGCATTGACGGCAGGCTGGTTTCCGGCCCGTCCCTGTCCGATCTGGTGGTGGCGAGCGATGCCGGTCTCGACCTTGAGATGAAGACCAGGCTGGCGACGACGATGCGCGCGCTCGGCCGGATCAAGACCGCCGCCGAGGCCGGGTTTGCCTATGACCAGATGCTGGAACGCGGCAACGCCAACGGCGAGGCGCTGATCATGGGCGCGGTGAATGGGCTGATCGACCAGACCAAGACCATCGAGCGGATCGTTAGCAAGCTCGGCCTCGACCAGATCGCCTTTGAAGGCTCCGACAGCCTCGACACCCCCTCCGCCGTTTTTGAATGAAACCCGCATCCCGGCCGTTTCAACCCTGCACGCCAGACGCCAGCGGAGTTGAAAGGCCGGTGCTCAAAGGAAGACAGAATGACCAAATCGATTCACCTAGCAGGGATGACCTGCGCCCTGGTGCTGGCGTCTACAGCTGCAAAGGCTGAAAGCAGCACCGGTTTTACCTGGGAGGGCGCGCTGGAACTCGGCATCGATTCCACCGTCTCATCCGACATTCCCGGCGCCGAACTGAGCGATATCTACGGCTCCGCCGAGCTGACCTTTGGTTTTGCCTTCAACGAAAGCCTGCGTGCCTTCGCAGGCATCAGCGTTGAATCAGTGCTGGACCCTACCGGAAACCGGTTGTTTGGCGATATCGGCGCCTATGTCGGCGAACTGGGACTGGCCTTCAGCCTTGGCAGCACCGAAATTGCCACGGGCAAGATCAGCCCCGCCTTTGGCATCGCCTGGGATCAGGCCCCGGGATTCTATGGCAGCGCCTATGCCGAGGATTACGAGCTGAGCGAAATGATCGGCATCAGCGCCACAACCGAACTGGGCCGCGGCACGTTGTCGGCGGCGGTGTTTTTTGCCGACACCACCGTGTTGAGTGACTCGCTGGGCACCAGCCGCGGGCGCTTGACCCGGGCCAGTGGCGGTGCGGGCAACACCGGCAAGCTGAACAATGTCGCGCTGCAATATGACGTCAGCCTTGGCGCCACCAGCCTCTCTGCCTCGGGGCGGTTCATGTCCGCCGGGGTCGGGGATGTGTCGAACGAAACCGGGCTGGCGTTGGGCCTCAGCCATGCGATCAATGACCGGATCACGGTGATCGGTGAAATCGCCAGGTTCGAGGGTTTTGGCGGCAGCGCCGACGATGCCACCTATGTCACGCTCGGCGCCAGCCTTGCCAGCGGCCCGATCACCTATAACGCCTCCTTCACCCATCGCAGCATCACCAGCACCGGCACCGACCGGTTGCTGTCGCTTGGGGTGGATTATGAATTCCGAGGCGGGCAAAGCCTGTCGGCGGGGGTCGGATTCGCCAATGAAGCCGGTCAGAAATCAACCATGCTCGGGCTTGCCCTGGTGATCCCCTTCGGAGGCTAAACCAATGATCATCGGCCAATGCAACGACATCAGAGATCGCGCGGTTTCTGCGCCGCAGGACCTCGTGTCTCATGTCGGTTGCAGGCCGATTTTCCCGCTCCAGATTGGTTCAGGCGGTGATGCCAGGGTCCGCGGCTGCGCCCTCGCCTCACCCCACCAGATAGCGAACCAGTGGCCGAGCGACGCGCGCCGGAGAACTTGGCCAAATTCCGCCAAGAAATCTATGCTGCGCGCCATGCATCGAAACCGGACAACACCGCGCAACCTGTTGCTCGCCAGCTTGCTGGCGGGCTCGGTGGCCACGGCACAGGAGCGCCCCACAGCAATCGACTGGCCGCAGGGCGATCCGCATCTGTCGATCGTGCCGCGCACGGCGAAAGAGGCGGCGCGGATTGCCACGGTCACCGCCCTGACCAGTGACTTCTCGGCGCCGCAACGGTTCGAGGACCGCCCGGCCGGGGCGGCGACAGTGCGGGTCTGGCCCGATGACAATGCGTTTTCGCAACCCTCGGCCAATGTCAGCTTTGCCGATGAGCTGACCTTCAAGGTCGGCAATGGCCTGTTCCGCAAGGTCTGGGTGTCGGCGCCGTCCTCCACCCTGGCCTCTGACGGGCTTGGCCCGTTGTTCAACGCCCGGTCCTGTCAGCGCTGCCATATCAAGGACGGACGCGGCCATCCGCCCGAGGGGCCCGAGGACAACGCGATTTCGATGTTCCTGCGGATCTCGATCCCCAGCCCGGAAGGCGCGGAGGCTGACGCAGCCGCCATCGCCGCGATCAAAGGCTATCTGGCCACCCTGCCCGACCCGAATTACGGCACCCAGTTGCAGGATTTCGCCGCCCCCGGCCAGCCCGCCGAATACCGGCTTTCCATCACTTATGAGGAAGAACCGGTTCACCTCGCCGATGGCCGCGTCGTGTCGCTGCGCCATCCCAGCTATACCGCCGCCGACCTCGGCTATGGGCCGCTGCATCCTGACGCGATGCTGAGTCCGCGGGTCGCGCAACAGATGATCGGCCTTGGCCTGCTCGAGGCGATCCCCGCCGCCGATATCCTGGCCCTGGCCGATCCCGAGGACCGCGACGGCGACGGGATCAGCGGACGCCCGAATGTCGTCTGGTCGGCAGAGTTCAACCAGCCGATGCTGGGCCGCTTTGGCCTGAAGGCGGGCAAGCCGACGATCCGGGAACAATCCGCCGCTGCCTTTGCCGGTGATATCGGCATTTCCAACCCGCTGTTCCCGGCCCCTGCGGGGGATTGCACCTCGGCGCAAACTGCTTGCCTCAACGCGCCGCATGGCGATGGCGATGCGCGCGGCACCGAGATCGATATCGAGGGGCTGGACCTGGTAACCTTTTACAGCCGCAACCTGGCGGTGCCCGCACGGCGCGACGTCGGCAATCCAGAGGTTCTGCGCGGCAAGGCGCTGTTCTATGAAACCGGCTGCACGGCCTGTCACCGGCCCAGTTTCGTGACCCACCGGTTGACCGACCAGCCCGAGCAAAGCTTTCAGCTGATCTGGCCCTATACCGACATGCTGCTGCATGACATGGGCCCCGACCTGGCCGACAACCGCCCCGAGGCGCGGGCCAATGGCCAGGAATGGCGCACGCCGCCGCTCTGGGGTGTCGGGATGACCGAGCAGGTCAGCGGCCACAGCTATTTCCTGCATGACGGTCGCGCCCGCTCGTTGCTTGAGGCGGTGCTCTGGCATGGCGGCGAGGCCAGCGCCCAGCGCGCCCGCGTCGTCGAGATGAGCAAAGCCGACCGCAACGCCCTGATCGCATTTCTGGAGAGCCTATGAGACGGATTGCCCTGATCGTCACCCTTCTGAGCCTGCCGGCCAGACCAATCGCAGAACCGGCGCATCCGGCGGTTCAGGACATCCTGACCAGCCATATCTTGCCACGGATCGAGGCTCTGGCAGAACAAACGCAAGCCCTGGCCAAGGTCGCCGCCACCGAATGCGCGCCGGAATCGCAAGCGCTTCGCCGCGCTTTCGGCACCGCCTTTGACGCCTGGATCTCAACCAGCCACCTGCGGTTCGGCCCAAGTGAAACAGACGACCGCGCCTTTGCCCTGGCCTTCTGGCCCGACAGCCGTGGCGCGACGCCGCGCGCCCTGGCCGGGCTGATCGCCGCGCAAGACCCGATCGCCACATCGCCCACGCAGTATCGCGAGGTGTCGATCGCCGCGCGCGGTTTCTATGCGCTGGAGATCCTGCTCTATGACGACAGGCTGATGGGCGCAGGCGACGCCGCCTATCATTGCACCCTGGTCCAGACGATCAGCCGTGACATCGCCACCACCGCCACCGCGATCCGCGACGATTGGCAGGCCAGCTATGCCGATACGATGCGGAACCCGGGGCCAGAGGCGGTCTACCACAGCCCCGAGGAGGCCCTGCAAGAGCTGTTCAAGGCCCTGACCGCTGGCCTTGAATTCACCTCTGACTCGCGCCTTGGTCGCCCGCTCGGCAGCTATGACCGCCCGCGTCCAAACCGCGCCGAGGCGCGCCGGTCACAGCGCTCTGCCCGGCATGTCAGCCTCAGCCTGAGCGCGCTGAAGGATCTGGCCCTGCGTCTGGCCGCCCCCGAACCCGATCTCGCCGCCGACCTCGACAACCGCTTTGCTGCCGCCCTGGCACAGGTGGCGGCGCTGAACGATCCCGCCTTTGCCGGTGTTGCCGATCCGCTTTCCCGCATCCGGATCGAAAGCCTGCAGCAAACACTCATCGGCATCCGCGACACGGTCCGCACGCGGCTTGGCCCGACCCTCGGCGTCAGTGCCGGGTTCAATGCGCTGGATGGAGATTGAGATGAGCCCCCGAGCCTCCGGTCCCACTGCCAGCCCGACTGCCAACCCCAATACCGGCCACAACACCGGTCGTCGCCAGTTCCTTGGTGGCTTGCTGGCCGCCGGGCTGATCCCGCGGCCAAGCTGGGCCGATGTCGGGTCGCCAACCTTCCTTTCGGCCGCCGCCACCCGGGATGGTGCCCATATTCTGGCGGGGATTCGCGCCGATCTCGCCGTCGCCTTTCAGTTCCCGCTGCCCGCCCGCGGCCATGCCGCCGCCGCCCATCCGACCCGCCCCGAGGCCGTCGCCTTTGCCCGTCGGCCGGGCACCTATGCGGTGGTGATCGATTGCCGGTCCGGGGCCCAAAAGGCGGTGCTGCGCGCTCCCGAGGGACGCCATTTCTATGGCCACGGCGCCTTTTCGGCGGATGGCGATCTGCTGTTCACCACTGAGAACGAATGCGAGGCAGGTCAGGGTCGGATCGGTGTATGGGATGCCGCGCGGGGCTATGCCCGGGTCGATGACTGGGCCAGCGGCGGAGTCGGCCCGCATGACATCAAGCGGCTGCCCGATAGCGAGGTCCTGGTTGTCGCCAATGGCGGCATCGAAACCCACCCGGATTCGGGCCGAACCAAGCTCAACATTCCGACGATGCGCCCCAATCTCGCCTATCTGGAGCAGGGGCAGGTGCTGGAAACCGCCAGCCTGCCTGCGGCCTTGCACAAGAACTCGATCCGGCACCTGGCGCTTGGCTGCACTGGCGAGGTCGCCTTTGGAATGCAATGGCAGGGCGCGGGCGCGGTGTCGGGACTGGTCGGCAGCCATCGGCGTGGAGAGCCGATCACCCTCAGCCATTCGGACGCGGCGCATCTGCGCGACATGCAGGGCTATATCGGCAGCATCGCGGTGTCCTCGGACGGCGCGACCCTGGCAGTGACGTCGCCACGCGGCGGCAAGACCCAGATCTACGCGGCGGCAACCCTGGCGCTGCTTGAAACCCACGAAATCGCGGATGTCTGCGGGGTGGTACTGCAGGGCGACGGCTTTACCGTGACCTCGGGAACCGGCGAAATCCGGCATCTGGGGGGGCGACGCGGCGTTTCGGTGACCCATTCGAACCTGATGTGGGACAACCACCTGATCGCACTATAATCCAGTGCATTGACGTTGAAATTGCTGGGCCGAAGCCGGTGTTGTCGGTTCACGCGGCCCCATCAACTTTGACCGCCCCCCCCCGCAGCCGGGCGGGTATGGCGGGGCCGGGTGGCAAAGGCCATTTCACTGGTGCCGCCATTGGTGGTGTTCACCCACCGGTTCCACGACCTAGCAGGCCGCGACGAGCCACGGGGCCATACCGCCCTGCCCGCCACCGACCGCGCCCCACGCCATTGCGCATCGCAGCGGTGGCCAGCATTTCCGCACCGCGCCGGTATAGCGCGTTGGCTCACGCCCCGACCTGGGCTATGGCCAGAGGGGCGGATGCCGGTTACCAGAACGAGAAAGCGACTCGATCAATGCGTCAGGAACCCAAGACCGACGACCTGCCCCGTCAACCGGTGGCGGCGCTGCTGCGCCAACATGCGCCGCTGCTGGTCACCGGGCTGCTGTTCGTCGCCGGGATCTATGCGCTGTATCACCTGCTCGCACCGCTCGACATGCGGGTGGTGCTGGCGCAATTGCGTGCCACCCCGCCGCATCTGATCGCCGCCGCCCTGGCGGCCACTGCGGTCGGCTATGCCGCGCTGATCGGGTATGACTGGTCGGCACTGCGCTATATCGGCAAATCGGCACCGCCAGCCTCTGTCGCCCTGGGCGGCTTCCTTGGCTATGCCCTGGGCAATACCATCGGGCTGAGCGCGGTTTCCGGCGGCGCGGTGCGCTATCGGATCTATTCGGCACTTGGGCTTGATGCCTATGACGTCGCGGCGATTTCCACCTTTGCGGCGCTGTCCTACGGGATCGGCGCCACCTTGATCGGTTTGGGGGCCTTGGCGATTCACCCGGCGGCGCTGTCGGGATTCGTCGCAATCCCACCGGCGCATCTGCGGCTGCTGGCGCTGGCTGCGGTTCTGGCGCTGGTCCTGGTGATGGTGGTGATCGCCCACCGGGGCGGCGCCCTCCGCCTTGGCCGGTTCACCCTGACCGCGCCGGGTGGTGGCGACCTGCTGCGGCAATTGGCGATCACCTCGGTCGATATCTCGATGGCCGCCCTGGCCCTGCATCTGTTGCTGCCGACCGGGGCGATGCCGTTTGCCAATATGCTGGCGGTCTTTGCCATCGCGACCATGGTCGGGGTCGCCAGCCATGTGCCCGGCGGCATCGGGGTGTTCGAAAGTGTCGTTATCGCCGCCTTGCCCGCCACGGTGCCGGTGAATGACGCGGTGACGGCGCTGCTGCTGTTCCGTCTGATCTATTTCCTGCTGCCCTTCGTGCTGGCACTGCTGCTGTTGTCGCTGACCGAGGTCTGGGGCGCCGCCGGGCAGAAACTGCCAGCCCTTGGCCCGCTGATGCCGGTGGTCAAGGCCGGGCGGTCGCTGATCCCGATGGCCACCGGGGTGCTCGTGCTCGGCTCGGGCCTGGCGATGATGTTCGCCGGGCTGTTGCCCAATGCCAGGATCACCGCCGAAGAGATTGAGACATTGCTGCCGCTGACCATGGTCGAGGGCGGGCCGTTGCTGTCCTCGATCATCGGATCACTGATGGCGGTGCTGTCGGTGTCGGTGTTTCGCCGCTCGCATCTGGCGTTCTGGGGAGTCTTTGCGGTCCTGCTGAGCGGGATCGCGGTGGCGGCGCTGAAGACCCAAGACCTGGACCGGGTGCTGATCCTGAGTGTCATGGCGCTGATCCTCTGGCCCTGTCGGCGCGAATTCTATCGCCGTGCCCGGCTGTCGCAAGGGGTCATGTCGGTGCGCTGGATCGTCTTTACCCTGGCGACGCTGACCTCACTCGGGCTGACCTGGTATATGGTCCATGCCGACAGCGCCGCCCGCGATCTGACCTGGTGGCAGGTGGCCGGGGACGCCCCTGCCGTGGTCGCCTGGCGGGCGGCGCTGACCGCCGGGGTGATCCTCAGCGCCGCGTTGCTCTATTCCGGCTTTCGCGTCGCCCGCTTAGGCACCTCGACCCCGGATCCAGAGGCGCTTGCGAAAGCACAGGGGATCATTGCCGAGTTCGGCCAGGGGGGGGACGCCATCGCCCTGACTGGTGACAAGGCGCTGATGTTCGGCCCGGCAGGCCGTTCGGTCCTGTCCTATGGCGTCAAGGGCGGGTCCTGGATCGCCATGGGCGCGCCGGTCGGCAGCGAAGAAGATGTCGAGGATCTGGCCTGGGCGTTCCATGACGCCGCCCGCGCCGCCGGGGCACGGCCAGTGTTCTATGAAGCGCCGATGGGCTTTGCCGAACAGGCCATCGACATGGGGCTGACCCTGCACAAGATGGGCGAAGAGGCGGTGGTGCCATTGCTCAATTTCAGCCTCGACGGGCCCGAGCGCAAGAAGCTGCGCACCACCTGGAACCGGGCGCAGCGCGATGGGCTCAGCGTCGAGATCATGCCAGCGCCGCATGACCCGGCCCTGATCGACGCGCTGGCGGTGATTTCGCAGGGCTGGCTGATGCAGCACGCGGCGCGGGAGAAACGGTTTTCCGTGGGCCGTTTCGATCCGGCCTGGCTGAACCGCACCCGGATCGCGATAGTTCGGCTGAACGGCGAAATCTGCGCCTTTGCCAATCTGATGGAATCCGACCGCAGCGGCGCCGTCGATCTGATGCGTCATCGCCCCGACGCCCCGGCCGCGACCATGGAATTCCTGTTCACCGACCTGCTGTTGCAGCTCAAGGCCGAGGGCCGGCAGTTCTTCAGCCTTGGCATGGTGCCGTTTGCGGGTCTGCCGGGACGGCGCGGCGCAACGCTGTGGGCGCGGTTCGGCAACCTTGTCTATGCGCATGGCGACCGGTTCTACAGCTTTGACGGGCTGCGCCGGTTCAAGGCCAAATTCGATCCGATCTGGCAGCCGCGCTATTTTTGCTGCCGCTCGGCCCTGCCACCGGTCGGACCGCTGACCGATGCCGCCCGGCTGATCGCCGGATCGGCGCGCGGCATTGTCGGCAAATAGGCTGCGCGACACGGCGGGTGGATCTGATCACGCCTTGACTCAATCAAACGATTGATTAAAAATTTGCCATGACCACCACGCCGCAAAAACCCAAGACCGATGCCAGCCTGATCCAGGCCGGGCTACAGCTGTTCGGGCGCAAGGGCTTCGAGGGCACCTCGACCCGCGAGCTGGCCGCCCATGCGAACACCAATGTCGCCTCGATCGCCTATCATTTCGGTGGCAAGGCCGGGCTGCGCGCGGCCTGTGTCAAATCGGTGGCCGACCTGATCGCAGGATTGCTCGACGCCGAGAGCGCGCCGCAGCCACCCGCCACGGCCGAAGCGGCGCAAAATCAGATCGAACGGATGGTCGGAGCGCTGGTGCGGCTGGTTGTCGGCACCCCGCAGGCCCAGGATATGGTCACGTTCATGCTGCGCGAACTGACCGATCAGGGCGATGCTGTGGACGTGATCTATGCCGAATTTCTGGAACCGCGCCACCGGGCGATCTGCGACCTCTGGGCCAAGGCGACCGGCCGCGACCCCGAGGATGAGGCGGTCAAGCTGGCAATCTTCGCGATGATTGGCCAGATCCTCTATTTCCGGGTTGCCCAGCCGCTGGTGGCCCGGCGGATGGGCTGGGACGGCATCGGACCGGATGAAACCCGGCGGGTCGCGGATCTGGTCATCGCCAATCTGCGCGACACCCTTGAAAGGCACCGACATGATTGATCTCTGCAGCTTTGCTCTGGTGGCCAGCCTCTATGCCCCCTGCGCCCCAGCCGCGCCCTTTGCCACCGGCTATGTCGAGGGCGAATTCACCTTGGTCGCGCCGGTCGCGGTGGCCCAGGTCGCGACCGTGCTGGTGACCCGTGGCACCCGTGTCGAGGCCGGCACGGTGCTGGTCGAGATGGAGAAGCGCGACGCCGAAATCGCCCAGGCCGAGGCCGAGGCGGCGCTGGCCCAGGCCCTGACCCGGCTGGCGGATCTGCAGGAGGGCAAGCGCCCCGAAGAGATCGGAGTGATCGAGGCCAACCTCGCCTCGGCCCGGGCCCAGGCGACCGAGGCAGAGCGCACCCGCGACCGGGTGATCAGCCTGGCCAGCCGCGGCGCCGCCACCGTCGCCCAGCGCGATGACGCGATCACCGCCTTTGAAATCGCCTCGGCCAAGGTTGCCCAGGCCGAGGCCGAACTGGCCGTCGCCCGCCTGCCGGCCCGGGCGCAGGCCATCGCCGAGGCCGAAGCGGCGGTCAAGGGCGCCGAGGCCGGGCTTGCCCGCGCCACCTGGCATCTGGATCAGCGCAGCCTGAGCCTGTCCGAACCGGTCACCGTCTTTGACGTGATCCGCACCGAGGGCGAAATCGCCGGACCCTCGGCGCCGATCCTGTCGGTGCTCGGCGATGGCGCGGTCAAACTGCGGCTCTATGTGCCGGAAACCGCCTTTTCCGAAATCGCGGTGGGGGATCGGCTCCGCGTCAGCTGTGATGGTTGCGCAGCGGGGCTGACCGCCCGCATCACCTATATTTCGGATGCGCCGGAATTCACCCCGCCGGTGATCTACTCGCTGCAGAACCGGCAGAAGCTGGTCTATCTGATCGAGGCCCGCCCGGAAGCGAGCAGCGATCTGAAACCGGGCCA
Source organism: Pseudooceanicola sp. (assembly GCF_029213205.1). Classification (GTDB taxonomy): domain Bacteria; phylum Pseudomonadota; class Alphaproteobacteria; order Rhodobacterales; family Rhodobacteraceae; genus Pseudooceanicola. Next base: position 31,860 of record NZ_JARGNH010000007.1, read on the forward strand.
GATCGTCGATGTCGCCCTGCCCGGCAACCGGCCATGACCGCGCCCGGTCAGGCCTCTGATCCGGCCCCTGATCCGGCCTCTGCCCCGGCAGCGGAACCGGCGATTTCGGTGCGCGGCCTGACCAAACGCTTTGGCGACAAAACCGTGGTCGACGCGGTGACGCTGGATGTTGCGGCGGGCGAGATCATGGGCTTTCTCGGCCCCAACGGATCGGGCAAGACCACCACCATCCGGCTGATGTGCGGGCTTCTTGAACCCGATGCCGGTGAGGGGCGGGTTCTGGGTCATGACATCCGCAGCGACCGGCGCGCGATCAAGCGCGCAGTCGGCTATATGACCCAGCGATTTTCGTTTTACGAGGATCTGACCATTGCCGAAAACCTGCGCTTTGTCGCCGGGCTCTATGGCATGGCCTCACCGCGCCGGGTGGTCAGCGACACCCTCGCCGATCTCGGGCTGAGCAGCCGCAAGGATCAGCTGGCCGGGTCGCTGTCGGGGGGCTGGAAACAGCGGCTGGCGCTGGCCGCCTGCATCATGCACCGCCCCAAGCTGCTGATCCTCGATGAGCCGACCGCCGGGGTCGATCCCAAGGCGCGACGGGATTTCTGGGACGAGATTCATGCGCTGGCGCAGGACGGGCTGACGGTTCTGGTTTCAACCCATTACATGGACGAGGCCGAGCGCTGCCACCGCATCGCTTATATCTCCTATGGCAAGCTGGTCGCCCAGGGCACCACCCGGCAGGTGGTCCGCGACGCCGGGCTGACCACCCTGGTGCTGTCGGGCAAGGGCATCGCCCAGGTTGCCCGCGATCTGACCGGTGCCGAGGGCGTCGATCAGGTGGCACCCTTTGGACAGACCCTGCATGTGGTCGGACACGACGGCGCGGCACTGCGCAAGACCGTCAGCCGGGTCGCCAAGGCCGCCGGGGTCGAAATGGCCGCCGCCGACACCAGCCTTGAGGATGTGTTCATCCAGTTGATGGGCGAGTCACAGGACAATATGCAATGAGCCGGTTTCTGTCATTTGGCCGCCTGCGGGCGCTGCTGGTCAAGGAATCCATCCAGATGCGCCGCGACCGGCTAACCTTCGGGATGATGCTGGGCATCCCGCTGGTGCAGTTGATGCTGTTCGGCTTTGCCATCAACACCGACCCCAAGGAACTGCCCGCCGCGCTGGTCGCCCCGACCCAGGACCGGTTCACCCGGGCGATGGTCTCGGCGCTGGAGCTGACCGGCTATTACCGCTTCATCGCCCCCAATGCGACGGTCGGCGAGGCCGAGGCGATGATCGCCCGCGGCGATGCCGCCTTTGTGGTGACGGTGCCGTCGGATTTCGGCCGCCGCATTGAACGCAATGACAATGCCACCATCCTGATCGAGGCCGACGCCACCGATCCCGCCGTCGCCTCGGGCGCGATATCGACGCTGGGCACCGTTGCCGCCGAGGCGTTGGCGCGCGAGGCCGGGACCGCTATGGCCGGGGCAGACCGGGGGGGCGCCGGTGTCTCGATCGTCGTGCACCGCCGCTATAACCCCGAAGGGATCACCCAATACAATATCGTGCCCGGCCTGCTCGGGGTGATCCTGCAGCTGACCATGGTGATGATGACGGCAATGGCGCTGACCCGCGAAACCGAACGCGGCACCATGGAAAACCTGCTGTCGATGCCCGCCACCCCGCTGGAAATCATGCTGGGCAAGGTGCTGCCCTATCTGGCGGTCGGCGCGGTTCAGGTGGCGGTGGTGCTGGTCGCGGCGCGGGCGGTGTTCGGGGTGCCCTTTGTCGGCAGCCTGTCGCTGATCCTGGCCGGGGTGTTCGTGTTCGTGCTGGCGCTCGTCATCCTCGGCTATCTGATCTCGACGGTGTCGCGCACCCAGATGCAGGCAATGCAGCTGACCTTTTTCTTTTTCCTGCCCTCGCTGCTGTTGTCGGGATTCATGTTCCCTTACCGGGGCATGCCGATGTGGGCGCAATATCTGGGCGAAATCTTTCCGCTGACCCATTTCCTGCGGCTGATCCGCGCGGTGATGCTGAAAGGCGCCGACGCGCAATTCGTCTCTGGCGCCTTTCTGGCCCTGGGCGGGTTTGTTGTCCTGCTGTCGCTGCTGTCGCTGTTCCGGTTCCGCCGCACCCTCGACTAAACAACATAAACGTCTCAAAACTTCGGCTGGCGGTTGGCAATTTCCGTCGCGCCCAGATAGCTTGCGCGGCGAAACCAGCGCCGGGCGGTTCGCCGGGGCGCGCCACTGCCATCAGGAGGATGCGATGCAATCAACAATTGGGGCTGGATATGACGAGATCCGCGATGCTGTTCGCACCCTTTGCGCCGAATTTCCGGCCGAATATCACCGCAAGGTCGATGAGGAACGCGGCTATCCCGAGGCCTTTGTCGATGCGCTGACCCGCAATGGCTGGATGGCGGCACTGATTCCCGAAGCCTATGGCGGTTCTGGCCTCGGCCTTGCCGAAGCTTCGGTGATCATGGAAGAAATCAACCGCGCGGGCGGCAATTCCGGCGCCTGTCACGGCCAGATGTATAATATGAACACCCTGATGCAGCATGGCTCAGAGGCGCAGCGGCAGAAATACCTGCCCAAGATCGCCTCAGGCGAATTGCGCCTGCAAAGCATGGGCGTGACCGAACCGACCACCGGCACCGACACCACCAAGATCAAGACCACGGCGGTGAAAAAGGGCGACCGCTATGTGATCAACGGCCAGAAGGTCTGGATCAGCCGGGTGCAACATTCCGATCTGATGATCCTGCTGGCCCGCACCACGCCGCTGTCCGAAGTCAAAAAGAAATCCGAAGGGCTGTCGATCTTTCTGGTCGATATCAAGGAAGCCCGAGCCAAGGGCATGGAGGTCAAACCGATCCTCAACATGGTCAACCACGAGACCAATGAGCTGTTCTTTGACAATCTCGAAATTCCCGCCGAAAACCTGATCGGCGAAGAAGGCCAGGGCTTTAAATACATCCTCACCGGGCTGAATGCCGAACGGTCGCTGATCGCGGCGGAATGTATCGGCGACGGCTATTGGTTCATCGACAAGGTCAGCGCCTATGTGAAGGACCGCGAGGTATTCGGGCGGCCGATCGGGCAGAACCAGGGGGTGCAATTCCCGATTGCCGAAAGCTTTATCGAGGTCGAGGCCGCCAATCTGATGCGGTTCGAGGCCTGCCGCCTGTTCGATGCCGGTGAACCCTGCGGCGCCCAGGCCAATATGGCGAAATACCTGGCGGCCAAGGCCAGCTGGGAAGCGGCGAATGCCTGCCTGCAATTCCACGGCGGCTTTGGATTCGCTGCCGAATACGATGTCGAACGCAAATTCCGCGAAACCCGGCTGTATCAGGTGGCGCCAATCTCGACCAACCTGATCCTGTCCTATGTGGCCGAGCATATCCTCGGCCTGCCAAGGTCGTTCTGATGACGGCGCTGCCGCTGGCGGGGCTGACCGTCGTCGCTGTGGAGCAGGCGGTTGCGGCGCCGTTCTGCACCGCAAGGCTGGCCGATGCTGGCGCAAGGGTGATCAAGATCGAGCGCCCCGAGGGCGATTTTGCGCGCGGATATGACGCTGCCGTCAAGGGCCAGTCCAGCTATTTCGTCTGGCTCAACCGGGGCAAGGAATCGCATGTGCTCGACCTCGCATCAGAGGCGGGCAAGCGGGCGCTCGACGAACTGCTGGCCGGTGCCGATGTGCTGGTACAGAACCTCAAATCCGGGGCGCTTGACCGGCTCGGCTTTGGCCCGCAGCGGCTACGCACCCGCTATCCGCGCCTAATCCAATGCGCCATCACCGGCTATGGTGACAGCGGCCCCTATGCCAATCGCAAGGCCTATGACCTGCTGGTGCAGGCCGAAACCGGGCTGGCCTCGATCACCGGCGGGCCGGAGGAACCGGCGCGGGTCGGGATCTCGGTGGTCGATATCGCCACCGGTGCCACCGCCCATGCGGCGGTGCTTGAAGCGCTGATCGGGCGCGGCATCACCGGCGAAGGTGCCGATATCCGGATTTCGATGTTTGACGTGATGGCCGATTGGCTGACCGTGCCGCTGCTGAACCACGAGGCCGGGCGCAGCCCGACCCGGATCGGCCTGGCGCATCCGTCGATTGCCCCCTACGGGGTCTTTAGCGCGGCGGATGGTGGGCAAATCCTGATCTCGATCCAGAGCGAGCGGGAATGGGCGAAGTTCTGTGCCGAGTTCCTGCAGGACAAGAGCCCGATCAGCGACCCGCGCTTTGCCAGCAATGTCGCCCGGGTGCAGAATCGCGCGGAGACCGACGCGCTGGTCGGCGCCGCCTTTCTGCGCCACAGCACGGCGGCGGCGATTGATCTGCTGACCCGCGCCGATGTCGCCTTTGCCAGCGTCAATGACATGGAGGGTCTGGCCCGGCATCCGCATCTGCGCCGGGTCGAGGTCGCCACCCCGGCAGGACCGGTGCATTTCCCCGCCCCGGCGGCGATTTTCACCGATGCGCCGCGCGCCCTCGGCCCGGTGCCTGCCCTTGGGTCAGGCACGCAGGCAGCTTGTGATGCGCCGCCAAATAAACAATAATCGAGGCCTTCACCGCACCTCAGTGCCAGAACTTGGAACATTCAGCTGTCACAGGCGTTCAGACTGCCCGCGATTCTGGAAATCGCCCGCGCCGAAGGAAAAGTGACCGTCGAGGGCCTGGCCAGCCATTTCGGCGTCGCTGTCCAGACCATCCGCCGCGACCTGTCAGAGCTGGCCGAGAGCGGCCAGTTGAACCGCGTGCATGGCGGTGCCGTGCTGCCTGCGGGCCCCACCAATATGGGGTATACCGCGCGCACCAACCTGCATGCTGACGCGAAAAGATCCATTGCCCGTGCCTGCGCCGGCGAAATCCCGGACAGCGCCTCGCTGTTCCTGAACATCGGCACCTCGACCGAGGCGGTGGCGCGGGAATTGCTGAACCACCGCGATCTGCTGGTGGTCACCAACAATATCAACGTCGCCAATATCCTGGCCGGCAATCCGAATTGCGAGGTCATCGTCGCCGGCGGATCGCTGCGCCGGTCGGACGGCGGGCTGGTCGGGGTTCTGGCGATCCGCACCATCGAACAATTCAAGTTCGACTATGCCGTCATCGGCTGTTCGGCCCTGGACGAAGACGGCGATCTGATGGATTACGACCTGCAAGAGGTGGTGGTCAGCCAGACCATCATCCGTCAGTCCAAACGCGCCTTGCTGGTCGCCGATGCCTCGAAATTCCAGCGCAGCGCGCCGATGGTGATCGACTCGCTGGCCTCGATCGACACCCTGTTCACCGACCGTCCGGTGCCCGGGGCCCTGGTCGAAAGATGCGAGACCTGGGGCACCCAGTTGCAGATCTGCCCCCCTGAGGATGACGCCGCAACTTAGCCCGTCCCGCCGCGCCTCTCTGTTTGACATGACCACCAGTTCCTGACCAAGTTGCGCCCGGAAATGAGGCGAATCGCAACGATCCGCAGCAGAGGAGAGACGATTTGGGACCACTTCAAGGGCTGCGCGTGCTCGATCTGACATCGGTGTTGATGGGGCCCTATGCGACCCAGATTCTTGGCGATTTCGGCGCTGACATCATCAAGGTCGAGGCCCCCGAAGGCGATGTGACCCGCCAGATCGGGCCGACACGAAACGCCGGGATGGGGGCGGTGTTCCTGAACACCAACCGCTCCAAGGGCAGCGTGGCGCTGGATCTGAAAACCCCGGAAGGCCGGGATGTGGCGATCCGGCTGGCGCGGGATTGCGATGTGGTGGTGTCCAACATCCGGCCCCGGGCGATGGCACGGCTGGGCCTCTCATATGAGGCGCTGTCGGCCGAGAACCCCCGGCTGATCCATGCCGCTCTCGTCGGCTTTGACCAGCGCGGCCCCTATGCCGACCGTCCGGCCTATGACGACCTGATCCAGGGCGGATCGGGCATTGCCCACAGCTTTGTGCGTGCCGGTCAGCGCCCCTCCTATGTGCCGGCGGCGATTGCCGACCGGATCGTCGGCCTGGCGGCGGTCAATGCGATTCTGGCGGCGGTGGTGGAACGCGACCGCTCCGGCCTCGGTCAGCAAGTCGAGGTGCCGATGTTTGAAACCATGCTGGCGATGATCCTTGGCGATCACCTCGGCGGGCTGACCTATGATCCGCCGATGGATCAGGGTGGTTATGCCCGCCACCTGTCTCCCGACCGGCGCCCCTACCAGACCAGCGATGGCTATATCTGCGCGCTGATCTACAACGATGGCCATTGGAACCGGTTCTTTGCCGCGATTGGCCGCCCCGAGATGCCCGCCGCCGATCCGCGCTATGCGACCTTTGCCTCCAGAATGCAGAATATCGATGCGGTCTATGCCGAATTGGGCGAGATCCTGTTGACCCGCAGCACCGCCGACTGGCTGGCGCTGTTTGACGCCGCCGACGTGCCCGCCCTGCCGATGCACAGCTACGCCTCGGCGCTGGAAGACCCGCATCTGGTCGCCACCGGTTTCTTTGAGAATGTCGAGCACCCGAGCGAAGGGGCGATCCGCTCGATGGCGGTGCCGACGCGATTCTCACGCAGCCCTGCACAGCCGGAAAAACCAGCGCCGCGCCTCGGCGCGGACACTGCCAGGGTGCTGGGGGAGGCCGGGTTCAGCGCCGATGAAATCGCGGCACTGGCGCAGTCCGGGGCCTTTGGACGGCCACAGAAATAGCGCAGGACAATAGCGCCGGACCGGTCCGCCAGCGAAAGCGGATCACCCCCGGCGCAGCCGGTTCAGCACGATCCGCAACGGCAACTTGGCCAGCGATTGGCCAGCACAGTTCGGCGGGTCGATGCCGAACCACAGGTGCCGGGTCGGACTGCGGTCGGGGTCAGACTCTTGCGGAATGTCAAACACCGCCTCGTCGAAATTCGCCGACAAGAAGCTCAGAGCCACCGCCAGCCCTTAGGAATGGTGGTGCCGCCGATCTCGACCGGCCTTGTGACGCTGCGCACCAGCGCCTGACTGGGCGCGCAATAGCTGGCATTCCTCAATCGTGCTGCGCCGCGCCTCGGTGACGGTCTCAACCTGCAGGTCGACCGTCCTCAGGGGCGCCCGCCGCCCGCCGCACCAACGCGGCAAGCTCGTGCATCTGCGCGGTCAGCGGGCTGCGGCGGCGCCAGACCATGCCGATCCGGCGCCCCGGCTGTGCCCCGGCAAAGCGGGCGATGCTGACGGCGGTGTGACGCGTTTCCACCGGGATCGCCATTTCCGGGATCAGGGTCATCCCCAGCCCGGCGGCCACCATCTGCACCAATGTCGCCAGCGAGGTGCCGTCCAGCCCATCGCGCTGCGCGCCTGGATTGGTGCCGCAATAGGCCAGCGCCTGATCGCGAAAACAATGACCCTCTTCCAGCAGCAACAGCTTTTCCTGCGCCAGCGCCTCGCGGTCGGGCACCGGCTTGGCGGCCTCGGCAGCGGCGCGGATCAACACGAAGGATTCCGAAAACAGCGTCACCTCGGTCAGCGTCGGTTCATCAACCGGCAGCGCCACGATCGCCGCATCCAGACGCCCGGTGCTCAATTCCTCGATCAGCCTTGCGGTGACGGTCTCACGCAAATGCAGGTCGAGCCCCGGATGCGCCTGCCTGAGATTGCCGACCAGACGCGGCAGCAGATAGGGGGCAATGGTCGGGATCACCCCCAGGTTCAGCCGCCCGGCCAGCCCCGGCCCCTGGGCGCGGGCCAGATCCTCGAGATCCGCGACCGCACGCAGGATGTCGCGCGCCCGCAGGACGAAATCCTGTCCGAAACGGGTCAGCCGCAGCCCCCGGCCGCCACGTTCAAACAGCGCATGGCCCAGCGTCGCCTCAAGATCACGAATCTGCATCGACAACGCAGGCTGTGAGATCGCACAGACCTCGGCGGCGCGGGTGAAATGGCCCTGGGTCGCCAGCGCATCGAAGTAGCGAAGCTGTTTGAATGTCACATTTAGCATAAGAATTTCTTATATCCGTAATCAGGAGATGCAACTTAAACCCTCACCGCGAAGCCCCTATATCAGGGCGATACCGCAGCCGGTCCAACCGGCCGCAGCAGGCGCAGCTTGCGCAACCGCAGATTCAGGGAGAACCAGACATGGACGGAAACGACTCAGCCAACGCAGGCAAATGCCCGGTGATGCACGCCACCTCGGGCGCGCGGTCGAACCGCGATTGGTGGCCGAACCAGTTGAACCTCGGGATGCTGCATCAGAACCCGCCCGCCGGTGATCCGATGGGCGATGATTTCGACTATGCCAAGGCCTTTGAACAGCTCGACCTCGACGCGGTCAAGGCCGACCTGATCGCGCTGATGACCGACAGTCAGGATTGGTGGCCCGCCGATTACGGCCATTACGGGCCGCTGTTCATCCGCATGGCCTGGCACAGCGCTGGCACCTATCGTTCAGGCGACGGGCGCGGCGGCGCCACCTCCGGTTCGCAACGCTTTGCACCGCTGAACTCCTGGCCCGACAACGTCAACCTGGACAAGGCCCGGCGCCTGCTCTGGCCGATCAAGAAGAAATACGGCAAATCGCTGTCCTGGGCCGACCTGATGATCCTGGCCGGCAATTGCGCCATCGAATCGATGGGGCTGAAGCCGTTCGGCTTTGGCGGCGGGCGCAAAGATATCTGGGAACCCGAACAAGACATCTATTGGGGCAATGAAACCGAATGGCTGGCCGATGGCCGCTATAGTGGTGAGCGCGAACTGGAAAACCCGCTGGCGGCGGTGCAGATGGGCCTGATCTATGTGAACCCGGAGGGGCCGAACGGCAATCCCGACCCGGTCGCCTCGGGGCGCGATGTGCGCGAAACCTTTGCCCGGATGGCGATGAACGACGAGGAAACCGTCGCCCTGACCGCCGGCGGCCACACCTTTGGCAAGGCCCATGGCGCCGGTGACGCGGCGCTGGTCGGACCGGAGCCCGAGGCGGCACCGCTTGAGGAAATGGGCCTGGGCTGGCGGTCCGCCTATGGCAGCGGCGTCGCGGGCGACGCCATCGGCAGCGGCGTCGAAGGCGCCTGGAAACCCAACCCGACCACCTGGGACATGGGGTATCTCAAGGTTCTGTTCAAATACGAATGGGAATTGGTGAAAAGCCCGGCGGGCGCACAGCAATGGGCGGCCAAGGATGTCGACGACGAGGACATGGTTATCGACGCTTTCGATCCGTCCAAGAAACACCGGCCTATGATGACCACCGCCGACATGTCGATGCGTTATGATCCGATCTATGGCCCGATTGCCAAGCGGTACCTGGAAAACCCGGATGAATTCGCCGATGCCTTTGCCCGCGCCTGGTTCAAACTGACCCACCGCGACATGGGCCCCAAGGCCTGCTACCACGGCCCCGATGTGCCGCAGGAGGACCTGATCTGGCAGGATCCGATCCCCGCCGTCGACCATCCGCTGATCGATGCCGCCGATATCGCGGCACTGAAGGCGAGGATCCTCGACACTGGGCTCACGGTGGCCGAACTGACCTATACCGCCTGGTCCTCGGCCGCGACCTTCCGCGGCTCGGACAAACGCGGTGGCGCCAATGGCGCGCGCATCCGGCTGGCCCCGCAAAGTGGCTGGGAGGTGAACCAGCCCGATCAGCTGGCCCGGGTTCTGGCCAAGCTGACCGAGGTGCAGAGCACCTTCAACGCAGCCCAGAGTGGCGGCAAGAAGGTCTCGCTGGCTGATCTGATCGTGCTCGGCGGCGGTGCGGCCATCGAGGCGGCGGCCAAGGCAGCCGGCAGCTTTATCGAGGTCCCGTTCACCCCCGGGCGGATGGATGCCAGCGCCGAACAGACCGACGCAGAGTCCTTTGATCCGCTGGAGCCTGAGGCCGACGGCTTCCGCAATTACACCAGGGCAGCCTATACCGTCCCCGCGGAACAGATGCTGATCGACCGGGCGCAATTGCTGGGCCTCACCGCGCCGGAAATGTCGGTGCTGGTCGGCGGTATGCGGGCAATGGGCGCGACCTATGGCAACACCACGCATGGCGTGCTCACCGACCGGCCCGGCGTCCTGACCAACGATTTCTTTGTCAATCTGGTCGATATGGGCACTGAATGGAAAGCCACCGACGACAGCGCCACGCTGTTCGAGGGGCGTGACCGCGACAGCGGCGCGCTGAAATGGACCGGCACCCGTGTCGATCTGGTGTTCGGATCCAACTCGCAATTGCGCGCCCTGTCCGAGGCCTATGCCAGCGACGATGCCAGTGCGAAATTCGTTCAGGATTTCGTCAAGGCCTGGGTCAAGGTAATGCAAGCCGACCGCTTCGACCTCGCCTGATCTGACAAGACCTCTGCTGGACGCGGCCCCTCGCAGGCCGCGTCCGCCCCCGGCCCTTGGCCACCCCTCCCCACTTTGCCGCATATCGAGCAGCCGCGCGCCCGGCATTGACTCCGGGCAAATCAATGGTCACACCATTGAGCAACGCCGTCACGCGGCCGGACTCGGAGAGGATGAAAATGATCGACGACACAGCAGAAAAAACCGCCAAAAGTTTTGGCGCATGGGCGATGCCCGACGAATATCGCGAATTGCAGGCCACCGTGCGCCGCTTTGTGCAGAGCGACATCAAAGCGGTCGAAGACACGCTGCCGCATGACGCCACCTATTGCCCGTCCGACAAGTTGAAGCCGTTGCAGGACAAGGCCAAATCGCTGGGCCTGTGGTGCGTGCGCACCCCCGCCGAATTCGGAGGTGCCGGGCTGAACCTGCTGGGACAGGCGGTCTTTGCCGAAGAGGCCAAGCAAGTGCGTATGGGCCTCTATAACCCGGCGATGGGGGCCTTCGGCATCGACCCGCCCAATGTGATCTGGGAGGGCAACCGCCAGCAGATCGAGAAATACGGCCTGCCGGGTGTGGACAAGGGCAGCAAGTGTTTCGTCGCGATTTCGGAAAGCTCGGGCGGGGCCGATCCGGGGCGGGCGATTCAGCTCAAGGCCGAACAGGTTGGCAATAAATACATTCTCAACGGCTCCAAGATGTGGATCACCGGCGCCGACAAGGCCGATTGGGGCATCGTTTATGCCCGCACCGGCGGACGTGGTCGCTCTGGCATCACCTCGTTCATCGTCGACCGCGACACCCCCGGCCTGACGGTCAAGGAAATCCCGGTCATTCGCGCCTATTCGCCGTTCGAGCTGCATTTCGACAATGTCGAAATTCCCATCGAGAACCGGTTGGGCGAAGAGGGTCAGGGTTTTGCCCTGGCCGAGAAATGGCTGGTGGACAACCGCATTTCCTATTCCGCCGGGACCCTCGGGGTGGCCAGCGCCGCGCTCGACATCGCCATCGCCTGGGCCAAGGAACGCGAGACCTTTGGCTCTAAACTGGCTGACAAACAGGCGGTGCAATGGATGCTCGCCGACAGCGATATGGAGCTGCGCGCGGCCCGGCTGATCGTCTATGACGCCGCCTGGAAAGGCGATCTGGGCGAGGATTTCAAACTTGAAGCCTCGATCGCCAAGGTCACCGCAACCGAAACCGCCGGCCGCATCGTCGACCGGGCAATCCAGATCATGGGCGGGCTCGGCCTGTCCAAGGAATTGCCACTCGAACGCTGGTATCGCGAATTGCGCATTCACCGCATTGGCGAAGGCCCCTCCGAGGTGCATCGCATGGTGGTGGCGCGCAACCTGCTCAGCGGTCGCCGCTGACTCTGTCGGCCCGGCGCCGCAGCCGGGCTGACCCAGATGCGCGGTCAGGTTCAGGATCAACCGACAGAGCGCCTGACGTTCGGCCTCGGTCAGCGGCTGCAACAGGTTTCCTGATGCGTCTTCATGCTGCGTTCCGAGACGATGGTTTCGCCGCGCCCTGCAGCCTCCAGGAGCGCCGCGCGCACCTCGGGCAGGGAATTGCCGTTGACCACCTCCAGCTGCGCCGGGCCGCCAGTGTTCCAGACCCGGCACCAGGCATCCAGCGCCGCAACCCCGGCGGCGGCCTGATGCGGCATCGGGAAATAGGGCAGGTTGTAAGCGTCAAGCAGGGCGTAATCGCCTTTGTCGAAACTGCCGCCCGGCCAGCAGGCGATCACGATCTCATCCCGCTCGCGCGCGATCCGGCCCAGATCGTCGAGCGGCCCCTTATAGCTCTGTGCCACGGTCAGCGACGGGATCACCACCTGGACATCGTCAAAGCCTGCAAAAATCTCGGTGCAGCGGCCCCAAAAGGCATCACCGCCCACCACCTGCGCAGTGGTGTCCAGCGGGTTCTGCGCCCTGAGCGGAAAGTCCACCGCCTCGGAAAACAGCGCATCGGCACCTGCCGGCGGCGTCGGAAAGGTCAGCCCGGCAAAGGTGCCATGGTCGGCCATCAGCCCGACATGCCCGCCTGACAGACAGAACGAGGCGCAATGGGCACCGGGATTGCTGTAGCTGGCCAGCTTGCCCGCCCGACGCAACCGCGCGAACATCGAGGACAGCCGGAACAGATCGTCGATATCCTTGGCCAGCGCCACGCCATAGCGACGCGCCACCATGTCAAAGAGGTCCGAAGATCCTGCCAGCGCCCCGGTGTGGCTCTGCGCCATCACCTTGCCCAGCGACGAGCGCCCGGTTTTCAGAATCGTCACCGGCTTGCCGACCCGACCAGCCCGGTCGAGGAAGGCCAGAAACGCCGCCGGATTGCGCACCGCCTCGATCACCAGCGCGATGGAATTGGTGTGCGGGTCATCAATCAGCGCCTCGGCACATTCGATCGCGTCGAGATCGGCCTCGTTCCCGGTGGAAATCATATGCGAGAACCCGACGCCCTCGGTCAGCCCGCAATAGATGATCGAGGCAAAGGCCAGCCCGCCGCTCTGCGAGGACACGCCGACATCGCCCGCCGGAATATCGGGCCATTCCATCGCCGCCGCCGCCGCCGCGCCGATATGGTCATGGAAATTGGCAAAGCCGATGCAATTCGGCCCCAGCACCCGGATGCCCAGCCCGCGCGCCTTGTCGGCCATCGCCTGTTGCAGCGCGATGCCTTCGGCTTCGCCGGTTTCGGCAAAGCCCGCGGCACCGCAGAACATCAGCTTGACCCCCTTGCTCGCCAGCCCGTCGAGCGTATCCAGCACGTTGCCCGGCCCCAGCCCGTAGATCACACAATCAACGCTGTCGGGCAGGTCCTGCACCGATGGATAACAGCGCTGCCCGGCGATCTCTTCGCGGTTCGGATTGACCGGATAGATCGCGCCGGGGAACCCATGCCGCAGCAGCGACGGCACGATCCGCCCGGTGAACCGGGTCGGGTTCGACGAGGCGCCAACCACGGCAATCGAACGCGGGGTGAACAGCGACATGTCGATGCCACGGGCCTGGGTCATTTCAGGGGCTCCTGATTGGATCAATGATTGGATCTGGCCCGGGGCGCCGGGACAAAGAAGCCCTGCCAGGGTCTGATATCCCCGGCAGGGCAGTCACCGGAACACCAACTGAGGTGCCCCGACGGGAGAAACAGTTTGCCGCCGCTCACGCGGGTTCCGGCACCGCTTGCGCCTGGGCCAGGATCGCGGCGATCCCGGGAGCCGCATCCAGCGCCATCAGCGCGTCATAGAGGCGGCGCGCCCGGGCCTCGGCCCAGCCTGCGGCGGCGGCACAATCGGCGAATTTGGTCCAGAGTTCGGACGGGCCCAGCGGCAGGTCGGCATGGCCGGTGGCGCGGGTGACGGGAAGGCCTTCGATCACGGAACCATCGTTGAGGGTGACAGTGACCCGGTCGGCACGGTTGTAGCCCGGCAGATCCGGGTCGTAGTCGACCGAGGCGGTGACACTCACCTTGGCCATCAGCGCCTGCACATCGGCACGTTGCACAAACGCGTCGGTCAGCTCGGCCAGCCCGACCTTGCCTGCCAGCACCCCGGCGGCCATGTCGAATTGCATGGAAAACTTGGCCTCCAGCCCGGTCTGCGGGCGGGCATTGCGCAGGGTCATCGCGTGCAGATCCGAGGTGAAGGTATCGATGCTGGCGATCTGGGCCGGATCAATGCTGTGATCGCGCATGATCTGCAGGATCGCGTCGGTGGCCCGGTGGCCGCAATAACAGACCGGGTATTTCTTGACAGAAATCCCGTAGCGGCGCATCCGCCAGTCGCGTCCCAGATGATCCGCAGGCGTGCTGCGGTCTACGTCGTTTTCCGGCGAAATCGCCTTGAGGAAGCCCTGATCGTGTTCGATCGCATCCGGGCTGCCGGTCATCCCGGCCTCGGCCAGCCGCGCCGACAGCACCCCGGAGGCGGCGGAACGCCCGGCATGGAACGGCTTGGTCATGGTGCCGAAATTGGCCAGCAGGCCACCCGCCTGACTGGCGCCGATGGCAATGGCATGGGTGGCGCGTTCGGCGTCCAGCCCGCGCAGCACCGCACAGGCGGCAGCGGCGGAAATCGCACCCAGAACCCCGGTCGGGTGCCAACCCTTGTGCTGGATTTGCCCGGCATCGCGATAGGCCAGATCGGCCCAGATTTCATAGCCCGCCATATAGGCGGCGATCATCTGTGCACCGGTTGAGCCCAGCGCCTCGGCCTCGGCAAAGATCGCGGGCACCAGCACCGTCGAGGTGTGACCACGCATGGTGACATCGTCGTAATCCAGCGCATGGGTGGCGGCGCCATTGATGAACGCCGCGTCAAAGGCCCCGCGTTTTTCCGTGCCCATCAGGATGGTCGATTCAGGGCCACCCTTGGGCAGGACATCCCGCAATTTTTGGGTGATCGGTTCGTCAATGCCCGCCAGCATCACGCCCACCGCATCGGCGATCCCGGTCTTGATCAGCGCCGTGCAATCGTCCGGCACCAGGATCGCCCCCGACGCCAGCCCGGCCACGAAAGTACCGTATTGAACCGTCAGTCCAGTCATCGTGCTGCCCCTCCACGGCAGTGTCATCCGGCTCGTTGCTATTCGCATTGCGAATAAGGTATACGCAATTAGCCTAGGCTCTGGAGACCGCTGTTGTAAAGCAGGCGCGCCGCAGGCCGTTGACTCGCTAAGCCACTGAAAGGCCGAGAAATGCCGCCGCAAGCCCGGATCCGCAAATGACAGAGGGGCGAAATCCTGACCCTGCGTCCGATTCGACGGCCGCTCTGCCACCTCACGCCCCCGGCAAGGATCGGCATTTTGTCGCCGCCCTGGCCCGGGGCCTGCGGATCCTGCGCTGTTTCAGCGCCGAACGCCCGACCCTTGGCACCTCGGAGATCGCCCGGCTGACCGGATTGCCGCAACCGACGGTCTGGCGCGCCTGCCACACCTTGCTGGAAACCGGTTATCTGGTCCCGGATGGTGACAGCGGGCGAATGCGGCTGGGGGCCGGCTGTCTGGCGCTTGGCCATGCGGTGCTGGCCACCCAGCCGATGACCCAAGTCGCCCAGGGGCTGATGCAGCGCCTGGCCAACCGCTTTACCAGCGCCTTGGCCCTGGCCGAACGCGACGGCGATGCAATGATCGTCACCATGCGGGTGCAGGGCCCCTCGACCATGCTGATGAATATCCCGGTGGGATCGCGGATGCCGATCCTGTCTTCGGCCCTCGGCTGGGCCTATCTGGCCGAACTGGCCGAGGCGCCGCGCGCCGCGCTGATCGAAATGCTGCGCCACGACGAAGCCGAGCGCTGGGATCAGCTTGGCCCGGCCATCGACGCCGCCATGACCCAGTATCGCAACCATGGCTATCTGGTGAACCGAGGCTATTTCCACCCGCGCGTCGCCTCCTGCGGGGTGGCGTTCCGACTGCCCGGCGCGACGCCAGAGCAGAGTCGGATCTATGCCCTGAATTGCGGCGGCCCGGCGGCCCAGTTCAACGATGCGCTGATCACCAATGAAATCGCCCCCGCGCTGATCGAGATGACCCAGAGCCTGCGCGCCGCACTGCCACACCCCAGAAAGGACACCACGTGAGCGACACCCAGGCCGAGCAGACCCACAGCGCAACCCGTTCCAGCCCGCGCGCCATCCTCGCCACCCTGCTGATGGTGTCGATCATGGCGACCAGCGTCGCGGTGGCCGCCGGTGCCGATGGGCCGGTGCTGCTGGCCGGCGGGCTGAGCACCGCGCTGTTCGTGCTGCTGCGTGCCCACAGCATTCCCGGCAATGTCTGGCGCACCGGCGGTGCGATGCTGGTGATCGCCGCCGTGGTCCTGGGCTTTGCCGAGGATCCGCAGGCGGTGGCCGAACGCGGGCTGCGCACCACCGTCGCCTTTCTGTCGATCATCTCGGCGGTGTCGCTGCTGGGCGCCCGGGCCGAGGCCAGCCAATCGGTGCGCGCGGTCGGCAAGAAACTGGGCGCAGCGGCGCGCCAGGGCCGGTATGGCCCGGTCGCCTATCTGTCACAGCTGATGGCCGGGGGCCTGTCGCTGGCCGGAATCACGGTGCTGTCCTCGGCGGTGGCGGGCGACCTTGGCGAAGACGGATCAGAGGCGCAGAAACGGCTGGCCTTTTCCGCCATCCTGCGCGGCTTTTGCGGGGCCATCGCCTGGACGCCGATGATGGGCAACATGGCGCTGATGCTGGCGATCTACGGGCTCGACTGGCCGCAGATCCTGCCGCTCAACCTCAGCATGTCGCTGGCGATGGTGACTCTGAGTGTGCTGTTCGAGGCCAGCCGGCGCGACCGCATCAAACGCGGCCCGCTGCCCGAAGGCTTTGCCGCGATGGCGGCGCGGTTGTTCCTGGTGCTGACGTTGGTGGTGCCGGTGATGCTGGGCGCCACCGCGCTGCTGGGCCTGCCGGTGTCGGGGATCATCGTGCTGCTGTCCAGCTTCGCCGCGATGCTCTGGGCCTGGGTCGAGGGCCACCCTCGCGATGTCGCGCCGCCGTTGCTGGTGCTGCGCGACGCCCGCGACCGGTTCCCCGGATTCGCCAGCGAGGCACTGCTGTTCCTTGGCGCCGGTCTGGCCTCCTCTGCCGTCGCCGGGGTGATCCCCACCGATGTCGCCGCCATAGCGGGCGGGTTGATGCTGGGCTCGGCGGGGCTGTTTTTCCTGTTCTGCGTCACGGTGATCGGCGGCACGGCGATTGCCGGGTTGCATCCGGCGCTGGTGGCCCTGCTGCTGGCGCATACGTTGCCACCGGCGACCACCGGGATCGACCCGCAGGCGCATTTCGCCGGGCTGATGCTGGCCTGGGGGCTGACCACCACCGTGGGCCCATTCACCATCATCGGGCTGATGCTGTCGCGGATCATCGGGCGATCCTCAACCACCGTCACCGTCGGCTGGAACCTTGGCCTGGTGCTGGCCATCGCCCCGGCGACGGCGCTGCTGCTTGAGTTGCTGGCGCGGCTGCGCCTGGCACTGCTCTGATCCGCGCCCGGGTGATGTTCTGAACCACCCCGTGTTTGCCGGCGGCTGATTTCGGTTCGTTCCGCGACCATGTGTTCAGTTTCCAGAACCGCGTAGAAGTTGCCTCCGCTTCCGCTGGCGGGATGTTCCCGACCGGCTCGAGCAGGCGGCGGTTGTTCAACCAATTGACCCAGTCGAGGGTGGCGTATTCGGCGGCCTCGAAATTGCGCCAGGGCCTGCGACGATGGATGACCACGGCCTTGAACAGGTCGTTGATCGTCCCCGCCAGGGCGGTGTCAGAGCTGTCGCCGACACTGCCGACGGAGGGGGCGATGCCCGCCTCGCCCAGCCTCTCGGTGTATTTTATCAACAGGTATTGAGACCGCGGTCGGAATCGTGGACAAGCGCCCGCGCCTTTGACCGGACGCCGGTCGTGAACGGCCTGTTCCAGGGCGTCGAGCACGAAGCCTGCATGCGCTGTCTGGCTCGCCCGCCAGCCGACGATCCAGCGTGCGTAGGCGTCGATGACGAAAGCGACATGGACGCGCGCCCTCCAAGTGGCGACATGGGTGAAATCGCTGACCCAGAGCATGTTCGGCGTGGGCACACGGAACGGCTGCTTCAGCTTGTCCAACGGGCATGGAGAGGTGGCTCCGGACATCTGAACGGCCGGGACAAGTGGATTTTCCGTGCAACAGCGGCAGGATGCTGCGAGCAGGGAGAAGACCATGGCAAGACGACCCTGATCGAACTGGCGCAGGAGTTCGACAGCCATCCGAAGCAGATCAAGCAGTGGCGCGACCAGCTGCTTGAGGGCGCGACCGGGGTGTTCGGTGGCGGCCCGAAGCCCGCGCCGGGATCGGCCGCTATCCCGACTTCTACAACAGCCGCCGACCGCATGCATCGCGTGACGGCCGGACGCCCGACCAGTCTGACTTCAACCCGCCGATGCCCGAGGCGGTGGCGGTGGCGGTGGCGGTGCAACCGGGGCGGAAAACCACTTGGAAAACGCCCGGAACCTGTTCAGATCAACCGAGCCACCTCTCATATCCCCGCCGGAGGTTTTTCGATTTTCAACGAAAATCGGAACCCGCCGGCGCGGCAATCAGCCCGGCGACCAGCGCCCGCGCCGCCTCCGAATGCCAATCCGCCGGCCCGACCAGCCGCGCCAATTCCCGGCCCTCCCGGTCCAGAATCATCGTCACCGGCAGGCCGAACACCCCGGCACCACGCGCCAGAACCGAGCGCGGATCGCGGTATTTCGGCAGGTTGTCCACCGCCACCTCGGCAAAGAATTTGTCGATGGCAGGCAAGGCGTTGGGCCCGGTGGCCAGGGTCACCACCGCGAATTCCTCGCCGCCGAATTCGGCCTCCAGCGCCGACAGGGTCGCCATCTCTTCGCGGCAGGGCGCGCACCAGACCGCCCAGAAGTTCAGCACCACGATCTGGCCGCGATACATCTCCAGTCCGGCCTTGCCGCCTGGCGCATCGAATTCCGCCTCTGGCAACGGGCGCGGCGCGCCGTGCACCGCCAGGCCTTTCAACGCCTCGCCCTTGTGTGTGGCGATAACCTCCTGCATCGGTCCGGCGAGGGCGGCGTTTGCACCAAGCATCAAGCCCGTATAAAGCAGCGCTAGTTTCAAAAACTTCATGTGACCTCCGAAAGGTGCCCGATGAGCGATCAGACCTCGAACCGGATGTGGGGTGGCCGTTTTGCCGCCGGACCGGATGCGATCATGGAGGCGATAAACGCCTCGATCGGATTCGACCAGCGGCTTGCGGCGCAGGACATCGCAGGCTCTCGCGCCCATGCCGCGATGCTCGCGGCGCAGGGTATCATCAGCGATAGCGATGCCAAGGCGATCCGGGAAGGGCTGCTCACGATCTTGTCAGAGATCGAGGCCGGCAATTTCAATTTCTCCACCGCGCTGGAAGACATCCATATGAATGTCGAGGCGCGGCTGAAAGATCTGATCGGCGAACCGGCGGGGCGGCTGCACACCGGGCGCTCGCGCAATGATCAGGTCGCCACCGATTTCCGGCTCTGGGTCCGCGATCAGATCGACGCGGCCACCGGCGGGCTGCGGGCGCTGATTGCCGCCCTGCTGGCCCAGGCCGAGGCCGGTGCCGATTGGGTGATGCCCGGCTTTACCCATCTGCAGACCGCGCAGCCGGTGACCTGGGGCCACCACATGCTGGCCTATGTCGAAATGTTCGCCCGCGACCTGTCACGCTTTACCGATGCCCGCGCCCGGATGAACGAAAGCCCGCTGGGCGCCGCCGCGCTGGCCGGAACCTCGTTCCCGATTGACCGCGAGATGACCGCAAAGGCGCTCGGATTCGACCGGCCGATGGCGAATTCGCTCGACGCGGTGTCGGACCGGGATTTCGCGCTGGAATTCCTCTCCTGCGCCTCGATCTGCGCGATGCATCTGTCGCGGATGGCCGAAGAGCTGGTGATCTGGTCCTCGGCGCAGTTCCGCTTTGTCACCCTGTCGGACCGGTTTTCCACCGGGTCCTCGATCATGCCGCAGAAAAAGAACCCCGACGCGGCCGAGCTGATCCGCGCCAAGATCGGCCGGATTTTCGGCGCCAATGTCGCGCTAATGATGGTGATGAAAGGGCTGCCGCTGGCCTATTCCAAGGACATGCAAGAGGACAAGGAACAGGTGTTTGACGCAGCCGACAGCCTGATGCTGGCGCTGGCGGCGATGACCGGCATGGTCGGCGACATGAGCGCCAATCGCGAGGTTCTGCGCGGCGCCGCCTCTGCCGGGTTCTCGACAGCCACCGACCTGGCTGACTGGCTGGTCAGCGCCCTCGGCCTGCCGTTCCGGGAGGCGCATCACGCCACCGGCGCGCTGGTCGCCATGGCCGAGAAAAAGGGCTGCGACCTGCCGGATCTGTCGCTGCAGGAATTGCAGAGTGTGCATCCGGATATCACCCAGGAGGTCTATTCGGTGCTGGGTGTCGACAATTCGGTTGCCAGCCGCGCCTCCTATGGCGGAACCTCGCCGCAGCAGGTGCGCGCCCAGGTCGCCCGCTGGACCGAAAAACTGTAGGAGAGCCGGATAATGAAATCACTGATCGCGATGGCGCTTGTCGCCCTGCTTGCCGCCTGTGGTGTCGATGGCGAACCGATCCCACCAACCCGCGCCAAGGCCGCGCCCAGTGATGGGATCCGGATTTCCGGCGAGGCCCGTGTCGGCGTGGTGAAAACCTTCTGATGTCGCCGCTGCGGCTGATCTATCTGGGGCTGGCGCTCTGGGGGGCGGTGCATCCGATGGCCTATGTCATCGCCTGGTTCTCGGCGAACGGGCTCAGCCTCTCCGGCCTGATCGCCGCCTGGCAGGCCAATGCCGCCAGCGCCGGGTTGCTCTGGGATCTGGCGATTGCCGGGATTGCCCTGAGCATCTGGATCATCGCCGAGGTGCTGGTGCGGCGCAACTGGACGGCGCTGCTGGCGATCCCGGCGACATTCCTGATCGGGCTCGGCTGCGGGTTGCCGCTCTATCTGTTCCTGCGCACCCGCCCGGTCTGACCGCCACGCCAGACCGCGCCCGGGATGGCAGGCGGTCGGCGCGAAACCCGACATTGGCAACCACCTTCCCGCCCCGGCGGCAACCTGCTAAATGCCGCTGCGAACAAGGTCAGGGACGACAATAATGGATCATTTCCTCTACCGCGACGGCAGCCTCCATGCCGAGGACGTGCCACTGGCCGAAATCGCGGCAAGTGTCGGCACCCCGTTCTATGTCTATTCCACCGCCACCCTGACCCGGCATTTCCGGCTGTTCGACGAGGCGCTGGCGCCGATGCCGCATCTGGTCTGCTACGCGATGAAGGCCGCCTCGAACCAGGCGATCCTGAAAACCCTGGCCGATCTCGGCGCCGGGATGGATGTGGTTTCGGGCGGGGAATACGCCCGCGCCATCGCCGCCGGGGTGCCTGGTGAGCGGATCGTGTTCTCTGGCGTCGGCAAGACCCGCATCGAAATGCACGCCGCGCTCAGCGCCGGGATTCGCCAGTTCAACGTCGAATCCGAACCGGAAATGCGGGCGCTGAACGAGGTTGCCCAATCGCTGGGCGTAAAAGCGCCGATCGCGATTCGGGTGAACCCGGATGTCGATGCCAGGACTCATGCCAAGATCGCCACAGGCAAATCGGAAAACAAGTTCGGCATCCCGATCAGCCGCGCCCGTGCCGTCTATGCCGAGGCCGCCACTCTGCCCGGCCTCGATGTCATCGGCATCGACGTGCATATCGGATCGCAACTGACCGAGCTGGCCCCCTATCGCACCGCCTTTGAAAAGATCGCCGAACTGACCGACGCCCTGCGCGCCGATGGCCATGACATCCGCCGTCTCGACCTCGGCGGCGGCCTTGGCATTCCCTATACCCAGGACAATCAGGCGCCGCCTTTGCCCCTGGAATATGGAAATCTGATCAAAGAGATACTTGGCGACAAGGGCTGCGAGATCGAGATCGAGCCGGGCCGTCTGGTGGTCGGCAATGCCGGGCTGCTGGTGGCCCAGGTGATCTATGTGAAATCCGGCGAAGACCGCGATTTCCTGATCCTCGACGCGGCGATGAACGACCTGCTGCGCCCGGCGATGTATGACGCGCATCACGACATCGTGCCGGTGATCCAACCCGCCCCCGGCACCGAACGTCAGCCCTATGACGTGGTCGGCCCGGTCTGCGAAAGCGGTGATACCTTTGCCAAGGCGCGGCGGCTGACGCCGCTGGCCGCTGGCGATCTGGTCGGCTTTCGCTCGGCCGGGGCTTATGGCGCGGTGATGGCCAGCGAATACAATTCCCGCCCATTGATCCCCGAGGTTCTGGTCAATGGCGATCAATTCGCTGTCATCCGTCCAAGGCCGAGCTTTGACGAGATGATAAAGCGCGATACGCTTCCGCCATGGCTGTGAGGCAGAAGCGGTGGCAGCTGGCCGCCGCAGCCGGCAACCGGCCAGGACCAGGGCATGGCTGACCAGACACCGAACCGCAGCGCTACGGCGCAACAGACCGATCCGCAAAGCCTGGCCTTGCTGCGCCGGACCCTGCGCCGTCTGCGCCTGCCGCTGGCGCTGACCCGGATCGGGCTGTTCGCCGAACGCGGCGCCCGCGCCTTCTGGCCGCTGTGGACGCTGCTGATCGCGGTGCTGGCAGTGCTGATGCTGGGGCTGCAGGATCTGGCCAGCGTCGAAACCGTCTGGGCCACCGGGGTGCTGTCGCTGATGGCGGCGCTGTGGTTCCTGGTACGCGGGTTCATGAAATTCCGCTGGGTCAGCCGTGAAGACGCCTTTCAACGCCTCGATGCCTCGCTGGTCGGACGGCCGCTGACCACCCTGCGCGATGCCCAGGCGCTGGGGGCGGGCGATGCCGCTTCGGCCCGGATCTGGGCGGTGCATCAGGGCCGGATGGCGGATCGCGCGGCAGATGCCAAGGCGGTAGAGCCCGATCTGCGGGTCGCCCGGTTTGATCCCTTTGGTATGCGCTATGTGGCGCTGACCGCGCTCTTTGTCGCGCTGCTGTTCGGGTCGGTCTGGCGAGTCAGCTCGGTTGTCGGCATGACGCCGGGCGGATCGGCGCTGGCCGCTGGGCCCAGCTGGGAAGGTTGGGTCGAACCGCCCGCCTATACCGGGCTGCCGGTGATCTATCTCAACGATATCGACGCGGGCGACCTCGCGGTTGCCGAGGGCAGCCGGTTGACCCTGCGGTTTTACGGCCAGGTCGGCGCCCTCAGCGTCGATGAAACGGTCTCGGGCCGGGTCGGCGAAAAGCCCGATCCGACCAACCCGGCGCAGGATTTCACCATCGCCCGCACTGGCGAGCTGACCATCGACGGCCCCGGTGGCCGTGCCTGGGATTTGATCGTGATCCACGACACCACGCCGACCATCGCCCTCTCCGGCAAGGCCGAGACGAATTTCGAAGGCCGGATGACCCTGCCGTTCAGCGCCACTGACGATTATGGTATCACCGGCGGCGAAGCGGTGATCACCCTGGATCTGGACCGGATCGACCGCCGCTATGGGCTGGCCCTGCCGCCTGAGGCCCGCGATCCGATCGTTTTGCCGCTGCCGATCCCGATCGCCGGGTCGCGGTCGCAATTCGAAGAGAATCTGATCGACGATTTCTCAAAACACCCCTGGGCCAACATGCCGGTACGGATCGACCTGTCGGCGCTGGACGCGGCCGAGCAGACCGGCCGCGCCGAGGCGCTGGAAATCACCCTCGCCGCCCGCCGCTTCTTTGACCCGCTGGCCGCGACGGTGATCGAACTGCGTCGTGATCTGCTGTGGAACCGCGCCAATGCCCGCCGGGTGGTGCAGTTGATGAAGGCGGTGTCGTGGAAGCCCGACGGGCTGTTCCGCAAGGAAACCGCCTATCTGCGCTATCGCACCATCATGCGGCGGCTGAATACGGTCAGCAGCCACAATGCGTTGACCACCGCGAAACGCGACGAAATCGCCGAGGCGATGTGGGATCTGGCGCTGCTGATCGAAGAAGGCGACATCGGCGACGCGATGGAACGGATGCGCGCCGCACAGGAAAAGCTGACCGAAGCCATGAAGAACGGCGCTTCGGATCAGGAAATCGCCCGGCTGATGCAAGAATTGCGCGACGCGACCAAGGATTACATGCGGCAATTGTCGCAACAAGCCCAACGCGACCAGCAAGAGCGCAACAGCGAAAGCGCCGAGAACCAGCAGCAGCAGGACCGCCTGCGGATGACGCAGGACGATCTGCAAAGGATGATGGACCGGATCCAGCAGCTGATGGAAGAAGGCAAGATGGCCGAGGCCCAGCAGGCCTTGGACGAATTGCAGCGGATGATGGAAAACATGCGCGTCACCCAAGGCGAGGGTGGCCAGGGTCAATCCCCCGGTGATCAGGCGATGGACGGGCTGAGCGAAACCCTGCGCGACCAGCAGGGGCTGAGCGATCAGGCCTTCCGCGACCTGCAGGAGCAATTCAACCCCGGGGCCAATGCCGGCCAGAGCCAGGGCAACGAGGGCCGCAATGGCGGCCAGGGCCGAGGTCAATCGCATGAGGGCCAGGGCAGCGACGGCCAGAACCAGTCCGGTCAGGGCCAGCAGGGTCAGGCCAACGGTGGCGGCAATGACGAACGCTCGCTCGCCCAGCGCCAGGAACAGCTGCGCCGCGAGCTTGAGCGTCAGCGCGGCGGCCTTCCCGATATCGGTGGCGAGGCCGGTCGCGCCGCGCGCGAGGCGCTGAACCGCGCCGAGGGCGCGATGCGCGACGCCGAGGACGCGCTGAAAGGCGACGATCTGGCCGCGGCCATCGACAAACAGGCCGAAGCGATGGATGCGTTGCGCGAAGGCATGCGCAACCTGGGCGAGGCGCTGGCCGAACAGCAGCGCGAGATGCGCGGCGGCCAGGGCGATATGCAGGGCAATGTCGGCGGTGAGCGCAACGACCCGCTTGGCCGCAACGCTGGCAGCAACGGCCAGCTGGGCAATGATCAGAACATGTTGCAGGGCGAGGACGTGTATCGCCGGGCGCGTGAATTGCTGGACGAAATCCGCCGCCGCTCGGGCGAAGGCGCCCGTCCCGAGATCGAGCTGGACTACCTGCGGCGGTTGATGGAGCGGTTCTAGACGGGGACTGCTCGAGGCGGGGATGCCGGACCGGCGATCAGCACCCGGCGATCCATCGGCACAAGATCACCGGCTCAACCGTCGGCGCTCATCTCATTCAGCCAGACCAGCAGCTTGCCAACCTGCCCGTCCAGCCAGAACCGAAAGTCATTGGCCACGGCCACATAGGTCTGGACCTCGTCGGCCAGCGCCGGAACCTTTAGCGCGATCCAATCGGCCCGCAGGTAGATCAGCACCAGCATCGCGGTGAGCAACAGAACCAGCCCAAATCCGGTGCGGAAACTGCGCCGCTGTTCGCGGGCATCCGTCACCTCTTCGGATGGCGGGCGCTCCGGCTCTGCGTCCTTGGTTCTGAGCGAGGAATTGATCTCTTCGATATCGGGCAGCAATTCGCGCCGCGATTCGACCTGCGCCTCACCATCCACGGCGCTGCCGCTGGCATCGGGGTGCCGTAACGGCGGTGGCACCGGCATGCCGCGCAGCTTGGCCACGTGTTCGCGGCTTTCGCGTTCCCGGCGCTGCACTTCGTTTTCCGGATCGCCAAGGCCCAGGTCCGGCTGACTTTCCAGCGGATCGGGCGCCCTGGCGCGCACCTTGGCGTTAAACGCCGCCTCTTCCTGCAGGACCGATTTCACTTCGGGCTTCAACTCACGCCGGGTCGGCGGGATCGGCGGCAGGTCATCGAGGCCGGGATTGTCCTCCTCCGGCGCCGCGTCCTCCGTATCGGCTCCATACAGCGCGTCATCCGGGCTGCCTTCGAAACCACCGTCGAAACCGGCATCAAAGGCATCTTCGTCTTCGTCCTCATAAGAGTCGGAGTCGTCCGCGGAATCCGACAGCATCATGTCGAACGCTTCATCGGCCTCTGCGGCGGCGTCATATTCCGCTGCGTCTTCACCGGCCTCGTCGTCCGGCGCCGCAGCTGATGCCTCGGACCCGGCCGACGCCGCATCGAGCGCCTCATCAACGCCAGCCTCTTCATCGGTCTCGGGCGTGTTGTCAGGATGGTACTGGAACCAGGTGATCCCGCAATTTGAGCATTGGACATCACGCCCCTCAGTCGGAACGACTTCGGTGGGCACCTCATATTGTGCGCCGCAATTCGGGCAAACCAGCCGCATCAATCCTCCTTGCCGGTGGGACGGCAAGCCAAGTGACCCCATTGCACCTACCATATGTTGTTATCGGCTCACAGAAAAGAGCAAACCCGGCCGGGCTTTCGACATTGAAAGCGGCGTGACACTTGTGCAAAAGGGGGCCAACGGCCTTTGGGGGGCTTGCGGTGATAGAACTTGAAAACGTGGCCTATAATTACGGCGGCGGAGAGCTTCTCAGCGAC
Source organism: Pseudooceanicola sp. (assembly GCF_029213205.1). Taxonomy (GTDB): domain Bacteria; phylum Pseudomonadota; class Alphaproteobacteria; order Rhodobacterales; family Rhodobacteraceae; genus Pseudooceanicola. The sequence continues at coordinate 58,093 of NZ_JARGNH010000007.1, forward strand.
GTGACCCTGAAGGTTGCGCCGGGCTCGTTCCATTTCCTCACCGGCCCCTCCGGTTCGGGTAAAACCACCTTGCTGAAACTCTGCTACGCGGCGCTGATCCCGACCTCGGGCCATGCGACGCTGTTTGACCGGGATGTGCGCGAGATGGACCGCGACGGCATTGCCCTGGCACGGCGCCGGATCGGGGTGGTGCATCAGGATTGCCAATTCCTCGACCATCTGTCGATTGCCGAAAACGTGGCTCTGCCGCTGGTGGTGTCAGGGCGCGATGCGCTGGCGGAACAGGCCAATCTCAAGGACCTGCTGTCCTGGGTCGGGCTCAGCCAGCGCGCCAATGCGCTGCCGCCGGAATTGTCGGGCGGTGAACGCCAGCGCGCGGCACTGGCCCGGGCGGTGATCATGTCGCCGGACGTGATCCTGGCGGATGAACCCACCGGCAACGTCGATTGGGACATGTCACAACGGCTGCTGACCCTGCTGGTCGAGCTGAACCGGATGGGCAAGACGGTGATGGTCGCCACCCATGACCTGGGCCTGATCCGCGCCGCCAAATCCCAGGTCCAGGCCCGGGTGCTGCGGATTGCCGCCCGCCGGGTGCAATTGGCGGGGGCGGACCTATGATTGGCGCGCTGTCACGTTTCGCCACCCTGATGGCGGGCGATGCCCAGGCCGACCGGGTGGTGCCGCCGACCGGCTTCACCGCCCATCTGACCCTGTTCTCGGCGGCGGTGATGACCTTTCTTGCGGTCTTTGCCCTGGCGCTGTCACTGGCCACCGGGCGTCTGGCCGAGCGCTGGTCGAGCGAGCTTGCCCGCTCCTCCACCCTGCGGATATCGGCGCCGGTCGAACAGATCGCCGAACAGACCCAGGCGGCGCTGCGGGTGCTGAACACCACCGAGGGCGTCGCCTCGGCCCGGGCCCTGACCGCCGAAGAGCAACGCGCCCTGCTGGCGCCCTGGTTCGGCCCGGACGTGCCGGTCGAGGATCTGCCGATCCCGCAGCTGATCGAGATCATCGAGGATGCCAAGGGCTATGACGCCGCCGGTCTGCGGCTGCGCCTGCAGGCCGAGGTGCCCGGTGCCGTGCTTGATGATCACACCCGCTGGCGGCGTCCGCTGGTGCGCGCCGCCAGCCGGTTGCGGATGCTGGGACTGGTGTCGATCCTTATGATCGGCGCGGCTATGGCGGCGATGATCACCCTGGCCGCCCAGGCGGCGCTGGCCGCCAATGCCCAGGTGATCGCGGTGCTGCGCCTGGTCGGCGCCCGCGACATCTATATCAGCAACGCCTTTGTGCGCCGCTTCACCCTGCGCGCCCTGGCCGGGGCCGGGGCGGGCATGGTGCTGGGGGCGCTGGCGATTCTGCTGCTGCCCGCCGCGCAGGACGAGGGCGGCTTTCTCACCGGCCTTGGCTTCCAGGGCTGGCATTGGCTCTGGCCGCTGGTGCTGCCGCCCGCCGCCGGGGCCGTCGCCTTTGTCGCAACCCGCAACGCCGCGCAACGCAGTCTGAGGTCGATGCCATGAGACGGGGACCGCTCCAATACATCGCCTCCATTCTCTATATCTTCCTGTTCTACCTGATGATGCCGATCTATGGCCTGCTCTATCTGCCCTGGGCGATCGTTTCGCGCGATGGCGCGTTGCAGGCCCTGCATGCCTATACCAGAGCGGTGCGCTGGAGCGCGCGCTGGATGATCGGCATTCGCACCGAAATACGCGGCACCGTGCCCACCGGCGAGGTTCTGATCTGCGCCAAGCATCAGTCGCTGCTGGATGTGATGCTGATCTTCAACGCGGTGCCAAAGCCGAAATTCATCATGAAGTCGATCCTGAAATACGCGCCGGTCCTCGGTTGGTATGCGATGCGCATCGGCACCATCACCGTTAACCGCGGGCGTCGGGCCGAAGCGATCCGCGAGATGATGGATGGGGTCAAGGCTGGTGTCTATCAGGGCGGCCAGCTGATCATCTATCCGCAGGGCACCCGGGTCCCGCCAGGTCAGCATGAGCCCTACAAGGTCGGGGCGGCGGTGCTCTATGGCGAGATGAACCAGACCTGCATTCCGGTGGCCACCAATGTCGGCCTGTTCTGGCCCAAGCGCAGCCTGCTGCGCAAACCCGGGCTGGCGGTGATCGAATTTCTCGAACCGATCCCGCCGGGCCTGCCGCGCCGCAAATTCCTGGAATTGCTGGAGGCCCGGATCGAGGCCGGGTCCAATGCGTTGATGCGCGAAGGAGGGTTCGATCCCGATGCAGTTCCTGACCACGATCGCGGCGCTTGAGGCGCTGTATGGCACCCCTGGTGAAACCTCGCTGCGCAAGGTCGCGCATCATCTGACGCCGGAGTACCGCGACTGGATCATGGCTTCGCGGTTCTGCGTGATCTCGACAGTCGGGCCCGAAGGCACCGATGCCAGCCCCCGCGGCGATGACGGCCCGGTGGTCCGGGCGCTGGATGATCGCCACCTCGCCCTGCCCGACTGGGCCGGCAACAACCGCATCGACACCCTACGCAATATCCTGCGCGACGACCGGGCCTCGCTGATGTTCCTGGTGCCCGGATCGAACAATGTGGTCCGGGTGAATGGCTGCGCCCGGGTGACCGCCGACGCGACGCTTCGGCAAAGCTTTGAGCGGCAAGGCAAACAGCCGCGCAGCGTGGTGGTGCTGCAGATCGACGAGGTATATTTCCAATGCGCCCGGGCGCTGCTGCGTTCGCGGCTCTGGTCCGGCGCGGATGACAGCGCGGGCCTGCCAAGTGCAGGTGCCCTGCTGGCGGCCTTGACCGATGGCGCGGTCGGCGGCGCGGATTATGACCGCGACTGGCCGGAGCGCGCGGCCAAATCGCTGTGGTGATGCTTCAGGTCAATGTGGCGGGTTGCACCCACCAGCCCGGCTCGGCGGCGCTGAGTCTGCCTGCCGCCCGCGCCGCTGCCGCCGCATCGCTGAACAATCCGAAACAGGTGGCCCCGGATCCCGACATCCGCGCCAGATCACAGCCCGGCTGCGCCGCCAGCGCCGCCAGCACCGCGCCGATTTCCGGTGCCAGCGCCCGCGCCGCTGGTTCCAGATCGTTGCGCGCGCGGCGCAGATAGGCGATCAGCGTCGGTGCATCGGGCGCGGCTGGCAAGGTCGGCAGGCCGGGATTTTCCGCCGTTGTCAGCGCACGAAACACCGTCGCCGTGGGCAGCGCCACCCCCGGGTTGACCAGCAGCGCCGCCAGCGGTGGCCAGTCATGAACCGGATCGATCCTGTCGCCGATCCCGCGCATCCTCAGGGCCTGGCCATGCAGACAGGCCGGTATATCGGCACCCAGCGTCGCGATACCCGCCGGAATCGCCCGCCCGGTCAGCGCCGCCAGCGCCCGCAGCACCGCCGCCGCGTCAGAGGAACCTCCGCCGATCCCGGCCTCGGCAGGCAGGTGTTTGTCGAGGCAGATCGCAGCATCGGCGCCAAAGAACGCCGCCGCCTTGAGGCAGAGGTTGCGCCCGTCCAGCGGCACGCCTGCCGCCCGTGGCCCGGTGACCTGCAGATGGGAGGTTTCCGACAGCTGCACAGTCAGGCCATCACCAATATCAGCAAACAGCACCAGGGAATCGATCAGGTGATAGCCGTCATTCCGCCGCCCGGTGACATGCAGCGCCAGATTGACCTTGGCCGGGGCAAACACCGTCGACGCGGCGCCCTCGCGATCAGCGATCGTCACCGGCCACGGTCAGGGGTTCGGCCCCTTCTTCGGCCAGCACCGCATGCAGCCCGACCTTGATCTTGCGGCGAATCCGGGCGGCCTCCGGTTCTTCGGGGCCGAACGACAGGGCGCGCTGCCACTGGAACTGCGCCTCCATCTCGCGGCCCACCGCCCAATAGACATCACCCAGATGGTCATTGACCACTGGATCGACCGGCATCAGCTCGGTCGCATGTTCCATATGCCCGACCGCCTCTTCGTAGCGACCAAGCCGGTAGAGCACCCAGCCCAGGCTGTCGATGATATAGCCGCTGTCCGGCTGCGCGGCGGCGGCGCGTTCGATCATCGACAGCGCCTCGTCCAGCTTTTCATTGGCCTCAACCAGCGAATAGCCGAGATAATTCAGCACCTGCGGCTGATCCGGGCGCAATTCCAATGCGGCGCGGAAATCGGCCTCGGCATCGGCGCGCTCGCCCAGCCGCTCATAGCAGATGCCGCGCGCGTAATGTGCGAACCAGCGGCCATTGTCGTCAACCGCATAGAGCTCAAGCGCCGCCTCATAGGCGCGAATCGCTGCTTCATATTGCGCGCCGGTGCGCAGGATATCGCCCATGGTCGCATGCACGATCGCCAGATCGCCATGGGTGGTGGCCAATTGTGCCAGCACCTCAAGCGCCGCGTCATCGCGCCCCGCTGCGCGGAGCGCCGCCGCGCGGCCCAATTCAGCCGCATGGAAGGCCGGATTATCGCGCGGCACCCGGCGATAGGTCTCGACCGCCAGTTCCGGGCGGTGCAGATCCTCCAACAATTCGGCCGACATCAGCAGCGCGTCGATGTGATCGCGGCGCAGGTATTCGGCGACCCGGGAATAAAGCAGCGTGTAATCATACCCCGCCTCACCGCGCAAAGCGACGGCAACCGAATAGAACACCTCGGCCACCCCGTCGGCCGCACTCCGTGCATGGCTGAACGGCAACACCTCACCGGCCTCAAGCGCCTGCTTCATCGCCGCCAGCGCCGGGTCCAGATCGCCGCCAAACAGCGCCGCCATTAATTTCAGCGCCTCGCCCGGTTGGCCGAGTTGGCTCAGCACCTCGATCCGGGCCATGGCACCGCGCCGGGTCATCTGCAGCGAACCGCCGTCCTGCCCGGCATAAATCGCTTCTGCGGCCTCGTAATCGCCCACCATCGCCAGGGCCAGCGCCCGGTGATAATGTGCGAAACTGGCCAACCCGCGCTGTTCGGCCACGGCATCGAAACCTGCCAGGGCGCCGGTCATGTCGCCCAGACCGACCCGTGCCCAGGCGCTCAGCAATCCGTCGATCAGCGGTCCGATGCCCTTGTCCGCCGCCACCCGGTCCAGCACCCCCTGCCAGCGACCGGCGGCCACGTCATCGGCGATCAGCACCATGCTGGCGACCTGGCTGCGAATGGCGGCGTCATCCATCCGCCGGGCGATCGACACCGCCCGCTCCAATTCACCCAGGGACAGCTGCGACAGCGCCGCGCCTTCCAGCATCTGCGCATTCTCGGGATCACTGCCCAGCGCCCGGATATAGTAATGCACCGCCGCGCGGTAATCGCTGGCCAGACGCGCCTGCCGCGCCGCCAGGTAGTCGCCGGAGGTGCCCTGTGCCAGGGTCGGCACGCCAATGGCCGCGATGAGAGCGGCGGCAACGACCGCACGAAACTGCTTGGATGACATGCCCGGACCCCGTTTTGTTGGTTCCGGCAATGGTATCGGCCCCGCAGGGTCAAATCAATAACGCCGGACAGGCCAAAACCCATCCGGCGTCACGATACAGAGATGATCCGCCGAATCCGGCGGCATTGTTCACATATTCGGGTAGTTCGGCCCGTCGCCGCCCTGCGGCGTGGTCCAAGTGATGTTCTGCGCCGGGTCCTTGATGTCGCAGGTCTTGCAATGCACGCAGTTCTGAAAGTTGATCACGAACCGTGCATCCTTGCCCTCTTCCTCGACAAATTCATAAACCCCGGCCGGGCAATAGCGCGACGACGGCCCGCCATATTGCGCCAGATCGACTTTGACCGGCACATCCGGGTCGGTCAGCCGCAGGTGCGCGGGCTGGCTTTCCTCGTGATTGGTCATGCTGAAGGACACATTGGTCAACCGGTCAAAGCTGAGCTTGCCATCCGGCTTGGGGTAATCAATCGGCTTGTGCTTGCTGGCCAATTCGGTGGCCTGGGCGTCGGTCTTGCCATGTTTCAACGTGCCGAACAGGGAAAACTTGAAAATGGTCTGGAACCACATGTCGAACCCGCCGGCCAGCAAACCGCCCAGCGGCCCCAGCTTGCCATTCAGCGGGGCCACATTGCGCACGGTTTTCAGGTCCTTGCCGATCGGCCCGGCCTTGAGCGAGGCGTTATAGGCCTCAAGCGTGTCACCCGAGCGGCCAGCAGCAATCGCCGCATGCGCGGCCTCCGCGGCCTCGATCCCCGAATGCATGGCGTTGTGGTTGCCCTTGATCCGCGGCAGGTTCACCAGCCCGGCGGAACAGCCCAGCAAGGCGCCGCCCGGAAACGCCGCCTGCGGGATCGACTGATAGCCACCCTTGGTCACCGCGCGGGCGCCATAGGCCACCCGTTTGCCACCCTCAAGCAGCTTGGCGATCTTCGGATGATGCTTGAAGCGCTGGAATTCCATATAGGGGAACAGATAGGGGTTCTTATAGCTGAGATCGACGATATAGCCGACATAGACCTGATTGTTATCAAGGTGATAGACGAATGATCCGCCGCCGTTCTTGAACCCGAGCGGCCAGCCCATCGTATGGGTCACCTCGCCCTCGTTGTGCTTGGCCGGATCGACCTCCCAGATTTCTTTCATCCCGAGGCCGAATTTCGGCACATCGCAGCCGTCGTCGAGCCCGAATTTGGCAATCACCTCTTTCGACAGCGAGCCGCGCACGCCCTCGGAGAGGAACACGTATTTGCCATGCAGCTCCATCCCCGGCTCGGTGTTCTCGCCATAGGACCCATCCGGCTCCAGGCCAAAGACACCGGCGACCACGCCCTTCAGCCGGTCACCGTCATAGACCAGTTCCGAACAGGCCATGCCGGGGAAAATCTCGACCCCCAGCTCCTCGGCCTGTTCGGCCATCCAACGACAGACATTGCCCATCGAGACGATGTAATTGCCATGGTTGCTCATCAGCGGCGGCATGATGAAATTCGGCAGTCGGATTTGCCCGGCCTCGCCGAGGACATAGAAATTGTCCTCTTTCACCGGCACGTTCAGCGGCGCGCCCTTTTCTTTCCAGTCGGGCATCAGCCGGGTCAGCCCGCTGGGGTCGAGCACCGCGCCCGACAGGATATGCGCCCCGACCTCAGAGCCTTTTTCCAAAACAACGACGCTGAGCTCGGCATCAAGCTGCTTCAGGCGGATCGCGGCGGACAGGCCGGCCGGTCCGGCCCCGACGATGACCACATCGTATTCCATGGCTTCGCGCTGGATCTCGGACATTCTGGCTTTCCTTCCTTGGGTGGAAAATCGGTAATTATGTTGCGCAGGGAATTAGACGCTACCTGCCAAGCGGTCAATCGCCAGCATAAAGCATTCATCGCCCAAGGCACGCATTTTTGGCCGATCACACCGGTATCGCATATTCTCAGCGCAGACTTGACAACCCGCGCCGCCGCACCCGCTTCATCTTGCCGGAAATATTCCGGGGGGCCGCGCAGGGCGCGGCGGGGGCAGCGCCCCCTCGCCCGGAACCGGGGGCCCGAACGGTTTTCCTTGCAATCATCCGCGGCTTTGGGTCAGGTATCGCGACGGAAATATCCGGAACGGGGGCCTTACGGCCCCCTAAGTTATTGCCCGAAGGGGGAATCCAATGGAAAAACTACCGATGACCCGTGCCGGGTATGTCAAGCTGGAGACCGAGCTGAAGCAGCTGAAGTCAGTCGAACGTCCGGCGATCATCAATGCCATCTCCGAGGCCCGCGAACACGGCGACCTGTCCGAAAACGCCGAATATCATTCCGCCCGCGAGAAACACAGTTTCATCGAGGGCCGGATCAAGGAGCTGGAAAGCGTGATTGGCCTGGCCGAGGTGATCGACCCGGCCACCCTGCGCGGCGCGATCAAGTTCGGTGCCACCGTCACCCTGGTCGACGAAGACACCGACGAGGAAAAGACCTGGCAGATCGTCGGCGAACATGAGGCCAATATCGAAGCCAAAATGCTGAACATCAAATCCCCCCTGGCCCGGGCCCTTATCGGCAAGGAAGAAGGCGATTCCGTCGAAGTTCGCGCCCCCGGTGGCGACCGAAGCTACGAAATCCTGAAAATCGTCTATAACTGAGCAGGGTCTTTGGCGAATCCACCGCCAGGGTCGCGCCACCAAACAGATGAGCGCATGAGCGAACAACAGCAGTCACAGCCCACGCCGCTGGGCATCTACGACCGGCCTCAACGCAACCGCCTGTCGGCGGTCGAAATCATCGCCTTTGCCCTGTCGGTGCTCTGGCTGATCGGCGCGGCGGTGTTCTTTGTGGTGCTGGTCGATCCAGAAAGCCCGGACGGCCCCCCGGCCGGGCTGCAGGTCGACAATCTGCGCTTCGTGATGACCCTGCTGGCGGTGTTCATGCCGGTGGCGATGATCTGGGTGGCCGCCACCGCCGCCCGCTCAGCCCGGGTGATGCGCGAGGAAAGCGCCCGCTTGCAGGCCGCGATCGACGCCATTCGGCACTCCTATGTGGCGCAGGTGCAGCGGCAAAGCGTCGGCACCGAATCAGGGGTGGCCAAGAAGCTCGACGAAATCGCCGCTGCGGCGCGCAAGACTGAAACCGCGCTGGCGACCTTTTCCTCGTCGCGCGACCGGTCCCGTCCGATGCCGCAGCCGCGACCGAGCGAGCCGGTCGAGGATCAGGCGCCGCTGCCACTGGGCACCCCGGCCGAGGAACTGGCCCCGGCGCTGGAACGGTCGGATTTCATCCGCGCCCTGCATTTCCCCGAAACCAGCGAGGACGAGGCCGGTTTCGCCGCCCTGCGTCGCGCCCTCAAGGACCGTCAGGCCTCGCAATTGATCCGCGCCAGCCAGGATGTGCTGACCCTGCTCAGCCAGGACGGCATCTATATGGACGATCTGCGCCCGGACATGGCGCGCCCCGAGGTCTGGCGGCAATTCGCCGAAGGCGCGCGCGGCAAATCGGTGGCGTCTCTCGGTGGCATTCGCGACCGGTCTTCGCTGGCGCTGACCGCCGGACGGATGCGCCAGGATCCGATCTTTCGCGACGCCACCCATCACTTCCTGCGCCTGTTCGACCGGATGTTTCAGGAATTCGAACCCACCGCTGATGATTCCGAAATCTCGGATCTGGCCGACACCCGCACCGCCCGCGCCTTCATGCTGCTCGGCCGCGTTGCCGGGATTTTCGACTGAGGCAGCGCCAACCGGCGGACCGGCGCTGATGCCGGCTGCGACGGCTTGGCGGCGGCGGCCACACCGGGCTAGACTCCGGACGCGCCAGCAGAAGGTCCCGCCATGCCGCATCTCACCCGCCGAAACTTGCTGATCTGCGCCGCCGCGCTGCCGCTGGCCGCCTGTTCTGGCCGCCGTGCCAGGCGTGAAGAGCGGCGCAGCGGGACCACCTCACATCCCGCGCTTTATCCGAATGAAACCCCGCAATTGCGGGCGCTGATCGTGAAATATGCCGCCCTTTACGAGGTTCCCGTCGATCTGGTGCAGCGGGTGATCCTGCGCGAAAGCAGCCACCGCCCAGCCGCACGCAACGGCCCCTATTACGGGCTGATGCAGATCCTGCCACAGACCGCCCGCACCATGGGATTTCGCGGTCAGCCCAACGATCTGCTGGATGCCGAGACCAATCTGAAATACGCGGTGAAATACCTGCGTGGCGCCTGGATGCTGTCGGATGGCAGCTATGACCGGGCGGTGATGTGGTATGCCAAGGGGTATTATTACGAGGCCAAGCGGCGCGGCATGCGGAAAGAAACCGGCCTGATCTAGCGGCCGGTCAGCAACGCCTCAGCCCGCGCCAGATCCTCGGGCCGGTTGATGTTGAAAAACGCCACCTCACCATCGGCAAAAAACGCCTGTCGCGCGCCCATCTCTGCCGCCCAGCCACCCAGCCGCCGCACCCCCTGTCGCAAAGCCGCGCGCAGGTCCTCGCGCCGCGCCACCGGCCACAGCCCGCAGGCCGGGTGCAGCCGGGTGCCACCAGCATCCGGGCCGCTGGCCACCACCAGTGGCATCTGCATCCCCTCAGCCGCCAGCAACAGGCGCGGCACCAGATCGGGCGGCAGAAACGGCGTGTCGACCGCGACACTGACCAGGGTGAAGGCGCCCTGCGCCGCCGCCCAGTCGAGCCCGGCAAGGATCCCCGCCAGCGGCCCCTGCCCGCCCGCATCAGAACCAGCATCGGCCAGGACCGGCAGCCGGTAATCAGCAAACCGCGCCGCATCGCCATTGGCGCTGATCGCCAGCCCCGCGAGCTGCGGCGCAAAGCGGTCGCGCACCCGGGTCAGCAACGCGGTGCCACCAAGCGGGACAAACGCCTTGTCCACGCCACCCAGGCGATGCCCGCCGCCACCAGCCAGGATCAGGCCCAGCGGGGCTCTCATCCGCATAACCATGCGACACGATAACAGGAAATTCGGCGCTGCAATTGCATCCCCTTCAGGGCGGCGATAGAGGTATCGGATCCGAACCTTAAGGCGCCTGCCGGATGACAACCACCGTGAAATCCACCTATTGGCAGGGCGTCCGTGACGGCGCCCCCTTCTTTCTGGTGGTGTCGCCCTTTGCGCTGCTGTTCGGCGTCGTTGCCACCGAGGCCGGGCTGAACGTGTTCGAGGCGCTGGTCTTTTCCGTCGCCGTCATCGCCGGTGCCGCGCAACTCACCGCGCTGCAATTGCTGCAAACCGACGCCCCGGTGATGATCGCGCTGATATCCGCCCTGGCGGTGAACCTGCGGATGGCGATGTATTCGGCCTCGCTCACCCCTTACCTGGGCGCGGCGCCGTTCTGGAAACGCGGACTGGTGGCCTATTTCACCGTCGATCAGAGCTTTGCCTGTTCGATGATCGCCTTTGAAAAGAACCCGGGCTGGAGCCTGTCGCAGCGGCTGGCCTATTTCTTTGGCGTTGTGACGCCGATCTGCCCGTTCTGGTATGTCTTTACCGTCGTCGGGGCCCTGATCGGTGAGGCGATCCCGCCCGCCTTGGGGCTGGATTTCGCGATGCCGATCACCTTTATCGCGATGATCGCGCCGATGCTGCGGTCGCTGCCGCATCTGGCCGCCTGCCTGGTCGCGGTGACCCTGGCGCTGCTGCTGGTCTGGTTGCCGCTGAACCTGGGGCTGTTGCTGGCCGGAATCGGCGGGATGATGGCCGGCGCGGCGACCGAGGTCTGGCGCGACCGACACATGACCGCCCCGCTGGGCCACACAGGGGCCGAGTTGTGATTGCGCGTTTCGACCTTTGGCTGGTGATCATCCTGCTGGCACTGGGCAGTTTCGGCCTGCGCTTTGCCTTTCTCGGGATCATCGGCAATCGCAAGATGCCGGACTGGCTGCTGCGTCACCTGCGTTATACCGCCGTGGCGGTGCTGCCGGCGCTGGTGGCGCCGCTGGTCGCCTGGCCCGCAGTCACGGGCGGCACGCCCGATCCGGCGCGGCTGATCGCGACCTTTGCCACCCTGGCCATCGGCATGTTGACCCGCAATGTATTTGCCGGGATCGCCACCGGGGTGGCGGTTCTGTTCACCGCGATGGCGCTGCTGGGCTAGGGATCAGCCGCTGGGCGGGGTGAATTCCTCGTAATAGGTGCGGCCTGCAACCCCGGTCACCTCGGCAAAGCTTTGCCGCAGCAGTTTCGGAAGCGTGGTCTGGCGCAGGGCCTCAAAGCCCGGAACCTGACGCAACACGCTGGCGGTGCTGGCGGCACATTGGGCCTGCGGCACCGCACCGTTGCTGGTGACCAGACGCAGCGCGGTTTCCGCCACCTCTGGCGTCACCTCAACCCGCTGAGCGACCACATGGTGGGTCTCACGGGCATGCATCGATTCATAGGCCTTTTCGAAACTCGGGGTGATGCCATAGATCACATCGCCAACCCGCGGCGCCGATTCGTGATGAAAGGAACCGGCAGGATCGAAAAGCACTCTCTGGCTGGCATTCACCATCAAGGAGGTGTGCACGCCGGAGCCGGTTTCGTTGCTGACAATGGTGTAAAGCGTCAGCGCCGGAGGCCCGGGATGGTGATACGCGGCGCGCGCAGCTTCCTCCGGTGTGGCGGACCACATTCGCTCACCTTCACCGGCGCAGGCTGCCAAAGCCAAAACGGCCATGACAGCCAGAAATCCATGCATAATGTTTATTCCAATGACGCTGAAAGCACCGCCAGCGTCCGTTTAAGAGTTGAAAACAGCGAGAAAGATCAGAACAAAGATCGAGATCCCGACAACCCATATCGCCGCCTTGATAAAGCCGGCAAAGGTCTGTTCCTGATCGGTGATATCCATTTCGCCGTGTTTGTGTTCGGCCATGTTCCGCGTCCCCTTGCGAATTCGTGTTATCCCGGTGCTAGCCGATTTCTGCGGCGCTGTCACGATACCTAAGCGCGCAAAATGGCCGCAATCGGCAGTGACTATTCGGGATTTTCGTTTAGCGTCTGCCCCTGACGTTCCAGATCGGCGGCCAGACGGAAACCGATCCGCTGCGGCGCCATCGAATTCACCTGTTTCGGCAGCGCGCGCAGCATCACATTCAACTGGCTGACATGCTGCACCAGCTGCACCCGCGCCTCATCTGCATCGGTGCCGTAAAAGGTAACGATATCGGGATCAAAGAATCCCATCCCTTCGATGCGCATCACCCCGGCATCCGAACCGGCGAATCCGATCGCCACTTCATGTTCGGAATCAAGCAGTTGTTCAAAGTTCTGGATATAGATGATCAGCCGTTCATAGGCCCATTCCGCCGGGCTTTTCGCCTCGACCGGTTTGGTGGCGTTCAGCTGGCAGGGCTGGTCGCTACTGGCGGCCTCGTCGGCATGCACATCATGACGACGCGGGATTGCGTCCGCCTCAGTCGCCTCGGCGGCGGTGCTGATCGTGTCGCAGTTCATAGCTACACCGCCCGCCAAGAGATCACCCCGTCGGCGTCGAGTTCACGCGTTGCCCGACCCAAGAAATACAGGTGGTTGAGATGCGCCATCGTCTCGATCATCGCCAGATGATAGACATCCGGTCCGATCTTGCGCTTGAACAGCGGCGAGAAGCAATCCACCGCCACCCGCGGCGTCTCGATATGCGCCTGCAACCGGTTTAGCGCGGTGTGATGGTTGCTGATCAGCTGGTTCAGCCGGGTCGGCAGGCCGATATAGGGCAGCTTGTGCCCCGGCATCACATAATGATCCTCATGGGCATAGGTGGCCAGCCGTTCGCAGGCCTCCAGCCAGTCTCCCAGCGGATCGGCCATCGGTTCGGCCGGCTGCACCCCGACATTGGGCGAGATCGACGGCAACAGCTGATCGCCGCCCAGCACCAGATTGTCGTCGCGCGACCACAGGGTCACATGCTCGGGCGCATGACCGCCCCCCAACCGCACATCCCAGTCGCGACCACCGGCGCGAAACACCTCGCCCTCTTGCAGGCGGCGAAATCCCGGCGGGATCGCATGCACGATATCGGCAAAGTTGAACGGCCGGGTGCCGCGGCGTTCCTCGATCATCTCGCTCGGCATACCGGTCGAGCGCCAGTAATCCACCGTCGTTTGGTTGGCCTCGACTTCGACATCCAGAACCAGCATCCGCGACAGCAGGTAAGAGGTGCGCGAGGTCCAATGTTCCGCCCCGCGTTCCATGAACCAGCCCAGCATGCCGACATGATCGGGATGGTGGTGGGTGATCAGCACCCGCGTCACCGGCTTGCCCTTCAGCGGGCCGGTCAGCAGCCCTTCCCATTGCGCCACCGCGCCGGGGCGATAGGGGCCGCAATCGACCAGGGTCCAGCCGTCGCCATCGTCCAGCGCATAGACATTGACGTGGTTCAGAACCGTCGGCATCGGGATGCGCAGCCACAGCACGCCCTCGGCGACTTCAATCGCCTCGTTCATCTCAGGTGGCGTTTCCAGCGGGTATCGTATCGAAGCGGCGGCGCCGTCCATCATTGGCTCATTTCCTCCGGCGTCAGCGCGTAGAGGTCTTTGGCGCCCGCCATGGCCTGGGTCAGCAGGCCGATATGTTCCGGCAGCAGCCGGGCAATATAGAACCGTGCCAATTTACGGCGCGGACCCTCATCGGCTTCTTCCATAGCCGCTTTCAAATGGAAATGACCACCCAGAACCCGCGCGAATGCCATTAAATAAGGCACCGCGCCCGCAAATCGCGCATTCATGTCATCGGTTGCCACCATCCATTCGGTGGCCTCGCGCAGTGATTCCGCCGCCTGCCAGACCGGGCCGCCCAGTTCGGCAAAATCCTTGCGGGCGAATTCGGCCAGCAACTGGATTTCCTCCAGCAGCTCATAGGCCGCCTCACCGCCGTCCATCATCTTGCGGGCCACCAGATCCATCGCCTGGATGCCGTTGGTGCCCTCATAAATCGTCGTCACCCGCACATCGCGGCTGTATTGCGCAGCACCGGTTTCCTCGATGAAACCCATCCCGCCATGCACCTGCACCCCCAACTCGGCCACCCGCACCCCGATTTCGGTGCCAAAGGCCTTGGCAATCGGGGTCAGCAGTGCGGCACGGGCAATCCATTCGCCGCTGCCGGTCGCCTTTTGCATGTCCAGCGCCACCGCATTGGCCATCGCAATCGCCCGCGCGGCGAACAGATCGGCCTTCATCGTCAGCAGCATCCGGCGGACATCGGCATGATCGACAATCGCGCCGCTGCCTTGCACCGGGGTCTTGCCCTGTTTGCGCTCCAGCGCATAGGCCAGCGCATGCTGATAGGCGCCGTCAGCGACGCCGACCCCCTGCACCCCGACCGCCAGCCGGGCGTTGTTCATCATCGTGAACATCGCCGCCATGCCCTTATTTTCCTCACCGATCAGCCAACCGGTGGCGCCCTCATAGCTCATCACGCAGGTCGGGCTGCCGTGCAGGCCCATCTTGTGCTCCAGGCTGACCACCCTGAGGCTGTTGGACGCGCCAAGGCTACCATCCTCATTCGGGATCATCTTGGGCACCATGAACAGGCTGATCCCGCGGGTGCCCGGTGCCGCATCCGGCAGTCGCGCCAGAACCGCGTGGCAGACATTTTCGGCAACGTCATGATCGCCCCAGGAGATAAAGATCTTCTGCCCGGTGATCGCATAGGTCCCGTCGCCATTCGGCACCGCCTTTGAGGCCAGCGCCCCGACATCCGAACCGGCCTGCGGTTCGGTCAGGTTCATCGTGCCGGTCCATTCGCCGGAAATCAGTTTGGGCAGATAAAGCGCCTTCATCCAGTCCGGGGCATGCGCCTCAAGCGCCTCGATCTGGCCCTGGGTCAGCAGCGGGTTCAGCCCCAATGCCAGACAGGAGGCCGAGGTCATGTCGTTGAACGCGGTGGTCAGCGTATGCGGCAGGCCCATGCCGCCAAATTCCTCCGGCGCCGAAATCCCCATCCAGCCGCCATCGACAATCGCCTGGTAGCCGCCGGCAAAACCCTTGGAGCAGCGCACCACCCCGTTTTCCAGCCGCGCCGGGTCCAGATCGCCATTGCGGTTCAGCGGCGCGAACACCTCTTCGCACATCCGCCCGGCCTCGGTCAGGATCGCCTCGACGGTATCGGGGGTGGCTTCGGCAAAGCGTTCGGTGTCGGACACCTGTGAAAAACCCACCACATGGTCAAGGATAAAGCGGAATTCGGAAACTGGGGCGCGATAGGGCATCGGGGGAAACCTCCGTGAAAAAGCAGTGACTTGGCGCAGAGGCTTGGCATTGCCTTTCGGCAGCCTTATGCACTTGGCTCGGTCCTAAACTATCGAACCCAGCGGGGCCAGCAAGACCAACGCCGCGTCAAAAGACCAGAGGCCAAGATGCCGCAAACCCGCCTGTTGAGCGCCGATGCCCCCGACATCGCTGCCGCCGCCGCACTGCTGGCGGCGGGCGGGCGCGTCGCGTTTCCCACCGAAACCGTCTATGGGCTGGGGGCCGATGCGCGCAATGATCGCGCCGTGGCCGGGATCTTCGCGGCCAAGCAACGGCCCAGTTTCAACCCGCTGATCGTGCATGTCGCCGATGCGGCGGCGGTGCGCGATCTGGTGGAAATGTCGCCCGAGGCCGCTGCGCTGGCCGCCGCCTTCTGGCCCGGGCCGCTGACCCTGGTGCTGCCGCTGCGCCAAGGATCCGGCATTGCGCCGCTGGTCACTGCCGGGCTGACAACGCTCGGGGTGCGGGTGCCCGATCACCCCATCGCCCAGGCCTTGCTGCGCGCCTATGCCGGGCCGGTGGCGGCGCCCTCGGCCAACCTGTCCGGGCGGATCAGCCCGACCGAGGCGACGCATGTGCGCGACGGGCTTGGCGGGCGAATCGAGGCAATTGTCGATGGCGGCAGCTGCGGTGTCGGGGTGGAATCGACCATCGTCGGGTTTGATGCCGATGGCACGGCGCGGCTGTTGCGGCCCGGCGGCATCCCGATCGAAGCGATCGAGGCCGCGCTTGGCACCGCCCTGCTGACGGCCAAAGGCGCCGGCATCACCGCCCCCGGCCAGATGGAATCGCATTATGCGCCGCGCGGACAACTGCGGCTGAACGCGACCGAGGCCAGACCAGGCGAGACCCTGCTGGGCTTTGGCCCCGTGACCGGCGATCTGACCCTCTCGGCCAGCGGTGATCTGCATGAGGCGGCAGCGGCGCTGTTTCGCCAGCTCCACGCCCTGGATGCCAGCGGCGCCGCCCGCATTGCCGTCGCGCCGATTCCAGAGCACGGGCTGGGGCGGGCGATCAACGACCGGCTGCGCCGCGCCGCTGCGCCGCGCCCCTGAACGGCGGACCGAAACAGGTTCAGGCGCGCCCCGGTGTCGCCGACAACAGCGCCGGTGACACCCCGAGGCTGTTCAGCGCCGCTTCCCAGATTGCCGCCGGCTTGGTGTCAAACACCAGCGCCAGCGAGGCATCGCAGGTCAGCCAGGCGTTTTCCGACAATTCCCGCTCCAACTGGCCACCGCCCCAACCGCAATAGCCCAAGGTCACCAGCCTCCGGCGCGGCCCGCGCCCGGCGGCGATATCCTGCATGATATCCATGGTTGCGGTCATCGCGATCTCGGGAATCGGGTTCATTGTCGACAGCGCCGAGGCATAATCCGACGAATGCAGCACAAAACCGCGTTCCTCATCGACCGGGCCACCGACCATCACCGCGATGTCGCGGGTGTCGGCCTTGTCCTCGATCGACAATTGATCGAACAGATCGGCCAGGGTGACACCCTTGGTCGGCCGGTTCAGCATCAGCCCCATGGCGCCGTCATCAGAATGGGCGCAGAGGAACACCACCGCATTGGTGAACCGGGGATCGGCCATCCCCGGCATCGCGATCAGCAGTTTGCCGGTAAATTCGCCTGTTAAATCGGTGGGATCACCCATAATTGTGCCCCGTGTTCTATGAAATGTGCTCTGACCCGACCATGACCTCCGCCCGCGCCACATGCAAGCCAGCAGACCGGATTGAGCGCCACCAGCTGTGGTCTGCGGATCACGTCAGCGCGAGGCTCTGCAACGTCGCCGGATTGTGAGTTGGCAAGCCCGCCCCGGCTGCGCCATGCAGGGCTATGTCACGCAAAACCCGCCTCAAGACGCTGCTCAGCGCGCTGCCCTTTGCCCTTGGCCTGGCGCTGGCGCCGGGCACGGCGACCGCCAACCCCTATGCCGACAATCTGACCGCCCGGGTTCTGCCCGGCTGGCGCGGCGCCGACGGGCGCCATGTGGCGGGGCTGGAACTGCGCCTGGCCAAAGGCTGGAAGACCTATTGGCGCAGCCCTGGTGAGTCCGGGGTGCCGCCGCTGTTTTCCTGGGCCGGATCCGGCAATCTCGCCAATCTTCAGGTGATCTGGCCCCGGCCCGAGGTGTTTGACCAGAACGGCCTGCGCTCGATCGGCTATGCCGACCGGATCGTGCTGCCGCTGATCATCACCCCTGCCACGGCCGGGGCGCCGGTGGAACTGAACGGCGCGATCAGCCTGGGCATTTGCGACGAGGTCTGCGTGCCCCTCGATCTGCATCTCACCGGCACCCTGCCAGCCAGCGGCGGACAGCGCGACCCGGCGATCGCCGCAGCCCTGGCCGCCCGGCCCTATTCCCCCCGCGAGGCCAAGGTCCGCGCCGTCGATTGCACCATTGCGCCGGCGCGCAACGGCATGGCGCTGTCGGTCAATATCGCGATGCCCAGCACCGGTGGCAATGAGGTGATCGTGGTCGAAACCAGCGACCCGCAGATCTGGGCCTCGGATTCCCGGAGCCACCGCAGCGGCGGCCAGATCAGCGCCCAGACCGAACTGTTCCACAGCTCGGGCGGCGCCTTTGCGCTCGACCGCTCGGCCCTGACGATCACCGTGCTCGGCGGCCAATATGCGGTCGAGATCAGCGGCTGCGGAAACTAGGCCCGCTGCGACCGTCGGCGTTGCAACACATAGGTCACCGCCGAGGCGGCATAGACCGGCAGGATCGCCAGCCCGATCCCGGCAATGAACAGCCCCAGCGCCACCGGCAGCGGTGCCCGGCCCTGCAGTATTGGCAGCGACGCCAGCCAGTCGGGCAGCGCCCCGGTCCAGAGTGTCACCCCCATCGTCGCGCCGAGCCAAGCCAGCACCGCCGCCACCGCCAGCCAGGCCATGCCACGCAGCCCGCGCGCGCGCCTGGGCGCCCTGAGCGCCCGGCGCAACGCGGTGATCTGCCGGGCGATATCGGTCTGAATCGCCAGCAGCGCCGGCACCACCAGCAGCACCAGCACCATGCCAAAGCCAAGGCCGTAACACAGGGTGATCACCGTCGGTTTCAGGAATTGCGCCTGGCTTGAGCGTTCATAGAGCAGCGGCGCCAGCCCCAGCACCGTCGTCGCGGTGGTCAGGAACACCGGGCGCAGCCGGTCGGCGGTGCCGTCGATGATCGACGGGATCAGCCCGCGATCCTCGGAATATTCGTCGATCGTGGTCACCAACACGATGGAATCGTTGATGATGATTCCCGACATGCCGAGCAGCCCGACCACGGTGAACATCGACAGCGGAACCTCCCAAATGGCATGACCATAGATCGTGCCGACCAGGCCAAAGGGAATAATCGCCATCACCACGATGGGCCGGGACCAGGACGAGAACACCCAGGCCAGCACCAGATAGATCCCCAGCAGCACCAGAATCAGCCCGCTCAGCGCATCGTCGAGGAATTCGTTCTCCTGTTCGGACAGGCCTGCGGTGCGCCAATCGACCTGAAACGCGCTGGCAATGGCCGGCAGGATTTCATCCTGCAGCGCCTTTTGAATCTCGGTCGCCTTGGCCGGATCGTCTTCGGAGATGTCGCCGGTGACACTGATCAGCCGCAGCCCGTTTTCACGACGCACGGTGGAAAACCCATTGCGGCGTTCGACCCGCACGATGTCGGCCAGCGGCACATAATCGCCCGAGGGCATCCGCATCTGGGTGCGCTCCAGGAAATCCGCCGTCAGCTCGTCCGCTGGCAGCTCCACCCGGATCTCGGCCGAGCGTGGTCCCTCGGGGTAGGTCGCCGCCTCGATCCCGTTCAGCCGGTTGCGCAGCACCCGGCCCAGCGCGTCGATGGTAAAGCCCAGCGCCCGGCCCTGCGGGGTCAGCTCAAGGATCAGCTCTTCCTTGTCATAGGCGAGGTTGTCCTCGACCGCCGACACCTCGGGATAGCGCAGCACCGCAACCTTCAGCGCCTCTGCCGCCGCCTTCAGCCCTTCGGCATTGGCGCCGTAGAATTGCACGTCCAGCGCATCGCCACCGGGACCGGAGCGAAAGCCGCGAAACGAAATTTCCTCGACCAGCGGATGACGGCGCACCGCATCCTGCAGATCCGCCACGAAGGCATAAGAGGAATAGTCCCGCAGATCGGGGTCGATCAGTTCAATCGCGATTGATCCCAGCTGATCGGCGTCCTTGGTTTCGGCGCTGGCCAAGGCCCTGCCGGTGTTGCCGCCGATTTCGGCGATCACATAATCCAGCGGGCTGCTGCCATATTGGGCCTGGTATTTCTTGGCCACCTCATCGGTGGCGCGCTGCATTTCGCGCATCATTTCCAGGGTGTCGGCGCGGGTCGCCCCCGGAGCCATGGAAAAG
The DNA here is from genome assembly GCF_029213205.1 of Pseudooceanicola sp. Taxonomy (GTDB): domain Bacteria; phylum Pseudomonadota; class Alphaproteobacteria; order Rhodobacterales; family Rhodobacteraceae; genus Pseudooceanicola. Next base: position 78,048 of record NZ_JARGNH010000007.1, read on the forward strand.
TTGCCCGACACCGACGGTTGTTCGGGCGAGTTGAAGAACCGCCATTGCACATCGCCGCGCGCGAACAGCGCCACCTGCGAGGCAAACACCAGCAGCACCCCGGCCAGGACCGGATAGCGGAACCAGACCACCCCCGCCATCAGCGGGCGAAAGATCGTCCGGCGGAACCAGACAAAGCCCCGGTTCACCACCCGCGACGGCAGATCATACCAATGGCTTTGCTTGGTATGCGCCAGCGCATGCGACATGTGATGCGGCAGGATCAGGAAACATTCGATCAGCGAGGCCAGCAGCACCACGATCACCGTGAACGGGATATCATTGATCATCTCGCCAAAGCGTCCGCCAATCGCGGTCAGCCCGAAAAACGCGATCACCGTGGTCAGGGTGGCGCTGAACACCGGCAGCGCCATCCGGCGGGCGGCGTTTTCGGCCGCCACCACCGGGCTTTCGCCCAGCTTGCGATAACGCGCGTCGGCATGTTCGCCGACCACGATGGCATCATCGACGACGATCCCCAGGGTGATGATCAACGCGAACAGGGAAATCATGTTCAGCGTCAGGCCAAAGAAATACATGAAGGCCACCGCCGCCAGCATCGACGCCGGAATCCCCGCCGCCACCCAGATCGCGGTGCGCGCATTGAGGAACATGAACAGCAGAGCCACCACCAGCAGCAGTCCCAGCACGCCGTTGTCCAGCAGGATATCCAGGCGCCCGGTGATCGCCTCGGCCCTTGTGCGGATCAGGTCGATCGAGGTGCCGGCGGGCAGGGTCGCCTCAAGCTCGCGAGCGACCTCTTCGACCATCCGCTGGATCTCGATGGCGTCGCCCTGATCGGACCGGTCAACACGGATCGAAATCGCCGGGTTCTCGCCGACGAAATAGGTGCGATCACGGTCGATCCCCTCGACCCGGATCCTGGCGACATCGCCGATGGTCAGTTCGGTCCCGTCGGGTTTGGTTCTCAGGGTGATCGCGGCAATCTGGTCGGCGCTGCGTTTCTCGACCCCGGTGCGCACCCTGGCATTGGCGCCGGTGACATCGCCAGCCGGGTCGGTGTCGACCTCTTCGGCAATCGCAGCGGCGATCTGCGCCATGGTCACATCATGGGCGACGAGGTTGAACGAGGGCACCTCGACAACCGTCTGACTCGGCGACACCCCGCGGATCGTGGTGCGGGTGACGCCCCGGGCAAATAACCGGGTGACGAATTCATCGGCAAAGCGGCCCAGCTGTTCGGTGCCGACCGGGCCGGTGATCACCACATCGGTCACCCGATCACGCCAGCCGCCACGGGTGATTTCCGGCTCTTCGGCCTCGGAGGGCAGGGTCGTGACCGCATCGACCGCCGTCCCGACATCGTCCGAGGCGCGGCCCATGTCCCAGCCCGGTTCGAATTCCAGGGTGATCACCGCCGAGCCTTCGCGTGAGCGCGAGGTTGAGCTTTCGACGCCTTCGACCGCCAGCAGCGCCGGTTCCAACGCCTGCACGATGGCCGCGTCAATGTCTTCGGCGCCGGCCCCGTCCCAGACGACGCTCACCCGGATCGTGTCAGAGACGATATCGGGCAGGAACTGCGACCGCATCCGTGGCCCCGCCGTCAGGCCCAGCACCAGCAAAATCACCAGCAGCAGATTGGCGGCGGTGGCATGGCGGGTGAAATAGGACAACACCCCGCCCGCCGCTTTCTGCATCGGCTGGGTCATCGCCTAGCCCCCCATCCGGGATTCGAGCCGCTCGATCAATTGCGCAGGCACCTCGGGCAGCGCCAATTGCGCCAGAATGCGGGTCTTGACCTCATCCGGCAGTCGGGTCGAGGCCTCGATAAAGCTGCGGATCTTTTCGCGCCGCTCATCGCTCAACTCGACCATCGCCGGGGCGGCGGGCGCTGCCGTGGCCGCCTCGGGGCGGATCGGACGGACCTTGATGCCCGCGCCCAGCAGCGGCGAGCGTTCGCGCACCACATCGCGCCCGGCCAGTCCCCGCCCGCGCACCAGCACATCGTCGCCCTGGCGTCGCTCGAGCTGCACCTCAAGCACTTCAAGCCGGTCGTCCTGGCTGACCACCAGCACCGTTCCAGCCGAATCCACCGCGGTGGCCGGCAGGCGCACCACCCGCTCCAACGGCGGTTCCTCGGTGGCGACAGTGACGAAATCGCCGGGCTTCAGCCCGCGCGCCTCATCGAGCCGGGCAATCACCTGGCGCCCGACCTGCCCCTCACCGACCGCCGCGCTGGCGCGGCTGATCCGGCCGGTCGCGGTCAGGCCGATCCCCTGCACATCCAGGGTGACCGTCACCGGTGCGGCGCGCAGGGCGCCGTCATCATCCAGCAGCCGGGCATATTGCGCCGTCGACACCCGGAACGTGGTTTCCAGCGCCTCGGCATCGATCAACTGCGCCAGCCGCTCATTGGCCGAAACCAGCCCGCCCTCGACGGCGGCGGTCTCGCTCAGCGTGCCAGAGAATTCAGCGGTAATCGTGGTGTCGTCCAAAGCGCGCTGCGCCTCGTCCCGGGCCAGTCGGGCACGGTCGAGCGCTGTCGCCGCCTGATCGACGCGGGCCTCGGCATTTGCCAATGCCGACCGCGCAGAGAGCACCGCCTGACGGGCCGCCGAGGCCGCCAGTTCCGCCGCCTCGACGGCGGCCTCGGTGCCGACGCCACGATCCCGCAGCCCGACTTGCCGTTGCTGGGCACGGTCGCGCAGATCGGCCTGATCCTTGGCCGCAACCAGGGTGTCGCGGGCGATTTCCAGCCCGCGCACAGCGTCACGCTGCGCCGCTTCGGCATCCTGCAGATTGGTCACTGCCCGGGTCAGCGCGGATTGGGCATTGACCGGGTCGATCCGGACCAGGACCGCGCCCGCCTCGACCAGCCCGCCGTTCTGAAAATTGTCATGCAGCTCAATCACCTGCCCGGCACTCGACGACCGGATGTCCAATGTCCGCCGGCTCTGCACCGTGCCAAAGGCGGTCAGAATCGGGGTGATGGTTTCCGGCTGCGCTGCCACCACATTGACGGTGAACACCCGTTCCCGCGCCGGTGGCACCTTGGGGTCCTGCGCCAGCCGGTCACTCACCGCCTGAAACACCAGACTGCCCGCATAGAGCAGCAGGCCCAGAGTGAGAGACATAAGAAACAGCCCGGTCAGGCTGTGCCGCAAAAACCGCATAGGCATCTTCCCCAGAGCCGACCCAATGGCCCGACAGAACCTTTTAGCGTCGCTCAATGGCCGTAGCCAAGCCACATCAGCGTGACGTTGGCAACAGATTCCACTTGTTCACTCAGGTGATACGGGCGGCGCGGCTATTTCCGTCGCAGATGTTCATCCAGACGCGGCATGATCTCGACAAAGTTGCAGGGCCGGTGCCGATAATCGAACTGTGCCGCCAGGATTTCATCCCAGGCGTCCTTGCAGGCGCCCGGGCTGCCCGGCAGGGCGAACAGATAGGTGCCCCCGGCGACACCGCCAGTGGCCCGCGATTGCACCGCGCTGGTGCCGATCTTTTGCATCGAAACGATGGTGAACACCGTGGCAAAGGCCTCGATCTCTTTTTCATAGACATCGCGATGCGCCTCGACCGTCACGTCGCGCCCGGTCAGCCCGGTGCCGCCGGTGGTCAGGATCGCGTCAATCGCCGGATCGGCGATCCAGGCGCGCAGCCTGGCTGCGATGGCGTCTCGTTCGTCCGGCAGGATATCGCGCGCGGCCAGCACATGGCCCGCGCCCTCGATCCGCCCGACCAGGGTGTCGCCCGACCGATCCTCCGCCAGGGTCCGGCTGTCCGAAACGGTCAGCACCGCGATCCGCACCGGAATGAAATCTTTACTGGTCTCGTCCGGCATGATGCCCCCTTTGGCTTTGCCCATATCCTAGCGCCGCCCCGGATCGGCGTCTTGCGACAAATCGGGCCTGACAGGGTGCCGAAACAGCCCCTTATCAGGAAGGCTGTCCCCGCATCAGGGCTGTTTTGCCTGATCGCGATGCCCTTTGGCGGCTCGACATGTGCCCCGTGGGCCGTCTCTCCGCGTCATGCGGCACGCAAAACCGGGGTGGTCCCATCTTTTCGGACAGGTTCGCAGCGTTTCCAAGGTGTATCGGGTTTAGGTTTCATGCTGCTTTTTGCTCTTCCAAGCCGGTCCGGTATGCTTGGTCCGGCGGGCACCGATCAAGCGCGGAATGGGGCCGCTTGGTATTGTAGTATGTCATCCAGCTCTTGATGACACGCCGGGCCTGGAAGCCATCATTGATTTCTTCGAGGTAGATCGCCGCTTGTTTCAGGCTTCGCCAGAGACGCTCAATGAAGATGTTGTCCAGATAACGTCCGCGCCGGTCCATCGAGATGCGCACCCCGGCCTCGGTCAATGTCGTGATCCATGCCGATCCGGTGAACTGGCCGCCTTGATCCGTATTCATGATATCGGGCGGGCCGTGTTTGGCGATGGCCTCGTTCAACGCATCGACACAGAAGTCGGCATGCATCGTGTTCGAGAGCCGCCAAGTCAGAACCTTGCGCGTGGCCCAATCCATGCTGGCGACCAGATACAGGAACCCGTTCCGAACTGGAACGAAGGTGATGTCGGCGCACCAGACTTGGTCCGGGCGGTCAATCACCAGCTTCCTCAGCAGATACGGACAGACCGGATGCTGCGGATGCGGCCGACTCGCTCCGGGGCGTTTGCAAATCGCCTCCAGACCCATTCTGGCCATCAGGCGACGCACGCGATGGCGTCCTACGACAGTGCCCTCCTGGCGCAGATAGCAAGCGTTAATTAGGGAGGCGCCTCAGGCGGCGAAATCGGCGCGGCCATAGCCCTGTAGATACACCAGCGCGGTCAGGTCGCCATGATTGATCCGGATATCGCATTCCGCCGCGACCATCGGCTTGGCATGCAGGGCCACCCCGGCGCCCGCCAGTTTCAGCATCCCGAGGTCATTGGCCCCGTCGCCCACCGCAATCACCTCATCCGGGCTGAGGCCCAGCCGGGCGGTGATCTCGGTCAGCGCCTGCACCTTGGCGTCGCGACCCAGGATCGGGCGGGCGACCTCGCCGGTCAGCAGATCCGCAGCGCTCAGCAAGGTGTTGGCGCGATTTTCATCAAACCCCAGAACTGCGGCGACCCGCGACGTGAAGGCGGTGAAGCCGCCCGAGACCAGCGCCGCGTAACCGCCCTGCGCCTTCATTGTCGCCAGCAGCACAGGGCCACCGGGCATCAGGCTGATCCGTGTGTCCAGCACCTGATCGATGAGGCTGACCGGCAGGCCCTTCAGCAATGCCACCCGTTCGATCAGCGCGCCCTCGAAATCCAGCTCGCCATTCATCGCCCGCGCTGTGATCTCCTTGACCCGGGCCCCGACACCCGCCACTTCGGCCAGTTCGTCGATGCATTCCTGTTCGATCATGGTGCTGTCCATATCGGCCAGCAGCATCTTCTTGCGCCGCCCGTCGGCGCGCTGCACCACCAGATCGACGCCTTGCGCCTGCAGGTCGCCCCAGACCTCCCAGAGGTTGACAGGCATCCGCGGCAGCGCGAATTCCGCCGCCTCATCCGGCGCCAACCAGACCGCGTCACCGCCGCTCCAGGCGTTGCGCAGCGCTGCAACCAGAGCCGGATCGAGGGCGGGAACCTTGGGTGAGGTGAGCAGGGTTGCGACGAACATGGGACCTCCGGGCGATGCCTGCGGTCATATTTCACAGGCGGCGCGGTTTCGCTAGGGGCGCAGCGCCGCCAGCCCGTCGATATCATTGGCCTCGAGCGCCGGAATGGCCGCGATGATCGCCGCCTCTGGCCAGTCCCACCAGGCGAGATCGAGCAACCGGGCGATCACCGGATCCGGAAACCGCATCCGGATCACCTGCGCCGGGTTGCCGCCGACGATGGCGTAATCGGGCACATGGCCGCGCACCACCGCCCCGGCCTGCACGATCACCCCATGCCCCAGGACCGCCCCCGGCAGGATCAGCGCGTCGCGCCCGATCCAGCAATCCGCGCCGATGACGGTGTCCGGTTTCGGCCCGACCTCGAAGGCATAGGACACCATCCGCGCCGGGTTGAAGATCGCGAAAGGATAGGTGGTGGCGCCGTCCATCGGATGATTGGCCGATGAGGTGATGATCCGCACCCCTTCGGCAATCTGGCAAAACGGCCCGATGCTCAGCTTTTCCGGCGCCCCGGGGAACAGGTAGGGCGCGATGGTCTGCAGGATATCGGCGGGCAGCGCATTGTCGCTGGCATAGGCATAGCGGCCGACACTGATATTCGGGTGCTGTTTGACGCCGGTCAGTTGAAACACGCTCGGCACGCTGGTCCCGTCGGGCATTTTCATCGGCGTCGAATCGGATGGATCGGGAAGCATGCGGGGCCTCGGAAAACACAACAAAGGTTTCCGATAGGCGACAGGGCACGACCGGTTCAAGAAAAAATACGGCAAGCATTCGTATGATTGCAACATCTGCTTCATTGCAAGGTTGGCTGATCCGCCATATATCCGGCAGCGGGACACCCCTCCCCAACGAGGGGCGCTTATCTGAAAGGATAGCATTCATGGCTATTGAAGCTCCGGCAGCGCGGCCGGCAAACCCGCGATTCTCATCTGGCCCCTGCGCCAAAATCCCCACATTCACACTCGACAAGCTGTCCGATGCCGCGCTTGGCCGCTCGCACCGCGCCACCATCGGCAAGGACAAGCTGAAGGCCGCGATCGAGGGCACCCGCGAGGTGCTGGGCATCCCTGCCGATTACAAGATCGGCATCGTGCCCGCCTCTGACACCGGGGCGATGGAAATGGCGATGTGGTCGCTGCTCGGCACCCGCAAGGCGACGATGCTGGCCTGGGAAAGCTTTGGCTCTGGCTGGGTCAGCGACGTGGCCAAGCAGCTGAAGATCGACGCGGAAATCCGCGAGGCCGAGTATGGCCAGATCATTGATTTCAAAACCGTCGATTTCGACACTGACGTCGTCTTCACCTGGAACGGCACCACCTCGGGCGTGCGGGTTCCCAACGGCGACGCGATCCCGACTGACCGCGCCGGGCTGACCATCTGCGACGCGACCAGCGCCGCCTTTGCCCAGGACCTGCCCTGGGACAAGCTGGATGTGACCACCTTCTCCTGGCAGAAGGTGCTGGGCGGCGAGGCGGCCCACGGCATGCTGATCCTGTCACCCCGCGCTGTCGAGCGGCTGGAAAGCTATACCCCCGCCTGGCCGATGCCGAAAATTTTCCGCCTGACCAAGGGCGGCAAGCTGATCGAGGGCATCTTTAGAGGTGAGACGATCAACACCCCGTCGATGCTGGCGGTCGAGGATTACCTCGTGGCACTCGATTGGGCGCGCTCGGTCGGCGGCCTCAACGGGCTGATGAAGCGGGCCAATGCCAACACCAAGGCGATTGCCGATTTCGTCGAACTGCACGACTGGATCGATTTCCTGGCGCAGGATCCGGCAACCCTGTCCAACACCAGCGTTTGCCTGACCTTCAGCGACGACCGGATCAAGGACGGCGCCGCCTTTGCCAAGGCCGTTGCCAAGCGGCTTGAGGCCGAAGGTGTCGGGCTGGATCTGGGCGCCTATCGCGACGCGCCTCCGGGTCTGCGCATCTGGTGCGGTGGCACGGTGGAAGCCGCCGATGTTCAGGCGCTGATGCCCTGGGTCGAATGGGCCTTTTCCGTCGAGATCGCCGCGCAATCCTGAATCAAACGGTGCGTGCCATGCACGCACCTCTCCGACATCCAAAGCGCGGGTTCCCCCGTCGCTCGTATCACAAGGAGCCACAACATGGCCCCCAAAGTACTTATCTCTGACGCCCTTTCCGATGCCGCCGTTCAGATCTTCAAGGATCGCGGCATCGAGGTCGATTTCCAGCCGCAACTTGGCAAGGACAAGGAAAAGCTCCTTGAAATCATCGGCAATTACGATGGTCTCGCCATCCGCTCGGCCACCAAGGTCACCGACAAGGTTCTGGCCGCCGCGACCCGGCTCAAGGTCATCGGCCGCGCCGGGATCGGTGTCGACAACGTCGACAGGGAAGCGGCGTCGAAAAAGGGCGTGATCGTGATGAACACGCCTTTCGGCAACATGATCACCACCGCCGAACACGCCATCGCGATGATGTTCGCCGTCGCCCGGCAATTGCCCGAGGCCTCCGCCTCCACCCATGCCGGCAAATGGGAAAAATCGAAATTCATGGGGGTCGAACTGACCAACAAGACCCTGGGTGTGATCGGTGCCGGCAACATCGGCGGTATCGTCTGCGACCGCGCCCGTGGCCTCAAGATGAAGGTCATCGCCTATGATCCGTTCCTGAGCGACGAAAAAGCCGACAAGATGGGTGTCGAAAAGGTTGAGCTCGACGAGCTTCTGGCGCGGGCCGATTTCATCACCCTGCATGTGCCGCTGACAGATCAGACCCGCAACATCCTCGGCCGGGAAAACCTGGCCAAGACCAAGAAGGGCGTGCGCATCATCAACTGCGCCCGTGGCGGTCTGGTGGATGAGGAAGCACTGGCCGAGCTGCTGAAATCCGGCCATGTGGCGGGCGCCGCCTTTGACGTCTTTACCGTCGAGCCGGCCATCGAGAACCCGCTCTTTGGCCTGCCCAATGTCGTCTGCACGCCGCACCTGGGCGCGGCCACCACCGAGGCACAGGAAAACGTCGCGCTGCAGGTGGCCGAGCAGATGTCGAACTACCTGCTGGACGGCGCGGTCGAAAACGCCCTGAACATGCCGTCGATGACCGCCGAAGAGGCCAAGGTGATGGGCCCCTGGGTCGCGCTGGCCGGACATCTGGGCAGCTTCATCGGCCAGATGACGGACGAGCCGGTCAAGGCGATCAACATTCTGTATGACGGCGCCGTTGCCGAAATGAACCTCGCGGCGCTGAATTGCTCGGTGATCGCCGGGATCATGAAAAAGGTGAACCCGGATGTGAACATGGTGTCGGCCCCGGTTGCGGCGCAGGAGCGCGGCATCCAGATCTCGACCACCAATCAGTCCAAATCCGGCGCCTTTGACGGCTATATCAAGGTGACGGTGGTAACTGAAAAACGCGAGCGTTCGGTCGCCGGGACCTGCTTCAGCGACGGCAAGCCGCGGTTCATCCAGATCAAGGGCATCAATATCGACGCCGAAGTCGGCAACCACATGCTCTATACCACCAACAACGATGCGCCGGGTGTGATCGGCATCCTGGGCTCGGTCCTGGGCAAGGCGGGCGCCAACATCGCCAACTTTACGCTTGGCCGCGCCAGCTATGGTGGCGAGGCGATTGCCCTGCTCTATCTCGACGAGGCACCCAGCGCCGAGATGCTGAAAGCGCTGACGGATACCGGCATCTTCAAACAGGTGAAACCGCTGGAATTCGACCTGGGCTAAGCGCACCACGTCTTTGCTACACACCGGAACGGCCGTCCCAGCAAGGGGCGGCCGATTTCGTATCTCACGCCGCGCGACGGCTGCTTGTCAGCAGAACCACCAGAAAGATCAGCATCGACACGATTGTCAGCAGTGACCCGATCTTCGCCAGCGTCTCTCCGGTCGTTCGGATCGCCATCACGATCCCCGGCACGATCATCACCACCCCGGCCAGCGCCACCACCAGATGCACCTTGGCCAGAGCCTGCGCGGCAGCTTGCGGCACCAGGTGATAATAGAACCCGAAGATCGCCAGGCTCACCCAGCCCAGCAGGTTCAGGTGGGCATGCGCCGAGGCCAGCGTGTGATTGCCACTGATCGACATCTGGATACCCCAGATCATTCCAGCGAGGGCACAGACCGCGCTCGCGATCATAAATATCAGAGCGATACCTTTCATAGTAATCCTTCCTCGGCCAGTCCGGCCCGCCTTTTTGCCAGGCCTCTCTCGTGGCGACCCTTCCACATTACTTAACCTAAGGTAATCCTCAAGATTCTTCCGCTGCAGCCGCGGCTCTCCGCGCTCCAAAGCCGTTCAGCGGCACATCACAAGACTCCCGTTGTGACGCGCGACAGACGTCAATTTGCCACTTGAGATCCGCAGCAGCTTCTGGCCAGATGCCGCCATGCCAATCTATGTGATCCCCGATATTCACGGCCACCGCGCGATGCTGGAACAGGCCCTGCGCCGGATCGCGTCAGACGGCGCCACGGACGCGGACGAGGTGATCTTTCTGGGCGATTTCATTGATCGTGGCCCGGATTCGCGCGGGGTGATCGAGATCCTGTCACAGGGCCGCGAAGCGGGACGCAACTGGTCCTTTCTGATGGGCAATCACGACCGGATGATGCGCCGCTACCTGCTGGACGGAACCGCCACCGACGCGGCGGTGAAATCCGGGATTCCCTGGACTCACAACCGGTTCGGCGGCGCCGCCTTCCGCTCTTACGGGGTGGATCCGACGGCCGCGCAATCCCCCGAAGCGCTGCACGCAGCACTGGTCGCGGCGGTGCCCCGGTCGCATGTCGATTTCCTGGCGACGCTCTCGCTCACCCTGATCCGCGACGAGTTGCTGTTCGTGCATGCAGGCATTCGCCCCGGGATCGCCCTTGCCGATCAGAGTGAGGATGATCTGGTCTGGATTCGCGGAGAGTTCCTGAACCATCCCGATCCGCATCCCTGGCTGGTGGTGCATGGTCACACCGCCCTGCCCGCCCCCCGCCATTTCGGCAATCATATCGACCTGGACGGCGGTGCCGGGATGGGACGCGAGCTGTTTCCGGCTGTGTTCGAGGATGGCATCTGCCACATGCTCACCGCCGAGGGCCGCCAAATCCTGCCCGTCACCCCGCTTGCCCCGGACGAACCCGCCCCCTGGGCCTGATCCGCGCCGGTTGCAACTGGCGGCACATCCGGGCATGAGGTTTCTGAAACAATCCGGCGCGTGGCGCCGACCAGCAAGGAGAGACAACATGCAAGACATCGTCATCCTCGACGGCGCCCGCACCGCCATTGGCACCTTCGGTGGCAGCCTGACGGGCACCGCTCCGATCGACCTCGCCACAACCGCCACCAAGGCCGCGCTCGAACGCGCCGGTGTCGAGGGCGCACAGATCGGCCATGTCGCCTTTGGCCATGTGATCAACACCGAACCGCGCGACATGTATCTGTCGCGGGTGGCGGCGATCCAGGCGGGGGTTCCCGACAGCACCCCGGCGATGAACGTCAACCGGCTCTGCGGCTCGGGCGCCCAGGCCATCGTCTCGGTCATGCAATCCCTGGTCATGGGCGACGCCGATTTCGGCCTGGCCGGTGGCGCCGAAAACATGTCGCGCGCGCCCTATATCAATCAGGCCGAACGCTTCGGCCAGAAGATGGGCGATATCAAGGTGCGCGACATGATGCTCGGCGCGCTGAACTGCCCGTTTGGCACCGGCCATATGGGGGTGACGGCGGAAAACGTCGCCGCCGAGCATGACATCAGCCGCGCCGCGATGGACGACTTCGCGCTGCTCAGCCAGCAACGCGCCATTGCGGCGATCGAGGCCGGGCGCTTCAAATCGCAGATCGTGCCGGTCGAGGTCAAGGTCAAGCGCGACCTCGTCGCCTTTGACACCGACGAACATATCAAACCCGCAACCACGCTCGAGGGGCTGGCCGGGCTGCGCCCCGCCTTCCAAAAGGACGGCAGCGTCACCGCCGGCAACGCCTCGGGCATCAATGACGGCGCCGCCGCCATGGTGCTGGCGACCGCCGAAGCGGCCCAAAAAGCCGGGCTGAAAGCCAAGGCCCGGATCATTGGCTACGCCCATGCCGGGGTCCGCCCCGAGGTGATGGGCATTGGCCCCGTGCCCGCCATCAAGAAACTGCTGGCGAAAACCGGCCTCACAGTTGGCGATTTCGCGGTGATCGAATCCAACGAAGCCTTCGCCGCTCAGGCGCTGGCGGTGAACAAGGAACTCGGCCTCGATCCGGCCAAGGTGAACCCGAACGGCGGCGCTATTGCCCTCGGCCACCCGGTCGGGGCCACCGGTGCGCTGATCACCATCAAGGCGCTGTACGAACTTGAGCGTATTGGCGGCGGCAAGGCGCTGATCACCATGTGCATCGGCGGCGGTCAGGGCATCGCCCTGGCAATCGAAACGATCTGATCGACGGCAGAGGCCGCCCCCGGCTTCTTCTGGTCGAAACTATCTTCGGGGGTCCGGGGGCAGACAGCCCCCGGGTCCGTCACCGCCGCGGCTAGCGCAATTGCACGCGCACCCGGGCCGCCCGGCCCTCGGCGTCGATCACGGTGATCTCTGAAAATCCCGGCCCCAGCCCCTGCAACAACAGCTCGCGCTGGCGCACCGCGACCTCTGCCGGACGCCCGCTGACCAGCCAGGTGAACGGTGCCCGCCCGGCACGGACCTTCACCGGCAGCCCGTCCCCGGCATTTTCCAGCACCGCGCCATCCGGCGGAAACGCCATCACCGGTGCATCACGGTCCGCCGCGATCTCGGCGCTGCGGCTGCGGAACCGCTTCAGCGGCTCCGGCAATTGCGAGGCGCCGATCAGCAGGGTCTCGGGCGGTGGCGGCGGCAGCGGATCGAATTGTGGCTTCAGCCGCTGGAACGCGTCGAACAGCAGCGGCGCCGCGCTGTCGCCGCCAAAGGCGCCGGGCACCGGGGTGCCATCCGGGCGGCCAATCCAGATCCCGACCACATGGCGCCCGTCAAAGCCGATGGCCCAGGCATCGCGGTGGCCATAGCTGGTCCCGGTCTTGTAGGCGAGCCGGTTCATCGGCGCATCCGGCGGCGGGGTCAGACCGGCCAGGATATGTCCGACCTGCCAGGCCGCCGCCCGCGACACGATCCGCCGCGGCGTCCCCACAGCGCCATCCAGCCGATAGCTCAGCGCCTGCGATTGGCCGCCCTCGGCCAGACCGGCATAGAGCGCCACCAGATCCTCCAGCGTCACCCCGACCCCGCCCAGTGCCAGCGCCAGCCCCGGCTTGCCGCCGGGCAGCACCGCCCTGACCCCGGCCCGGACCAACCCAGCCATAAGATGTTCCGGCCCCAGCGCCTCGGTCAGCATCACCACGGGGATGTTCAACGATTGCCGCAGCGCCTCGGCCACCCGGATGTCGCCACGGAATGCGCCATCGAAATTCTGCGGCGCATAGCTGCCAAAGGCGATCGGCCGGTCGGCGATCAGGGTCTCGGGATGCGCCAGCCCGGCGTCAAAGGCCAGGGCATAGACCAGCGGTTTCAGCGTCGATCCCGGAGAGCGCAGCGCCTGGGTCATATCGACGAACCCCTGCCGGGAGTCCGCCCCGCTGTAGCCACCGGATCCAACCGAGGCGATGATCTCGCCGGTCTTGTGATCCACCGCGACCATCGCCACCGACAGCCCCGGCCCGGTGCCACGCAGCGCCTTGCCCGCCAATGCCTCCAGCGCGGTCTGCACCCCGGCATCGAGGCTCAGCAGATGTTGCGCCCGTTCCGGTGCGGCGGCCAGCGCCCGGTCGGTCAGATGCGGCGCCAATGCTGGAAAGGCGCGGCGCGCGGCCGGAACCGGTTCGCTGAATCCCGCCTCGGCGGCGCCGCGGCTCAGCAAGCCAGCGCTCACCATACGGTCAAGTACGCGATTCCGCGCCACCCGTGCCGCCGTCCGATCCAGGTCCGGACGCCGCGCCTCGGGCGCCTGCGGCAGCGCGATCAGCAGCGCCGCCTGGGCCGGGGTCAGCCGCGCCGGTTCCTTGCCGAACCAGGCCAGAGAGGCCGCGCGGATGCCCTCCAGATTGCCACCATAAGGCGCCAGGGTCAGGTAGAGCCGCAGGATGTCGTCCTTGCTCAACCGCCGCTCCAGCGCCAGCGCCAACCGGGTTTGACGCAGCTTGCCCGCCCAGTTCCCGGTGCCGCTGGCCTCAAGCAGCCGGGCGACCTGCATGGTCAGAGTCGATCCGCCCGACACCACCCGGCCATGCCGCAGCGCCTGCCAGGCGGCGCGCAGCACCGCGCGGGGGTCGACGCCGGAATGATCGGCAAAGCGGTGATCCTCGAACGCGATCAGCATCTTCAGGAACAGCGGATCGACCCGACCCGGGTCGGCGCCCATCCGCCAGATACCATCCGCCACCGTATAGGCGCGCAACAGCACACCATTGCGGTCCAGCATCTCAACCGAGGTGGCGGGCGCCAGCCCGGGCAATTCGGTGCGCCCAACCCAATCGTCAAACCCATCGCGCCCGGCGGCGCCGAGCCCCAGCACCAGGGTCAGCGCCGCCAGGGCCCGCCCGGCGCGGCGGCTCATGGCGTGACCGTGATCCGGCCCGCATCGCTGCGCGCGCGGTAGCGCGGCCGATACATATCCTCGACCACCGCCGCCGGGTGATGGTAGCTGCCCGGCGAGATCGCGCGCACGATATAGGCCAGTTCAAACGGCTTGTCCGAGCGCCAGTCGACCGCCGCCAGGAACCGGTCCGAGCGGAACTCCGTGGTTTGGATCTCGACGGTCTTGACGAAATCCAGCCCGGCGATATCGCCGGCGCGCAGCAGGTTCGGATTGTCGATCTCAAACCCGGCGGGCAGCGGATCATCCACCATCAGCCGCGCCCCGGTCTTTTCAAACGGTTGCACCTTCAGCACCGTGACCAACCGGGTTCCGGCCTTGACCTGCGATGGCGACACCGGCTGACCCTCCAGCGTGTAGTAGCGCCGCTCGATCGCATAGCCATAGCCACCGGCAGGCACCGGATGATCCGGCACCCCGATGGTGGTCAGGGTGATGTCGGTGGTGCGCGCGCCCTCGTTGCGGATCGCCATGCCGATCGCCGCCTCGGCCTCAAGCGCGCGCACCATCGGCCCCTCGACCAGAGCGCCATTGATCGAAATCCCCGCGACGCTGGGATCATCGACCAGCGCCTTGGCCGCCAGCAGCGTCCAGGCGCTTTCCTGGGTCGACATTGGCCCCTCGGCGGCGCCGATCTGGCTGGCCAGCAGCGCCCGGTCGACCGCGTTTGAGCCGGATTCGACCGCCAGCGACAGCACCCCGGCGGTGTCGCGCAGGTTGGTGCCGTAATCGACACGATAGACCGCCGCTTCGCTCATCTCTTGGCGTTCGGCCAGCATCCGCCCGGCAATGGCAAACATCGCATCGGCACGCACCTGATCGCCATAAGAGGCCAGCGCCGCGCCCAGCTGCGCCGCCGCCAGCGGCGTGGCGAAATCCTCGCCCTTCACATCAGCGTAATAGCGCAGATCGCCCATATTGGCCGCGCCCTCCCGCGCCAGAACCAGCAGCGCATAGGCCAGGTCCTCACCGCCACCATTGGTGCTGGCGTCGAAATCGGGGGCGTAATTGACCCGGTTGCGCAGATTGTCCATCGCATTGCGGAAGGCAATGTCAGGCACCACATGCCCTTCGGCCCGCGCCCGGCTGAGGAAATCCGAGACATAGGCATCCAGCCAGAAATCGCCAGATCCCGCACGCCACAGCCCAAAGGCACCGTTCGATGCCTGCCGGGCCAGAACCTGGGTCACCGCCTGGGTGATGCGCTGATCGACCTGCGGTTTGCTGGCCAGCCCCATCGCCTCGGTCACCGCCGAAAGATAGAGCAGCGGCATCGCCTTTGAGGTCACCTGTTCGGTGCAGCCATAGGGATAGCGGTTCAGCGTCGCCAGCAATTCCGGCGCATCCAGCCGCGCCAGCGGCCCGGCGGACGCGATGACCTGACCGGTGCCGGGACGCAGCCCGGCAAAGACATTGGCATCCAAGGTAAAGGTTGCGCCCACCGCCAGATCAAAGCGGCGGGTGGTCGAGATCGGCAGGTCATTGGCCCGCACCGGCAGCGCCAGCGTCTTGGTCAGCTGCTTGCCGCCCGGCGTGGTCAGCGCCACCCGGATGCTGTGATCGCCTACCTCACCCGCCGTCACCGGCAGACGCAGCACTGTCTTGCCCTTGTCGCTCAGATCAATGCCCGAGGGCGCGGACCCGTCCAGGGTTACGCCACTGGCTGTCACATCCAGCCCGGCCCGGCCCACCGGACCGGAGGCATGCACGATTTCCAGCAGCAGGGTCGACTGATCCCCCGGCGCCATAAAGCGTGGCAGGGTCGCGGTCACCACCACCGGGTCGCGCACCAGCACATCCGTCTCGGCAGATCCGACCCCGGTCGCCGACCAGGCCAGAGCCGCCAACCGCACGGTGCCGTTGAATTCCGGAATATCAAAACGCACCTCGGCCCGGCCATCGGCGCCGACCTGCACCGGACCGCTGAAATAGGCGACCAGCTCTTCGGTCGGCGGCGGGCTCTGCAGCCTTTGCCGGTCCGACGCATCGCCGCCCGAGCGCACCGCCCCCATCGCGCCGTTATTGGCGTCGATCAAGCGGCCATAGAGGTCGCGGATATCCATCCCCAGACGGCGCTGACCAAAGTAATGCGCCTGCGGATCCGGCGTCTTGAACCCGGTCAGGTTCAGGATGCCCAGATCCACCGCCGCGACGGTAACCCAGGCCACATCGCCCTCAGCCACCCCGTCAACCTGCACCGCGGCCACCAGCGGCCCGCGTGGATCGCTTTCGGCGGGCGCGTCAAAGCGGACCGCCAGCGCCTTGGCGCCGGGGTCGATCTTGGCATAGCTCAGCCCCATCGACCGGGCCGGATTACGCCCGGCGGCCACATCCATCGGCCGCATCACCGAGACCGTGACATAGGCCCCGGCCCCCCAGTCGGCGGTCACTGGCAGATCAATCAGGTTTTCACCTTCGTGAACCGCCACCGCCTTCATGTCGATCAGCCGGTTCGACAGCACGGTCACCAAAGCGGTGCCCGCGTAACGCGGCACAACCCGGACCTGCGCGGTGTCGCCAATCGCGTAATCGGGGCGGTCCAGTGACAGTTCCAGCGTGTCCGGTGAGGTGGTGCTGTCCGCAGGCGCATACCAGCCCGCGAAAAAGCTGACCGATGAGGCAAGCGGAACCTCTGCGCCGTCATGTTCCACAACGATCTCATAGCGCCCCCAGGTGACCGGTGCCGACACGGACACCGGATCGCCGCCCAGAGTCGCGGCGCCTGCGGCCACTTCGGTGCGGGTGGTGAAGGGTTCCCAGTTCCATTGGCCGTATTGCTGGTACCATTGGTAATGGGTTTCCACGCGGTTGATGCGCCAGGTCACCGGCAAATCCACCGGATCGAGGTCGGGGCCAATCGCGATCAGCTTGAATCCGGCCTCGGAATTCTCCTGAGCCACGTCATCGAAATCCTTGCGGATGCCGATGATCGGTTCCGCAGGTGCCACCAGCCGGGTGATCGCCCGCTCCACCGGCCGACCCGAGCCTTCACGCACCCGCACCACGATCTCGGCCTCGGCCGGGCGGTCCAGATTCTCGATATAGGGCAGGTCAAGCTGCAGGCTGGCGCTGCCATCCTCGGCGGTGGTGGCACCGGAAAGCCCGGCCATCCGGCGATAGATCTTCTCGTCATGGCGCCCGAACAGATAGCCGGGCCAGGCGGCCAGGCGGCGGGTGGCCGACAAAAACACATCGCCCTCGATCCCCAGCCCGCCAGCGGGAGCGCCGAACAGATAGCGCGCGCTCAGGGTCAGCGGCGGCACATCGTCAAACCGCATCGGTCCCTCGGGCAGGGCCAGATCAAAGTCGATCCGCTCGGGCAGAAAATCCTCGACCAGCACATCGCGTGAGGCCAGCGCCGCCGCCTTGGGATCGGCATGGATATCGATCCGCCAGGTGCCGCGCGGCGCGCTGGCGGCCACCGGCATATCCCAGACATGGCCGCCTGCCAGATCGGCGCCCGAGGTCATCCGCGCATATTCCACCCCGTCCGGGCGGGTCAGCACCGCAGTCAGCGGCAGCCCGGCAATCGCCTTGGACACCCCGTCGCGGGCCAGCGCCGTCGCATGGATCACCTCGCCAGCGCGATAGGCACCGCGGTCGGTGGCCAGGAACACATCGATCGGCGGTGCCGACGGGCGGCCTTCAACGCCGCGGTCTGACAGGTCAAAGGCCGGATCGGTCAGCGACAGGAACGCCAGATCATTGTCCCCCGCCCGCGCGGTGATCAACGCCGGAGCGGCGCCACCCGCGCCACGGGTCAGACCATCGGCAAAGCGGATATAGCCCGCCTCATCGGTCAGCGCACTACCCAGCACCCGGTTCGAGCGTGACAAAAGCTGCACCTCGACCCCGTCCCGCGCCGCCGCATCGCCCAGCCCGCGCACAAACACATGCAACCCGTCGCTGCCCGACATCGTGGTCAGGCCGAGGTCGGTCAGGATGAACCATTGGGTGGCCGGTTCGTAATCGTATTTCTCGGCATCCGGAATCGTCGCGGTCAGCGCGTAGGCGCCCGGTTCCAACCCCTGCAACACATCGCCCAGCGGCAGCCGGGTCAGCATCTCCTGGTTCAGCTCATTCTGCACCTCGCCGATGCCCTGCCAGACGTCCTCGGCGATATCCGAAGTGAAATCCTCTTCTTCCCAGCCATAGATCGGGCGGCCGAAATAGCTGTCCTGAATGGCGCGCAGCAGGTTGCGGTCGATCACCCGGCGCAGTTTCAGCGACACCTTGTCGGTGTTCACCGTCTCGATCGGCAGGGCCGCGGCGCCGCTGGCGGGCAGCACATAGGCACGGCCCGGGAAGCGCGCGACCGGCGACCGGTCGCGGATGTAAAATCGCAGCTCGACATCCTTGACCAGTTTCTCGCCCGAGCGCGCGGGCATCCCTTCGCGGAAGGTCACGGTATAGCGTTCACCATGGGCACCGCCGTTGATGCAGATCTGATTGCCATCCGCCTCGATCGCCATCGAGGCATCCGGCAGTTTGACATAGGTGGCGTAATCGACGCCCTCCTTGGCCAGCGGCTCAGAAAACTCGGCACAGATCCGCGGCCGCGCCTGATCGCTGTCGATCCGGTGCTCGGTGATCCGAAAGCCGAATTTCGCAATCGCATCATCCAGCGCCGCAGAGATGTCTTCGCGCGGTTGCAGCCGCTCGGCCAGCCGCAGCGCCGGGATCATGTCGCGGCCCCGGTTGGTGATCCGCAGTGCATCCGCCATCACCATCAACGCATTGACCCGTATCGGCACCTGATCGGCCCGCAGATAGGCATTGGCGGCCGCACTCAGCGCCCGGTTGCGATAGCGATTGCGGATCGTCGAACTATCGGTCTCGATCATCAGCAGCAGCCGCGCGAATTCGGCCCATTGGCTGGCGTCATCGGATTGCGCCACCGCGCCGCCCATCCAGCGCATCGCGTTCAGCAGGTCACCCGAGGCACGCTGCGCGCGGGAATTGTCCAGCATGGTCTGCAGGGCAAACTGCCCCGAAGGGTGGATCCAGCCGATCTGTTCGGCCAGGTTGCGCGCCGCACGCAGGGTCGACTCGCCAAGGAACATGACATCGCCGACCCGTTCCGCCGCCAGGCCCGCCACCTGCGCCGGCAGCGTGATCATTTGCGCCGAATGCGCCCCGTCGAATGGCACCCGGCTGCTGACAGCGCTTTTCGGGAAACAGGCGTTGGCCTTGGCGTTGAAGGTAAAGGCCGTGCATTGGTCCAGCGTTTCGCAGGTCTTGCGGCAGGCCTCGAAGGTGGTGTCGAACAGGCTTTGCAGATCAGCGCCCGGGAAGTCGGTGTTCATCGTCACGATCATCCGCTTTTTTGGCAACGGTTGTTCGGTGGCGGTTTGGGCGGTTGCGGTACCGATGCACAGGACCAGGGAGAAAAGCGCGGCGACAAGGCGAACCATGGCAAAACCTTTGTAGATGGACGGCGAAACTGGACGGCGGAAATAGCTGTAAGTCTTGCAAGACAGCATCGTGATGGCAACGATTCCCTCGCTCTGGACCCAAATGTGAACGCTTTGTTCACCAAGCTCAGCCAGCTTGGCGACATCCGACCAACCGCAGGGTGTTTCAGACACCCCTTACCTCCGCCCGGGTCGGGCTGCATTTCGTCAGCAACGGAGAAGAGGCGCTCCAGGCCGGGCGTGACCTACGGCCAGACATGATATTCATGGGTATCTCGATGCCGATCATCGTCGGCAAAGCGGCAACCCGACGCATCCGTATCGAAGAGGCCGGCAAGGGTCAGGGCGCCTGTGCCGGTGATCGCGTTGACAGCTCAGGCGACGGCGCGGCGTGCCCGCACAAATGCCAGGCGCCCCGGTTCGGAGCGGGCCGCGTCAAAGCCATAGCCGTCGAGGTCAAAACCGATGAGATCGGCAGGTGTCGTCACCCGGTTGACGATCAGCCAGCGCGCCATCGCCCCACGCGCCCGTTTGGCGAAAAAGCTGATCATCTTGGCCGAGTCCCCCTCGGCCTCAAGGAACACCGGGGTGATCACATTCAGCCCCAGCCGCCTCAGGTCGACCGCGCCGAAATATTCCTGGCTGGCGCAATTCACCAGCGTATCGGTGCCGATCTGATCCGCCTGCTGCCTGAGCGTCCGGGCCGGCAGGTCGCGCCAGAAGTCATAGAGCGTGGCCCCGCGCCGGGTCTTTAATCGGCTGCCCATTTCCAACCGATAGGGCTGAATCCCGTCCAGCGGTCGCAGCACCCCATAAAGCCCCGACAGGATCCGCAGACGCGCCTGCGCCGCTGCCATCTCTTCAGCGCTGAAATCACCCGCCCGCAGCCCCTGATAGGTGTCCCCGGCAAAGGCCAGGGCGGCAGGGCGCAGCGTCTCCGCCTCGGGCGCATCGGCAAAGGCGCGGAACCGATCCCGGTTCAGCCGCGCCAGATCGTCGGAGAGACTCATCAAGCCGCGCAGATCACGCAGGCTGAGATTGCGCATGGTCCGGGCCAGACTGTTGGCCTCGGCAATGAAATCCGGGGTGGTCATGGCGCCGTCCCGGGCGCTCCAGTCCAGCTTTTTGGCCGGTGAAATCACGATCAGCATGGCAGGCCCCCTTGGCTTTAGCCGATGATTTAGCCCGCCGCGCGCAGCACGTCCAGAAACGCCGCGCCGAACCGTTCCGCGCGCCGCTCACCCAGGATCCGGGTCAGCCCGTCCTCACTGTCAGGGCGCGCCGCCGCCACCTTGGCCAGCAGCGCTGCCGAACAGCTGAGCGGTTTGTCGATGCCGTCGGAACCGCGCGTCAGATCGGTCTGCGCCTGCATCAGCCGGTCATAGAGATCGCCTGAGGTCCGCCCGGCCAGTTTGCGCCGCGCCGGATGCACGTCATCACTTTCGCCGGTGATCACCGCCAGAAAGGTGGCGCCATAGCGTTCCAGCTTTTTCGCGCCGACACCGCCGACCCGCGCCATATCATCCAGAGTCTGCGGCCGGGTTTCGACCATTTCGATCAGCGTCCGGTCCGGGAAGATCACATAGGCGGGGACCCGCGCCGCCTCGGCCAGCGCCCGGCGTTTCGCCTTCAGCGCCGACAACAGCGGCTCGTCCTCTTCCGACACCAGCGTTTTCACCGCCGGACGCCGGGATTTGCTGCCGGCCTGGTCAATACTGTCGCGGCGCAGGGCGATCTCGGCCTCGCCGCGCAGGATCGGGCGGGCCGCCTCGGTCATGGTCAGCGCGCCGTGACGGTCGGGATTCGGGCGGATCAGATCGCGGCCCATCATCTGCCGGAACACCGCCGCCCATTCGCGGCGCGAAAATTCCTGTCCGACGCCAAAGGTCGGCAGTGAATCGTGCCCGCGCGCCCGGACCTTGTCGGTGGCGGTGCCGGTCAGGATATCGGTCAGATGCCCAGCGCCAAACCATTCCTCGGTGCGCAGGATCGCCGACAGCGCCTTGCGCACCGCCTCGGTCGCATCGAACACTTCGGGCGGGCGATCACAGAGGTCGCAATTGCCGCAGGGTTCCGAGGTTTCACCGAAATACCCCAGCAGCACCTGACGGCGACAGCCCAGCGCCTCGGCCAGACCCAGCAGCGCATTCAGCCGCCCGTGATCGGCAATCCGCCGCTCTGGCGGTGCCAGCCCCTCGTCGATCTGCGAGCGGCGCAGGCGGATGTCATCGGCACCGAACAAGGTCAGGGTTTCCGCCGCGACGCCATCGCGCCCGGCGCGGCCGATTTCCTGATAATAGGCCTCGATGCTCTTGGGCAGATCCGCATGGGCAACCCAGCGGATATCCGGCTTGTCGACCCCCATGCCAAAGGCGACGGTGGCGACAACGATCAGCCCGTCCTCGCGCTGAAACCTGGTTTCCGCGATGCGCCGATCCTCGGCGTCCATCCCGCCATGGTAATGGATGGCCAGATGCCGGGCCTCGCCCAGCGCCCTGGCCAGGGTCTCGGTCTTGGCCCTGGTGCCGCAATAGACGATGCCGGACTGGCCTTTGCGGGCGGCGGCGAAGTCGAGGATCTGGCGGCGCGGGTTGTCCTTGGCGGCAAAGGCGAGGTGGATATTGGGACGGTCAAACCCGTGCAGAAAAGTCGTCGGCGCCTGCCCGTCGAACAGCCGGGCGATGATTTCCTCGCGGGTCTCGGCATCGGCGGTGGCGGTAAAGGCGGCAACCGGCACGTTCAGCGCCCGGCGCAATTCGCCGATGCGCAGGTAATCGGGGCGGAAATCATGGCCCCATTGGCTGACGCAATGCGCCTCGTCCACCGCGACCCGTGTGACCCCAATCCGCCGCAACATCCGCATTGTGCCGTCAGCGGCGAGGCGTTCCGGCGCGAGATAGAGCAGCTTCAGCGCCCCGGCCTCGATCCGGTCCCAGACGTAATCGGTTTCGTCCTGGGTGTTGCCCGAAGTCAGCGCCCCGGCCTCGACCCCGGCCTCACGCAGCGCCCGCACCTGATCGCGCATCAATGCGATCAGCGGCGAGATGACGACGGTCACCCCTTCCGACAACAACGCCGGGAGCTGAAAGCACAGAGACTTGCCGCCCCCCGTCGGCATGATCGCCAGCACATTGTGATTGGCCGAGACCGCGTCGACGATTTCAGCCTGACCAGGGCGAAAGCCGTCGAATCCGAATACATCGCGAAGAAGCTGGGCAGCGTCGCTCATCAGGCCTGTTTTCTGGTTGATCCGCTCGTTGGTCGGAGTGTCCCACACTCAGAATCGGGACACAAGAGTCCGGGCGATTTGTCAGCTAAGCAGAGAGCCGTGCCCGGCCATCCGGTCGGGCAGACCTGTTCAAACGACGTGCCGGCCCACCTCAGGCGGACCCAGGCCTCAACCTTTTTTCAGGCAGTCCCGGCCCAGAACTTCGGCGATCTGCACCGCGTTCAGCGCCGCGCCCTTGCGCAGGTTGTCAGAGACCACCCAGAGGTTCAGGCCGTTGTCGATGGTCGAATCCTGGCGGATCCGCGAGATGAAGGTGGCGAAATCGCCGACGCATTCGACCGGGCTGACGTAGCCGCCGTCCTCGCGCTTGTCGATCACCATGCAACCCGGCGCCTCGCGCAGGATATCACGGGCCTCGTCCTCGTCGAGGAAATCCTCGAATTCGACATTGATCGCTTCGCAATGGCCGACGAACACCGGCACCCGCACACAGGTCGCGGTGAGCTTGATGCCGGGGTCCATAATCTTCTTGGTCTCGACCACCATCTTCCATTCTTCCTTGGTCGATCCGTCTTCCATGAAGACATCGATCTGCGGAATCACGTTAAAGGCGATCTGTTTCTGGAACTTCTTCGGCGGCACTTCGGTCACGGGATTGTAGATCGACTTGGTCTGATCCCAGAGCTCGTCCGCCCCCTCTTTGCCGGCGCCCGAGACCGCTTGATAGGTCGACACCACCACCCGTTTGATCCGCGCCCGGTCATGCAGCGGTTTCAGCGCCACAACCATCTGTGCGGTCGAACAATTCGGGTTGGCGATGATGTTTTTCTTGGCATAGCCATGAATCGCGGCGGCGTTCACCTCCGGCACGATCAGCGGCACATCCGAATCGTAGCGATAGAGCGACGAATTATCGATCACCACGCAGCCCGACTTGGCGGCCTTCGGCGCGAATTCCTTGGTCGGGCCGGATCCGACCGCGAACAGGGCAATGTCCCAGCCGGTGAAATCGAACGTGGCGAGGTCCTGGACCTTCAACGTCTTGTCGCCAAAGCTCACCTCGGTACCCAGTGACCGGCGGCTGGCCAGCACGGCGATCTGATCGACCGGGAATTCCCGTTCGGCCAGAATATTCAGCATTTCGCGGCCCACATTGCCGGTGGCACCCGCGACGACGACTTTATAGCCCATAGGATCGACTCCATTCATTCCGAACGGGTCTTAAAGTAAGGGCATTCCCGACGAAAGCGACTTCTGCTGATGGTGGCAATCAGTCCAGGCGATCACGGGAAAACAGATAGGCCACCAAACCCAGCGCCAGGGCCACGCCATAGAACAGGAATATCGCGTCATAGGTCTGGGCCGGGCTGCTGCCGGCAGCGGCTTCGGCGGCATAGATTCGCCCGGTGATCAATTGTGATCCGCCAACCCCCATCATCCCGCAAAGGTTCAGCAGCGTCACCCCGCGCCCGATCAGATGCGGCGGCACAAAGGCCCGGCCATGCGAGATCAGCAACGAATAGCAGGACGAGAAGAAACAGAGCGCCGCGATCAGGATCGCCGCCTGCCAGATGCCGCTAGGCGGCAGCACAATCAGGGCAAAGCAGGTCAGGGTGGCAATCGCGACGCCAACCGCCGCCAGCCATTTCCGGGTGCGAAAAACCAACTCGCCCGGACCATAGGCCAGGGTGCCGGCCACCACCGCCACCCCGAGGATCAGCGCCACGGTGCCGATGGTGGCGAAATCGGCGCCATAGACCTCGGTCAGGTAGGGGCCGGTCCAGACGCCGCGAAACCCGCCCGCGGGCAGGTAGCAGACCGTCATCAGTGGCAGGATCGGCCACATCGCCGGAATCCGCAGGATGTCAAAGATCGATCCGTGTTTTTCCACTGTGACCCGCGCCGGATCGCGCACCACCACCAGAATACCAAGGGCGGCGGCAATGCTGAGCCCGGCCAGCACGGCCATCGTGCCGCGCCAGCCGAACAGATCGACCGCCCAGACCAGCGGCAGCGAGGAAAAGATGCTGCCAGTGGTGCCGATACCGACGATCAGCCCGGCATAGGTTGAAAACCGCGACGGCGGGTATTCGCGGGCCAGGATGTAATAGGCCGCCATCAGCACCGGCGCGCAGCCGATGCCCAGCAGCGCCATGCCCAGCGATATGTGCCAGGGCGCGGTCGCCACCACAAAGGTCGCGGCGCCGCCGCCGCCGCCAAACAGCAGCAGCCAGGCCGCGGTCCGGCGCGGTCCGATCCGGTCGAGCATCGCGCCGACCGGGATCTGCGACAGCGCAAAGAACAGGAACCACAAACCCGAGGCATTGGCCATTTCCTCGGGGGTGGCGCCAAGGTCGCGTTGCAACGGCACCGTCAGGACCGACAGAAAACTGCGGTAGAATTGCGACAGCACATAGGCCAGCCCGAGCAGGACGATATCCTTGCGCATCTAAAGTCGCCCAACCAGCAGCACGCCCCTCAGCCCGGCGCGCGGGCACCCGGGGCAAATGTCATCGAGATATGTCAATTCAGTCTCTTTTTCAGCCTAGATACAGCGCCCGCCATCGACCGGCAGGCAGACGCCTGTCACCATCGACGCCTCTTCGCTGCACAGAAACAGCGCCGCATTGGCAATGTCCAGCGGTGTCGACAGCCGCCCCAGCGGAATCGTCGACAGGAACTTGGCGCGCATCTCGGGGGTGTCTTCGCCCATGAAGGTCGGCAGCAGAGGGGTTTCGCCCGCCACCGGGTTCACCGCGTTGACGCGAATGCCAAGGGGGGCCAGTTCGATCGCCATGGTCTGCGTCGCGGTCATCATCCAGCCCTTTGAGGCGTTATACCAGTTCAGGTTCGGCCGCGGGCTGATCCCGGCGGTCGACGAGATGTTGCAGATCGCGCCGCTCTTGCGGGCCTTCATCGCCGGCACCAGGGCGCGGGCGGTCAGGTAGACCGATTTGGCATTCACCCTGAGGACGCGGTCGAATTCCTCTTCGGTGACCTCCTCCATCGGTTTCGGCATATGGCTGATCCCGGCGTTGTTCACCAGAATGTCGACCTGGCCAAAGGCGGCGTTGGCGGCCTCCACCATCGCCTGCACGCTGGCCCCGTCACCGACATCGACCGCGCAGCCGATGCCGTCGATTTCAGCCGCCATTTTCGCGGCGGCCTCACCCTGAATATCCGCGACCATCACCCTTGCGCCCTGTTCGGCGAACCGGCGGGCAATACCGGCGCCAAACCCCTGCGCCGCGCCAGTGACAATGGCGGTTTTTCCTTGCAGTCTCATGCGCTCTCTCCCTCAGCCATGACAGGCCGCGACGGTTTTCAGGGTGGTGAAGCCATACAGCGCCTCAAACCCTTTTTCCCGCCCATGCCCGGATTTCCCGACGCCGCCGAATGGCAATTCCACCCCGCCCCCCGCGCCGTAATTGTTGATGAACACCTGCCCGGCCTTGATCGCCCGGGCCAGCCGCATTTGGCGGGCGCCATCGCGGGTCCAGACCGAGGCGACAAGCCCGTAATCGGTGCCATTGGCGAGGCGCACCGCCTCGGCCTCGTCATCAAAGGGGATGACCACCTGCACCGGGCCGAATATTTCCTGCTGCGCCAGCGCGTGGTCGCCGCTGGCCCCGGCAAACAGGGTCGGGGCGATGTAATAGCCCGCCTCGGGCAGATCCCCGAGGATCGGGCGCGCCGCGACCTCCAGATCACTGCCCTGATCGAGGAACCCCGCGACGAGGTCGCGTTGTTTGGCGGAAATCAGCGGCCCGACATCGAAATCGTCGACCGCCCGCCCGACCCTGAGCGCAGCATACCGCTCTGCCATTTTCGTCAGCAATTCGTCATAGCGCGACCGCTCAACCAATATCCGGGACGAGGCTGAACAGGTCTGCCCACAATTCTGGATGCCCGCATTCACCAGAAACGGCAAAGCCGCGTCCAGATCGGCATCAGCAAAGACCAGCTGCGGTGATTTCCCGCCCAGTTCCAGCGTCACCGGCACCACATTTGCCGCCGCCGCCGCCTGCACCGCCGCCCCGGTGGCGACAGACCCGGTAAAGCTGATGTGCTGCACCCCGGGATGCGCCGACAGCGCCGCGCCCGCCTCACTGCCCAGCCCCGGCACCACGTTCAGCGCGCCGTCCGGCAATCCGGCCTCCTTCGCCAGAGACGCAAAGGCCAGCGCGGTCAGGCAGGCATCCTCGGCGGGCTTCAGCACGCAGGCGTTGCCGGTGGCCAGCGCCGCGCCGACCGAGCGGCCGATGATCTGCATCGGGTAGTTCCACGGCACGATATGGCCGGTCACCCCATGCGGCTCGCGCAGGGTGTAGACGGTATAGCCGTCGAGATAGGGGATGGTTTCACCCATCAGCTTGTCCGCCGCACCGCCATAGAATTCCATATAGCGCGCCAGCGCCAGCCGGGGCGACCCAGTCGCCACCGATCAGGCATTTTGACGGGTCGAACCAAAGCGAAAGCGGGTCTGCCATCCTGCGCCCTCCTCAGGCGGCGGTGCTGTCGGGCAGTTTCGGCGCTGCCGCGATCAATTGTTGCGTATAGGGGTGCCGGGGCGCGTCAAACACCTCTGCGGTCGGCCCCTGCTCGACGATCTCGCCGGATTTCATCACCAGCACCCGGTCGGTGATCGAACGCACCACCGACAGATCATGGCTGATGAACAGATAGGTCAACCCAAAGCGCGTCGACAGATCGGCCAGAAGATCGAGGATTTGCGCGTGCACCTGCACGTCGAGCGCTGAAACCGCCTCGTCCAGGATGATCAGATCGGGCTTGATGATCAGAGCGCGGGCGATGGCGATGCGCTGGCGCTGACCGCCGGAAAATTCATGGATGTACTTGTGTTTGTCATCCGCGGTCAGACCCACAGACAGCAGCGCCACATCAATCGCCGCCTCACGCGCCGCGCCCTGCGGCGGGGACTCGAGCAGATGGAACGGTTCGGCAACCAGCCGCGCAACCCGGTGGCGCGGGTTAAAGGACCCGTAGGGGTCCTGAAACACCACCTGCATCCGGCGGCGCACTGCGCGATTCACCACCTGGCCGTCAAACACCGGCTGACCGTCCAGGGTGATCGAGCCGCCCTGCACCTGTTCCAGCCCCAGGATCGCCCGGGTCAGGGTCGATTTCCCGCAGCCGGATTCACCGACCAGGCCCAGGCTTTCGCCCCGTTCCACCGCGAATGACACGTCGCGCACCGCATGGATCACCTGCGGCGGGCCGAACAGGGTCTTGCGTGGCAGGCGGTAGTCGCGGACCACCCGGCGCAGTTCCAGCAGCGGCGGCGCGGCCTGATGCGCGTCGCGGTCCGGGTGATGCGACGACGCCGCCAGAAGCGCCTGCGAATAGGGGTGTTTCAGCGCCGAAAAGATCGCCGGACAAGCCCCGCGTTCGACAACCCGCCCCCGCTGCATGATGACGATCTCATCGGCCATGCCCGCGACCACCGCCAGGTCATGGGTGATCATCAGCATGCCCATCCCGTCCTCACGCACCAGCCGGGTCAGCAGATCCAGGATCTGCGCCTGCGTCGTCACATCCAGCGCGGTGGTTGGTTCATCCGCGATCAACAGCTTGGGGCGCAGGGCGATGGCCATGGCGATCACCACCCGTTGCCGTTGCCCCCCCGAAAGCTCATGCGGATAGCGGCTGAGCGGGAACCGATCCTCGGGCAGTTCGACCCGGTTCAGCGCATCGCGCGCCCGTTTCATCGCCTCGTCCCGGCTGACCGTCTCATGGATCAGGATGGTTTCCGCCACCTGATCGCCAATGGTGCGGATCGGGTTGAGCGCGGTCATCGGTTCCTGAAACACCATCCCGACCTCATTGCCACGCAGGGCGCAGAGCGCCGGTTCGGACAGGGCCAGCATGTCATGGCCCGACAGCGCCACCCGGCCTCGGCACGCGGCACCGTTCGGCAACAGCTGCAGCACCGCAAAGGCGGTCATCGACTTGCCGGATCCGCTTTCACCGATGATCCCGAC
This sequence comes from Pseudooceanicola sp., assembly GCF_029213205.1. Classification (GTDB taxonomy): domain Bacteria; phylum Pseudomonadota; class Alphaproteobacteria; order Rhodobacterales; family Rhodobacteraceae; genus Pseudooceanicola. The sequence goes on from NZ_JARGNH010000007.1 coordinate 106,939, forward strand.
AATCTGGCCGGGATCGACCGAGAGCGAGACATCGCGCAGGATCGGGGTGCCGTGAATCTCCAGATCGAGGTTCGAAATCGCAAGCAGGCTCATGACCTTGCCCGCCTGAGTTTCGGATCAAACAGATCGCGCAGCCCGTCACCCATCAGATTCAGCCCCAGCACCGTCAACAGGATCGCGAGGCCGGGAAACAGCGCCATATGCGGGGCAAAGGAAATCATCGTCTGGCTGTCGGCCAGCATCCGTCCCCAGGACGGAATCGGCGGTTGCGCACCCAGGCCGACATAGCTCAGCCCGGCCTCGGCCAGGATCCCGAGCGAGAACTGGATCGTCCCCTGCACGATCAGCAGGTTGGTGACATTGGGCAGGATATGCTCAAACGAAATCCGCGCCGCGTTCTTGCCCGCCACCCGCGCCGCGAGCACGAATTCGCGTTGCCACAGGGTCAGCGCGCCGGATCGCGTCAGCCGGGCAAAGACCGGGATGTTGAACACCCCGATGGCGATGATCGCATTCACCGCCGAGGCGCCGAAAGTCGCGGTGATCATGATCGCGATCAGCAGTGCAGGAAAGGCAAAGATCAGGTCATTGGCCCGCATGATCAGCTCATCCAGCACCGAGCCCTTGCGCGCCGCTGCGAACAGGCCCAGCGGCACCCCGAAGGTCATGCCGATGCCCACCGCCACCACCGCGACCGCGATCGAAGTGCGGGCACCAACCATGATCATCGACAGGATATCGCGACCGAAATGATCGGTGCCCAGCCAATGCGCGGCGCTCGGGGTCTTGATCTTGTTGGCGATGTTCAGGGTTTCAATGTCATATGGGGTCCAGATCAGCGACAGCAGCGCGGCGCCGGTAAAGATCAGGGTCAGGACCAGCCCCAGCGCCAGCGACCGCGAGCTGAACACCTGCCGCCAAAGCCGCAGATCGACGCCCTTCGGGTTGATATGGGTGCGCGGATCGCTCATCGCGACGCCCGCAGCCTTGGATCGACCAGCGCATAGGCGATTTCGACGGCGAAATTCACCATCACCACCGCGAACACCAGGAGCATGACCACCGATTCCACCACGATCAGGTCGCGCGACGAAATCGCCTGAAAGATCAGCCGCCCGAGGCCGGGCAGGAAAAACACGTTTTCGATGATGATCGCCCCGGCCAGCAGGAATGAGAATTGCAGCCCGATGATGGTCAGCACCGGAATCAGCGCATTGCGCAGCGCATGGCGGCGCAGCGCCTGGGCGCGGCTCAACCCCTTGGCACGGGCGGTGCGGATGAAATCCTCGGTCAACGTGTCGAGCAGCGATGAGCGCATGATCCGCGCCAGGATCGAGGCCTGCGGCAGCGCCAGCGCGATCGCCGGCAGGGTCAGCGATTTGAGCCCCGGCAGCAACCCTGCCTCCCAGCCTGCAAAACCACCGGCGCCGAACCAGCGCAGGTTGATGGCAAACACCAGCACCATCAGCATCGCGAACCAGAAATTCGGGATCGCAACCCCCAGCTGGGTGATCCCCATGATCAACACATCGGCGAACGACCCGCGCCGTGAGGCCGCCAAGATCCCCGCCGGAAAGGCGATCACCGTGGACAGGGTCAGCGCCATCAGAGCCAGCGGCAGTGACACCTGCATCCGGTCGCCGATCATTTCCGCAACCGGGGTGCGATAGGTGTAAGAGGTGCCGAAATCACCCTGCAACATGCCGCCGATCCAGGTGGAATAGCGCGCCCAGGCGGTGCCATTCAGACCCAGCTGATCGCGCAGCGCCGCCAGCGTGTCCTCCTGGGCATTGACGCCCAGCATATAGGCCGCCGGATCACCCGGCAGCACCTCGATGGCCAGAAAGATCACCACCGACGCCACGGCCAGGCTGATCACCAGCGACACCAGACGTTTCAGGGTATAACGCACCATCCAGGATCAGGATCGCAAGAGAGTGTCCGGCAGGCCGCGCGCGGCGCCCCGCCGATGTCGCGCGATGCGGCGCTCAGCCCTTGCACAGGCTGCGCGCCGCGGGACGGCCGGGGTCACGAGAAGCACGGATGTACCCGGCACGTCAGGGTCACTCGGTCCAGTAGACCGCAGTCATGTCCGCGGCCTGGGTTGGCGCGTTCACCCACATCCCTTCGATCTTGGCATTGGCGACGGTCAGGTAAGGAAGTTCGAACAGATAGGCGTTGACGTAATCCTTGGCGATGATGTCCTGCGCCGTTTTCAGCAAGGCCGAGCGTTTGGCCGGATCGGTTTCAAAATCGAGACTCGTCATCAGCTCCTGGAACGCCGGATTGTCATATTGAAAGTAGTAATCCGGGCGGGCGTAGATGCCGATATCCATCGGTTCGGTGTGCGAAACGATGGTCAGGGCGAAATCCTTGCCCCGGAACGTGCCTTCCAGCCATTGCGCCCATTCGACGTTTTCGATCTGCGGCTCGATCCCGACCTGACGCAGCTGCGCGGCGATGATTTCACCGCCACGGCGGGCATAGGACGGCGGCGGCAGGGTCATCTTGACCTTGATCGGCGTCTTCACCCCGGCCTCTTTCAACAGCGCTTTCGATTTTTCAGGGTCGTAATTCGACAGCGCGGTCAGGTCGACATAGTCCGGGTTGTGCGGCGCGAAATGGGTGCCGATCGGGGTGCCATAGCCGAATTGCGCACCGTCGATGATTTCCTGACGGTTGATCGCATGGGCCACCGCCTCGCGCACCTTGACGTTATCAAACGGCGGCATCTTGTTGTTGATCGCCAGGATGGTTTCGCCTTCGGTCGAGCCAACCAGCACCTTGAAACGCGGATCAGCGTCGAATTGCGGCAGGTTTTCCGGGGCCGGGAAGGCGCCAAAGGCCTGAACATCCTCGGCCATCACCGCGGCAAAGGCGGCGGTCGGGTCGCTGATGAACTTGAACGTCACCTTGTCCAGCTTGGCCGGGGTGCCCCAGTAGTCAGGGTTCTTGACGATATCGATATGATCGCCCTGCACCCAGTTGGCGAATTTGAAGGCGCCAGTGCCGACCGGCATCGTCTTGATGTTCTCAATCGACTCGGGTGCGACGATCACCGCATCGCCCCAGGCCATGTTGAACAGGAAATTGCCCTGCGGCGCTTTCAGCGTCACCTTGACGGTCATCGGATCGACCACGTCGACCGATGCGATCCCGGCGAACAGCGCCTTTTGCGCATTGGCGCTATCCTCGGCGCGGGCGCGGTCGAGACTGAATTTCACATCCTCGGCGTCCATGCTGCTGCCGTCGTGAAACTTGACGCCCTTCGCCAGATGGAAGGTATAGGTCAGCCCGTCGGAGGAGATCTCCCAGCTGCGCGCCAGGCCGGGGATCACCGCCCCGTCACTGGCAAAGCGGGTCAGCCCCTCAAAGATGTTGGAATAGACCACCGCATCAATCGCCCCGGCAGCGGCCGAGGTCGGATCGAGGTGCGGCGGTTCCAGTTGTTGGCCCAAGGTCAGATCGGTGCGCGGCGCGGCCATCGCAAGCGAAGCCGTCACGGCAATCGCCGAGGCGAGTCCGGCGCGGGTCAGAAAGGTAAAGGGTTTCATCGATGGCTCCCTGCTAATGCGCCGCGTCTGAGCGGCGCTTCAAGTCTTTGATCCGAGCAGGGTCAGGAGGCTCAGCCCCATGACCTTTGCGGAATCGACCATATCATCCACGCCGACATATTCATCGGGTTTGTGAGCAAGGTCCAGAATGCCGGGGCCATAAGCGATGCAGTTCTTCAGCTTTCCGATGCGATCTATGTGTTTCTGGTCATAAGTGCCTGGCGAAACCACGTAATCCGGCTCGCGCCCCAGGGTGTCGCGAATCGCCTGGGCGACGGTGCTGACCACCGGCGCGTCGCGTTCGGTCATGGTTGGCAGCACCCGATGCATTTCGCGGATGTCGTAATCGAACCGGGGCCGCCCGGATTTCACCCGCTCCAGTACCTCGGTGACCTCGGCCTGCACATCGTCGATGTTTTCCTCGATCAGAAAGCGCCGGTCGATCACCATCCGGCAGGAATCCGGCACCACCGGGCTGGGCAATCCGGTGCCCGGTTTCAAGATTTCAGACTGGCCGCCATGCAGCGAATTGATGTTCAGCGTCGATTGCTTGGCACCGTCCGGCACCACCGGCATATCGGTGCGTTTGGCCGCCAGCGCCGGGAACAGCGAGGTTTCCATCTCGCTCAGCACCGCGCCCATGTGCCGGACCGCACAATCGCCCAGAAACGGCATCGAGCCATGGGCGATCTCGCCGAATGTCTCGATCTCGGCCCACCAGACGCCGCGATGGCCCAGACAGATCCGATCCTTGTTCAGCGGCTCGGGGATGATCACATGTTGCACCCGGTCGGGGTTGAACCAGCCCTCTTGCGCCAGATAGGCGACACCGCCAAAGCCGCCGGATTCCTCATCCGCAGTGCCGGAAATCTCGACTGCGCCGGCGAAGTCCGGGCAAATTTCGATAAACGCCTCGGCGGCGATGATCGAGGCCGCCAGCCCGCCCTTCATGTCGCAGGCCCCCCGGCCATAGATCTTGCCATCGGCCAGCTCACCGCCGAACGGATCCCTGGTCCAGCCGCGCCCGACATCGACCACGTCGATGTGCGAATTGAAATGCACGCAGTCACCCGGATGCGCGCCCTCGCGCCGGGCGATGATGTTCCAGCGCGGGTATCGGTCGCTGTCGCCGGGGCTGCCATGGGCGCGGACCAATTCGGTCTGAAACCCGCGCGCCGACAGGCGGGCGTCCAGATAGTCGCAAATCTCGCGGTAATTCTCGCCCGGCGGGTTCAGCGTCGGGATCCGGATCAGGTCCTGGGTCAGGGCAATCAGCTCCTCCCGGCGGGAATCGATTGCGCGGGTGAGGTCGGCGATCTTGTCCATGGTGATCCCTTTCAACTGGACCAGCCTGCATGGCTCTCGCTACGGTGTCGATACCGTAGAACCACGGGGCCAACCGCAATGACCGATGACACCAGGCCAGAGTCCACCCTGCCAGCCAATCCCGAATTGATGGCAGTTGAGGCGCAAAAGGCCCTGATTACCGCCTTTGATCAGGCACCGGTCGGCCTTGTTCTGACCGAGGATCGAATCATCCGGATCTGCAACGCCACCTTCGCCGATCTGTTTGGCTGGCCGCGTGAGGCGCTGAACGGGCAGAGCTTTCGCCTGCTCTACGAGACCGAGCAGGAGTTCGAAACCATCCGCGATATCGGCCTCTCGCGGTTGACCCGGGACGGGGTCTATTCTGATGAACGGATGATCCGGCGGCGCAATGGTGACCGGCTTTGGTGCCGGTTCCGGGCGCGCACCCTGACCCCGGACAACCCACTGGCCCGGCTGGTGATGAGCTTTGCCGCACTGCAAATGCCCAGCCCGCAGCCAACCAGCCTGACGGCCCGCGAACGCGATGTGGTGGCGGGCCTGGCGCGCGGCGAAACCAGCAAGGAAATTGCCCAGCATCTGGGCCTGTCACCCCGCAGCGTCGAGGACGTGCGCGCCCGGCTGCTGCGCAAGTTCGGGGTGCGCAACGCCGCCGCATTGCTGACCCGGCTCACTGCCCCCGGGATATCACGATAATCGCAACCCGATGACAACCCCGGTCAGTTTAGCTATCCTCGCCGGGATACCCTAGGGAAAGAAGAAGATGCTACAAATTCCAACACTCGACAGCGACGATCTGACTGCATTCAAACGCGACGGTTACCTGGTCAAACGCGGGGCTTTTTCGCCCGAAGACATGCAGACGATCACCACCTGGACCGAAGAGCTGGTGGCGATGCCCGAAGTTTCGGGCCGGCACTGGGTCTATCACGAGAAAAGCCAGAAAGACGGCGCTGATCTGATCAGCCGGATCGAAAAGATCGCACCGTTTCACGCCGGGTTCGCCGAGCTGACCGAGGCACTCAAGGCGCCGATGGCACAACTGCTGGGCGAACCGGCGGTGTTGTTCAAGGAAAAGGTCAACTTCAAGATGCCCGGTGGCGATGGCTTCAAACCGCATCAGGACAGTCAGGCCGGGTGGTATAATTACGCCGATATGTTCATCTCGGCGCTGGTCAGTATCGACCGGTCAACGCTGGAAAACGGCTGTTTGCAGATGGCCGGGGGCCATCACAAGCAGGGGCTGAAAATGGCCTGGGAACCGTTGAGCGAATCCGAGATGGAGGGGATGGAATTCGTGCCGGTGCCGACCGAGCCGGGTGATGTGATCTTTTTCGACAGCTACGCACCGCATTCCTCGGAGCCGAATCTGAGCGATGACATCCGCCGGATCTATTACGCGACCTATAACGGCGCCTCCAAGGGCGACCACATGATCCAGTATTACGCCGACAAATACGCGAATTACCCGCCCGATATCGACCGGCAGAAGGACAAGGAATATGTGTTCCGGGTCTAGCTGGTCCTGACTGAGCATCACTGCCGGTCTGATGAAAATGAAAAAGCCGGGCGATTTTGGCGCCCGGCTTTGATGTTTTTCTCAGCGCGTCGCAAGCTCCGCAATCAGACCTCAAGCCATTCCTTGCGGATGTCGTCGCGGGTTTTGAAATCCTCCGGGGTGCCGGAATAGACGATTTCGCCATGGCCCATGACATAGACCCGATCCGCGATCTTCAACGCGATCGACAATTTTTGTTCGACCAGCAGGATCGACACGCCGGATTTGGCGATTTCGGCAATCATCTCGCCGACCTGATGCACGATCTTCGGCGCCAGCCCCTCAGTCGGCTCGTCGATGATGATCAGATCCGGGTCGCCCATCAGGGTCCGGCACATGGTCAGCATCTGCTTTTCACCACCCGACAGAACCCCGGCCATATTGTCGGCCCGCTCGCGCAGATTGGGGAACATGTCGAGCATTTGATCGACCGTATATTTACCCGGATTGCGCAGATCCTTGACCCCGAGCATCAGGTTCTGGCGCACCGTCATCGTCGGAAAGATGTCGCGGCTTTCCGGCACATAGCCAAGGCCCAGGCGCGAGATCTTGTGGTTTGGCATGCCACCGATCTCTTGCCCCTTGAAGCGCACCGACCCGACCGGCGCCACCTCACCCATGATCGCCTTGGCGGTGGTCGAACGGCCCACGCCATTGCGACCCAGAAGCGCGATGACCTCGCCCGGCATGATTTCCATATTCACGCCGTTCAGAACATGGGACTTGCCGTAATAAGCGTGCAGGTCGGTGACCTGAAGCATCGGTTCGCTCATGCGCTTGCTCCCTCGATTTCATCAGCTTCCTCGCCGAGATACGCTTCACGCACCTTGGGATCGCCGCGGATTTCCTCGGGCTTGCCGGTCGCGATGATCTCGCCATAGACCAGAACCGAAATCCGGTCAGCGAGGCCAAAGACCACGCCCATGTCATGTTCGACGATCAGCAGGGTCTTGCCCTTGGACGCCTTTTCGATCAGGGCCACCGCCCGGTCGGTTTCCGAATGCGACATGCCGGCCGTCGGTTCGTCCAGCATGATGACCTCGGCGCCACCGGCGATGGTGATGGCGATTTCCAGCGTCCGCTGATCGGCATAGGGCAGCAGGGCCGCAGGCAGGTTCGCCTTTTCGAGAAGCCCCACCTCGTTAAGGATGTGGCCGGTCTTTTCCTGAACTTCCTTCAGATTGCCGACATTGCGCCAGAAGGAATAGCCATAGCCCAACGACCACAGTACCCCGCAGCGCACGTTTTCGCGCACCGACATGTTGGAAAAGATGTTCGACACCTGGAATGACCGCGACAGCCCCATGCGGTTGATTTCGAACGGACGTTTGCCCGAAATCGTCTTGCCATTCAGCTGCACTTCGCCGTCGGACAGGGAATAGAGCCCCGACACCAGGTTGAAGAGGGTCGATTTACCGGCCCCGTTGGGGCCGATGATCGCGTGTTTTTCGCCCTTGGCGATATCCAGATCGACACCCTGGATGATCTTGGCCGGACCAAAACTCTTGTGGACGTTGATCAGTTTCAATGCGCTCTGCGTCATGGCTTAGGCCTCCTCATACTTGGCCGCGGCGTGGCGCATTAACACCACACCTGCCGCCAGCGGCACAAAGGCCAGGATCCAGGTCAAGATACTGGTGTGCGACAGCGCCAGCCCGAAGGGTTCAAACACTTCGCCATAGCCATCCGACCAGCGGAACGCGACTTCGACGATGATGATAATCGATACGATCATCAGAACCACGCCGCTGACCTGCCAGGCCCATTTGCCAAAGACCTCGGATCGGTTCGGGGAACGGACGCCGCGCCAGAATCCGAACACCAGACCGGCGATGCCATCGGGCACGAACATCACCACGCAGATGAACATCAGGCCAAGGTAGAGCAGCCAGCCCGCCGTGTAATCAGACAGATTCGAGCCCATATAGGTCATCACGATAGCGCCCATGATCGGGCCGCTGAAATAGCGGATCCCGCCGACATAGGCCGCGATCAGGATCGCACCGGAGGGAATCAGCGACAGATTTTCGGGAGTAAAGATCTCGTCCTGAACCGACGACATGCCACCGGCCATCCCGGCGAAGGCCCCGGCAAAGATGAACACCAGATAGCGCACCCGGGTCGGGTTGTATCCGATGAACTGCACCCGTTCCGGATTGTCGCGTGTCGCCTCGGACAATTTGCCCAGTGGTGTGCGGGTAAAGGCAAACATCGCCACCACGCCGAAGAACGTCCAGAAGGCGATGAACCAATAGACATCGGCGAGCGGCCCCAGCGACAGGCCCAGAAAGTCCGGCCCCGCCATGCGGTCGCCGGAAATGCCCATCTCGCCACCAAACAGCGAATCGAACATGAACGCGCCGGCAGACATCAGTTCGGCCACCCCGAGCGAGATCATCGCAAATGCCGTGCCCGCGCGTTTGCAGGACGGCCAGCCAATCACGGCACCGGCAGCGGCCCCCATGGCAAAGCCGAATATCGGCATCGAAAAGACCGGCAGGTTGCCCCAGAAGCCGCCATCCGCCGCGTCGATCCAATTGAGGATATGCACACAGAAATAGCCGCCAAGGCCCAGATAGACCGCATGGCCAAAGCTCAGCAGACCGGCCCGACCCAGCAGCATGTTATAGCTGAGCGCAAACACGATGTTGATGCCGATATGGTTCAGCAGCGTCATCGTGGTGCGCGATGGCCCAAAGAACGGGATCGCCACCAGCACCATCCCGAACAGGATGAACGGCAACACCCGTTCGCGGAATTTTGCGCTGGCCGTCGGGCCAAGCGCGGCGGGGTTGATTGAAACCTCGGTCATACTTCACGGTCCCCCATAAGCCCGGTCGGTTTGACGATCAGGATTAGAACGAGCATCAGGAACGGCAGCATCGGCGCCAATGAGGCGATGGTGATCCCGCCCACTTCCGACGTCGCCGTCATGCCGAGGAATCCGAAGATGTCGGCGAAGGACGCGTTAATCGACACCGCTGAAGTTTGCAGAATGCCGATCAGCATCGCCGCAACAAATGCACCCTCAAGACTGCCGAGACCGCCAACCACGACCACAACAAAAACGATTGGCCCCATTTGCACCGCCATTGCGGGATCGGTGATGAAATAATTGCCGCCGATCACCCCGGCGAGGCCGGCCAATGCACAGCCCGCGCCGAAAACGCCCATAAACACCAACGGCACATTGTGGCCCAGATGGCCAACCATATGTGGATGGGTCAGCGCCGCCTGAATGATCAGACCGACACGGGTTTTCTTGAGCAGATACCAAAGCGAAACCAGCATGAAGATCGAAACGAACAGAATAAAGATCCGGTAGGCCGGGTAATTCGATCCGTAAAGCGTGAACAAAGTGAAATCGAGGCTTTCAGGAACCTTATAATTCACCGAGGTCCGCCCCCAGATGATCTTGACCACTTCGTCAATCAGATAGGCCAGGCCAAAGGTGAACAGCAGCTCCGCCACATGGCCGTTGGCATGCACCTTGCGCAGGCCCCAGCGTTCGACACCCATGCCGACCGCACCGACCAGTATTGGCGCCAGCAGCAATGCGAGCCAGAAATTGGTGACTCCCATGATGGTATAGGCGCAATAAGCGCCCAGCATGTAAAAGCTGGCATGCGCAAAGTTCAGAACGCCCATCATCGAAAATATGAGTGTCAGCCCACTGGACAGCATAAAGAGCAAAAGCCCGTAAATTGTGCCATTCAGCAGGGAAAAAACGATCGTTTCCATGATCTTCCCCGTGGACCCCAAGGCCCGATCTGCGTGTCGTGGATCACCCTGACCAAAGGGCGCCACGTCCGAATCGAACGTGGCGCCCTTGTCAAAGCTAACTCAGAACCAGCCTCTTACGGGCGTTCCATCTTGCAAGTGGTCGGCTCTTCGGCCGAAGCAGCCGAGACCGAGCCGCCGTCCACGAGCTTCCAGCCGAGCTTGATGTTGTCGACGCCATATTTCACATCATCAGACACGGTGGAAATGTAGAGGTTCTGCTGGGCCTGGTGATCTTCGGCACGCATGGTGATGGGACCATAGGCGCCATTGATCGAAAGGCCTTCCAGGGCGTTGGCAACGGCGATCGGATCTGTCGATCCGGCTTTCTCGGCCGCAGCTTTCAGCATGTCCACCGCCAAGAAGGCGCGGTGGTAGTAGTAGTCATAGTCGGGGAACCGGTCCTTGTATTCCTCGATCAGAGCATATTGCTCCGGCGAGGCTTCCAGGTTGGTGATGCCCTCGTTCACTTGGTAAAGCGTGCCCATGGCCCCCTCGCCCAGTGCCGCAACCGCACCCACCGAGCCGCCGTAGAAGGTCAGGAAGGGGATGGTCAGACCGGAATCTGCCGCCGCTTTGACCAGCAGAACCATGTCTTGGCCCCAGTTGCCGGTGATGACAGCCTGAGCGCCGGAGGACTGGATTTTCTGGATATAGGGGGTGAAATCTTTCACCTTGCCCAGCGGGTGCAGTTCGTTGCCGACGATTTCAATGGCACTGTTCTTTTCGCCCAGCTGTTTGACGGCTGCAGCGGCCACGGCTTCACCAAAGACGTAATCCTGGCCGATCAGATAGACTTTGTTGATGTCACCACGCGCCAGAATGTAGTCGGTGATGGCGTTCATTTTCATATCCGCATGCGCGTCAAAGCGGAAATGCCAGAACGAGCAGGCTTCGTTGGTAAACGCAGGCGTCACAGCGGCGTAGTTGAGGAACAGCACCTCTTCGCCAGGGTTGCGCGCGTTATGCTTGCTCACCGCATCAATAATTGCGGCAGACACGGACGACCCGTTGCCCTGGAAGACATAGCGCACCCCCGAATCGATGGCTTTTTGCAATTGCACCAGCGATTCCTTGGGGCTGATCTTGTTGTCGTAGCCGGTCAATTCGACCTGCTCGCCATTCAGACCACCAGCGGCATTCAATTTCTCGAATGCCAACTTGTAGGAAGTGAACGCAGCATCGCCCGAGGGGCCAAACGGACCCGAAAGCGGGTCGATGAACGCGATTTTGACATCAGCTGTGGCGGCGCTAGCCAATGCCACAACAGAGACAGTTGCCGCAAGAACGGCCCGTTTAATGTTGGTCATGTAATCCTCCCATATCGGAAAACCCAATTCTCCTGACGAGGCTCTCCTTGCCGTTGATGAAAAGGTCTGCTAGCCCCGTTGTCAAGCAAGTAGCGAAATTAAATTCTGCACTGCAGAAATAATTCACGCCAGGGAGGAGCTACATGGCCGCTTTCAGCGACAAGCCGGAGGTATTCCGGACCGAAATTTCAGCCTTTATCAATACCAATTGCCCGGCAGTCTTGCGGGAAATGCCTGCAGATCAAAGGGAAATCTGCTGGGGCGGCAAACGCTGGACCTTTACCTCGGATGCGCAGCGCGACTGGCTGACGGCCTGCGCCGCCGCCGGGTTGACCGCCCCCCGCTGGCCCGAGGCTTACGGCGGCGCCGCATTGAGCCGCGAGCAGGAAAAGGTCTTCCGCGAGGAAATGGCCCGCGCCAAGGCGCCTTCGCCGCTCGAATCATTTGGCCTCTGGATGCTTGGTCCGGCACTTCTTGCCTTTGGCACCGAGGCCCAGAAAACCCATTTCCTGCCGCAGATCACCCGCGGCGAGATCCGCTGGTGTCAGGGCTATTCCGAGCCCGGTGCCGGATCGGATCTGGCCGGGGTGCAGACCCGCGCCGAGGACAAGGGCGATCATTGGCTGGTGAACGGCTCAAAGATCTGGACCTCTTACGCCAACCATGCCGACTGGATCTTTGCGCTGGTCCGCACCGATCGCGAAGCGCCCAAGCACAAGGGCATCAGCTTCATGCTGATCGACATGGAATCCGAGGGCGTCAGCACCAAGCCGATCAAGCTGATATCCGGCAATTCGCCATTCTGCGAAACCTTCTTTGACAATGTCAAAGTGCCGAAAAGCTATGGCGATGACATGTCGTCTATCGTTGGCGAGCAGAACCGCGGCTGGGACGTCGCCAAGCATCTGCTGACCCACGAACGCACGATGATCGGCGGCGGTGGATCCGGGGCGGCCAGCGGGGTTCTGGGTGGCCGGTCCCTGGGCAATTTCCTGAGCTCGCTCGAAGACGGGGTGATGGCCGATCCGGTTATCCGCTCTGATGTGATGGAACTTGAGGTCGACAGTCTGGCGATGGGCATGACTCTGGAGCGCTACAAGGACATGGCCAAGACCGGTGGCGTCGGCCATGCCAGCGCGATGCTGAAATACTACGGCACCGAGCTCAACAAGCGCCGCTACGAGCTGTTGATGTCGATCACCGGATCCGAGGGCGTCGAATGGGACGGACCGCACGGCACGCTGGCGCCGGAATGGCTGCGCACCAAGGCCAACTCGATCGAAGGCGGCACCAGCGAGGTGATGCTCGACATCATTTCGAAACGTGTCCTCGAACTGCCCTACAAGTAAGGAACCGCCCGAATGACGACTCTGATGCTGACCGAGGATGAAACCATGCTGCGCGATGCCGCGCGCGGATTTCTGGACGAAAACGCACCGGTCAAGAACCTGCGCGACAACCGTGATTCCGGCCGCGCCTTTGATCCGGGCCTGTGGCGCGAGATGGCGCAGATGGGCTGGGCCGGGGTGCTGGTGGCCGAGGATGCGGGCGGCTCCGGCATGGGTCACCGCGCAGCCGGGATTCTGGCCGAGGAAATGGGCCTGACCCTGGCCGCCTCGCCGTTCATCTCATCCGCAGTGATCGCCGCCACCGCCCTGCGCGGCGCCGCGACCAACCGGCTGAGCGGCATCGCCGATGGCTCTTTGCTCTATGCGCTGGCGGTCGATGAGGGCAGCAAGCACAACCCCCAGGGCACCGCGCTACAGGCCGAGAAAAGCGGCAACGGCTTTCGCCTGACCGGCACCAAGACCTTTGTCGCCGATGGCGGCAGTGCCAACCGGGTGCTGGTGCTGGCCCGCACCGCCGGGGCCCCGGGCGAGGCCGACGGCCTGACCCTTTTCGACATCGACGCCACACGCGCCGGGCTGACCCGCCAGGGCAAAGCCACCGTCGACAGCCGCGACCATGCGCAGCTCGACTTTGCCAATGTCGAGGCGACCGGCGACGATGTGGTCGGCGAAGTTGACGGCGGCATGGCGGCGGTCACGGCAGCGCTGAACGCCGGACAGGCGGCAGTGTCGGCCGAATTGACCGGCCTCTGCGCTGGTGCCTTTGCGATGACCACAGGCTATCTCAAGGAGCGCAAGCAATTCGACACGATCATCGGCACCTTCCAGTCGCTTCAGCACCGCGCTGCACATATGTGGAGCGAGATTGAAGTGACTGCCTCAGCCATAGCCAATGCCGGTAGAGTCCTCGACGAAACGCCCGCCGAGTCGGAGCTTGCCGTGTCCATCGCCAAGGCGCGCGCCACCAAGACCGCCAAGCTGGTGGTCAGCGAGGGCGTGCAGATGCACGGCGGCATTGGCATGACCGACGAATTCGATATGGGCTTTTTCATGAAACGCGCCCGGGTGGGTGCGGAATGGCTGGGTGACTACGGGTTTCATGCCGCGCGGGTCGCCCGCGCACGCGGGTTCTGAGAACAGGCTCGCTGGGGAGGAGACCCGAAAATGACACCTGACAAGCTTTTTGACCTGACTGGCAAGATCGCCCTGATCACCGGCGGCGCAACCGGCATCGGTTACTACGCCGCCGAGGGGCTGATGGGCGCCGGGTGCGATGTGATGATCGCCTCGCGCAAGGCGCGCAGCTGCGAAGGCGCCGCCGAACAGCTGAACCAGCTGGGCCTGCCCGGCAAGGCCGTGGGCTTTGCTGGCGATGTCGGCTCGATGGAAGGGGTCGAGGCGCTGGTCGCCGAGGTCTCCAAACGCACCGACAAGCTGCACATCCTGATGAACAACGCAGGCAAGACCTGGGGCGCGCCGCTGGAAGAATTCCCCTGGGACGGCTGGAGCCGGGTGATGGATGTGAACGTCACCGGCATGTTCCACCTGACCCAAAAGATGCTGCCGCTGCTGCGCAAGGCCGGCACTGCCGAGGATCCGGCGCGGGTGATCAACACCGGCTCGATCGGCGGCTGGCAGCCACGCGGCGGTCAGGCGTTTTCCTATTCGGTGTCCAAGGCCGCGGTGCATTTCATGACCGAATCCCTGGCCGGGCGGCTGGCGCCGGAACATATCACCGTAAACGCCATCGCCCCGGGACCGTTCATGTCGAAAATGATGGCCTTTGCCATCGGCACCGAGGAACAGCGCGCCACCGCTGGGGCCAGCTTGCCCCTGGGCCGGGTCGGCACGCCCGAGGATATCCAGGGCGCGGTGCTTTACTTCGCCTCGCGTGCCGGGGCCTATGTGACGGGCCACACGATCCCGGTTGCAGGCGGCGCCAACGCAGGCATTCCAGTCCCCTATGACCGGGTCAAGGCAACGACAGTCGTGGATGACGAATGACGCGAGACGAATTGAAAGCCATGGTCGGGAAGCAGGTCGGGACCTCGAAATGGGTCCTGATCGACCAATCCCGGATCGACAAATTTGCCGATGTGACCGAAGACTGGCAATATATCCATGTCGATCCCGAACGGGCGAAAGAAACCCCGTTCGGCAGCACAATCGCCCATGGCTTTCTGACGTTGTCGATGCTCTCGGCGATGGTCTATGACGGCGGGCCGCAGCTGGACGGCGTGGCGATGGGCGTCAACTATGGCTTTGACAAGGTGCGCTTTGTCTCGCCGGTCAGGGAAGGCAGCCGGGTGCGCGCGGTCTTTACCCTGGCCGATTACCAGGACAGGGGGCCGAACGAGGTGCAGACCACGCTCGGCGTCACTGTGGAAATCGAAGGCCAGGACAAACCGGCGCTGGTCGCCGAATGGCTGGGCCGCCGCTATTTCGAAGGAGACGCCGGATGAGCATTTCTCTTGACGGACCGGCCGCGATTGTCCCCGGCGCGGGTGGCGGCGGCTTTGCCGAATACCGGTACTATGAAACCCCCGGCGTCGCCCTTGGCGATGACGAACGTGACCCCGACAGCTTCGCCACCCGGATGGCTGATATCCGCAGCGAGGCCAGACAGCAGGTCATGCCGGGCGCCTTTGCCCAGACCCAGAAATATGCCCGGATGGCCGCGAAAAACCGCGGCATCGAGCTTCCAAGCAGAGATTGAAAGAGGAGAGACTTCAATGCGTGACGCAGTCATCGTTTCAACCGCGCGGACCCCGATCGGCAAGGCCTTTCGCGGCGCGTTCAACAACACCCAGGCGCAGGCCCTGATCGGCCACGCGGTCAAGAACGCGGTCAGCCGCGCGGGCCTTGACGGCTCAGAGATTGAGGACTGCATCGTCGGTGCGGCCCTGCAGCAGGGTTCCACCGGGTCCAACATTGGCCGTCAGGCGGCGATCCGCGCCGGTCTGCCGACCAGCGTCCCCGGCATGTCGATGGATCGCCAATGTGCCTCCGGCATGATGGCGATTGCCACGGCGGCCAAGCAGATCCTGTATGACGGCATGCAGATCGCCGTCGGCGGTGGCGTCGAATCGATCAGCCTGGTGCAGAACCAGAACATCCGCACCGACCGGGCGCGCGATCCCTGGATCACCGAACACACCCCGGCGCTCTATATGTCGATGCTGGAAACCGCCGAAATCGTCGCCGAACGCTATAACGTCAGCCGCGACGATCAGGACGAATATTCGGCCCGGTCGCAGGCTCGCACCGCCGCCGCACAGCAGGCTGGCAAGTTCGACGACGAAATCGTGCCGCTGACCACCACCATGGGCGTGATGGACAAGGAAACCAAAGAGGTTTCGTTCAAAGAGGTCACGCTGGAAAAAGACGAGGGCAACCGCCCCGGCACCACGCTGGAAAGCCTGCAATCGCTGGCACCGGTGTTCAAGGATGGCCAGGTCGTCAAAGAAGGCAAGTTCATCACGGCCGGTAACGCCAGCCAATTGTCCGACGGCGCCTCGGCGGCGGTGATCATGGAGGCCAAAGAGGCCGAAAAACGTGGGTTGCAACCGCTGGGCCGCTACGTCGGCGTGATGGCGGCAGGCGTCGAGCCGGATGAGATGGGCATTGGCCCGATCTACGCGGTGCCGAAACTGCTGGAAGTGCATGGGCTGAAGATGGACGACATCGGCCTCTGGGAACTGAACGAGGCCTTTGCCTGTCAGGTGCTGCAATCAGCCCGGGTGCTGGGCATCCCGGACGAGATCCTGAACGTCAACGGCGGCGCGATCTCGGTCGGCCACCCCTATGGCATGTCGGGCGCCCGGATGGTTGGCCATGCGCTGATCGAGGGCAAACGCCGTGGCGCGAAATATGTCGTCTGCACCATGTGCGTCGGCGGCGGCATGGGCGCGGCAGGTCTGTTCGAAGTTCTCTGAACCAGTCCAACGCCCGATAAACTCGACAAATGTTCAAAGCAGCGGGGCCTTCGGGCCCCGCTTGCGCCCCAACTGACCTAGGATCCCGATGTCTTCTCTCTTCCTCGTCCGCCACGGCCAGGCCTCGTTCGGCGCTGCCGACTACGACGTTCTGTCCCCGACCGGCCACAAACAGGCCGAAGCTGTCGGCCGTGCCCTGGCCGCGCAAGGCGTCAAGCCAGCGGCATTCATCATGGGCGACATGCGCCGCCACCGTGAAACGATGGCGGGTATTCTGAAGGGCATGGGCCTGAGCGAGGTCGAGCCCGAAGTGCACCCCGGCCTCAACGAATACGATTTCGGCGCGCTCAACGCTGCCAAGCTGCGCGCTGCGGGGCTGGACCCAGCCACCCCGATCGACCGGCGCACCTATTTCCGCACCCTGCGTGACGTCGTGCAGGAATGGCACCGCGACGAAATCCCGAACCCCTACGAAACCTACGGCGCCTTCCGCGACCGGGTCGAAGCCGCCCGGAAGTTCATCATGCGTGACGGGGTCGAGACGGTCCTGGCCGTGTCCTCGGGCGGGGCCATCGGCCAGATGATCGCCCGCGCCCTTGACGCGCCGCCGATCACCCAGGTCAAACTGCAATTGCAAATGAAGAACTGCGCGGTCAATCGCTTCGTCTACTCCACCCGCAACATGTATCTGCACGGGTTCAATGAAACCCCCCATATCGACGCCTCGAACGAGGCCAACATGCTGACCTATTCCTAAGGGAGCCCGAGAATGGCCAATTCTGACCCGACCAAGCTGGACATCGCCGCCGTCGAAAAATACCTCAGCGACCGGATCGAGGGATTTTCCGGCCCGCTGACCGCCGAAAAGTTTGCCAATGGCCAGTCGAACCCGACGTTCAAGCTGACCAGCCCCACCGGCCAATATGTGCTGCGCCGCAAGCCGCCGGGGGAATTGCTGAAATCCGCCCATGCGGTGGACCGTGAATTCCGGGTGCAATCGGCGCTCTGGACCACCGATGTGCCGGTGGCCAAGATGTATTTCTTGTCGGATGACGACAATGTCGTCGGCTCGCAATTCTATGTGATGGAGGCGGTCGAGGGCCGCAATATCAACGCCCCGAGCATGCCCGAAGTTCCGTTTGAGCAACGCAAGCTGATCAACCGCGAAATGGCGCGGGTGCTGTCCTGCATCCATGGCGTTGACCTCGCCGCTGTCGGCCTCTCTGATTACGGCCCCGAGGGCAATTACTACCGCCGTCAGATCGACCGCTGGACCAAGCAGTACCGCGCCAGCCAGACCGACGATCTGCCCGAGATGGAAGAGCTGATGACCTGGCTCGACACCAACATTCCCGCCGAAGACGGGCTGCGCACCCTGGCGCATGGCGATTACCGGATCGACAACATGCTGTTCCACAAGACCGACCCGCGCTGCGTCGCGGTGCTGGACTGGGAGCTTTCGACCACCGGCCACCCTTACGCCGATGTCGCCGCCGTCATCATGCAATGGCAGATGCCCGAGGAAAGCCGCGGCCTCGCCGGGGTCGATCGCAAGGCGGTCGGCATCATGGAAGATCAAGAATTCATCGATGCCTATTGCGAAGAGCGCGGAATCGCGGAAATTCCGCAATTCAACTTCTACCTCGCCTTCACTTTCTTCCGGATGGCGGGCATTCTACAAGGCATCAAGAAACGGCTGATCGACGGCACCGCATCGAACCCGCAGCGCGCCAAACAGGCCGCCGAAGGGGTGCCGGAATTCGTCGCAGGTGGGCTCGCTGCCGCCCGCGCGCTGTAACGCCAACACGTCCCGGAGGACAGGAATGAAAGACTCGCATCTCGACCCGGATTTGGTCGAGGATACCTATCCGTTTCAGGACCATATGGGATTCCATCTGGTCGCCTGGGAGCCGGATTACGCCCGTTTTGAACTGCCCGTAAAAACCTTTTTGAACAACCGTTACGGCATTCTGCATGGCGGGGTTTATGCGGTGATGTGTGACACGGTCATGGGCTTTGCCGGCTGTTACACAGGTGACCCTGAGGACCGCAAAAAGTGCATGACCCTGTCGCTGAACGTGAATTACATCGCCCCGCTCAAGGGCGAGACCCTGATCGCCGAGGGTTTTCGCACCGGTGGCGGGCGCAGCTCTTATTTCGGTGAGGCCAAGATTACCGACGAATTGGGCAATCTGGCCGCCACCGGAAACGGGGTGTTCCGCTATCGCTCCTCCAGCGGGGTGCCGCGCGGCTAACCCCGGCCGTCAAAGCGGTTTTTCCATGAACACCCGGGCCCCGTCACGCCCGGTTTCACACCAGCCCAGATGCCGGTAAAGCCGCAGGTTTTCCGGCATTTCGGCATGGGTGGCCAGTCCGATCACCGGCCTGCCCGCCGCGCGCGCCAGGGCCTCGGCCTGCGCGATCAACGCCGCGCCAAGGCCCAGACCACGGCACCCCGGGTCGACCGCGACATTGGCCAGATGCGCGCGATCCGGTTCCAGGACCAGAACCAGCCCGCCGACGACGCCCCCCGGCGACTCCGCCACCCAGACGATATGCGCGGCAATGTCTTCGGCCAGCCCCGTCGCCACCTCCGGCAGATCGGGGATCCGGGCGACATAGGCGGCATAGGCCCGCTCGAAACAGGCGCTGAGCGGCGCCGCATCTGCGGGCGTGGCCCGGCGTAAGGCAAAGGCTGTCATCGTTCCGGGCTCGCACAACAAGGTTCGTCGCGCAAGCCTCCGATCAATCCGAGCGCGGCAACAGCCCGCTGCCCTTCAGCTCGGTGCTGAACGGCACCGGCAGCGGATCCTCGCCCAGCCGGGCGCGGTAGACGGGCAGGCTTTCACTGACCCGCATCACATAGTTCTGGGTCTCGCGGAACGGGATATGTTCGATCCAGTCGACCACATCGACCACCCGCGAACGCGGATCGCCAAGTTGCTCGATCCATTGCTTTGGCCGCCCCGGTCCCGCGTTATACCCCGCCGCCACCAGCACCGGGTTGCCACCAAAGGTCTCCGCCAGACCACGCAGATAGGTCGACCCCAGCCGGGCGTTGTAACTCCAGTCGTCCCAGACCGCGCGCGGCTGATGCGCGAGCCCGAGGCTGCGCGCCACCTCGCGCGCGGTGCCCGGCATCAATTGCATCAACCCGCCTGCCCCGACATGCGAGGTCACCCGCGGGTCGAATTCACTTTCCCGGCGCGCGATCGCCAGCGCCAGCTCCATCGGCACCGGCAAATCCATCTCGCGCATCGGGTGCAGCGGGTAATAATGGCGCGGCATGACAATGGCGCGCTGCGCCGCGGTCTTGCCCAGCATCACCTCAAGATGGGTCTCGCCGCGCGCCTCCAGCATCCTGCCCAGTTGGCCCAGCCCGTCGCGATCCAGCTGATTCGCCAGCTGCATCAGAAACCGCTCTGCCAGGTTCCTCTGACCGGCGGCCAGCAACAACACCCCGGCCTCGCGCAGCGGCGATTTCGCCAACGCCGACTGCCGCCAATCCCCGAAGCGTTCCGTTCCGGCCAGCTCCGGATCAAACCCGACCCCGGCGGCTTCGGCCGCCAGCAAGCCATAAAATGTGGTCTGCTGCTTGGCGCCATCGAGATAGGCCGCCTGCGCCGCCGCAGGATTCCCCGCAGCCTGCTGCGCCCGGCCAATCCAGTAATAGCCCCGGCCCAGCGAGATCGGAGTCGCAACTGCGGCCAGAAAGTTCTGAAAATGTCGCAGCGCGATTTCCGGTTGGTTCAGCTTGCGCAGCGCAATATAGCCCGACAGCCATTCCAGATCGGCGTAATTCGATCCCTCGTGCAATTGATGCGTCGAGGCCAGCCGATAGGCCCGTTCGGCCAGCCCGTCGCGCATATCCTCACGCGCATAGATCCGGCGCTGGTTGGCCCAGTTTTCGGCATAGCCCAGCCCGCCGGGAATCGCGCTGCGCTCCAGCATCAACTCCCGCGCCTCGTCATGGCGCCGCGCACGCAGCCGCCAGACGAACCGGTCATAGGCCAGACCGGCGTCACTCTGCTGTGCCGGGCTCAGCTTTTCCAGCCGCTCGTCCACCCCCGTCTCGCCCCGTTGCAGCGCCACCCGCGCCTCGGCCAGACGCCAGTCCTCGGCGTTGACCAGCGGCTGCATCCGCTCGGCATCGTCACGCAGGCGCCGCCAGACGCACATCGCCAGCCGCGCCGCGTGATGCGGTCTGAGCAGCGGCTCATGCGCGGCGAGAAAGGCCTCGTGTTCGCTCAGGCTCAGCTCGAGGCTGTGCCAGGCCAGCACCAATTCGGCCTCGGCCTCGCCACGCTCACCGGCACGGATCAACGCCGCCGCATGCAACAGCACCCCGGTGCCGGTCTGCGGCGGATGATCGGCAAAAAAGCTGAGAATATCCGCGTCGTTGGCGCCCTCCAGCGCCCGCTCGCCCTGGGCGCGCAGATAGTCCAGACCCGGCCAATCGCCGCGCCGGGCCAGGAAGTCGAGTATCTCTGCCAGGCTGCCCGCGCCGGATCGCAGCCGCCGCCATTCGACAATATCCCGCGCCACCGCGCCATCCCGGCTGGCCAGCGCCAGCGCCGTGACCCAATCGTCGCGATCCGCCGCGTGCAAGGCGCTGGCCAGCGGTCGCGGCGCCAGAGGCACCACCTCTTCCGCCGATGCCGACAGCCCCGCCAAAATGGCGAAGCTGGCTGCCAGGGCAACGCATTGGCGGAACATCCCTTGCATTTTTCGCACCGACTCTGGATAGACAGCCTTTAGGATAACCCGTCGGCCCGTCGCCTCAACACACGATTTCGGCAGGGGCGGAATTGCAACAATAAGGAGCGTGCCATGTTCAGCGGATCTCTTACCGCCCTCGTCACGCCGTTTCACGACGGCGCCATCGATCTGGATACGCTCAAGAAGCTGGTCGATTGGCATGTCGCCGAAGGCACGCGCGGGCTGGTCCCGATGGGCACCACCGGCGAAAGCCCGACGCTGAGCCATAGCGAACATGAACAGGTGGTCGAGGCGGTGGTCAGCTTCGCCGCCGGCCGTATTCCGGTAATCGCCGGAGCCGGGTCAAACAACACCCAGGAAGGCATTCGCCTGATCCAGCATGCCGAACGTGTCGGCGCTGCCGCGGCGCTGGTGGTCACGCCCTATTACAACAAGCCGACCCAACGCGGCCTCTACGCGCATTTCAAGGCGATGCACGATTGCTGTGAACTGCCAATCATCATCTACAATATCCCGCCGCGCTCGGTGATCGACATGAGCCCCGAGACGATGGGCGAACTGGCCAAGCTGCCCCGGATCATCGGGGTCAAGGACGCCACCGGCAAGATCGAGCGGGTCAGCCAGCAACGCGCCAGCTGCGGGCCGGATTTCCTTCAGCTGTCCGGCGAGGACGCCACCGCCCTCGGCTTCAACGCCCATGGTGGCCGTGGCGCGATCTCGGTGACCGCCAATGTCGCGCCGCGCCTCTGCGCCGAGTTCCAGGCGGCGACGCTGGCCGGAGACTATGCCAAGGCGTTGGAGTATCAGGACCGGCTGATGCCGCTGCACGAGGCCCTGTTCATCGAACCGGGGCTGGTCGGTGCCAAATTTGCGATGTCTGAACTGGGCCTGTGTTCAGAAGAGGTGCGCCTGCCGCTGACCCCGCTGGAGGACAGCACCAAGACCCGCATCCGCGCCGCCATGCGTCATGCCGGGCTGATCGCCTGACAAACCGCCGGGGGCGCGGCCCCCGGACCCTGAGATAGTCAGACCCAGAAGAACCCAGAGGCGCCGGTCCCCCGGTTCTTCTGGGTTCAGCTCCCCCCGGGCCGTCGGGGGGTGAATGGGCTGCAAGCCAACAAGGCCAGACAGCCCACCTTGTCTTTCAGATACCGGACTCGACGATTGCCTGCGCCAGCAGCGGCACCGTGGCGCTGTTCAGCCCGGCAATGTTCATTCGGCTGTCACCAACCATATAGATGCCGTGATCGCGGCGCAGAGTCTCGACCTGATCCGGCGAACAACCGAGCCGCGAGAACATGCCGCGGTGCTGGGCAATGAAGCCGAAGCGATTGGAGCCAGACAGGCGCTGAAGCGTCTCCGCCAGCTGTTCGCGCAGGCCCAGCATCGACAGCCGCACCTCTTCCAGCTCCGCCATCCAATCGGCACGCAGCGCGTCGTCCCCAAGGATGGTGCTGACCACCCGGGCGCCGTGATCCGGCGGGAACGAATAGTTCTGCCGGTTGAGGAAGGCCAGGTTGCCCTGGGTCACCTTGCCAAGGCCCGGATCCTGCGCCACCGCCATCAGCAACCCGGTGCGTTCGCGGTAAATGCCGAAATTCTTTGAACAGCTCGCCGCGATCAGGCATTCCGGCACGGAGCGCGCCACCAGCCGCACCGCGGCGGCATCGGCATCCAGCCCGTCGCCAAAGCCCTGATAGGCGATGTCGACCATCGGCACCGCGCCAGCGCCATTCAGCCGGGCAATCACCGCCTGCCATTCCGGCAGGGTCAGGTTGGCGCCGGTCGGGTTGTGACAGCAGCCATGCAGCAGCACCACATCACCGGGGCGCAGCCCGGCCAGATCGGCCATCATCCCGTCGAAATCTACGCCGCCGGTTGCGCTGTCGAAATAGCGATAGGGCACCGCCTCGATCCCCAGATAGGCGAGGATCGTCAGGTGGTTCGGCCAGGTCGGATCAGAGACGAACACCCGGGCGCCTGGATTAACCATGCGGATCAACTCGAACGCCTGGCGCACCGCGCCGGTGCCGCCGGGGGTGGCCACCGCCGACACCTGGCCACGCGCCACTGCCCCACCCAGCACCAGCGCAATCATCGCATCAGCAAAGGCCGGATCACCGGCCAGACCGGTATAGGCCTTGGTGTCCTGCTGTTCCCAGATCTGTCGTTCAGCGGCCTTCACCGCCCGCATCACCGGAGTGATCCCTTCGGCGTTCTTGTAAACGCCAACCCCGAGGTCGATCTTGTCGCTGCGTGGATCGGCCTTAAAGCTTTCCATCAGCGCCAGGATCTTGTCGGCTGGCTGCTCTTTCAGATGTTCGAACATCATGCGTCTCCAGTGGCGACGGGCAGGGTGGGAAAGGCGCCCCATTCGGTCCATGAGCCATCATAGAGCGCGTGGTTGCGGTGGCCGATCTGTTCCAGCGCCAGCGACAGCACTGCGGCCGTCACCCCTGACCCACAGGTGGTGATCACCGGCTTGCCCAGGTCGACACCGGCCCCTTCAAAGACGGCGCGCAGCGCGGCAACATCCTTCATCGTGCCGTCAGCGGTCAGCAGCTCGGTAAAGGGCACGTTCCGCGACCCCGGAATATGCCCGGAGCGCAGCCCCTCGCGCGGCTCCGGCTCATCCCCGCGAAACCGTCCGGCAGAGCGCGCATCGACGATTTCGTAATCGCCCAGTTTCGAGGCCGCCGAGACCTGGGTCACATCCTTGACCAGTTGGTTCTGCCGCCGCACCGTCATGTGCCGGTCGCGCACCATCGGTTCCATATCCTCCACCGGGCGCCCCTCGGCCAGCCATTTCGGCAAACCGCCATCGAGCACCACGATATCCTCCTGGCCCATCAGCCGGAACAGCCACCAGACCCGCGCCGCGGAAAACAGCCCGTGGCTGTCGTAGACCACCACCTGATGGCCGTCGCCGACCCCCATCGCCCGCAGCCGCGACATGAATTTTTCCACCGGCGGCACCATATGCGGCAGGTCCGAACGGCCATCGCTGATGTCTTCGATGTCAAAGAACCGGGCGCCGGGGATATGGGCCGCCTCATATTCCGCCCTGGCATCACGCCCGGTACCGGGCAGGAAGGTGGTGGCATCCAGCACCCGCAAATCGGGGTCCTTGAGATGCGCGGCCAGCCACTCGGTGGATACAAGCGTTTTCGGATCGTCCTGGGTCATTGGCGTTCCCCTTGATAAAACCGGGTTCTGCCTAGCGTCGGGCGGCCTTGGTGGCAAGGGAATTGGCGTTGCGGTGCCGCAGCGACCGGGCCGGGTTTTGCGCAACAAACGGGTCGCCTGGCGGGATCGCGGCGGGTTAAAACCGGTTAGGACAAACGGGAAACGACCAATGCAGCAGGCACCGATCGAACAGGGCTATCATTATCAGGTCATGCGCCGGGCACTGGACCTGATCGACCAGGCCGACGCCCCCCTGACGCTGGAGGATCTGGCCACCCAGCTGGCGATGAGCCCGGCGCATTTTCAACGCCTGTTTTCGGCCTGGGTCGGGGTCTCGCCCAAGCGCTATCAGCAATATCTGGCGCTCGGCCATGCCAAGTCTCTGCTTTCATCCCGCTTCACCACCCTGGCGGCGGCGCATGGCGCCGGCCTTTCCGGCACCGGGCGGCTGCATGATCTGTTTCTGCGCTGGGAGGCAATGAGCCCCGGCGATTACGCCCGCGCCGGAGCGGGTCAGGTGATCCGCTGGGACTGGATCGACAGCCCGTTTGGCGAGGCCCTGGCGATGGCCACCGATCGAGGCATCTGCGGCATCGCCTTTACCGCCGAAACCGGACGCGAGGCGGCGATGAAAGATATGGTGTCGCGCTGGCCCGATGCGGCGTTTGTGCAGGCCCCCGGTGGCCTCGACGACTGGACCCAGGCCGCCTTTGCCCAGACCGGAGAGACCCGGCTGCACATGATCGGCGCGCCGTTCCAGATCAAGGTCTGGGAGGCCCTGCTGCAGATCCCATCCGGCCATGTCACCACCTATTCCGAAATCGCCCAGGCGATTGGTGCGCCACGTGCAGTGCGCGCCGTTGGCACCGCCGTGGGCCGCAATCCGGTGTCGTTCCTGATCCCCTGCCACCGGGCGATTCGAAAAAGTGGCGGACTTGGCGGCTATCACTGGGGCCTGCCGGTGAAGCGCGCAATCCTGGCCTGGGAAAGCGCCCGCGCCGATGCCGGTTAGGCCGGCGGGCGGTCAAAGAAATCGCGGCGTGACTTTTCGATAGGCGGCAAAATCCGCGCCATAGGTTTCGGCCAGCCAGCGCTCCTCAAGAAACACCGCGACAACATAGAGCCCGCCCCAGACGGCCAGGATCGCGATGACCACCGGGTCCGGGACCAACAGGCCCCAGCCCACCAGGCCGAACCAGGTGGCGAGGTAGATCGGATTGCGCGAATAGGCAAAGAGTCCATCGGTTTTCAGCCCCTGTTTCGCCCCAAAGGCCGCATCCCAACCCAGTCGCCCGGTTGCAAAAAACGCGATGGCAAAGCCTGAGATCAACAGGAGTCCGGCGGCGATGCCGCGCCCTGGCGAGATCGCCCAACCTTGTTGCCACAGATGCCAGAGGCTGGTGACGAGCAGACCGGCAACCATGATCCGGAACAGCAGACGGAACAGCCGGCTTTGCCAACCGGTCATATCGGGCGGCGGCCAAAAGGCGTGGCGCGGCACTGCCAGGCTGCTCACTGCGCCTGTGATCAGGATTATCGCCGCCCCGAGCGGGATCAGGTCGAGGTTATAGGGCATCAGCCGCCTGTTGTGGTGCCGGTCAGGCGCCAGGTTTCGCGCCATCCTGCCCGAAAACAAGACCTTAAAACGCCTTGAATAGCAAAAACGGCCAGCAGCGGACCCCGCGCTTGGTGAGATCGGATTTGAGCAAGAACCCGCCGATGCTCTCTCAATCGTGCGTTATACCTGACGTTGGCTCTGCTATGTTGGCGACCGAGAATTGAAATTTCCGCAATGAGGCCCCGACATGACACTGATCAAGACCAAATTCACCGCATTGGGTGCCAGCGCCCTTCTGCTTCTCGGTGCCTGTGCCGAGACCGGCGACGGCTATGACAACACCCGGCAAAGCGCCGCGATCGGTGGCCTGCTGGGCGCCGCAACCGGGGCCATCATCGGCCAGGACGTCAAAGGCGCGGCCATTGGCGGCGTCGTCGGCGGCATCGCCGGGGCCGCCTATGGCGGCTATCTGGACCAGCAGGAGCGTGAATTGCGCGGCTCGCTGGGCAATGACGTGTCGGTGGTGAACACCGGCGACCGGCTGGTTGTCACCATGCCCAACGACATCCTGTTCGCCACCGACAGCGCGACGCTGCGCGGCGACCAGACCGCCGATCTGCGCACCGTCGCCCAGTCGCTGAACAAATATCCCGACACCACGGTTCAGGTCATCGGCCACACCGACAACACCGGCGACGCGAACTATAACCAGCGCCTTTCGAACCGCCGCGCCGATTCGGCGGCGGATGTGCTGATCAGTTCCGGGGTGCGGTCATCCCGTATCCAGGCCTTCGGCCGCGGCGAGGATCAGCCGCGCACCACCAATCAGACCTCTGCCGGACGCGCACAGAACCGCCGCGTCGAAATCGTGATCCTGCCGAACGCCTGAGGCTCGGCGCGGATCAAGACCGACCCAAAGACAAAAGGCCCGGGGCTACCCCCGGGCCTTTTTCATGTCTGAACCAGTTGAGGTCAGGCGGCAGCGACCTGCATCAGGTGATAATCGGTGTCGCCCAGCTGCGCGTCGATCATGATGATCCGCTTGGCGTAATGCGAGCCGGGATATTCCCAGGTCATCGCGATGCCGCCATGCATCTGGATCGCCTCTTCGGCCACCAGACGACCGGCACGGCCGATCAGGTTCTTGGCCATCGAGCAATAGCGCGCCGCATCCGGCCCACCCAGCTCCGACGCCGCCTTGATCACGATCGAGCGTGACTGAACGATCTCGGTCAGCATGTCGACGGCGCGGTGTTGCAACGCCTGGAAGGTGCCGATCGTGCGACCGAACTGCTTGCGCTGACCGAGGTATTCGACGGTCATCTTGTGCAGCACTTCCATCGCGCCCACCGCTTCGGAACACAGCCCCACGATCCCGGCATTCACCGCATCGGCAATCGCCGCGTCGGCATTGGCCAGCACCAATTCGCCGGGGGTCTCTTCCAGCACCACCTCAGCCGCGCCAGCGCCGTCCATCATGCCGTAGCCGGTGATCGACGCATCCGCCGCCTGCACCGCATAGACCGACAGGCTGTCGCCATCGCGCGCCGCGATCAGCAGAACATCCGCCGCCTGCCCGCCATAGACCACGGATTTGCGGCCCGACAATTTACCGCCCTTGGCGACAGTGCTCATCTCGGACAGGTCATAGGGCGCGTCGAGTTCGCCCAGCCCGACCGCATATTTGGTCGCGCCGGACAACAACGCCTCTTGATCGGCACCGGCGGCGGTCAGGATGCGGGACGCCATCAGCGCGCCCAGCACCGGTTCCGGGCACAGGGCACGGCCCAGTTCCTCAAACACCACGGCGATGTCGAAACCGGCGCCACCCATGCCGCCGGCCGCTTCCGGTGCCAGCGCATAGAGCGCACCGAGTTCGGTCAGCTCGGCCCATTTCGCGTCGTCGTGAAACGGCGCTTCATAGGCCACCTTGTTGCGGTGCTCGATCGGGTATTTGTCGTTCAGATAGCGGCGCAGGCTGTCCGCCAGCATCTGACGATCTTCGGTCAGGTCAAAGTTCATGTGTCACAGCCCCAGCATGGTCTTGGTCAGAATGTTGCGCTGGATCTCATTGGACCCACCGAAAATCGAGGTCTTGCGGTTGTTGAAATACCGCGCCGCGTTGTTGGCATGGCCTTGCGGCGCAACGTCGAGGTTGCTGTCCTTGAACGACCCGGGGAACGGTGCCGCTGCCGGGCCCAGCGCGCGACGGCGCAGATCCTTGAGCTCCTGGTTGATCACCGTGCCCTTGATCTTGAGGATCGAGGTTTCCGGCCCAGGCGCGCCCTGTTTCTGCGCGGTGAACAGCATCCTGAGGTTGGTCAGCTTCATCGCCTCCAGGTCGATTTCGGCCTGTGCCACCCGGGCGGCGAACAGCGGATCCTGCAACAGCGGCTTGCCATTGCGGATCACTGTGCGGGCCAGTTCCTTGACCTCTTCCAGTTCCAGCATCGAAAAGCCGACCCCGGCAATCCCGGTGCGCTCATGGGTCAGCAGATATTTGGCGATGGTCCAACCCTTGTTCTCTTCGCCGACCAGGTTCTTCAGCGGCACCCGCACGTCGGTAAAGAACACCTCGTTCACCTCATGGCCGCCCTCGATCAGCTTGATCGGGCGCACTTCGACGCCTGGGGTTTTCATGTCGACGAGAATAAAGGAAATGCCTTCCTGCTGCTTCACATCCGGGTTGGTGCGCACCAGGCAAAAGATCCAGTCGGCATGCTGGCCCAGGGTGGTCCAGGTTTTCTGACCGTTGATCACCCATTCGTCGCCGTCACGCTCGGCCTTGGTTTTCAGGCTGGCGAGGTCCGACCCGGCACCCGGTTCGGAATAGCCCTGACACCACCAATCATCACCATTCAGGATTCGCGGCAGGTAGTAGTCTTTCTGCTCCTGGCTGCCGAATTTCTGCAGCACCGGGCCCAGCATCGACAGGCCAAAGGGCACGATCCGCGGCGCATAGGCGGCACAGGATTCTTCGTCAAAGATGTGCTTTTCGACCGGACCCCAGCCGGGGCCGCCGTATTCCTCGGGCCAGGTCGTCGCCAGCCAGCCGTTCTTGTTCAGGATCGCATGGTAGCGCACCATGTGATCCTTGGTCAGTTCGCCACCGTTCTTGACCACATTGCGGATATCATTGGGTAGATTTTCGGCGAAGAAATCGCGGACTTCCTGACGGAAGGCCTCTTCTTCGGGGGTAAAGCTCAGGTCCATTGCAGGTCCTCCCTCCTGATTACTGGTTCAAATCGGCAAAGGTCGTGCCATCGGCGGCCATCTTGCGCAAGATTTCGGGGACCTGCCAATAGTTCGGGTCGGTTTTGGCATAGGCTTCGATTCGGCGCACCAGTTCCGTTGCGCCAATCATGTCGGCGTAATGCAGTGGGCCGCCGCGGAAACGCGGAAAGCCGTAGCCGAACAGAAACACCATATCGACGTCGACCGGCCGCTTGGCGGTGCCGTCTTCGACAACCCGGGCCGCTTCGGAAATCATCGCGGTCATGTAGCGATCGATGATGTCCTGATCGGTAAAGCTCTGCGGGGTAATGCCATCGGCGGCGCGCACCTCGTCGATGAAGCCGGCAACCTCGGGGTTCGGCACCGGTGCTCCGGACTCATAGAGGTAATAGCCCTTGCCGGTCTTGCGACCATACCAGCCCTGTTCACAGATCCGATCCGCCACCGCACCGCCATAGCGTTCATTGGGGTCGAGCCCCTCTTCCTTTTTCCGCTGCCGGGTCATGTAGCCGATATCAAGCCCGGCCAGATCGCCGACCTTGTGCGGCCCCATCGCCAGGCCGAAACCTTCCAGCGCATTGTCCACCTGCTGCGGCGAGGCGCCGTCAAGCACCAGATACGAGATGACCTTGCTGTAATGGCCAAGAATGCGGTTGCCGATAAACCCGTCGCAAACCTGCGCCAGCACCCCGACCTTTTTCAGCTTTTTCGCCAGCAGGAATCCGGTGGCCAGCGCATCGGGCGCGGTTTTCGCACCCTGCACGATTTCCAGCAGCCGCATCACATGCGCGGGGGAAAAGAAATGCAGCCCCAGCACATCCTGTGGCCGGCTGGTCATCTCGGCAATTGCATTGATGTCGAGGTAGGAGGTGTTGGAGGCCAGGATCGCCCCCGGTTTGCAGATCGTGTCGAGCTTGCCAAAGATCTCTTGCTTGATCTCCATCTTCTCGAACACCGCCTCGATCACCAGATCGACATCGGCCAGATCTTCCATCGCCAGGCTCGGCTCCAGCCGCGCCAGCGCCGCGTCGCGGGCCTCGGACGTCATCTTGCCACGGCTGACCGCACCGTCGAGGTTCTTGGTGATTGTCGCGACGCCACGCGCCAGCGCATCTTCCTTGACCTCGATCAGCCGCACCGGGAAGCCGGCAGACAGGCAGGCGGTGGAAATACCCGATCCCATGGTGCCGCCGCCAATTACCCCGATCCGGTCCAGCGGTCTGGTTTCGCCCTTGGCCTCGGGGATGTTGGACACCGCGCGCTCACCAAAGAAGGCATGGATCAGCCCACCGCGTTGCGGGGTTTGCATGCAGTCCATGAAACACTGGCGTTCGACCGCCAGGCCCTCGGCCAGCGGCAGATTGCAGGCGGCAACCGCCTCGACGCATTTCACCGGCGAAATCAGATGCGGGTTCTTTTTCTTGACCCCGGCCAGAGTCGCGTCGATCACCGCGCGGTCGTATTCGGCACTCAGATCGACAGTCCTGCGGGTGGCCAGCGTGCCATCCAGAACCTGCTGCGCCGCGGCCAGCGCCACCATGCGCGGCTCCCCGGCAACGACCCGATCCACCGCGCCTTTTTCCAGCGCCTCTTGCACCGGCACCTGACGTCCCGACAGGATCACATCCAGCGCAAAGGCCAGCCCGCTGAGCCGCGGCAGGCGTTGGGTGCCCCCGGCGCCGGGCAGCAGGCCGAGCAGCACCTCGGGCAGGCCGATCTTGGCGCCCTCGATCGCCACCCGGGCATGGGTGGCCAGTGCCAGTTCCAGGCCGCCGCCCAAAGCGGTGCCATGGATGATTGAAATCACCGGAGTCGGGCTCTGTTCGATGACGTTCAGCACACTCGACAGGCCCGGCGCTTTCGCCGGTTTGCCAAATTCGCGGATATCGGCGCCCGCAACAAAGGTGCGCCCGGCGCAATAGAGCGCGATGACCTTCACCGAGGCATCAGCAATCAGCCCGGCAAAGGCGATTTCCAGCCCTTCGCGGACCGCGTGGCCAGTGGCGTTCACCGGCGGATTGTCGATGCAGACCAGCGCGACGTCGCCGCTGTGTTCGGTGCTGATCACCTCGTTGATCTGGTTGCTATCGCTCATGTGCCAATCCCCTATGACCGCTGTTCCGACTGCGGGGAAAGGTAAATTGGCGCGGAAACAGCACCTGACCTCCCCCCTGACTGGCGTGGAACCTACGCAAGCCGGGACAGGAGGTCAACGCGTGGAACCATAGTCCACAATGCGGAATGTCGCCGCGGGTCAGATCCGCCAGAGCGTCTGTTCCTTCGGGGTGATCCCGCCCTTGGTAGTGCCGTCGTCCTGGGCTGGCAACGGCCCGCAGGTGACCGGGCCATCGCCGTTCCATTGCTGCGACCCGCAGAGTTTCAGCCCGCCGGTTTGCCGGTCCAGCACGATGACGCTGATAAACGGATAGCCGGTCGGGGCGGTCAGTTTCGGTTGCGATTTGGTAATGTCCGATTGCGCCATGGCGCTGCCGGCAAAGGTCAGCGCCGCGATGGCGCCAAGGGTGATCTGCATTCTGGTCACTGTCGTGCCTCCTGATGTTTCTGCCCTTGGCATAGCACCGCCTGTGACAAAGGTTGCGTGACAAGACCGTTCATTGGCCGTGATCGGTCAGGAAATGATTTCAAACTTGATCACATCGACCATGCCCCGGTCGGTGATCTTCAGCGCTGGAATCACCGGCAGCGCCAGAAATGCCAGTTGCAGGAAGGGCTCCATCAGCGTCACGCCCAGCCCCTTGGCCGCAGCCCGCAGCGCGATCAGATCGGCATGCACCGCCTCAAAGGGCCGCAGGCTCATCAGCCCGGCGACCGGCAGCGCCAGCTCGGCCAGCACCTTGCCGCCTTCGACCACCACAAAGCCGCCCTCGATCTCGCCCAGCCGGTTGGCCGCCAGCGCCATATCGGCGTAATCCGCGCCGACCACCGCGATATTGTGGTGGTCATGACAGACGGTCGAGGCGATGGCGCCGCGCTGCAGGCCAAAGCCACGGACAAAGCCGGTGGCGATATTGCCGTTGATCCCGTGGCGTTCGATCACCGCGATCTTGATCAGGTCGCGGGTGATGTCGGGGCGCTTGTCGCCATCGACCACGGCGATGGTCTCATGCAGATGTTCGGTGATGATCTTGCCGTCCAGAATGCCGATCACATCAGTTTCGGCCCGGTTGGCGGTGGTGCGGAAATGCGCCGCGCTGACCGTCGGTGCCTTGACCGAATTCCGGCCAACCGGCGGCGTCACCGGACGCGCCGCAAACGCCGCATCCTCCAGCACCACGCCCGCCGCCAGAACCAGGTCCGCCCGGCATTCCGCCAGGTCCTCCAGCACCACGATATCCGCCCGTTTGCCCGGCGCGATCTGGCCGCGGTCCTTCAGTCCGAATGCCTCGGCCGCGCTCAGACTGGCGGCGCGGTAGACCGCCAGCGGCGGACAGCCGAGCCGAATCAATTCGCGGATCATATAATCCAGATGGCCATATTCGCCGATATCCAGCGGGTTCCGGTCGTCGGTGCACAGGCACATATAGGCGCTGGTGATGTCACTCAGCAGCGGTTGCAGGGCATGCAGATCCTTGCTGACCGACCCTTCGCGAATCAGCACCCGCATCCCCTTTTGCAGCTTTTCCCGTGCCTCCTCCGCCGTTGTCGCCTCATGCTCGGTGCGGATCCCGGCGCTGATATAGGCGTTCAGATCGCGCCCGCTCAGCTGCGGTGCATGGCCGTCGATATGACGGCCGCGAAACGCCTCAAGCTTGTCCAGACAGCCGGGATCGCGATGGATCACCCCGGGGTAATTCATGAATTCGGCCAGCCCGATCACCTTGGGGTGGTCCATCAGCGGGATCAGATCCGCCGCCGCAATCGCGGCACCTGAGGTTTCCATATGGCTCGACGGCACGCAGGAGGACAGGTTGACCCGGATGTCGATCAGGGTTTCGCCAGCGGCGGCGAGGAAATAGTCGATCCCCGGCACGCCGATCACATTGGCGATTTCATGGGGGTCGCAGATCGCCGTGGTCACCCCGCGCGGGCCGACGCAGCGGTCGAATTCATGCGGGGTGACCAGCGAGCTTTCGATATGCAAATGCGTGTCTATAAAGCCCGGAACCAGGGTTTTTCCAGTCACGTCGATGACCGCCTGCCCGGCATAATCCGCACCGATCCCGACCACGGTCCCGCCGGTGATCGCGACATCCCCGACAATGAAATCACCGGTCACCACATCCAGAACCCGGCCCCCCTTCAGCACCAGATCGGCGGGCACATCCCCGCGTCCGGCGGCGATCAGTTCGGGCAGGACGGCACGAGCCATGTGAAACACCTTTGAACAGAAGAACCTGCGCCACAGATCACCGCAAAGCGGCCGCGCTGTCCAGATCGCCGTTGCACAGCCCCCGGCTGCATGGCAGCGTCGCGCCGACGCCACTGAGGCAGCGGACGCAGATGACGGCCCAGGAAAACGGGCAGTGAGGAAGGGCAGATGACCAAGAAAATCCTGATCCTGAACGGACCCAACCTGAACCTGTTGGGCCAGCGTCAGGTGGAGATCTATGGCGGCGAAAGCCTCGCCGATATTGAGGACGCCTGTGTCGCCCTCGGCCATTCCCTGGCGCTGGAGGTCGAGTTGCAGCAATCCAACCACGAGGGCGTGCTGATCGACTGGGTCCATGCGGCGCGCGGCAGCACCCATGGCATCGTCATCAATCCCGGCGGCTATTCGCACAGCTCGGTGGCGCTGCTCGACGCGCTCAACGCCTATGAGGCACCGGTGGTCGAGGTGCATATCTCGAACATCCACAAGCGCGAGTCGTTTCGCCACCATTCCTACATCTCACAGCGCGCCAATGCGGTGATCGCCGGGTGCGGCACCCAGGGCTATGAGCTGGCCATGCGCCATATCGCGCATCTGCTGGCGGAGCAGTGACACTGGAAAACCCACGGAGGCCGCTCGACACCCGGCTGATCGGACCCGGCCTGTTCCTGCTCTGGCTGCTGGTCACCATTGACGCCTGGGGTGGTCCACAGATCACCGGTCTGGCGGCCGCCTGGCTGTTTCCGGTGCTGATCGCCCTGCAGGCGATCCGGGTGCGCCGGATGCGGCTGATCTTTGTCGGGATCGGCCTGGCGCTGATCCTCGCCGCCCTCAGCCTGCGCAGCGACGGCGGCGCGCAGATCCTGGCCGCCTTTGACCGCGCCGCGTTTATCATGGCGTTTTTTACCGCCCTGACGACACTGCGCCATGCCGCCGACACCTCGGCCGGAATAACCGCCTGTGGTATGTTCCTGGCCCATCAACCGCCCGGGCGGCGCTATATCGCCCTCTCCGCCGGGGCGCATATGTTTGCGGTGCCGCTCAACTTCGGCTCGATCGCACTGCTCGGGTCGCTGTCGGTGGCAAGCGCCGCGGATGAGCCCGATCCAGAGATTCGCCATATCCGCACCCGTCGCATGTTGCTGGCGATTCAGCGCGGGTTTTCCGCGATGCTGCCTTGGTCGCCGCTGGCCTTTGCGGTGGTGATCTCGACCGTGCTGCTGCCCGACCTGATCTGGGCGCGGGCAGTTCCCTATGCCTTGGTGAGCTCGGGCATCCTCATCGGGGTCGGCTGGGCGCTCGACACGATATTCAAGCCGCGCCGGGCGGGCACCGCCGCCGTCACCCCTGAGGACGATGGCCAGAGCTGGGCCAGCGTCTTGCCATTGCTGACCCTGCTGGTGGTGCTGATCGGCCTGGTGCTGGCAATCCACCAGATCACCGGGATGCGGGTTACCGCGGTCATCCTGCTGCAGGTTCCGGCGCTGGCCGTGGCCTGGTTTGCCCTGCAGGCCCCGCGCTCGGCCCGGCTGCGCGACACCCTGGCCCGGTCGCGGACATTGATCCGCGACGACCTGCCCGAATACCGCGAGGAATTGCTGCTGATTGGCATGGCCGGCTTTATCGGCGCGCTGGGGGCGACCCTGCTGACCCCCTGGGTCGCGGCGGCGGGGCTGAACCTGTCCGGCCTGCCCGCCTGGGCGGCGCTGGTGGTGTTGATCTGGCTGATCCCGCTGGCCGGGCAGGTCGGGATGAGCCCGCTGCTCGCCGTCACCCTGATGTTCCCGATCATCCCGGCACCCGCCGATCTGGGGGTCAGCACGACGACGCTGTTTGTCGCGATCACCGGCGGCTGGACCCTGGGCGCAATCAGCTCTCCCTTTGCCGCACCAACCCTGCTGATGGCGCGGTTCGGCGGGGTTTCACCGCTGCATGTGTCCTGGCGCTGGAACGGCGCCTATACGCTGCTCTGCGGGCTGTGCATTTCCGCCTGGGTGGTGGCAATGACGCATTTCGGGCTCGGTTAGGGCGCTTGCCCCGTCGCGGCCATCGGCGTAGCAAAAGATCAGACCGCCACGAAAGGACCGCTTGATGAGCCTGTTTGCCCTGCCCCCGATCCCGGATGTGCCGGTGCGCGGCGAGGCCGAAGCCTATCCCGTCCGTCGGATTTTCTGCGTTGGCCGCAACTATGCCGCCCATGCCGCCGAGATGGGCAATGAGGTTGACCGCGAAGCGCCGTTCTATTTCACCAAGTCGCCTGCCCATCTGGTGCTGAGCGGTGCCGAGTTGCCCTTTCCGCCGGGCACCGAGGATTATCACCACGAGATGGAGTTCGTCGTCGCCCTGGGGGCGCCGTTGTTCCGTGGCACCCCGGATCAGGCGGCGCGGTCGATCTATGGCTATGCCTGCGGGCTCGACATGACCCGACGCGATCTGCAGGGCGCCGCCAAGGACAAGCGCCGGCCTTGGAGCCTTGGCAAGGATGTCGAAGGCAGCGCGCTGATCGGCGAAATCACCAGGGCCACCGATTTCGGCGCGGTTGCCGATCAGGCGATCACCCTGAAGGTCAACGGCGCGCTGCGCCAGGACGCCAACCTGAGCGAGCTGATCCACAAGGTGCCCGACGTGATCGCGCATCTCAGCGGCTACTACCACCTCGGGCCGGGCGACCTGATCTATACCGGCACCCCGGCGGGCGTCGGCGCGGTGCAGGCCGGCGATGTGCTTGAGGGCGCGATTGCCGGGCTGACGCCGATCCGCCTGACCCTCGGCGCGCCGGATTAAGGCGCGACAGGGTCTATCGCACGCCTATTCGGATGGCACATGGCTGGTGGTGACCTCGATCATCACCTTGCCATCCGGGCGCCGCACCAGGGTGCGCACCACCGACAGGCGGCGGCCCTTTTTCACGAATTCCGCCTTGGCGGTGAGCACACCCTCGCGGGTGTTGGTCAGCAGATTGGCGGTCAGGTTGATCGCCAGCGGAAAGCCCTTCATGCCCGTTTCCACCGCACCGCCGCCCAGCGCCAGCCGGGTGGCGATCACATCGGCAAACCAGATCAGCGCCCCGGCATGGACGGTGCCAAACGGGTTCACAATCCCCGGCTGCACCAGCATTTCACCGCTGGCGGTGTCATCGACATCATAACGAGCAGTGAAGTCGATCTTGCCGTTGATGGTGGTGGTGGTGGTCATCGCAATCTCCCTTTTGGAGGCCACAAGGCCATGGCGGCGGGGGTTTTGCAATTGCCGGGCGCGTTGGACGCGCAGGGAAAGGTGGCTCTACCGCAGCCACTTCGGCCCTGCCGGTGTCGAGATCAGCGCGGCCAGACCGGCCTCTGACCCGGAGTCGACATCGATCCGCGGATCATCGATCAACCCCGCCAACCGGTGGCGCAGATCAACCGGATCGGGATGGCGCAGATCCAGACGTAGCAGATCCAGCCCGGCATCGGGCATCCGGGTCGGCGGCAGCGGACCGACCTGCCATTCGATGACGCTGGGAAACACGCCACCCATCGGCAACCTGCCATCCTCGGCCACGGTCAACCGCCAGCGCAGATCGCCCCGGGTCACCGGTATCGCCGGGCCGCAGGCCACTGGCAGGGCGGATTGCACCGCCGCCATACCCGTCACCCGCACACCCAATGCGCAAGGCGCGGCGTCTCTGGCGGCTGGTCCAGTTCGAACCAACGTGGCCGGCTCGGCGGCGCAGCATCAGGGTCGGGGGCGATGACCTCAAGAAACCCGGACTCGCCGAGGCGGATCAGGTGATTGTGGGTGCCCATCAACGGATGCGCCCCGCCCGGCGGCAGGCGCAGCCCGATCTGGCGCTCGACATGGTCCAGCCCCGCCGCCAGTGTCGCGGCAATCACCACCAAATGGTCGAAATGGCCAAGGCTCATTGCAGGTCGGAAAACGCCTTTTGCAGCCGCTCGACCGCCTCGACGATCCGCGCCCGTGGGGTGGCGATGTTGAACCGGTTCCAGGTTTCGCCGCCATTGCCGAACGCCGGACCCTGGTTCACCGCGATCCAGGCCTGCCCGGCAATGCGCTGCATCACCTCGTCGCGATCCATGCCGGTGCCTGCAAAATCGACCCAGGACAGATAGGTCCCCTCTAGCGGCATCGAGCGCACGCCGGGAATTTCAGCAATCCCCGCATCAAAGACCTGCCGGTTGCCGTCGAGATAGACACAGAGCGCATCAACCCATGCCGCCCCTGCGGGCGAATAGGCGGCGGTCATCATGTGCTTGCCAAAGGCATTCGGCGACAGGCCAAGCCCGGCCATGGTGGCCCCGAACGCGGCGCGCAGCGACTCGTCTTCAACAATCACATTGCCGGTGTGCATCCCGGCC
Source organism: Pseudooceanicola sp. (assembly GCF_029213205.1). GTDB lineage: Bacteria > Pseudomonadota > Alphaproteobacteria > Rhodobacterales > Rhodobacteraceae > Pseudooceanicola. Next base: position 145,136 of record NZ_JARGNH010000007.1, read on the forward strand.
AGGTTAAAGGTCTTGGTCCCAGCCGTCATCATCACCGTCCGTGCCTTGGCGCCGGGGGCGGCGACCGCAAAGGGGATATGTCGATGGCCGGGCATCACGATATCGCAATGGATCTCGTCCGACACCACGATCAGGTCATGCCGTTCGGCAAATGCCGCCAGCGCCTGCTGCTCGGCGACGCTCCAGCAGCGACCGCCGGGATTATGCGGCGAGCAGAGGATGATCATCTTTTCGCGCCCGCTCATCTGGGCATCATAGGCGTCGAAATCCATTTCATAACGCCCGTCGCGCTCTGCCAGTTGGCACTGCACCACCTCGCGACCAGCGGCGGCAATGACCTTGTGAAAGGCGTGATAGACCGGGGTGAACAGGATGATGCCATCACCCGGCTGGGTCCATGTCTGCATCGCCAAAGCGGCGCCATTGACCAGCCCATGGGTGGAAAAGATCGCGCCCTCGTCGACGATGTCCCAACCGTGCCGTTCCCGCGCCCACCAGCGGATCGCATCCAGATAGGCGCTGTCATCGCCGAAATAGCCAAAGATTCCATGATCGACATAGGCGCGCACCGCATCGGTAACACAGGCCGGCGGGCGGAAATCCATATCCGCCACCCACATCGGCAAACCATCGCTGGGCGATACGCCTGAAACCTCTTCCATCCGGTCCCATTTCGATGAATGGGTGCCGCGTCGTTCAATGATTTCGTCAAAATTCATGGTTCGCCTCACATTTGATGCCAAGACGCTAAACGATCAGAATTCGGGTGCAAGCGTGACATTGCGCAAGACCGGTCGATCCCCTAAATGAACCGCATGAAACTGCCGATCCTGATCCATCCCGACCCGCGCCTGAAAAAGCACGCCGCACCGATCGCTGACATCAGCGATGATCTGCGGACGCTGGCGGACAACATGCTCGAAACCATGTATGACGCCCCCGGCATTGGTCTGGCGGCGCCACAGGTCGGCATGCTCGACCGGTTGCTGGTGATGGATTGCATCAAGGACGATGGCCCGCCCCGTCCCTATGTGATGATCAACCCCGAGATCATCGCCAAATCCGACGAAACCAGTGTCTATGACGAGGGTTGTCTGTCGATCCCCGAACAATATGGCGAGGTTACCCGACCCGCCGAGGTCGAGGTGCGCTGGATCGACCGCGACGGCAAGGAACAGACCGAGGTCTTTGCCAATCTCTGGGCGACCTGCGTGCAGCACGAGATCGACCATCTCGACGGCAAATTGTTTATCGACTACCTCGGCCCGATGCGTCGGCAGTTGATCACCCGCAAGATGCAAAAGCTCAAACGCGAACGCGCGCGGGACTGACGGATGCCAACGCGCCCGATCCTGCGTTGGCCGGACAAGCGCCTGCGCCAGCCCGCGGCTGAGGTGGCAACGATCACCGGTGACACCCACGCCATCTGGACCGATATGATCGACACGATGGAGGCAATGCCGGGTGTCGGCCTCGCCGCCGTGCAGATCGGCGTGATGCAGCGCCTGGCGGTGGTCGATGCCTCTGACCAACGCGGTCAGGCGCTGCGCATGGCCAACCCGGTGGTGCTGCACGCCAGTGTCGAGCCGCGCGACCATGAAAAGGCGAGCCCCTGCCTGCCCGGAGTCTCGGCCCGGATCACCCGGCCCCGCGCGGTGACCCTGCGGTTCCTGAACGCCGAGGGCGAGATCGAAGAGCGCGATTTCGTCGGCCTCTGGGCGACAAGCGCGCAACATCAGATCGATCACCTCGACGGGCGAATGTATTTTGACCGGCTCAGCAAGGTCAAACGCGACATGCTGCTGCGCAAGGCGCGCAAGGGGGGCTGAGAGATGCGGATCATCTTTATGGGCACGCCAGAGTTTTCGGTGCCGGTGCTCGATGCCCTGGTCGCGGCGGGGCATGAGATCATCATGGTCTATTGCCAACCGCCCCGCCCCGCCGGGCGCGGCAAAAAGGACCGCCCGACCCCGGTTCAGGCCCGGGCCGAGGCGCTGGGCCTGCCGGTGCGGCATCCCAGCAGTCTGAAATCAGAGACCGAACAGGCCGAATTCGCCGCGCTGGCGGCGGATATCGCGGTGGTCGTGGCCTATGGGCTGATCCTGCCGCAGGCGGTGCTGGACGCGCCGCGTCTGGGCTGCCTCAATATCCATGCCTCGCTGCTGCCACGCTGGCGCGGCGCTGCGCCGATCCACCGCGCGATCATGGCAGGCGATGCCGAGACCGGGATTTGCATCATGCAGATGGACGCCGGGCTGGACACCGGCCCGGTGCTGCTGCGCCAGGCCACCGTCATCGGCGCCGAGGAAACCACCGGCCAGCTGCATGACCGACTGTCGGCCATCGGCGCCGGGCTGATCGTCAGCGCGCTGACCCGGATCACCGACCTGACCCCGGAACCGCAACCCGAAACCGGCATCACCTATGCGGCCAAGATCGACAAGGCCGAGGCCCGCGTCGACTGGACCCGCCCGGCAGCCGACATCGACCGCCAGATTCGCGGGCTGTCGCCCTTTCCCGGCGCCTGGTGCGAAATCGACGGTCAGCGGATCAAGCTGCTGGCCAGCCGCTGCGCCGAGGGTGCGGGCGCACCCGGCACCGTGCTGGACGGAACCCTGAAAATCGCCTGCGGCACCGGTGCCGTGCAGATCCTGCGCCTGCAACGGGCCGGCAAAGGCGCCCAGGAATCCGCAGAGTTTCTGCGCGGCCTGCCCCTGCCGATCGGCACCCGGCTTTGACAGGCCGGGGGGCTCTGCCCCCCAACAGCCTGCGGCCTCCCCCCGGGATATTTGAAACCAGAGGAAGCGGGAAAATGGCCTTGCCCTTCCTCTGGTTTCAAATATCCCCGCCGGAGGCCTCAAATCTATGGCCCGCCAGTGCCGAAGGAAACGCCGCTGCTGCAAGGCAGCCTTGCGCCTGCCCAGTCGGCGCTCTAGGATTCGGTTCACCTCGGGGTGCCCTGAACAGGCTGAGATGCAGCAAAGCGAACCCGTTGAACCTGAACCGGTTAAGACCGGCGGAGGGAAGGTTGTAATCCTGCATCCGATCTCACTCCGCCCGTCGTGATATGGAGGATGCATGCGACATCTTGCGATTGCCACGGGACTTTTCATCGCCACTTCGGTGGCGGCTGAAACGCCTGTGCTGCAAGTCTATACCTACGACAGTTTCAACACCGAATGGGGCCCCGGCCCGGCGGTGGAAGCCGCTTTTGAGGCCGAATGCGGCTGTGATCTGCAGTTCATCGCGGCGGGCGATGGCGCCGCGCTGCTGTCGCGACTGCGCCTTGAGGGCGCTCGCGGCGAGGCCGATGTGGTGCTTGGTCTCGACACCTCGCTGATCGCCCAGGCCCGCGACACCGGGCTGTTCGCGCCGCATCAGGTGCAGGCCGAATTCGATCTGCCGATCGCCTGGGAGGATCCGCTGTTCCTGCCCTTCGACTGGGGCTATTTCGCCTTTGTCGGCCAGGTCGACGGCCCGGCGCCGACCTCCTTTGCGGCGCTGGCCGCCAGCGACGCCAAGATCGTGATTCAGGATCCGCGCAGTTCGACCCCCGGCCTGGGCCTGCTGATGTGGGTCAAGCTGGCCTATGGCGATCAGGCCGCCGAGATTTGGGCCGACCTGGCCGACAATATCGTCACCGTCACCCCCGGCTGGTCCGAGGCCTATGGCCTGTTTCTGGAGGGCGAGGCCGATCTGGTGCTGTCCTATACCACCTCGCCCGCCTATCATCTGATCGCTGAGGATGACGCCAGCAAACGCGCCCTGCCGTTTGACGAGGGCCATTACATGCAGGTGGAAGTGGCGGCGAAACTCGCCGCGACGGATCAGCCCGAGCTGGCAGAAAGGTTCCTGACCTTTATCACCTCCGATACGTTTCAATCTGTGATCCCGACCACCAACTGGATGTATCCGGCGGTGGTGCCGTCAGAGGGCCTGCCGGCCGGGTTCGAGACCCTGATCCAGCCTGCCAAGGCGCTGCTGGCCCCCCCGGATCAGGCCGCTGCCCTGCGCGATGTGGCGCTGGAAGAATGGCGCCGCGCCCTGTCGCGTTGAACCGGGGCGCGATGATCCGGGGCTGGCCGGGACGCAGCGCGGCGCTGGCGCTGGCGGCGTTCCTGCTGGCGCCGCTGATCGCGATCCTGTGGCGGGCGGGCGGATTTGGCAGCCTGTCCACCGCCGATTGGCCGGCGCTGCGCTTTACCCTGCTGCAGGCCGTCCTGTCGGCGCTGTGTTCGGCAGCGCTGGCGGTACCGGTGGCGCGGGCGTTGGCCCGGCGCCGGTTCGGCCTGCGCGGCGCCTATATCGCGCTGATGGGGGCGCCGTTCATCCTGCCGGTGATCGTTGCGGTGATCGGCTTTATCGCGGTTTTTGGCCGTGCTGGGCTGCTCAATTCCGGGCTGGCGCTGATCGGCGTCGCGCCGGTGTCAATCTACGGGCTGCATGGCGTGGTGCTGGCGCATGTGTTTTTCAACCTGCCGCTGTCGGTGCGGCTGATCCTGCAGGGCTGGCAGGCGATCCCCGCCGAGCGGTTCCGCCTGGTCGCGCTTCTGGGCGCTGACAGCGCCAGCGCCCAGCGGTTGCTGGAATGGCCGATGCTGCGCCAGGTGTTGCCCGGAGTCATCGCGGTGGTGTTTGCCATCTGCCTGACCAGCTTTGCCGTTGCCCTGACCCTGGGCGGTGGCCCCCGTGCCACCACCATCGAGCTGGCGATCTATCAGGCCTTCCGCTTTGATTTCGACCTGGGCCGCGCTGCCAGCCTGTCACTGGTGCAATTCGCGCTGGTCACCCTGGCCGGGCTGGCGGCGCTGAAGTTCGGCACCCTCGGCGGGCCGGGGGCCGGGTTCGACCGGCCGGTGGCGCGTTGGGATCTGACCGGGCGCGGCTTGCGGCTCGCCGATGCGCTGTGGCTCGGCCTGGCGGCGCTGTTTCTGCTTGGGCCGCTGGCGGCGGTGATTGCCCGTGGGCTGACCGGGCTCACGCATCTCGGCGCCGCGGTCTGGCAGGCGGCCATGGTGTCGCTGGCCCTGGCGCTGGCGGCAACCGGGCTGACCCTGATCCTGGCGCTGACGATCGCCACCGCGCGACGTGGATGGGTCGAATTGGTCGGGATGGCGCCGCTGGCCGCCTCGCCGCTGGTGCTGGGCACCGGGTTGTTCCTCCTGATCCACCCGCTGGCCCGCCCCGCAGATTGGGCGCTGGTGGTGACGTTGACGGTGAATGCGGCGATGGCGCTGCCCTTTGCCCTGCGCATCCTGACGCCGGTGATCGCCGGGATCGAGACCGATTATGGCCGCCTCGCCGATCAGCTGAACCTGCAGGGCTGGACCCGGCTGCGCTGGTTGATCCTGCCCCGCGCCCGACCGGCGCTCGGCTTTGCTGCCGGGCTGACGGCTGCGCTGTCAATGGGCGATCTGGGCGTGATCACCCTCTTTGCCGATCCCGAACGCGCCACCCTGCCGCTGATGGTCTGGCGGCTGATGGGCGCCTATCAGATGCAGGCGGCGGCGGGTGCGGCGCTGTTGCTGCTGATCCTCAGCTTTGCCCTGTTCGCCCTGTTTGACCTCGGAGGCCGCCGCCATGCTGACCCTTGAGACTCTGCGCCTGACCCAGGATGATTTCACCCTCAGCGCCGATTGGCAGGTGCCGACCGGCGGCCGGGTGGCGCTGATCGGGCCATCGGGGGCCGGGAAATCCACCCTGATGGCGGCCATCGCAGGATTTCTGACCCCGACCTCCGGGCGGATCCTCTGGGACGGCGCCGATATCACCAATGTCGCGCCAGGCAAGCGGCCAGTGGCAATGCTGTTTCAGGACGGCAATCTGTTTCCGCACCTGACCCTGGCGCAGAATGTCGGCCTCGGAATCCGCCCCGACCTGCGGCTGTCGGCGGCGGACAAGGACCGGGTGCAAACCGCACTGGACCGGGTCGGCCTGGAGGGGATGGCGGCGCGCAAACCGGCGACGCTGTCAGGCGGACAGCAAAGCCGCGCGGCACTGGCACGGGTGCTGGTGCAGCGCCGCCCGCTGCTGCTGCTTGACGAGCCCTTCGCCTCACTCGGTCCGGCGCTTCGGGTCGAGATGCTGGATCTGGTGGCTGACCTCTGCCGCGATACCGGCGCCACGCTGATCCTGGTCAGCCACACCCCTGACGATGCCCGGCGGATCGCCGACAGCGTCGTGGTGGTGGATCAGGGCGCCACCGATGCGCCGGTGGACACCGAAGCAGCCTTTGCCAATCCCTCAGCCGCGCTCAGCCACTATCTGGGCTGAATGCGGCGCCAAAGAAAACCCCGCCGTTTCCGGCGGGGTTCTGGTCAGGTCGACATCTGGAGCGTTCAGGCAGTCTTTTTGCCCTTGTGCGGCGACCAGAGTCGCTTGTTGGTCAGGTAGAGCAGCGAGGCCAGGATGATCAGCAGCATCACCCCGGTGAAACCGGCATGTTTGCGCGCCATCATCTTCGGCTCGGCCGCCCACATCAGGAAGCTGGCGATATCCTCGGCTTCGTGATGCAGCTCGTTCGAGTGACCGTCGGCAAAGTCGACATCCTCACCGAACAGCGGCGGCGCCATGGCGATCCAGCCACCGGGAAAGGCGGTGTTTTCATAAAACGTCGTGCCCGCCTGTTCCTTTTCCTCACCGGTATAGCCGGTCAGGATCGCAACGATGTATTCCGGGCCGCCAATGCCGCGAACGAACTGGTTCACACCGGTGCCATAGGGGCCGTGAAACGCCGCGCGGGCCTTGGCCATCAGGCTCAGGTCCGGTGCGTTCTCCAGGCTCGAGCCAGGAAAATGATCGCCCGGGGTCGCCGGACGGGTGTCATCCAGCTCCTTGTCGAACACTTCGAAGTTCTGCGCGGCATAGGCGCGAACCTGATCCGCAGGCAGATGCGGACCGCCTTCGTCCGCCAGGGTGCGGATCGGCACATAGCGCAGACCGTGGCAGGCGGAACAGACCTCGGTAAAGATCTGCAGACCGCGTTGCAGCTGGTTCTGGTCGAATTTGCCGAACGGCCCCTCAAAGGAGAAATCCACATCGTGGATCGCGTGGCCGCCGGTTTCCGCCGCCAGCGCACCGCCGGTGGAAAGGGTCAGAGCGGCAATCGCCGAGAGCGTGAAACGCTTGATCATTGTCATCTCTCCACTTACTCGGCCGAATGGCCTGTGCCGTAATGCGCATCGAAATCTTCCTCGATGGACGCAGGCGGCGATTTCGGTTTCTCGATCACACCGAGCAGCGGCAGGATCACCAGGAAATAGGCGAACCAATAGGTGGCGCCAATCAGCGAAATGGTCGAATAGGGCGGTTCTGCCGGCATCGCGCCGCACCACATCAGCACCACGAAGTCGATGCAGAGCAGAGCGAACCACCATTTGAACATCGGCCGATACTTGCCCGACCGCATCGCGGAAGTGTCAAGCCAGGGCACCAGAACCATGACGCCGATCGCACCGAACATCGCCAGCACACCAAAGAACTTGGCGGTGACGATTCCGCCAGTGATGGTATGGGCCAGCATCACCACCCAGACATCGGCGGTAAAGGCGCGCAGGATCGCGTAGAATGGCAGGTAATACCATTCCGGCACGATATGCGCCGGTGTCGACAGCGGGTTGGCCTCTATATAGTTGTCCGGGTGGCCCAGATAGTTCGGCATGAAGCTGACGATGCCAAAGAACACCACCAGAACCACGGCCAGGGCGAACACGTCCTTGATCACGAAATAGGGCCAGAACGGCAGCGTGTCCTTTTCGACCTCGGCCTTGGAGCCACGGCGCACCTCAACCCCGGTGGGATTGTTGTTGCCGGTGGTGTGGAAGGCCCAGATATGCACGATTACCAGCCCGGCAATGACGAAGGGCAGAAGATAATGCAGCGAGAAGAAGCGGTTCAGCGTGGCATTGTCCACCGCAGGTCCGCCCAGCAGCCAGGTCTGGATCGGCTCGCCGATCAGCGGGATCGCCCCGAACAGACCGGTGATCACCGTGGCGCCCCAGAACGACATCTGCCCCCAGGGCAGAACATAGCCCATGAAGCCGGTGGCCATCATCAGCAGATAGATCAGCATCCCGATGATCCAGGTCACCTCGCGCGGGGCCTTGTAGGACCCGTAATAGAGACCGCGGAAAATGTGCAGATAAACCGCAAAGAAGAACAGCGAGGCGCCGTTGGCATGCATATAGCGCAGCATATGGCCGCCATTCACATCGCGCATGATATGTTCGACAGAGGCAAAGGCCATGTCCACATGCGGCGTGTAATGCATCACCAGAACGATACCGGTGGCGATTTGCAGCACCAGGCAGAAAGCCAGGACGATGCCCCAGATCCACATCCAGTTCAGGTTCTTCGGAGTCGGGATCATCAGAGTGTTATAGAGCAGACCCACCACCGGCAGGCGTGAATCCAGCCACTTTTCAAACCCGGTCTTGGGCTCGTAGTGATCGTGTGGAATACCAGACATGTTGACCTCCCTCAGCCCAGAATGATTTCGGTTTCGCCGTCGAAACGGGCGACCGGCACAGGCAGGTTTTCCGGCGCGGGGCCTTTGCGGATACGACCCGCAGTATCATAATGCGATCCGTGGCAGGGGCAGAACCAGCCGCCAAAGTCGCCAGCGCCATCACCCAGCGGCACACAGCCGAGGTGGGTGCAGACACCCATCATCACCAGCCATTCCTCGGCGGCGGCGCCTTCGGCACCCTCAGGGGCCAACGCGCGGTTGCTATCGGTGGCGGGGGCGCCTTCTTGCACATTGGCATTCCGGGCGATCGGATCGGGCAGCGCGTCGACATCGACGGCATTGGCCATCTCGACCTCTTCCGGGGTGCGGCGGCGGATGAACACCGGCTTGCCGCGCCATTTCACGGTGAGCTGGGTTCCCGGCTCCAACCCCGAAATATCGACGCGGACCGAGGCCTGGGCCTGCACATCCGCTGAGGGGTTCATCTGGTTGACCAGAGGCCAGACAGCAGCGCCGGTGGCAACAGCCCCGGTGCCAGCCGTGGCATAATATAGAAAATCTCTTCGGGTGCCGGCGTGATCTTCAGCGTGGGACACGAGCTTGTCTCCAATAGCTTGGCCTGAGGGCGGCCGTCATATCCTTGGGCCGCGCAGTGGGCGCAGCCATTCCGAGCCGGTTATTAGCGGCGGTTTTTCGCAACGTCCAGAGAACAATGGCCCAAGATCCGATGTGGCGCGGAAGTGTCGCGGCAGGCAACCCGGCAAAAGGCTTGAAATTTGGCGCCAAAGCGCCATCAGAATCGGCAGTCATCGCGCCGCTGCCGCCGCCCGTCGGGGCGGCCACAGCGGCGGATAAACCGGCTCAGCCCGGGATCGTGGCCTGCATGGCCGGACGCTCCACAAACGTCGCATACCAATCATCCAGCGCGCCATTGCCGTCACGCCAGCCACGATCAGGGTGGCGGAAATCAAGATAGCCCAGCGCACAGGCGATCCCGACCTGCCCCATGTCCAGCGGCCCGGCCAGATGGCTCATCCAGCGGTCATTGACCACTTTCACCGCCCGCTCGACCTTGCTCCACTGCGCCTCGATCCAGCCGTCAAAGACCATTTCAGGCGGCCGCACCCGATGTTCATAGATCATCGACACCGCGCTATCGAGGATCCCGTCGGCGGTGGCTTCCAGGGTCAGCACCTCCCAGAGGCGCGCCTCGGGATACAGCCCGGCACCGGATTTTGCGTCGAGGTAGCGGGTGATCACCCGGCTGTCATAGAGCGTCGGCCCGTCGTCGCGGATCAGCGACGGCAGCTTGGCCAGCGGATTCGCCGCGATCAGGTCCGGATCGGAATTGGTCGGGGTGGTCGAGACAAAGATCTCTTCGATCTGATCGGTGAGACCGGATTCGAGGATCTGAACCCTGACCTTGCGGACAAAGGGCGAAGCGGGAGAGGACATCAATTTCATCGGCGCGTTCCTGTTTCTGGGGATCTGCCGCGACGTTAGGCAGCGCGCCGATGCTTGTAAATCAGCCGCTCAGGTAATTCAGCCGACTGGGAAATCAGTCATGCTCACGCGGTGGCGGATCGCGCATCAGCGCCGCCAGCCCCGGATCCCCGGCCGCCGCGACCCCATCCGCCGCCGCCAGCCGCACTGCGTCGGGTTTGTTCTGCGCCAGTTTCCAGGTGCCATCGACAGCGCTGATCACCAGCCGCACCGGAACAATCCCGCGCATCATCCGATCCATCAGCCCGGGGGTCATCTTGCTGCTCAGCCAGGGCGCTTTCGGCAACAGCCGGTTTTCGAACGTCGCCGATTGCCGGTCCAGCAGATCGCCCAGCCCGTCAGGATCGCGCAGCTCTATTTGCCCGGTCAGATGCACCGCGACATAGTTCCAGGTCGGCACCTGATCTTCGGCCTGATACCAATCCGGCGAGATATAGCCATGCGGCCCGGCCACCACGATCCGCGCCGCGCGCGGCTGCGCCAGGGCGGCAACGATCGGATTGGGGCGGGCCAGGTGCAATTCGGCCTCGCGGCCATCGGCTGACAGGATAAACGGCAGATGGCTGACCAGCGGCACCGCATCGCCATTGGCGACAGTCAGAATGCCAAAGCCCTGTTGCCGGGCAAAATCCAGATTGCGGGCGGCAGAGATATCACGATAGGCGCGGTTCGGATGCATGGCAGACCTTTGATGCTGTAAACGCCGGTGCCATCAGGCCAGCAGCCCGCGCTGGTCGGCGCCGGTGATCCGGGCGGTGACAATCGCACCCTCGGGCTGATCCTTGTCAAAATGCACCTCGGCGAATTGCGCGGTCCGCCCCATTCGCGAACTTTCCATCAGCACCGCATGATCGCGCCCGACCTGCGCCGCCAGATGCGCCGCAACCTGCGCCGCACCGGCGGCCCGCAACCGTGCCGCCCGCGCCTTGATCGCGGCGCCCGCCACCGGCGGCATCCGCGCGGCAGGGGTGCCGGGGCGCGGCGAATAGGGGAACACATGCAGCCAGGTCAGATCGCAGTCGCGAACCAACGCCAGCGAGTTTTCGAACATCGCCTCGGTCTCGGTCGGAAATCCGGCGATGATATCGGCGCCAAAGGTCATATCCGGGCGCAGGGCCCGGGCCTCCTGACAAAACCGGATCGCGTCATCGCGCAGATGGCGGCGTTTCATCCGCTTCAGGATCATGTCATCGCCCGCCTGCAAGCTCAGATGCAGATGCGGCATCAACCGGGGCTCACTGGCAATCGCCTGCATCAACGCCGGGTCGACCTCGATCGAATCGATCGAGGAGATCCGCAGCCGCGCCAGATCCGGCACCAATTTCAGGATCCGCAGCACCAGATCGCCCAGCTTTGGCTGCATCGGCAGATCGGCCCCCCAGGAGGTCAGATCAACCCCGGTCAGCACCACCTCGTTATAGCCACGATCCACCAGCCGCCTGATCTGATCGACCACGACTCCGGCGGGCACCGAGCGGGAATTGCCCCGGCCAAAGGGAATGATGCAAAAGGTGCAGCGATGGTCACAGCCATTCTGGACCTGCACATAGGCACGGCTGCGGCTGCCAAATCCGTCGATCAGATGCCCGGCGGTTTCGGTGACCGACATGATGTCATCGACCCGCACCCGTTCGGTCGCGCCGATCAGGTCGGGGACCATGCCCTGCCAGCTTTCGGGCTGCATCTTTTCGGTATTGCCCAACACCAGATCGACCTCGGCCATCGCGGCAAAGGTTTCCGGCTCGGTCTGCGCGGCGCAGCCGGTGACGATCAGCGTGGCATTCGGGTTTTCGCGGCGCAGCCGCCGGATCTCCTGACGGGCCTTGCGCACCGCCTCGGCAGTGACCGCGCAGGTGTTGACCACCACCGCATCCTCGACCCCGGCGCTGGCCGCCAGATCCTTCATCGCCTCGGTCTCATAGGCGTTCAACCGACAGCCGAGGGTGGCGAAAATGGGGGCGCGGCGGTCCATCACAGCGCCGCCAGGAAGTCTGGCGAAAGCTCGGCCGCGAACACCAGCGCCGTCGGTCCGGTCATCCAGACGCCATCTGCGCGCCAGTCCAGCACCAGCCAGCCGCCATCCAGCTCCATCCGCACCCGGCGCTCGGTCAGCCCGCGCCGCGCCGCTGCAACAGCGGTTGCACAGGCGCCCGAGCCACAGGCCAGGGTGATCCCGGTGCCCCGCTCCCAGACTCGCATGCGGATTTCATCGCGCGCGCGCACTTCAGCGAATTCGACATTGGTGCGTTCGGGGAACAACGGATCATGTTCAACGGACGGTCCGCGCACGGCAGGATCGACAGCCCCCGCATCGGCGACAAAGAACACGCAATGTGGATTGCCCATGCCGACGCCGACCGGATCACCCTCCAGCGGCAGGTGCAGCGTGTCCATCTCGTGGGCCAACGGGATTTCGTCCCAGGCCAGCTCCGGCGGGCCCATGTTCACCGAGACCGCGCCCGCCTCCAGCCGCGCCGACAGCAGGCCGCGCACAGTGCGGATGCTGATCGCCTCGGCCCCGGTCTCCTGCATCACCAGCCCGGCAACACAGCGGGTGGCATTGCCACAGGCTTCGGCCCGGCTGCCATCGGAGTTCCAGAAGTCGAGCGCAATGTCCGAATCCGTGCCATCGCGAATCTCGGCCAGCTGATCGAATCCGACACCGCGATGCCGATCGCCCAGCGCCCGCGCCAGCGCCGCGTTGGTCACAGCAGCACGCCCTCGTGAATCGATGATCACGAAGTCATTGCCAAGCCCATGCATCTTGAGAAAGCTCAGCGGTTTATGAATCGCCCGGTCGCGCATGGCCGGGCATATAGCCCCTTCGCCGCCACAAGAGAAGCGGCCAGCGCAGGCTGCGATGGCAAACCATGGATTTCTCCGCCATTTCCGCTTGACCTCCCAAATCCCTCGCCTTAGACGAGCGGCCTATGTGGGCCGTTAGCTCAGTTGGTAGAGCAACTGACTTTTAATCAGTAGGTCGATGGTTCGAACCCATCACGGCTCACCACTATAATCAAAGACTTACAGGATTTTGATCCGCTCTTACCCTTCACCGGGTAAGCGCTAGGTAAGCTTGTGATTACAGATTCATTTTGATTTCGCCCAAAGGTTGCGTCAGCGTCGGTGCGATAGGGAGACGATTATGGACCATATTTATGGACCATATTCGGCTCGGCACGTTGCCAGAGTCGAAAAAGTCGCGCGATTTTGTTGGTTTGACTGATTCTGTTTGATTGATTCTGGTGTGTCGGTTGACGTGATCGCAGAGGCAGCGGCGAAAGCCTCGGAGAGGGACCTTTCCAATGCGAGCAAGGGCCCGCGCTTTCAGTTCGTAGCAGCGCTTCTCGTGCGGCTGCCGTTTTTGGCCGCGCGCCGGGGCTTTGTTGCCGATCGCGCTGTGTGGCCGTTCCTCATTGTAGTATCTGCGCCAAGTCTCCAACTCTTCGGTCGCATCTGCAAGCGTCAGGAACCAGTGGGCGTTCAGACATTCAGCCCTGAACCTGCCATTGAAGACCTCGATGAAGGCGTTGTCCGTCGGCTTGCCTGGCCGTGAGAAGTCGAGCGTGACGCCGCGCTGACAGGCCCAGAGGTCCATGTCCCGGGAGATGAACTCGCTGCCCTGATCGACCCGGATCGTCTTGGGGTAGCCCGAACTTCGACATACCTGGTCCAGCGTGGCGACCACGTCTTCACCTCGATAGCTGACCCGTGCGTCGAGCACCGGAACGTAGCGCGAGAACGTGTCCACGACCGTCAGAATCCGAAGTCTCTTGCCCGTTGCCAACTGGTCATGGACAAAATCCATTGCCCAGACATCGTTCGGCCCAACGGCTTCGGCGCGGTCGTTGCGCAGCTTCGCCTTTACCCGCCGCTTCGGCGTCTTGTTCCTGAGTTACAGACCCAACTCTCTGTAAATACGATAGACTTTCTTGATGTTGATCCCCCGGCCCTCGCGGTCCAGAAGCACGTGAACCCGGCGATAGCCGTAACGAACCCGTGCTTCTCAAATCTCCCTGATCCGCTTCTCCACGGCAGCCTGGTCGGCGCGGCAGGATTTGTAGTGAAACGTTGAGCAGTCAAATCCGATGGCGCCACACGCCGTCCAGATCGAGACCGCCCAATCGCTGCACATCCCGCGCACCAGCTCGCGCAGCCGACCAGACTTCAGATCTTTCGCCGGATGACATCCTGCAACATCTCGCGGTCCAGCGTCAGGTCTGCCACGATCTTCTTCAACCGGCTGTTTTCATCCTCAGGCTGCTTCAGCCGCTTCATTTCGGCCGGCAGCAAGCCCGCTACTTCTTCTTCCAGTTGAAGTAGGCCTCCTGGCTGATGCCTGCCTTGCGGCAGATCTCAGCTACCGGCGTGCCTTCCTCGCCCTGTTTGATGATGAACGCCTTCATGTGAAATCCGCTCCTCTCACAGCCGGGAAATCATTGCGGAAAACTCCAGATTCAAGCGGACCAGCTTGCGGGGATCAGATCACCATCTATCGACTTGTCCTACATGGGTGCAGGATAGATAAAACCGGCGGTCAGGGATTCCGGTTTCTTGGTACGTTTGATACATAAGGCCGGATATATGACACCAGAGGAAGCAGAGGGACGCCCATGGCTTCCTCTGGTCGAAAATATCCTCGGGGGTGAGCGGCCGAAACGGCCGCGAGGGGGCAGACGGCCCCCTTTTGCTGCCGGTTCAGTGTCCGCCCAGAATGCCGGTGCGCACCCCGTAATCGACCGCCACCGCGTAATCGGGATCGTCATCGCTGTCGATCATCAGATGCCCGGCCCGTTGCAGCAGCCGGTGGCAATCCCGCGACAGGTGGCGCAGTTGCAGCCGCTTGCCGGCGCTTTCATATTTCGCCGCCACCGCTTCGATCGCCTGCAGGGCGGATTGATCGACCACCCGGCTGTCCTCGAAATCGACGATCACCGCGCCGGGATCGTTCTTGACGTCGAACAATTCGATGAAGCCATCGGCGGAGCCAAAGAACAGCGGTCCGCGGATCTGATAGACCTTGGCGCCTTCCGGTGTGCGGTAGCTGCGCGCGCCGATCCGCTTGGCGGCGTTCCAGGCATAGGCCAGCGCCGAGACGATGACCCCGACGACAACCGCCATGGCAAGGTCGGAGATCACCGTCACCACCGTCACCAGCACGATGACAAAGGCGTCGGTCAGCGGCACCCGGGCCAGGATCTTCAGCGAGTTCCAGGCGAAGGTGCCGATCACCACCATGAACATCACCCCGACCAGAGAGGCCAGCGGGATCCGTTCGATCAGCGGCGCGCCGAACAGGATGAAGATCAGCAGGAACAGCGCCGCCGTCAGCCCGGAAATCCGGGTGCGGCCGCCGGAATTCACATTGATCATCGATTGCCCGATCATCGCGCAGCCCCCCATGCCGCCGAAAAAACCGGTGACGGTATTGGCGACACCCTGGGCGATGCATTCCTGGCTGGCGCCGCCACGCTGGCCGGTCATCTCGCCAACCAGGTTCAGGGTCAGCAGGCTTTCGATCAGGCCAATTGCGGCCAAGATCACCGCATAAGGCAGGATGATTTCCAGCGTTTCCAGGTTCAGCGGCACCATCGGCACATGCAGCGTGGGCAGCCCGCCCTTGATCGAGGCGAGGTCGCCGACCACCGGCACGTCGAGGCCGAGCCCGATCACCAGCGCCGCGGTGATGCCGATGCCCAAAAGCGGTGCCGGGATCACCCGCGTGATCCGCGGCGTCACCCAGATGATCACCATGGTCAACGCGGTCAGCCCGAGCATCATCGCCAGCGGCAGGCCGGTCAGCCATTCGCCACCACCGGCGCCATGGCCGCTGATCTCGACGCTGCCGGGCCGTTTGAACTGGGCCAGCTGCGCCATGAAGATCACGATCGCCAGCCCGTTGACAAAGCCGAGCATCACCGGATGCGGCACCAGGCGGATGAACTTGCCCCAGCGCAGCACCCCGGCGCTGATCTGGATCAGCCCCATCAGCACCACGGTGGCGAACAGGTATTCGATGCCGTGATCGGCCACCAAGGCCACCATCACCACCGCCAGCGCCCCGGTTGCACCGGAAATCATCCCGGGACGCCCGCCGATCAGCGCGGTGATCAGCCCAACGATGAACGCGGCATAGAGCCCGACCAGCGGGCCAACCCCGGCGACAAAGGCAAAGGCCACCGCCTCGGGCACCAGGGCCAGGGCGACGGTGAGGCCGGAGAGCAGCTCGATCCGCACCCGGCCAACGCTCAGTTTTCCGGTCGGCGCGATCCTGAGGTCCGGCAGGTCGATAAGATTGGCAAAGGCGGCAAGGGCGGCGCGTTTCAATGTCTGTCCGATATTTGGGGGAGTTTCTGGCTGCCTCCCTACAGGCTGACGCGGCAAAAGCCCATGCTGCAGGGCAGAAACCTGCCATGCGCTGGATGCAACCCGGCTTGCCACCTCGCGCATTCGTGAAACCGCAACGCCTGCGAACTGCTACGCTGGGTTCAGGAGACATGTCGATGGTCCGTGCCACCCTGATGCCTGCTGCCCCGATATCTGCGCTGCTGGCGCTGGCCCTGCTGTGCCTGACCGCCTGGCCCGCCGCCGGGCAGGGCCGGGACCGGCGGCTCAGCCATTGCATCGCGATTGCCGATGCGACGCCGGGGGTGACCTATCTTCACAAGGCGGCATTCAACGATCCGGTGCCTGGGTTTTCGGCCCGTATCAGCTATCTGTCGCATTCGATGTTTCTGATCCAGACCCCCGGCGGCCTGTCGGCGGTGACCGATTACGACGGTTGGATCGGCACTGCGGATTTCCTGCCCGATGTGGTGACGATGAACCACGCCCATTCCAGCCATTGGACCCCAGCGCCGGATCCGGCGATCCCGCATGTGCTGAAAGGCTGGTCTAACAACTATGGCGCGGCTGCGGATCACTACCTTGATCTCGGTGAGATGCTGATCCGCAATGTCTCGACCGATATCCGTGCGATGGGTGGGCTTGGTGAGGGCGGGGTCGAGGAGAACGGCAATTCGATCTTTGTCTTTGAGGTCGAAGGGCTGTGCATCGGCCACCTCGGCCATCTGCACCATGAACCGAACGAGGAACAATATGCCGCGCTGGGCCGGGTCGATGTGCTGATGGCACCGGTCGATGGCGGCATGACGCTGGATCTGCCCAGCATGATCCGGGTGGTGACGCGGCTGAAAAGTTCGGTGGTGTTGCCGATGCACTGGTTCTCGGACGCCTCGCTGCACTGGTTCATCGAAGGTGTCTCGGACGCGTTCGAGGTGCGATACCCCGGCGGCAGCGAAATCACCCTGTCGCTGCGCGATCTGCCGTCCCGGCCCACCCTGATCGTGCTGGACCCGGCGCCCTTGCGTGCGGGGCGCTGATTTTCCATCCGTGGCGGTGGGGGATCGGTGCTTTACCGTCGCGGCGCCGGTGCTAATCTGCGCGCCATGACATATGCACCCGCCGATACCGCCTTTGCCGAACGCCTGTCGGGCCAGATTTCACCCAAGGCCTTCAAGACCCCCGAACCGCGCTATTTCGAAGAGCCGCGCGGGCGTTGGACCGCGCCGATTGGCCTGGTCCTGGCCCCTGGCGACGTCGAAGAGGTGCGCACCATCCTGATGGCGGCCAATGACGCGCGGGTGCGGGTGGTGCCCTATGGTGGCGGCACCGGTCTGGTCGGGGCGCAGATTCCCGGCCCTGGCCCGGCTCCGCTGATCCTGTCGATGGAACGGATGAATGCAATCCGCGGGGTTTATCCCGAGGAAAACGTGATGATCGTCGAGGCCGGGGTGATCATGCAGGATGCCCATGACGCGGCACGGGCGGTTGACCGGGTCTATCCGCTGTCACTGGCGGCCAAGGGCACCGCCCGGATCGGTGGCAATCTCGGCACCAATGCCGGTGGCGTCAATGTGCTGCGCTATGGCAATGCCCGCGACCTCTGCCTCGGGATCGAGGCGGTGCTGCCCGATGGAAGGGTGCTCAACGGGTTGAGCCGCTTGCGCAAGGACAACACCGGCTATGACCTGCGCAACCTGCTGATCGGGTCCGAGGGCACTTTGGCGGTGACCACCGCCGCGACGCTGAAACTGGCGCCGGTCCCGGCGGAAGAGGGCACCGCCTATCTGGTGGTCGAGAGCCCGGATGCCGCGGTGAAATTGCTGTCGATGGCCAAGGCGCAGATGGGCGAGGCGGTGTCGGCCTTTGAACTGATCAAGGGCATGAGCTTTGATTTCATGCGCGCGGCTTTCCCGGACATCAAGCTGCCGTTCTACCCGGCGCCGCCCTGGATGGTGCTGATCGACATCGGCCTGGCCCGCGGCAACAGCCCGCAAGCGGCGCTGGAAACCCTGTTCACCGAGGCGGCCGAGGCCGGTCTGGTCAGCGACGGGGTGATCGCCCAGTCCGAGGGTCAGCGCGCCGCCTTTTGGGACATTCGCGAATACATGCCGCTGGCCAGCCGTGAGGTTGGTGGCATCTGTTCACATGACGTGTCGTTGCCGCTGTCGCTGGTGCCGGAATTCCTGCGTCGCGCCGATCAACTGGTCGCCGGGCTGGGGCCATTCCGGGTCAATTGCTTTGGCCATATGGGCGACGGAAATCTGCACTACAACCTGTTCCCGCCTGAGGGTGAGACCCGTGACAAATACATGCCGCGCAGCAAGGAAATCTATGCCGAGGTGCATGCGCTGGTGGTCAGCATGGGCGGATCCTTCAGCGCCGAACACGGGGTCGGGCGGCTGAAAACCGATGAAATGAAGAAATTCACCGATCCGACCCGGCTTGAGCTGATGCGCGGGATCAAGGCGCTGTTCGATCCCAACGGCATCATGAACCCCGGCGCGGTGCTGCCGGATTAGGCGGCGGCTGCTGGCGCGGCGGTTTGCCCCGATATGCGCTGACCCTCGCCCCATGCGGGCGGTTGGCCAGCCTCGGTCAGGCTGAGACGGTTCGCAAGGGATTAACGCCGCTCAGGCTCCGGCGAAATCGCAGAGCGTGTGGATGTCCATCCCCAGGCCTTTCAGCACCGCGCGCCCGCCCAGTTCGGGCAGGTCGATGATGAAGGCACAGCCGACGATCACCCCGCCCAGCCGCTCGACCAGGGAAATCCCCGCCGCCGCAGTGCCGCCGGTGGCCAGGAGGTCGTCAACGATCAGAATCCGTTCACCCGCCGCGATGGCGTCATCGTGGATCTCGACCACCGCCTCGCCATATTCCAGCGTATAGGCCTGCGACAGCACCGCGCCGGGCAGCTTGCCCGCCTTGCGTACCGGCACGAAACCACAGGACAATTGATGCGCCACCGCGCCGCCGAGGATGAAACCGCGCGCCTCAAGTCCGACCACCTTGTCGATGCGCTGACCGGCATAGGGGGCAACCAGCCGATCGACCGCCATGCGAAAGCCGCGCGGATCGGCGAACAGGGTGGTGACATCGCGGAACATGATCCCCTTGTGCGGGAAATCGGGGATTGTGCGGATGTAATTCTCAAGGTCGTCCGGCATCACATCGCCCTCCGCAATGAGGCGGTCATCGCCGCCATGGCAATTAACGCGCCGCCGCCCGCCCGGTTCAGCCAGAGGCCGACCCCAGGCCGGTTGATCCGGTCGCGCAGCCGGCCCGCCAACAGGGCATAGGCCAGGGCATTCAGCGCCGCGAGGCTGACAAAGGTCGCAATCAACACCGCGAATTGCGGTGCCAGCGCCGTTTCAGGCCGCAGGAACTGCGGCACGAAGGCGATGAAAAAGGCGATGCTTTTCGGGTTCAGCGCGGTGACCAGCGCGGCATGGCGAAACACCTGTCCGGCGGGCACCTGCGCCACGGCGCCGGGTAGGGGGGCGTTTGCCGGACGGCTGCGCAGCATCCGGAGGCCGAGCCAGAGCAGATAGGCGGCCCCCGCCCATTTCACCACGGCAAAGACCGTGGCCGAGGTCGCGATCAGCGCCCCGAGCCCCAGCAGCGAGGTGCTCATCGCGATCAGGTCGCCGGTGGCGACACCCAGGGCCATCGCCATCGCCACCCGACGGCCCTGGCTCAGCGCATAGGACAGCACCAGAAGCACGGTCGGCCCGGGGATCAGCAGCAGCGCGATGCTGGCGGCGGCAAAGGCCAGCCAGAGATCGAGGCTCATCCCAACACCCGCCCGGCGATCGCGCTCAGCTTGGCCACCAGCGCCGGGTCGCGCATTTCGGGTGCGGTCATGATCGCGGTGTCGAGGGCGCGGTCGCAGCCCTGCGGGCAGGGCGCCCGGTCAGGGGACAGCAACGCCGGCAGACGCGCCACCATATCGCGGGCCTTGCTGGCATTGCCCATCAGGGTGGCGATGACCTGGGCCACGTCGACTTCACCATGATCAGGATGCCAGCTGTCGTAATCGGTGACCATGGCGACGCTGGCATAACAAAGCTCGGCCTCGCGGGCGAGCTTGGCCTCGGGCATGTTGGTCATGCCGATCACGTCCGCCCCCCAGTGTTCGCGATACATCCGGCTTTCGGCAAGGGTGGAGAACTGCGGGCCTTCCATCGCCAGATAGGTGCCACCGTCATGCACAGTGACCCCGGTGGCCCGCGCCGCTTGCAGACAGGCCGCGCCAAGGCGCGGACAGGTCGGATGGGCGATCGAGACATGGCCGACGCAGCCGGATGAAAAGAACGACTTCTCGCGATTCACGGTGCGGTCGATGAATTGATCGACGATGACGAAATCGCCCGGCGCCATCGCCTCGCGGAACGACCCGCAGGCGCTGACCGAGATCACATCGGTGACCCCCAGCCGTTTCAGCGCGTCGATATTGGCGCGGTAAGGGACATCGGTGGGGCTGTGGACATGACCGCGGCCATGCCGGGGCAGAAATGCCATCGCCACCCCGTCAAGCCGCCCGGTCAGAATCTGGTCTGACGGCGCCCCCCAGGGGGTTTCGACGCTTTGCCAGGCGGCATCCTGCAACCCGTCAATCTCATAGAGCCCCGATCCGCCGATGATCCCCAGATATGTCATGCCGTCGCCTCAAATCGTTGTTGATTGCCGCCAAGTCTAGCGATGCAGACCGGGGGCACAATCGGCGACAGCGGGTTTGTGGGCCTCGGCGTGTCTAATCGTCGGGGCGCTGCAGGCTGAACAGCTCGGTGACGCGGGCGTAATCGCGATAACCCAGGCGCGCGAGCGGCTGAAAGCTGGTGACGTCGAATATCCCGTCCTTCAGGCAATTGTCGCGGATGTGGATGCCAGTCACCTCGCCAAACACCACGATATTTGTGGCGCCGGGCAGCCTGACGGTCTGCGTCAGCTTGCATTCCAGCACCGCCGGGGCCCCGGCGACATAGGGGCAGTCAATCGTCTGCGCCTCGCCCTTGCCCAGACCGGCGGCGGTGAATTCATCCTCACCGGCAGGCAGCAGCGCCGAGGTCACGTTCATCGCGTCGCGCATCGCATATTCGACGATGTTCACACAGAACACCCCGGTTTCGCGGATCACCGCGACGCTGTCCTTGGTGTCGCCCCGGTCATCCTTGGCCGAGGTCGAGGAAAACATCACCTGCGGCGGCACATAGGCGACCGCGTTGAAAAACGAATAGGGCGCCAGATTATCGCGCCCCGCGCTGTCGCGGGTCGATATCCAGCCGATTGGCCGGGGCGTGACAATCGCGTTGAACGGGTTATGGGGCAGGCCGTGGCCGTCTTTGGGTTCATAGAACAAGGGGCGTCTCCGATTGTGTCTCTGAATTTGGCTGTGGTCGCGTTTGCTCAGCATCTAGCGCCATGCTAGCAGCGTTGCCATCGAAAGATGGGGCAAGTGGTGTTCGTTTTCACACAGGAAACCGCTGAAGATTGGTGGGAGGTCGAGGCGCTCTTTGACCTCAGCTTTGCGCCCGGGCGCACGGCGCTGTCGTCCTATCGGCTGCGCGATGAGGTGCCGCCGGTGGCCGGACTCTGCACCGTGGCCCGCGATGGCGACGGGATTCTGGCCGGGGCGATC
Source organism: Pseudooceanicola sp. (assembly GCF_029213205.1). Classification (GTDB taxonomy): domain Bacteria; phylum Pseudomonadota; class Alphaproteobacteria; order Rhodobacterales; family Rhodobacteraceae; genus Pseudooceanicola. The sequence continues at coordinate 167,086 of NZ_JARGNH010000007.1, forward strand.
CGCTACTGGCCGGTGCAGGTGGCCGGGAAGCCGGTGCTGTTGCTGGGTCCGGTGGCGGTGCACCCGACCCGGCAGGGCGAAGGACTGGCGGCGCAATTGCTGGTCGAAACCCTGGGGCTGGCGGCGCGGCGCGGCTGGGATCGGGTGATGCTGGTCGGCGATGCCCCCTATTACGGGCGTTTCGGGTTCGAGCGTCTGGACGGTGTGGTGATGCCACCGCCGACCAACCCGGAGCGGGTGCTGGGGCTGGCGCTGACACCCGGCGGCTGGGACGGGGTGCAGGGGCCGGTGACGCGGGCGGTTTAGCCCCGGCCCTTGAAACATGTCCGTAAATCCCGATCTGTTCTGTGACATGCCAAGGAAAGCCGATGACTGACACAGACCCGCTGGCCGATGAAATCGCCCAAGAGCTTGACCTGCTGGCGCTGCGCTATCGGCGCGCCGGTGGGGTCGGGATGCAGGTGCTGAACCTGGTTGGCGGCTCGGCGGAGAGCCTGATCGACAAGCTTCCGCTCGAGGTGCGCGGTGGCCTCGACCGCGCCACCGAGGCGGCGCTGAACGCGGCGATGCGCGCCGCCCAGGGCTCGCGCGGGGTGCTGGCGGATCAGCCGGGCTGGCTCAATGTCGCGGTCAGCACCGCGATGGGGGCGGCGGGCGGTTTTGGCGGCCTGCCCTCGGCCCTGGCGGAACTGCCGGTGACCACCACGGTCTTGCTGCGCTCAATCCAGGGCGTCGCGGCGGAGCACGGCTTTGATCCGGCGGCGCAGAATGTGCAATTCGACTGTATCCGGGTGTTTGCCTCGGCCGGGCCGCTCGGTGCGGGTGAGGGGGCTGATCTGGCGTTTCTCACCACCCGGATGGCACTGACCGGCAGCACATTGCAGGCGTTGATCGCCAAGGTGGCGCCGCGACTGGCGCTGGTGCTGGGCCAGAAGCTGGCCGCGCAGACGGTCCCGGTGCTGGGCGCGGTGGCCGGTGCGGCGACAAATTACGCCTACACCAGCTATTATCAGGAAATGGCCCATGTCCATTTCGGTCTGCGCAAGCTGGCGATCGAGGCCGATCTCAGCGATGCCGAGCTGATCGGCCAGCTGCGTCTGCGGGTGCAGGAATCACCGGTCAATACCGCCTGAGCCGGACACATTGCGCCGCGGTCATAGCGCCCGGGCGAATCCGACAATATCCCGGATGGTGCTGGCATAGGCCTCGGGCGCGGCGGCTTCGAACACGATATCGCCGGAATGCGGCGTGCCCGGCACCATGCGCCCGGTGGCCTTGACCCCCGCCGCCACCAGCTTGCCGAACAGCGCCAGCCCTTCATCGCGCAGCGGGTCGAGCTGGTTCACCGAAATCGTGGTCGGCGGCAGAGGCGCCAGATCGGCGGCGCTGGCGTGTAGCGGCCAGGCCAGTGGATCCTGGCTCAGCGGATCCTCAGGCGTATAGAGCGCCGACAGGATGGCCAGAGAGCTGATCTGAATGAAATAGTCGGTATTCTCCTCCAGTGACACCAGCGTCGGGTCGCCCTTGGCATAGGCGTTTGAAACGAAGGGGCACATCGCATAAAGGCCGTCGATCCGGTCGATCCGTCCCTCGCGACCGGCCTTGATCGCGGTGGCCATGGTCAGGTTGCCGCCACCGGATTCGCCGGAGACGATGATCTTTGACAGGCCGAGCTGGCTGCGGTTCTCATGCATCCAGTCCAGCGCCGCGGAACAATCGTTCAGCCCGGCGGGAAACGGGTGCGGCCCCAGGTCACCACCGGAATTGCGGAATTCCACCGAAATCGCGACCAGCCCGGCGGCCGCCAGATTGTCGCGCAGCCGGGTGTAATGGCCGGTGTTGGCGTTCAGGATGCCCATGCCGCCGCCATGCAGGTAAAGCACACCGGGCAGCGGCCCGGTTTCGGCCTCGGGGCGCGAGATATATAGCGTGATGTCATTGCCATCCGGCCCGGCGATAACCTCGGTGCTGCGGGCGATTCCGGTGATCGCCGGGCATTGTTCGGCCAGGGCGCCAAGCAGGGCGTTGAACCCTTGTTCCCCGGCCTCGGCCCAGCTGAGGAGGGCGTCGCGCGGGGCCTGCCAGTCAAACGGCAGCGGCTCCGGGTCGCCACCCAGATCGAACGCGGCCAGCGCCTGAACGATGCCCGGCAGGGTGCGCGGATCGCTGTTCAGGGCGCGCTTCGGATCACCCAGTTTCCCGGGCAGATGTGGATTTGTCATTGTGGCCTCCCTTGCCGAACAGCCGTCCCTTGTCGCCAGGGCTCAGCTGTTGCGATTGTAAGGCTGACAATAGCCGCCCAAACCAATTGGGCCATAGGCAATTCCTGTCAGCAAGCCGGCAGGCTGAATGCGAAACGCGATTGGTCTTCGGTGCCGCCGATCTGGCAGTCCAGATTGTGAAAGCGGCTGTGGCCTGAGGCCAGGCCGACCATCAATTCGCCGTAGCCGACCCGGCATTCCTGCAGGAAATCCCCCTGCCGGTCGATCAGGGTCCAGCCGGTCTGGGTCAGTGTCGTTGGCCCGGCTTCGGGGCCTGAGCGGTCAATGCGATCACCCTGCGCCTGCACCAGCGCCACAATGAAATCCGCCAGCGGTCTGTCGGTCTGCCCAAGTGCTGCCGCCAGCGCGCGAAAGCCCTGCATGCCGACGATCCGGCAGGCCTGCCGCATCAGGCCCTCGCCCTCAATCGGACCAAAGGTATTCACAGATTCCAGCATCGCGGATTTGGCGTATTCCATCGCATAATTGCGATGCGCCTTGGCAAGGCGCGCCGCGGGCCAGTCATCCGAGGCGAGTTGTGGCGCGGCCGCTGGATCGAATGCCGGTGCGCTCTCACCCCGGGCAAAGCGCAGGCGCTCTGACCGCTCCAGATCCCGACCGTAATCGCAGTAATAGCCCTCCAGCCCGTCCTGGGCATCGACCCCCTGTTTGGTGCAGACAAAGCCAACCGACGGCCTGTTCAGCATCATTCCGTTGTTGGCATGCCAGCCCCACAGCATTGCCTCGGACACCTTGCGGGGGATCGCGCACATCGCGACACCCTTCCAGAGCCAGCGCGGCGGCGCATAGCGGATCCAGGCCTTGCTGTCGCTTTCATACATATAGTCGACATCGACGCCGCCGATCTTGTTGGACAGATAGTGATACTTGGCCGCAGCGACGGCGGGCGGATCCTGTTCAATGCCCAGCTTCCTGAGGCCGTCGTGAAACTTTTCCCGCTGCTGGCGGCGGAGGATATTGAACACAAATTCGGCGGCATCGGCTTCGGATTTGCGTGACAGAACCGTCAGCACCAGGCCGAGAAAGATATCGTGATAGAGGTCGGCAACGCCGCGCCAGGCCTGTGCTTCAGCTCTGTTCGGCTGCATTGACCGCTCCAATGGCTCTGTGCTGTTTCGGGGGGAGTGCGGGGCCGGTCACGGCTGCGTTCTGAGCCATTCCATAACCGCCGGGCGCACCGATTGGTTGCCCTCTTCGCTGGCCTTCAGGATCACCGCGCGCAGGGCATCCAGATCGGTGCGTATCAGCAGCGATTTCACCGGCCCGATCGAGGCCGGGCGCATCGACAGGGTGCGCAGCCCCATCGCCGCCAGGCACAGGGCTTCGATCGGTCGCCCCGCGTCTTCGCCACAGAACGACAGCGGCGTGCCGGTTTCCAGGCAGCGGTCGACGATATTGCCGAGGAAGGTCAGGAACGACACATTCAGCGTGTCATAGCGTCGCCGCACCCGTTCGTTTTCGCGGTCGGCCGCAAAGAAGAATTGCTTGAGGTCATTGCCGCCAATCGACAGAAAATCGACATCGCGAAAGAACTGGTTCGGGGCAAAGGCCAGTGACGGGGTTTCCAGCATCGCCCCGACTTCAAGCTTTTGCGGCAGCGGATGGCCCAGGATCCGTTCGCGCGCCAACGCCTTGTCGACCTCAGCCCGGGCGGCCTTGTATTCCTCGTACTGGGCGACAAAGGGGAACATGATGCTCAGCGGTCGCCCCGCCGCCGCCCGGATCAGTGCCTGCAACTGCATCCGCAACACCCCGGGCTTGTCCAGACCGACCCGGATCGCCCGCCAGCCAAGCGCCGGGTTGGGCTCGTCATTCGGTTTCATATAGGACAGCACCTTGTCCGATCCGATGTCGAGGGTGCGGAACACCACCCGTTTGCCTCCGGCCGAATCCAGCACCTTGGAATAGAGCGCGGCGAGTTCGGTGCGTTTCGGCATCTGGCTGCGGATCAGGAATTGCAGCTCGGTGCGAAACAGCCCCACCTCTTCGGCGCCGGATCCGGCCAGTGACGGCAGATCGGCCATCAGCCCGGCATTCATCGTCAGCGCGATGGTCTTGCCGCATTTGGTGATCGCCGGTTTGTCGCGGATCGAGGCATAGCGTTGTTGCGCCACCGTCTGCATGGCAATCTTGTCACGAAACGCGGTCAGCACAGTTTCGTCGGGGCGCAGATGCACCAGGCCACCGTCGCCATCGACGATAATGTGGTCGCCGTTCAGCGCCTCGGTCGCGATGCGTGCGGCATGAATCACCAACGGGATCGCCAGCGACCGCGCCACGATCACCGCATGTGACCCGACCGAGCCGCCCTCCAACACCACGCCACGCAGATTGCGCCCGTAATCCAGCAATTCCGCCGGGCCGATGTTGCGCGCCACCAGGATCGGGTCGGCGGGCATATCCGCACCGGTTTCCTTGCCCTGGCCGGTCAGGATCCGCAGCAGCCGGTTCGACAGGTCGTCAAGGTCGTGCAGCCGGTCGCGCAGATAGGCGTCGCTGGCCATTTCCAGCCGGGCACGGGTCGCGGATTGTTCCTTGTCCACCGCAGCTTCGGCCGACAGGCCACGGGCGATGTCTTCTTCCATCCGCGTCAGCCAACCGCGCGAATGGGCGAACATCCGGTAAGCCTCGAGCACCTCGCGCTGTTCCGCGTCGCCCTTGCCGACGCCATCGAGCATCTGATCGACCGAGACCCGCAGTGAATCCACCGCCGCGTGCAGCCGTTCAGATTCGCGATGCGGATCCTCGGCGATCGGGTTGGTGATCACCACCCGGGGTTCATGCAGCCAGACATGGCCCTCGGCGGACCCTTCCTGGCCCGTGGCACCCCGGAACAGCACCGGATGCTTGTGCCGCGCCGACAGCGCCGCGCCCTCGCCGACAAAGGCGCCCAGCTCGGTCATTTCGGCCAGCACCATGGCCACGACTTCCAGCGCATAGATCTCGTCTTCGGAATATTGCCGCGCGGTTTTTGACTGCACCACCAGCACGCCCAGCTTTTCGCCCAGCCGCTGCACGGATACCCCGGCGAAAGAGGAATAAATCTCTTCTCCCGTCTCGGGCATATAGCGAAACCCGATTTCCTTGGGGGCGTCGGCGGTGTTGATCACCTTGCCGGTGCGGGCCACCCGCCCGACCAGACCTTCGCCCAGCCGCATCCGGGTTTCGTGCACGGCCTCAGGCTTCAGCCCCTCGGTGGAGCAGAGTTCCAGAGTGTCGGAATCGCGGAACAGATAGATCGAACAAACCTCGGTCCGCATGTCTTTGGCGATCAACTGGGTGATCCGGTCAAGCCGGGTCTGACCGGTCGCCTCCTCCGACATGATTTCGCGCAGGCGGCCCAGCAATTTGCGACTGTCGGTCTGAAAATCCTTGGTCATCGGGTCCGGTTGGTCCTGTGAGTGCTGCGGCAAGGAATAGAACACACCTGAGAGGCGAGAGAAACGACAGATGCAGGCCGAGGCGTGGAAACTCATTGAGAGAATTGGTTAAGATTGTTTTTATGGTGGCCCATTCGGGGCGGACGATAGTGAAAACCCTATTCGCACCTGTTGGGATTGAGTGTCGGGCCTGGGCGGACATCGCGCGAGGTTTTGTGCGCAGTTGGGCGAATATGACGCAGCCTGGCGCGGCGGCAGCTCCATGGCGTGCGGCACCCATCCGCCTCTTACAGACAGCCGCCGGTGGGTGTGCCAACCAGCGCCAAACTGGCCTCGGAGGACCACATCCGCACCGCTTGTTCGCCAGGAGGGGCCATTTATCCGGTCTGTTTGCATCGGCCCAGACGATCTGCGCCCCGACGACACCCGCCGCGAAGAGGTTACCACGCCCCGCGTCGCGCAGCGGGCGGCGGCCACGCCGACCCTGCAGGTTTCGACATCGTGGGATGGTGAAACCACGCTGTGGGAAAGCGGCGCATTACTTGAATAGTTGCTGTCCAGCTGTGACCCGCGCCCGAAACCAATACCGCCTCTGGCGCGCGGCGCTTTTCGCCAGGTCATGTCGACAAAAGGCGCAGCCAGAGGCGGATTGAGGTGCTGCCTATGAAGCCCAGGAACCTTTCGGCAGCTTTGTCGTAGCGGGTTGCGACGCGGCGTGCGTTCTTGAGCCTGTTGAAGCACCGCTCGACCAAGTTGCGCAAGGAATACGGCGAATGACCGACACC
>NZ_JARGNH010000026.1 GCF_029213205.1 Pseudooceanicola sp.
CGATGACACCCCTACCCTATGCACGACAAGAGTCGCGGTTCAGGTATCGCTCACATGTCCCTCAATCGTCTTCGTCGGACTCCAGCCAATCGCCCGGCGGCGCCACCGAGAGGTCGGTCGAGGTCTTGTCACCCTTGGGGCGGTTTTCATCCGGTTTCTCGCCAGTGACCAGATAGATCACCTGCTCGGCGATCGAGGTCACATGATCGCCCATCCGCTCGTTGTTCTTGGCAATGAAATGCAGATGCATGCAGGCGGTGATATTGCGCGGGTCTTCCAGCATGAAGGTCAGGAATTCGCGGAACAAGGCGTTATACATCTGGTCGATGTCGCGGTCGCGGTTGATCACATCCTGGGCCAGATTGGCGTCGCGCTGGATATAGGCGTCGAGCGCGTCTTTCAGCATCAGCTGCACCGCGCGCGCCATTCGGCGCAGCGCTGCATGGGTGCCCTCGATCGGGGTCATCTGGATCAGCACCCCGGTGCGTTTCGCCATGTTCTTGGCATAGTCGCCAATGCGTTCCAGATTCCCGGCAATCTTCATCACGCTGAGGACGATGCGCAGATCGATGGCGGTGGGGCTGCGCAGGGCGATCACCCGGGCGGAATCCTCGTTGATCTGCTCTTCGAGCTGGTCGATCACCCGGTCCCCTGCCCGGACCTTGTCCGCCAGTTCCTCGTCGCGCTCTTCCAACGATTGCGCGGCGTCGAGGATCGCGGCCTCGACCAACCCGCCCATCTTCATGATCCGGGCCTGAATGCCCTCCAGATCGCGGTCAAAGGCGCTGGTGATATGTTGTTCGCTGTGCATCTCTGCCCCCTCAGCCGATCCGGCCGGTGATATAACTTTCGGTCCGTGGGTCCAGCGGATTGGTAAAGATCTGCCCGGTCTCGCCATATTCGACAAGATTGCCGAGGTGAAAGAACGCGGTCTTCTGGCTGACCCGCGCCGCCTGCTGCATCGAATGGGTGACGATCACCACAGAATAGCTTTCGCGCAGCTCGTCGATCAATTCCTCGACCTGCCCGGTGGCAATCGGGTCAAGCGCCGAACAAGGCTCGTCCATCAGCAGCACCTCGGGCTCGGTGGCGATGGCGCGGGCGATGCAGAGGCGCTGTTGCTGGCCCCCCGACAGCCCGGTGCCCGGCGCCAGGAGCCGGTCCTTTACCTCATCCCAAATCGCCCCGCGCCGCAGTGATTTCTCAACGATTTCATCAAGTTCAGCCTTGCTCCTGGCCAAACCGTGAATCCGTGGCCCATAGGCAATATTGTCATAGATCGATTTCGGAAACGGGTTGGGTTTCTGAAACACCATGCCGACCTTGGCGCGCAGCTGCACCGGGTCCACCCGCTTGTCATAGATGTCCTGCCCGTCCAGCCGGATATCGCCCTGCACCCGGCAGATATCGATGGTGTCGTTCATCCGGTTCAGGCAGCGCAGGAAGGTCGACTTGCCACAGCCCGAGGGACCGATAAAGGCGGTCACCGTCTTGTCCTCGATCGAGACGCTCACATCCTTGATGGCGTGGTTGTCGCCATAATAGACCTGCACGTCCTTGGCGGCGAACTTGATGTCATTCTGCCCCGGCATGGCCCCAACTTTCACAATGTCATACATCATCTTGCCCCTTCTTGCCGCCGCGCTCAAATCGGCGGTGCCGGATCACCGCGATGATGTTCATTGTGGCCCGGAATCGCAACCGAATGATGATAGCGTCTGACCTTGGCCTGGCCTCAGCCGCCCGTAGCGATCACCGCCGGCAGGGTCACGGTGAATTCCGACCCCTGCCCGGCTTCGCTTTCGATCCGCAGCCGCCCCCGGTGCCGGTTGACGATATGCTTGACGATGGCGAGCCCGAGACCGGTGCCGCCCATTTCCCGCGACCGGTGACTGTCGACCCGGTAAAACCGTTCGGTCAGCCGTGGAATATGCACCAGGTCGATCCCCGGCCCCTGATCGCGGATCGAAATCACCGTGCCCGGACCACGCAGCGCCGCCACGTCGCCAACCGGGGCCAGCCGCAGCGTCACCTCGCCCTCGGCGCCACCGTATTTGATCGCGTTCTCAACCAGGTTGGTGACAACCTGATGCAGTTGATCCTCATCCCCCGGCACCACCACCGGCGCTTCGGGCAGATCGCGGATCAGACGCACGCCATTGGTTTCCGCCAACGGCTGCAACCGGTTCAGCGCCGCCTCGACCAGCGCGCGCAGGTCGACCCGGGCCGTGGGCCGCATCCGCTCTTCGCTTTCCACCCGGCTCAGCGACAGCAGATCCTTGACCAGACGCTCCATCCGCTCGGCCTCGGTGGCCATGATCCCGAGAAAGCGCTCACGCGCCACCGCGTCATCACGGGCCGGGCCGCGCAGGGTTTCGATGAATCCCAGCAATGCGGTCAGCGGGGTGCGCAATTCATGACTGACATTGGCGACGAAATCGCGCCGCATCTGCCCGGCCTGGGCCACATGGGTGACATCCTCGAACGACAGCAAGGCGCCCTCGGCACCCGGATGGTCGAGCCAGGAACATTGCACCTCATAGGTCAGGTCCTGCGCCCCGTCATTGGTCAGCATTCTTGTGGTGCGCGGCTGGCGGTCGGCCAGCACCCCCTCGACCGCGTCCAGAACCGCAGGCTGGCGGATCGCGGTGATGAAATGCCGCCCCTCGATTTCGGCGCCCAACAGCGCCTGCCCCTTGGCATTGACCCCGAGGATCCGCTCATTGCGCCCGATCAGCACCGCCGGAACCGGCAGCGCACGCATCAACGGGGCGACAAAATCAGACACAGGCGGGCAATCCTCTGGTTTGCATGGCTCACATATGACCGCTCTGCCGGGACAAGACCAGTGCCACATGGCCCGAACGGCGCGGCGCCCATTTTTCAGGCATCGGACCGGGCAGATTGCCGTGGCGCAGAGAAATCCCGCGCCGACCCCCAGCGTCCCCCTTGACCCGCGCCGTGCCCGGGCGCTGCACTGGGGCCAGTATCGTGTCCTTCGATTGCCCCCGGGCAATCCGCGTCGGAGATGTCGGACAATGCCGTGCTATGTGATTACCCAGACCCATTTCAGCGAGGCCGATCAGCTCCGCGATTTTTCCAGGGCGCTGCGCGAATTGGGGCGCGGCACCGGCTTGCAGGTGACGCCGCTGGATGACGCCAAATGCACAAATCCCTTGCGACCTGATCAGTCCTTTCTGATGGAATTCAGCGACGCGGCCCGCGCCCATGCCTTCATGGCCTCGCGCGAATACCGCAGCCTGATCGATGCGAGCGAAACCGCCAGCGCCGGATAGAGCCGCGCCCCGCCGCTCAGTCGAGCGCGACCAGCCCAGAGCGAAACCGCCGCATCTTGTCCTGATAGCCCTGGGCCGAGGCGATCAACCGCGCCTCCCAGTCCGGGCCAAGGGTCTTGACCACCTTGCCGGGACTGCCCAACACCATGGAATGGTCCGGGATCACCTTGTCCTCGGTCACCAGAGCGCCAGCGCCAATCAGGCAATTCTTGCCGATCACTGCCCGGTTCAGCACCGTGGCGCCCATGCCGATCAATGTGTTGTCGCCAATGGTGCAGCCGTGCAGCATCGCCTTATGGCCAATGGTGCAATTCTGCCCAACGGTCAGCGGACAGCCCAGATCGGTGTGCATCACCACGTTTTCCTGCACATTCGAGCCCACGCCGATCTCGATCACCTCATTGTCGCCACGCAGGGTGCAGCCGAACCAGATCGAGGCGCCAGAGCGCAGGATCACCCGGCCGATCACATTGGCATCCGGCGCCACCCAGAAATCTCCATCCTCCGGCAGTTCCGGGCGAACATTCTCAAAGGCGTAGAGTGTCATGGCATATCTCCGAATTGGGCCTGCAAGGCGCGCACATGGTCATTCAATCCCGGCTGCTGAATCCGCCGCAACCGGGCGGCGGTCAGGATCGCCCGCAGCTTGGTCTCGGTGGCGTCCAGATCGTCATTCACCAGCACGAAGTCGTAACTGTCCCAATGGCTGATCTCGTCCCAGCTGCGTTGCATCCGCCGGGCGATGACCTCTTCACTGTCCTGAGCGCGTTCACGCAGGCGGCGGTGCAGCTCGGCAATCGACGGCGGCAGGATAAAGATCGACAGGGTGTTGTTGCCCAGATCGGAATTGCGGATCTGCTGGGCGCCCTGCCAATCGATGTCAAACAGCACATCCCGACCCTGTTCGATCGCCGCCAGCACCGGTGCCTTGGGCGAGCCGTAGAAATTGCCAAACACATGCGCATGTTCCAGCATGCCGCCATCGGCGACCAGCGTCTTGAACCCGGCCTCATCGAGGAATTGGTAATCCTGCCCGTCGACCTCGCCCGCGCGCGGCGCCCGGGTGGTGGCCGAGACTGAAAACCGCACGCTTGGGTCCCAGGCCATCAACCGCCGGGCCAGGGTCGATTTCCCGGCGCCCGAGGGCGAGGACAGAATGATCAGAAGGCCGCGCCGCTGGCTCATGCGCCCGTTCCTTGCCGGTTGCTGCGTCATGGTTCCATTCGCATCAATTGCCCAGACAGACAACCGCCCCCGCTTCGTCTGGTTCCAAATATCTCGGGGGGAACGCCCGACGGGCGTGGCGGGGGCCGCGCCCCCGGCCCGGCTTTTCACCAGGTGCTGACCGCTCAGCGGCGCACGGCGCCCTGCCCCTCGACCAGGTATTTGAAACTGGTCAATTGCTCGGCCCCGACCGGCCCGCGGGCATGCAGCTTGCCGGTGGCAATGCCGATTTCGGCACCCATGCCGAATTCACCGCCATCGGCAAACTGGGTCGAGGCGTTGCGCATCAGGATGGCGCTGTCGAGTTCGCGAAAAAACGTCGCCGCCGCCTCATCGTCCGCGGTGATGATCGCATCGGTGTGGTTGGAGCCATAGCTGCGGATATGGTCGATCGCCTGGTCCAGCCCATCGACCAGCTTGGCCGCGCAGATCATGTCGAGGAATTCACGACCGAAATCATCGGCCTTGGCCGGAACCACACCGGCGATCTTGGTCAAGTCCCCGGCGCCGCGCACCTCGACACCCGCCGCCAGCAGCGCCTCGATCAGGATCGGACCATGCTGGCTGTAAAAGCGCGAGTCGATCAGCAGGCATTCCATCGCCCCGCAAATGCCGGTGCGCCGGGTCTTGGCGTTCAGCACGATCTCGACCGCCATGGCCGGATCAGCGGTGGCGCCGACATAGATGTGGCAGATCCCTTCGAGATGGGCAAAGACCGGCACCCGCGCCTCGCGCTGCACCAGCCCGACCAGCCCCTTGCCACCGCGCGGCACGATCACGTCAATATACGCGACCATGGTCAGCATTTCGCTGACTGCGGCGCGGTCACGGGTCGGCACCTGCTGGATCGCGGTTTCCGGCAACCCGGCCTGGCGCAGCCCCTCGAGCAGGCAAGCATGGATTGCAGCCGAAGAGTTGAAGCTTTCCGAACCGCCGCGCAGGATCACCGCATTGCCGGATTTCAGGCACAGGGCCCCGGCATCGGCGGTCACGTTCGGGCGACTTTCATAGATCACGCCGATCACCCCAAGCGGGGTGCGCACCCGGCGGATATGCAGGCCCGAGGGCATGTCCCATTCAGCAATCACCGCGCCGACCGGGTCTTTTTGTTCGGCCACCGCGCGCAGCCCGTCGACCATGGCGCGGATCCGGTCCTCGTTCAGCAGCAGCCGGTCGAGCATCGCCGTAGAAAGGCCCTTGGCCTCGCCCTCGGCCATGTCGATGCGATTGGCGTCGATGATCTGCTCGCGCCGGCGCCAGACCGCATCGGCGGCGGCGTTCAAGGCGGCGGATTTGCGCTCGGCACTGGCAGTCGCCAGCTCCAGCGAGGCCGCGCGGGCCTTGGCACCGATGTCGCGCATCAGCTCGGGGATGTTGTCCAGATCCTTCATTTCACGCCCTTCTCTATCCCAAACTCTTATAAGACATGCCGCCCTCAGATCGCCATATCGTCACGATGCACCAGCACCGCACGACCGGAGTAGCCAAGGATCGCCTCGATCTCGTGACTTTTATGGCCCTTGATCGCCCTTGCCTCTTCCGAAGTATAGCGGGTCAATCCGACCGCGATCACCTCGCCCTCCGGACCGGTCAGAGTCACCGGATCGCCACGCCCGAAACAGCCAGAGACGGCGGTGACCCCGGCGGGCAGCAGGCTGTTGCCCCGGCCCATCGCCTGTGCCGCTCCGGCGTCCAGGGTCAGGGTGCCCTTTGGCTTCATCGCGCTGATCCAGCTCTTGCGTGCCACCTGCGGATCCCCCTGCGCGGTGAACCAGGTGCAATTTCCGCCATTCTCAAGCACAGTCAGAGGGTTATTGTCGGTTCCCAATGTGACGCATAAAGCGCAGCCAGCCGAGGTTGCGGCCTTGGCCGCCAGCAGCTTGGTCTTCATCCCGCCCTTGGACAGGCCGGATTTGGCATCGCCCGCCATCGCCTCGATCTCGGGGGTGATGTGTTCGATCATCGCGAACCGGCGGGCAGAGGCGTCAAAGCTGGGATTGGCCGAATAAAACCCGTCGACATCCGACAGCAGGATCACCTGATCCGCCCAGACCGTCACCGCCACCTGCGCCGCCAGCCGGTCATTGTCGCCATAGCGGATCTCGTCGGTGGCAATGGTGTCGTTTTCGTTGACGATCGGCACCACGCCGAGCCCCAGCAGGGTTTCCAGGGTGGCGCGGGAATTCAGATAACGCCGCCGATTGGCGCTGTCCTCAAGTGTCACCAGAACCTGGGCAATGGTGATGTCGTGCGGTTTCAGCGCCCGCTCATAGGCCGCCACCAGACCGACCTGACCGACCGCCGCCGCCGCTTGCGCCTGTTCCAGCGCCAGCACCCCCTGCCCGAGACCGAGGACCCCGCGCCCCAAGGCGATGGAGCCGGAGGAAACCAGCACCACATCGGTGCCGCGTGCCCGGATCCTGGCCACATCCTGCGCCAGGCTGTTCAGCCAGTCGACACGCAGCGCGCCGCTGTCCCGGTCGACCAACAGGGCCGAGCCGATCTTGACCACCAGGCGCTGCGCCTGATCCAGACGCGGCAGGTCGGTGGCCTCGCTCAAGGCTGTGGCGTCACTCATGGTTGCGGCCATGGTTGCGGCGTCGTTCAGGGTTGCCATGTCTCGGGCTCCGACTCATCGTCGTGGTCTTCTTCGCGTTTGCGGCGCAGCCGGTCGTCGCCAATCTGCGCTCTGAGCGCGCGCAGCACGTCGACCGTGCCCGCGCCGGTGACCCCGGACATCAGCATCACCGGGCTGCCGGTGACCGCCTCAAGCTCGTCCTTCAGGAACGCCTGTTCCTCGGCGTCGAGCGCGTCGATCTTGTTCAGCACGGTGATCCGTGGCTTGTCCTCAAGCGCGGCGCCATAGGCGGCGATTTCATCGAGGATGGTCTGCCAATCCTCCAGCAAGGTGCCCGAGGTGCCATCGACCAGATGCAGCAGCACCGCGCAGCGTTCGATATGGCCAAGGAACAGATCGCCCAGGCCCCTGCCCTCGGAAGCGCCCTCGATCAGCCCGGGAATATCGGCGACCACGAATTCCGCGCCATCCACCGCCACCACCCCGAGGTTGGGATGCAGGGTGGTGAACGGGTAATCGGCGATCTTCGGACGGGCGTTGGAGGTGGCGGCGAGAAAGGTGGATTTGCCCGCATTCGGCAGGCCCAGCAATCCGACATCGGCAATCAGCTTCAGCCGCAACCAGATCGTGCGCTCGACCCCTTCAAGCCCGGGATTGGCGCGGCGCGGGGCCTGATTGGTGGCGGATTTGAAATAAGCGTTGCCGAAGCCGCCATTGCCGCCCTTGGCGATCAGCACCCGCTGACCGATCTCGGTCAGGTCAGCGATCACCGTTTCCTCATCCTCGTCGAGGATTTCGGTGCCGACCGGCACCCGCAGAATGATGTCATCGCCATTGGCGCCTGTGCGGTTATTGCCCATGCCGTGCTGGCCGTTCTGAGCAAAGAAATGCTGCTGATAGCGGAAATCGATCAGCGTGTTCAGCCCATCGACCGCCACCGCCCAGACATCGCCACCGCGGCCGCCATCGCCGCCATTCGGGCCGCCATATTCAATATATTTTTCCCGGCGAAAGGCGATTGCCCCACCGCCGCCCGATCCGGAGCGGATATAGACCTTTGCGAGATCGAGAAACTTCATGCCTCATCCTCTGCCGCAAAGGTCGCTTAACGCAAGCGAGACCGGCGGCTCAATCCTGTTTTCGCGCGTCCAGCACGCGGCTGTAAGTCCAAGTGGGCACGGTGGCCCGACGGGCAACCGAATAGTTTTCCGCGTCCCCGATATAGAGAAACCCGCAATTGGTCAGCACCCTGGCCGAGGCCGGGTTGTCCTGAAACACGCTGGCGAACATCGTGCGATTGTCCAGCGGATTTTCCGCAACCAGCGCCGCGACCGCCGACGAGGCGACCCCGGTGTTCCAATAGGCCGGGGCAACCCAGAAGGAAATCTCGGATTGCTCACCCTCGATTCGGGTCAAGCCGATCAGGCCCATCACTTCGGGTCCGCCGCGTGCCGCCGTGTCGATGGCCCAGACGTCTTGGTCGCGGGTCGCGCTCTGGGCGCGGCGGATTAAATCCTCGGTTGCCCCCGGGGGCAGCGGGTGCGGGATCGAGGTGGTGGCCCGCGCCACCCGTTCATCTGCGCTGTGCAAGCGGATCAGCCCGGCGTCCGAAATGCGCAAGGGGCGCAGGCAGAATTCACCGCCGTCGATCACTGGCTGGGTGATGAAATGCTCGTGTTTCAAGGGGGTGTTCCTCCTCAGCCCCGAACGCAACCGATCCAAGCTTGAAGGTCGGCAACACAAAGGGGGACCGGCCACTGCCGATCCCCCATCTGTGTCATCAGACCGTAAGGTCGGCTTACTCTGCGGCCTCCACCGCTGGCAGCACCGAAATAAAGGTGCGGCCCTTGAGACCTTTGTGGAACTTCACATTGCCATCGATCGTGGCAAAGATCGTGTGATCCTTACCCAGCCCGACGCCGTCGCCCGGCCACCACTTGGTGCCGCGCTGACGCACGATGATGTTCCCGGAAATGACGTTTTCGCCACCGTATTTCTTGACGCCCAGACGCCGGCCCGCGGAATCGCGACCGTTGCGTGAGGAACCGCCAGCTTTCTTGTGTGCCATCTGTCGTGTCTCCTCTTACTTCGCCAGTTCTTTGGCCTGTTCGATCCAGCCTTCACGCTCGATCCGGCCTTTGAAGCTCAGTTTTTCATCCATCTCGGTCACGTCGTCGGCGCTCCAGGCTGCGATCTGGGCAAAGGAAGTAACCCCGGCCTCATGCAGCTTTTTCTCAAGCGCCGGGCCGATGCCCGACAGGATTTTCAGATCATCGCCAGCGGCGGCTTGGGCCGCGGACGCCTTCGGTGCTGCGGCTTTCTTGGCCGCTTTCGGCGCGGCAGCCTCGCCCGAAACCGAACCGGACCCAACGGCGGTTTTGACGCCGGACTTGCCAGCACCAGCCGCCAGAATCTCGGTCACCCGAACCAAAGTCAGTTTCTGACGGTGGCCCTTGGTCCGTTTCGACGAATGTTTCCGGCGACGACGAACAAAGTTGATGACCTTGTCACCTTTGACCTGATCGACAACTTCGGCCTGAACAGCCGCATCGGCAACGAAGGGCGCGCCAACGACGGTGGTGTCACCGCCCAGCATCAGCACTTCGTTGAATTGAATCGTTTCACCAGCGTCAGCCGCCAGCTTTTCGACGCGCAGCAGATCGCCCGATTGGACCCGATACTGCTTGCCGCCGGTCTTGAGGACCGCAAACATATGTTATTCCTTCATTTCCCGCGTCCTGTGGCCCCCTTGCGGGTGTTTTCGGGGATCAGACCCGCCTGCAGACAGCGCGCCCCGGTCAGGGCGTCATTGCATATAGCCGCCAGACCCAGAGGTCCGTCGGAAGCCCGGCTTATGGTCGGGAAAGAAAGCCAAGTCAAGGGCAGATCGGTTACAGATCCTGGGTTGCCATCTGATCGGCAATCGCCAGCCCGAGCGCATAGTAGATGTCGTCATACATCTGCGCAAAGGCTTGAAACAACGCCCGGTTCAGGCGCTGGCCCTGGGCGGTTTCGGACAGGGCGATATAGCGCGACAGGCCCGCGTCATCGAGGTCGCGATAGGCGGCGTGCAGATAGGCGCGCAGCCAGTCCTCGGTTTCACTGCGGGTGCTGTCTTCCTGCGACCAGATTTCGTCCAGCATCTCGGCCTCGCTCAGAGCCAGCGCACCGCCCTCGCCGAGGCCAAGGTAAAAGCGAAAGTTGGAATTCAGCGCCCCGGTGACGTTGAACTCGATCAGATCGTTCACCGCGATATAGCGATCAATCAGCCGCAGCCGTGTGGTGTCACTGGCTGGGTCGCTCAGCACCGCGCGCGCCGCCGCCTCGGTTGCCGGGTCGAGAAAAGCGCGCCGTGTCGCCACCTCGCCCGCGACGATCTGCGCCCCCAGCGGGCTGTCAAAGAAATCGACGAGGTCGGTCAGCGGCTCCGGCCCGAGAGCCGCGGCAAAGCTGGCGCGCATCGAACGATCCATTATCTCGCCGTCATAGATCCGACGCGCCAGCGCGGTCCAACCGGCCCCCGGCGGATAGGGCAGATAGTCAAACCCCAGGGCCTCGGCTTGGGTCATCCCCTCTTGCTGCATCACCGCGATCAGCGGCGACAGCTGCAACAGGCTCCAGAGCCGGTCAAATCCGACCGCGCCCTCAGCCCGCGCCGGCGCAGCCGCGGCGCTCAGCGTGACGATGGACAGGCACAGGCCGACGACAGCGCTGCGCAAGCGGCGCGCGTGACTCACAGCTCCTGCCCCGGATCCAGCCCGCGCAACCGCATCGCCACCGCCTCATAGCGATTGGCCATTATTTCGAACTGCACGGCGTCCATCAACTCATAAACCTCACGCATCAGCGGCTGTTCCAACGCCTCGGCATAGGCGGCGAGATCTTCGTTTGAAATCCCGTCATAGGTCACCGCCGCGCCGCGCAGCCCGGATTTGCGGATTTCGGCCAGCGATTCCTCGGCGGATTCGGCCTGCAGGGCCCGCAGGCCCTTTTCATCGAGCTTCAACTCGACAATTCCCGCTGCCGCTGCGGCCATCAGAAACCGGATCTGCACCTCATTGGCGGATTTCAGCGTCATCTCGGCCGAGCCGATTGCCCGCATCATCCGATCAAAGATCGCCACCCGCTCAGGATCGCTGACCATCAGATCGGCAATCATTTCCTCGCCGGATTTGCGCTTTACCGAACGATCCGCGAGATGCGAGGCGTTTTCCGCCTGCACCAGCCGCTGCCCCAGATCCGAGGCATAGAACCCCGCCGCATGCGCCAGCGCCGCATCGCTGAGGGTGCGTTCCAGGATATCGACGCCCATTTCCTGCATCAAGGCAACGTCAAACACCTCGCCTGCAAGCCGGGTCCAGCTGAGTCCGAAATCCTGTGCCCGGATGCCCAGCATCGCCGGGGCGTCCTCGGCCGAAAGCTTGATCGCCTCCAGCGCCACGTCAAAGCCGGTGACGGTGAGAAAGGCGCGCACCCGGTCGCGGTCTGCGGCCTGGCCAGGGCTGGCCGTCACGCTGACAAGGGCAAGGATCAGCGCCGTCAGCAGGGAAAATGTGACCCCGGTTCGGCGCCCGGATTGGCGGAAGTGACGCATCGGTTCAGCTCTCATCAAGGGTGGGTTTGCGGTTGCCCCGGATCCTAGGCCATTCGCGCCGTCATGCAATGCAAAAGCCCCCTTGCCTGCGCGGACAATTGCCACTACACGGACCTCCCAGACCCCCGCGGAGAGGTGCCGGAGTGGTCGAACGGGGCGGTCTCGAAAACCGTTGAGGGTGCAAGCCCTCCCAGGGTTCGAATCCCTGTCTCTCCGCCATTGTAATTAAAGATTATTGTTGTATTTCAAAGCGTTACAGGTCGATTGATCTGGGCGCTTGAAACTCTGCCCACTCCCTGCACACTACGCGACCCCGGATTTTGACGGACAAACAGCCCGTCTTTAGATTACGGAAACGTGAGAGGGTATTGCGTGATGTGCGGCAGTTTCATCGGTGAACGTCGCTTCGTTGCTCAAACTCTTTACCAATGTCTTCCCAGAGTTCGTCAAGAAACGTGATGAAGTTCTTGGTGTAACCGCGCAGCAGGCAGTGAGTTCGGATGAATTCTCGGTCGTGATACAAAGACCGACCGATATTCCGAACTACAGATACGTGATACGTGCCCTTGTCGGACTCTGGGACAACTAGCTTTCCGTCTTTCAGCTTGAGCACTGACCCCATGCCGTTCAAGTTCTCGAAGTAGTAGAACATTTTGACAATTTCTTCGCGGCTCAGGTCCGATGATACAAAATGCCCTTTGCGCTCAATGTCTTGAATGTCGGGATTTTCGATAACTAGTTGGTTGATCGCATGATACCGCGTTACGGAGTTTACAAAGCTTTCCTTGTCTTTCGTCGCCCGCTGCCAACGGTAGAACTGAATTGCCGCGAAGCCCACGATTGCCGCCACGATAAGCTGCGCGACGGATACCAACACCCGCAACCCCTCAACAAACTCGGGCGAAAAACCATCACTTTCGTTCATTGGGTATGATGCCTCACTATGGATTATTGTTTCCGTAAGCTACCCAAAGGCTAAGCATTTGACTACAAAAAGAAGCCGCCCCCGAAGGGACGGCAGTTGCCCTTGGCACTTAAGGGAAGGATCGTCAGGCGGCGACGGCGTAGGTGCTGCGGCAAACTTTGAGGTGCCCCTAGATTTGTAGACGCTTTGCTTGGTAATTTTGGAACCATGGAGAGACGGATATGAACAAGGGAATACGGTTTACAGACGAGTTTAAGCAGGACGCTGTGGCGCAGGTTGTTGAGCGTAGTTACGCGGTCAGCGAGGTGGCCGAGCGGCTGGGGATCAGCACCAAGTCCCTGTACACTTGGAAGGCGCAGTTTTCGAAGTCGCCACGTGTCAGATCAGAGGTTGCGGATCAGGCTGCTGAGATAAGACGGCTGAAGCGCGAGCTGGGGCGCGTCTGCAACCCCTCGCCGCCCATGGCGGGCTCGCACCCGCCCTGGACCACTTTAACCAGATAGCCTCCCGGCCCGCGACGGTCGCGCGTGGTTCACCCGCGTCACCCGATAAGGCTGGGCAACAGCAGCGAAACGACGGGGAACAGGACGATCACGGCCAGGACCATCAGGTCGATAACCAGGAACTTCATTACCCCGAAGAAGACCACATGAACCGGCACCTCGGGCCTGACCACCGAGCTGACGACAAAGACGTTCAACCCCAAAGGTGGCGTTACCAGCCCGATCTCCAACAGTTTCACGATGACCACACCGAACCAGATCAACTCATAGCCCATGCCCTCGATCAACGGAATCACGAATGGCAACGTCAGAAGCATGGTGCCAATCGGGTCCAGGAACATGCCCATGACCAGATAGATCAGCACGATACTGAACAGGATCATCCAGTTCGACAATTCGGCATCGTTGACAAATGCAACCAGCGCGGCGGTGACCCCGGTCAGGGAAACGAAGGATACAAAGACCTTGGCCCCGGCCGAGATGAAGAACAGCGAGGCGGTTGAAATCGCGGTTTCCCGCAGGCTGTCCTTCAGTTGGCTAAAGTTGATCCGCCCCGACAGCAGGCCAAAGGCCAGAATGAATGTCAGGCAGATCGCTGCGGCTTCGGTTGCGGTGAAAACCCCGCCATAGATCCCGCCGATGATGATCACGACCAGCACCATTGCGGGCCAGACCTTCAGCCCCGCAGCCAGCTTTTCACGCAGCGGATAGTTTTGGGTCAGGATCGGCGCTGCGTCGGGTTTCAGCTTGGCCCAAATCCAGACCGTCAGCAGATATCCGAACAACGACAGGATACCGGGCAGCACCCCAGCCAGGAAAAGCTGGCTGACCGAGCTTTCGGTAAAGATACCGTAGACGATGAACAGCACGCTGGGCGGGATGAGCGAGCCCAGGGTGCCACCAACCGCCACGCTCGAGGTCGACAATTCACGGGAATAGCCATAGCGCTGCATCTCGGGCACGCAGATCCGGCCCATCGCCGAGGCACAGGCCAGCGACGACCCGGAGACGGCCGCAAAGCCACCGCAACCGACGATCGAGGCCATCGCCAACCCGCCCGGCAGGCGAGCCATCCAGATCCGGGCGCTGTCGTAGATGTCGGTGGTGATGCGCGCGTGATAGGCCAAATGCCCGGCGGCGATGAACATCGGAATCATGCTCAGCGAGTAGGAATGCACAAACCCAAAGACGCTGTTTTCAATCAGGCTCACCGCGGGGCGGATGCCATAGGCCAGGTTCAGTTCGCTGCCCGGTCGCCAGGAAAACACCAGCAAGACGCAGGCCGAAGCGACCGACATGAGGGCAAAGCCGATCGGCACCCGGATCACCAACAGGAGCATTGCGGCGATGAATCCAATTAATCCAATTGTCGTCGGTTCCATACTTAACTTTCGTCTTCAGAGTATGCAGGAAAGCCTGCGACGGATGTCGCCGGTATGTTCATTTGTCAGGGGCGCAGGGCCGTCCGCGCGCTTGTCCAGATCAGGGCGCACAGGCGCAGTGCGAACAGCACGAAGCTGATGAAAAAGGCCAGACGCCCCGGCCATTCCGGCAATGAAAGGATGCCGAAAAAGTAATTCCGATTGACGATGGCATCGACCAGCGAACCATAGGCCGCGTAGAGGATCACCAGTACCGCACACAGGCCGATCAGTGATGCCAGCAGCCTGAGTAGGGCATCAACCCGTGGCTCCTTGGTCATGAAGGACACAAAGACATCCACCGCGATAAAACCGCCTTCGGCGGCGACCCGGGCCAGAGGCAGCATTGTGACAAAGATCATCACCTCGGCCACCAGGACCGTCTCGTCCGGCATCGACGCACCAAAGAACGTTCGCAGCGCGATCCCCAGGGTCACGTAGAGCGCAATAAGGACAATCGAGACCGCCGCGATATCGAGGCAGATATTCTCAAGCTTGCTCCAGAGCGAAGCGATCGCTCCGGAGCCTGCGTCGTTGCTGTTTGACGACATTTTCATCTATCCTCAGCGCGCCCAGGGATAGCCCTGAGTGTCACGGATCTGCGTGTATTTATCGAGCAGGGCCGTGTAGCTGTCGACGATCCCGTCCGCATCCAAACCGTCGGCGGCGCTTTCTTCTTTCCAGGCTTCGATGTAGGTTTTGCCGGCAGAGAAAAGCTCGTCACGGAACGCTTGCTGCATGTCGATCACCTGCACCTTGTTGCCTGCTTTCAGGCTGGCCACGACGTTGTCGATGTCGGTGATCTGAACCTCGGCGAAATGGTCGATCATTTCCACCGCGGCTTGCCGGATGATGTCGCGTTCCGCTTCGGTCAGCGAATTCCAGCGGTCCTGGTTGGCGATCACAGCGAACCCGGCGATCTGGCCAAAATCGATCCGGTACACCTTGCCGATCACTTCGTACAGTTTGTAGGCCTTGATCGTATAGAAATAGCCCGCTTCGCAATCGATCAGACCGGAGT
This sequence comes from Pseudooceanicola sp., assembly GCF_029213205.1. Lineage (GTDB taxonomy): Bacteria > Pseudomonadota > Alphaproteobacteria > Rhodobacterales > Rhodobacteraceae > Pseudooceanicola. The sequence goes on from NZ_JARGNH010000026.1 coordinate 15,563, forward strand.
CATAAGCCTGATATACCTCGTCATAGGAGAGGCTGATCAAGTTGACGCCAAGATCGGCCAGGATTTTCGCATAGATCCCGCTGGCCCGCATCTTGAGCCCGGCAAGATCCGCCAGCGTGTTGATCTCGATACCCTCGCGACAGTCGATCTGCACCGCCGTCGAGTGAAAGTTGGTGACATAGACGCTGTTTTGCTTTGCCAGCGAGTCTTTCAGCTGCTGGTTGGTTGTCATCAGGTCGTACATTGCCCGCATGCCAACCCAGGCATCCGAGGATTCATTGATCGGCAAGTCACCGATGGACAGCGCCTTCATCTGGTTCGGCGCATAGGCAGCAAGCACCGTGCCGAGGTCCGCGACACCGTTCTTGACGCCATCAGCCGTTGCCTTGAAGCCCAGCAATGCGCCGCCCCAGATGATGTCGACCTTGATTTCACCATTGGACAATTCGCCCACACGGTCGGCAAAAAACTGCACCGCATCCGCACGCGAGCCGCGATTGGGCCCGGATTCGTTATACCGCAGATAGGTTTCGGCGCTGGCCGCGCCAGCAAACCCCAGGGTCGCGACGGCAGCCAGGGCCGCGCATAGTTTCGATACGCCGTTCATTCTTCTCTTCTCCTCCACAGTTTTCATGATCGAGCGGTCGTGTCATTCGACCGGATCGCTGGGGGCATGAGCGGAATCGGATTGGGACTCGCAGCAATCGTATCCGCCCCCTCCGACAGCCCTCTCCCCGTCCGCGTCGCGGCAAACCGCACTGCGCCCTGATCGTCTCGTTCCGAGATGATTCATCTCCCGGTCGGAAGCTAATTCGCTTGTTATTACTTCGCAAGTGAATTATACACATAGCGGTATATATTGTCTGTGATGCGGGGAGGCTCACTTTGCCGGAATTGATCGAACACAGCGCCGATGGCGTGCTGACTCTGACCCTCAATCGCCCACGTCGGCACAACGCTCTGTCCCCTGAAATCAGGGTGCGTTTGCTTGAACTGTTGGTCGAAGAGCGCAACACCCTGCGCCACAGGGTGATTGTCGTGACCGGCGCCGGGGGCAGCTTCTGCTCGGGCGCCGATCTGGATTTGTCCGAGATCCTGCCGCGCCGGGCGACCATCGAAGGCACGATGAAGACCGGGATCAACCAGATCGTCGCTTTGCTGCGTGAAATTCCGGTGCCGGTGATCGCGGCGGTGGATGGCGCTGCGGCTGGCGCGGGCTTCGGGCTGGCGCTTGCGGCAGATTTCATGGTGGTCTCGGAGCGGGCCAGGTTCCACTTGGCCTTCACGCGGATTGCCGCCAGCCCGGATGCCGGGGTGATGGCGCAATTGACCTACAAGATCGGCGCCGCGCGCGCTGCATCCCTGGCGATGCTCGGCGAGACCCTGACAGCAGAGGATGCCGCGCAGCTTGGTTTCGCCTACAAGGTCACGGCGCCAGACAAGCTGACTGCGGAAACCAACGCCCTGGCCGCACGGCTGGCGCAGGGGCCAACAGTGTCCTACGGAAATGTGAAACGGTTGGTGAATGCCCTGTGTCCTGCAGGCGACACGCGATATCTCGCGCTTGAGGCAGAATGCCAGGCCAAGGCTTTTGCAACGGCCGATTTCGAAGAGGGCGTAACCGCATTTTCAGAAAAACGCACCGCCGTTTTTGAAGGCAAGTGAAAGCAGTATAGTGATGAATGGTCTTGTTGTTTGCGGGCAGGTCTCCCTGTCCCTTTCCGATTTGCGTGCCAGTGCTGGACAGGCGGCAAACGCTCTGATTGCCAATGGGGGCTCGGACGGACGGGTCGCGCTGTTGTTGCGCAACAGTATAGATTTTGTGGCCGCGAACGAAGCGGCGCGTTTGGCCGGGCTGGTTCCGGTGCCGATCAACTGGCATTTCAACGCCGCCGAGGTCGCCTATGTCCTGAACGACTGCGGGGCCGGTGCTCTAATCGCGCATTCCGACCTCTTGAATGCCGCGGGTGAGGAATTGCTCAACCTTGTCTCGCCATCCCTGAAAATAATCTGGGTGCCAACCCCGTCTGACATGCAGGCATCGTTCGGTATTTCGGCCGAACAAGCCGAGCCGCCCGCGGGCGCCGAGACATGGGAGTCTCTTTGCGCTGCTGGCACGGGCCCCCTGCCCGCGCCCTCACAACCCGCCTTTCCGGTGATCTATACCTCGGGCACGACAGGCCATCCCAAAGGCGTGGTGCGCAAGGGGGCCGCAGCCACCCCCGGCACGCCCCAGGGCACCGACGCGTTCTTTACATCCCAGACCCGCACATTGCTGTCGGCACCGATGTATCATTCGGCCCCGAACCGTTTTGCGCAGCGCACGCTGTTGTTCGATGGCACTCTTGTGCTGACCAGCAAATTCGACGCCGAGGAGACGCTGGCCCTGATCGAGCGTTGGAAGATCACCACCACCTTCCTTGTTCCCACAATGATGAGCCGCATCCTGCGCCTGCCGCAGGCGGTACTGGATCGCTACGATACCTCTTCGCTGCGCCATGTCGTGACCGCCGGGGCGCCCTGCCCGCCCGAGATCAAGCGCCGCTTGATCGAGCTCTGGGGCCCGGTGGTTTACGAATTCTACGGCGCGTCCGAGACCGGCGCCTTGACCCATTGCACCAGCGAGGATGCCTTGGCCCGGCCCGGCACCGTCGGACGCTGCCAGACGAATGCCCGGATCGCCATTCTCGACGAGCAGGGCCAACCCTGCCCGACCGGCACGTCGGGCGAAATCTATGGCGTGCGTGTGGATTATCCCGAATTCACCTATCTCAACCGTCCCGAAGAACGGGACAAGGTCGTGGTCGACGGGCTGATCACCGGCGGTGATATCGGCTATCTGGACGCCGATGGCTATCTGTTCATCAATGATCGAAAACGCGACATGATCATTTCTGGCGGGGTGAATATCTATCCCGCCCATATCGAAGCGGCTATGCTGCAGCATGAAAAGGTTCTGGATTGCGCCGTGTTCGGCGTGCCGGACCAGGACCGTGGTGAACAGGTTGCCGTGGCCTATGAAACCACGCCCGACGATCCGGTCACCGAGGACGAACTCCGCACCCATATCGCCGGATTGATCGCGAAATACATGGTGCCGCGGCTCTATGTCAAAACCGACACGCTGCCCCGCGATCCATCGGGCAAGATCCAGAAACGACGGCTGCGGGCCCCCTACTGGGAAGGCTCAGATAGCAATATCTGAGTCTTTGCCGCCGATGGGGCGGGTGTTGAGCCATTGGCTCGCGTCATCGGCATCAAGGGCTTCCGCCAAATTCCTGCGCACCCGTTCCATCAGGCTGAGCAATTTCTTTATCTCGTCTTTCGACAGGCCCTGAAACGATACGTCGTTGATTTCCTTGGCGATCCCGGACAGCAGCTCCTTGTTGGTGCGCGCTGATTCCTTGAGCCAGACCTTCTTGGCGCGCCGATCTGTCGGATCCTCGCCGCGATAGACCAGATTGGCCGCTTCAAGCCGGTCAACCATGCCGCTGACCGCGACGGTGCCGATGCTCAGCCGCTGGGCCAATTCCTTCTGGGTCATCCCATCCCGGTGCAACAGCCAGTTCAGCATAAAGACCTGCGCGGAAGTCAGGTGATAGGGGACCAAACGCTTGTCGGTCAGCCTGAGCCGTTGCCGCGCAACACGCTGGAAAATGAAACCGGGTTCCAGGTCTTGGATTTCGTGATCGTTCATAAGGACTCTGCCACCCCATCGATGAAAACAAGAGATTTTGCAATGTCGCGCGCGTCGCTTCCGCCGGCGCGGGTCAACTGGCCCCAGATTGTACCGGCACGTTCGCCGAGCATGGTCTGGGCCTTGTGAATGACGCGCCCCTCGATCTCGTCGATCGGGAATTGAGCCATCAGATCATGCTCTTGCGCAAATTCTGTGCCATCCGCGTAGGCCAGCGCGACCTTTGCCGCCGTGTCCGCAACCGACGGGTCGGTCGCAACCCGAACTTTTTGGGCCAAGCCTTTCAATGAAATGTCGTTTGCCAAAGCATCGGTATACCGCATCGGCGATGATGTGGATATGCCCGACAGCACCATGGCCGCGAGCCAGACATAACTGAACTTCACCTCAAGCCCGGTGCGCGGTTGTTTGATGTCGCAGACGTTCAACCACTTGGGATGGACGGTGATGGTCACCGATTGGACCTCAGCGGCGTCGATTGAGCGATCGGCCTGCACTTTCAGCAACGCCTCGATCATCGCATGGGTGCCGTGACAACAGGCGTGCAGTTTATAGCGGATGTCGTCAAACAGGAACGGATTCGGTAGATCTGGCGCACCCGTGGCGGCGTCGGAATGGGTGGCAATGAACCCTTGCGCACCGCTGATGCCATCGTCCGCAGATGTCAGCCCAAGGGCGGCAAGCCGGGCGCATTCGATACCGTTGGCCGCTGCAATGCCGGCGTTCAGAGGCTTGCCCATGGTGCCGAACTGGTTCTTCAGCCCGCTCGCCCGTGTCGAGCAGAGCCCAAGCGCCGCGCGCATCTGGTCGCGGTTCAGCCCATACAACCGTCCGGCGGCGACTGTCGCGCCAAAGGCGCCGGCGGTTGCGGTTTGGTGGAAGCCGCGCTCGTAATGCCCGGGCCCCAGTGCCAGTCCGACCCGGATCGCGCTTTCCGCCCCCAGCAAGAAGGCAGCGTGGACCTCTTTCATGCGGCCCCCAACCTCTTCGCCCGCGGCGAAGGCGGCAGGATAGATCCCGACCGACAGGTGACCGATATGGGCGAAATGGGTGTCGTCATAGTCCAGCGCGTGTGAAATCGTGCCGTTTGCCAGGGCGGCGGCACGGGCGGGCGCCCGGCCACCGCCGAATGTGCTGGCAGTGGCACGGCCGCCCTCCTCTTCGACAAATCTCAGCAGCTTTTGCGTGACAGGTTCGTCAGCCGCGGCAAGGCCGCACACCATCCAATCAAAGAACGAAAGCCGGGCCAGGCGCATCGACTCCGACGGCAGCGTTTCATGCGGCCGTTGGGCCAGATCCAGCAGGGTGTCGATCAGATCCACGTCGTAACGCCTTTCCTTCATGGCCCGGGATTACCCCCAGGTGGTTCAATTGGCGTTGCCCTGCGCCGCCTCGATCTGCGTGCCATCCAGCCCGATCGACGTCAGGATCGCCTCGGTATCGGCCCCAGGCACCGGCGCGGGGTTCGGCAATGGCGTGCTGGCCTGGGTAAACCGGGGCGCGGGCATCGGTTGCAACGGCCCCTCGCTGCTGAACACCTGACGCTCGGCATTGTGCGGATAGATCGCCGCTTCGGCGGGGCTGAGAACCGGGGCAAAACAGGCATCCGTTCCGCCCAGCAGCCCGATCCAATGATCGCGGGTTTGGCTGCGAATGATAGCGCTCAGGGTTTGGCGTAACGCGGGCCAGGTGGCGGGGTCGTTCCGGTCGCCGGCCTGTTCCGGCGGGATCGCCAGAAGCTCCAGCACCTGTGCCCAGAACTGCGGTTCAACCGCGGCAATGGTGATCCATTCGCCATCGGCGCAGGGATAGACCCCATACCATGGCACGCCGCCGTCCAGCAGATTGCTCTGACGCGCATCGCGCCATTGTCCCTTGGCCCGCCGACTGGCGGTCATCGCCATCAGCGCGGCGGTGCCGTCGCAGATCGCAGCATCCACCACGTCGCCAACACCGGTGCGGCCAACGCGGATCAGCGCTGCCAGCATTCCATAGGCAAGGAACATCCCGCCGCCGCCGAAATCGCCCAGCAGGTTCATCGCAAAGGCCGGAGGCCGATCCGCGCAACCACTGGACCAAAGGGCGCCCGTGATCGCGATGTAATTCAGGTCGTGGCCGGCGGAATGAGACAGGGCACCGTTTTGCCCCCAACCCGTCATCCGCCCGTAGACCAGCGCCGGATTTCGAGCCATGGCCGGGTCCGGGCCGAGGCCCAGCCGCTCCATCACGCCGGGGCGGAAGCCTTCGATCAAGCCATCAGAGGTCGCGATCAGCTGCAAGGCAGCCTCGACCCCGGCTGGGCGTTTCAGATCCAGGGTGACGGATTTCCGCCCGCGCGCCAGAAAATCAAGATGTGGCTGTTCGACTTTGGCACCCGGTCGATCGACACGGATGATTTCAGCGCCCATGTCGGCCAGCATCATCCCGGCAAACGGGCCTGGGCCGATTCCGGCAAATTCGACGATGCGCAGCCCCGCGAGGGGGGCTGCCTTGGTTTCATCGGTCATTATGTGACCTCATTGCTGCGTCCGCGCTCAGACGGGATCCCAGGTAAAGATGTCGCCGGACCGTTCCAGTTCGTAGAAGTCCGATTTCATCGCGGGCAGCGCGTGTTCCTTGACTTTCTGCGGCGTCCAGCCCTCGGACCGATGTGCAGAACGGATCGGGCGCGGTTGGCTGAACAAGAAGATCTCGTTGTTGCGCACCCCGAAAATCTGCCCGGTCACGTCGCATTCCGGATCTGCCAGAGCCACGCAAAGCGGTGCGATCTTGGCCGGTGTCATATCCTTGATTCGCTCGACCCGCGCCTTTTCGGCCTCGGTTTTCGCCGGGATCGTGCCGATCAGCCGCGACCATGCAAACGGAGCGATACAGTTCGACCGCACATTGAACCGTGCCATGTCCAGCGCCAGAGATTTCGACAGCCCGACGATGCCCAGCTTGGCCGCCGCATAGTTCGCCTGGCCAAAGTTCCCGATCAGGCCCGACGTCGAAGTGAAGTTGATGAAACACCCCGAGGCCTGCATCTTGAACTGCGCCGCCACGGCGCTGGCCATGTTGAAGCTGCCTTTGAGGTGGACCGCGATCACAGAATCCCAGTCTTCTTCGGTCATCTTGTGAAAGATCACGTCGCGCAGGATGCCGGCATTATTGACCACAACGTCAATCGCGCCGAATTCATCCATCGCCTGCTGGTACATGGCCTTGGCGTCCTCGGACTTGGCAACATTGCCAAAGTTGGCAACCGCTTCGCCACCGGCGGCCTTGATCTCGTTCACGACCTCCTGGGCGGGCGTTGCATCGGATCCGGCGCCATCAGCCGCGCCACCAAGATCGTTCACCACGACCCGGCCGCCATTCGCCGCCATCATCAGGGCAAGATCGCGCCCGATTCCACGACCGGCTCCGGTCACAACCACTACTTTTCCGTCAAGCATCAAGTTCTCCTCGTTTTCTCTCGATGGTGAAGTCAAATTCAATTAACCTGTGTATTATTCGTATGAGAATGGTATAGGCAAGTGGCCGTCGCCACAAGGCGTCATGAAATCGTGCAACGGGGGAGCAAACCGATGTTCAAACGCACCATATTTTCCGAAGACCATGAGATGTTTCGCGCGCAGGTGCGACGATTCATCGAGACCGAAATCATGCCGCATCACGCCCAATGGGAAAAGGACGGCCGGGTCAGCCGCGAGACCTGGCTGAAAGCCGGTGAACAGGGCTTGCTCTGCGCAACCGTCCCGGAAGAGTTCGGCGGAGCGGGCGCGGATTTCCTGTTTTCGATGGTGGTGATAGAGGAACTCGCCCGCGTGGGGGCCATGGGGCCGGGATTTTCCCTGCATTCTGACATCGTGGCCCCCTATCTGATGCATTACGGCACCGAGGCGCAAAAACGCGATTGGCTGCCCCGGATGGTGCGCGGAGAGATGATCGGCGCGATTGCCATGACCGAGCCCGTCGCCGGGTCCGACGTTCAGGGAATCAAGACGACAGCCGTGCGTGACGGCGATGAGTATGTGATCAACGGCCAGAAGGTCTTTATCACCAACGGCGGCAATTGCGATCTGCTGATCCTTGCCTGCAAGACAGACCCGAGCAAGGGTGCCAAGGGCATCAGCCTGATCCTCGTGCCTGCCGCCACGCCTGGATTCCGCAAGGGGAAGCTGCTGGAAAAGGTCGGCTGGAAGGCGCAGGACACCGCCGAACTGTTCTTTGACGACGTCCGTGTTCCCGCCAGCAACCTGCTGGGGGTGGAAAACCGCGGCTTCTATCAGCTGATGGAACAACTGCCGCAAGAACGCCTGATGCAGGCCGTCCGCGCCACCTCGATCCTTGAGGCGGCTCTGGACTGGACCGTCGAATACACCAGCGAACGCAAGGCGTTCGGCGGCACGATTTCAGATTTCCAGAACACGCGGTTCCGCCTTGCAGAGGTCAGAAGCCAGGCGGTCGTGATGCGGGTCTTCACCGATCACTGCATGCAGATGCATACGCAGGGCGACCTTGATTCCGTCGATGCGGCAATCGCCAAGATGTTCACCGCCGAGTCCCTGTGCAAAAGCCTGGACGAATGTCTGCAATTGTTTGGTGGCTACGGTTACATGTGGGAATATCCGATCGCACGCGCATGGGCCGATGCCCGGATGTCGCGGATTGCCGGCGGCACCGGCGAAATCATGCGCGAGATCATCGGGCGGCAGGTGCTCGGAGGGCAGCGATGATTCGCTTTCCCGATTTCATTCGAAAGAACGCGTTCCATCGACCCGATGCCAAGGCGCTGCATTTCGAGGGGCACGATTACACCTGGTCGCAGTTCAGCGACCGGGTGCATTGCATGGCGCAGGCCCTGCGGGATCTGGGCGTCGAGCCAGGGGATCGTGTCGCCTACCTGGGCCACAACTCCGGCTGGATGGTCGAGATGTATTTCGTGCCCTCGCTGATTGGCGCGCTGTTCGTCCCGATGAACTTTCGCCTGTCCGAGGCAGAAATGGTCGAGATGCTGGCCGACTGCACCCCCGAGATTCTGATCGTCGACCGCCATCATGGCGATCGCGGGGCGCAGCTTATGGCGCTCTGCCCCTCGCTGAAACATTTGATCCATGCGGATTGGGACGGGCCAGCGCCCTCCCTGCCGCCGTCGACATTGAACTACGAAACCCTGGCATCCGAAACCGCGCGCCCCGAGGACGACGCCTTCGATGCGATTGCCAGCGATTCAACCGATACGAAGGTGCTGTTCTATACGTCGGGCACCACCGGCCAACCCAAGGGCGTGATGCTGTCGCATCTGAACATGATGACCAATTCCCTCGGGACCGGTTCGATCATGGAGTTTGGCCCCGAGGATGTTGTGATGTTGTCCGGGCCTCTGTTCCACCTTGGCACCGGATCGCGGATTTATACCGCCGCCTATTATGGCGCCACGATGATCGTGCAATCGCGGTTCGAAGTGATAGAGGCCGCCGCATTGATCAAGGCGCATCGTGTCACCTCGATGACGCTGGTGCCGACCATGCTGCGTATGGTCCTCGACCACCCGGATTTCGGCACATTCGATTTCTCGTCGATGCGGTTGCTGACATATGGGGCGGCGCCGATGCCCCTGCCCCTGATGGAGCGCGCCCTGGCCGCCATCCCCGGCGTTACCTTCTGTCAGAGCTACGGCATGACCGAGGCCTCGCCCGCGCTGACCCTGCTGCCGCCCGCCGATCATGTTCCCGGAAATCCGCGGATCGACAAGCTGGGCTCGGTCGGGCTTCCGCTGCCGCATAGCGACATTCGCATCGTCGATGAAAGCGGCGCCACCCTACCACCGCTTGAACCCGGTGAGATCGTCGCGCGCGGATCACAGATCATGAACGGGTACTGGGGCCGCGATGCCGAAACCGCAGAGGCGATGCGCGGGGGCTTCTATCACACCGGCGATGCGGGCTATCTGGATCATGACGGTTATCTCTTTCTGGTCGGACGCACCAAAGAGATGATCATCTCGGGGGGTGAAAACGTCTATCCGATCGAGACCGAGAATTGCCTGTCCCGGCATCCCGCCGTGGCCCAGGCCGCCGTCATCGGTCTGCCGCACGAGAAATGGGGCGAGACGGTGCATGCGGTTGTCGCCTTGCATCCCGGCCAGACCGTCACCACCGACGAGCTGATCGCCTTCTGCCGCGAGCATATTGCCCATTACAAGGCCCCGCGCGGCGTGACGTTCTGGGATGGTGCCCTGCCGCTTTCAGCGACGAACAAGATCGACAAGACCGCGATCAAGACGCAATTGCTGGCCGAAGTTCGCGCCTGACCCGACGCCCGCTACGTTGCGGCATCCCGCTACGTTGCGGTATTCAATAAAACAAGGCGCGCGCCAGCTGGCACGCGCCTTGTTTGTTTAGCTCAGGTGGCAGATTACCACGCATCCTCGGTTGTCATCACAACGGTTGCTGCGGCTGAGAACATGCCGCCCACCCCATGCACCACCGACAGCTTCGCACCGTCGACCTGCGCCGGAGAGATGCCGCGCATCTGGCGCACCGCCTCTTGCAGCGCGTACATGCCATACATGCCCGAATGCATATAGCTGAGCCCGCCGCCATTGGTGTTCAGCGGCAGCTTGCCACCCGGGCGGGTGTTGCCCTCGGCGATAAAGGCACCGCCCTCGCCCTTGCCGACAAAGCCCAGATCCTCGAGCCCATAAACCGGCAGATGCGCGAATGCGTCATAGATCATCAGGTGATCGACATCCGCATGGCTGATCCCAGCCGTCTCGAACGCGGTCTTGCCCGACACCCGGAATGCCTTGGAGCTGGTGAAATCCGCCATCTGCGAAATCATCGGCCCCTCGGCGCTTTCGCCACCCAGGCCGCGCAGATACACCGGCTTGGTCGGGAAATCCTTGGCGCGCTCGGCACTGGTCAGGATCAGCGCGCCGCCACCGTCTGACACCAGACAGCACATCAGCTTGCGGAACGGCCAGGCGATCATCTTGGAGTTCAGAACATCATCCACGGTGATCGGATCGCGCGCGGTGGCGCGGGGATGGAACGCCGCCCATTCGCGCTGCACCACCGCAACCATGGCCAGCTGTTCGATGGTCAGCCCGTCATCCTTCATCTTGCGCATGACCGGCAGGGTAAAGCGCGAAGGCGGCACCATCGGGCCATAGATCGCCTCGAATTCCTGTTGCTGCATCGAGGGAAAGATTGGCCGGTGCGCGCGGTTGTTCGACCGCCCGCTTTCGCCATGGGTGATCAGCACGGTGGTGCACAGCCCCTGGGCGATGGCCGCGGCCGCATGGCGCACCAGCGTGATGAACGAACAGCCGCCAACCGAAGTGCCGTCGTACCATGTCGGGGTGATGCCGAGGTATTGCGCGATCTCGGCCACGTCATGCCCGCCGGTGGCAATGCCGTCAATATCGGCCGGGGTCAGGCCGCAATCCGCCATGGCATTCAACGCCGCATCGGCATGCAGACCAGTCTGGCTCAGTTCGGGAACCTTGCCCATGCGGGTGGTTTCAGCGGCGCCAACAATAGCGATTTGGGCATGGGTCATGCGGCACCTCCTTTGGCGGGACGGAATTGCGGAACGGCGACGTCTCCGCGTTGTTCAAAGGTCAGTTCAAGCGGCATGTCGAGGTCAAGCGACTCCGGGTCTGCCGGGCAATCGACGATATTGGTCATCATCTTGACCCCTTCCTCAAGCATCACCTCGGCGATGGTAAAGGGCGGCTCATACCCCGGCGCGGCAAGGTGCGAGATCACGAAGGAATGCAACGTGCCCTTGCCCGAGGCCTGGGTGACGGCGATATCCCGGCTGCCACAGGTCGGGCAGAACGGGCGCGGCGGGTAATAGATCTTGTCGCAAGCGTTACAGGACTGCAGCAACAGTTTGCCGGCCTTGGCCCCGTCCCAGTAGAACTGCGTTTCAGGATAGATCGTTGGTAGCTGGCGTTCACTCATTTACGTTTTCCCCCTCAGCCCAAACGGGCCAGTCCGTTGTTCAATACAACAATGTCGCGTTCCAGCACGCGGGCGCGGAACGACACTTCATCGCCGTCGCGCCACATCTCGGTGCGGATGGTTTCCCCAGGATAGACCGGGGAGGAGAACCGCAATTGAAGGTGCTTCAACGCAGAGGCGTCGCCATCGGCGAAGGCCGCCGTGATCGACCACGACGCAATGCCGAGTGTGCAGAGCCCGTGCAGGATGGGGCGCTCGAACCCGGCGCCGCGCGCCACCTCAGGGTCGGCATGCAGCGGATTGTAATCCCCGTTCAGGCGATAGGTCAGCGCCAGTCCTGGCGCGGTCTTGTGATCAAAGACCACCTCAGGTTCGCCTTCGGGCATCTTGTGAACGGGTTTCACTGGCCCGGTCGGCCCGCCGAAGCCGCCATTGCCACGGGCAAAGCTGGTGCCTGCCACTGTCGCGATCAGCGTGCCGGTCGCCTTGTCGGTCAGGCTGCGTTCGGAATAGATCAGCGCGCCCTTGTCGGCGCCCTTGTCGATCAGCCCGGTGATCTTGGTCTCGCCGACAATGGTGCCCGAGGTCGGCAGCGGCGCGTGCAGGGTGAAACTTTGTTCACCATGCAGGATTTTTTGCCAGACCAGCCCGGTATCTGGCTCCATCGCCCAGAACCCCGGCCCTGCCAGCACATTCACCATCGCGGGCAATGCGCAGAACCCTGGGTCCCGTTCATAGGTCGCCTTCAGATGTGCCTTGTCCAGCGGGTCTGCGCCAAGCCCGAGCCCCAGCGCGTACAGGATGGTGTCGCGTTCGGTATAGCTTTGCTCGACTGGCGCGAATTCCCGCGCCATCAGGGTGTCGTAGCTGATCATGATTGGTCCCTCAGTTTGTCTCACTGGTTCAATGTCATAATTTCGACAGGTATACTTCGCAAGCGAAATATACTTATATGAACTGTATCCGCGTTGCGGTGCTGCGAACAGAGAACGGGCAGATCGATCAGGTGACGGTGCCGGCCCCGGATCACCGGGATCCGGTCACGGCGGCAAGACCGACCAGTGACGGCTTTGCGCCCGCATCGACACATGCGCCTGTGCCTGTCAGTTCCCGCCGGATTGCGCGCGGGGAAAGACGACATGCCGGGCTTGATGCAACAATACGCTCACGAATACTCGTATTCGATGGACAGGGCGTTTTCCACCCAGGATCGAAGCGCGCCGATGTTTGGTGGCAATTCAACGGCAATCCCCGCGCAGAACTGTTCAAAGGCGGCTTGGCTCAGGGCGTTCAGACCCACCAGAACCGGGATATCCCGCGCCAACGCTTCGGCAATCAGCGACCGAAAACCGCGTCCTTCCGCTTCGTGTTTGCCGAATTTGTTGACGATCAGGATGTCAGGCAGCAGGTCCGGTTCGCGCGCAATCCTGGCCTGGCACAGCACCACGGCCTGTTCCAGCATGGCCGGATCAAGGCGACAGCCGCGGGATTCTTTCCCCAGAGACTGGGAAATCCGCAAGATCGCCCCATCAGGCAGCACCTGAATATCCATGTCACAGGGCCCGGAACCCGGGCCTTCGCTATTGATCTGAACTGTGCCGCAGGTGTTGATCCCGCGCGCAATCAGCTCCTGCGCCAATCGGTACAACAGCAGATCGGTGTCGCCGCGCCCGGGCGCCATGGTGTAGGCAATCTTCATCTGCGCTCCTGCAAATCAGCCCGCATTATCGCCCCCAACAGCACAGGTCTGGCGACCCTCCAGCATGCTACGCCGCAACGACGCGAGATCGACCTTTGACAGCCGCGCCCGTGCAATCGGCAGCAGGATGGCATTTTCCAAGACCACGTGACGCCTGACATGGGCCGCAAAGTGATGGAGCCGCACCCGCTCTGCCTCGCTCCATACGGACCCGTCTTCCAGTTGCCGTTTGAGCATGCCCGCCAGAGCCTGCACGCTGGCGGTCGTGGCATCATGTTCGGCGACGACCGCATCGATCACCGGGCCGATCTCGTCTTCTGCAAGGCAACGCAGCCGCAACAGGGGAAAGACGTGGGTCAGTTCGTCCTGGATATGGGTTGGCAACTCGGCGTCCAGGAACGCCAACACCTGCGTCATTGCAACCGGTTCGGGCGCGTCGGTGTCAGCCACCGCGTCGATCACAGAACAGAGCGACCTTTCGCGAAAATGCTCCTCGACGAGAAAATCGAGTGGATTCTCAAAGTCAGCCAGGTCGATCGGGTGCCCCTCGGCGCCCGCTCGCAGGCGATTGCCCATGCCTTTCATCATACATCCTCCGCATCAGAGGGATCGAATATCCGGGCCGGATATTGACGCGGTCGCCACCAGGCTATCGACAAATTCCCGGGCCGCTTCCGTCCAGGCGGCCTTTTCCATCGCCTCAGCCAGCTTTGGACGAACGACGTCAAAGGGCAGCACCTGCCCTTCGGCATAGGCATCCATACGCACGATATGCCAGCCAAAGCGGGTGCGTGCGGGCTCTTGCGTGATCTCGCCCTCTTGCAGCTGGCGCAGGACCGCCTCGAACTCTGGAACCGTGTCGCCGGGCCCCAGCTGACCCAGCGCCCCGCCATTGGCTTTCGATCCGCAATCGCTGTCACTTGCTGCAAGCTCCGGAAAGCGACGCGGGCCTTTGGTCAACGCGTCAATCAACACTTCGGCGCGGGCACGCGCGGCCATGGCGATATCGCTTTCGCCAGGATCGCAAGCGCAGAGGATGTGAGAGACCTCCCACAGGGGCGGCGCCCGATAGCGATCCGGGGCCTTTGCCCACTCGGCGCGGACAGCATCCTCAGATGGGTTCGGCACATCAAGCGCCTCCTCAAGCAGCGCCCGGATCAGCGCCTCGTCCTCGGTTTCACTGCGGCCGGGGCCGACGTCTTCGGACACCGCAGTAATGCCACGGCGCCGCACCTCCTCCAGCAGCAATTGCCGCACGGCCAGCGCGCGGGCTGCCATGCGCCAGGCAATGCCGGGCTTGCCCTTCGGCGCATGGTGGTTCTGTGCCTCGGCTGAGATCGCGGTCGAAGGAATGAGCGTGCCATTGACGGTCAATTCCGGGAAAAGCGCGGCTGACATGATCTACTCCGCCGGTTTGCTGACAGGGTGCTTGCCGACCGATGCGGCCTGCCGGCGCGAGCGGACGATCTGATAGCCGGGCCGCAACACATACCGTATCGGCGCGAAGATGCCCGAGGCGATGTGAACCAGGCGGGTGAAGGGAAACAGCAGAAAGATCGTCAACCCGGTAAAGATATGCAGCTCGAAAATCCACGAGGTGCCTTTGGTATAGCTGGCCGCGTTCGGATCAAAGGTGAAGATGCCCTGTGCCCAGAGCATGAATTTGATCATCTCGCTGCCGTCGATATGGTTCAGTGAAACGAAGATCGACAGCGCGCCGAGGCAAAGCTGGAACAGCAGCAACGCCAGAATGGCGATGTCCATGGTGCTCGACGTCGCGAGAATCCGACTGTCGGTCAGGCGGCGATGCAGCAGCATGAAGCCGCCGACCAGCGCCAGGACCGCCCCGAACCCGCCGACGACGATGGCCAGGATCTGCTTGAACTGGTGCCCGACATGCAACATTTCGAGCAGCGCAATCGGGGTCAGAAGACCGACGACGTGCCCGAAAAAGATCGTCAGAACCCCGATGTGAAAAAGCACCGACCCGATGATCAGCTGCTTGCGGCGCAAGAGCTGGCTGGACGAGGTTTTCCAGGTGAAGGGATCGCGGTCATAGCGGGCGATGGTGCCGATGAGCAGGACCGACAGGGCGATGTAGGGATATATGCCGAAAATGAACGTGTGCATCGGATCCTCCTTTACTTGGTCGCGTTCCGAAGCGACGGCGTTGATGACTTGTGAATATCCATGTTGGCCAGCATGTCGCGGACCTGCGGACAGCCGGCATTGGGATCGGGGCCAAAGGTGATCTGCGCCTCGTCCCAGACGGCATCGAGAGCGCCCAGATCAGTGGGGTCGTCATCGGGATAGAGCAGCAATTCGGCGACGGCCGCCGCGTCCGGCCTTGCCCGGGAAATCTGCCCGAGCGCATCAAAGACCGCGGCATAATAGCTGCCCCGCTTGCTCAACCGCTCGGACAAGGCCGCGAAAATATGCGCCGCATCCGAGAGTGTCTCTGCGGCTTCCGCGGCGGACCGGGTTGCCAGGAATTCCAGCAGCACCGGCAGGTGATCGGGCAGTTCCGAGGTCACCGGGTCGAAGCCGGCCTCGCGATAGGTCTCGACCAGCGAGACCATCGCCCCGCCCCGGTCGCGGCTTTCGCCATGGACATGTTCGAACAGGTTCAGCGACAGGGTGCGCGAGCGATCAAACAGCATCACGAACTGCTCTTGCAGGTCATAGATGTCATCCTGTTCCAGAGCCGCAACCAGAGGGCGCAGGGCGCGCCGGGCCGCCGCCGTCAGCCGCGTGTCCGAGGCCAGGACGCCGCCGATCTCGGGCATCGCGGCCTGTAGTGCCTCGGTTGGATAGCTGAGGATCAGCGAGAGTGCCTTGAGCGTTCGATCCTTGAGAATAATGGTCATCACATCGCCTCCGTCGGCATTTTCAGCGGGCGTTTCTTGCCACCAAACAGCGATCCGCCGCTGATCCCCGGCGAACAGCCGTTGGTGTCGGTAAAGCCGCATTCGCCGCGCAGGTCGTAGGCCTCTTCCACCTGTTCGCGGTGGGTGGTCGGGATCACGAAACGGTCTTCGTAGTCAGCGATGGCCATGATCTTGTACATGTCCTCGATCACCCGGCCCGACAGGCCGACGCGGTCGGCGATGCCTTCGTCAATGACCCCGTCCACCGTCTTGGAGCGCATATAGGCGCGCATCGCCAGCATCCGCTCCAGCGCGCTGACCACCGGCGCCTCGTCGCCCGCCGTCAGCATGTTGGCGAGATATTGCACCGGGATCCGCAGACTGCGAACGTCCGGCATGTCGCCGTCCACGCCGATCTTGCCCGCGGTCGCGGCGTTCTGGATCGGCGACAGCGGCGGGATGTACCAGACCATCGGCAGGGTGCGATATTCAGGGTGCAGCGGAAAGGCGATCTTCCATTCCATTGCCATCTTCCAGATCGGGCTTTGCTGGGCCGCCTTGATCCAGTCTTCCGGGACGCCGCCGGCGCGGGCGGCTTGGATTACCTCCGGATCGCGCGGATCGAGGAACACGCCAAGCTGCGCGTCATAGAGATCCTTCTCGTCCGGCGCGTTGGCCGCCTCGTCGATCTTGTCGGCGTCATAGAGCATGACGCCGATATAGCGGATCCGCCCGACGCAGGTTTCCGAGCAGACCGTGGGGTTGCCGGATTCGATCCGGGGATAGCACAGGGTGCATTTCTCGGATTTGCCGGTGGACCAGTTGTAATAGACCTTCTTGTAGGGGCAGCCCGACACGCACATCCGCCAGCCCCGGCAGGTTTCCTGGTCAATCAGGACAATGCCGTCCTCTTCGCGTTTGTAGATCGCACCCGAGGGGCAGGACGAGACGCAGGCCGGGTTGAGGCAATGCTCACACAGCCGCGGCAGATACATCATGAAGGTATTTTCATACTCGCCATAAATCTCTTTCTGGATGCCCTCGAAATTGTAATCCTTGCTGCGTTTCTCAAATTCGCCGCCAAGGATTTCCTCCCAGTTCGGACCCTTGACGATCTTTTCCATCCGCTCGCCAGTGATCACCGACCGCGGGCGCGCCGTGGGAAAGGCCTGCATTTCGGGCGCCGATTTCAGATGGTCGTAGTCGAAGGTGAAGGGTTCGTAATAATCATCAATCTCGGGCAGGTTCGGGTTGCCAAAGATATTCGCCAGGATCCGCCACTTGCTGCCCTGCTTGGGTTGTAGCTTGCCTGATTTTGTCCGCGCCCAGCCGCCGTTCCACTTTTTCTGGTTTTCCCAATCGGTGGGATAGCCGGTGCCAGGCTTGGTTTCGACGTTGTTGAACCAGGCGTATTCAACACCTTCGCGACTGGTCCAGACGTTCTTGCAGGTGACAGAACAGGTGTGACACCCGATGCATTTATCGAGGTTCAGCACCATGCCGATTTGGGCCCGGACTTTCATTCTGCGGCCTCCACTTTTGCCGGCTGATCCAGCCAGTCGATTTTGTTCATTTTGCGCACGATAACAAACTCGTCCCGGTTCGATCCGACGGTGCCGTAGTAGTTGAAGCCGTAGGACAGCTGCGCATAGCCACCGATCATGTGGGTGGGTTTCAGCACGGTTCGGGTGACAGAATTGTGGATGCCGCCGCGGTTGCCGGTGCGTTCCGATCCGGGGGTGTTCACGATCTTTTCCTGCGCATGATACATGAACAGCGTGCCTTCCTTGATGCGCTGGGACACCACCACCCGCGCCGTCAACGCGCCGTTCACGTTGTAGGCCTCGACCCAGTCGTTATCGACCAGCCCGGCCTTCTGCGCATCGACCTCGGACATCCAGACAACCGGCCCGCCGCGGTTCAGGGTCAACATCAGCAGGTTGTCGGAATAGGTGGAATGGATGCCCCATTTCTGGTGCGGCGTGATGAAGTTCAACACCACATGGGGCTGGTTGTCGCGGGCCGCGTGATTGACGTCATCGGTGACGGTCTTCAGGTCCACCGGCGGTCGATACAGGCAAAACCCTTCGCCGAACGCCCGCATCCACAGGTGATCCTGGTAGAGCTGCTGTCGCCCGGTCAGGGTGCGCCAGGGGATCAGCTCGTGGACGTTGGTGTATCCTGCGTTGTAGCACACCTTTTCGGACTCAATCCCTGACCATGTCGGCGACGAGATGATCTTGCGCGGCTGGGCGGCGATGTCGCGGAAGCGGATCTTCTCGTCTTCCTTGGCCTCGGCCAGATGCGCATGGTCGCGCCCGGTGAATTGCTCCAGCGCCTGCCAGGCCTTCACGGCCACCTCGCCGTTGGTTTCCGGCGCCAGCATCAGGATCACCTCGGTGGCGTCGATATCGGTGTCGATCTTGGGGCAGCCCTTGGCCGGGCCATCCTCCCATTCACCATTGAGGTCGCGCAGATGTTGCACCTCATCCTTGGTGTCCCAGCCGATGCCCTTGCCGCCATTGCCAAGCTTATCGAGCAGCGGCCCGACGGCGACGAACTTGTCATAGATCGCGCCATAGTCTCGCTCGACAGTGACATAGGCCGGCGCGGTCTTGCCGGGGATCAGCGCGCATTCGTCCTTCTTCCAGTCCTTCACCTCCGGTTGCGCCAGTTCGGAGGCGGTGTCGTGCTGCAGCGGCAGGGCGACGACATCGGTCTCGACCCCGAGGATTTCAGGCGCGACCTCCTGGAATTTCTTGGCAATCGCCTTGAATATCTCCCAGTCCGACTTGCTCTCATAGGCCGGATCCACCGCCGCCTGCAGCGGGTGGATGAACGGGTGCATATCCGAGGTGTTGAGATCGTTTTTCTCATACCAACTGGCGGTTGGCAGCACGATATCGGAATAGACGCAGGTGGTGCTCATCCGGAAATCAATGGTCACCAGCAGGTCAAGCTTACCCTCCGGGGCCTTGTCGTGCCACTTGGCCTCGGTTGGCTTGGCACGCCCCTCCTCGCCCAGATCATGGCCAAGAACGCCGTGCTGCGTACCCAGCAGATGCTTGAGGAAATACTCGTGCCCCTTGCCCGACGACCCGAGCAGGTTTGAGCGCCAGACGAACATGTTGCGCGGCCAGTTCTCGGGGGCATCGGGGTCTTCGCAGGACATTTGCAAGCTGCCGTCCTTGAGCCCCTTGGCAACGAAATCCTTGGCCTCGGCCCCCGCCGCCTTGGCCGCCTTGCCCACGTCCAACGGGTTTTGTTTCAGTTGCGGTGCCGAAGGCAGCCACCCCATCCGTTCCGCACGGATGTTGTAATCGATCATCGACACGTCCCAGTCGCCTTCGGGCGCTGTCGGCGACAGGATCTCCTTTACCGTCAGCGTCTCGTAACGCCATTGGTCGGTGTGCGCGTAAAAGGCACTGGTGCCGTTCATCTGGCGTGGCGGGCGGCTCCAATCCAGCCCGAAGGCCAGCGGCAGCCAGCCGGTCTGTGGTCGCAGTTTTTCCTGCCCGACATAATGGCTCCAGCCACCGCCGGATTGGCCGACACAACCGCACATCACCAGCATGTTGATGATACCGCGATAGGCCATGTCCATGTGATACCAGTGGTTCAGACCGGCCCCGAGGATCACCATTGACTTGCCATTGGTCTTTTCAGCGTTGCGGGCGAATTCCCGCGCCACGGTCGCGATCTTGTCGGCCGACACGCCGGTGATCTTTTCGGCCCAGGCCGGGGTATAGGGCTTGTCCTCGGCGAAATCCTTTGACACCCAGTCGCCGCCCAGGCCGCGATCGAGGCCGTAGTTGGCGCAGAAGAGGTCAAAGACGGTCGTCACCAGCGCCTCGCCATCGGCCAGTTGCAGCCGCTTGACCGGGATGTTGCGGGTGAGCACATCAGGATGGTCGCATTTCACGAAATGCTCGGTCGCCTCACCACCGAAATAGGGAAAGTCGACCCCGACCACATCGTCGTGATCCTCATCGAGGAGCAAGGACAGTTTCAGCCGGGTGTCGGCCTTGCCGGCGCGCTCTTCAAGATTCCAGGCCCCCTTCTGGCCCCAGCGAAATCCGATGGTGCCGTTCGGCGCGACAACCGATTGCGACACCTCGTCGAACGCGACGGTCTTCCAGTCCGGGTTGTTGCTCTCGCCCAGCTTGTCCGAGAATTCATCGGCGCGCAAAAACCGTCCGGGGATCAGCTTGCCATCCTTTTCCTCCAGCCGCACCAACATCGGCATGTCTGAGTATTTGCGGGCGTAATCCTCGAAATACTCGGCCTGCCGGTCGAGGTGGAACTCGCGCAGGATGACATGGCCCATGGCCATGGCCAGCGCGGAATCGGTGCCCGCCTTGGGCGCGAGCCAGATGTCACCGAACTTGGCGGCCTCCGAATAATCCGGGCAGATCACCGCCGACTTGGTGCCGCGATAGCGCGCTTCGGTATAAAAATGCGCGTCCGGGGTGCGGGTCTGCGGCACGTTCGAGCCCCAGAGCAGCAGGAAGCCGGCGTTGTACCAATCGGCGCTTTCCGGCACGTCGGTTTGCTCGCCCCAGGTCTGCGGGCTGGCCGGTGGCAGGTCGCAATACCAGTCGTAAAACGACAGGCAGACACTGCCCAGGAGGCTCAGATATCGAGAACCTGCGGCATAGCTGACCATCGACATCGCCGGGATCGGCGAAAACCCAAAGATCCGGTCCGGGCCGTAGGTCTTTACGGTATAGGCATTTGCCGCTGCGACGATCTCTGTCGCCTCGTCCCAATTGGCCCGGACGAATCCGCCCTTGCCCCGGGTTTCAACGTAAGAGGCGCGCAATATCGGATCAGCCTGAATTTTGGTCCAGGCCTCGATCGGGGTCATCGTCTTGCGCATCTCGCGCCAGACCTTCATCAGCTTGCCACGGATCAGCGGGTTTTTCACCCGATTGGCCGAATAGAGATACCAGCTGTAGGACGCGCCCCGGGCGCAGCCGCGCGGTTCGTGGTTCGGCAGATCGGGCCTTGTGCGCGGGTAATCGGTCTGCTGGGTTTCCCAGGTGACGATCCCGGATTTGACGTAGATCTTCCACGAACAGGAGCCGGTGCAGTTCACCCCATGGGTCGAGCGCACGATCTTGTCGTGCCGCCAGCGGCTTCTGTAGGTGTCCTCCCAATCGCGGTTTTCCCGGGTGGTCTGACCATGGCCGTTGGAAAACTGATCCAGTTCCTTGGAGTGCAGGAAATTCAATCTGTCGAGCAGGTGACTCATGACATGCGTCCTTTCTTATACTGCGGTTTGGGCGGCCGCGTTTGCGGACTTGCCATGATGAATGTTGTGGAGCAGGCCACCGGGCCGTGTGTAGAAGACCCAGGTGATGATCACGCAGATCACGTAGAAGCCAAGGAACCCCCAGAGCGCCATGATCGGTCCGCCGGTCATCGCGATCGAGGTGCCATAGGCCTTCGGGATGAAGAAGGCGCCATAGGCGGCAATGGCCGAGGTGAAGGCGATGATCGCGGCACTTTCCCGGTCGGCCTGCCGCCGCGTGGCGTCGGCATCCAGATCCGGCATCAGCCGCGGAATCTCGCGCCCCATGATGATCGGGATCATCTGGAAGGTCGACGCGTTGCCCACCCCGGTCAGCAGGAACAGCGCCATAAAGCAGGCAAAGAAACCGATGAAGCTGCCACCGGTGCCGCCCGAGGGCAGGAAGGTGATCACGCCGAAGACCGCGATGATCATCGCCAGGAAGGTCCAGAAGGTCACCCGCCCGCCGCCAAAGCGGTCGCTGATCCAGCCGGTGCCGGCACGGCTGAGCGCGCCGACCAGCGGTCCGAGGAACACGTATTGCAGGGCATTCACCTCGGGAAACATCAGCTTGGTCAGCAGCGGGAAGCCCGCCGAATAGCCGATGAAGCTGCCGAAGGTCCCGGTATAGAGGATGCACATCAGCCAGTTGTGCATCCGGCTGAAGATGATCGCCTGTTCGCGGAAACTGGCCTTGGCGTCGGCGATGTCATTCATCCCGACCCAGGCCAGGACCGTCGCCACCAGGATGAACGGCACCCAGACGAAGCCGGCGTTCTGCATCCACAATTCGCCGCCACCCGGCAGAATTTGCGGCTGCCCGCCCATCGCGCCGAACACACCCGCGGTGATGACGATCGGCACCAGGAACTGCATCACCGACACGCCGAGGTTGCCCAGCCCGGCGTTCAGCGCCAAGGCGTTGCCCTTTTCGGCCTTGGGATAGAAGAACGCGATATTGGCCATCGACGAGGCGAAGTTGCCGCCGCCGAAGCCACATAACAGCGCTAGGACCAGAAAGATGAAATACGGCGTCTCCGGGTTCTGCACCGCATAGCCGATCCCCATTGCGGGCAGCAGCAGCGAGGCGGTGGAAATCGTCGTCCACAGCCGTCCGCCAAAGATCGGCACCATGAAGCTGTAGAAGATCCGCAACGTGGCCCCGGACAGGCCCGGCAATGCCGCCAGCCAGAACAGCTGTTCGGAGGTGAAGGCAAAACCGATGGCCGGCAGACGTGCCACCACCACCGACCAGACCATCCAGACCGAGAAGGCCAGCAGCAGCGCCGGGATCGAGATCCAC
>NZ_JARGNH010000056.1 GCF_029213205.1 Pseudooceanicola sp.
TAATCGCGAGGACGCGATAATGCGAAGGAACGCGGCACCATCGCTATTTTTCGGGGATATCGGGGCTGCGTCCTTCACATTATTTCTCCTTCGGTTGGGGTCAGAGGGTATCGAGCCAGGCGAGCAGGTCCGCGTCACGTTTCCATCGCGCGGGTCGATTTCCTTCTGCCGGAACGCCGACCTGTTCGAGCGCCTTTCGCTTGGTTTCGAGATTGGCCTGAGCGTAGTGGTTGGTCGTGTCGAGGCTGACATGCCCCAGCCAGCTGCGGATGACGGTGATGTCGACGCCCGCC
Source organism: Pseudooceanicola sp. (assembly GCF_029213205.1). GTDB lineage: Bacteria > Pseudomonadota > Alphaproteobacteria > Rhodobacterales > Rhodobacteraceae > Pseudooceanicola. The sequence goes on from NZ_JARGNH010000056.1 coordinate 294, forward strand.
GCGACGAGGTGGACGGCCGTCGCGTGCCGGAAGCTGTGCGGCGTCACATGTTTCAAACGCAGCGAGGGCGTCGTTTTCGCCGCGGCCGCGACGTAGGCCGCCAGCTTGAACCGCACGCCCGAAGCTCCCAGTGGCTCGCCGTAGCGATTGACGAAGATGCGCTCATCCGGCGCGCGTGGCTGCCGCTCCAGCAGCTTCTTCATCAAAGCCACGGTTTCCGGCCAGAGCGGGCAGATGCGTTCCTTTCGCCCCTTGCCGTAAAGACGCACATAATACGGTGCTTCAAAACGGATCGCGCCGGGACACAGATCGAGCGCCTCCTGGATGCGCGCACCGCTATTATAGAGCAGCGACAGCAGCACATGGTCTCGCATCCCTTCAATGGTCGACCGGTCGGGCTGCGCGAGAATGGCCTCGACCTCCCCTGGCTCAAGGTAGCAGGGCGCGGCGGTAGGTTTTCGCTTGAGCGGGATCGTGAGGACCTCGGCGCATTGGGCGATATATTCAGGGTCCTTGTCCGCCACGAAGCTGAAGAAGCTGCGGATCGCGGCAAGCCGACAATTGCGCGTGCCGATCGCGCCCTTGCGACCATGCTCGGCATGGGTAAGGAACGCGCGCACCTCGCTGGCGGAGACGTCGGCCAGCGTGATCCGTGCGACACCGCCGCCGTTTCGCTTCGCGACGAACCGGAGCAACATCCGCCAGGTGTCCCGATAGGACTTGATGGTATGGATCGAGGCGCTACGCTGTTCCGCCAGCCATTCCTGGAAGAAGGCCCGCAACAGTTCGGGGAAGGGATTTGTGGCTTTCATGACAGCGCCTCTCCGTTGAGACAGGGGGCGCCGACGGCGCGGAACCGCTCGCTGGCTTCCTGCAGAAGATCCTGCGTGACGGTGATGTAGACCAGCGTCGAGTTGATGTCCCGGTGACCCAGATAGGTCGAGAGGAAGTGCAGCCGGTCCTGCGGGTTGATGCCGATCCGGTACCATTGAAGGATCCGGTTCACGACCATCGAATGCCGCAGGTCATGCACACGTGGCCCCGTCCGTCCGGAGGGTGGCTTGAATCCGGCGCGGCGCATGACGTTGGTGATCATCGTGGTGACCGTCTCCGGAGTATGGTGGCCCTTGAAGTGGCCCTGCCAAAACAACCCCGATTGCTTGTCTTGTGGAGCACCTGCGCGCCGCCTCGCATCGAGATAGGCACGTAGTTCGGTCATGACGCTGTCCGACTGAGGCAGGATCCTGGTCTTGTAGAACTTCGTTTCCCGGACCGTGATCGTGCCGGATTGAAGGTCGACGTCGCCCAGATCGAGCCGCGCAATCTCACTACGTCGAAGCCCGGCGCAATAGGCAAGCAGGATCATGGTGTAGAGGGTCCACGGCCGCAGCGGGGCATGCGGCGACGGATAGGAACGGGCAACTTCGAGCATGTGCCGGATGTCGGCCGGGCTGAAGATATGCGGTTGCCGGTGCTCCCGAGCCACATCCCGCTCTGGTCGCGGGTTGAAGCGTTTCGGCGGAATGTTCGGATCGAGCCGGTGCCGCGCCTTGGTCAGGATGCGCCCCAGTTTCTGGCATTCCGCCGCGTGATTGCGGGTGGACTTGGCCGCTGCCCAATGGGACAGCATCGTCTCGAGCGGCTCGTCCGCCAGTTCCGGATGCGATTGCAGGAACCGGTCAAACCGCAGCAACCAGTGAGCCTGCGTCTCATACTGGTATCCCCGGTTTCGCATCAGCGCGACATGGTCACGCATGAAGTCGCCCAGAACGCTGCCGTAGGGCGCAGGCTGGCACAACGCGGCAAGTGCCTCGTCGGGATTGGGGGAGGCAAGAGCCCGCCAGATCGGCTTGTTCTGCTTGATATTGTGCTGCCTGCGAAGCTCGGCGACGGGATTGCCGGGGATCAACTCGTTCTGGACCAGATAGTCGAGGAAGCGGTCAACGATGCAGACCTGGTTCAACAGCGTCGACAATTTCCACCGCGTTGCCATGTCCCCCAGCCAGTCCTCGAGCATCTGGCGATCCACTGCTGAGTGCCGGCGCGCAACATCCTCGAAGCTGCGAAGGATCCACCGGTAAGTGTAACTGCTTCTCTGTCCGAACCGGGAGATGCGGAGAAAGTCCTCGACGGCAAGCAAATCGGGATCGTGCCAGGCGCTCATGACAGCACCTCCGATCCGGGCACGTCGAGCGCTACAGCCCGCAAATCTTCGGTGGCAAGTTTGAGATAGGCGTTGGTGGACTCGGTTGATCGGTGCCCGAGCACGTCGCCGATGATTTTTTGCGGAACCGACGCCCGCAGCAGTTCAACCGCACGCGCGTGGCGGAAGACATGTGGGCCACGCTTTCCCACCGGCACAACGCCTGCGGCCGCCAGGCGCCCGTCGACCATGCCATAGAGGTTCTTCATCCTGGTATAGGGTGCGAGGGAGCGGATGAAGACCTCCCGGCTTTCGACCTGCGGGCGCCCGAGGCGCAGATAGTCGAGCACCGCATCGCCGACCGGCGTCAGCAGCGGCATGTAGGAACAGGCATTGGTCTTGGTGTGACGGATGCGCAGCGAGTCCGCGTGCCAGTCGATGTCTTCGAGCCGGAGACTGCAGATCTCGCCTTCTCGCAGTCCGTAGATGGCGAGCATCAGCAAAATAGCATGGTCGCGCAGCCCCCTCGGCGATCTGTCCCTGGCGGTGGCCTTCAGAACCATGTCGATCTGGCTGCGGTCCAGGATCGAAGGAACATCCTCATAGGCATAGAGCATGGGGCCGATGACCTGCGGGCTCAAATCGGTCGGAACCCGCCCCGACAGGTGGAGATAGCGCAGCAGGGACCGAAGCCACGCAGCAGATGCCGCGAGCGATATCCGTCGCAGTCCGACCGCGCGCATGTCCATGTAGCGATCGATGTCCCGTACGGCCAAGCTTCGGAGACCGTCGGCACCACTGCGGCCGAAATACCAGTCCAGAAAGCGCCGCGCCTCCCGGAGCCGCGCGTCGATAGTTTCATCTGCCAGCCCGCGCTCGTCGCGCATCCAAGTTTCGTAATCATGGCAAATGGCGTGCCGGAGCATCTTAACGGGTTCGATTTCAGCCTCTGGCGGCCATGTGCCTTGGGCCAGCCGGAGCAACCTGCCGATCGCCGTATTTGGTAGCCTGTGCCAGCGCGAGCTGGGCGGCCGACCGTAGCGATCATGAAAGCAATGGACTGCGTGGCGAAAATACTGATCGACCTGCGCTGGCGTCACCATCGCCACCGGCATGTCGCGCTCGGCCAGGTAGTCCAGGAACCGACGGGCGTAGAGCCGATGGTTCGTCACGACCACCAGATTGTAGTTCTGCTCCGTGAGCAATTTCGCGAGCTCTTCGATCAGCTCGTCGTGCAACTTCAACATGAGTGTCTCCTCAGACGGTTGGAAAGCCGCCGAGGTTTGCAATCAAAATAATGCGCAGCAAAGGCCGCGCCGATATCCAGAAGCCAAGGAAAACACAAATGAATCCTGGACACCTTCGCATTATCGCGTCCTCGCGATTACGGACG
>NZ_JARGNH010000057.1 GCF_029213205.1 Pseudooceanicola sp.
ATGTCCAATAAGTTTGCATTATCGGACATAAAAGAATATGCTCAGCGGCATGTCAGAAAACACCGAGAAATCGATGTCGGATAGCTGGAATTCATGAGATTCAAGCACTTCCCTGAAAAACGAGCCGGGGTTCATGAGATTCTGTACCGGTATTTATGAGACTGGATGAGTCGGTATTTGTGAGACTGGCGCTGTCTCGCGGCTTTTTCGGCAGACTGGCGTGCTCTCTCGTCGCGCTCAGCGCGCCAGAACCGGGCCGAGATGCTTCGCCTCAACGAGAGAGGCCATGGGCTAATCGCCTCGCGAACTCGCCCCTGCCCGTCCGCGTCGCTGGCAAGCAAAACCGAGATCGCCTGGTTGACAGGGTCTTCTACGATCCGGCCGATCCCGACGGTCAACGCGAAACCCTGCAAGAGCGAGCCCTGCGCCAGGCTGTGCAACCCGGGGCGGACCGGCTTTGCCAGCACCGGAGCCACCTGATCGTATTCGGGAACTACGACCGTGAGCGCCTGCCGGAGGATCGGCGTGGCCAGGAAATCATGGTAGTCCCGCCGGTCTTTCAGAGACATTCGTGGCTGCTCGCAAACGTTCGGCGGCGAGGCGCGGCGATGCCGCGCCGTCAGAACCTGAAGCACTTCGGGCGCTTCCAGGTCGCCCTGCCCCGCGCCGCGCGCCCAAGCATCGAGATGCGCGGCACCGGCCTCGGCATGCCCTTCAAGTTGCTTGAAGCGATCCGAACCGAACCGGTCTGACAGGGTCTCGCCGGTGGCGTCCCGAAACTCCACACCATGCACCGGGCAGCGAAATCGCCACGGCAGCGCGGCGGCTTTGCGATGCAGGCCTTCGGGACAGTGCGGGCACGGAGACCGGTTCTTCCGCGCGATCATCAAGCGCGCCGCAGACCCCAACTCCCGAAAAGTCATGGCCTGCACCGCTTCGGGCGAAAGGCCGGTCCGAGCCGCGATCAGAGCCCCCTGCCCTTCCGAAAGACGCCATTCCAGGTCGAACACGTCGTGCCCCTTCAGGCCAAGCGCGGCGACGAATTCGGAAACCGTCAGGGCGTAGAACGGGGCCATGCGCGCGGCCCAGGAAGACAGCCGTTCGTCCGCCTCGGGGAGGTAGACAACCGGCAGGCGCCCGTGCGCCGTCACACCGGCTCTCCCAGGACCGCCTGCAACCGGTCGCCGCCTAGAATATCGCGCGAGAGGATGCGTTCCTCGCCGCTTTCGATGGCGGCGATCGCCAGCTGCGACAAGATCGAAAAGATGCCCGAGGTGATGCCGCCAGTCACCTTGATCATCCGCGTGAGTGCTTTCTCGTCGATCTGGCTTTGGCGCCGAAGCGGCAGCGTGCGCGTGAGAGTGCTCATCAGCCCGTTCAGATCCTCGCCCTCGCGCCAAGGCGGCAACGCGAAGGCCTCGAAACGGCGCACCAGCTGATCATCGGTGCGCAGCGCGTTGCGAGCCTGCGCTGTACCGACACAGACCAGCGGGATGCGCAGCTCGTTGCCCAGAAAGCGCAGCATGTTCAGGAATCGTGCCTGTTCGCGGATCGTCCCCGCCTGCAGGCTGTGAATCTCGTCGATGACCAGCATCCCCGGACGCAATTCGGCGAGCAGTCGCAAGGCCAGGCTTTCCAGGACGGACAGCGTCGCCCTCGGCGGCTCCGGGGCGCCGATCGCGGCCAGGATCCGGCGGTAGAAGCGCGATTCATCTGGCCCAGACACCATCTGCACGGCGACAACTGGCATATGCAACCGTCCGCTGGTGTCGTCGAAGCTTGAAGCGTGATCGCGGGTGAACTTCTCGATGATCATCGTCTTGCCCATGCCGCTGTCGCCGACAATGAGCAGGTTCGGCATGCGGGCGCGCTCGGGAAACGACATCAGCGTTTCCAGCTTCTCCAAGGCGGCCTCAGCCCTGGGATAGGAGATCCAGCGGTCGGCGCGAATCCTATGAATGCGCTCCTCGGCGCTGAGCGCGGCGATCTTGCCGGCTCCCGGATAGAGATGCGGGAACTCAGTCATCGTCGTACCACTCCTCGACCTTGAAGCCGGGATGGCTGAGGAACGGGCTCCCCTCCCCTTCCGGCGCAGGCAGGGCATCTCGCGCGGCGATATCCGGTGTCACATCGATCATCTGCAGAGGGGCGAGATGCGACCGCCGCGCCTGATGGCGTCGTATCGCCTTAGTCTGCCGCTCGGCGCTGTCGACGAGGTCGCGCTGCGCCTCGATCGTTCTGAAAATCAGTTCCTCATCTACCGACCGGCGCCCGGCCTCGCGCAAAGCGCGTCGCGCCGCGCGGTGCTCCCAGAGCGTGACCGCAGGCCGAGTCAGATCCGCCGGTCGGGCTTCGATGATCCCGTTCTCTGTCAGCACGAAGATGCGCGAAAGATCGCGCGGGTCGTATTTGAGCGTGAACTTGCGGCTTTCCCGGCCCATCAGCCAGCGCAACTCGTCCGCCCAGTAGCGGATGTGGAAGAGATGCAGGCCGTCGCGCTGCAAAACCCGCTGCTCGGAGGGTAGAAAATCGACCAAGAACTGCCGGAGATCGACCGGCATGCGGAGCTTGGTCTCATCCGCCTGCGCCGCCCAGGCTGCTGACGGCGTCTTTTCCAGCACGCTGTGGACCCGCGCATGGTAGGAGCCGGTGATCTCGAAAGCGAGCCAGGTTTCCAGCTCTCCGAGCGTCATCACCGCCTCGACCTCGGCGTCGAGATCGCCGCGCTCGAAAATGTTCGAGAAATGCGAGCCCGGCAGCAGGTGAATCGCGCCCATCATCGTGCCGATCAGGCGCTCTATATGGCCGCCATAGCGCGGCGTGCCGGGCGGACGGTACTGCAGGTCGATCTGGTATTCGGAACAGGCAAGCTGAAAAGCCCGGGCATGGAACTCCGCGCCATTGTCCACGTAAATCGCGTTCGGGATACCCTGTGCAGCCCACTCCGTGCTGATACCCCGCGCAGTGAGCCAATGCGATTTGTCCATCACCGCATGGGTCAGACACAGTGCGACGGCCAGCAGCGATGGCGGCTCCAGCGACAGATGAAACCCCAAAACCATGCGGGTGTTCACATCGATCGCGACCGTCAGCGTCGGACGACCGAGCGGGCGACGCGTCACCGGGTCGACCACGGTCACGTCAGCCTTGGTGTGGTCGATCTGGACGATATCCAGCAGATCGTTGGCGACCAGTCCCCCAGGCGTGGCCAGATAGCGCCGCTCGGCCTTGTCCTTGCCCTCTCGCCGGGCCATCAGTTTCGCTTGGTCATGTTGCTCCAGCCAGCGCCCCAAACGCCGGATCGAGGGCGGTGCCAGCCCTTGAGACCGACAATCGGCAGCCACCTCCCGCCAGAACCGCGTCTTGGTGGATTTGCGGCGCGTGGCATAAAGCTCCTTGAAGTGGCGGGACACGATCACTTCCACCGCCGGGTTCAGCGGCTGCATGCCCGGTTTGGGCCCCCGTGTGTCCGGCAGAAGTGCGCTGGTCCGCCCGTCCTCGCGGAACTGCTTTACCAGACGAAAGACCGTGGATCGGCTGACATTCAACTGACGCATTGCCCAGTCGACATTGCCCTGAGTGAGCTGGGCCGGCAGTTCCCCGATCACTCGGGCGCGGTACTCGGCCTCTTCCCAATCCTTGTCAGTTGGAAAATTATCGGACATAACTTACTCAGTGCATGGATGCCGGATAGTCTCACCAATGGTGACTCAAATCGGCGTCCAGTCTCACATACCCTGAATCGGTTTCAGAAATGCGACACAGGCAAGCTATTGAAAACAAATGGAACGCAGTCTCAGAAATTCCGGCAGACCGACA
>NZ_JARGNH010000027.1 GCF_029213205.1 Pseudooceanicola sp.
AAAATCATGCGTGTGGGAATCCCCGCGATTCAGGTTTTTGGCGGGACGCTTTAGCCCAAGCAATGAGCCGCCCCATGACAAACAACCATATCACCATCTCAAATTCATCCGTAGGCGTCCTGAACACTGGTGACCTTGCAAAGATCAACGCGGTGATAACGATCACGGAAGGGAGTGATGCTGAGGAGTTGGGTCACACCGTCAAAGACTTCGCGCAAGCTGTGGTCGATTCCGACGAGATCACGAAAGAGGAAAAGCACGAGGTAGGCGAACTGCTCGGCACCCTGTCGGAACAGATCGCCGGAAAGCGCTCCAAACCCGTGATCGGAAGCGTTCTCAAAGGAATTGAGGAGCGGGTAAAATCCGTGAGTGTGCTGTGGGGCTTCGCCGAGAAAATCGGTAAGCTGCTAATAGATCTTGGCATCTTAACTTGACGATCTTGCTCGTGGCCCCGGCCAATTGCCCTCTGCCTTGCCTCTCGGCGCTCTGGTTGGCCCTTCGCCCCATCCTGCCGCCGCACCAATCGCGAGACGCCCCGTCCGACAGCTTCTGGTGGCGTCATCTCACGCTCGGCCCACCATCCCCGATTGTTGGCTCGTTACAGGGCTGTTTCCGAATATTTCGCGTTCGGCACTTTCGGGAAGCTGACATTGGCGCGAATGCGTCTAGCGGTCACTTCGTCCCGCAACGCCGACCTAAATGCTGACCACGATGAACATCTGCTTTGGTTCAGTAGGGCCTGACGTTTGGGATAATACTGCGTGACGCGGCCCGTTGATCGGAAGCACGGAACCCACTGCACCGAGCCAAATATGCGCGCTGCTCTGCACGCACCAACGCTCTGACATCACGAACCATCGGCATCCCTCGGCTGGCGTCGACCGGTTTCAGCCCGCCTGATGTCGCGCCTTTTCATTCTGATCCACAAACGACACCGCGATGTCGCCCGCTGCGTTGCGGCACCCGCTAAAATCGGTCATCTGACCTGCGCAACACCACCCTTCGGATCCCCCCGCCATGACCACCTCTGTCGAACTCCTTGGCTATGTCGCCGCCGCGCTGGGCACGGTCAGCTGGCTGCCGCAGACGATCAAGACCTGGCGTAGCCGGGCGGTGGCGGATCTGTCGTTCTGGGCCTTGCTGCTGGTCTTTGCCACGGTGTCGGCCTGGTTGATCTACGGGGCGCTGATCGTCAACTGGCCGCTGATCGTCGCCAATGTGATCTGTGTGATCCTGGTCGGGCTGCTGGTGATTGCCAAATGGCGGTTTGATCCGCGCCGCGCCCGGATCTGATCCAGGCCGTCCGGTCGGGCGGCATCGGCCTCCACGGATGTGAATGCGTCACCGCATGCCATTGCTTCGAATTGACGCAACGGTCAAAACATTGTTCCCTAAGTAAGCAAGAGGCGGCGTCAGCGCCGTGATCCGGCGTGAGGAGAGGCGCCCGGACTGGATTCGGGTCAAGCCCCGGACAGCGCCCGGAGCGTTCGTTCCCAACGTCCAACAGATCGAGGATAGCCACCCGATGAGCCAGGATATCGTCACCCGACTGAAAACCGATGCAGCCTATTGGGCGCGCGGCAACCGCTTTGGCGATTTCAGCCCGGGCCAGAGCTTTACCCATCATTGGGGCCGCACCATCACCGAAGGCGACAACACCACGTTTTCGATCCTGACGATGCATTACAACCCGCGCTACACCAATGCGGAATTCGCCCGTGCTGAGGGCCATCCCGACACCCCGGTGAACCCGCTTCTGGTGTTCAACACGGTGTTCGGCCTGACGGTCGAGGATTGTTCCGAAGGCGGCGGGCCGTTCCTGGGGGTCGATGATCTGGACTATGGCGTGCCGGTCTATCCCGGCGATACGGTCTATGCCGACAGTGAAACCATCGACAGCCGCGAAAGCGAAAAGCGGCCCGATTTCGGCATTGTCACCTGGGCCACGCGCGGCGTGAACCAGCGCGGCGAGGAAGTGATCCGCTTTCGCCGCACCAATCTAGTGAGGAAAGCGCGATGATGGACGACACCTATTCCCGGGACGGCAAGGGCTATTTCACCGAGGAGCGGATCATGATCCGCGATTCAGCCCGCGATTTCACCATGCGCGAGGTGCTGCCGGTCGCCAATAAACTGGACGGGCCTGACGGCGAGATCCCGATGGATCTGCGCCAGAAGATGGCCGATATGGGCTATTTCGGGATCACCATCCCCGAGGAATACGGCGGGCTTGGCCTCGGCGCGTTCGAATATTGCCTGGTCGCGGAACAGCTGGCGCGCGGCTGGATGTCGGTCGCCTCGATCATGGCGCGCGGCCAGGGCGGGATGATCCGTCGGGTGATGACCGAGGAGCAGCAAAAGGAATACCTGCCACGGGTGGTGCGCGGTGAGTTCCTGAACGCCTCTTCGCTGTCCGAACCCGGCACCGGATCCGACCTCGCCTCGATCTCTTGCCGGGCGGTGCGCGATGGCGACGATTGGGTGATCACCGGCTCGAAATATTGGTGCACCTTTGCCGATGGCGCCGATTTCATGACGGTGTTTGCCCGCACCGCGCCGCCGCCGAATTCATCCAAGCGCTGGATGGGCATCTCCTGTTTCATGATCGAAAAGCCGCGTGGAGAATTGCCCAAGGGCGTGTCGGGCTCGAATATCCCGAAAATCGGCTATTTCGGTTGGAACACCCTGGAATTGTCGTTTGACGGCTGCCGGGTGCCCGCCGCCAACCTGATGGGCGAAGAGGGGATGGCGTTCCGGATCATGGCCAAGGGGCTGGAAACCGCCCGCGCCCATACCGCCGCCCGGGCCATTGGCCTGGCACAGGGCGGGCTGGAGGATGCGCTGGCCTATGCCCAGGAGCGTCAGCAGTTTGGCCGCCCGATCGCCGAATTCCAGGCAATCCGTTTCAAGCTGGCGACGATGGCGACCGAGGTCGAGGCGGCGCGGCAATTGCTCTATCACGTCTGCAACGAGATCGACCAAGGTCGGCGCTGCGACAAAGAGGCGTCGATGGTGAAATATTTCGCCACCGAAATGGCCGAACGGGTGACCTCCGAGGCGCTGCAGATCCTTGGCGGTGCCGGTTATACCAAGCTGCACGCCGTTGAACGCTATTGGCGCGATGCCCGGCTGACCAAGATTTTCGAGGGCACCAGCGAGATCCAGCAGCGGATCATTTCCGACAACCTGCTGGGCAAGTCGGAGGTCGACAAATGGATCACCGAAACCGCCTTTGAAAAAGCCTGGGGAGACAAGTGATGGACGTGGCGGCCCGCACCTCTGCCAACAATTATTTTGAGGATTTTCAGCCCGGCCAGGTGATCCGCCACGCGCGCGGCAAGACCGTGACCGAAATGGACAACGTGTTGATCACCAATATGGTGATGAACACCGCCGAGGCCCATTTCAACGCGCATCGGATGCAGGGCGGGCAGGGGCACGGGGTGTTCAACGACCGTGTGGTGTTCGGCGGCATCAACCTGAGCATGGTGATCGGTCTGGCGGCACAGGACACCGCCGAACAGGCGGTGCGCGAGGTCGGGATGACCAATATCCGGCTGAAACACCCGGTCTATCACGGCGATACGCTCTATGCGTTTTCCGAGGTGCTGGAGGTTGCGGATGGCGACGATCCGAAAACCGGCGTTGTCACCTTCCGCCATTACGGGATCAACCAGGATGACAAGCTCTGCGTGATGGCCGACCGGCGCGTGGCGCTGAAGCGGCGGGGCTAGGGCATGGCGCCAAAGACCTTCCCCGGTGCGCTGGAAGGCGTCGTTGTGCTGGATCTAACGATGATGCTGGCGGGGCCTTTCGCCAGCATGATGTTGGCCGATCAGGGCGCGACAGTGATCAAGATCGAACCGGTCGGCGGCGACAACACCCGGCGGATCGGGCCGCATCTGGACGGTGAGTTGAGCCGCGAAGACGGCGGCTATGGCGCCTATTTCGGTTCGATAAACCGCAACAAACGCTCGATCTGCATCGACTTCAAATCGCCCGAGGGCGTGGCGCTGTTCCATGACATGGTGAAACAGGCCGACGCGGTGCTGGAAAACTATCGCGGCGGCGTGGCGGATCGGCTGGGCAACTCCTATGAGGTGCTGCGCGAGATCAACCCGGCACTGGTCTATGCCTCGGTGCGCGGCTTTGGCGATCAGCGCGGCGGCGTTTCGCCCTATGGCCATTGGCCGGCCTATGACCCGGTCGCCCAGGCGATGGGCGGCATCGTCGGCATCACCGGTCCCGAACAGGGCGGCACCCCGACCAAGATCGGCCCCGGTGTCGGTGACATCATCCCGGCGATGTATGCCGCCTTTGGCCTTGTGTCCGCCGTGCTGCGCGCCCGCGCCACCGGGCAGGGGCAATATGTCGACATCGGCATGGTCGACAGCATCATGGCGACCTGCGAGCGGGCGATATTCCAGCGTGGCATGACCGGCGAAAACCCCGGGGTTGAGGGCAATCATCACCCGCTGCTCTGCCCGTTCGGGTTTTTCCGGGCCAAGGATGGCTGGGTGTCCATCGCCGTGCCGAACGATAAATTCTGGGAAATCCTGACCGGGCTGATTGGTCGGCCTGACCTAAAGGACGATCCACGCATCGGGCAGAACGAACAGCGGCTGGATCATCGCGCCGAGGTGGTGGCGCTGGTCGAGGAATTCACCCTGCCGCGCACCCGGGCGGAGCTGGCCGAGAGTCTGGGTGGCCATGTGCCCTTCGGCCCGGTCTACCGCGCTGATGATCAGTTCAACGACCCGCATTTCGCCGCCCGCCAGATGCTGGCCGAGGTCGATCACCCGGGCACCGACCGCAAGGTCACCATTGCCAATACCCCGGTCAAGATGACCGGCACCCCCGGCGGGGTGCGCGCCCGCGCGCCGCTGACCGGCGAACACACTGACCGTATCTTGGAAGAATTCGGAATTGGCCCCGATCGCATCGCAGCCTTGCGGGCGTCTGGTGCCGTCGATTGAGGGAGAAAGAACCATGACCACCAGACCCAAACGCCTGCGCCGCTGCCAATTGTCGGTTCCGGGATCGAGCGAAAAAATGATGACCAAGGCCGCCGGTCTTGACGTCGATTACATCTTTCTCGACCTTGAGGATGCGGTTGCGCCCGACCAGAAACGCCCGGCGCGCAAGAAAATCATCGACGCGCTGAACAACCTCGATTTCGGTCGCTCCACCCGCTGCGTGCGGATCAACGACCTGACCACTGAATATGCCGCCGAGGACATTATCGAGATCATGGAAGGGGCGGGTGAAAACCTTGACCTGATCATGCTGACCAAGGCGCTGGGCCCGGATGACATCACCTTTTGCGACAAGCTGATGACCCAGATGGAGAAAAAGCTGAAGCTGAAGAAACGCATCGGTCTGGAAACCCTGATCGAAGAGGTCGAGGCGATGCAGAAGGTCGACGAGATCGCCTGCGCCAGCGACCGGCTAGAGGCGCTGATTTTCGGGATGGGCGATTATTCCGCCAGCCAGGGCGTCAGCACCAAGGATATCGGCGGCGACACCGGCTATCCCGGTGACATCTGGCATTACCAGCGGCAAAAGATGACCATCGCCGCGCGGGTCAACCGGATCGACGCGGTCGACGGGCCGTTTGCCGATTTTTCCAATCCCGAGTTCTTTCGCGAGGAATGCCGCCGCTCTATGATCCTCGGCATGGTTGGCAAATGGGCGATCCACCCCAGCCAGGTTGAAATCGCCCAGGAGGTGTTTTCGCCGACCGCCGAGGATGTCGATCGCGCCCGCCGGATGCGCGAAGCCTTTGACGCGGCGATTGCCCGCGGCGAAGGTGCGGCGCAGTTCGAGGGCCGGATGATCGACATCGCTTCGATGCGCATCGTTGATCGGGTGGTCGACCGGGCCGACATGATCGGCATGTGAGCCACTGACGGCTCAGGCAAAAAGGGGGGGGCTGAATGCTCTATCGCGATTTCGCCACGCAGGAAGAGATCGACCGGCAATATGATGTCGGCACCTATCATCCTGCCGCCCCCAGCCTCAGCGCGGCCAAGATCACCCGGTCGCGCGAGGCGCGTGCAACACTGACCTGCAAACTGGACGTCGCCTATGGGCCACGGCCCCGTCAGAAGCTGGACGTGTTTCCTGCCGCCGAACCGGGCGCGCCGGTGCTGGTGTTCATCCATGGCGGCTATTGGAAGAGCACGACCTCGACCAAGGAAACCCATTCCTGGGTGGCGCTGGGCTGTCAACCGCGCGGCATCACCACGGTGGTGGTCGAATATGACCTCTGCCCAGGGGTGACGATTGATACCATCGTCGCGCAGGTGCGTGACGCCGTGGCCTGGGTCCGGCGCCACATTGCCGATTACGGCGGCGACCCGCGCCGTATCCATGTTGCCGGCAGTTCTGCCGGGGGCCACCTGACGGCAATGGTCGCGGCGACCGACTGGGAAGAGCATGGGCTGCCGCCGGACACGTTGTCCGGGGCAACCGGGATCAGCGGGCTCTATGACCTTGCGCCGTTTGAATTCAGCTTTCTGCAACCGGTGTTGCATCTGGACGCCGGGCGCATTGCGCGGAATTCGCCGCTCGGTCTGGCTCGCCCCGGGCTCTGCCCGCTGCTGCTGCTCTGGGGCGGCGATGAAACCTCGGAATTTGAACGGCAGGCGCGGGCGATGCAGGCGGCCTGGAGTGGGGCTGGCAACGCCGCGGCGCTGGCCGCGATTCCGGGGCGCGATCACTACTCGATTTCCGGCGGCCTGCTCGATCCCGATGACAGCGCCTTTGGCCAGGTGTTCTGGCCGCATCTCAACGCCTGCTGGGCGCGCGACAGCTGAAGCCCGAGGCGATAAGCCCGGCGTCAGCGACGCCGACCGAGGCTGGTCGCACCATCCCAACATCTGTGTCGCGCTGAGGCGCGCGGCAATCCCGGTGAAACGCTGGGCCAGACCGACGATCTGGCCCATGGCCTGGCCCATGGCGCGGTCTCTCTCTGCGTCACCGGCGGCTTTGCGGACCGTCAGGCGATCGGGCGGCGAGACAGGTTCGCAGGCAGGATCCCGCGCGAGACGTTGCTTTTTGGGCGTGCCATGACCGTCGCGTTTCGCGTTTTCATCCCGATCACTGCCGGTTCTTTTGGCATCTCAGTCAGAACCTGAGATGCCCCTTGGTCAGATCGCCTGGGTTGGCTTCTCCGCCATCGCTGACGGGGTAGGCCGCGACCGAAGGACGAGTCTTCCAGTTGGCCTCGGCCTCGGCAAGCATCGGGAAATGGCGACGCCAGTCACTTTCAGGCCACCGCAAATCCAGTTGCCCAAGCGCACATATGACGGTGATTTGGCCGATCCCGAAGGGGGTGGAAGCCAGTGCCCCGGCTTCGTCCTCGAGCTTCTGCATTGATGCGCGGACCTTTTCAGACCAGACATCGACCACCGCCTGCCAGGGGCCGGTCTCGCGCGTCAGTTCGGTCCGCCAGATCAGCAGGATGTCGGTCATCCCGTCAGCAAGGGCCTGCCAGCGGATCTGGGCCATGCGTGGTGCCAGTTCCGACGGGAAAAGGCCGGTGCCGGTCCGCAGGTCGAGGTATTCGCAGATCACCCGGCTGTCGAACAGCGCCAGCCCATCCTCGGTCACGAGCGTCGGAATCTTGCAAAGCGGATTATCCACGATGATCGCCGGGTCGGGGGTGCGGCTCAGCCCGACAGGAGACCGGACACATTCAATTTCGTCCTGAAGTCCGGTTTCATGAGCGACGATCATCACCTTGCGGACAAAGGGCGATCGGGGGGACCAGTGGAGTTTCATCATCAAGCAACACCTTCGTTTGAAGTCAGGGCATCTGGTAGAGTGCGGATCCACGCGACAATTGGTGTCGCGACCTCTTCGGGTTTCTCGTCAGCCAGGACGTGGCTTGCGTCGTTGAGCCGGGCCACAGCCTCTTCGATAGCGTTACGGTGGCAGGGGCGATAGTTCTCTTGCGTGATATTGCCGATATGTGGCGTGGCGCGGGCGTTCGGCAGACGTCGGTACGGAGGGGTCTCAGAGACGGCTCCCGGCAATAGACGTCAAAGGCGGCGCCCCTGATCCATCCCCTTTCAAGCCGGTTGACCGGGCAAGCCTCGTCCTCAATCGGTCCGCGCGTGGCAGTCACAGGCACCGCAGCCGGTTCCACCAGCTATGACCTGGCGACCGCCCAGACCTGTTGCCTGCCGTGGTGATGCGGTCTGATGTGGCCAATATTTGGATACCCACAAGTTATTGCGGTTATCCCCAACAAATTGCTTTACAGAGCCAAGAACAGGCCCCACCATATTTGGTAAGAAGCAGGGGGCTCGCCCCAGCTTCTGGATAAGGCACCTAGCTCTGGGGGGAGCTGAGCCCCCAGTTGCTACGCAAAAAACGAGGCGGCGCCATGGCAGTATCCGAACAATTTATCCAGGAAGACCTGCATCCCATCGACATCGTCGAAACCCTGGCCGAACATCACGATTGGGATTTCGATCGGATCGGCGATGATCAGATCGCGATGGCGGTCGAAGGCCAGTGGCGAACCTATTCCATCACCCTGGCCTGGTCCGGCTACGACGAGACCCTGCGCATGGTCTGCACCTTTGAAATGGAGCCGCCCGAGGAAAAGATGCCGCTGATCTATGACCTGCTGAACCGGGTCAACGATCAGTGCTGGGCGGGCAGTTTCACCTGGTGGGACGAGCAAAAGCTGATGGTCTATCGCTATGGGCTGGTGCTGGCCGGTGGTCAGATGGCGTCGCCCGAGCAGATCGACACGCTGATCAAGGCAGCCGTGCTGAGCGCCGAACGCTACTATCCGGCCTTCCAGCTGCTGGCCTGGGGCGACCGGACTCCGGCCGATGCATTGCAGGTGGCCATTGCAGAGGCCTACGGGCGCGCGTAAACCTGCCCCCGATGCAGCGCGGCAGGGGGAACTATGGCGTTTCAAGAGATTTCCCGCCGCGGCCTGGTGCTTCTGGGCTGCGGCAAGATGGGCGGCGCGATGCTGGCCGGATGGCTGGATCGCGGCATGCCGACGGCCGCCGTCCATGTGATCGACCCGCAGCCTTCGGATTGGCTGAAGTCCACCGGCGTGGCGATCAATGGCCCGCTGACCGCCCATCCAGCCATCGCCCTGGTCGCGGTGAAGCCGCAGATGATGGGCGACGCGCTGCCAGCCCTGCGCGCCATGGGCGGCGGAGAGACGCTGTTCGTCTCCATCGCCGCAGGCACCCCGATCGCCCGGTTCCAGACCGAATTTGGCGCCGCCAGCCCGGTGATCCGGGCGATGCCCAACACCCCGGCCGCGATTGGCCAGGGCATCACTGCGATGATTGGCAATGCCGCCGTCACCGCCGCGCATCTGGACCTGGCCGAGGCGCTGTTGTCGGCGGTCGGGCAGGTGGTGCGGCTGACGGATGAGGCGCAGATCGACGCGGTGACCGGGGTTTCCGGCTCTGGACCCGCCTATGTCTTTCACCTGATCGAAACCCTGGCGGCGGCGGGGGTGGCCCAGGGGCTGCCCACCGATCTGGCGATGGCTCTGGCCAAGGCGACGGTCGCGGGCGCTGGCGCGCTGGCGATGCAGGCGGAGGAGGATCCGGGCCAGCTGCGCATCAACGTGACCAGCCCCGGCGGCACAACTCAGGCCGCGCTCGAGGTGCTGATGGATGCCGAAACCGGCTTTCCGGCGCTGCTGCCGCGCGCGGTGGCGGCGGCGGTTGCCCGATCCCGGGACCTGGCCGATGGCTGAGATCTCCTTTGACGATTTCCTCAAGGTCGACATCCGTGCCGGGCGGGTGACACGGGCCGAAGCCTTTCCCGAGGCGCGCAAACCGGCGATCAAGCTCTGGCTCGATTTCGGACCCGAGATCGGTGAGCGTAAATCCTCGGCCCAGATCACCACCCATTACATGCCCGAGACGCTGATCGGCAAAACCCTGCTGGCGGTGGTGAATTTCCCGCCGCGCCAGATCGGGCCGTTCCGCTCTGAGGTGCTGGTGCTGGGGCTGGCCGATGCGGCAGGGGAGATTGTGCTGATTTCGCCGGACGACGCGGTGCCGTCGGGCGCGCGGCTGCAGTGACCCGGGTTCTGATCACCCGCCCGCTGCCCGACAAGGTGCTGGCCGAGGCGGAAAAGCATTTCGATATCGAGGTGCGTGACGGCAACGCGCCGATGAAACGCTCGCAATTGCGGGCGGCGCTGGTGCTGCATGACGGGGTGCTGGCGACCCTGGGCGACCTGTTCGACGCCCAGGCGTTTTCGGAATTCGACAGGCCGCGCTGCCGGATCATTGCCAATTTCGGCGTCGGCTATAATCATATCGACGTGGCTGCCGCCCGCGCCGCCGGGATCGCCGTCACCAACACCCCCGGCGCGGTTACCGATGCCACCGCCGATATCGCGATGACGCTGATCCTGATGACCGCGCGCCGCGCCGGTGAGGGCGAGCGGATGTTGCGGGCGGGCAAATGGGAGGGCTGGCATCCGACCCAGATGCTGGGGCTGCATGTCAGCGGCAAGACCGTCGGCATCATCGGCATGGGCCGGATCGGCCAGGCGGTGGCGCGACGGTGTCACCACGGCTTTGGAATGAAGGTGATCTACGCCAATCGCTCGGTCAAGGCCTCTGATGTCCCGGCCCGGCAGGTGACACTGGAGGACTTGGCGTTGCAGGCCGATATCGTCGTCACCGCGGTGCCCGGGGGGGCGGACACCCGGCATCTGCTGGGCGCGGCGTTCTTTCAGGCGATGAAGCCGGGGGCGGTGTTCGTCAATGTGGCGCGCGGCGATGTGGTGGACGAGGCGGCGCTGATCACGGCCCTGGCGGAGGGGCAAATCGCTGGCGCCGGGCTTGACGTCTATGAGAACGAGCCGGAGGTGCCGGCGCCCCTGCGGGCGATGGAGAACGTCACCCTGCTGCCGCATCTGGGCACTGCGGCGCTGGAAGTGCGCGAGGCGATGGGGCTGCTGGCGGTGGAGAATCTGCGCGTGGCGTTGGCCGGGGAGGTGCCGCCGAACCTGGTGAATTAGGCGGCAGGTGAATGCCGGCGGATGAATGCGGCGGCGCCTGTTGGGTTCGGCGGGCAGGGTTGCGGCCGATTGAGGGGGGCTGTCTGCCCCCCGCCGCCTGCGGCGCCCCCCCGAGGATATTTTGAACCAGAGGAAGCCGGGGGACGGTCGAATGGCGGGTCCGTTCAGTTGAGTTGATCGCCGGTTTCTTCGCGCCAGTGCTGGCGGCAAAGAGCGACATAGGTTTCATTGCCGCCGATCTGCACCTGGGCGCCGCTGGTCAGGGCGCGCCCGTCGGCGCCGCGCCGCACCACCATGCTGGCCTTTTTGCCGCAATGGCAGATGGTGCGCACCTCGCGCATTTCATCGGCCAGCGCCAGCAGGGTGGCAGAGCCTTCGAACAGCTGTCCGAGGAAATCCACCCGCAGCCCGTAGCACATCACCGGCAGCTGCAGGTCATCGACGGCGCGGGCCAATTGCCAGACCTGATCACGGGTCAGGAATTGTGCCTCATCGACAAAGACGCAGGCGATGGGCGCATCCGCCTGCCGGTCGCGCAGCCGGGCAAAGAGATCGTCATCGGGGGCAAAGGTGTCGGCGGCCGCGCCAATGCCGATGCGCGAGGCGATCCGCCCCTGGCCGGCGCGATGATCGAGCCGGGCGGTCAGCAGATAGGTCTGCATGCCGCGCTCGGCGTAATTATGCGCCGCCTGCAGCAGGATCGTCGATTTGCCGGCGTTCATGGTGGAATAGTGGAAATAGAGCTTGGCCATGCGGCAATTACGCCGGGATCGGCGCCGCTGTCCAGTGCGGGCCGGGCCTCGGCATTTCCATAATCGGGGGAAGTTTAGATCAGCGGCACCAGTGGCACGCTGCAGGCGGCCAGGGCCAGCATGGAAATCAGCGCCGCGGCGCGAAACAACAGGTGGCGGCTCATCGGTGACCCTCTGGGTTCTGTTTATATGTCCTGCAGGGCGCGCACGTCGAGTTCACCGTCTTGCCGAGCGACAATCGCCTGAACGGCGGCCTGTGCGCCCGCTGCCGTCGTATAATAGGGGATCTTGTCATACAAAGCGACCGAGCGAATCTCGCGGCTGTCCTCAACCGACTGGGTGCCCTCGGTTGTGTTGAAAACCAGTGACACTTGCCCGTCTTTCAGCTGATCGACGATGTTCGGGCGGCCCTCATAGACCTTGTTGACGATTTCGCAGGCGATGCCCGCCGCTTGCAGCCATTCCGAGGTGCCGCGGGTGGCGACGATGGTAAAGCCGAGGCTGACCAGGCTCTGCGCCGCCTGCAGGGTGGCGGTGGTCTTGTCGAAATCCTTGATCGAGATGAACACCCGGCCTTCGGTCGGCAGGTCGGTTCCGGCGCCGAGCTGCGCCTTGAGAAAGGCGCGGGCAAAGCTGCGGTCCGATCCCATCACTTCGCCGGTGGAGCGCATTTCCGGGCCGAGGATGGTGTCAACGCCAGGGAAGCGGGCAAAGGGCAGCACCGCCTCTTTCACTGCGAAGCCTTCGATGCGCGGATCGACCAGGTCGAAGCCATCCAGGGTCTCCCCGGCCATCACCCGGGCGGCGATCGAAGCGATCGGTGATTTCACGGCCTTGGCGACAAAGGGCACGGTGCGCGAGGCGCGGGGGTTGACCTCGATCAGAAAGATCTCGTTCTCGCCCTGTTCATTGGCCTTGACCGCGAATTGCACATTCATCAACCCGACAACGCCCAGCTCCAGAGCCAGGGCGCGGGTCTGGGTTTCCAGCTCGGCCACGATTTCCGGCGACAGCGAATAGGGCGGCAGTGAACAGGCGCTGTCACCGGAATGCACGCCGGCCTCTTCGATATGCTGCATGATGCCCGCGACATGAACCAGGGTGCCGTCGCAGATCGCATCGACATCGACCTCGATCGCGCCGGACAGATAACTGTCGAGCAGCACCGGGCTGTCGCCTGACACCACCACGGCGTCGCGAATATAGCGGCGCAGATTGTCCATATCACGCACGATTTCCATGGCCCGGCCGCCCAGGACATAGGAGGGGCGGATCACCAGCGGAAAGCCGATGTCGTCGGCAATCGCCAGTGCCTCTTCGTCGGAATGGGCAATGCCGTTATGCGGCTGTTTCAGCCCCAGACGGTTGACCAGTTCCTGGAACCGCTCGCGATCCTCGGCCAGATCGATGGCGTCGGGCGTGGTGCCCAGGATCGGGATCCCGGCCTGTTCCAGCGCATTGGCCAGTTTCAGCGGGGTCTGGCCGCCGAATTGCACGATCACCCCATGCAGGGTGCCATTTGTCAGCTCGACCCGCAGGATCTCCATCACATGTTCAAAGGTGAGCGGCTCGAAATAGAGCCGGTCGGAGGTGTCGTAATCGGTGCTGACGGTTTCCGGGTTGCAGTTGACCATGATGGTCTCGTAACCGGCGTCGGTCAGCGCGAAACAGGCGTGACAGCAGCAATAGTCGAACTCGATCCCCTGGCCGATCCGGTTCGGTCCGCCGCCCAGGATCACCACTTTCTTCTTGTCACTCGGGCGCGCCTCGCATTCGACCTCGCCCATCACCGGGACTTCGTAGGTGGAATACATATAGGGGGTTTGCGCTTCGAATTCGGCGGCGCAGGTGTCGATGCGTTTGAACACCGCATTCACGCCCAGGTTCATCCGGGCGCGGCGCACATTATCTTCGTCGCGGCCGGTCAGCATGGCCAGACGGGCGTCGGAAAAGCCCATCATCTTGAGCCGACGCAACCCGTCCTCGGTGACCGGCAGACCCTGGGCGCGCACCACCTCCTCGGTCTCGATGATTTCGCGGATACGGGCGAGGTACCAGGGGTCATAGGCGGTGGCGGCGGCGATTTCGATATCGTCGAGCCCGTGGCGCATCGCCTGGGCAATCACCCGGATCCGGTCCGGGGTCGGGCGGGCCAGTGCCTTGATCACGGCGGCCTTGTCGGGCGCACCTTCGATTGCGATCTCGTCGAACCCGGTCAGCCCGGTTTCCATCGAGGCCAGCGCCTTTTGCATCGATTCATGGAAGGTGCGGCCAATCGCCATCGCCTCGCCAACCGATTTCATCGCGGTGGTCAATTCCGGCTTGGCGCCGGGGAATTTTTCAAAGGCAAAGCGCGGGATCTTGGTGACGACATAGTCGATGGTCGGCTCGAAGCTGGCGGGCGTCACCTTGGTGATGTCATTGTCGAGCTCGTCCAGCGTATAGCCGACCGCCAGTTTGGCTGCGATCTTGGCAATCGGGAAACCGGTGGCCTTGGACGCCAGCGCCGAGGAGCGGCTGACCCGTGGATTCATCTCGATCACCACCATGCGCCCGTCGGCGGGGTTGATCGCCCATTGCACATTGGAGCCGCCGGTTTCGACGCCGATCTCGCGCAGCACGGCAATCGAGCCGTTGCGCATGATCTGGTATTCCTTGTCGGTCAGGGTCAGGGCAGGGGCGACGGTGATGCTGTCACCGGTGTGCACCCCCATCGGATCGACGTTTTCGATGGCGCAGACGATGATGGCGTTATCCGCCTTGTCGCGGACCACCTCCATCTCGAATTCTTTCCAGCCGAGCAGGGATTCATCGACCAGGATCTGCGCCATTGGCGAGGCTTCCATGCCGGAGCGGCAGAAATATTCGTAATCGTCACGGTTATAGGCGACGCCACCGCCGGTGCCGCCGAGGGTAAAGGCAGGGCGGATGATCGCGGGCAGGCCGACATATTCGATCGCCTCCATCGCAATCGCCAGCCCGGCCTTGATGTCGAACTTGCCATCGTCGTTCTTCGGCGCGGTTACGATGGTCGCCTTGGGGTTTTCCAGGCCGATCCGGTCCATCGCCTCGCGGAACAGTTTGCGATCCTCGGCCATTTCGATGGCCTGCCGGTTGGCGCCGATCAGCTCGACGTTGAACTTGTCGAGCACGCCCATATCGGCCAGCGCCAGGCTGGTGTTCAGCCCGGTTTGCCCGCCCATGGTCGGCAGCAGGGCATCGGGGCGCTCTTTCTCGATGATCTTGGCGACCATTTCGGGGGTGATCGGCTCGATATAGGTGGCGTCGGCCATGTTCGGGTCGGTCATGATCGTGGCCGGGTTGGAATTGACCAGGATGACGCGATAGCCCTCTTCGCGCAGGGCCTTGCAGGCCTGGGCGCCAGAGTAATCGAACTCGCAGGCCTGCCCAATGACAATGGGCCCGGCGCCGATGATCATGATCGAAGAGATATCGGTTCTTTTCGGCATAAGTCCCCCGCGCGCGCAAATTGAGCGGGTTATACTTGTGGGTCACCCGGGCGCAAGAGCGGATAGTGGGCGCGCGGCTATTCGGCCATGTAATCCCGCGTCAACGGCACCGCATCCTGACGCCGGGCCAGCTGCACCTGATAGACCACCTGTCCGTCGTGGCGAAAGGTCATCTCGGCCGCCGCCAGATAATACCGCCACATCCGGCAGAACCTGTCGTCATAAATCGCCCGCGCCTCGTCGATGCGGGCGCTGAAGCGGTCAAACCAATGGCGCAGGGTGGTGGCATAATGCAGCCGCCAGACCTCGATATCGGTTTTCCAGAGCCCGGTGCGTTCGATGGCCGCCGACATTTCCGACATCGCCGGGACATAGCCGCCGGGAAAGATGTATTTCTGGATGAACGGGCTGGTGACCCCCGGCGGTTTCTCGCGGCCAATGGTGTGGATCAGGGCGATGCCGTCCGGGGTCAACAGCCGCTCGACCGTATCGAAATATTCCCGGTAATGCGGCACCCCGACATGTTCGAACATGCCCACCGACACGATCCGGTCAAAGCTTTCGGTGACATTGCGGTAATCGCAGAGACGGAAATCGACCTTGTCGGCCAGCCCGGCCGCCTCGGCGCGGCTGGTGGCGACGGCATGCTGCTCCTTGGACAGGGTGACACCCACCACCTCGGCCCCGTGTTCGCGCGCCAGGGTCAACGCCATGCCGCCCCAGCCACAGCCGATGTCCAGCACCCGCATCCCCGGCTCGATCAGCAGCTTGTTGGCAATGTGGCGCTTCTTGGCGGCCTGGGCCGCGTCCAACGTCATGTCAGGATGTTCGAAATAGGCGCAGGAATATTGCCGGTCTTCATCCAGGAATAGATCATAAAGCTCCCCGGACAGGTCATAGTGGTGGGCGATATTGCGCTGGGCCTTGCCGATCGGATTGGCCTGGGCCACCCGCCGCATCGCCCGTTGCGACAGCGCCAGCGGCGCCTGCCACCACGCGTTTCTGGTCTGCGACATATTGCTGAGTATCAGCGCAAAGAAGCCGTGCAGGTCGTCGTTTTCGATCTCCAACCGGCCATCCATATAGGCCTCGCCCACCGCCATATCCGGGCCGAGCACGACCTTGCGCGCCAGATCGGCGTCTTTCACCGTCACCTTGACCGAACCCGCGCCCTGACCATCGCCAAAGGCCCGCGCCCGCCCGTCATGCAACACCAGGGTCAGCCGTCCGCGTCGGACGATCTGGTTGAGGAAATCAAAAAGCAGCTTGTCCCACACAGGCGCGCCTCCAAGGTTATCAATTTAATCATCAGTTCGGGGAAATCCTGCCCCGGTTTCGCCGCAGGTCAAGCCCCAAGCGCCCGCAAATCGGCCTGCCGACTTGACTTTGCCGCCTTGGCGCGGTGTATCGGCGCTCACCAGACACCAGACCCCAAAGGCACATCATGCACGCATTTCGCAGCCACACCTGCGCCGATCTGACCGCCAAGAACGTTGGTGAAACCGTGCGCCTTTCCGGCTGGGTGCACCGGGTGCGCGACCATGGCGGGGTGTTGTTCATCGACCTGCGTGACCATTACGGCATGACCCAGGTGCTGTGCGACCCGGACAGCCCGGTGTTTGCCGAGGTTGAAAAGGCCCGCTCGGAATGGTGCATCCGCATCGACGGCGAGGTGAAGGCGCGCGCCGAAAGCCTGGTGAATTCGAAAATCCCGACCGGCGAGATCGAAGTCTTTGTGCGTGACCTCGAAGTGCTGGGCGCGGCCAAGGAATTGCCGCTGATGGTGTTCGGTGATCAGGAATATCCCGAGGAAACCCGGCTGCGCTATCGCTATCTCGACCTGCGGCGCGAGGTGATGCAGGGCAATATGGCGCTGCGGTCGGACGTGGTGGCCTCGATGCGCAAACGCATGTGGGACCAGGGCTTTCGCGAATACCAAACGCCGATCATCACCGCCTCAAGCCCCGAAGGCGCGCGCGATTTCCTGGTGCCATCGCGGCTGCATCCGGGCAAGTTCTATGCGCTGCCGCAGGCGCCGCAGCAGTTCAAGCAATTGCTGATGGTGTCGGGCTTTGACAAATATTTCCAGATCGCGCCCTGTTTCCGCGACGAAGACCCGCGCGCCGACCGCTCGCCCACCGATTTCTACCAGCTTGACCTTGAGATGAGCTTTGTCACCCAGCAGGACGTGTTCGACACGATCCAGCCGGTGATCGGCGGAATTTTCGAGGAATTCGGCGGCGGCAAGACGGTCGACAAAGACTGGCCGCAGATTTCCTATGCTGACGCGGCGCTGAAATACGGCTCGGACAAGCCGGATCTGCGCAACCCGATCGAGATGCAGGTGGTCTCTGAGCATTTCGCCGGATCCGGCTTTGCCATTTTTGCCAAGCTGTTGGAGCAGGAGGGCACCGAAATCCGCGCCATTCCCGCGCCGACCGGCGGGTCGCGCAAGTTCTGTGACCGGATGAACGCCTTCGCGCAGAAGGAAGGGCTGCCGGGGATGGGCTATATCTTCTGGCGGAAGCGCGACCGCTCTCCCGTCTACGAAGACGTGATGGCGAAGATCGAGAGCGGCGACACCGACTTTGAAAGGTTCAATGCCGAATCCGAGTATTTCAGAAACTTCGAAGCGCAGATAGTCCAGCTAATCAAAGCAGGTGATCCGCTCGACAAGATAAAAGCTCGAGAATTGGCCGAGATGTATTTGGGCGACCTCGAAGCCGCAGGCCCACTCGCCAAGAACATCGGCCCGGAACGCACCGAAGCGATCCGCCAGCAACTCGGCCTGGCTGTCGGCGACGCGGCGTTCTTCCTGGGTGGCAAGCCGAAGCAATTCGAACCGGTGGCAGGGCGGGCGCGCAATGTCATCGGCGAAGAGCTCGGCCTGACCGACAAGAACCGCTTTGCCTTTGCCTGGATCGTCGATTTCCCGATCTACGAAAGGGACGAGGAAACCGGCCGGATCGATTTCGAACACAACCCGTTCTCGATGCCCCAGGGCGGGCTGGAGGCGCTGCAGGGCGATCCGCTGGCGGTGCGTGGCTATCAATATGACCTGGCCTGCAACGGCTATGAGCTGGTCTCCGGCGCGATCCGCAACCACAAGCCCGAGATCATGTTCAAGGCCTTCGAAATCGCCGGCTATGGCCGCGACGAGGTCGAAAAGCGCTTTGGTGGCATGGTCAACGCCTTCCAATACGGCGCGCCGCCGCATGGAGGCTGTGCCGCCGGGGTCGACCGGATCGTGATGCTGCTGGCCGAGGCCGACAACCTGCGTGACGTGATGCTGTTCCCGATGAACCAGCGCGCCGAAGACCTGATGATGGGGGCGCCGAGCGAGCCCACGGCAGAGCAGCTGATGGAATTGTCGCTGAGGGTGATCCCGCAGGAGTGAGAGAATGCTGAACAGGTTGCGGGATCAAGGGTTTGACGTTCTGACCCGCAACCATTCGGACGCGATTCTGAGCTTTGATTTTCCCGATGAATTGGCCGAGATCGTGACCGCCCTCAGCGCGTTCCGGATTTCCATGGCCGAGCTGATTGGCGGTGGTGGCGGCGAAAGCGGGCAGACCCAGCGTCTGCGTCGGGCACTGGATGCGGCGCGCTGGCGCAAGCACAATTTTCATGTCCAGACCATTGTCGATGGAGTCGAACGGGACGGCATCAGCCATGAGGTGGATCATGTGCGTTTCACCGGCAAGGGTGCGCTGGCGCTTGAGGTCGAGTGGAACAACAAGGATCCGTTCTTTGACCGGGATCTGGAGAATTTCCAGCGATTACACGCACTTTCGGCGATTTCGGTTGGGTTGATCGTGACCCGTGGTGCCTCGATGCAGGAGGGGTTTCGCGGGCGGATCACCGATTGGCTGCGGGCCAATGATCTGCATTCGGAGGGTGATCTTGAGCGTCTGGGCATCGGCGACCGGACCCAGCGCCAGAAGGACCGGGTGGCCGGGCAGGTGGCGCGGGGGGTGGCGTTTCACGAGGCCTTTGCCACGGCCTTTGTGCAGGACAAGTTCGGCCCCTCCACCACCCATTGGGCGAAGCTGGAAGACCGGGTGGCGCGTGGTGTCGGCAATCCCTGCCCATTGCTGTTGATCGGCTTGCCGATGGCGATCCTGTCGGATGCGCCGACACAAGAGCAGGGCCCGGCGCGGCTGATCTGAGGCGCGACCTTGCGGAAGTCCGCTGGCGCGGCCTGTTGCTCTGGCTGAGTTTCAGGGGCGTTGCCCCTCTGGCCTGCTGCGCAGGCCATTCACCCCAGGATATTTTCGACCAGAGGAACCGGGGGAGGCAAGCGAGAGGGAGGGCTATTCGGCGGCGACGCCGGAATTATAGGCGTAGGTCTTCCAGGTTGGTTTGTAATCGGCATCGGCCTGATTGCCCCAGACCGTCCAATTGTCGCGCTGGCCACGGCCGAACAGTTCCAGATAGGGACCCCAGGAGCAGTCTTCGATCAGCTTGTATTGCTCGTCCGGTTTGCGCGAATGTTCGCGTTTGCGGGTCTGCATCATGTTCACCTGGCTGCGACCGGGCGGCATGGTGCGGGCGTTCTTGCCGCGGGTCCCGAACAGCAGGATCTCGGTCACGTTGCGGAAGTAAAAGCCGACACCGCGCCCGTCACTGCCGCCATCCTTGCGGATCTTGTGCCAGATGATGTTGGATTTATAGGTGAAACCCCAGGCGTCCAGCACCTTGAGCCCATCCGGCAGCAGCGCGTTGGGCACCCACATGTAGCAATGCGCGCGCTCCTCAAGATGCTCGGCGACCGGCAGGGCGCAGATGTCGTCGAGATTCATTGTCGGATAGCGCGACAGGCGTTTGTGTTCCGGCGCGACCTTGCCGGTGCGGTTGGTGAATCGCCAGGGCGGGTCGGCCATGACGCAGCCAAACCGGGCACCGTCCAGGAATTTACGCAGGTCTTGGGATGGGTTGCTCGACATATTCAATATATAGCGTCCCGGCGCGGGTTCTGTCCATGGAACATAATGTGAACTCGTGAGGTTAATCAACCGTCAATTGCACCGGGTGGCGGTCAGGCGACGTCTTCGTCGCCGGCCAGAAGCTGCGCCATCAGCGCCGATTCCAGCTCTTTATCAAGTTCCTTGGCGCGGGTGATATATTCGTGGTTCCTGGAGATTGGAATATCGGGGTCCCAGAGTTCGGCCAATTCGCGCATCGTTTGCCGGTCATGGTGATAGAAGGTGGTCTCGGCCTCGGCGGCCTCGTAATCGGTGAGGCCGATGTTTTCCAGCACATAGCGCCCGGCGCGCAGCGAGCTGTCGAACATCTCGCGCACGATGTCATCGGCGCCGGCGCGATAGAGGCGATAGACATGGGTGCGATCGCGGGCGCGGGCGACGATATGCAGATCGGGGCGCTCCTTGCGGGCATAGGTGACCAGCCGGGTCGCGGCCTCGGCATCGTCGAGGGCGACCACCAGAACCCGGGCCTTTTCCAGCCCGGCGGCGCGCAGGATATCGGGCCGGGTCGGATCGCCGAAATAGCCCTTGAAGCCAAAGCGGCGCATCATCTCCACGGTTTCGGGGTCGTGGTCGAGGATCACCGTCTTGAAACCGCTGGACACCACCAACCGGTTCACCACCTGGCCAAAGCGTCCGATCCCGGCGATGATCACCGGCCCGTCCTGGTCGATTTCATCGGGTTCCGGCAGCACCCCGGCCTCGGTCATCCGCCGCGAGATCTTGTCGTAGAGGATAAAGCCCAGCGGCGTCAGCAGCATGGTGATTGCAATTGCCAGCAGCACCAATTCGCTGAGCGCATCCGGCAGCACCCCGGTCTGGCGCGAAAACGACACCAGGACAAAACCGAATTCACCGGCCTGGGCCAGCGCCAGGGTAAACAGGAACAGGTTGCGCCCGCGCAGGTGGAACACCCGGCCCAGCCCATAGAGGATGATGCCCTTGAGCAGCATCACCGCCACCGCCATGCCGAGGATTACCCCGGGCGCGCGCAGCAGCACCCCGAAATCGATCCCGGCGCCGACGGTGATGAAGAACAGGCCAAGCAGCAGGCCCTTGAACGGTTCGATGTCGGATTCCAGCTCGTGACGGAATTCGCTGTTGGCCAGAACCACCCCGGCGAGGAACGTGCCAAGCGCCGGTGACAGGCCGACCAGCATCATCAGAAACGCGATGCCGACCACGATCAGCAGCGCCAGCGCCGTATACATCTCGCGCAGGCGCGCGGCGTGGATGAAGCGGAACACCGGTCGGGCCAGATAGACCCCGGCCAGGATCACCACCGCGACGGCACCCAAGGTCACCAGGGTGACACCCCAGCCGGGCAGGCCTTCGACAATCGACATGTTGCCATGATCGGGGGATGTCGGCACCGGACCGATCGAGCCATCGGGCTGGATGGCGAATGAGACCGCCCCGACCGTTAGCAACGGCAGCAGCGCCAGGATCGGGATCACCGCGATATCCTGGGTCAGCAGCACCGAAAACGCCGAGCGTCCGCCCTGGGTTTGGATCAGGCCCTTTTCGCTGAGGGTCTGCAGCACGATGGCGGTGGAGGAGAGCGAAAAGATCAGCCCGATGGCCAGCGCATAGGTCCAGGGCTGGCCCAGCGCCAGCGCCGCCACCATGATCGCAAGGGTGGTCAGCACCACCTGCATGCCGCCGAGGCCGATCAGCCGGTGCCGCATATCCCAAAGCGTGCGCGGCTCCAGTTCCAGCCCGATCAGGAACAGCATCATCACCACGCCGAATTCGGCAAAATGCTGCAAATCCGCGGTTTCGCCGCCGACCAGGCCCAACACCGGGCCGACGACGATACCGGCAACCAGATAGCCCAGGACCGACCCCAACCCCAGCCGCGCCGCAATGGGCACCGCGATCACTGCGGCGGCCAGATAGATCGAGGCTTGGAAAAGAAATCCGTCCATGTCGGTCCCGATGTAGGTGTTGTGTCCAACCTAGCACGCTCATCTGGTGCGGCCAGCGGCAAACGCCGCGAACACGCCGGGCTGCGCGGGTTTCTGGCGGATTATGCGTTCAGCCGGTCCGAGGTCGGTTTCAGCGCTGCATAGAGCACCGAATGGATCGGCGTCGCCACCCCGTGGCGCTGACCGAAACGCACCACATCGCCGCTGAGGAATTCGTGCTCCAGCGGCTTGCCGCGTCTGAGATCGTCCAGCATCGAGGCATGCATGTCATGCGGCAGGTTTTCCACGAACATCCAGTTCTCTGCGACCGTGTCCTCGGGCAGGTCGGGGACGACGGCCTTGCCAACCTGAAACGCTTCGACGGTGGCGTCGTAAAACAACTGGCGTGATGCCGGGTTGTCGCGCAGCGGCCCGATGTCGAGCTGTGTCAGGGTGGTCAAGGATGCCAGGGTGCTCTGGCCAACGAACTTGCTCCACAATTGATGCAGGATATTGTCGGGAATAATGGCTGTGGTCTTTGCCTCGGTCATCGCCGTCGCAAGTGCCGCGCATCGTTCGGATCGCGTGCCATCAGCTTCGCCAAAGATCAGCCGGTCGAACATGGCGCTGTGGCGGATGACGCCGGGCTCCACAATCTCGCCGGGGATCCGGGCGACGCCGGGCACGACATGCTGCGCACCGACGATCGCGCCCAGCCGCTCCCAGGCCGAGATGCCGTTCTGGCAGGTCACGATCAAGGTGTCGGGGCGGATCATCGGCTTGATCGCCTCGGCGGCGGTTTCGACATCGCCGTTCTTGACCATGAACAGGATCACATCGACCGGGCCGACCTCAGCAGGGTCGCCGGTGGCGTGGATGTCGGGCAGATGGGCATCGCCGCGCGGGCTGAGGATGCGCAGGCCGCCGGTTTGTATCGCCGCCAGATGTGCGCCGCGGGCGATCAGCCAGACATCATGCCCGGCCTGGGCCAGCCGCCCGCCGAAATACCCGCCAAGCGCCCCAGCGCCCATAACCGCGATCTTCATTGCCTACCCCTGTTTTGGTGCCCACGACCATAAAAGCCCGACGCCGAGGGGCCAAGCCCTTTGGCCCAGCGCTCTGCCCCTTCCATCGGCCCATTACAATTGCCCATCACATCGGCAGTGCCGCGTCCTGTTTGAACTGGTCCATCACGATCTGGCTTTGCACCCGTGTCACCGTCTGATGCGCCAGCAGCACCTCGTGGATCAGCACATGCAGCGCCCGCAGATCGGCGCAATAGACCCGCAGCAGATAGTCGGATTCACCGGTCAGGGTCCAGGCGCTGGTGATTTCGGGCCGGGTTGCCACCATCCGGGCAAAGTCACGGCTTTGCGCCGGACCATGGGAGCCCAATTGCACTTGCACAAAGGCCTGGACCGCCAGTCCCAGCCGCGCCGGGTCAAGCCTTGCGTGATAGCCCTGAATGAACCCGGCCTCTTCCAGCTTTTGCCGCCGACGCCCGGCCTGGCTGGCCGAGAGGTTCAGCCGCGCGCCCAGATCTTGCGCCGTCGCCTGGGCGTTCTGTTGCAGCGCCGCCAGCAGGCGCTTGTCGGTCTCATCCAGCATGCGTGCTTCTCGCTCAATTTCGCTAAAACAAGCCGATATCCCGCGTAGTTTGGCAATAAATGCCCTAAGAATGCGCAAAATACCAGCCCGCTTGCGTGTAGCCTGACACCACGTTCCCCAATCCAGAAGGCCGAGGTTTCCCATGGGCCCCTTTCCCCACGACGCGCCGCAATCCACCATCACCCCGGAGAACCCCGCCGGCACCGATGGCTTTGAATTTGTTGAATTCGCCCATCCCGATCCTGAGGAGCTGCGCCGCCTCTTCGCCAAGATGGGTTATCAGAAGGTCGCCCGCCACAAGTCCAAGGCTGTCGAGCTTTGGCAGCAGGGCGACATCACCTATATCCTCAACGCCGAGCCGGGCAGCCACGCCGCCGCGTTCATCGCCGAACACGGCCCCTGCGCCCCGTCGATGGGCTGGCGGGTGGTGGATGCCCGGCAGGCGTTCGATCATGCGGTGGCCAAGGGGGCGACGCCCTACACCGGCGACGGCAAGGTGATGCAGGTTCCGGCGATCATCGGCATTGGCGGTTCGCTGATCTACTTCATCGAGGATTACTACGACACCTCGCCCTATAATGCTGAGTTCACCTGGCTCGAACACTCCAAACCCGCCGGGGTTGGGTTTTACTACCTCGATCAGCTGACCCACAATGTCCACAAGGGCAATATGGACACCTGGTTCCGGTTTTATGGTGATCTGTTCAATTTCCGCGAGATCCGGTTTTTCGACATTCAAGGCAAATTCTCCGGGCTGTTTTCCCGCGCCCTGACCTCGCCTTGTGGCCGCATTCGCATCCCGATCAACGAGGATCGTGGCGAGGCCGGGCAGATCGTTGCCTACCTCAAGAAATACAACGGGCAGGGCATTCAGCATATCGCGGTCGGCGCCAGGGATATCTATGCCGCCACCGATGCGATTGCCGAAAACGGCATCCACTACATGCCTGGCCCCCCCGACACCTATTATGCACTCAGCCAGGACCGGGTGCCGGGCCACCAAGAGCCGCTGGAGAAGATGAAGAAACACGGTATCCTGATCGACGGCGAAGGCGTGGTCGATGGCGGTGAGACAAGGATTCTGTTGCAGATCTTTTCAAAAACCGTGATCGGCCCGATCTTTTTCGAGTTCATCCAACGCAAGGGCGATGACGGCTTTGGCGAGGGCAATTTCAAGGCGCTGTTCGAATCGATCGAGGCCGAACAGATCGCCAAGGGTGAATTGTCCGCCACCGATTAACCGCAGATTGGCCATCGCGCCCGCTGCAGCCACGCCCCAGCTTCTTCTGGTTTCAACTATCTTCGGGGGGGGGCAGACACCCCCCTTCGCCGTGCAAGGCCGCAGGGATATTTGGATTGGGCGGCAGGGCAGGGCAGGGCAGGGCCTTTGGCCTCGGGCAGTGATTAGCCTTTCGGCATTCGCAGAACGTGGTTCCGGCCGCCCTTGGTATAGCGCAATTCGCCGTCGCCGATCGACGAGATCCGGCCGCCGTCGATGCTGTCCCCGACCTTCACCTTGCGATAGCGCCCGTCCGACATCCGCACCAGGGCGCGGCGGCTGGCGGGCTGGCCATAGACCCCGATCAGGTTGATCTTGTTCAGATCGATGGCGTCGCGCACCGTTGCCTGCCGGGTGACCGAGGCTTTCGAGGGGATTGCCGGCTGCACGCTCTGCGCCGGGGCCACCGCCACCACCGGACGAATGCTGGCCTGGGCGGCGGCGGCGACAATACTCTCCATATTGCCGGGCCGGACGGCGGGGCGGCGCGATGCGGCGACGGCCAGCGCGGTGCCGCTGTCGAAATCAGACGGCGCGGCGGCATCATCCGGAACCGGGGTGTCGGTGGCGGCGGGCGCCGCGTTGGCCGCAGCCGCTGCCGCTGCCTCATCCACGGCGCGCTGGCGTGCCTCGGGCAGGGCCGGGCGCAGGCGCGGGCGGATCGCCGCCAGCTCGACCCGCGAATAGCCGCCAAGGTTCAGCCGCTCATTGCGCTCGACCAGATCGCCGGGGCGCAGTTTGGGGCGCTTCTGCGCCAGCGCCGCCACCACCTGGGTCAGGTTGTCCTGCAGGGTTTCGGCCGGGCGGGCCGGAGGCACCCGCCCCGGTTGCCCGGCATAGATCGTCACCCCGTCGGGGCTGAGCGCGCCATCCGGGCTGGCCCGGACCAAACCGCGTTCATCCAGATCAAACCTGGTACCTGGCGGCGCCGGATTGGCGACCCGGTCAGGGCGCCCATCGGTGCGCGCGGCATCGGGCATCGGCAGGGCGACCGCATCAAGCGGTGAAATCACCGGGTCGATCGAGGCGACATAGAGATCGTCCAGCGATTCCGGCAGCGGCGAGGGCGCCACATAGGGGGCGCTCATCCAGACGCCGGTGGCGGCATAGCGCGCCTCGGTTTCCGGGTCCGGCTCGGCCATCACCGGCGGCAGATTGCGCGGTCCCGGCTCGACGCTGCGCTGGCGGATCGGTTCGCGCGGCGCCGGCTGCTCCGGTGCGGTTTGGGTTCGGGCCAGTTCAATATCAGCCGTGCTCTCGGGGTCTTTTTCTGCGGCCGCGGGATCGGCCTCGGCCAGACGCGCTGCCTCGGGGCGCAGCAACCCGGACATGGCGTCAGAGAGGAACAGCGCCGCCCAGGCCCCGGACCCGACCAGGAACAGCACCAGCATCACCAGCCCGAGACCGCCGCGCGGCGTGGTCTGGGCGGCGCGGGCGCCAAACACCGTCATCCGCTGCGCTTCGGCATTGCGGTCGAGGCGCGGGCTGGCCGCCGCAGCCTTCTGCGTGGCCGTGGCTTCGGATATCAGCCGCGTCGGGATCGGCGCCTTGGCACCGTTGTCACTGCTGTCACTGCGGCGGGGCAGCTTGTCGCGCAGCCCGGCAAGAACGCCGGTCTTCTTGACCGGGATCGGATCGGGGCTGG
Organism: Pseudooceanicola sp.; assembly: GCF_029213205.1. Taxonomy (GTDB): domain Bacteria; phylum Pseudomonadota; class Alphaproteobacteria; order Rhodobacterales; family Rhodobacteraceae; genus Pseudooceanicola. Next base: position 26,670 of record NZ_JARGNH010000027.1, read on the forward strand.
TGGCGCGGCGCCGTGCCGCCAGCCGTTCGATCAGGCTCCGGGTGGTGTCGTTGGGCGCTGCCCGGGTTGGATCGACGACCACCGGATCGGGTGTGGCCGGTGCGGCTTCGGCAATATCCGGGGCTTGGAATGCGGCTTCGGTCGAGTCAATTTCGGCGGTTTCGCGTTCGCCGCCGGTTGCGCTGTCGTCGTCGCGGGCATCCTCACCGGCATCCGGCAGCAGCGGCTTGGGCGCTGAAACGGGTGGCTCGGTGCGGCTGACCCCCTCCAATGGCGGCGCGGCGCCCTCGCGCTGGGCGCGCGCGCTGGAAAACAGCGGCTCGGCAGGCGGCGCGAGCGGTGGCGGATCCAGCCGTGTGCGAAACTGCACCTCGGGCATGGCGGCGTCGAAGGCGGCGGTTTCGTTGCGTGCCTGTGACCGGGGCGCGCGAATGCTGGGCGCGTCTGGCAATGATGGGGCGGCCTCTGCGCGGGCGCGGCGCGACCCGAATGTCGGCACCGGTGCCGGTGCCGCCGGGGAGCTGCGCGTCGGGGCGACGGGGGCCGGGTCGTCAGAAGCGGCACTGCGCGACTCAAAGGTTGGGACCGGGTCCGCCCCCGGGGCTTCGGCTTTCGGTTTGGGTGACGCGGCCCGGCGGCTGCCAAAGACGACTTCTGGCGCCGGTACCAGCGAATCGGCAGGCGGCGCGGCGGGCGGTGCCGGGTGGACCTCCAACGGCAGGATCGGTGCGGGCGGTGTGGGCACAATCGCCGGGCCGATGACTTGGATGGCCAGCAGGTCACGCTCGACCGAGGTGCCGGGCGGCAGCAGGCGACGGGCCTCGGCGCATTCGCCAAAAAAGGCTTCGCCGATGAAATCCTTGCGATCTGGACGGGCAACGAAAGCCACCGGGCCAAAACCGTGATTGGCGGCAAAGGATTCCGCCTCGTCCAGGGTTTCATTGGCCACCGCCGCGATCAGGGTGATGTCGCCGGACACCGACCAGGCATAGGACAATTCGTCCAGCTCATAGGGGGTTGCGCCATTCAACGCCGCCTCGATCAGGGCGATCCGACGATGCTCGGTCACCGCACCGGTGTCGATCGACATGAACCGGATCTGTTCGTTGGGGATGACGATCTTGGACAGCAATGGGCCGGGGTCCAGCCGCCTGGCGTCATCCCTGAGCAGCGCCAGTTCTTCGGTCAGGGCGGCGCTGTCGGGCGCCACTTCGCCGACCAGCCGCCAACCGGGATCCGCCCGGTGCAGCAAGGCGATCCCGTCCATGGACAGGGACAGAGCGAAATTTGGTTTCATCCAGACCAGTCAGCTATGCTCAGCGCCCCAAATGGGCAGTTGCTCAGGTTTGGGTGACTTTATCGCAGCGCGCCGCCGAGGGAAAGGCAAACGCCTGTGAAGTTGGGGGGCAAAATGTGATCGCTATGGGGCGTATTTTGCGCCTTGGAGGAACGGGACCCCAAGATCGGGGTCCCGTTGGCAGGATTTAGCCGTTTCGATCAGGCGGTGGCGCTGGCCAGGGCCTGTTCCAGATCGGCGATCAGATCAGCAGGGTCTTCGATGCCGATTGACACCCGCACCACATCTGGCCCGGCGCCTGCGGCCTCGAGCTGAGCGGGCGACAATTGCCGGTGGGTGGTCGAGGCCGAGTGGATCACCAGGGACCTTGTGTCGCCGAGGTTGGCGACATGGCTGAACAGCTCCAGCGCGTTCACCAGTTTGACACAGGAATCATAGCCCGCCTTCAGGCGGAAGGTGAACAGGCCGCCGGCACCTTTCGGGCAGATGCGCGGCACCCGGTCGGCATAGGGCGAAGAGGGCAGCCCGGCATAGGTCACCTCGGCGACCGCGTCATGGCCTTCCAGCCATTGCGCCACCTTCATCGCATTGGCGACATGCCGCTCCATCCGCAGGCTCAGGGTTTCGATGCCCATCAGCGTGTAATGTGCGCCCTGCGGGTTCATCGTCATGCCGAGGTCGCGCAGGCCGATGGCGATGCCGTGGAAGGTGAAGGCCAGCGGGCCAAAGGTTTCGTGGAATTTCAGCCCGTGGTAGGCTGGTTCCGGCTGTGACATCGACGGGAACTTGTCGCTGGCGGACCAGTCGAAATTGCCCGAATCCACCACCACGCCGCCGGTCACCGTGCCATTGCCGGTCAGGTATTTGGTGGCCGAATGCACCACCAGCGTCGCGCCATGTTCAATCGGGCGGCAGAGATAGGGGGTGGCCGAGGTGTTGTCGACGATCAGCGGCACGCCGGCCGCATCGGTGATCGCCGAGATCGCGTCGAGATCGGTGATATAGCCGCCCGGATTGGCGATGGTTTCGCAGAACACCGCGCGGGTGTCATCGTTGATCGCCGCCTTCACCGCATCCAGGTCGTCGAAATCGACAAAGGTCGCGGACCAGCCGAAGCGTTTGATGGTCTGGCTGAACTGGGTGATGGTGCCACCGTAAAGCCGGGTCGAGGCGACAACGTTGCGCCCCGGTGCCATCAACGGGAACAGCGCCATGATCTGGGCCGCATGGCCCGAGGAACAACAGATTGCGCCCTGGCCGCCCTCCAGCGTTGCCACCCGTTCGGCCAGCACCGCAACGGTGGGGTTGGTCAGGCGGGAGTAGATATACCCGACCTCTTGCAGGTTGAACAACGCGGCGGCGTGATCGGCGTCGCGGAACACATAACCGGTGGTCTGGTAGATAGGTGTCTGCCGGGCGCCGGTGGCCGGATCAGGCTGGGCGCCAGCGTGAATCTGCAAGGTGTCAAAGCCGTAAGTCATCTTTGGGTCCTTTCCCCTTTTGGTCTGGGCCTATGCCTAAGCGATGCGGCGGCATCGGGCAACGGCGCTGACGCGGCTGGACCGCTTGCCAATCGTCGCAGCGCGCGCCAGTTTGCCAAGGCCAACAATCGAGCAGGAGCCACGCCATGGCGCTTCGTCCCTTCCACTTTGCCTTTCACGTCACCGATCTGGACGCGGCCCGCGATTTCTATGGCCGGGTTCTGGGCGGGGAGGAGGGGCGTTCGACCGAGACCTGGGTCGATTTCGGCCTCTTCGGTCATCAATTGTCGCTGCATCTGGGCCAGCCTTTTGCCAATGAAGCCACCGGCAAGGTCGGCGATCATCTGGTGCCGATGCCGCATTTCGGCTTTGTCCTGCCGCTGGACGAATGGCAGGCGCTGGCCGAACGGCTGCGCGCTGCGGCGGTCGACTTCGTGCTGGAACCGCAGGTGCGGTTTCAGGGTGAGCCGGGCGAGCAATGGACGATGTTCTTTCGCGACCCGTCCGGGAACCCGATAGAAATCAAAGGTTTTGCCGATATGGCCGGGGTTCTGGCGCACTGACCTGCATAGGTTGCAAGTATGTTGACGGATGGCGTGATTTTACATACACTGAATGTATGTAGCTGACCGGAGAGATACAGATGGCCAAAGACATGCTTGCCCGCGAAGGCAAAATCAAACCGGCCGCGGTCAAGGGCCCGGATGCCGGGGCCAGGAAGGGCGGCGGTGCCGCCGCCGAGTTCCTGGAAACCGCGGTCCGGGTGGCGGCCCGCAAGGCCGCCCGCACCGAAGGCATGGAGATGACTCATTTCCTGCAAAAGGCGGTGGAAACCTATCTGCTGGCGACCAGAGCGCTGGAAGGCGACCTGGCCGAACGGATCACGGCGAAACGGACGCTGATCGACACGGCGGTGACCAAGGCGCGTGAGATCGACGCCAATGGCGGCTTTGACGAGCATTTCGTGCTGACCGTGCTGCGCAGCCTGACCAGCACCGACAGCGCCCGCAGGCTCTATGAAACCGCCACTGGCGGTGCGTTGACCGATGACAAGGCGCCGCGCCGCGCCGGGGTCAATCAACAGCTGGCCCGGGTGATCAAGGCCGCCGTCGGCGCCCGCGCCAAACGCAATGACAAGGGCAAGCTGGCCCGCGCCCAGGTCACCGGCGAGGTGGTGACCTCGTATACGCTTCTGGAAAAGTAAATTTTCCAGAACCTGGCCGGGCCTGTCCCGGCCCCTGCGCCCGCCACGGCCCCGGCGGGCGCTTGCCGTTCCGGCTGTTGAATTCGGGCCCGACTCGGCGCCGGTCAGCGCATCCAGAAGCCTTCACGTTTGATCCGGTTGCGGATCGCCTGTTCGCGAGCGGGCAGGTTGTCGCGGTCAAACATATCGCGCACCTTCTGGCCCCGGCCCTGGAACACCAGCCGCTTGACCGGATCGTAGTTCTTGAGGGTTTTCTTGACCCGGTTCGGGCTGGCCACCTCTTCCAGCACCTCGACCACCCGGTCATGCTCGCGCGCATAAAGCATCGAAAGCACCCGGTAATGGCAGCTGACGGTGCCGTCGAGCAGACCCTCGGGCAGGGCATCACGGCCCCCGCCCAGCTTGTGGATCACCAGCGGCAGCGCCACCTGATCGAGCCAGGGATTCATCGGCTGACAAACCAATTCGCGCGGCGGGTCATCGCGGATCGCCAGCGCATATTCCAGGAACAGATCGCCGAACTGGCGCGGGCATTTGTAATAGAAATACCCGGCGTTGAAATAGAGATAGCGTTTCCAGTATTCGTCGGGCTGCGACAGATCGAGCGAGCTGTCGTAATCCAGCCCGAACTTGTCATAGAGCGATTTCCAGATTGCCCCATAGCCGGGGCCGTAAAGCTCGATCTTTGGCCAGGTGCCCTCGCGGCGCAGCGAGGCCGAGGGACGCTCGAAATCAAACGGCACCTCGGTCAGGTCGCCGGTGATCAGCGTGTCGGTGTCAAAGAACACAAACGGTTCGCCTTCGGGCAGCACCGACAGGCCTTCGATCTTGTTGCCATAGGGATAATCCTGGCCGAAATGGCGGCTTTCAAAGGGCAGGAATTCCGCGCCGAATTCATTCTCGAGCAGCGAGCGCACCTCGATGTTGCGGATCGCCGGATAGCCCGCCCACTTGGGCCCGGGCTGCGGTTCCAGCAACAACAACCGCCCCTTGAACCCCGGCGCCCGCGCCCGCAGCGAGGCGGCGAACAGGATCGCCTCGTATTGCAACCGACCCGATTGCGCGACGATGGCGATATTGAAGGTTTCGGCAGGTGGCTTTCGCTGCGCCATAGGATTTCCGTGTGATTAAGGGGCTGACTTTGCGCGGCCAGGATTCAAAGATGGGGCGTTGGTGACGGCTTGACTGCCCCGCAAGGGCGGCCTGACTGGACTTTGTCATATTTCGCATCGATTTGGAGGGCAATATTATGCTGAGTTGGATTTTGATAAGCATCGCGCTGATGCTGAGCACCGCCTCGGGCGGCGGTTCGGGGGCCATCAGCGTGGCCGAGGCGGCAACGGATGAGCCAGCTTATCGGGCCGATCCGCAGACCCCGACCGGCAAGTTCACCACCGCCGCAGAGATCAAGCAGATCATGACCCTGACCAAGGGCAATTGGGTGGCGATCCGCGAATTCGACGGCCAGGACCTGGTCTATGTCACCCAGATTCTGGCCTGGCGCTGCGGCCTGGCCGGGTTGCGGTTCGCGGTGAACGGCGCGCCGCTGCAGGATTGGCCGATGCCGGTCTGCGACGAGGAGTCAGCGCAGCCGAATGCGATCACCGGCGACGACGCGCTGATCTATCGCCGCTTCCCGCTCGGCTCGGTGCAAAGCGTCGAGGTCGAATTGATCTATGACGACCTGACCCGCGATCAGGGGGCGTTTCAGCGCAAGCAGGTGTTGATGCCCTAAAGCGTCCCGCCTTTAACCTGCGACATATCCGGCAGCAGTGAAGTAATTCC